>NZ_JALLPO010000013.1 GCF_023276435.1 Sphaerisporangium perillae
CGCGCACCGGCCTTCCGACCGGTGCGCGACGCCGCCCTGGCAGTCGCTCGAGACCCTTGATCGCCTGTGCGGCGTCCTGTTACGGGCTGGTGCAGGTGAGCGCCGGGGTGCCGGCACTACCCGTCGCCACGTACCCGAAGGTCGTGGAGGCGTTACCCGCGAGACTGCCGTTGTAGGCGGCGTTCTTCACCGTGATGGCGGAGCCGCTCAAGGTGTAGGTGCCGTTCCAGAGGTTGCTGATGGACGAGCCGCTCGGCAGCGTCCACTTGACCGTCCAGCCGCTGATCGCGCTGGAGCCGGAGTTCTTCACCGTCACCTCGCCCTGGTAGCCGTTGTCCCAGGTGCCGGTGGCCTTGAAGGTGGCCGCGCACCCGCCGGCGCCGCCCGTCGGGGTCGGGGTCGGAGTCGGGGTCACGGTGGGCGTGGGCGTGGGGGTCGGACCGCCGCCGTTGCCCGGGCCGATGCCGGTGACGTTGCCGTTGCCGCCGTCGAAGACGACGTCGGAGCAGTTGTAGAAGGTCTCCTGGCTGTCGGACCGCTGCCACACCGAGTAGATGATGTGCCGGCCGCTCTTGCCGGAGGGGAGCGTCGCGTTCCAGTAGTAGTAGGAGTCGGCGTTACCGGGCGAGCCGACGCTCGGCGGGTCCTGCGCGGTGTAGAAGGGCGTGCTCTCGAGGTCGCTCCAGGCCAGCGGGCGTGTCGGGCTCCAGCTGTCCTTGGTGATGTAGGTGCGGAACGCGCCCGGGTGCGCGGCCCACTTGTTGTACCGGAACTGGATGTTGGCCCCGGAGGTCAGGTGGGTCACCGGCCAGTCGTTGCGGGCCAGGTCGAAGCCGCTGAAGTCGTATACGACCGCGCCGCCGCTGCACAGCTTCCCGTCCGGGATGAAGCCGCTGGTACGGCCTCCGCCGTCGGAGCGCAGCACGGCGAACCAGTTGTACATGGAGTTGTTGCCGCTCTGCGCGATGGCGGCCGCGCAGGCGGGGTTGTTGGGCACGATCGCGCCGTTGGCGGTGAGGCCGTCCTTCCAGCACAGGTAGGTGCGGCTGCCGGGGATCATCATCGCGCCGTGGGCCGAGGCCTCGCCGGGCAGCAGCGTGACCATCAGCAGGGTCGCGATCGCGGCGGCGGCACCGGCGATGGAGAACTTTCGTCGCTTTCTCATGGAACACCTTTCGAGGGGTTACGACGTGGGCCCACGGCGCTTCCGAGAACGCCCGTCGCGGCAGCGCGTCCGGCACGCTCGAGCACGTCACGGACGCGAAGGACGTCAAGGAGTCACCGAGGACCTGGTGAAGTAACCGGTCGTCGCCGTGGGGGGAACAGCCGTCGACTGCCGACCAGCGATGCGAAAGCGCCTACGCGTCAAGAACTCTAGGTCGCCGGTGCTGCGGCTGGGAAACGGTCACCGGTGCCCCGGGCGGCCCTTCTCCAGCGTCCGTGGTCCCGCCGCAGGTGGGGTCCCTGATCACGATCGCCGGCCGCCGCGGGCCGGATGAAACGCCATGAAATTTTCGCGCAAGGGGCGTCAGGATCTGCCCGCACGCGAGATCGGTGAGGATGGGGGAGTGGACGTACGCCCCATTTCGCCCTCCGCTCTGGTCGAGGAACTCGCCGACCGCATCGCCGGCACGCCGAAGTCCGACTGGGTGCGCGTCGCGGTCGACGGCGCCCCGGCGGCGCGGCCCGGCGAGCTGGCCGACCTGCTCGTCGACCCGCTGCGCCTGCGAGGCCGTGAGGTCCTCCGCGTCTCGGCGGACGGCTTCCTGCGCCCGGCGTCGCTCCGCTTCGAGTACGGCCGCACCGACCCCGACGCCTTCTACGACGGCTGGGTGGACTACGGCGGGCTGTCCCGCGAGGTGCTGAACCCCCTCGATCCGGGCGGATCGGGAAAGGTCCTGCCCACGCTCTGGGACGCCGTCGCGGACCGGGCCACCCGCGCGCCGTACGTGACCATGCCGCCCGGCGCGGTGCTGCTCCTGGACGGGGCATTGCTGCTCGGCCGCTGGCTGCCGTTCGAGCTCACGGTGCACCTGTGGCTGTCGCCCGGCGCGCTGGCACGCCGTACCGCCGAGGACCTGCGCTGGACCCTGCCCGCCTACGCCCGGTACGAGGAGGAGGCCGCGCCGCGGGACACCGCGGACCTGGTGGTCAGGGTGGACGACCCCCGCCACCCCGCCATCGTCAGTGAGCCTTGCGAGCGGTGAAGGCGCGGGCGCCCTCGCTCCAGGTGCGGCCGAGGTCGGAGCCCTCCGGGTAGCGCCCGTCCAGCTCGAGGATCACCATGCCGTGCGCGAACGACCAGAGCGCCTGGGCGAGATGGGGATCGCCCGCGGCCAGGAAGAACGGCGTCCCCGCCCACTCCTCCAGCCCTGCGGCGAGGCGGTGCCGGGGGAGCGGCCCGGAGGTGGTCAGCCGGTACATGTTCGGGGCGGCCAGCGCGGCGCGGCGGTAGGCCTCGAGCACCGAGACGACCGGCTCTGGCGCGTCGAGCGCCGCGTACAGCACCGTCCCGACCTCGGCGAGCCCCTGCTCGATGAGCGCCGCCTCGACGGCGGCCTTGTCGGCAAAGTGCTTGTACAGCGAGGGCGCCCGGATGCCGATCCGCTCGGCCAGCGCCCGCATGGTGAGGGCGCCGGGGCCCTCCTCCTCCAGCAGCTCGCGGGCGGCGGCCACGATCTGCGCGGCGCGAGGGCTGAGCGGGCTCGGCCGCGGCAGGTCGCCGCCTTGGGAGGGCCCTGTGACGGCGCCCGGCGCCTCGGCGTGTTTCGCGATCGTCATGGCTAACTATGTTAGCCCCTGGGGTGCGAGATCGGGCATACAAGCCACCGGATAGCCGTTTGACCAGGTGGAACAACATCCTGCTCCGACGAGACGTGGGGTCGTCGAGATGTGCGGAATCTGTGGGTGGGTGGACTTCGGCAGTGACCTACGGGAGTCACGCGACACGCTCGGCAACATGACCGAGACCATGAGCTGCCGCGGACCCGACGACGAGGGCACGTGGATCTCCCCGCACGGCGCGCTGGGACACCGGCGGCTGGCGATCATCGACATCGCGGGCGGCCGCCAGCCGATGGTCGTGGAGGAGGACGGTCAGGTGCTCGCCGCCCTCACCTACAGCGGGGAGGTGTACAACTTCCAGGAACTGCGCACCGAGCTGGCGGCGCGCGGCCACCGGTTCCGCACCCGCAGCGACACCGAGGTCGTGCTGCGGGCCTACCTCGAATGGGGCGAGCACCTCGGCGACCACCTGAACGGCATGTACGCCTTCGGTATCTGGGACGCCCGCAGCGAGGAGCTCCTCCTCGTGCGCGACCGGCTCGGCATCAAGCCGCTGTACTACTACCCGACCCCCGCCGGCGTCCTGTTCGGCTCCGAGCCCAAGGCGATCCTCGCCAACTCCCTCGCCGGGGAACCCGTGGTCGAGGCCGATGGCATGAGAGAGCTGCTGGTGTTCGTCAAGACCCCCGAATACGCGATCTTCCGGGGCATGCGCGAGGTACGTCCCGGCGGAGTCGTCAAGGTGAACCGGGACGGCCTCACCAAGCGGCGGTACTGGTGGCTGGAGTCCCGCGAGCACCCCGACGACCTGCCCACCACCATCCGCACCGTCCGCGGGCTGCTGGACGACATCATCGAACGGCAACTGATCTCCGACGTGCCGCTGTGCTCGCTGCTGTCCGGCGGGCTGGACTCCAGCGCGGTCACCGCGCTCGCCGCCGAGGCCCTGCGCGAGCACGGCCAGGGCAAGCTCCGCTCGTTCTCCGTCGACTTCGCCGGCTACACCGAGAACTTCAGCCCGGACGCGATGCGCGACACCCCCGACGCCCCCTACGTCCGCGATCTCGTACTGCACCTGGAACACCACGGCGTCGAGCACACCGACATCGTCCTGGACTCCGGCGACCTCATGGACCCCGGCGTCCGGGCGGCGGTGCTGCGGGCCCGCGACCTGCCGACCGGCGTCGGCGACATGGACACCTCGCTCTACCTGCTGTTCCGGGCGATCCGGGCGCACTCGACCGTCGCGCTGTCCGGCGAGTCGGCCGACGAGGTCTTCGGCGGCTACCGGTGGTTCCACGACCCCGCGACGGTCAACGCCGGCACCTTCCCCTGGCTCGCCGCGGGGACACGGCTGGTCGCGCTGGACGAGGTCCTGAACGAGGAGGTGCTGCGCCGGCTGGACATCCCCGGATACCGCGACAAGCGCTACCACGAGGCCCTGGCCGAGGTGCCGCGCCTGCCCGGCGAGAGCGGCCTGGAGGCGCGCATGCGCGAGATCAGCTACCTCCACCTCACCCGCTTCGTTCAGATGCTGCTCGACCGCAAGGACCGCATGAGCATGGGCGTCGGCCTGGAGGTCCGCGTGCCCTTCTGCGACCACCGGCTCGTGGAGTACGTCTTCAACGCGCCGTGGTCGATGAAGACCTACGACGGGCGGGAGAAGAGCCTGCTGCGGGCCGCCGTGGCCGACCTGCTGCCGCAGTCCGTCCTGGAGCGCAGGAAGAGCCCCTACCCCTCGACGCAGGACCCGGCCTACGAGAAGGCACTGCGCGACGAGGTCGCCCGGCTGCTCGACAGCGGGCACGTGCTCGCGGAGCCGCTGCTCGACATGGTCAAGATCCGCGCCATGATCGACCAGCCCCAGGGCACGGTCAGCCGCCACGACGTGCGCGCCGCGATGGAAGGGCTCCTGCAGTTCAACTCCTGGCTGGAGCGCTACCACGTACGGGTCAGCCTGTGACGCCCTGAGGTGACGGCGCCGCCGCCCGCGCCCGATGAGGCGCAGGTGGTCAGTGGCTCAGTGGCTCACGCGGTCGAGGCCGTCGGCGATGCCGCGCCGGAGCATGTCGCCGTAGGGGCCGGCGGGCAGGTCACCGGCGTGCTCGGCCGCGAGGCGGAAGTAGCGCGCGGCCTCGTCCGGATCGCCGAGCAGCTCGTGGGAGGCGCCCATGTTGAGGTAGAGCGAGGGATAGAAGTCGATGACCCGCTCGTCGCCCGTGGCGTTCGCGTGGTGCAGGGAGACGGCGTTCCACAGGAGGGTCTCCTCGGGGGAGTCCTGCTGGCGGGCGACGTAGTGGGCGGCCACGCAGGCGTCGAAGTCGTCGGCCCGCTCGGCCCATGCCTGGTCGAAGAGCCGGCGCGCGACCTCGGGCCTGCCCTCTGACTCGGCTCGCATGCCCTCGCCGCACAGCCGGACGACCGGATTGTCGAGATCGAAGCCCATGGCCACCTCCGTTGTCTGGTCTCCAGCAGCGTAGGCCGGGGGTCCGACAATCGGCGAGCCCTCTCCATGGCACATCCGGTGCACCGGTCCTTGTGGCATATCGGGGGTTTTCCCCTCAAAGGCGACAGATCGGGCGTCCTGCTTCGGGGTCAGGTCCGGGCGGAGGCGCAGGGCGGGCACACGCCGAAGATCTCCACGGTGTGGTCGACGTCGACGAAGCCCGCCTCGGCGGCGACCCGCTCGGCCCACCGCTCGACGTCCTTGCCCTCGACCTCGACGCTGCGCCCGCACGAGCGGCAGGTCACGTGGTGGTGATGGGAGCCGGTCACGCAGCGGCGGTAGAGCGTCTCGCCGTTCTCGTCGCGGATGGCGTCGACCGCCTCGTCCTCGCTGAGCACCTGCAGGTGGCGGTAGACGGTGGTCAGGCCGACGCGCTCGCCCCGGCGGCGCAGCTCGGCGTGGATCTCCTGCGCGCTGTGGAACCCCGACAGCGTGCCGAGCACCGCCACCAGCGCCTCCGCCTGCCGGGTGCCCCGGACACGGGTGCCCCGGGAAGGGGACTGATCGAGCTGAGAGGACTGCTGGGCCGATCGCGACGTCATGTGGCCTCCCGTCTCGGCGTGCGCTCGCGCAGGGCCGCCTGCCCGCCGCAATGAACACTACCAACCGGCGCCGGAGCCCTCTGCCCTATGGGCCCGTTCGGCCGGGCCGCGCACGGCGCATAATGGCTGGTCTGGAAATCCCCGTCGCCGAAGGAGCCGATGAGCGTGTCCTGGGTTCACCTGCCCAAGCCCGCGCGGGCCATCGCCGAGGCGGCGGCCGGCGCCGTGGCCGCCGCGCAGGCCCGCGACCCGGAGGAGTTCGAACGGGCCGCCGGGCCGCTCGCCGCGCTGGACGCGGCGCAGGCCGGCCTCGTACTCGGCACCGTGACCAGAGTGCTGCTGGAGGACATGCACCCCGGCGGGCTCACCGCCGACGACGTGCGGGCGCTGGTCGGGCGCTGCGCGCGGTCGGCCGCGGGCTGGTACCCCACCGTCGACGTGGACGTCCTGGTCATGCTGGTGGCCGGGGCCCTCGGCGTGCACCAGCTGGATCCGGAGGCGTTCCCGATCGAGGCCAAGGACGTCGTCCGGCACGCCTCGCTCCTGATCGCCGACCTGCTCACCGCCTCCGGCCACGCGCTCGGCCCGTGCATGGACGCCGCGTTCGCCGACATCGCGGTGGGCGAGGCGGCCGACACGCCGTGACGGGCCGGCGCCGTCGATGGGCCGCCCGGCAGGTGACCGGCGCGGCCGGTGCCGGTGGCGTCAGTAAAGGTGTCCGGAGGAGCCGATGAGCGCGGGCCGGGCGAGGTGGTCGCGGGTCAGCCGGACCCCGGTCGCGCGCTCGGCGAGGGCCATCGTGGTCAGGATGGGGTCGTCGCCTTCGTCGTCGTCGAGGGCGGCGTCGACCTCTTCCTCTTCGGTCGGCATGCCGAGATCCGACATGTACGGCAGGAGGCGGTCGGGGTCGGCGCCCCAGCGCACGTCGGGGCCGTCGGGCTCGAAGCCGGTGACGAGCCGCCCGTCGGCGGCGAAGAGGAACTGCTGGTGGGCGTTGACGTTGAGGAACACGGAGGCCATGGCGGTGCCCGCCGAGAGCCGCCGGACCACCTCGGTCATGGTTCCGGCGAAGCCGTTCGGTTCGAGCAGGACGGTGCCGCCGAAGGCGGCGTACGCGGCGATGGGGTGGCCCGAGATGTCGTCGAGGCCGGCCGCCGGATCGGGAGTGACGCCGATCCGGCGTAACGCCTCCTCGGGGACGACGTCTTTGACGAAGGTCAGGCAGAAGCCTGTGATGACAAAACTCTCTCCGTATTCCTCGTCGAACCAGGCATAATCGGCCGCCGTCGCACCGCTCATGGTGGGATCCCTTCGACATCGCGTCTCCCAGCACATGATCTTGCCAGTGCCGACCGACATAACAGCCCTTATCCGGCGTACTCGGAGAGGCTGGCGCGGGTTGCCGCATCGGTCCGGGACAATGGAGGCGTCAGGCTTTCGAGGAAGGAAGTGCCGATCGTGGCTATGAGCGCTGAGGCCGACTGGGTCTCACGATTCGCGGACGAGGTCATTGCCGAGGCGGAGCGCCGCGCCTCCGGCAAACCGATCGTCTGCGCCTCGGGCCTCAGCCCCTCGGGCCCCGTCCACCTCGGCAACCTGCGCGAGGTCATGACGCCCCACCTGGTCGCCGACGAGATCCGGCGCCGTGGCCACGAGGTGGTCCACATCATCTCCTGGGACGACTACGACCGGTTCCGCAAGGTCCCGGCGGGGGTCGACTCGTCCTGGTCGGAGCACATCGGCAAGCCGCTGACCTCCGTCCCCGCGCCGCCCGGCAGCGAGCACCCCAACTGGGCCGAGCACTTCAAGGCGCCGATGAAGGCGGCGCTGGCCGAGCTGGGCATCGAGTTCCACGGCATCAGCCAGACCGCTATGTACACCTCGGGCGCCTACCGCGAGCAGATCCTGCTCGCCATGCGCGAGCGCGGGCGCATCGACGCGATCCTCGACCGCTACCGCACGAAGGCCAAGCCGGCCGCGGCCAAGAAGCCCCAGCAGAAGCTCGACGAGGCCGACGCGGCCGCGGCCGAGGCCGCCGCCGAGGGCTCGGGCGCCGCCTCCGAGGACGACGGCATGGCCGCGGCGGGCTACTTCCCGTACAAGCCGTACTGCTCGGTCTGCGAGCGCGACATGACCACGGTCACCGCCTACGACGACGACACCACCGAGCTGTCCTACACCTGCGTCTGCGGCCATTCCGAGACCGTGCGGCTGTCGGAGCACAACCGGGGCAAGCTCGTGTGGAAGGTCGACTGGCCGATGCGCTGGGCGTACGAAGACGTCGTCTTCGAGCCCTCCGGCGTCGACCACAGCTCGCCGGGGTCCTCGTTCGTCGTCGGCGGGCAGATCATCAAGGAGGTCTTCGGCGCCGACCAGCCGATCGGGCCGATGTACGCCTTCGTCGGCATCAGCGGCATGGCCAAGATGAGCAGCTCCAAGGGGGCCGTGCCGACCCCGGCCGACGCTCTGGAGATCATGGAGGCGCCGCTGCTGCGCTGGCTGTACGCCCGGCGCAAGCCGAACCAGTCGTTCAAGGTCGCCTTCGACCAGGAGATCCAGCGGCTCTACGACGAGTGGGACGCCCTGGAGCGCAAGATCGACGATGGCACGGCGCTGCCCGCGGACGTGGCCGCGTACACCCGGGCGATCGGCACGGCCTCGGGCCCGCTGCCGGTCACGCCGAGGCCGCTGCCCTACCGCACGCTCGCCTCGATCGTCGACATCACCACGGGCGACAGCGAGCAGACGCTGCGAATCCTGCGCGATCTCGACGCCGAGCACCCCATCACGTCCCTGGACGAGACCCGGCCGCGGCTCGACCGCGCGGAGCGGTGGATCACCACGCAGGTGCCGGCCGAGCAGCGCACGCGCGTGCGTGAGGAGCCCGACACGGCGCTGCTGGCCTCCCTCGGCGAGGACGGGCGTGAGTCGCTGCGGCTGCTGCTCGAGGGCCTGGACGAGCACTGGTCGCTCGACGGGCTGACCTCGCTGGTGTACGGCGTGCCCAAGGTGCGGGCGGGGCTGGCGCCGGACGCCAAGCCGACTCCCGAGCTGAAGGTCGCCCAGCGCGAGTTCTTCGCCCTGCTGTACACGCTGCTGGTCGGGCGGGACACCGGTCCGCGCCTGCCGACGCTGCTGCTCGCGGTGGGCGCCGATCGCGTCCGCAAGCTGCTGGGCGCCTGAGCCCGCCTCCCGCGCGCGGGCGGTCTTCGCCGCCGCCCGCGCGGGGAGCCCGACGGCTTCGGCGCCGTGTCGAGGGCCGCCATCCGGATCGTTCGGATGGCGGCCCTTTCGCATGCCCGGAAGGCCGTCGGCACAGGGTCTACGGGGCGTTTCCGCAGCTAGACGGGGTAAGTAAAAAGAAACTCCATGCTAGTCTGCATGGAGGAAAATATTGACCACCTCGCCTTGGCGCCCGTATGGTCCTGGCAATCGGGGACCTGGAGAGCACTTCATGAAGCGACTCGCAGCGATCGCGGCCCTGGCGGCGATCGCCACAGCCACTGCCTGCGGCACCACGGAGACGGCCGATACTGCCGGTACAGGCGGGATCTACACCACGATCGACGGTTCGAAGCAGATCGACGCCACCGCGCCGATCAATCCCTTCAACCCTCAGGGCAGCACCTTCGTCGGCTACGACGCCATGGCGCTGGCCTGGCCGAAGAACAACCTGACCGACCCCAACCAGTTCTACCCGGGCATCGCCCGCAGCTGGACCACCACGCCCGACCAGGGCGAGGTCGTCGTGCATCTGCAGCCGAACGCCCGCTGGTCGGACGGCAGACCGGTCACCAGCGAGGACATCCGCACCTCCATCGGCCTCGCCTACACGCAGGGCGGCAGCGCGTACACCGTCAACGCGGGCGCGGCCGGCGCGGCGGCCGACATCCAGATCCTGGACGACAAGACCATCAAGGTCACCCAAGGGGCGAACCACAGCAACGTGTTCCTGCGCAACGTCCTGTCCACGGTCGTCGTCCCCGCCCACGTCTACGGCTCGCTGCTGCCCGCGGGCTTCTGGACCACGCTGGAGGCCGCCAGGGGCACCGGACCGGCCGCCGACAAGGCCAAGGCCGCGATCACCGGGCTGGCGCAGAAGGTCATCACCTTCGCGCCCCGCGAGGACGTCTCGGCGGGCCCGTTCGTCCTGGAGCGGATCAACCCCGGCGCGGCGCTGCTGAAGAAGAACCCGCACTTCTACGACGCGGCCAGGATCGTGCCCGACAAGGTGAAGGTGCTGAACTACACCGGCAACGAGCAGATCTGGAACTACCTGGTCTCCGGCAAGCTGGACAGCGCGCCGTTCACGGCCGTGCCCGCCGCGGTCATGGCGAAGATCAAGGAGGCCCCGGGCAACGAGATCCGCAAGGGTTACTCCCCGGTGGCGGTGTCCATGGCGTTCAACCAGGCACGCAAGCCGTACGACAACGTCCACGTGCGCCGGGCGCTCGCCTACCTGATCGACAGGAACCAGGTCACGAAGATCGCCTCGCCCGAGGCGGGGACGCCCGCGGTCACCACCACCGGCATCCACGGCAGCTCGGCGAAGGCCTGGCTGGGCGACGGGCTCGCCGCCCTGGACCCCTACAAGGTCGATCCGGCCAAGGCCGAGCAGGAGCTGCGGGCCGCGGGCATGGTCAAGAAGGACGGCGTGTGGGCGATGCCGGACGGCAAGCCCTGGAAGGTACGGATCAACGTGCCCGCGTCCTTCTCCGACTGGGTCGCCGCCGCCAAGTCGATCACGAGCCAGCTCAACGACCACGGCATCGAGGCGAGCGTGATCACCTCCGCGGACTACGTCCTGTACCTGGACGAGCTCGCGGCCGGGAAGATCGACATCGGCTTCTGGCTGATGGCGCTCGGGCCCTCGCCGTACAACATCTACCAGCGCCTGTACGGGTCGGCCAACGGCTGGTCGCTCCTGGCCGGGCAGCTCAGGCACTCTCCGCCGGGCAAGGACGGCAACTGGATGGGCGGCCCCGAGACGATCGGCGGGCTGAACCCCGGTGAGCTCACCAACCGGCTGAACCTCGCCTCCCCGGCCGAGCAGAAGCGCATCGTCGGCACGCTCGCCAGGCTGACGAACCAGCAGCTGCCGGTCGTCCAGATCTACGACTACGTCAACACCCAGTTCGTCAACACGACCCGCTACAACGGCTGGCCGCCGGCCGGCGACGAGTCCCTGCGGCTCCCCGCGGGCGTGTGGATGCAACTCGGCATGATCAGGAAAAAGTAGCCTATGACGCTCATCGCTGTCCGGGGTGCTCCCCGGGTGAACCCTGTGGTACGACGGCTCGCGGGCCACGTCGTCCGCGGCCTCGTCATGATCTGGGTGGTCACCACCATCAGCTTCGTGATCATCCGCAACATCCCCGGCAACCCGGTCCTCGGCCAGTACGAGACGCTGATCGAGAAGGGCATGTCCCCGGACGAGGCGCAGCGCGCCACGGCCGCGCTCTACGGGTTCCTGCCCACCGGCAGCCTGTGGGAGCAGTACACCGGTTACATGAAGGCGCTGCTCCACCTCGACCTCGGGCAGTCGCTCAGCACCCCGGGCACCGAGGTGGTCACGCTGCTCGGCTCGGCCGCCAAGTGGACCGTGCTACCGGTGCTCGGAGGCACGCTGCTGAGCTTCGTGCTCGGCGTGACGCTCGGCGTCTACGCGGGCATCAAGCGGTCGGGCAAGCTCGGCGACCTGCTGTCGATCTCGGGCTCGCTGCTGCACGGCGTGCCCCAGTACGTCATCGGGCTCCTCGTCCTGGCGATCTTCACGACGCTGTGGCCGATCCTCCCCGCCGGCGGGCCGGTCGACGTCGAGTTCGTCCCCGGCTTCAACGCCGGATACCTCGCCTCGCTCATCCAGCACGCGACGCTGCCCGTGCTCACCTACGCGCTGGCCAGCTACGGCGGCTGGGTGCTGGCGATGAAGTCGAGCGTGGCGACCGTGCTCGGCGACGACTTCATCCTGGCCGCCGAGCTGCGGGGGCTCTCGCGGGGCGTCCTGTTCCGCTACATCGCGCGCAACGCGATCCTGCCGCTCTTCACGATCCTCGCGCTCTCGCTCGGCATGCTGTTCGGCGGCGCCATCTTCATCGAGCGGATCTTCAACTACCCGGGACTCGGGCTGCTGCTCGTCAACAGCATCGGCGCCCGCGACTACGCGCTCATGGGGGGCACCTTCCTGGTGACCACGGTGGCGATCATCATCGCCAACATCGCGGCGGACCTGCTGTACGCGGTGATCGACCCGCGAGTGCGCACTGGAGGCACGGCATGACGGTGACGGCCATCCTCCCAGGCGGCGGCGGTCAGGGGAGCAGGCGCGCGAGCCTGCGGCGCAACTTCTGGCGGGGCGTCGGGCGCGTGCTGCGCCGCAAGCCCAGCCGCATCCTCGGCGTCGCCATCGTCGCCCTGTTCGCGGCCATGGCCCTGGTCGGGCCCATGCTCTACCCGGCGCACCTGCCGCGCGACGACAACGCGCTCTACGCCGCGCCGAGCCTGGCGCATCCCTTCGGCACGGACTTCGAGGGCACCGACGTGCTCGCGCTGGTGGTCACCGGCGCGCGCTACGTCATCCTCACCGGCCTGGTCACCGCCGTCATCACGGTCGCGCTCGGCACGGTGCTGGGCCTGCTCGCCGGCTTCCACCGAGGGCGCTGGGACACCGTTCTCATGCGGATCACCGACCTGCAGCTGACCATCCCCGGCCTGCCGCTGCTGCTGGTGCTGTCGACCGTGTGGAAGTTCCAGGGCCCGCTGGAGATGGGCCTGGTCCTCGGCCTGCTCGGCTGGGGCGGCATCGCGCGGGCCGTGCGGTCCCAGACGCTGTCCCTGCGCGAGCGAGGCTTCATTGAGGCGGCCCGGGGGCTCGGGCTGTCCACCACGCACATCATCGGGCGCGAACTGCTGCCCAGCATGGCGCCCTACATCGCGATGAACATGCTCATCGCGGTCACCGGCGCGATCTACGCCCAGGTGGGCCTGTTCTTCCTCGGCGTACTGCCGTTCGACTCCAACAACTGGGGCGTGATGCTGAACCTCGCGGTCTTCGGCGGCGGGGCGCTGACCAGCGCCGCGGCGCTGCCGTACCTGCTGGCGCCGCTGCTCGCCATCCTGCTGCTCACGCTCGGCATCGTGCTCATCGTCGACGCGATGGACGAGATCTTCAACCCACGGCTGCGTGAGGAGTAACCGGTGATCACCATCTCCCACAGGGCCGGGGAGACCCCCCGTCCCGATTCCCACTCCGCGTCCGGCCTGATCGCCGGACCGGGGGCCACGACGGCGCCCGGCGTCCGCGTCCGCGACCTCACCGTCGTGTACAAGACCCCGCTCGGAGAACTGCCCGCCCTCGGCGGCGTCAGCCTCACGATCGACCCCGGCACGATCACCGGCATCGTGGGGGAGTCCGGCTCCGGCAAGTCCACGCTGGCGCTCTCCCTGCTGAACGCCGTCCAGCCGCCCGGCCGCATCGCGGGCGGCAGCGTGGAGATCGACGGGCTCGGCAACGTCGTCGACCTGCACGGCGACCGGCTGCGCCAGGCGCGCGGCCGGCACCTCGGGTACGTCTTCCAGGCCGCGCAGAACTCCCTCAACCCGCTCAAGACGGTCGGCAAGCAACTCCTCGACCTCGGCCGCTCCCACGGCGTGGAGGACCGGCGCGCGCTCGTACGCGACGCCAAGAGCCTGCTGGAGCGGATGGGCCTGGACGGCGCCCGCGTGCTGGACTCCCACCAGCACGAGCTGTCCGGGGGCATGCGCCAGCGCGTCGGGATCATGCTCGCGCTCGTGCTCAACGCCCAGCTCGTCATCCTCGACGAGCCCACCACGGCACTCGACATGATCACCCAGGCCACGATCCTGCGGATCATCCGCGAGGTGCACAAAGAGCGCGGGCTGACCACGCTCATGGTCACCCACGACATCGGCGTCGCCGCCGAGGTCACCGACCGCCTCGCCGTCATGTACGGCGGGCGGGTGGTCGAGCACGGCCCCACCATGGAAGTGCTCGGCGCGCCCAGTCACCCCTACACCCAGGGGCTGATCAGGGCGATTCCGCGCCTGTCGGGCGACATCGAGCAGGCCCGGGCGCTACCCGGACGCCCGCCCACGCTCGGCACGCTGCCCGCGAGCGGCTGCGTGTTCCAGGAGCGCTGCCCGCTCCGCATGGACATCTGCGCGACGGTGGAGCCGCCGCCGGTCATCGAGGACGGCAGGACCGTCGCCTGTCACGCGGTGGAGCGGTCCCGGCACACGGCACAGCGGGAGGAGCACCCATGATCATCGGAACCGGCGTCACCAAGACCTACAAGCAGCGCGGCGACGTCCTCGGCGGCCGGAACGTCCAGGCGCTCCGCGGGGTCGACTTCACCGTCCCCAAGGGCGGAGCGGTCTCCTTCATCGGCGAGTCCGGATGCGGCAAGACCACGCTCGGGCGGATCATCGCGGGGCTGGAGACCTACGACTCCGGCGAGATCGTCATCGACGGCACGCCGATGACGCCTCTCAGCCCCAGGCGGCGCCGGCCGTACTTCCGCAGGATCCAGCTCATCCACCAGGACCCGTACTCGGCGCTCAACCCGACGCGCACGATCCACCAGACCCTGCGGGCCCCGCTGTCGCTGCGGGCGTCCAAGACCGGCCGCCCGGCGTCGTGGATCGACGAGCGCGCCGAGGAACTGCTCTCCCTGGTGGGCATCGACCCCGGGTACGTCCTCGGCCGCTACCCCCACCAGCTCTCGGGCGGCATGCGCCAGCGCGTGGTCATCGCCCGCGCGCTCACCGTGGACCCCGACATGCTGGTGGCCGACGAGTCGGTGTCGATGATCGACGTGTCGATGCGGCTGAGCATCCTCGCCCTGCTCAAGGACCTGCGTGAGCGGCTCGGGGTGAGCGTGCTGTTCATCACCCACGACATCGCCACCGCCAGGTACATCGGCGGCGAGGGGGAGCTGTACGTGCTCTACCGGGGGCAGGTCGTGGAGCGGGGGCTGACCGAGACCGTCATCTCCGCCCCCGTGCACCCCTACACCCAGTCGCTGCTGTCGGCGATCCCCGTCCTGCACGGGCTGGAGCGCCCCGGGCCGGAGCGCGTCGTGCCGACCGAGGCGCTCGACGAGCGCCAGGCGGACGGCGGATGCCTGTTCGCCCGCCGATGCCCTTTCCGTACCAAGCGTTGCGAGGCCGAGCTGCCGATCCTCACCGCGGGCACGGACCCCGCGCACCAGTACGCGTGCTTCCACCCGCAGCGGCGCGACGTGATCCCCGTGGAGGCGGTCGCATGAGCGGCGGCATCCGCGCCGCGCTCCCCACCGAGCTGCCCGTCATCGAGGAGCTCGCGCGCGACGCCCTCACCTTCGACGCGCCCGAGGCGGCGCTGATCGTGTCCAGGCTCGCGCACCCGCCCGAGGGGCGCGAGTGGACGGCCCTGGTCGCGCCCTGCCTCGACGGGGTCGTGTTCGCCTCGCTGTCGTCCACCGGGGGCGTGGGCCACGTGGACCTGATCGCCGTACGCCCCTCCGCCCAGGGCCGGGGCGTCGGCAGGGACCTGCTCAGGGCGGCCGAGGACTGGCTGGCCGAGCGGGGCGTGCGCGAGGTGCGCCTGGCGGGCAACCCGCCCTGCTACGCGTGGCCGGGCATCGACGTGCGCTACACCCCGGCGGCCTGCCTGGCCGAGAGCCTCGGCTACGAGAGGTACCGGACCGCCTGGAACATGACCGCCGACCTCACGGCGTACGCCCCGGGCGGCGCGGCGGGCGGCGACGACGGCGAGCGGGCCCGCCTGGCCGCCGCCGGGGTCGCCCTGCACTACGCGGCGCCGGGCGAGCGCGCCGAGGTGGCCGCGTTCGTCAGGGAGCACTGGAACGACGCCTGGGCCTGGGAGGTCGAGCAGGCGAGCGGCTGCCACTACGCGACCCGCGAGGGCGAGATCCTCGGCTTCGCGGCCTGGGGTACCCGGCCGCTGTGGTTCGGCCCGATGGGCACCGCCGAGGCCGCGCGCGGGCTCGGCGTCGGCAGGGTCCTGCTGCGGCGCTGCCTGGAGGAGCAGGCGGCGGCCGGGCAGCGCAGCACCCAGATCGCCTGGGTAGGGCCGGTCCACTTCTACGCCAGGGCCGTCGGCGCGCGCGTGGAGCGGGTCTTCTGGCTCTACCGCCGCTTCCTCGGCTGACCTCGGCCGCGGACCCACCGGACGCCGGGCGCGGCCCCCGGCAGACCACTGGACGATCCCCGGAAATCCCCCCGGAAGATGAGGAGTCATGATGCGACCAGCCGCCACTCTGGCCACGACGGAGCAGAACGATCCGCGGTACCGCCAGATCGACCGGCTGCCGACCGACGAGATCGCGCGGCTCATGAACGCGGCCGACGCCATGGTGCCGGCCGCGGTCGCGCGAGCCGTACCGGCGATCTCGGCCGCCATCGACGACATCGCCGCCCGGATGCGGGACGGCGGGCGGCTGCTGTACGTCGGCGCCGGCACCTCCGGGCGGCTGGCGGTGCTCGACGCCTCCGAATGCCCGCCGACCTTCGGCACCGACCCCGAGAGGGTGCGCGGCATCATCGCCGGCGGAGTGGACGCGCTGACCCGGTCGGTCGAGGGGGCGGAGGACGACGCGGAGGCGGGCGCCGCCGCCATCCGCGAGCAGGGTGCCGGCCCCCGTGACTCCGTGGTGGGCATCTCGGCCAGCGGGCGGGCGCCGTTCGTGGTCGCCGCGGTGGCGGAGGCCCGCCGCCTCGGCGCGCTCACGGCGGGGCTCTCCTGTAACACCGGCGTGCCGCTCTCGGAGGCCGCCGACCACGCGATCGAGGTGATCGTCGGGCCTGAGGTGGTGGCCGGCTCGACGCGGCTGAAGGCCGGTACGGCGCAGAAGCTCGTCCTCAACATGATCTCGACGATCTCCATGATCAAGTGTGGCCGGACCTTCGGGAACTACATGATCGAGGTGTCGGCGAGCAACACCAAGCTGGTCAACCGGGCCGCGCGCATCGTGGGGGACATCACCGGCGCCGACCTCTCCGTGGCCCGCCGCGCCCTGGAGGACGCCGGTCACGAGGTGAAGACCGCCGTGATCATGGTCGAGCGCCGCCTGGACGCCGACGAGGCCCGCCTGCTGCTCGCGGCCTACGGCGACCGGCTCGACCTCGCCCTCGCCTCCCGCCGGGGCTGAGCCCCCCGGCCCTCCGCAACCCGGTCCGGTGGCGTGACATCGGCCGCTGTGATCCACGTCATGTTCCCCTCGCGGGGCCGGGATGGTGCGGGACGGGGTGCTGGAGGCCGGGGGGCGGCGAGCGTGCATAATTCGAAGTCATGTCTCCCCGGATCGATCTGACCTGGCCGTCCATGGCCGACGACGTCCTGCGCGAGGAGGTCCACCGCGTGGTGCACGCGGTCGTGGAGCTCGGCGGAGCCGTCGGCTTCCTGCGTCCGCCCGGCAGGGACGAGACCGACCCCTTCCTGGACGGCGTCCTGGCCGACGTCCGGCACGGCCGCGCGGCCCTGGTCGTCGCGCGGGTGGACGGCGTGGCGCAGGCCATGGGGCTCTGGAAGCGCGCGTCCGCGCAGGTCTTCGCGCACTCGGCCGAGATCGGCAAGGTCATGGCGCACCCGTCGGCACGCGGTCTCGGCCTCGGCCGCCGGGTCGTGGAGGCCCTGATCGCCGGCGCCCGCGCCGCGGGAATGGAGACGCTGACCCTCAGCGCCCGCGGCAACAACCACGGGGCGATCGAGCTGTACGAGGAGCTCGGGTTCCGGGTGTGGGGCCGGTTGCCCAACGTCGTCGAGGTCGGCCTCGAGCGTTTCGACCAGGTCCGCATGTACCTCGACCTCGGCACGCGGGACCCCAGGGTCGTGCTCAGGGGATCGGCGCCCGGCGGGGCCGGTTCGTCGCCGCGACGGCGGCTGCGTGCCGGCAGTCAGGGTGAGGGCCGCTGAACCGGGCATATCTCCCTTATTGCGGCATATTTCCAGTGCCCGGGTGATGGGAGGGCGGCAGATGACCGTACGGCTGCGCCGCGTCTACGACGATCCTTCCCCCGACGACGGCAAGCGGGTGCTCGTAGACCGCCTTTGGCCACGTGGCCTGTCCAAAGAGGAGGCGAACGTCGATGAATGGGTCAAGGACGTGGCCCCGTCCGGCGAGCTGCGCATCTGGTACGGCCACGACCCGGCCAAGTTCGAGGACTTCCGGCACCGCTACCGTGCCGAGCTGGCGGATCCGGTCCGCCGTTCCGCCCTCGACCGGCTCGGGGAACTGGCCGAGGACGGTCCGATGACGCTGCTCACCGCCACCAGGGACTTCGAGCACAGCCACGCCGCGATCATCGCCGAACTCCTCGGGGAATCCGGGAGCGCCGGTAAAAACCACGTCGAGGATTCCCGCCGGGCCTGAGCGCGGGCCGCAGGAGGAGTAGCTTCTCTCAGCGTGTCCTCAGGCAGCGCTCACCCCGCGTCCAGCATGGCGGCGCACCATGGGCCCATGCCCACTCCACGCGTCGGCGGCGGCCTCCGCCCGCGTCGTGCCCGGCGGGCGGCCGGAGCCGCACGCCGCTTGCGCATGCGGGCGGGCATCATGCTGCTCGCCGTGCCCGCCGTCCTCGGCGGCGCGCTGGAGGCCGCCTCCGCCGCCGGAGTGCTGGGCACGGGCGCGCGGGAAGGCGGCCACGTCTCCGTGTCGGCCGCATCCGGCCCGCCGCCGGCCGCCGCGCCCCCTGCCGTGAAGGGGCTCGCGCGGGCCACCGCCAAGGTCGGCACGGTGGTCGGCCTGGGCGACTCGGTGCCGGCGGGGTCCGCGTGCGACTGCCGTCCCTACGTCTCGCTCATCGGCGAGGCGCTGGAGGCCGAGCAGGGCACGCCGGTCCAGAGCAGGAACCTCGCCGTGGCCGGGCTGACGACACAGGGCCTGCTCGACCTGCTGGCGGAGGACGAGACCCGCTCGGCCGTGTCGGAGGCCGATCTGATCGTCATCACCGTCGGCGCCAACGACTTCGACAGCGACCCCATCGCCGACGAGGCCTGTGCCCCGAGCGCGGGCCTGGCCTGCTACCAGGACGAACTCGCGCGGCTTCGCACCGGCATGGCCTCCGTCCTGCGCCAGGTGCACGCCCTGAACACGCGGGCCGGCGGCCGGATCGTCGTCACCGGCTACTGGAACGTGTTCGTGGACGGCGCCCCCGGGCGTTCCCGGGGACAGGAGTACGTCGCCACCAGTGACGCGCTCACCCGGGCGGTCAACGCGACCCTCGCCGCGTCGGCCGCCGACGCCGGCGTGCGCTACGTCGACCTCTACACGCCGTTCAACGGCCACGACGGGACGAGGGACGACACCGACCTGCTGGCCGCCGACGGCGACCACCCCGACGCGACCGGCCACCGGCTCATCGCCGACACGATCCTCGCGGCCCTCTCACGCGTCTGACGCCCCCGGCACCCGATGCCCCTCGGCGTTCCCCCGTCCCTGACGCGCCTTCCGCGTCCCCGCTCAGCCCGGCGAGGAAGCGGCGGCGGGCCGCGCGTTATCGTTGGCGCGGGGGGAAGCATGATGAAGCGAATACAGCGAATATTCGCCATGGCCGTGCTGCTCATGGTGACCGCGGCGGGATTCGTCGTCACGGGCGGCGCGGCGGAGGCCTCGCGAAAGACGACGGTGGGCAGGGCGCAGTACAAGATAATGATCCGCCAGTGCCGGTATTCGAACACGCCGGCCCTGCGGAAGAAATGCCGGGCGGCGGTGAAAACGCATTACCGCATCGGCAGGAGGAACAATCCACGGCTCGACTGCCGCGCGTATTCCGGCATCGTCGTCTGCGGGAAGCTCATGCTGAGCAGGAATGAACGCCGGTGCGTCACGCGGGCGGTCAGGGCCGGGGTGACACGCCGGCGCGCCGAGGTGGAGTGCTACGCGTTCGCATAGGCGTCCCACCGGCGGCCCCCGGCCGCGTCGATCCCCCGCGGCACCGCCTACGGGACGAGCAGGACCTGGACGGCGCCAAGTTGTTCACGAGTTCGTGCAGAACCCCGCTCCTTTCAGCCGTCCGCTGGGGCCCCATGCCGGGTGAGAGATCGGGGCAAGGGGTGCACCAAAGCGGGCATATGGTCATCTATGCCCGCGTTTCGCCACGTGGGCGCGGGGCAGCAGCGTCATATGAGAGTCATCGTGGTGGGCGCGACCGGCAACGTCGGGACGAGCGTGATCTCCGCGCTGGAGTCCGACCCCGACGTCACCTCGATCACCGGAGTGGCCCGGCGGCTGCCCGCCCGGCGGCCCGGCAGGACCGAGTGGCGGTCGGCCGACGTCACCACGAGCGACCTCAGAAGCCTGTTCTCCGGCGCCGACGCCGTGATCAACCTCGCCTGGCTGTTCCAGCCGACCCACGACCCGGTGGCGACCTGGCGGGCGAACGTCCTGGGCGGCATGCGGGTCATCCGGGCCGTGGCGGAGGCGGGCGTGCAGATCCTGGTGCACGCCTCCTCGGTAGGGGCATACTCGCCGGGGCCGAAGGACCGTCCGGTGGACGAGAGCTGGCCGACCGACGGGTGGCCGCGCGCCGCCTACTCCCGGGAGAAGGCCTACCTGGAACGGGTGCTCGACACCTTCGAGCGCGACCATCCGAGCATCCGGGTCGTGCGGATGCGCCCGGGCTTCATCTTCAAGCGGGAGTCGGCCGCCGAGCAGCGCCGCCTGTTCGCCGGACCCCTGCTGCCGCACCGGCTCGTCCGCCGCGGCCTGGTCCCGTTCGTGCCCGACGTGGCCGGCCTGCGCTTCCAGGGCATGCACTCCGCCGACGCGGGGGAGGCCTACCGCCTGGCCGTCACCCGCTCGGTCTTCGGCGCGTTCAACCTCGCCGCCGACCCCCCGCTGGACGCCGCGATGCTGGCCGGGCTGCTCGATGCCCGGCTCGTGCCCTGGTCGCCGTGGCTCGCCAGGACCGCCGTCGCCGCGGCGTGGCACCTGCACCTGATCCCGGCCTCTCCCGGCCTGGTGGAGATGATGCTGCAGATTCCGATGATGGACACCAAGCGCGCCCGGACCGTGCTCGGCTGGCGGCCCCGCCACACCGCGCTGGATGCAGTCGAGGAACTGCTGGAGGGCATGCGTACCGGCGCCGGAATGGAGACGCCGCCGCTCGCTCCCCAGGCCGGCGGCCCGGGACGGATCCGCGAACTGGCGACCGGCGCGGGCCGGCGCCCCTAAGCCAGACTCACCGCCGGACAGCTTCGCGCCGTCCTGCCCGCACACCAGGACGGACGTCCCGTGGGGGTGCCGGAGGCTGTCAGGCATGGGACTCGGTCCCTTCCGGGGTCAGCAGGAATTCCAGGATCGGCAGCGTCTGGCCTTGGCGCACGTGGCCGGCGTCGGGCCGGAGGTCGACTGTCGCGTGCGGCACCGTCCGCTGTAGCCGCCGGCGGGTGTCGTAGGAGTCGAGCAGACCGTCGCGTCCGCCGAGCCTCACCAGCACCGGCATGGTCAGGCGCCGCAGAGCGTCGTCGCATCTGGGCGTGGTCGAGCGCGTCCCGGGGGCCTCAAGCGGGTGGCACATGGTCTGGGGATCGGCGATCGGACGACGCCGGGAGCAGGCGGGAGGATGGAGTGGTCATCCCTGCCCCAGGGCTTGGCTGGAATAATCGTCTGGTATCCAGTCGATGGTGTGGCCCTGCCGAGGAGTGATCATGAGTTCGCTCGCCGATTTCCAGAACGAGATCTATCTGAACGGGCTCGGCGACGTGCTGCCGGAGTTGCCCACCAACCTCACCGCGCTCGAAGATCTCGCCCGGGAGAGGACCAGCCCGCAGGCGTTCGGCTACGTCTTCGGGTCCGCCGGAACGGAGTCGACCGCCCGAGCCAACCGCGAAGCCTTCGACCGCCGGCGCATCATCCCTCGCATGCTCCGTGACGTGGCCGTACGCGATCTCTCGGTGGAGCTGTTCGGGCGGACGGTGCCGGCTCCGGTGCTGCTCGGCCCGATCGGCGTCCTGACGATCGTCCACCCCGAGGGGGAACTGGCCGTGGCACGCGCCGCCGCGGCGCAGGGAGTCCCGATGGTCCTCAGCACCGCCGCCTCCCACTCCATCGAGCAGGTCGCGGAGGCGAACGCGGGCGGACACCGCTGGTTCCAGCTCTACTGGTCCAGAGACCGGGAGGTCACGGCGAGCCTCCTGCGGCGCGCCGACGCGGCCGGCTACACGACGCTGGTCGTCACGCTGGACACCCACACCCTCGGCTGGCGGCCACGCGATCTCGACCAGGCCTATCTGCCGTTCCTGCGCGCCGTCGGAGTCGCCAACTACTTCACCGACCCCGCCTTCCAGAAGGCGCTCGGCGGCCCGGTCGACGACGCCAACCGGGACGCCGCGATCCTGCAGTGGGCGACGAACTTCGGCGACGCCTCTCTGACCTGGGACGACCTGGGCTTCCTGCGGGAGCACTGGAACGGGCCCATCGTGCTCAAGGGCATCCAGCATCCCGACGACGCGCGCCGGGCCGTGGACGCGGGCATGGACGGCGTCGTCGTGTCCAACCACGGCGGCCGCCAGGTCGACGGCGCGATCGGGTCCCTCGACGCGCTTCCCGCCATCGCGAGCGCCGTCGGAGACCGGACGACGATCCTCTTCGACAGCGGCGTCCGCACCGGCGCGGACGTGATCAAGGCGCTGGCCCTGGGCGCCCAGGCCGTCCTTTTGGCCCGGCCGTACGCCTACGGGCTCGCCCTGGCCGGGGAGGCCGGGGTCCGGCACGTCATCCGCTGCCTGCTGGCCGAGCTGGAGATCGCGATGGCCCTGGCGGGGGGCGCCCGCCCGTCCGACCTGACCCCGGACCTGCTCACGAACGCCTGAAAGGCCGGCCACGCGTCATCGGTGGCCGGCCGGCACATCAGGGGATGGTCACAGGTCGGTGGCGATGATCTTTTCGATGTTCCGCTCGGCGAGCGCCGTGATGGTGACGAACGGGTTGACGCTGGTGTTGCCGGGGATCAGCGAGCCGTCGATGACGTACAGGCCGGGGTAGCCGGTGAGGCGGCCGTAGTTGTCGGTGGCCTTGTTCAGCACCGCGCCGCCGAGCGGGTGGTACGTGAGCTGGTCATTCCAGATCTTGTAGACGCCGAAGAGGTCGGTCCGGTAGATCGTCCCCTCCGTCGTGTTGATCTTGTCGAAGATCGTCTTGGCCATGGTGATGGACGGTTGCTTCCAGACGGTCTGCCAGTTCAGGTCGACCTTGCCCGTCGCGGCGTTCCAGGAGAACTGGGCGCGGTTCGGGTTGTTGGTGATCGACAGATAGAACGAGGCGAAGGTCTCGAATCCGATGGGCAGGGGTGCGACCTCGGCGAACGCGCCACCGGCGGTCCAGTTGTCGATGCCGCCGCAGGGAATGGTCGCCTGCTGCGCGCCGGTCGGGTCCCACAGGTGGTTGGCGCGGCCGCACATGACGTTGCCGTTGTCGCCCCAGCCCTTGCCGACCTCGCCGTTCAGGTTGGGCAGCGCCCCGGTCGCCTTCAGCTTGACCAGCAGCTTGCTGGTGCCGACGCTGCCGGCGGCGAAGAACACCTTGTCCGCGGTCACGGTCTTGGTGGCCGTGGTGTCGCCATTGGTGTTGATCTGCTCGATGACGACGGTGTAGCCGCCACCGGCCGCCGGAGCGACCGAGGTGACCTTGTGCAGCGGCGAGATGGTGACCTTGCCGGTGGCCGTGGCCTGGGCGATGTAGGTCTTCTGCAGTGATTTCTTGCCGTAGTTGTTGCCGTAGAGGATCTCGCCGGCCAGCGCCGACTTGGTGGCGGTTCCGGCCGCCTCCTGCTTCATGTAGTCCCAGTCGTACACGTCGGGCACGAAGACGAACGGGAAGCCGGAACGCTGAGCGTGCTTACGGCCGACCCGGGCGTACTGGTACCAGGCGGTGGACTCGAACCAGGCCGGGTCGATGGTGCCGACCCCGAGCCCGGCGTTGGCACGCGGGTAGTAGGTGTTGTACATCTCATCGGCGTTCACCGACGGGAGGACGGTGCTGAAGTTCTCGCGCTTGGGGGTGACCGCCATGCCGCCGTTGACCAGCGAACCGCCGCCGACGCCGCGGCCCTGGTAGACGGTGATGCCGCTGAATTCCTCGGCGTCCAGGATCCCGGTGTAGCGGGAGATGCTCTTGTCGATCGGGAAGCCGAGGAAATAGTTGAGGGGCTGCTTGGTCGTGGTGCGCAGCCAGTACGACCGCTGGTCCGGATTGAGCGTGCTGCAGAAGATCTTGCCGTCGGAGCCGGGGGTGTCCCAGGCCATACCCATCTCGATCATGTGCACGTCGACGCCCGCCTGAGCGAGACGCAGAGCGGCGACGGAGCCGCCGTATCCGGTGCCGATCACCAGGGCCGGGACGTGGGCCCCGGTGGCGATCGGGCCGGCCGCGGGGACGGCCGCCGCCTGGGCCGCGGTGGCGCGGCCTGTCAGGGCCATGACCCCTAAGATAGAACCGGTTCCAGCGATGAATCCACGGCGTGAGAGGCCCTTGCCACCTGTGCCGTCCGGGGTGTTGGCATCCATGCGATGTTCCTCACTCTCTACGAAATGAGAACACGTTCTACACGCGATTCGCGCGTTGAGTCACCACGTATCTGTGTTGCGGTCGCATACCTGGAGCGCGAGGTCAGCGCGCTTCTGTTCGCTTGGTGGAGGGTGAGGAAGCGCTGGGCAGCATGCACACGGTGTCGAGGCCCAGCACATGGTTGAGCCGGCCGAACGCCAGCCAGGAGCCGATGCACATGCTCAGCTCCACGATCTCCAACTGGCTGTAGTGCGAGGTCATCCGGGTCCAGAACTCGTCGTCGAGGCCGTGGTGATCCACGGCGTACCGCTCGGCGTACTCGGCGGCCAACCGGGTGCGGTCGTCGAAGGCGTCGGTGGTGCGCCAGTTGGTCACCGCGTCGGCGAACTCCTCCTCGACCTTCTGCCCGTCCCGCTCGGTCCGCCAGTCGAGACAGAAGGCGCACCCATTGATCTGGGCGATCCGCAGCCGCGCGGCCTCGAACTCGCGGAGTCCGAGGGTCGTGTGCGCGTACACCGACATCGAGAACTTCGAGGCGGCGATCCCGATGCCGGGCACCATCTCGCCCCATACGTACTGGATCGCGTCCTTGCCCTCGGGGATGTCGATGTTCACGGGTGTTTCCTTCCGAGCTTGCCGACGGCGGGGCGCAGGGGAACGTCGAGCGCGTCGTAGAGTCCGGGTTCCGCGTCCAAGAGCCAGTCGATGGCGCTCACCAGCCGGCCGACCGCGGTGGCGTTCCCGCCCGCGGACCGGTTGCCGCCCTCGTCGGTGGCCTCGACCGTGACCTCGATGCGCGGGCGGCCCTCGATGATCACCCGGTGCGCCCCGTCGCCGTCGGGCGGCGTCGGCCAGTCCGGCGCGCAGGACGGGTGGATGCGGGTGACGTGCTCGATGACGATGCGCGGTTCGCCCTCGACGATGCCCTGCACCTCGAACCGCACCGCACCTTGCGTGCCGGCCTCGAACTCGCCCATCTTCAGGGTGCTCACCGTGGAGTCGAGCGGGCGCCGGTCCAGGGTCTCGCGGATCTCGTCGAGTTCGACGCCGAGGGCCCTGGCCATCAGCCGGATCTGCCCGCCCCACACCATGGTCGGGACCGTCGGTGCGATCATCGGTGGTTCGTAGTCCATCGGCTGGCCCATGCCGACCAGGTACCGAACCGAGTCGGGCTGGTCGTAGGTGGAGTAGTCGAAGATCTCCTGGCAGCGGATCACGTCCACGGTGGTGCCGAGCCCGCTGATCAGCAGCGGCAGCACGTCGTTGCCCCAGCCAGGGTCGACACCGGAGACGAACAGCGAGCCGCCGCCCTCCGCGATGGCGGCCAGCACCGGTTCCCGCACCTCGGGCGGCGCGTTGCGCTGGTCGTAGAGCGCGTACAGCGAGGGGGTGACGACCACGGCCCCGGCTCGGATCGCCCTGCAGATGTCGGCGAGGGCCTCGTCGGGGCGGATGTCGCCGGACGCCGCGTACACCACGGCGCGCGGACCGGCGGCCAGCACCGTGTCGATGTCGCCGGTCGCCGCGACCCCCAGGTCGTAGCCGAGCCCGCCGAGGTCGCCCGCGTCCCGGCCGACCTTGTCGGGGTCGTGGACGAGTACGGCCGCGAGTTTCAGTGCCGGATGGGCCTCGACGGCGCGGATGGCCGCGCGGCCGACGTTGCCGGTACCCCAGACGATCGTGGACCTCATGGCCGGAGCGTAGCAAGCGCTTGGTTCGCTGTACAGAGTCATCACAACCCGGACGGTCACTTGTGAGCCCCGGCCTGCGGGCGGCGGTCAGAGGGCGTCCATTTCGGCCGGGGGTCGCGGCGATGCGGCGGCGGATGTAATGGAATGGGGCGACCGAGGGGAAGACGACCTATGCGGATACGTGCAGGCCGGGCCGCCGCCGTTCATCTGAGCGACGCCCCGTGACCTCGCTCGGCACCCGGCCGCTCGCGCCCGCGTGACAACGGGGAGGAACAGCACAGGCACACGACACGAGCCGATCAGCCGCCTGTTCGCAGGCGTCCGACCATCCGTTCAAAGGAGATGGCGAATGAGTCTCAACGAGCAGGTCCTGAGCTACCCGATCCCCGGCGACGCGGCGCTGGAGCCGCCCGCGGAATGGGCCGAGCTGCGCGGCAAGTGCCCGGTGGCCCACGTGAAGCTGCCCAGCGGCGACCAGGCGACGCTGTTGACCCGCTACGAGGACGTCAAGCAGGTGCTCGCCGACCCGCGCTTCACCCGCCGGCTCAACGCGCCCGACGCGGCCCGGATGTCGGCAGAGGGAGGCGGGGTGTTCAACAGCGAGATGGCGACGATCATCCCCGACGGAGGCGAGGAGCACCAGCATTGGCGGCGCCTGGTCGGCAAGTGGTTCACCGCCAAGCGGATGACAGCCCTGCGGCCCGCGATGGCGGAGATCGCCGAGCGGCTCATCGACGACATGGTCAAGCGCGGCCGGCCCGGCGACCTCAAGGCGAGCCTGGGCTTCCCGCTGCCGGTGTACGTCATCTGCGACATGCTCGGCGTGCCGGCCGCGGACCGGGACCGGTTCTCCTACTGGTCCGACACCCTGCTCAACCTCACCCGCTACGGCCAGGCCGAGATCGAGGCCGCCCAGGGCGAGTTCGTCCAGTACATGTCCGAGCACATCGCCGCCAAGCGGGCCGAGCCGGGCGATGACCTGCTGAGCGCGCTGATCGCGGCCGGCGGCCCCGAGGACGGCGGGCTGTCCGACATCCAGATCCTGGTCACCGGCATGGCGCTGCTGGTCGCCGGGCACGAGACCACCGCCAACATGATCGGCAAGATGGTCTCCATGCTGCTGGCCGACCGCAGCCGGTGGGAGCGGCTGCTGGCCGACCCGTCGCTGATCCGCACCGCGGTGGAGGAGACGCTGCGGCTCGATGCCAACTCCGGCTTCGGCCTGCCGCGCTACCTGCGCGAGGAGACCGAGGTCAGCGGCACGGTCCTGCCCCGCGGCACCACCGTGGTGTGCAGCATGGCCGCGGCCAACCGCGACGAGAGCGCCTTCGAGGCCGCCGCCGAGATGGACCTGAGCCGCAGCCCGAACCCCCACCTGGCCTTCGGCGCCGGCGCCCACTCCTGCCTGGGGCAGGCGCTGGCCCGCACCGAGCTGCAGGTCGTCCTCGAGGTGCTGCTGCGCAAGCTCCCGTCCCTGGAACTGGCCGTGCCCGTGGAGGAGCTGGAGCGGGTGGAAGGGCTGGCCGTCGGCGGCCTGCGCACGGTCCCGGTCCGCTGGTGACCCGGCACCGCCACACCCGACCACCAGAGAGGAAACCGGTATGAAAGTCACCGTGGACGAGGCTAAATGCTGCGGTGCCGGCCAGTGCGTGCTGATCGCGCCGGAGGTGTTCGACCAGCGCGAGGACGACGGCATCGTCATCCTGCTCGAGCCCGAGCCCGGCGAGGAGCAGCACGCCCTGGTCCGCGTGGCCGCCGCCGTCTGCCCCGCCGCCGCCATCGGGCTGAGCTGACCAGCGGCCAGGCCGGGCTCAGGTCGGCATGGCGAGCCCGGCCCGGGCGGCCTCCAGCTCGTACGGGTCGTTGATCCTCGCCGCGATCTGCCCTGCATGCCCTCTTAGGGACGTCCGGGCGCCTCGCCCACCGTGCTCTCCCGCACCACGAGGCGGTGCGACGTCACGATCTCGGCGGGTTGGACCGCCGATCCGTTGATCAAACCGAGGAGGGTGTCCACCGCCGTGCGCGCGATCTCCGCCTTGTGGGGCGCGACGGTGGTGAGGCTGGGCGTGCTGTATTGGCCTTCCTCGATGTCGTCGAGGCCGACCACGGCGACGTCGTCGGGGATGTGCCGGCCGGCTCGGGTCAGGGCGCGCATCGCGCCCAAGGCGAGCAGGTCGTTGTAGCAGAACACCGCGTCCGGCGGTTCGGGCAGCGCGAGCAGGTGCTGCATCGCCTCGGCGCCCAGGCGACGATGGAAATTGGCGGTGGGCACGATGAGGCGCTCGTCGACGTCCAGACCCGCCCGCGTGTGCGCCTGCCGGTAGCCGACGGTCCGCAGCTGCGCGGTTTGGCCGGTGCTGTACGGCTGGTCGCCGATGGCGGCGACGCGGCGGCGGCCCAGGCTCAGGAGGTGCTCGGTGGCGTCCCGGGCCGCTGCGACGTTGTCGATGGCGATGTGGTGGAAGCTGCCGTTGAAGAGGTGCTCGCCGAGTAACACGATCGGCACGCGGTTGCCGCGGCTGCGAAGCTCCTCGGCGGAGATGGTCAGCGGGCTGAGCAGCAGGCCGTCGAACATGGTGGCGCGTGAGTCGCGACCCAGGAGTTCCCGCTCGCGCTCCCCGTCGCCGTCGGTCTGGTCGACCATCACGACGTAGCCGTGCGCCCGGGCGGCCGTGATGACCTCGCGGGCCAGTTCGGCGAAGTACGGCACGTCCAATTCGGGGACGACCAGCGCGATCATGCCGGTGCGGCCCTGCTTGAGGTTGCGGGCGATCAGGTTCGGCCGGTAGTCCATCTCGTCCAGCGCGGCCTGCACCCGGGCGCGCAGCTCGGCGGAGACCGGTGCATAGCCGTTGACGACGTTGGAGACGGTGCGGATGGAAACGTTGGCACGTCTTGCGACGTCACGGAGGGTTGGGCCGGCCATGCGTCTCCTATACCTTCCGGTGGTCGATTTGACCAGATCCTAGCTGACTCTTGCATCGTTGCAGAGGTGTATGCATTATTACTGCATCGTTGCAGAGCATTCACAGAGGTCGTCTCGGGGCGACAGGCTTGGCACCGCGCATCGTCGGAGGAGTACGAGATGTCCACATCCCCTATAGCCCGCCGTGGCTTCCTCAAGGGAGCCCTCGGCGTTGGCGCGCTCGCCGCGACCGGTGGCGCCCTGACCGCATGCGCTCCAGGAGGCGGCTCGAGTGCGGCCCCGAGCAAGCTCGCCAAACCCACGGCATCGGCGGCGGCCAAAGGTGAGATCACCATCTGGAACCGTTCGGGCGACCTGTTCAAGGTCTTCGACGCGGCGATCGGGAAGTTCCGCGAGGCGTACCCGGGCATCAAGGTCCACCACATGGCTGTGGACATCGACGCCAAGCTGGCCAACACCCTGATCACCGGGACCGACGTGCCGGACGGCAGCTTCTGGGACGACGCCAAGATCGGCGGCCAGGCCGAGCACCTGTACGACCTCACCGACCTCATCGGGCCCTACCGCGAGCAGATCGCGCCCTACAAGGTCTCGGTCAACACCGTGGGAGGCCGCATGTACGGCGTGCCGTGGGACCTCGATCCCGGCCTGCTCTGGTACCGCGAGGACATCCTGCAGGAGGCCGGTGTCGACCCCGCCGGGCTGGCCACGTATGACGACCTGCTGGCCGCGTCCCGCACGATCAAGGAGAAGAACCCGGACAGCCGGCCCATTCACCTGGACAAGAACCCGTTCCTCAGCCAGCTCTGGTTGGAGATGCTCGCCAACCAGCAGGGCACCGGTCTCACCGATGAGAAGGGAATGCTGCGGCTGGACTCCGCCGAGTATCGGCGCATTCTCGGCTGGATCAAGACCGCGGTCTCCGACGGCCTGGTCACCCACGCCCCCTACCTTGAGCCGACCGACGTCAACACCCTCGACAACGGCCAGCAGGTGTTCGTCCCCTGGGCGATCTGGTGGTCTTTCGCGCCGCAGCAGCTGCTCAAATCCACCAAGGGCAAGTGGCGCGCCGCACCGCTGCCCGCGTGGACGCCCGGCGGGGCGCGCAGCGGGGCGATGGGCGGCAGCAGTTTCGTCATCCCCTCAAAGGCGAAGAATCCCGAGCTGGCGTGGCTGCTGTACGAGTTCCTGTGCTTCAAGGAGCCCGGCTACACCGCTCTGTACGGCCCCAACAGTGTGTACCCGGCCGGGCTGTCCACCTCCGTACCCAGCTTCACGCCGGCGCTGCAACCGGACAAGCCGCTCTTCAAGCCCATCGACGCGCTCGGCGGACAGGACCTGTGGAAGATCGCCGTCGACGCCGCCGCCACCATCCCGGCCGCGGGGCCCATCCCGTCGTGGTGGGCCCAGTCGGTGGACTACCTGGGCAACAACCTGCAGCACCTGATGGAAGGAAAGATGTCCCCCGACGACGTCATCGGCGATTCCACCAAGAAGATTCAGCGCAACCTGATCGACCGCTCCTGATGTCGAGCCTCACCACCATGACGAGGACAGGGCGGGCCGCCCGTGACCTGCCCCGCGGCCGCCGCGCGAGGTGGCTGCCGCCCTACCTGTTCATCGCTCCCTTCTTCGTGGTCTTCGCCGCGTTCGGGGTGTACCCGCTGGTCTTCGCCCTGCAGCTCAGCTTCACCCGCTGGCATGGAGCGGGTGCGGCCACCTGGGTCGGCGTGGGCAACTACGCCTACCTGCTGACCAGCCCGGACTTCTGGGCGTCGCTGGCCAACAGCGCGGTGATGTGGCTGCTCATCGTGCCCCTCCAGATCATCGCGGGCCTGGGGGCGGCCGTGCTGCTGGCCAACGCGAAACTGCGGTTGCGCGGGTTCTTCCGGGTGGCGTTCATCGCGCCGTTCGTCACCCCCCTGGTGGCCATGGCACAGGTCTGGATCGTGGTCTTCGACCAGGACTACGGCCTCGCGAACCACCTGCTCAACCTGGTCGGCCTGCCCGATGTGGGCTGGCTGACCTCCACCGTGTGGTCCAAGCCGACGCTGGCGCTGCTGTTCCTGTGGAAGACCACCGGCTTCGCGATCATCATCCTGCTCGCGGGCCTGCAAGCCGTGCCGGACAGCGTGTACGAGGCCGCAGGACTGGACGGCGCGTCCCGGTGGCGCCAGTTCTGGTCGCTGACCGTGCCACTCGTACGGCGGAGCATCGCGTTCCTCATGGTCGTGCAGACGCTCGCCGTCTTCCAGATGTTCGCCGAGCCGTTCGTGGTCACCAAGGGCGGCCCGTACGGCTCCACCACCACCGCCGGGCTCTACCTGTACGACCACATCACGGCCTCCGACCTGGGCACCGGCGCCGCCAACTCCTTCCTCCTGGTACTGCTGGTCTTCGGCCTGTCCCTCGGCGCCGTCCGCCTGCTGCGCCCCCGAGACGAGGTGCGATGAACGCGACGACGGCCCGGCCGGGGCCGGTCCAGTACGCGGTGCTCGCGGTGCTCGCGATCGCCTTCCTCTACCCGATCTGGTGGGCGTTCAGCTCCTCGCTCAAGCCCGCCGCCGAGATCATCAGCGATCCGCTGGCGTTCGACGTCGCCCATGCCAATCTGGGCAACTACCGTGCGATGTTCGCTGACGTGCCGATCGGCACCGGGTTCGCGAACACGGCGCTGGTGCTGGTGGTCAAGGGCGCGATGACGATGTTCTTCTGCCCGCTGGCCGGCTACGCCTTCGCCAAGTACACCTTCCCCGGCAAGGATCTGCTGTTCGGGGTGGTGCTGCTCACCCTGATGCTCCCGACACTGGTGCTGATCATCCCGCTGCTGCTGGAGATGAGCACCCTCGGCTGGGTGAACAGCTACCAGGCACTGATCCTGCCGGGCAGTATCGACGCGTTCAGCATCTTCTGGATGCGCCAGAGCATCGCGGCCATCCCGAACGAACTGCTGGACGCCGGGCGGGTCGACGGCGCGAGCGAGTTCGGTGTCTTCGCCCGCGTCGTCGTCCCGGTGATCCGTCCCGGACTGGCCGCCCTCGCCGTGCTGACGACCATGAACGTCTACAACGACTTCGTCTGGCCGGTCATCGCGGTGAACGACACCTCGCACCAGACCCTCCAGGTGGTGCTGTCCACCCTGGCGCAGAACGTCACCGGCAACCGTGTCGGCGCTGACTTCGCCACCGTCTGGGGCGAAGTGCTCGCCGCCGGCAGCATCGCCATGCTGCCCCTGCTGGTCATCTTCGTCCTCCTTCAACGCCACTTCATCAGCGGCATCCTCGCCGGCAGCGTCAAGGGCTGACCCCTTGGCCGCCGTCCCTTCACCCTTCACGATCGGAGCACCCTGCCCATGACGCCCCGTGCGGAATACCCCCGGCCCCACTTCGACCGGTCGCACACCTGGTCCAGCCTCAACGGCACCTGGGACTTCCGGGCCGACACGAGCCCGGACTGGGACCGGAGCATCATCGTGCCGTTCGCTTGGGAGACCCCCGCGTCGGGTGTCGAGGCACACTGGCTCCCGGTCGCGTGGTACCGCCGCCAGGTCACGGTCCCGGCCGGATGGGCGGGGCAGCGCGTCGTGCTGCACTTCGGGGCCGTGAACCACCAAGCGACCGTATGGGTCAACGACGTCGAGGTGGCCCGGCACGAGGGCGGCTACACGCCGTTCGAGGCGGACATCACCGGCGCGCTCCGTGACGGCGAGCAGGAGATCACCGTCCGTGTCGCCGCGCCGCTCGACAAGCGGGACATCGCGCACGGCAAGCAGCGCAGCGTCCCACGCGACGACTTCGACGGCGTGTGCTTCACCCCGTCGTCGGGAATCTGGCAGAGCGTCTGGCTGGAGGCGCGGCCCGCCACGTACCTGGCCGCACTCAAACTGCGCCCCAACGAGACACTCGACGGAATCGTGGTCGAGGCGCGGATCGACGGGCAGGCGATCGCGGGCGCGACCCTGCGGCTGGCGGTGCGCGGCGATGACACGGCGCAGCATGTCACGGTCGACGCGAACGGCGTCGCCCGCGCCGAGCTCCCGGTCGTCGCGCCGCGGCCATGGTCGCCCGAGGACCCGCACCTGTACCACGTCGAAGCGGAGCTGTTGTCGGCGGACGGTATCGACCGGGTCACCGGCCACACCGGCCTGCGCCGCATCGAGGTGGTGGGGGAGGAACTGTACCTCAACGGCCGCCGCATGTTCGTGCGCGGCGTACTCGACCAGGGCTACTGGCCGCGCACCGGCATCACGGCGCCGGACGACGACGCCCTGCGCCGCGACGTCGAGCTGGCCGCGGCGGCGGGCTACAACCTGGTGCGCAAGCACCTCAAGCTGGAGGACCCTCGCTTCGCCTACCATGCCGACACCCTTGGCATGCTGGTCTGGGCCGAGCCCGCCGCCACCGGCCGGTTCTCGCCCGAGTCGGTCGCCGCGTTCGAGAGCCAGATCGCGCCGATGGTGGAGCGGGACGGCAACTCACCGGCGATCGTCATCTGGGGCCTGTACAACGAGGAGTGGGGCCTGGACTGGGACATCCCCGGCGACCCCGCCAAGCAGGCCGCCGTCGCCGGCGCCTACGACCTGCTCAAGGATCTGGACCCGAGCCGGCCGGCGGTGGACAACTCCGGCTGGACGCACGTGCGCACCGACCTGCTGGACTGGCATTACTACGACGAGTCCGCCGCCTCCTGGGCGCGCACCGTCTCCGCCCTCCTGAGCGGAGAGCAGGACGACTTCCCGGTCAAGCTCGGCCCCGACTACGTGGTGCGCAAGAAGCTGGCCGTGTCCGAGCAGCCGCTACGCGGCCTGCCCAACCTGAACAGCGAGTACGGCACCGGCTTCACCTCCGTCGAACGTGCCTGGCACCTGCGCTGGCAGACCCAGGAGCTGCGCCGCCACGACCGCGTCGCCGGATACGTGTACACCGAGCTGTACGACATCGAGCACGAGTCCGCGGGCCTGCTCGACTTCGAACGCCGCGCCAAGGACCTCGCGGGCGTGGATCCCGCCCATGTCAACGCGGTCACCACCCTGGTTCTCGACGTCATCCCCGTGGCCCCCGGCCGCGATCTGCTCAGCGAGACAGGCCAGGTCGCCGTCCCGGTCCGGGTCTCCCACCATGGCCCCGAACCGGTCAACGGGCACCTGCACACCGCCTGGACTCCCGTCTTCGGCGCCGCCCCCGCCGACCCCGGCACAGAGACACCCGCCGCCTCCGCCGAGGCCAAGCCGTTCCTGCTGGGCGCCCCTACCGAGGTACGCGCCGAGCTCCCCGACGGCTGGACGAGCGGCCGGCTGCACATCGCCCTGGTGTCGAACGGCGCCGTCCTGGCCCGCTCCGCCGTCGACGTCGACACCCACACCGCCCCCATCATCGGCGACGATCCCCTGGCCCGCTCCGCTTGACCGCGCCGCTTAATGGTGGTGCCGGATCGCAGCTGGATCATCGTGGACCGGCCGGTTCGGCCGCGACGCCCAGCTCGGAGAAAGCCGCAAAATTTCATGTCCGCAGAGCTTGATGAAGGGAACTTTCAGACATATGTTCATGATCGACCCGTCCTTCCCCATGGGCGGTGAGATGTCGAAATGTTCCCTGACGGCGGCCTTCCCCTCCCGTCGAGATTGATCACCATGCCGCCAACGTAGTTCTGCCGCCACAGGGCTCATCGACATCCAGGAACTGGGCGCCTAACCGTATCCCCATACGCACCTGTTCAGAGAGGTGAGCATGCCCACACCCGGCAGGCCGACCTGGCCGATGACCCTCAGATCCGCGATCCTTGCCCTGCTAGTCACTCTCGCGGCAGCGCTGCTTCCCCAGGCGGCCTCAGCGCAGGGCATCAGCGTCCTGGCTGTGTCCCACAAGAGCCCGTTCAACTGCGGAAAGACCTTCTATGCCAACAACTGGTCCCCCGGCCACAGCCCATCGGGTGCCATCGACTGGCAAGACTATGGGGGCGATGACATCAACGGTGAAACCGTGCGTGCCACCGCTTCGGGCACCGCGTACTTCTACGACGAGGGAAGCACGAGCTACGGCAAGTGGGTAGAGGTCCGTCACAGTGACGGCACCAGAACCCGCTATGCCCACCTCGCGACCATGGTGAAGTCGGCCGGAGGCTCCCTGAGCGTCAGCCAGGGCACCACGATCGGGACTGTCGGCTCAACGGGCGGCTCCAGCGCTCCGCACCTGCACTACGAACAGCGGACCTCCACGGGTGCGGTGGACACCAGCCCGACCGTAGACGGCGTGACCGTGTCCTTGGGCGAGAAGAAGGCCATTTCGAGCTCCAACACCTGCAGCGGCAACCCCTACACCCCTGAGGAGGTCTGCGGCAGCGGTTACACGGTCATCGACTCAGCCGGTCTCACTGGTGGCCGGACCTACCTGCTCTACAACTCGGGCAACGGCTACAACTGCGTCGTGACGCTGAAGACGACGAGCCTCGGCACACCGTCGTCGGTGTCGGCCTTCCTGGAGCCACAAGGGGAAAGCAGGACGACCGACTCAGGCAGCTACGGCTACTACGCGGGGCCCGTCAAGCGCGCCGCGTCCGGACAATGCGTCAAGTGGGGTGGCTCGACCGGCAGTAGTTCATACACCAGCCCCTTCGAACACTGCGGTTAAAAGCGTGGCTCATTTGCTGGTCGGTCGTTGAAAGGGCCGTGAAAGTGCTCCTCTGACGACTGGTCCTCTCAGCCGTACAAGACGTCAAAGGCCACTACCCGATCACGGGAAGTGGCCTTTGACCTGCGGTGGAGCCAAGCGGATTCGAACCGCTGACATCCTGCCGTCCAGCCCGCCGATCGCATTCCCCGTGACCTCCCTCTTGTCCCTGCTCCATCGGGCACGCAACGGGCACGGCTGACAGACTCGTCCACGTGATCACCGACGCGCTCGGCTCTTTGGTGGCGTCAGGGGGCCGATCAGCGTACCCCGACGACGGGCGCTTCCTGCGGGAACAGGCCGTCGAATACGGCGGCCCGGTCGAAGGGCATCGCGCGGGCGCGGGCACGAACCTCCAGGTCCTGCCGCTCAGCGGCGGACATGTCCAGCACCACCCGGTCCACAGCCGCGGCCAGACCGGCGATGTCCCCGGGCTCGACGAAGACGGCGGTGTCGCCGACCGCCTCGAGGGTCCCACCCGTCATGGTGGTGATGATCGGTCCACCGCCGGCCAGCATCTTCTCGGCCAGGGCGATGCCGAACGTCTCGACGAAGTCGGGCTCGGGCTTGGTGGGCAGGGCGTAGGCCGCACAGCCGCGCATGAGCAGCGGCTTCTCGTGGTCGTCGACATCGGTGAGGAAAACCACCCGGTCGTCCTCCTTGGCCATCGCCTGCACGTGCTGCAGCGCCGGCCCGGTGCCGGCGACGACCAGTTTCACGCGCGAACGGCAGCGCATCTGACCGAAGGCGATCAACAGGTCGTAGATCCCCTTGGCCCGAGTCACCCGGGACAGGAACAGGATGTACCCGTCACGCTCCAGACCGCGTTGCGCGAGTGCGGCGTCCACCTGCGCCGGATCCACGTCGACAAAGGCAGCGGAGTCGATCGGCGGGTAGCTGACGGTCACTCGGCGCCGGCATTGTTCGGCGAACCTGGTGCCGCGGTGAGCGTCCACCTGCTCGGCGCAGGCGATGATCTCCTCCCGGGTGTACTCGGAGACCGCGACGACCTCGTCGTTGGCCAGGAACGTGGTGAACAGCACGGTCGCCGCGCCGAGCCGGCCTTCCCGCAGGCACGACCGGATCACGTTGGTCACGTCGGAGCCGACCGCTTTCGCCACGGTGTGCACGTTGGGCGCGAACCCGGCCGCGCGCGCTGCCGTGACCGCGTCCATGACCACCGAGGTGTGCGGTACGAGGTACATGGACAGGCAGGTCGTGGGTATCGGTTCGGCGAGCAACTCGACGAGGCGGCCGGTGAGGCCGGCCTGGTGACGCCCGTCCGGCACCCGGTAATCCCCAACCGCCTCCGGCCGCTCCACGGTGATCCCGGCGCTGTACGGCAGCAGCCGGTCCAGCGGCTTGAGCGGCAGCCCGGCCGCCTGCAGCGCCGGAATCGGCCAGGTCAACAGCCGTACGTCGTCGAACCCGCGGGTCAGCGCGACCTCGGCGAGGTTACGGGCTTCGCCGGAGTGGCCACAGATGACCGGGTCAGCCCTGACCACGATGACGAGACGGCGACGGGGGTGGGTCATCGCGCTACCTCCGGTGTCGCGGACGGATCGGAAAGGGACGGCGGGCGGATCCCCCGCCCCCACGCCGATGGCTCCGGGCCCAGCCGCAGGTGCAACAGGCCGCCGCGGTGCACGGTGGCGGCGCTCAGGTGCGTTGCGTGCAAGGGTTTGCCGTTGAGGGTCGCCGACTGCACGTACTGCGCCGGTGGGTCACGATCGATGCCGTCGACGCCGATCGGCGTCTCGCGGTGCCCGCTGGTCTCGATGACGAACTCGTTGCCGCCGACCCGGAGCGCGGCCCGGGCGAACGCGGGCGCGTTGACCAGGAACAGGTTCTGCCCAGCGATCGGGAACAGCCCCAGCGACGCCCAGACGTACCACGAGCTCAAGCCGCCGGAGTCGTCGTTACCGGGCAGCCCGCCGGGTCCGGTACCGAACTGCCAGGTCAGCGCCGCGTGTACCACCTGGGCCGTGCGGTCGGGACGGCCCGCGTAGTGGTACGCCCACGGCGCCTCCATGTCGGGCTCGTTGTTCAACCCCTCGAACCGGTTCAGGGCGTATCCCGCCGCCATCTCCGCCGCCTGCGGGCGCCGGCCAGGCTGCGTCACCGGTGCGGCACCGAAACCGAAGAACCTGTCCAGCTTGTCGATGAAGGCCTCGTCGCCGCCGGCCAGGGCGATCCTCGCGGCCATGTCGTGCAGCAACCGGAACGAGTAATTCCACTTGCCGCCCTCGTAGAACTCCGAGTCGCGCAGCAGTCCCGTGCTCGGGTCGAAGGCGTTGGACCACTGGCGGCCGCGGTCCTCGAGATCGTCGGCCAGGCTCCGGTCGTTCAGCGCCCGGGCGACCTGCGCCGTGCAGTGGTGGGCGTAGGCGAGGTCGAGGGTGTGCGTGATCGGGTGCACCAGTCCGTGCTCGAAGAAGTCTTCGCCGTACGAACGACGCAGGTCACCGACCATGTGCACGAGCGCCCAGTTCCAGTCCAGGCCCGCCCGGCCGAGAGCGTGGGCGTCCGCCAGCGCGGTGTGTACGAGCGCGCTGGCCTGGCGGAAGAACCGGTCGGCGCCGCGAGCCATCCGGTACCCGATGGGGAAGTTGCCCTCCTCCTCGCAGACCCGGATCAGCGACTCCAGCAGGTCCGCGGCCCGGTCCGGGACGATGGCCGCGAGCAGCGGCAGCTGTGTCTTGTAGATGTCCCACATGGTGCACACGTCGAACGCGAACGGTCCGGGGGTCGGCCAGAACGGGCTTTCGTCGTCGGCGAAGCACGGCTTGATCAGCGCATGGTAGAGCGCCGTCGCGAGCACAGTGCGGCGGGCCGGCGTGCCACCCTCGACCCGGACACGGTCGAGGTGCTCGCCCCAGCGGGCCTGGGTCCGGGAACGTACCGCGTCGAACGCCGGCTGATCGTGCCCGCACTCGCGCTCCAGGTTCTGCCGCGCCTGGTCGCACCCGCGCAGCGAGAACCCAAGCCGCACCTCGATGGTCTGCCCCGGTGCGGCCGGGCCCATGAAGAGCATGCCGAAAGGCCGCAGCGTGGTCTGCCGGATGCTGTCGAAGTCCAAGCGAGTACCGCCGTCGATGAGCCGCCGGTCGTACCAGAGCATCTGCCGCCAGCCCGGGCTGTCGACGTCCAGGTACACCGACAGCGGGACGCCCTCCATCACCACCGTGCCCTGGGCCCGGCCGTGGCCCATGCTCTCCACCTGTGCCCGCAACGGCACCGTACGGCCGAGCTCGATGGCCAAGCCACCACAGGACAGGTCGACCACTACACGGGCGCTGCTGTGCTCCGGAAACGTGTATCGATGCACGGCGACCTTGGTGCCCACGGTGAGCTCACAGCGAATCCCGGTGTCCAGGGTGGCCGCGTAGTAGCCCGCCTCCGCCACCTCGTCGTGCAGCGGCCAAGCCTCCCCCAGCACGTCCAGCGGCTGCACCATCGGGGTGACCCGAACGTAGTTGTAGTACTTGCGGATCGCGCCGGTACCGGACTGCTGGAAATGGGTGAACCCGGACGCCAGCAGCTGCTCGAACATCTCCTCAGGTACACCCTCGGTGTTCTTCGTGTACCGCCCGTACCCGGTGGGGTACGCGCCGGAGTAGGCGCAGGCCGACACCATGCCCAGCGGCGACGTCGCACCCGGGTGGGTGTTGCCTACCTGGGGTTTCGGCCACCACCAAGTGGCGGCCAGACCGCGCGCTCGAGGCAGGTCGGTCGCCGCGATGCCGATGAATGGATCAACGTTGTCGAGGATGGCCGAAATCTACCCAGCGCGATCCCACCTTAGGTTTCGATGAGATGAACTCCTTTGTCCAACAGCATTAAGCCGGCACCGACAAGCCATTCCAGGGACGCCATTCCAGAGACGCCATTTCAGGGACGCAATGAAGACCCGATCCAGTCGGCAGAGCTGACACATTGAGCTTGGTCTTCGTCGCCGTGCTCACCCCGCCGGCCGTCCCGACGTCACCGCGAACCCGCGCCTGATGACCGAAGTTGCCGAACGGCCAGCTTGGACCGGACACTCTGGTGGCGGGATGGGACGGAGTGCCTGTCGTCGAGCGGTGGGACTGACCTCCTGGTGGCCACCGGGGGCGTTGCCCGTGGGCTGATGGTCGAGGGCGTTCGCAGCGGTTCTCGCCGTCTCGGCGGTCCACCAGGCCGCGGAGTTCGCCGACCGAGCGTTCCGCGGTCAAGGAGACGATAGGCGTCACCGTCGACTGCTCGGTCGTCGACCCGAAACTTTGGAGACCAGCTCGCCGGCGGCGAGCGCGCGGCGTTCGGAAGGGCAGTCAGGGCGTGCCTCCACCGCTGAGCCATGCCTTTCATGACGTCCGCGAACATTCACGCGGTCAGGGGGGCGGGGGAGACCCGGCCACTGAGCAGGCTGCCCATGCCCGGCACGATCGGCGGCAGGCCCAGCTCAGTGAGGATCTTGAAGGTGGTGGCCGTGGCCGCCGACAGCACGGGCAGACCGGCCTCGTCCTCCACCGGTTGGATCGCCGACAGCGAGGGCATCTGCACGCACGCCGACAGCACCAAGGCGTCCACGCCGGTCAGGTTGAGCCGGCGCCAGTGCCGCCGCAGGTCCTCGGGGTCGAGGCGGGCGACCGCCAGATTGTCGGGGACCTCCAGGCTCAGCGCGTCCACCACCTCGACGCCGGAGTCCTCGATGTACGCGGCGACCAGCTTGGTGAGCTCCTTCATGTACGGGGTGACAATGGCGATCCTGCGAGCCCGCAGCGCGGCGAGGCCATCGAGCAGGGCGCCCGCGCTCGACACCACGGGCACGGACACCCCCTGGCCGGCCAGCACGGTGGTGATCTGGTCCTCCGCCGTGCAGTGGTACCCGGGGCCCTGGGCCATGATCGCTACCAGGCAGGCGGTGGCGACCACGTCGGGGCGGGCGTCGCCGAGTTCCAGAGCGGCCCGCTCGGTCTGCGCGTTCATCGCGCGCAGCTCCTCCGGCGTGACGTGCCGCATCCGCATCCTGCTGCTGTGGAAGACGAACCGGTCGTCCGGCTCGACGGCCTCCCGTTCCCGCAGCATGCGGGGCAACTCGGTCTCCATGGTGAGGTTGGAGCTGGGCACGATCATCCCGATGTGGTGCGTTCTCACGGTGGTCTCCAGGCGGCTCGGGGTGAAGGTGCGCGACCGTACGCGCACCTGGGTTCGTCATCGGCATAGGGTGCGGCGCCGCGGAACGGCGTGCGGACGGGGGAGCCGTCGCCGGGGAGTCCGCGGATCAGGACCCCTGGGAGAGCCCCTCCCAGTGGTCGGCCAGAGCGGTCATGAGGCGCATCAGTTCTTCGCGCTGCTCGGCCGAGTACGGCTGCAGAAGCAGTGCGTCGAGTTCCCGGGCCCGGCGGTCGGCCGCGCCGAGTACCTCCCTGCCCTTGTCCGTGAGGTAGAGCAGCTTGCGGCGCGCGTCCGAGGCGGCGGGTGTGCGGGCGATCAGCCCTTGGTCCTCGAGGCGCCGCGCGACGTCCGTCATGGTCGAGCTGTCCAGCGCCACGGCGGAGGCGAGCGTACGCTGGTCCATGCCAGGGCTGGCGTTGACGGCGGTGAGCAGCGCGAACTGCGGGCCGGTCAGCGTCGAGTCGACCTTGCGTACCCAAGTGGCGAGATAGGCCTGATAGAGGCGCCGTACCAGGTAGCCGGGGGCGGCCAGCAGTGCGGGGGGAATGGCGGGGGGGTCTGCCGGGCGACCGGCGTGGTGATCCATGAGGGCCAACTTAAGCATGAGGAAACGGGACGTACGGCATTTTCGACGCCACGATCAGGGGGACTGGGAGAGGGCGCCGAGGACCTGCCTGAGCGCGTCGATCGAGGCGGACGGGTTGTCCCAGAAGACCATGTGCCCGGCATCGGGGATCTTCAGCAGGGTGGCCGCAGGGTTCGCCCGCGCCGCCTCCTCGGCTCCGGCCGCGGTGACCACAGGACTGTCCGCACCGTAGATCAGCGTCGTGGGGGCGGGCACCGCGGGCCACCAGTCGAAGAATTCCTCGGTCTCGAAGCCGCGGTGGGTCAGCGTGATCGCCCGCTCGTCGCAGCTGGAGAGCCAGCGAGCACGCAGTTCCTGCTCCCTGCGCGCCCACCGTGGCCACGACCTGGCCACCTCGTCGGCGTCGGTGCCCCGCTTCGCCTGTTCGAGCTGGGCGAGGAAGACCTCCAGGGACGTCGGATACGGGCCCCGGCCCGGTCCGCTCATCGGCGGATCCGTCAGCACGGTGCCACGTAGCGGCACCCGGGCGCGCACCGCGACGACCGCTGCGATACGGGCGCCCATCGAGTGCCCGAGCAGCAGCGGCGCTTCTAGTCCGAGCCCGCGGATCAGCGCCTCGGTGTCTTCGGCGTACTCCTCCAGTGAGTACGTTCCGCCGCCGTCGGAGAGCCCGCGGCCGCGCACGTCCAGCACGATCGGCCGCACGAGGTCGCCGATCCGGCGGGCGACGAAGTCCATGGTGATGGCCGGGCTGGTGATGCCGGGCAGCACGACCAGCGGCCTCCCGTCGCCGCCATAGTCGAGCGCGTGCAGCCGCACCGGGCCGCTGGCGACCCACCGGCTGCGCGCCGGGACGTCGGCCAGATCGGCGAGCGCGGCCTGGTAGAGGGATCTCGTGGCCATGCGGACCTCCTGTGACGGCAACCCGGTCAGACGACGGGGACGGGATCGGTGGGTCGGGAGACATAGCCGACGGCGTCGGCCAGCTCGACGACATCGCCGTACTTGGCCTGGATGTCGAAGAGGGCGGCGTCGTGCGGTCCCTGGGCTCGGTCTCCCACGCACTCGCGCGGGACCAGCACGGGGAAACCGGACTGAACCGCGTCGACCACGGTCGCGCGGACACAGCCACTGGTCGTCGCGCCGCACACCACGACGGTGTCGCAGCCCAGCCCGACCAGGGTGGCGGCGAGGGAAGTGCCGAAGAAGGCGGACGCCCCCTTCTTGGTGATCAGAACGTCGTCCGGCGTCCGGGGCAGCCGCGGATCGATCGCCACCTCGTCGCTGCCCTCGAGCATCGCCCGCATCCCCTGCGCCTTCTGCAGCCAGGTGACCGCGTCGCCGGTGGCCTCGGCCGGCGTGTACACGATGGCGGTGAAGATGACGGGCACTCCGGCCGGCCGGGCCGCCCGGATGAGGGTGCCGGTCGCCTCGACCACGTCGCTGAGGTCGGCGCCCGAGGGAAAGGCGTCCTCGGTGAACCCGCGGGTGAGGTCGACGACCACGAGGGCGGGGCGGCGTCCGCGCCGCATCGGGGCGCCGAAACCGGCGCGGTCGTAGACGATGTCGGTCTGCCTGCCGTACCGCCCGCTCATCGGATGCTCCCGTTCTTCGCCTCGCATCGGCAGCCGCGCCGCCCGAACGCCCGCGAGAGCAGCCAGCCTTCGAACAGGCCGACCGCGAACGCCGCCGCCACCGGCGCGTACCTGGAGAGGGTGGGACCGAGGAGCAGCGACAGCCCGTCGAGCTCGGCCGCCGCGGGGCGGGGCGGCGCCTGTGTGGCGGCGGCGGGTGCCGCGGCGGGGGCAGGCACGGCGTCGAGGCCGCCGGGCTCGGCGGCGCCGCCCTGTGCGAGGAGGCCGGCGAGGTTCTGCGCGAACTGGTGCAGGATCCGATCCGACACGGTCTTGATGGCGCCCTTGCCGAACTGCGCGATCTTGCCCCGGATGACCAGGTCGGTGGTGAGCCGAACCAGCGCGCCGGCGGGGGTGTCGGACACCACCAGGTCGATGGCGGCCTCGGCGTCGCCGCTGCCGTGCGTCTCGGCGCCGCTGGCCTGCAGCCGCAGCCGGCGGTCGTCCGGCTCGACCTCCAGGAAGCGGACGCTGCCCGCGTACGCGGCCGTGATCGGGCCGATCTTGACCGTTACCCGGCCGAGGTAGGCATCCCCGTCCCGGCCTTCCAGGGTCGCCCCCGGCATGCAGGATGCGACGCGTTCGATGTCGTTGAACAGGGCGAACAGCCGGTCCGCCCCTCCTGGCACGGTGATCTCATGCTCCAGCAGCATGGCCGCTCCTCTCTGCCTCGCCGCACGCGGCGCGGTCGTGTTCCCTCCGGCTCGCCTGCCGCCGCCTCGCGCAGTCCTCGACCGCGTCCACGATCGGCTGGTAGCCGGTGCAGCGGCACAGGTTGCTCGAGACCAGCTCCCTGATCTCCTCCCTGGTCGCCTCTGGGCGCTCGGCGAGGAAGCCCTCGGCCAGCATGAGGAAACCGGGGGTGCAGAATCCGCACTGCAACGCGTGGTGCGCGGAGAAGGCCCGCTGCAGATCGCTCAGCTCGTCACCGTCGGCCAGCGATTCGACGGTACGGATGTCCCTGTCCTCCGCCTGCACCGCGAACATCAGGCAGGCTCGCGCCGGCGCCCCGTCCACCAGCACGGTGCACGCGCCGCAGATGCCGTGTTCGCACCCGAGGTGGGTGCCGGTCAGGCCGAGGTCCTGACGCAGGGTGTCGGCCAGCGTGCGACGCGGTTCGATCACCAGCTCGTACGGCTCGCCGTTCACCCGGAGGGTGATGAGTTGCCGGTCCGTCATGACGCCTGCTCCAGGGCTCGTTGCACCGTCTCGGGGGTGATGGGGGTGTCGTTCAGCTCGACCCCGGTGGGCGCCAGCGCGTCGTTGACCGCGTTGAGCACCGCGGCGGGGGCGCCGATGGTTCCGCCCTCGCCGACGCCCTTCGCACCGGATTCGGTGAGGGCGCTCGGGGTCTCCAGGTGGTGGATCGCGACGTCGGGGATCTCGCTCGCGGTGGGCACCTTGTAATCCAGGAAGCCGGTGGCCGACGGCTCGCCCTGCTCGTCGTAGGTGACCTGCTCGAACAGGGCGCCCGCGATGCCCTGCGCGATCCCGCCCCGGCACTGGCCCTCGACCACCATGGGGTTGATCGCCACCCCGCAGTCCTCCACGCAGACGTAGCGCAGGATCTCCACCCTGCCGGTGCCCTTGTGCAGTTCGACGACCGCGCCGTGCGTGGCGTTGCCGAAGGTCCCGTCGGTGAACACGTCGAACGTGGCGGTGACCGACAGCCCCGGCTCCAGGTCCTTGGGCACCAGGTGCGCCTTGAGGTAGGCGATGTCGGCCAGCTCCGCGTAGCCGAGGCCGCGGCCGGGGTCGTCGCGCCGCCGGACCCGGCCGTCGTCCAGCTCGACGTCGTCCGGCGTGGTGTCGAGCAGTCCCGCGGCCAGCATCCGCAGCTTCTCGGCCAGTTTCACGGCGGCCAGCCGTACCGCGCTGCCCCCCACGACGACCGACCTGCTGGCGAAGGTGCCCCAGCCGTAGATGACCCGGTCGGTGTCACCCTGCACGATCTTGATCTTTGAGATGTCCAGTTTGAGCTCGTCCGCGGCGATCTGCGCCAGCGTCGTCTCGTGGCTTTGGCCGTGGCTCAGCGTTCCGGTGGTGATGGTGACCGATCCGGTGGTGTCCATCCGTGCCTCGGTCATGTCGAACCCTGGGACGACGGACATCTTGCGCTGGGCGAACGCGCCGGAGCCGTAGCCGGTGCGTTCGTTGAAGCAGGAGTATCCGATGCCGACGTGCCGCCCTCCGGCCGCCGCGGCCGCCTTCAGGTCGTACCAGCCCTCGTCCTTGAGCACCTGCTCGCACAGGTTCAGCGAGTCGAGGTAGGAGCCGGCGTCGTAGGTGATGTTGTTGACTCCGCTGTACGGGAACTCGGTGATGAGGTTGCGGCGCCGCAGCTCCACCGCGTCCACCTTCAGCTCCCGGGCGGCCCGCTCGAACAGCCGCTCCATCACCATCACGTACTGCGGCCGGCTCACCCCCCGGTACGGCGCGCTGGGCGCCTTGTTGGTGGTGACGGCGCGGCCGCGGACCCGGTAGGCGGGAACGCGATAGACCCCCGGCATCTCGGCGGACGCCATCAGCGGCTCGACCGCGGCGGTGAACGGGTAGCAGGAGTACGCGCCCATGTCGCACACGATGTCGGCGTCCAGGGCGAGGATGCGGCCGTCTCGGTCGAACGCGGCACGGGCGTCGTAGCGCTGCTCCCTGGCGAGGAACGACGCGGTCAGCGCGTCCTTGCGGTCCTCGATCCACTTGACCGGCCTGCGCAGGCGCAGCGCGGCCGCCGCCACGGCGATCTCCTCACGTCCGACCACGCACTTCTGACCGAACCCGCCGCCCATGTCGGGGGTGATCACGCGGACCGCGCGCTCGTCGAGCCGCAGGCTGCGCGCCATGACGGTGCGCACCTGGTGCGGGACCTGGGTGCAGGTCCGTACCACCAGTTGCGCGTCGCGGTCGTCCCAGTCGGCCACCGCGCCGCGCGTTTCCAGCGGGACGGCGTTCTGCCGTCCGGTCCTGGTACGAACCCGCACCACGCACGGGGCCTCGGCGAACACCTCGTCGATGCCTTCGGTGGCGAACATCGACACGTCCAGCAGGACGTTGTCCGCCGCCTCGTCGTGCACCAGGGGCGCGCCCGGTTCGAGCGCCTGCTCGGCGGAGGTCACCGGGGTGTGCACCTGGTAGGTCACGGCGGCGGCCTCGACACCGTCCTCGGCGGCGTACGGATCCTCCGCGATCACGATGGCGAGCGGCTCGCCGGCGAAACGGACCCGGTCGCGCGCCAGGATCGGCATCTCGGTGGGGACGAACTGCGTCCGGGGCCGGTCGAGCACCGCTGTGATGCCGATGACATCCAGGTCGGCGGCCGTGTACGCGGCGACCACGCCGGGCACGTCGAGCACCGCGGACAGGTCGATCGAGGTGACCACGCCCGAGGCCACGCGGCTGCGGACGAACTGGGCGTGGAGCAGCCCGGGTATCCGGATGTCGTCCACGAAACGCCCGCGCCCGGTCAGCAGCCGGGGGTCCTCCCGCCGGGGAACCGAGGCGCCGACGTACCGCCCGGCCGGAGCGTGCCGGCTCTCCGTCGTGTGGGCGCTCATCTCGACACCGCCTTCGCACACGCGTCCTCGATCAAGGTCTGGGTGAGGGCCCTGCGGTAGTCCGCGCTGCCGTTGCCGTCGCCGGGCGGATCGATGGCCGCCGCCGCGGCGGCGGCGCACCGCCGGAACAGGTCGGGTCCCGCCTGGCCGCCCTCGGCCAGCACCGCCTCGGCCTCGGGGACCCGCACCGGGACCGGGGCCACGCCGCCCAGGGCGACCCGGCCTCCGCGCACCGCCCGCCCGGCGCGGTGCTCGTCGACGTCGAGGTCCACCGCGGCGGACACGATCGCGAAGTCGCCCCGGCGTTCGGCGAACTCGAGCAGCGCGGAGTGCGGCGCCGGGCGGGGGAAGACGACCTCGGTGATCATCTCGTCCGCCGCCAGGGCGGTGGTGTAGAACCCGTGGAAGAAGTCCCCGGCCGCGATCGTGCGCGTGCCCCGCGGGCCACTCGCGACGATCTCGGCGTCCAGCAGCACCGCCAGCAGGCACCACTCCGCGGTCGCGTCGGCGTGGGCGAGGCTGCCCCCGACCGTGCCCCGGGTACGGATCGGCAGGTGTCCAACCCAGGCCATGGCGTCGCGGAGCAGCGTGAAGCCCCTGCCCAGCCACGCGTCGGTGGCCACCTCAACCGCGTGGTGGGTGGTGAGCGCCCCGATGCGCAGGGTGCTCCCGTCGCCGCGCAGGTGGTCGAGCCCGCCGATACGGCCGATGTCGACCAGGTGGGCGGGCCGGGCCAGGCGGTAGTTCATCATCGCGACCAGGCTCTGCCCGCCTGCGATGATCTTCGCCTCGTCGCCGAGTTCGGCCAGCAGCCGGATCGCTCCCGCCACGTCCCGTGCGCGGTGATAGGTGAATGCGGCAGGCTTCATGGTCCTCCTGTCAGGTCTGCGGCCGGGGCGATCCGGACGTGCGGACGGCGGTGCCCTACTGGTGGAACTGGTAGCCGAACGTCTCCAGATCGGGGTCGTTGAGCGGGGTACCCCGCCAGAGCCAGTCGTAGGACACGTCCGACTCCCCGCTGAAGTGCCGCAGCTTCCGGTCGCGGGCCTCCTGCTCGGGACCGTCGACTATGTGGTAGAAGTCCTTGTTGCGCAGCGACGCTTCCTGGACCATCCCGGCGTGCTTGGCCCGCCTGTCCACGTAGCGGCGCAGCGCCCCCTCCACGCCCCCCGCGGTGACCGCGCCGAGCTCCTCGGCCAGCACCGCGGCGTCCTCCATGGCCTGCGAGGCGCCCTGCGCCTGGTAGGGCAGCATGGCGTGGCAGGCGTCGCCCAGCAGGGCGACCCGTCCGTCCAGCCAGACCGGGTCGCGCCGCCGGTAGTACATGGCCCAGCAGGAGACCTCCTTGGCCTTCGACAGCATCGCCTCCACCCGGTCGTCCCAGCCGGGGAACTCCTCCACCAGGTCCTGGGCGGTGGACGGCACCGTCCACTTCTCCGCGACCTCATCGGTGCTGGGCACGATCGCGACCACGTTGAGGTACTCCCCGCCGCGGATCATGTAGTGCACCAGGTGCCGGTCCGGCCCGTACCAGATCGTGCTCTGGAAGCGGTCGACCAGCCAGCGGGTCGCCGGGTCGGCCGCGATGAGGCTTCCCGGGATGAGCGCCCGGTACGCCATCTCGCCGGAGAAGCGCAGGGTCTCGGGGGCGCCCATGAGGTCGCGGACGGTCGAGCGGATGCCGTCCGCCCCGATCAGGACGTCGGACTCGTACCGCTCGTCCCGCTCGGTCACCACGGCCGGGCGCTGTGGGTTCGCACGGTCGAGCGTGACCACCTTGCGGCCGGTCAGCACCTCGACCACCGGGCCGGGCCCGTCCGGGTCCAGGCAGGCGTCCAGGATCACCTTGTGCAGGTCGGCCCTGTGGTAGTGCCAGTAGGGCGCGTTGTAGTTCCGCTTGCAGTAGTCACCCAGCGAGGTCAGGCCGATGACGCTGCCGTCCTTCCAGCGGCGCCGCACCTGGTCCAGCGGTTCGGTGTGAATGGCCTCGAGCTGCCTGCGCAGCCCCAGCCCGATCAGGATCCGGCTGGCGTTCGGCGCGGTCTGGATGCCCGCGCCGGCCTCGCCGAGCTCGGGCGCCTGCTCCAGCACCAGGACGCGCAGTCCGCGTTGCCGCAGCGACAGCGCCGCGGTCAGCCCACCGAGACCGGCGCCCACGATGGTGACTTCATACGACTGGCTGCACGCCACCGTTCCTCCGAAGGGCAATGTCGAGGTCGTTCCAGTACCTGATGGGGTCAGTCCGCGACGAGTCTGCCGTCGACCACGACATCCGTACCGTCCACGCTGACGGTGCAGCCGCGCATGGCGATGTCCAGGTGGGCGTAGGACTCCCGGTTCAGCACCGGATGCGGCCCGGTGGACCAGAGGAAGTTCCCGGCGAACGCCCGCGCGTCCATGCCCATGAGCTCGTCCTTGCCGTACATGGCGGTGGCGAACCAGTCCGCGGTCTTCATCAGGCCCCAGCCCATGTGCGACAGGCTCCGGGCCCACTGGTCCTGCGAGTCGTCGAAGAACGTGGACAGCAACTCCGCCTCGGCGCGGCCGGTCACCTTCGTGATGTGGCCGCCGGCCACCTCCAGGGTCACCGGTTCCCGCACGTACTCCTTGAACGGCAGCAGGATGTCGCCCCCGGCCAGGACGATGCGCCCGTCGGAGATCTCCGGCCAGCACATCACCATCGTGCTGGGCCAGTGGTCCCAGCGGCCGGGGTCGTCGGCGAAGCCGCACTGGAACATCGGGTGGGAGTCGCGCAGTTGGACGGTCAGGTCGGTGCCCGCCTGGGACGTCACCCGCATGGTGGACGACCCGCGAAGCAGGTCGACGCCGCGCTGCACGCGGTCCTTGTCGCCCGCGCCGGGAAGGTTGCGGATGAGCACGTCGGGCGCGTCGCAGACGAAGATGATCCGGGTTCCGGCGGCGAGGATCTCCTGCTGGACCGGGGCGTGGATGAATCCCTCACGGGTGAGGTCCACGACCAGGTCGGCGGACTTCAGCAGGTCTTGCGCGACGGTGTCGTTGAGCACGGAGACCAGCCCGGGGCCGGCGCCGGTGTGCGTGCTCGGCATGGGCGCCGGCGAACCGCCGGGGACGGTCGCGGCGATGACGTGCGCGCCGAGCGCCTTGGCGGCGCCGTAGGCGGCCGCCACGTAGTCCCCGCGGCTGCTGGGCTCGGCGAGGACGACGACGTGTTCGTCGCTCTTCAACTTGCACAGCTGGAGCTCGCGGGTGAAGGCATCGAGCAGGTCGACGGAGGAGAGATCGAACATGGGCTGCCTCCACAGGGCAGGAGGAAATAGCGGCATCGCGCCCGGCGAGCGCGCATGACCTGGAGGTTTGCGTGACGAAGGAGTGTGGGCACAGGGCTTGCACGATGAGGAGGGAACGGCCTATCGAGCCCCGCGACGATTAATCCGAACACGTATTAATCCGGAGCGCAAGAGGTGGGGCGAAATTTGTCCCCGCGGGTCCGTCGTTCGCAAGGAACTTTCGTCTCCGTGGAAATCCCCTCTTGACATCGCCCTCGGTGGACCCCCTATATTCCTCCAATCGATGAGGGAACGCCGTCGAGACCAGGCTGAACATCAACACGACGCGTCGTGGCCGACGTACGGCGGCAGGGCCGGCGCCCAGTGCCGCGGTGCCGTCGCAGACCACGTTGCGTGCCGTGACGTGTCGGGATGTTCGGTCCGTGCGATCCGTGTGACATTCCCGTCCGCGTGACCGTCCACAGAGGCCGGCCCCCCTCCACGCCGTCGTCCGCGCCCACGAACGGCTATCCCCGACGACCGACGCCTCGTGCCCACTAAAGCTCGTGGTCCGCGACACCCTTAGGACGCCGTCATGACAGACAACAAGCTCACCATCGACAGCGTCGAGGTCAGGTTCGGCGAGACGCTGGCCCTGGCGGAGACCAGCATCGAGGTCAAGGACGGGGAGTTCATCACCCTCGTCGGCCCGTCCGGCTGCGGCAAGACCACCTTGATGAACGTGATCGCGGGTCTGCAGCAGCCGACCTCGGGCCAGGTGATGATGGACGGCGCGAACATCGCCGGCAAGCCCGGCCACGTCGGCTACATGTTCCAGAAGGACCTGCTGATCCCCTGGCGCACGGTCACCGGCAACATCGTGCTCGGCGCCGCGCTGACCGGCCGTGCCACCAAGGCGGACCGGGCGGCCGCGCGCGAACTGGCCGCCAGGTACGGCTTGGGCGACTTCGTCGACCACTACCCGCATGCTCTGTCCGGCGGCATGCGGCAGCGCGTCGCGTTGATGCGCACCCTCGCCTTCCACAAGGACGTGCTGCTGCTGGACGAGCCGTTCGGCGCCCTGGACGCGCAGACCCGTCTGGAAATGCAGCAGTGGCTGCTGGAGGTCTGGGCCGACTCGGGGCGCACGGTCCTGTTCATCACGCACGACGTGGACGAGGCGGTCTTCCTGGCCGACCGCGTGGTCGTGATGTCGGCGCGGCCGGGTCGCATCCAGGCCGTCCATGAGGTCGCCGTGCCCAGGCCGCGGACCGTGGACACCCTGATGACCCCCGAGTTCATGGATCTGAAGAGCCGGGTGCTGTCCGGCCTGTACCACAAGGAGGCCAAATGAAGGTCTTGCGCTTGGCCTCGCCGCTGCTCGCCGTTCTGCTGGTGCTGGCGGTGTGGCAACTGGCGGTGAGCGTCCTGCACGTCCAGCCCTACGTACTTCCCAGCCCGCACCGGACGTGGCAGGCCCTGATGGATGACTGGGACAACGTCCGCTCGTTGGCCGGGCAGACGGTGTACGAGTCGGTGGTCGGATTCCTCCTCGGTACCGGGGTGGGTTTCCTGCTGGCCGTCGCGATGGCGCACGTGCCGATCGTGCACCGCGTCCTGTACCCGATCCTGATCGCCAGCCAGGCCGTCCCCATCGTCGCCATCGCGGCGCCACTGGTGATCATTCTCGGCTACGGTCTGGCCCCCAAACTGGTGATCGTCGGCCTGATCGTCTTCTTCCCCGTGGTCGTCAACGTCCTGGACGGGTTGAGCGGCATCGACGCCGGCATGGTCAACCTGGCGCGTTCCATGGGCGCGGGAGCGACCAAGATCTTCCTGCTCGTACGCCTGCCGGCCACCCTCACCCCGCTGTTCTCCGCGCTGAAGCTCGCCGCGGCGTACGCCGTCACCGGCGCGGTGATCGGCGAGTGGACCGCCTCCATCACCCCTGGACTCGGCAAGGACCTGCTGCTGAAGAACTCACGGCTGGACACCGCCGGTGTGTACGCCGACGTCCTGCTGCTCACCGCGGTGGGTCTCACCGGATTCCTGCTGATGACCATCCTCGAACGCCTCTCCACACCCTGGCGAACCCGGGGGACGGCCCGTCGTTGGTTCCGCCCTAGCGCACCCCGAGACACGAAAGGCTCACGATGAAGTTCTCCACATGGATGGTCGCGGCCGCACTGCTGCCGCTCTCGCTGACGGCGGCCTGCGGTGGTGGCAGCCCGGCCGCCAAGACCGCCGACGGTCTCACCGAGGTGAAGGTGGCCCCCGACTGGATCGCCCCGGACATCACCTGGATCCCCTACACCGTCGGCATCAGCAACGGTTTCTACAAGGCCGAGGGCCTCCAGGTCTCGCTCGTGCCGCCGCCGGACAACTCCTCGTCGGTCAAGCTCGTCGCCAGCGGCCAGGCCGACATCGCCGAGACCACCCTGACCGACCAGATGTTCGCGGCCAAGGAGGGCCTGCCGGTCATCTCCATCGCGAACCTGTCGCAGACCAACAACTGGGGCTTCTTCACTCCGCCCGGCAAGAAGATCAGTGGTGCCTCGCTCAAGGGCCTGCGCGTGGGGGTCTTCGACGACGCGTGGACCAAGGCGATGCTGGGTGTGGTGCTCAAGAGCGCCGGCCTGACAACCAAGGACATCCAGCAGATCACCGCCACCGACGGCGATGTTCCGCTGCTCATCGCGAACAAGATCGACGCCGCCACCAACACCACCAACTTCGCGGCCCCGCAGTACGCCCAGGAGACCGGCAAGCAGCCGGAGACGCTGCTCGCCACCGCCGCCGGAGCACCCGACATCCCCATCTGGAACTACGCCGGCAACAAGCAGTGGCTGCAGAAGAACCCTGATCTGGCCCGCAAGTGGCTGGCCGCCACCGCGAAGGCCACCGAGTGGGCGATGGCGCACCCGGAGGACGCCGTCAAGGCCTACGAGACCTTCCACAAGCTCAAGACCACCGGCTATGCCACCGACCTGGCGCAGTGGAAAGCCACGGTCCCGCTGCTGAAGGCATCCAAGGGCCTGTTCACCGCCACTGACGCGCAGTGGACCGAGCTCGGCCAGGCGCTCAAAGACGCGGGCCAGCTGGACAAGGTGCTGCCGCCCTCTGAGTACTACACCAACCAGTACGTGAGCCAGTGAGCCGCTGACCCCGACATCGCGGTCTGGGCCAGCCTGAACGTCGATCCGACCCTGCGCTGTGACCGTCTCCCACACCGGGGGAGACGGTCACGGGCTGAGAAAGCGCTCGCCCGTGCCGACGCATCATCGTCAACGACCGCAGCCCTCACGGTCACCCGCGAAGGCGCACAGAGCGCCATGCCCACGGCAGCTCAGGTAGACGAATGGAAAGTCAAGTGACCATCCCCGTTATCATCGACACCGACCCCGGCCTGGACGACGCCCTCGCGCTGCTCCTCGCCCTGGGCAGCCCCGAGGTCGACCTGATCGGTGTCACCACCGTCGCCGGCAACACCACCCTCGCCAACACCACCGCCAACGCGTTGCGCATCCTCGAACTGGCAGGCCGCACCGACGTTCCGGTGGCCGCGGGCGCCGCACGCGGGCTGATCCGCGAGGCCCCCAGGACCGCCGAGTACGTCCACGGCAGCGACGGCCTGGGCGGCCTGCCGCTGCCGCCGCCCAGCACCCGCCCGGTGGACGCACATGCCGTCGACTTCATCGCCGGACATCTGCTGGCTTCCGCGGCGCCGGTGACCATCGTCGCGATCGGCCCGCTGACCAACATCGCGCTGCTCGTCGCCACACACCCGGCGGCCGCCGCACGTATCGGCAGGCTGGTGGTGATGGGTGGCGTGGCCCGTGGCGGCAACTCGACGCCCACCAGTGAGTTCAACGTCTGGACCGACCCGGAGGCGGCGCATCGCGTCTTCGCCGCCGGTCTTCCGCTGACCATGGTCGGCCTGGACGTGACAGACCGGTCGGTGGTGACCCCGCAGGATGTGGACGTCCTGCGGACCGGCGGCGACATCGCCCACTTCGTCGCGGAGGCGGTCGACTTCTACAGCCGCTTCCACCAGGACCGCTACGGCACGACGGACACCTATCAGCACGACGCGCTCGCGGTGGCCGAGGTGGTCGCACCCGGCATCGTGCACACCAGCCACCTGTACGTGGAGGTCGAGTACGGCCAGGGCCTGACCCGTGGCACCACCGTCGTGGACGTGCACGGCGTGACCGGCCACGCACCCAACACCCACGTGGCCCTCGAGTTCGACCACCCCAGGTTCGTGGACCTCCTGGTGAGCCGCGTCAGTGCCCTGGACGGCCGGCCGAGTCCGCCCGCGAGCTGAGTGGTGAGCCGGCGGTCGGTCCGCCGTTGGCGTTCGGACGCTAGAGCGTCCAGCTCGGCCGTCGCAGAACCTTCTCATACTTTGAGATGCATTGTCTTAACTTCTGAGAAAGTTCTAAGGTGGCGGCCATGAGATCCCCCAACCGCTGGGCCATGCTGAGCCTGGGCATGGCCGCGCAGGGCGCTGGATGCGTCTTCATGTACGGGCTGCCGTTCCTGCTCCCCGCCTTCCAGGAGGAGCTGCACCTCACGCTGGCGCAGGCCGGGATCCTCGTCGGCGCACCCAGCGCCGGGATGTTGTGCACGCTTATCGCCTGGGGCTGGGTGGCCGACCGTTACGGCGAGCGCCTGGCCATGACCGCGGGCCTGGCACTGGCCGCCGCGTTCCTCTGGGGCGCCTCGACCACCAGTCGGCCCGTGGCCATGGCCGTCCTTCTCGCACTTGCCGGCGCGAGCGGAGCCGCGGCCAACGCCGCGAGCGGGCGGGTGGTGCTCGGCTGGTTCTCCAAGCGGCAGCGCGGCGTCGCGATGGGGTGGCGGCAGACCGCGCAGCCGCTGGGCGTCGCCCTCGCCGGGATCATCGCGCCCCGCTTCGCCACCGTCTCCGGCGCCCTGCTCGCCATGGCGGCGATCTGCGCGGTCACCGCGTTGGCGGTCGGGGTGTTCGTGGCCGACCCACCGCGCCCACAGGCCGCGCCGGGGGAGCGTACGGCCTCGCCGTACCGAACGGCTGCGCTGTGGCGCGTGCATGGGGCGAGCATGCTGCTGGTCCTGCCTCAGTTCACCACCTCGGCGTTCGCGCTGACCTACCTGGTCACCGCGCGGGGCTGGGACGCCGCAGCGGCCGGGCAGCTGATCGCCGCCGCCCAGTTCGCCGGTGCGGGCGGGCGGCTGTTGTGCGGCGCGTGGTCGGACCGGGCAGGCAGCAGGGTCGGGCCCATGCGTCGGCTGGCCGTCATCAACGCCACCTGCATGACCCTGCTCGCCGCGGCGGCCTCCACCCCGTGGGGAACCCCGCTGGTGATCGCCGCGCTCGTCGTCGCGATGAGCGGCAACGGCCTGGCCTTCACCGCCGTCTCCGAACTGGCCGGCAACTCCTGGGCCGGCCGCGCGCTGGGCGCGCAGAACACCGCCCAGAACGTGGTGGCCGCCGCCACACCAGGCGCCATCGGCGCGCTCATCACAGGCAGCGGCTTCGCCGCCGCCTTCGCTCTGGCCGGAGCCCTCGCTCTGACCGCCGCCTTCGCCACCCCCTCCGAACCTTCCCCCCAACCGGCTGCAACGACCCCACGCGCCAGTGCCCGAGGCGTTGGCGCTGTTCAGGGAGATCGGCAGTCCAGAGGCAAGTAAGATCAGCTGAGGCGGTCCGTCGGGGCAGGACCTGCCCAGCTATGCTGAGCAGCGACCTCCCTTCTCCTGCAGGTGCTCCGTATCCGTGCCCGGCCGCCAGACTTTCGACGCATCAGCCCGCCACCACGACCAGCTCAGCCGCGGCGCGGCCCTCCAGGTGCTGCGCGCCCTCACCACCAGCGGCCCGCTCATCCTCACCTGACGCGACGACGGTTCCGGCGGAGTGTGGCTGGAAGGGGACATAGATGGCCGGAGTCGTCGGTCTGATGCGCCATGCTTGATGGGTCCTCACAGATCTCTTGAGCCGGACGGGAACAGTGGACCTCCCCAAGCCCCTCACCGACGAGACTCCAGTGGATGACAGCCCTGTCGGGACCGGTTCTTTCGGAATCGACGCGTTCACGCTGGACGACCGGATGCGGCTGTTCCACTTCGCGGCGGCCGAGAAGCGTAATGAGTATCTGTGGCTGTTGCGGGCGTTCGACCGGGGCCGGGCCAATTACCAGGTGCTGCTGCACGCCTCCAGTGCCCGTGACCTGCTGGACCAGCTCCGCGAGGAGCACCCGGACTGCCCGGCGGTCGGCGACGTGCAGCCACTGCTGGACTCGCTGAACGAGTGGCTGCTGCTGGATCGTAGCTACGACGGAACCCGCGCGGCCAACCTGGCCGAATACCGCAACCGGCACTACGTCTATCAGTTCACCCAGGCCGGCTACCGCGCGTACCGGGCGGTCGAGGACGTCCTCGGGTCGACTTTGGAGGACGCTCAGCTCTCAAGGCTGATATTTCCCGACATCCTGGCTGACCTCCAGGCGCTGGCCGAGGCCAACCGGACGGGCGACGGCGATGAGGTCTACCGGAAGCTCAGTCGCCTGGACCAGGTGCTGAGCGACATGGCACAGCGGGCCGCCCGTTTCTATCTGATGCTGGGCGACCTGGCTCGCACCAACGACACCCGGCCCGAGGTGTTCCTCACCCACAAGGACGCGCTCCTCACTCACATGCGGGAGTTCACCGCGGAGCTGGCCCGGTTCACGCCCCGGCTGGCGGAAGCCGTACAGGCCGTGGCGGACACTGGAGTGGACACCCTGATCGCGCACGCCGCGGCGGCCGACGACCGGCTCTTCCGCGCGCCCGAGGATCGGGAGGAGGACTGGCGGCAGCGCTGGTCCGGCCTGACCCATTGGTTCGGCGCCGGCGCGGGCCGCGACTCCCAGAGTGAGGCGGAGCGGCTGCAGACCGCGACCGTCACCGCGATCGCGAACGTGCTGGCTCTGCTCAGGAGGGTGACCGAGGCACGGCGCGGGGGTGTGAGCCGGGAGAGCCAGCTCCGGCACCTGGCCCAGTGGTGCCCGACGAGAACGCGGCCCACGGGCTTTTCCAGGCGGTCTTCGACCTGGGCGGCCCTCGGCACATCTCGGTCACCCACGAGGACCCGGAGCTCATCCCCCCGAGGTTGTCGTGGTGGGATGCCGAGCCGGTGCGACTGGCCCGGGGCCTGGTGGAGTCGGGCCGGGAGCCCCGGATGACCGGGGCCACCGCGAGGATCGAGCGCAACGACGCTCAGCGGCAGCGACTCCGAGCCGAGCAGCTCAAGGTGACCCGGGAGCGACGCGACGCGGCGGCCTCCCTCGCCGCCGACGGCCTCTACGACCGCGTGCTGGACGAGCCGGAGACCCAGGCCCTGCTGGGCCTGCTAGACCTGGCGCTGGGCGCCCGGGTGCCGACCAGCAGGAAGGTCACCGCGAGCGGTTCGGCCCATGGCGTACGGCTGACGCTGCGCCCCTTCGAAGGCTCCACCACCGTCAAGACCGTGTACGGCCGGCTCCACCTCTCCGGCGTCACACTGGAGGTGTCCTCATGAGCAAGGTCGCGGAGAACGTGAGTTCGCTGGAGCTGGCCGACTACCAGAGGGCGGTGCGGATGCTGCTGAGCAATCCGCTGATCACCGACGCCTACCCGAACCGGGCCGCGCTGCCGCTGATCCGCCGGTGGGCCGATCAGCTCCGGGCCGACCTGCACGAGGTGCTCGGCTACCGCCTGGTGACCACGGCGAACACCGCGCGGCTGCTCCGCGTGCAAGACGAGCTCGACGTGACCCGTCCGGCACGGACCAAGACGGACCGGCCGTTCGACCGGCGCCGGTATGCCTATCTGGTGCTCACTCTGGCCGCTCTCGGCCGGTCCGGGACCCAGATCGCGCTCAGCGAGCTGGCCGAGGCGGTCGGCGCGGACGCTGCCCGGATCGACGGGCTCGGCCTGGACACCGAGCGCAAGCCGGACCGGGACGCGTTCGTCGACGCGGTGGCCTGGCTGGCTGAGCGCGGCGCGCTGGCCCTGGCCGACGGTTCGGCCGCCGACTGGGTGAACAACCCCGACCGGGCCGAGGCGCTCTACGACATCGACCGCGAGGTTGTCTTCGCGATCTACCGGCCGAGCCGGGTGCTTCAGCACATGCGCTCGGTGACCGGGCTGCTCGACTTCGATTACGGTTTCGCCCAAGGCCGGCACCGGGTCCGCGAGGCCGCGTCCCGGCGAGCGCGGCGGCTGGTGCTGGAACGCCCCGTCGTCTACTACGCGGACGCGAGCGAATCGCTGCGCGGCCAGCTCCGCCACCCTGGTCTCATCGAGGACCTGGAGCGGCTGACCGGGCAGACCGTGGAACGCCGCGCCGAGGGGGTGGCACTCATCGACGCCTCGGGGCGCCTGTCGGACCTGCGCTTCCCGAGCGGCGGCACCCCCTCCCAGGCGGCGCTGCTGCTGTCGGCGCGGATCGCGGCGTACGTGACGAATTCGAAGCCACCAGCGCTGCCCGCTCCGACGGCGGCCGAGCGTGACATGGCCTTGGCGGCCAGGATCGACGCGGGCCTGCCCGTCAAGGGCGTCATGGACCAGCTGACCGAGGCTGGACCCGCTGAGCGGGAGGCCGCGGCGGAGACGGTTGCCTATCCGTTCGTCACCGACGCCTGGCTACGGACCGCGATGAAGCAACTCATGAACACCTACGGCATGGCCTTCGCCGTAGCCTGGCGGGGCGATCCGGACCGGCTGCTGCGCGAGGCGCTGAACCTGCTCGCCTCGCTCCGCTTGGTCGTCAGGGTCGAGGGCGGTGTGCTGGCGCTCCCGCTGCTCGCCCGCTACCGGGGCACCACCGCCGAGGTGAAACCCCGGGCACGCAGGGCGGAGCCACAGACCGACACCCTCTTCAACGTCAAGGAAGCGCAGTGACGCGTTACGTCCCCACCCGGGCCGGGATCATCAACCTGTGGGACTACCGGGACGAGGAGTTCACCTTCGCGAACGGCTGGCTGATCCTGCGCGGGCCGAACGGCTCGGGCAAGACGAAGGCTCTGGAAGTGCTGTTCCCCTTCGCGCTGGACGGCCGGATCGACCCCAAGCGGCTCAACCCGTTCGCCTCCGAGGACCGGACGATGAAGTCCAACCTGCTCTTCCGCGGGCAGGACAGCGCACTCGGCTATGTCTGGCTGGAGCTGCGGCACCGCGACACCGGCGAAGCCGTGACGGTGGGGATCGGCCTGCACGCCCAGCGGCACCGCGACACGCCGGTCCGCTGGCACTTCGTCGCCGAGGGCCGGGTGGGTGCCGATTTCTCGTTGCTCACCGCCGACGACCGGCCGATGACCAAGAAGCAGCTCACCGAAGAACTGGGCGAGCACGCGCTCACCGCCACTCCTACGGACTATCGGCACGCGATCGACCAGCGGCTGTTCGGGCTCGGCCGGGAGCGGTACGAGCAGCTGATCACCCTCATCCTGACGCTGCGCCGCCCGCAACTCGCCAAGAACCTGGACCCCGGCAAGCTGTCGGACACCCTCACCGACGGTCTTCGCCCGATCGACGACGACCTGATCGCCGAGGCGTCCCGCTCCTTCGACGACATGGAGACGGTGCAGCGGACCTTGGAGGGGCTGGTCGCCGCCGACGAGGCGACGCAGTCGTTCCTGTCCAGTTACACCACTTATCTGCGGACGCATGCGCGATGGGCGGCCGACGCGCTGACCCGCCGCCGTGAGGACGTCGCCGCTCATCGCATCGCGTTGAGTACGGCCGCCGCCACCTTGGCCACCGCGAAACAGACCCAGGCGGAGGCCGAGGATACGCTGTCGGTGAGCGAGGACGCACTGGCCGGGCTGCGGGCCCGGCTGGAGCAGCTCAAGAGCAGCGCCGCCTACCAGGCACTCGAACAACTCGCCGATCTGGAGCGCCTGGTGCGGACGTGTGCGGAGACCGCCGCGGCAGCCAGGACCGAACTGGATCGGCGCGTCGCGGCCACCCAGAAGGCCCGCGTCGAGCTCGCAACCGCACAGCGGCTGCTGGCCGAGCTTGAGGGTGCGGTTTCCCGCACGGCCACCGACCTGGCCGGCGAGGCCGCCGCCGCGGGGATCGCCTGGAGCCCCGCCGACGCCGACCCGGCGGGCTTCGCCGACCGGGTTGGCGGCCGGGTGGCTTCCCGGACCGGCGACCTGCGCGCGGTCCGGGCCGCGATCGCCACCCAGCAGAAGGCCGAGCAGACCCGCGACCTGGCCAGGATCGCCCTCGACCAGGCCCTCGCCACCGCCGCCCGGGCCGAGCTGGCCGAGGCGGAGGCCGCCAAGGGCGTGGAGGCCACCCGCGAGGACGCGAGAACCGAGCTCGCCGCCTGGGGGGAACGGCACCGCGACGTGCCGGCCGACATGCGGCCGCTCGCCGAGGCGCTGGAGGAGACCGGCGAACCGGACGCGCCGAATCTTGACGCGGTTTTCGGGGCCGCGACCGCGCAAGCCGTGCAGGACCTGCGGGATGCCCAGGCCCAGCTCAAGTCCGAGCGGGCCGCCACCGAGCGGGAGCGCGCCCAGGTCAAGGACGAGCGGGCGGAGATCGCCGCCGAGCACGACGACGCGCCACCCGCTTTCGCGGCCCGTACGGCGGAACGCGACGGGAAGGCCGGAGCCCCGTTCTGGCGCCTGGTCCGATTCGCCGACCATGTGACCGAGGAGCACGCCGCCGCCGTCGAAGCGGCGCTGGAGGCGGCCAACCTGCTGGACGCCTGGGTCACTCCCGCTCCGGAGAGTGTGGCCGCCGGGGATTCCGAGGGATACCTGGTGCCGGGTACCCCGGTGACGCCGAGCCTGGCGGACCTGCTGGTCCCCGAGGAGGAGACCCCGGTTCCGGCCGAGCGGATCACCGCGATCCTGCGTAGCGTCGCGCTCGGCGGGGAGGCCGGCGACGACCGGCCGATGATCTCCCACGATGGCCGGTTCGCTCAGGGCATCCAGGTCGGTGCGCACCACAAGGCGCACGCCGAGTACATCGGGGCGACCGCCCGGGCCCGCCGCCGGGCCGTACGGCTCGCCGAATGCGACGCCCGGATCACCACGCTGACCGAGACCATCGCCGGACTGGACCGCCGCAGCGCCTGGGCCGAGTCCGCGCTGGAAGGGATCAGCAGCGCCCGGGCCGAACTACCCAAGACGGGTCCGATCGTGTCGGCCCTCCGCGAGCACGAGAGGGCCGCCGGACGCCTCCGCGCCACCCGCGAGACCGCCGACAGCGCGCAGAGCGGTTATGACGAGGCCGTCGCCGCCTGTGGCGCGGCCGAGCGGGCGCTGCGCCGGACAGGGGCCGAACACAGCCTCGATCCCGCCGTCGTGGAAGAGGTGGCGCAGGCCGTACAGCGCTTCGAGACCGTGGCCGGCACGCTGACCGGCCGCCGTCGCGAGGAGGCGCGTCAGCGCGACGCGGTCGAGGGCAGCACGGAGCGGCTGGAGTCGGCGGCCGACGACGAGGCGGCCGCAGCGCAGACCGAGCAGGGTGCGCGGCGCAAGCACACCGAGGAAGCCGCCAAGCTGGACGCCCTCCAGCAGACCATGGGCGCCGAAGCCGGCCAGGTGCTGGCCGAGGTCCAATTGGCCGAGACCGGGATCATCGCCGCGTCGCGGGCGGCGGAGTCCGCGCGGTCCGCCGAGCGGACGGCGCTCACCGAGGTCGCCACCGCGCAGGCCAAGCTGACCGCCGCGCAGGAGTCGCTTCGCGTCGCGGCGGGCGAGGAACGGGAGACCGCCAAGGCCCTGGCCCCCTTCGCCCAGCGGGAACTGCTCGACGTCCTGAAGTGCCCGCCCGGTCTGGCCTGGCCCGCTCAGGAGGCCGACTGGCTGGGCTCCATTTCGGGCGAGTGGGAGCTGCCGCCGGAGGTGACCGCGGTCCACGACGCGATCCTCACCGTGACGCGCGACCTGACCCCGACCGAGATCTCGCTCAAGCAGTCCACCACCCGGCTGACCAAGGCGCTGGACGACCTCCAGGCCCAGCTCACCGCCGCCGGGCAGGACTACCGGCCCGAGTGGGACGGCGCCGACGGGGTGATCGTGGTCCGCGTGGCGGACGAGGACGGGCCACTGCCTGTCGGCGCGTTCGCCGCGAAGATGACCTCCAGCCGCAAGGACCAGCAGCAGCTGCTCAGTGAGTCCGAGCAGCGGATCCTGGAGGACGCGCTGCTCACCCGGCTGGCCCAGCAGATCCACGACCGTACGGTCGACGCGCGCGACCTGATCCGGCGGATGAACACCGAGATGCGCTCGCGCCGGATGTCGTCGGGGACCACGGTCGGGGTGAGCTGGCAGCTCGCCGACAATCTGGAGGACGAGCAGCGGGCTGTCTGCGGTCTGCTCGACGCCGACGCGGCCCGGCTCGGCCCGGACGAGCTGAGCCGGATGCGCGGCCACTTCGCCACCCAGATCAAGAACGCCCGCGCCCGCGAACGGGAGCTGCCCTACCGGGAGCTGCTCACGAAGGTGCTTGACTACCGCCGGTGGCGGCAGTTCACCTTCCAGCTCGTCCGGCCCGGCGGTGCCGAGGAACGCCTCACCCGCGCCAAGCACAGCCGGCTGTCCGGCGGCGAGCAATCGGTGTCGCTGCACCTGCCGCTGTTCGCCGCCGCGCACGCCATGCTCAACTCGGCGCGGCCCGACGCGCCACGGCTGCTCGCCCTGGATGAGGCGTTCGCCGGGGTGGACGACACCGGGCGCAGCGAGCTGATGGGCCTGGCCGCCCAGTTCGACCTGGACCTGTTCATGACCGGATACGACCTGTGGGCCACGCATGCCGCGGTGCCCGCTGCGGCTCACTACGATCTGGCCCATTCCCCCGTGGAACACACTGTCAGCGCGCTACTGCTCGTCTGGGACGGAGCCGATCTGCTCGCCGACGACGCGGGAGAACTGACCGTCGCGCTGGGCTCGCCCGGCACCCGGCGTGTAGAGGCGAGCATCGTTGGATGAGCTGCGGGGTGTGGGATGGCAGCGTCTTCTGGCCGCGGCCCGGCGCAGGCTGGAGCAGACCGGGGGCGTGATCGACGGTTCCGTCGGGCTCGCCAACCCGTCCGAGGCCGAACGTCGGGTGATCATCGGCATCACCGGGACCTACCGGCCTGAGACCGTCAAACGGCTCACCGTGTCACTGGCAGACCTGGACGACGCCCTCACGAAAATGCACGGCATGAGCCTGCTCCAGGCGCTGGCATCGGTGGGGGGACCGGTTCGGGACCGGCCCGCGGAGCGAGCCGCGGAGGTTTCCGGCAGGCAGGCGTTGCTGGCCGAGGCTCAGTCTGCGGCGTGTGCTTCGGAACCCTGGTTCGCCGAGTGGCTGTCGGCGACGACTGCGGACGGCACGCTCACCCGCCTGGTCCGGCGCGGTGACACCCACCTGATCGGGCAGGCGACAGCCGTACTCGACCAGTTGCCCGCAACCTTCATCCCGCTTCCCGTCCTGGCCGAGTCGGCCACCGGCGACACCAAGGCGCTCGCCGCCGGCAGCCCGCTCGCGACGCTCGTGCTGCGCGCCCTGGCGCTCCGGTCCGGTTCTCCTGCTCCACCTCCGGGCAGGGCGGGGCAGCGGGCGCTGTGGGAGTCCGTAGGTGTGATCGTCGACGACCTGGCCAGCCAGGTGCTGGTGCTCAACGTCACGACCCGCGGCGGCAATGTGGTCTCCAGGTGGCTGGACGACGCCGCCGCGTTCGGGATCCCATTCCGGCTCACCCTCCAGCAGCAGAGGGAACACCCGGTCGTGCCGGTCGCCGAGGAGATCTTCGTCTGCGAGAACCCGGCGGTGCTCCGCGCGGCAGCGGCCGAACTCGGGGCCCGGTCAGCCGCCCTGGTCTGCACCGAGGGGATCCCGTCGGTCGCCTGCCACAAGCTGCTCGCCACGGCAACGGCAGCCGGGTCACGACTGCGCTGGCGAGCCGACTTCGACTGGACGGGGCTGCGCATCGTAGAGGCGGCAGCCGTACGGCATGGCGCGTCGCCCTGGCGGATGGGGGCGGCTGACTATGCGGCCGGCTTGGTCGAAGGTGAATCCACTCCGCTGACCGGCAGTCGATCCGGCAGCCCCTGGGATCCAGCGCTCGCCGAGGCGATGGCCGCCGAGGGCCGGGCCGTCATGGAGGAACGCCTCATCCCCGCTCTCCACACCGACCTCTCGGCTGACGCCTAACAGGTGGCTGCCATCGACTACCTGGATGAGGTGCCCTGTTGATCGCGGTACGTTTCGAGCAATCGAAGCCACACTTCGCTGATGGTGGGAAAGGGCGGGACGGCATGCCAGAGGCGCTCGAAGAGTCTCGCTGGTGATGGCCACGGTGGCGGAATGGAGAAGTTCGGCGACGCCTGGTCCGGCGAAGGTGGCCCCGATGATGGTGTGGCGATCAGGATCGATGAGGACGCGCGCTCTGCCGTGGTAGTCAGAGCTGTGCTGGATGGCGCTCGCGACGTGGCCGATGTCGTAGTCGACGACGTCGACGCGGCGGCCGGTGCGCTGGGCTTCGGTGGTGGTGAGGCCGACGGCGGCGACCTCGGGGTCGGTGAAGACGACTTGAGATACGGCTTCGGTGTCAGCGGTGCTGGTGTGGGGGCTCCAGCGTCCAGTGTCCAGTGGTGTGCCGTGGGCTCGGGCGGTGATGACGGCGCCGGTGATGCGGGCCTGGTATTTCCCTTGGTGGGTGAGAAGGGCGCGGTGGTCGACGTCACCTGCGGCGTAGAGCCAGTCACCGGGGGCGTACCGCCACCGAGGCGGTGGTCATCAATCGAGGTTGATGTCGGTGGGTGAGGCGTCCCAGACGCACACCTAGGGCGGGTACGGCCGAATCGGCGAGGCACGACAGAATGAACGCCGTGGAAGCCCGTATCGCGATAGCCCCGACCGCCGAACCGGGAACGACCGGAGAGCGTGCCAACGACCCCAACCTCGAGCGCCTTCGCTCCAACATCGAGGAAGCCGTGTCCCGCGGGGGCGGTGCCGTCGTCCCGCTGGCCGAAGCCAACGGGCTCGTATGGCTCATCCCCGGCCGTCCGGATCTGCTCCAGCAGGCTCTGGACAGCCACCCGGGCGTCGCGTGGGTGCAGTTCCCCTGGGCGGGTGTCGAGAAGTTCGCGGCCAGCGGAGTCTTCCGGCACCCTGCCGTCTTCACCTGCGCAAAGAGGTCCTTCGCCTCCCAGGTGAGCGAGCACGCCCTCATGCTGATCCTCACCTGCCTGCGCAGTGTCGCGCGCCAGGCCCGCGCGCCCCACTGGTTGCCGGTGGATCCCCGGTCCCTGCACGGCCGCAGCGTGACGATCCTTGGCGGCGGCGGCATCGCCGAGGAACTCGTCCGGCTGCTGCAGCCCTTCAACTGCCACATCCGGGTCATCCGTCGCCGGCCTGACAAGGTCGAGGGGGCCGACGAGACGTTGCCGCCCTCGGCCCTGGCCGCCACGCTTCCCGGCACCGACGTCCTGGTGCTGGCCCTGGCCCTGACCGCCGAGACGACGCACATCGTCGGCGCGGCCGAGTTGGCGCTGCTTCCCGCCCACGCCGTCATCGTCAACGTCGCCCGCGGCGCGCACATCCACACCGAGGCGCTCGTCGAGGCCCTCGACGCGGGAAAGATCTCCGCTGTCGGCCTGGACGTGACCGATCCCGAGCCGCTTCCCGAAGGCCACCCGCTGTGGGGCGACTCGAGAGCCCTCATCACCTCACACTGCGCCGACTCGGCCGACTACGTCATGCGCATGCTGTGCAAGCGAGTGGAGCACAACGTCCGCCTGCTGCGCGACGGCCTGCCACTGGAGGGCGTCGTCGACCCCGCCACCGGATACTGAGGACACGGCCGCCGGGTACCGACGGCGCCGAGGCTGGGAGGAAGGCGATGCCCTGGCCGGGAGCGACGGCCCCAGCCATTGGTCCAGTGTTCTGGGCGCGGTACTTCTACAGCTTGTCCTGCAGGCGCAGATGCCAGCGGAGGACGACCTGGGCGGGAGTGACTTCGTGCCTTTGGGCGATCTCGGTGAGGACTGGGTACATCTGTGCCCCACCGCTCAACCTCGTGTTCACTGGTCACAGGGTCACCAGGCGCTTGTCTCCACGGTGATGGCCGGAGCCAGCTCGTTGCGCAGTGCTTCCAGGAACGTGACGACCTCGGCGGCGACCGAGCGGTGCTGCAGGTCGTTGAGCACGTCGTGGTGGGCGCCGCGCACGACGGTGAGCCGCGCCTTCGGCAGCGTCTTGGCTGCCCGCGCAATCACGTCACGGTCCGCCAGCGGATCGGCGTCCCCGACCAGCAGCAGTTGCGGGATCCCGGCAGCGCTCTCGTACGCCGCGTCCAGCAGGTCCTGGGGCACGGCACCGGCCAGTGCGCCGCGCTCCACGGACGCATCGCCGGTCAGGACGCCGCGGTGCGTAGGACAGTGGGTCCGAATGTCGAGCTCGTCCTCCCACCTGCCGCCGGCCCGCGAGCCATTGCCGGGCAGGCCGGCGAGCACGGCCGCCTGCGGCCACCAGGCCGTGGTCGAGGAGGCTCCGGCGAGCAGGGCGGCGAGCCCAGCGGCGCCCAGGTCGGAGCCCACCAGCACCAACGGACGCGGCAGCCCGTCCGGTGCCTCGGCCGCGATGCCGTCGATGGCTTCCGACAACCGCCGGGCGAGGGCGTCCAGGAAGGGCGCAATGGCGGTCGGATCAGCGGTCGGCAGGTCCACAACCCGCACCCGGTACGCGTCATAGGCAAGCCGCGAGCCGAAGCGCGCGTAGGTCGCGCGTGTCTCGCCGCGGCCCGGCACGACGATGACCGTGCCTCTGGTCCGCAGCCCGTCAGGGGCGTGGTAGTCGGTGCTCTGCGTCATGTCATGCTCCAGTGATCTGAGGAATGTCAGCGGAATCCGCGGAAGTGGCGGCGAGGCCGCGCACTTCATCGCGCAGGGCCCGCCGCAGCTCGGGGTCCGGCGGCTCCTCGTCCCGAATCGACGGCACGGACGTCACGAGCAGGCGGGTGTAGGGGTGTCTCGGGGCCAGGAAGATCTCCTCCGTGGTACCCGTCTCCACCACCCGCCCGTGGTAGAGCACGACGACGCGGTCCGCCACGCCGCCGAGCGAGCCGAGGTCGTGCGTGATCAGCAGTACGCCGATATCGCGAGATTCGCGCAGGCGCAACAGGAGTTCGAGGATCGTGATGCGCGTCGAGGCATCGAGAGCGCTGACCGGCTCGTCGCAGATCAGCAGACGCGGGTCGACCGCGATCGCGCGCGCGATCGCGACTCGCTGCCGCTGGCCGCCGGAGAGCTCGCCAGGGTACTTGGGCAACAGGTCGAGCGGCAGAGAGACGAGCTGCGCGACACCTAGCGCGGCGTCCTGCAACTCGGCGCGACCGCGCACGACGAGACCCTCGACCAGCGTGTCGAACACAGTGCGTTCGGGGTCGAGACTGCGCAGCGGGTCCTGGAAGATGTATTGCACGGTGCCGCTGCGGCGGAACGCGCGCAACGCACCGCCGCGCAGCCCGGTGACCTCGCGCCCGTCGATCGCGACAGTGCCGCTCTGAGCCTGCACCAGGCCGAGCACGGCCCGGGCGAGCGTGGTCTTCCCCGAGCCGGTCTCGCCGATCAGCCCGACGATCTCACCGGGTGCCACCGTAAGGTCGACGCCGTGCAGGATCTCAGTGCGCTTACGGCCGCGGCCGAGTGCGACGTGCAGCTCGGAGACGTCGAGCAGCGCGGTCATTGCTGGCTCCTCTGTTTGCGCACCCGGTCGATTCCGAAGCGCTCGTGGTTCTCGATCAGCTCACGCGTGTACGGATGACGCGGCACGCGCAGGACCCGCCGGGTGGGCCCCGCCTCAACGATGCTGCCGTCGCGGAACACGTGGACCGTGTCGCACATCTGCGAGATCACGGCCAGGTCGTGGGAGACGATCATGAGAGTAAGCCCTCTGTCGCGGCGCAGTTCGGTCAGGAGTTCGAGCACCTCGGCCTGCACGGTCACGTCGAGAGCCGTAGTCGCTTCGTCAGCGATCAGCAGTTCGGGCTCAGCTGTGATCGACATCGCGATCAGCACCCGCTGCAGCATCCCACCCGACAGCTCGAAGGGATACTGCGAGTAGACGTGCGTGGGGCGGCGCAGCCCCATGGCGTGCAGCAGCTCGACGGCCCGGTATCGCGCTGCCCGGCGGGCCAGCCCGATCTTGACGCGGAGCACCTCGGCGAGCTGCGCCCCGACGGTGATCGACGGGTTCAGGTATGAGGCGGGGTCCTGGAACACGGCCGCAAGATCGGTGCCGCGCAGGCGCGCTCTCTTGGCGGCCGGCAACGCGGTCAGCTCGGTGCCCCTTAGGCTGATCTCGCCCCCGGTGACCTCGACGCCGACGGGCAGCAGTCCCAGAACAGCGCGGCATGTCAGAGTCTTGCCGCTGCCGGACTCGCCGACCAGCCCGACGGCTGAGCCGCGGGGGATGTCGAGATCCACCCCGTGCACGACCTCGGAGCCATCGGCGACGCTTACGCGCAGCCCACGCACGGACAGCAGCGTCTCACGTCCGGACTCGCCTGCGGCATCCGCAGCCGCACGAACCGCCGTTGCGGAGTCAGGTGAGACGGACACGGCTCGCTCCTCTTCTCAGAATCCGCGCGCGCCCGTAATCGCCGCTGGTGTCCCTGATCGCGTCGGCGAGCAGGTTGAGGGCGCCGACGGTTGCCATGATGAACAGGGAGGGGAACACCGGGCCGTACGGCACCTGCGTCAGGTAGCTCAAGTCACTCGCGACAATGCCGCCCCAGGTGGGCTCGGGCGGCACGACGCCGATGCCGAGGAAGGTCAGCGACGAGACGATCAGGAGGCCGCCGGCGGTGGCGTTCGCGGTGGCCACGACGAGCGTCGGCAGAATCTTCGACCACACGTGCGTACGCAACACCCACCACATTGAGGCCCCGAACAGCTGCGAAGCGGTCACGTACTGCGCGTTCGCATGGTTGAGGGCGGCGGCCCGAGTGATGCGGTAGAACGACGGCGCGAGCAGGATGCCGACGGCGATCATCGCCTGATGGACGGCGTTGCCGAGCAGCGCGGCCACCGCGATGGCGAAGATCAGGAAGGGCAGCGCGATGAGCCCGTCCATGACCCGCAGGGTGATCCATTCGTAGACGCGCCCTAGGTACACGGAGGTGATCCCAGGCGCGACGCCGATGACGAGACCGATGCCGACGGCCTCGAAGGCGGTGAAGACCGACCGCGGTGCGCCGGCCAGGACGCGGCTCAGTACATCGCGGCCGAGATAATCGGTGCCGAACCAGTGCGCCGCGCTCGGCGGTTGGAGAATCTCGGTGCTGTTCTTCAGCGGGTCGTACGGCGCGAGAAGGGGTCCGATCACCGCGAGTAGGAGCACGACTGCCAGCACGGTCGCCGCGATGACGCCCGCGCGGGTGCGCAGGGCGCCGGTGATGGTCTTCATATCTCTCTCCGGGCGGCGGGGCGCAGCTTGACCAGCAGAACGTTGACGAGCGCGGACGAGATCAGCACGACGCCGATCGTCACGAGCAGGGCCCCTTGCACGACGGGCACGTCGCCCCCGAGCGCTGCGGTCTTGGTGAGGTCGCCGATGCCCGGCAGCGCGAACACGGTCTCGACGATGACAGCTCCGCCGATGAGCCGTGGCACATGCATGCCGAGCACGGCGACCGCGGGGCCGGCGCCGTTGCGGAGTGCGTGGACGAGAACGATGCGCCACCCAGGCAGCCCCCGCACCTGCGCCCCCACGATGTAGTTCTCGTGAAGAGTGTCGGCCATCCCGGTCCGCAACTGGCGAGCGACGTCCGCTGCGGCGTCCAGGCTCAGCGACACGCTCGGCAGCAGGAGGAAGCTCGCCCATTTCCACAGCCCTGCGGATGGGGGCACCCAGCCGCCCGAGGGCAGCACCGGCACTAGCAGCGAGAACACCGTGATGAGGGCGATCGCGGCGATGAATCCGGGGACGGTCGCCAGCACGGAGGTGACGACCGTGACGGTGCGGTCCAGCCAGCCACCCTGTCTGACGGCGGCGAGGATGCCGAAGACGCAGCCGAGCACGACGGCGATGAGCAGTGCCCCGACGGCCACGGACAAGCTCACCGGCAACCGCTCGGCGATACTTTGCGCTACGGGGATCTTCGAGAACCATGAGGAGCCGAGGTCGCCGTGCAGGGCGCTCCACAGCCACAGCAGGTAGCGCAGCAGCAGCGGCTTGTCGAGCCCGAACACCTCGCGCATCCTCGCCACGTCGGCAGGAGTCGCGGAGTCGCCGAGCACAAGCGAAGCGGGGTCCTGTTCCGTCAACCCTCCGAGCATGAAGGTGATGAAGGTGGAGACGAGCAGCACCGGGACCGCGATCAGCAGGGCGCGGCCAAGGGCGACGACGGTCCGTGCGATGGCTGTCAGCACGGGTCCGGTTGAGGCGGAGTCCGCTGCCGCGGTGGGGCCTGCCACCCGGCCTGCTGCGTCACGCACGTTCAGCGTAGTCATGACTGCTCCGTCACTTCTCTACCCAAACGCCCTCGAAGCGCTGGATGTCCACCCAGTGCTGCAGGCCATGCACCTTGGGGCTGTGCGCCGTGAAGCGCGTCACCGTGAACAGGAACACGTTCGGCATGTTCGTCACCGCGATCTTGGTGGCGGCCTGGATCGCCGCCGGGTAGGCGGGATCGGTCAGGGCGTACCCGCTTGCCTTCGCGACCGCCGCGGGCAGCGCCGCGGGGGTGGTCTTGCCGAGGTTCATCAAACCCTGTGGTCCGAACAGCACCTGCAGCGCTTGCACCGGCGACTGGCGGGCGTTGAACTGGTCGAGCGCGAACGGGTACCTGCGCGTGATGTAGTTGTTGGCGCCCGGCGTCTGAACCGTGAGCGTCGTCTGGATGCCGGCGGCGTTCAGCTGCTGCTGGATCAGTTCACCGACAGGGTCATCCGCCTTGCCCAGCGCGAGCTGGATATTGATGCCATTCGGGTATCCCGCCTCGGCCAGCAGCTGCTTCGCCTTGGTCACACTGTGCGGGTAGAGGTTGTCGAGCTCCGGGTTGTGGGCGACGTAGCCCTTGGGGAACGGCTGCCAGACCGGCTGGCCGTAGCCGAAGTTGGCCGTTTTGACCAGTGCCTGCCGGTCGATCGCCGTGCTGATCGCCTGGATGACCTTAGGGTTGTCGAACGGCTTCACCGTGTTGTTCACGTCGATGACGCGGACCGGCAGCACATCGGTCGTCTCGACCGGAAATCCGGCAGCCTTAACCCCGCTGACCTGTGATGCGGTGAAGTCCGCGACGTTGAACTGACCCGACTGGAGGCCCGCGACCGCAACGGACGGGTCAGGCGTCGGCTTGAGGATGAAGTTCGTGACGAGAATCTTGTCCGCGTTCCAGAACTTCGGGTTCTTCACCAGCGTCGCCTGCGACCCGGGCACGTAACTCTTCAAGATGAAGGGACCGGCGCCGACCGGCTGAGTGGCCAGCTTCGTGGCATCCTTCGACGCCGCCTGACTGACGATCTGCCCGGTCTTACCTGACAGCAGCAACGGGATCTGATAGTCCACCTGGGTGAGATGCAGCGTCACGTCGGTGGTGCTGTCGGCGGTGATGCTCTCGACGGTGGCCAGCTGCGGTGCGATTGTCGAGTCCTTCGCGGTCTTGCCGCGCTCCAGGCTCGCCTTGACGGCGGCCGCGTCGAGCTTCGTGCCGTCGGAGAAGGTCAGGCCCGGCCGTAGGTGGAAGGTGACCGAGCGGCCGTCCTTGGCGTACGTCCACGACTGCGCGAGGCCGGGCTGGGCCTCGCCCTTCGCATTCACCTCGGTGACTCCCTCGTAGACGAGAGTCAGCGCGTGGACGTCGTTGCCGATCGCGGAGGTCACCGGGTCCCAGGTCGACGGCAGCGACCACCCCCAGGTCAGGGTGTCGCCGCGCTGGTCGGCGGCCGACACCGCGGCGCCGCCGGACGAGGACACGTCGCTGCTGGATGCCTGGGAGGCGCAGCCTGAGAGCACGAGCGCCGCAACGCCAGCGATGCTGGCGGACTTGAAGGCCTTACCCACTCTTATCACCTTTGATCCTGACCCTGTCCTGCCCCTGCGGCGATGAGGACTTCTTCGCGGGCGGCCGCGCCGGTGCGCAGCAGCGGGACAAGCTCCTTGCCCCAGTCACGCACGTCCTGCAGAGGGTCGAAGCCGCGGATCAGGAAGTTCCGGATGCCGAGGTCGTAGTACTTCAGCAGTGCATCGACGATCTGCTGGGGCGTGCCGACCAGGGCGGTCGAGTTGCCGCCGCCGTCGGTCAGTTGAGTGACACCGAACCAGAGCCGCTCGTCGTGCACGAGCTTCTCGTTCGCCTTGTCCTTCAGCCGCTTCGCACCGACTGCTGTGTTCTTGCCGCGCCCAATCGGCCACGTCCGACCACGGCCTTGTGCGATGACGTTCTCGAAGGCTTGGCGGATTCCGTCGGCCTTCTCCCAGGCCGCGTCCTCCGTTTCGCCCACGATCGGGCGTACGGAGAGAGAGAAGTCGATCTGGCGACCGTGCTGTGCGGCCTCGGCGCGGATCAGTTCGATGCGTTCGCGCGTCTGCGCCAAGGGCTCACCCCACAGGGCGTACACATCGGCCCAACGGCCGCCCACCCGGATCGCGTCGTCGGACTGCCCACCGAAGAAGATCGGCACCTGCCCGTGAGGCTTGACCGAGCTGAACGCACCCTCGAAGCGATAGAACTCCCCCTCGTAGTCGAAGGGCTCGTCCGAGGTGAGGGTGCGCCGCAGGACGTCGATGAACTCCGCGGTGCGCCGGTAGCGCGCGTCCTTGCTCTCGAAATCTCCGTCGCGCCGCTGATCGGTGTCGCTCCCGCCGGTGATGTGGTGGATCGCGACGCGGCCCGCGCCGGTGAGGTTGTCCAGCGTCGCCAGCTTCCGCGCGGTCAAGGTGGGCTGGATGAATCCGGGCCGCTGGGCGATGAGAACGCCCAGACGCTCGGTGTTGTAGAGCACGTGGGCGGCGGCGGCGAAGCCCTCGGGCGAACTGGCGCTGTGAGCGACGAGCGCGCGGTCGAAACCGGCCTCCTCGTGAGCGCGGGCGAAGTCGGCAAGGTAGTCGGGGTCGACGACCGGCCCCCGCCAGCCGGCGCTTTCCGAGCCGTGGCTGGTCGAAACCATCCCCAGGATCTGGATCGACAATGTGCGAACCTTTCAAACGTGTGGACTGAGCCGTCTGGAACGGCGAGCTCGATGTGTAGTGGGCTGATGTCGCGTTCATCCAACAGACCCGGTTGATCCCCCCGGCGGCGCGCGTACTGACGCAGCCGCTCGCACCTGGCAGGCGGATGGCTGAACACGCAGGATCAGGGGGCGCAGAGGGTACAGCGCCGACCGACGGTGACGGTCAGATCAGCAATGGAGTACGGCGCGACGGTGGGCGCTACTTCGCTATCGACATCGTGTCTGATTCGCGGTGGCTGACTGGTTCACACCCATCAGCCTGCGGTCTTGCCCGCCGGACTGTCCAACGACGCTTTCTAATCATGGTCGATCACGTCAGGTGATAAATCCCCTTACATCCGGTAGGAATACTAGGTATACTTGGGGCATGAGCCGTACGCTGGACATCGCTCCGTTGCGCAGCTTCGTCGCTGTCGCCGACGCCGGCGGCTTCCAGCGCGCCGCCGACGCCTTGCACCTCAGTCAGGGGGCAGTGAGCCAGCACGTCCGCCGACTGGAGTCCGCGATCGGCCGCCCGTTGGTGGAGCGTCGCGGCCGCGGTTCCCGGTTCACCGCCGACGGCGAGAAGCTGCTGAGCCTGGCGCGAGGCATCCTGGCGCTCCACGACGAGGTGCTGCAGAGCTTTGACAACGAGGCCCGGGGGACTATCGTCATCGGCTCGACCGAACATGCGGCAGCCCAGTTGCTGCCGTCTCTGGCGACCGCCTTTGACGGGTCGGTGCCCCGCTACCGGGTCAAGTTCAGGATCGACCGCGGAACCAAACTTCGCGAGAGCTTCGCGACCGGACGCATCGATCTGGCCCTGTTCATCGGCCCTGCCGACGACCCGCGCGCCACGCAGGTCGGTGACTTGGACCTCGCCTGGTACTCCGCTCCTGCATGGTCGCCACCGAGGAAGGGCGAGCCGCTTCCGGTCGTCGCATTCGACAATCCCTGCGCACTTCGCGATCGTGCCCTCGGGACCCTGTCGCACCACTCGATCCCGTTCGTCATCGCCGCGGAGGCCAACCAGTTGGCCGGCGTGCAGGCCGCCGTCAGCGCCGGTGTCGGCGTGGCGCTGCTGGCGACCCTCGGACAGCCCCCGGAGGGCCTCGTGGCCCGCGACGATCTGCCGAGGCCAAAGCCTCTGCCGCTGGCGCTGTGGACTCGCCAGGGTGTCGCGCCAACAGTCTCCGAGCGAGTGTCGGATGCGCTCCGCCGCCTTCTGACGACCCCGGTCCTGACCGAGGCGCCACCGCACGACTTCGTACTCGCCAAAGGAGCCTGATGCCTGTTCAGCCGCCCGACGCAGCCGGCGGAGGCCTTGTTCGCACGCCCAGCGGCGTCCTTGTGCCCGCCGACATCGACCCGTTCCACCGGACCCTGCACCACGTCGCCCCGAGCGGCCTGATCGGCCAGACCTCTCAGACCTCGGGGATGAAGCGACTCGAGGCCATCAGCGGCAAGACGGTTGGTGCTGAGAACCTCTGGATGGGCCAGACCCATGTCGCCGCGTCAACGACGTCGGGCAACCACCACCACGGGGCATCCGAGACCGCGATCTACGTCGTGTCCGGGCACCCTGTCTTCGTCTTCCTGGACGTGGAGGGCGACGAACCGGTAGAACGACGGATCCAGACCAGCCCCGGCGACTACATCTTCGTGCCGCCGTTCGTCCCGCACCGCGAGGAGAACCCCGACCAGGAGACCGAAGCCATCGTCGTCATCGCTCGCACGACTCAGGAAGCGATCGTCGTGAACCTCGACGGACTCAACTGGTCCGAAGTCGAGATCCGCTGAGCCGACCGGTGCGGGCGCAGCCAACCAAGGACCTCGGGCGGGACCTTTGCCGGTGACGGTCGACGTGGGTTATGCGACCGCCGCCGGCACCGACGCAGCCGCACCAACGCCCGAAGGAGCCACCGGCCAATGAGCGGCAACGCCATACCACCGAACACCACCGACATCCCCGCCGCGCAGGTGCGCGCGCTGCTGCTGAGCCGAGACGAGGTCGTCATCGCCGACGTCCGCGAAGAAGCCGTGTACGCGCAGGGACACCCGCTATGGGCCGCCAACTTCCCCCTCTCCCGGCTGGAGTTGGACGCCTGGCGGCGCATCCCCCGCCGAGACACCCCCATTGTCGTCTACGGCGACGCGAACGCACCCACGCATCAGGCGATCGACGTTCTGCGACAGCTCGGCTACCTCCGGGTACACGCACTGCTGGGCGGACTCGACGGCTGGATCGCCTCCGGCGGCGAAATTTTCCAGGACGTCAACGTGCCCAGCAAAGCGTTCGGCGAACTGGTCGAGTCGATCAACCACACACCTTCCCTGACCGCACAGCGAGTACAGGCACTCATCGACTCCGACAAGCCCCCCGTCATCGTCGACGCGCGCCGCTTCGACGAGTTCCACACCATGAGCATCCCCACCGCCACCAGCATGCCCGGCGCGGAACTGGTGCTGCGCATACGCGAACTCGCCCCCGATCCCGCCACACCCATCGTCGTGAACTGCGCCGGGCGCACCCGCAGCATCATCGGCACCCAGTCCCTGATCAACGCGGGCCTACCCAACCCTGTGGCGGCGCTACGCAACGGCACCATCGGCTGGACCCTCGCCGGGCAGCAACTGGACCACGGAGCGACCAAAACAGCGCCGCACACCGTGGCGGAGTCACACCACTCGCTCGCCCTCGCCGGCGCCCGCACCATCGGCCAACGCGCCGGCGTCAGATTCATCCGCACGACCGACCTCCCCAGTTTGCACCGCCCTGACCGCACCACCTACGTCTTCGACGTCCGCTCAGCGGCCGAATTCACCAGCGGACACCTCGACGGCTCCCGCCACGCCCCCGGCGGGCAACTCGTCCAGGAGACCGACCACTACGCGCCGGTACGCGGCGCCCGTATCGTCCTCGTCGACGACGACGGGGTCCGCGCCGCGATGACCGGATCGTGGCTCGCCCAGATGGGCTGGGACACCTGGGCGATCAGCCCCGCTGCCCCCGAGGACCTCACCCGACAGGGCGAGGAGCCCAATCCCCTCCCAGAGCCGCCCCCGGTCGACACCGTCGACCCGGCGACCCTGCATACCTGGCTGGGCGCGAACCAGCCCCACACGGTGGTCATCGACGTCGCGCCCAGCCGGGACTACACCGCCGGGCACATCCCCGGCGCTTGGTACGCCATCCGAGCGCAACTGCGCGCCGCGCTCGGCGCGATCGGCCCTGCGGCCCGGTTCGTGATCACCTCACCGACCGGCGTGCAGGCGCACTTCGCCGCGGCATACCTACGCCAACTCACCCCCGCGCCGGTGTTCATCCTGGACGGCGGCACGGCGGCCTGGCGCACCGCCGCACCATTGGAATCGGACCCGGCGCGATACGCGGTTGATCCGACCGACCGGTACCGGCGCCCGTACGAGGGCACTGACAACGCCAAGACGGCCATGGAGGCGTACCTCGCGTGGGAGTTCGGCCTGGTCGAGCAACTCAAGCGGGACGGCACCCACCACTTCAGGGTGGTCTAGTGAGCCGTCACATGGCCATGCGGCAAGACCGGCTCATCGACTTCAACTCCGCCGCCGTCCTGGAGATGACGGCCAAGAACCGGTCCAAGCCACAGGTGTGGACCGACGACAAGGTCCACGCCTGGCAAGCCGACTTCCGCGCCCACCGGCAGCAGGAAAAGCAGCGCCGGGGCGGACGGCGTCCCTCCAGCGCCTTCACCGCCTACACCTACACCTCGGTCTACTCGCAGGTGGCTATGGCAAGGCGACGAACTGCTGGAGGAAGTTCCGGGCGCTGTCGCTGTCGGTGCGGTACGTCACGTTGGTGGCGTAGCAGGGAATGTCACCGGTGATCGTCGTTGCGGCGAGTACGAGCTTGCCGTCGAGGTTGATGAAGTTCGGGCCGCCGGAGTCGCCGTAGCAGGCGCCGCCGAGATCGCGGCTCTCGTTCATCGCGAGACGAACCCAGGTCTTGTTGAGGGCGTTGAAGTCGACCGGCGCCTTCATCCTCACGCCGCCACCCGGATGGGTCTGGCCGTCGGGTCCGTTCACCGCCTCCTGGGTGCCGTACCCCATGACCTGCCAGTCCTTGGCGTCGAGCGCGCGCGAGCCGAGTTCGGACAGCTGGTTGTGGTGTGGCAGGGTGGCGGGCACGAAGGGCCACCGCTGCGCGAGTTCGGCGGCCTGGCCCGCATTGAACTTGATGACCGCGATGTCGTGGCTGTCCGCTTGGTTGCCGGGGTAGCCCGGATCGGAGTAGGCGACGCCCTGGACGCCGACTCGTGCGGCGATCTGCTCCGGCGTCCCGCCGAGGGCGTTGGAGGCGTCGATCGCGCCCTGCACATCCTGGGCGAGGGAGACGTAGAACTTGGTGCCGGCCGGTCGGCCGACGGTGCAGTGGGCGGCGGTGAGGAAGACGCCCGTGGAGATCATCGTGCCCGTGCAGCTCCACCGGACGGCGTCCGGCGTGGCGGGGTCGTTGTCGCGGTCAGACTGCACGACGAGCGCTCCGACCTCGGTACGCTCGGGCGCCGGCTCCGCGTTGTACGAATTGATCGCCGAAGCGGGTGTTGCGGTGCCAAGCATGACCGCTGCGGTGACGGCGGCAAGTGACGCAAACAGAGCTGGACGGCTCACTACTTTCTCCACTGTTTGGGGGGATTCGTGCCAGTAGCTGACCACATGGGGGAGAAAAAGGGAAGATCCTCAAGCGGCCGGTCGCCCCATCGGGGCCGCCATCAGCTACCGGCGGTCATACTGGTTGGCCCGCGGGGCGGCGGATCAGCAGATTCTCGGCGTTGCCGCCGCGGATGAGCTCCTGGTCCTCCGGTGAGACGCCGGCATCCGTCAGGGCGGTAGTGACGCGCTGGTCGTCGGCGTCGACCTGATAAGGGAAGTCGCTGCCGAGCAGCACCCGACGGGCACCGAGGACAGAAGTCAAGTAGGCGATGTTCTGCGGGTCGAAGCCCATTGTGTCGAAGTAGACCTGCCAGCGGCCGTCGTCGGCAGCGAGGCCGCCGCGAGCGCGCCAGGTACCCGCAATGCCGAGCGCGCCGATGCCGAGCGTGGTGAACACGACCCGCAGCCCTGAGATGCTGTCGAGCAGGCCGCGGTGGATCAGGGACAGCAGCGCGACGCCGTTGGCCAAGCCCCTCCCGTAGGAGGAGCCGAGCTGACCGGCCTGCTCGATGAGAGTGGGCGTCAGACTGGTGCCGGTGGGGTGGACGAACACCGGTATGCCGAGATGCGCGGCCTCCTGGAGGGCCGGCACGGTCTCGGGGGCGCCGAGGAAGACGTCGGCCTTGGCCGAGTCTACGACGACGCCGGACAAGCCCAGCTCGTCGATGGCGCGGCGCACCTCCGCCGCGCCCTCCTCTCCAGCGAACGCGTCGATCGTGGCCAGCCCGAGCAGGCGGCCGGCGTGTGTGCGCACGCCGTCGGCGAGATACTCGTTCAGCTTCGAGATGTCCGCCAGGCGCGGCGGCGTGGTGTCGTAGTCGTCGAAGCGTGACGCCGCGGGAAGGCTGAGCACCCGGACGTCCACTTTGGCCTCGTCCGACACCTCGACGATGCGGTCGAAGCTCTTCACGATCTCGTTGTTGCGGAGCTGCCGGCGGCGGTGCTCCTCGGGGACCCAGGAGGCTGGCGGGGGGACCTGCTGGTCCGGGTGGCGATAGTGGGCGTGGATGTCTATCGAGGGCACGTCCATGGTCCTTTCAGGCTGGTCTTATCAGAAGAGACCGGTGGTCGGTGGTTCCATGTCGGTGAGCAGGAAGGCCCCGACCACGCCTGCCTTGTAGGCGCGGGGGTTGTGGTTGGCGACCGTCCGGGCGTTGCGCCAGTGCCGGTCCAGGTTGTGCTCGCGAAGCGCCGTGGAGCCGCCGCCGACGTCGAAGAGGAGTTCGGCGCTCTTCAAGGCCGATTCGACAGCAAGGAACTGAGCTTGCGCGACCTCGACGGACGCGTGGACCAGCAGCTCCGGTGCCGCGCCCTCCGCCAGGGCTCGGTCGATCGTGTCGGCGGCCCTCAGCACCCCCGCCTCGGCTGCGTAGGCGCGAGCGGCGATCTCGCCGACGGCATGCTGGACGTACGGATCGTCGACCGAGCGAGTGGCCGAGCTGTGCTTGATGGGGCGGGCGCGCTCCCGCGCGTACCCGACCGCGTCGTCGAGAGCGTTCCTGGCGATCCCCGCCTCCACCGCGGCGAGGAAGAGCTGCTGGAACGCGGTCGTGTGATTGCGCCTGCCCGGGGGCGGCTGCCGGTCCACGAACTCTTCTTCCGACACGATGACGTCGGTGAGCTCGGTGGTCCCGCTCGCCGTCAGGCGTTGTCCGATGCCGTCCCAGTCGTCGAGGAGGGTCAGCCCCTCCCGGTCGGTCGGCACCACGAACGAGACCGTCTGCCCCTCGTCGTTCACCGCTGAGACCGAGACCCAGTGGGCGTAGAGGGTGCCGGTGCTGTAAAACTTGCGGCCGTTCGCGCGGTAGGCGTCGCCGTCGCGGGTGACCCGGGTGCGGATGACCCCGTTGGCCGCGCCGATCTCCCCGTGCGCCAGCCCGAACAGGTCACCGGCGAGCACCCTCGGATACCAGCGCCGCTGCTCGGCATCTGAGGAGGTGCGGTTCAAGCTCTCCACGAAGCCGAAGTGGGGGCGTACGGACTGGGCGATGTTGGAGTCGGCGGCGGCCAGGTCGAGGATGAACTGGATCGTCTCTTGTACCGTGGCCCCCGGCCCGCCGTGCTCCCGGGGCACCCGGAAGGTGCCCAGCTGGAGCGCCGCGAGCTCCCGCACCAGCGCGTGCGGCATCTCCCGGACCCGCTCCCGTTCGGCCGCGCCCAGCCGTACTTTCCGCAGGTACTCCGCGGCGCGCGCTTTCAGTTCCTGGACTCTCATAGCAGCGGGAGCACTCCCTCGCCGAATCGGTATGCCTCTTCCAGCAGCGGAGCGCCGGAGACGATGAAGTGCCGGATGCCGGCGTCGACGTATTCCTGGATGCGCTCGGCGACCTCCTCGTGGCTGCCGACCAGAGCGGTGCTACCGCCGCCCCCGCCGACGAGGCCGAGACCGGACCAGATGGTGGGGTAGGGCCGTAGCCGTTCGCGGTCGATGACGCCCGGATTGAGGGACTGCACCCGCTGCTGCCCGATCGACTGGCGCTCGGCCAGTTCGCGCTGTCGCCGTGCGACCTGCTCGGGTGTCAGCCTGGACAGGATCCGGTCCGTCTCCGCCCAGGCGTCCTCCGAGCGGTCGCGAGAGATGACCTGGATGCGGATGCCGAACTCGACGCGGCGGCCGTACGTCTCGGCCAGCTTGGAGATGCGCTCGACATGCTCGGCCGCCATCGGAGGTGTTTCGCCGTACATGAGCTGCACGTCGGCGTGGGCGGCGCCCACGTGGGCCGCCTCCTCCGACAGGCCACCGAAGAACACGGTCGGCCGCCGGGAGATCGGCTGGCGCCGGCCGCCGCCGGACACCTGGTAGTAGTCGCCGGCGAAGTCGTACCGCTGCCCGGCGAACTCGGCCTCCAGGATCTGCACGAACTCTCTGGTGCGCTGGTAGCGCGTCTCCTTGGAGATCTCGTCGCCGTATGCCTGCTGCTCGTCCGGGTCACTGCCGGTGACGATGTTGATGTCGAGCCGGTCGTCGAACAGATACTGGAAGGTCTCGATCATCTGGGCGGTCAGTGTCGGCAGGGTGTAGCCGGTACGGAACGCCACGATGAACCGGATCGTCTGCGTGTCCTGCGCGGCCAAGGCTGCGGTGAGCCAGGTGTCCTTGGTGCCGTGGCCCGTCGCCAGCAGCAGCGACTCCAACCCGGCGGCCTCTGCCGCACGGGCTACATCCTTGATGTAGCGGGGGGTGGCCTCACGGATCCCTCTGTCGTCGGCATAGGCGCGCTGGTCCTGGTACATAGGAAGGAACCAGTGGAAGCTGGGCCTGGTCATGCGGTGCCCCGCCGCGCGTCGCTGATCTTGGATATTTCGGTCATGTCTTCCTCCTGTTGCGGTGCCTGCGGCGGCGCGTCGCCGGCCGACTGAAACAGCCATGTCATGAACGGCGGCGGGGTGTCGTTCAGGTGGTGGTTGCCGGCCTGTCCCTTCGTCTCCCGGCGTCTGGCCCGGCCGGGCGACCGAGGTGGTGATCGCCACGGACGCGAACGCGGCGGCGACCCAGGAGACGTGGGGGAGTCTTCTACTGGGTCATACTATAGTATTCCTATAGGAATTAGGGCAAACCGACCCTCGCTGACGGGGGGAGCAGGGCCGGCCAACCCTCCCCGGTTGCCGCTGGGTCCTGGCCCACCCCCCGTTGAGGGATCTCGGAATGTGGACACGACTTGATTTACTACATAACACGTAGGAAATATGGGGTTATGCCCCATGAGCTGCTGACCAACCGGCGCGCGATCGCCCTCCTTCGCTTAAGCGACGACCTCTGTGCATAGCTGATCCCTCGCAGGCCACCTGTCCGAGGCCGCACAGGTCCCGCAGAGCGCCCGGTTGTCGTGACTCCTCGCGGCCCTACGCTGCAGTGCTGCCTGCCCGCGTCCATGTGCACTGTCGGCGAACGGCTCGGAGCCGGCTCACCGGCGAGGCGTCACAACAACGTGCATGGCCCCGTTCGCCGCACACCTTGCAACTCACTACGGAAGGGCGCTGCGGCCAGGGCGAACCGCCCAGTGACCCAGATTCCCCGCTCTGCGCATTTTCCACGGAGACAACATGACCTACCGTCTACTCGGCCGCACCGGCGTGCACGTCAGCCCGCTGACTCTCGGGGCGATGAACTTCGGCGCCAACGGCAACCCCGACCATGCCGACAGCACCCGCATCATCCACGCGGCGCTGGATGCTGGAATCAACGTCATCGACACGGCCGACGTGTACTCGCAGGGCGAGTCCGAGGTGATCGTCGGAAAGGCGCTGGCCGACGGCCGCCGCGACGACGTCGTACTGGCCACAAAGTTCCATGGCGCCATTGGCGACGAGGTCAATCACCGGGGCAACTCGCGGCGGTGGATCCACAAGGCAGTCGAGGCGAGCCTGCGCCGGCTCGGCACCGATCACATCGACCTCTACCAGGTGCACCGTCCCGAGCCGGAGACCGACCTGGACGAGACCCTCGCGGCGCTCTCCGACCTGGTCCACCAGGGCAAGATCCGGTACTTCGGCACGTCGACGTTCGAGCCACACGAGATCGTCGAGGCACAGTGGACGGCCGAGCGGCGCGGCCGGGAGCGGCCCGTGACCGAACAACCGCCGTACTCGATCCTGGCACGCGGCGCCGAGCGGGCGGTGCTGCCGCTCGCCGAGAAGTACGGCTTGGGTGTGCTGCCGTGGAGCCCGCTGGCCGGCGGCTGGCTTTCCGGCCGGTATCGCAAGGGCCAGCAGGACCCCGCGCCCTCGCCTCGCCTGCGCCGCCAGCCCGGACGGCACGACCCTGAGCTATCCGCGAACAAGCTCAAGCGCGCTGCCGTCGAGGCACTGACCGAGCTGGCCGACGAGTCCGGGCTCTCACTGATTCACCTCTCCCTCGCCTTCGTCCTGCGCCACCCGGCTGTCAGCTCGGCGATCATCGGGCCGCGGACCCTGGACCATCTCGCCAGCCAGCTCGACGCGGTGAAGGTCACGCTCACCGACGACGTTCTAGACCGGATCGACGAGATCGTGCCGCCCGGCGTCACGATCAACCCAGCCGACGCCGGATACCAGCCGCCGTCGCTGCTGAATCCTGCTTACCGCCGATCCTGAGGGGACGTCCGAATGCCCGCCATCGAAATCCTGGCTTACCACTACGAGCCGGACCAGCAGGATCCGCTGAATCGCCAGGCGATCGCTCAGGCGGATTCGTCATGACCGTTGACCAGATCGCAGCGGGCACCGTACCGAGCAGGTTCGGCCCGGTGCCCGCGCATCCGGCGCTAGATCGGCTGCGAGTCGTCCTTGACGAGACGATCGCCCCGGCGGCGACCATTACCGACGCCCGCGGCGTACCCGCCTCCCACCTCGCCGCGCTGGCCGCCACCGGCCTGTTCGGCCTGGCCGTCCCACAGGCATACGGCGGGCTCGGGGCGCCGCCGGAAGTGGTCACCGAGGCGTGCGAACTGCTGGCCGGGGCCTGCCCGTCGACGTATCTGGTCGCCTCCCAGCACATCACCCCGATCCGGTGGATCCTCGACGGCGGCGGACCGCTACTGGACCTGCTGCCGGCGCTGGCCAGGGGCGAGCTCATTGGCGGCGCGGCGTACGGGCACGTGCGCAGCTGGCCCGCACGCCGGACGCTCAACGCCCGGCGAACTCCAGGCGGCTGGCGGTTCGATGGCGTGGCACCGTGGTTCTCCGGCGCGGGCCTGGTCGACGTCGTGCTGCTGGCGGCCGTCGCCGAGACCGAGCACTCGATCGTCTTCGCGGTCGTTGACCTACCCCAGCCGAGCCGGATCGACGCGGTGCCCCTCGATCTGGCGGCGATCGGCGGCTCTCGCACCGCCGCCCTCAGGGTCGGCGACCTGTTCGTGCCCGACGAGCGCGTCGTGCGGGTTGCGGACGTCGACGAGTGGCGGGCGGGCGATGCCCTGGACGGGCCGGTCACCGCACCTGGCGCGGCAGGCCTGGCTCGTGCGGCCGTGGAATACGCGTTGGCCCACAGCCCTGATAGTCCTGCGCTGCACACCCTCGCCGACGAGGTCGCCTTCATCCGCACGCTCGGCGTCGGCACGTCGAGCGCCGCCGACGCGGCCGACCTTGGGCGTGACAGGTTCTACTGGCGCGCCCGGTCGATCGACCTGGCTGTCCGGGCCACGAACGCGGCGATCGTCGCCCGCGGCGGAGCAGCTCTGCTGGCCGGCGAACCGGCGCAAGTGTGGGCCCGCGCAGCATTGTTCCTGCGGGTACGTGGTTTGTCGGAGCCTATCCGCGCGGCCCACCTCGGTCAGTTGGCCGAACCGCATCGCCACGCCAGTGCCGAGCCGTCGCCGGCTGGTCCGTTCTCCGGGGGATCCCATGATGCTCACCGCACCTGATAGCCGGGTCGAGCCGGCGGCGTCGGCCCAACACCCCGGCCCTTCGAAAGAACGCCGAGCCTGGTTCGGCCGGCTGCTGCCCATTACGCTGCCAGTCCTCTTAGTCGTCACTTGGCAGGTCGCGGCGCAGCTGCAGTGGATCGACACGGTTCTCATTCCCTCACCGCAGCAGGTGTTGCAGACGCTCGTCGAGGCGGCCGGCGACGGCTCGCTGTGGGAGAACGCACAGGCAAGTCTCCTGCGCTGGGGCAGCGGGTTCGCGATCGGCGGCGGCCTCGGCATCATGTTCGGCTCGCTGGTCGGTCTCTTCCGGCTCGCTGAGCAGATCCTGGACACGACGTTTCAGATGCTCCGCACGGTCCCGCACCTGGGCCTCATGCCACTGCTGATCCTCTGGCTGGGCCTCGGCGAGTCGCCGAAACTCGTCATGGTAGGCCTTGCCTCGTTCTTTCCGCTGTACCTGAACACCATGGCCGGCATCCGGAACGTGGATCGCAAGCTGGTGGAGGTCGGACGGGTGCACGGCCTCGGCACTGTCGAACTGCTGCGACGCGTCGTTCTACCGGCAGCGCTCCCGTCGATACTCGTCGGAGCACGGTACGGCCTCGGCAGCGCCTGGGTCGGCCTCATCGTCGCGGAGTTGATGGGAGCGACGAGCGGACTCGGGTTCATGCTGAGCGAGGGCCAAGCTCTGTCCCGAGTGGACATCGTGGTGGGCGGACTGATCATTTTCGCAATCGCGGGCAAGCTCGTCGACGTTCTCGTTCGAACTGCCGAACGGCGCTTCCTGCACAGCCGCGACACCTATCAGGGGGTGTGACATGGGCGTCGCGGTCAGCATGGAGAACGTGAGCCGGACGTTCAGCAGTTCCGGTGGCCCGGTGCGGGCGCTGGCGGACATAAGCCTCGACGTCGAATCGGGCAGCTTCGTCGCCCTGGTCGGACAGTCCGGCTGTGGCAAGTCCACCCTGCTGCGGGCGATCACCGGCCTCGACACCGGCTACACCGGAAGGCTCACCGTCGATGGCGAGCCGGTCACCGGCGTGGATTCCCATCGTGGCATCGCGTTCCAGGAGCCACGGCTCTTCCCATGGCTGTCGGTCGAACAGAACATCGGTTTTGGTCTGCGGCTGCCGACCAAGGAGCGGAACCAGCGGATCGCCGAACTTATAGAGATGGTCGAACTGACCGGCTTCGAGCGGGCCCGGCCGAGTCAGCTGTCCGGCGGGATGGCCCAGCGGGTGGCGATCGCCCGTGCTCTCGCCCCACGGCCCCGGGTACTCCTGCTCGACGAACCGTTCGGCGCGCTGGACGCGTTCACCCGGGCCCGGTTGCAGGACGCACTACAGGACATCTGGTTGCGCGAGGGCGTCACCGCCATCCTGGTCACCCACGACATCGAGGAAGCCGTAACGCTCGCCCAACGGGTCGTCGTGATGACCCCCCGCCCGGGCCGGATCCAGCAGGTCCTGGACATTGACCTGTCCTATCCCCGGAACCGCGCGGATCCGCAGGTCACCGAATACCGGCGCATGCTGCTCAAGGCGTTCCACCTGGACCGCTCGGCAGCGGTCCCCACACAGGAGATTCAATGAGACGACGTACCTTTTTTCAGGTCGGCATGGGGGTCGGCGCGGCCGCGTTCCTCGCCGCCTGCGGTAACAACGACAAGCCTTCGCCCACGGGCCTCCCCAGCGCCGTACGGGTGGGCACGATGGCGCCCTATATCGAACTGGCGGTGATGCAACAGCAACACTTTCTGGAAGACGCGCTGGGTCAGGGGGTCAACACCAGCTACCAGCCGCTGCTGTCGATGGTGCCGATGGCCACCGCGGTGGCCGGCGGCTCAATCGACATCGGGCACGGCAATACGCCGGTCTCCGCGATCGCCGCCGGCCAGAAGATCCGGATCGTGGCCACCTTCGAGAGGAACAACCATGGCCAGGGCTTCTTGGTACGCCCGGACGGCTCTGTAAAGAGCCTGGCGGACCTCAAGGGCAAGAAGATCGGCCAGCCTACGGCCGCGCCCAGTGTCCAGTTGAAGAAGGTGCTCGACAAGGCCGGGCTGACCCTTGATGACATCACGATCCTGCCGTTGGAGGCGAACGTCGGGGTTGCCGGGCTGACCCGCAGTGCCGTAGACGTCTATTCGGCATTCGACCCCTACTTCACCCAGGCCATCGCCGACAAAAAAGCCGTCGAGCTCGACCTCGGTGATGCCGCCATTCGCACCTACATTCCCGTCTGGGCTAATGCGGACTTCCTGGCCAAATATCCCGCCGCCGTTGAGCGGTACCTGGTCGCGCTGGAAAAGTCGATCGCCTGGATCGGCCAGAATCCAGACGAGACGGCCCAGCTCTACGCGAAGAACAACAAGCTCGATGTGGACCTGGCCAAGAGAATTCTCGGCAACCGGGATCGTAAGCTGGCCGTGCCGAACGATGAATATCTCGGCCAACTGGAGTACGAGGCGGATTTCCAGCTTCAGCAGGGCCTGATTAAAAAGAAGCCGGACTGGTCCGTCGTCGTCGACCGCAACTTGGCGCTGCACGCTCTGAGCGGGTGAAACACGTGCCGCGAGAGCAGTCTCGACTTGTAGGCCGCCGCCTGGCAATTCGCCACCGAGCGTCCGGTTCGGCCGCTCCGGCACGGAGATTCTCGGCATTTGGGTAGGTAATTGTGATCCTGATCGGCTGGGACGACCGGATCGCCCTTCAGGTGATCGGGCCGCTGGAGGAAGGGGTGGCCCGTTGACCGACACCCTGCCCGACCCTGGCGTGGACGGCGAGCAGTTCCGCAAGGCGCTGGCGGTGCACGCCTCCGGGGTGGTGGTGATCACCGCGCAGAATGAGGAGGTACCCGTCGGGCTGACCGCGACGTCGTTCTCCTCGGTCAGCCTGACACCGCCGCTAGTGTCCTTTTATGTGGGCCAGGCTTCGGCCACCTGGCCAGGGCTGCGCGCGGCCGATCATTTCGCGGTGAACGTGCTCACCAGCGAGCAGGCGGACCTTGCGGCCAGGTTCGCCCGTAAGGGCATCGACCGGTTCGCCGAGCCAACGCGGTGGCGTCCGGGCCGGTTCGGCGCGCCGCTGTTGCAGGACGCGTCGATGCATATGATCTGCCGCCCACACACGACGATCGAGGTCGGTGACCACGTGCTCGTCGTAGGCATGGTCATTGAGGTGTCGGTGTACGGCACCGGCCAACCGCTGCTGTACCACCAGGGCCGCTTCGGACGCTTCCTGCCTCATCCCTGATCATCTTCCCCCGGCGACGGCGTCGTTGACGGGTTCACCATCCAGGCACCGGTGCTGCCCGCCGACCTTGAGACCTTCGTTGACGACCTCGTGCCGCTGCTGCACGAGGAGGGTGGGTTCCCCCGGCAGTACCAGGAGTCCACCTTGCGCGAACGGTTCGCGCTACCGCTTTCGCCTCTCGGTCCCTCCCCATACCAAACCCACGAAGGAGCCCTGGCATGACAACAGCCGCCATCGACGACCAGCTTTACTACACGCGCTGCCCCGCTCCCACGGCCACAGGGCTCGCGACCGGGCTGGACCTGCTCGCCGGACCGCTTAGCGAGCGGGGCGTCACGACTACGGCGCTGCAGGACGTCGACGATCCCGAGCTGCGCAAGCGGCATTTCGACCACGGAATCACCAACCTGATCCGAGAAGGGGGGAACATCCCTGCGATATGGGCGCGCAGCACTGGCGCGCCGACCCGGCTGATCGGGATCACCTGGCTCGATGAGTATCAGGCCGTGGTCACCTCCGAGAGCGCGGCTCCGCGCGCCATCTCCGACCTCGCCGGCGGACGGGTCGCCGTGGTCAGGGGATCCACGCCGCTCATCGACGTCGGCCGCGCCTCCAGCGTCCGGGGAGTGCAGCAGGCGCTGAGTACGGCGGGCCTGAGCCTGGACGACGTCGAGCTCGTCGACACCACCCGGGGCGCGTCTTGGGGGGGAGGCGAGCACTTCGACGCGGAACTGGAGCTGCTGGCCGACGGCAAAGTCGACGCGGTCTGGCTCAAGGGCGCGGCGGGGGTACGGGCTGTCCGCGAACTCGGTCTTCGGGAGCTCCTGCGGATCGACCGGCTGGCCGATCCGCTGCGCCGGGTCAACAACGGCACCCCTCGTACCCTCACCGTCCGGCAGGAGCTCGTCGACGAGCGTCCTGAGCTGGTGCGGACGTACCTGCGGACCGTCAGCGACGCCTACTCCCGCGTCAGCGGAGATCGTGCCGCCCTCTGGCGGGCGCTGGCCAGTGAGACGTACCAGAGCGCCGAGGACGCCGAGATCGCTTACGCCGAGGTCCACTCCAGCAGCCTGGTGCCGTCGCTGAGCCCGGACAGGATCGCCGCGCTGCAGGATCAAGCCGACTTCCTCCACCGCCACGGGTTCATTCCGGCACCGGTCGACGTGGCCGCATGGTCGCTCGACCTCCACCTCGTTTCGGCCATCGGCTGAGCGCCTGGTCCACTCCGGTTCGAGAGGACGCCACGGCGCGGCCGGAGTCACTGGATTTCGCCGACGCGGCGGCGGCGCTGCTTCGCCTCTCTCGCCGGTGTCTTCGCCAGACTGGTCGGCCTCGCTGGCCACGGCCAAGCAGGCACGCCGGTCGAGGCTACGGCGATCACTTTCGAGCAGAAGAAGTGGCTGGATCATGGCGGCCGTGCTGATGTGTGCGGTGGGCGGACTTTCCGGCTGTGCCACAACGGCTTCCTCGGTGACAGCCACGTCCCCCTCGACAGCAGTCGCGTCCTCCTCGGCACCAGAAGGGCAGGGGCGTCCCGGTGGCTTCGCCGGTGGTCCGCGATCCGGCGGTGGCGGCGGGGGATCCAACGCTCGATCTGGTCCGGCGGCAGGAGGATCAGTCGGCACGGTCAGCAGCGTGTCCTCGTCGAGCTTCACATTTTCGACATCAGGGGGTCAGAAGATCACTGTCAACCGGACGTCCCCCACGACGTACCAGAAGGGGACGAGCTCGGCGTCGGCGAGTGAGGTCACGACAGGCGAACCCGTCCTCGTCCTTGGGACGGTCAACGGAACGACCATCGCGGCCACGCAGGTCACCGTGCAACCGACCGGCGGCGACTCTTCCACCGCGAACCAGGTGGTCCCCTTCAAGCGCGGTGCGCCGAGCGAGGCGAAGAAGGTCGGCCCGGCGCTGGAGCGGCTGGATGAGATTCCCGGTATCGCTCCGCACGTGTGGACGCGGATCGGGTGGCGAGCGTGATCTTCACCATGTCACTCATGCCAGGCAGGATGCCACCCCCCTTTGGCGAGCGTCCCCGCCCGGCCTCTGACGATCTCATCGGCGTAGGAGCAGGCGAAGGAGCCGCCAAGCCCTGCCCACGGCGCGCCTGATCGGCGGAGTACCAAGGCTCCCCGCTTCCTCCCGGCAGGCCGCCGGCCCCGCACGTCCACCGCTCGGCGTAGCAGGCGGACGGCCCCCGCGCCGACGCGATGCGGGGAGCGGGGGCCGGAGGTGTGTCGGCAGCGCTGGTGACGTGCGGGCTGTGGTTCTCGCCGCCCCAGCGGCGGTCCTGGACCACCCTGGCGCCGTCGGCGTGGTCCACATTGGCTACGTCCGGGCACATACGACTGACGCTTACGAGGTTCGGCGACGCCAGATCTGGTGCTGTGCGCGGCGACGATCTCGTAGTAGGTGGTTTCGGCGTGGGCGGCCCCGATTCCGGTGAGGGGGAGGCCGGCGATCGCGGTCGAGGCGATGACGAGGGCACGGCGGACTGATGCGAAGGACATGATCATCTTCCTTTCATGTGATCCAGAGTGGGTGTGAGGAGCGGATTCCTCATGAGTAGGGCCTAGTGATTTCCGGGTCTCGGGTTCTTGGCGGCCCCGGGGCCCGTTCGGGCCTGAGCCCGCCGCGGTGGTCAGCATCCGTCGCAGAGGCGCAACGACCGCCCCAGGTCAACGATGAATCGGGCGAGTCCGGCCCGTTTGCGGAACAGGTCGTTCAGCTCGGGGGTGGGTTCATGGTCTAGGAGCTCCAAGGGGATCGCGGTCCACGCGCTGCGCAGCACGAGCGCGGCGACGTAGCCGAAGGAGACCTCGCAGGGGTCCGCGATCCCGGCCGTCGCGGCGACGTACGCGGCCTCGATCACCTCGTGGACGGCGGGCAGGTCCGCGGGGTCGAGCTCGCCGGTGTGCGCCCGGCCGACCACGAGCTGACCGAGGTCGAAGCCCACGGCCGCCGGGTGCGGCCAGCTCCAGTCGACGGCCACGAACTCCGCCGAGCCGTCGGACGGGACCAGCAGGTTCATGGGGCCGGCGTCGCCGTGGACGAGGGTGTGCGGGAGGCGGTCCAGCGCCTCGAGCAGCGGGCCGATCCGGTCGGTGAGGGCCAGCAGGTCGGCGTGGAGCAGGGGGTCGGCGTGCCGGGCGACGAGAGGGTGGCGCCACGTCGCCGGGTTCCGCAGGATCGGCAGGAACAGGTTGGCGACCGGACCCGCGCAGTACCAGCGGAGTCCACGGTTGAGCGGCTCGCGCGGCACCGACGACCGGCCCGCCACGGGCCATGCGACGGCCAGGTCGCCGAGCAGGCGGGCGGCGGCGCGGTAGCGGTCCAGATCCCACGTGGTGGGCGCGACCCGCACGTCCTCCAGCCACATCACGAGCCGGTCGTCTCCCAGGTCGTCCAGCCGGTACATGCGCGGCAGCCGCAGCCCGCCGGGAAGCGGTCGGCGGGCCAGGTAGGCGTCCGCGTCGGCCCGCCAGGGGAACTGCGCCAGCGCGTCGGCCCGCATCCCCTCGGGCATTTTCGCGAACCAGGCCGAGTGCTTGATCGCGTGGATCGACTTGACGAAGAACGACCAGCTCACGCCGCTGGTCGTCGTGCCGCGCACGCGGTGGAGTGAGGCCGTCGACAGCGCCCCGGAACCGTGGTGGAGGGGCTCGACGTGCTGCTCGGCGATCTCGGCCAGCGGATCGCCGAGGCTCGCGCGGACGAGGTCCGTCAGGCCGGTGGCCGGTGTCATGGTCATGGGCCCAGCCTGCCGCGCGGAATATGCCCTCGCATGAGCACGGCCTACTCAAATACGCTTTCGCCGTGGCAGCCTCCTGGCCGTTCATTGGGCGTACAGCGCAGCTGGCGGCGATCAGGTCCGCCAACCGAGGTGTGGTCGTCGCCGGCCCGCCGGGGACGGGCAAGAGCCGCCTGGTGGCGCAGGCCGTACACGATCTCGACCGGGTCGCCTGGGCGCGGGCCACCGCGTCCGCAGGGGAGCTCCCGCTCGGCGCCTTCGCCCCGCTGCTGCCTGCCATACCGCCCACCGGCAACCCGCTGGGCTGGGCTGCCGCCGCGCTGCGCGCGCCGGTGCTGGTGGTGGACGACGCCCACCTGCTCGACCCGGTCTCGGCCGCGCTCGTCCACCACCTCGTGACGCGGGGCGGCACCCGTGTGATCGCGACGCTCCGCAGCCGGACACCAGCGCCGGACGCGGTGCTCGCACTGTGGAAGGACGACCTGGTGCCGCGACTGGAGCTGGAGCCGTTCTCCCTGGAGGAGACCGCGGCCGTCCTGGAGGCCGCCATGGGCGGCCGGGTGGAGGCCGCGACCGTGGCCAGGCTGTGGCGCGCCAGCCAGGGCAACGCGCTCTACCTGCACGAGCTGGTACTGTCCGGGATCCTCACCGAGGACGGGGACGTGTGGCGCTGGCGTGGACCGCTGACGATCACGCCCACGCTGCGCGAGACCATCGCCGCCCGCATCGGCGAGCTGACCGCGCGTGAGCGGGAGACGCTGGAGCTCCTGGCCTACGGCGAGCCGCTCGGCGCCGACCTGCTGGCCGTCCTCGGGTCCCTCGACGCCGTCCAGCACCTGGAGGACCGGCAGCTCGTCACCGTGCAGCGGGACGGCCAGCGGCTCCAGGTACGGCTCGCGCACCCCCTGTACGGCGAGGTCATCAGGGACGGTTGCGGCATGCTGCGCGCCCGCACGATGACGCGCCGGCTGGCTCAGGCGGTCACCGAGGCCGGGTTACGACGGCGCGAGGACGTGCTCAGGGTGGCGGTCTGGCGGCTGGACGGCGGCATGACCGGCGATCCCGGGCTGCTGCTGGCCGGGTGCGAGCGCGCCAGGGTCATCCGCGACCTGGAGCTGGCCGTACGGCTCGGACGCGCGGCCGTGGCCGCAGGCGGCGGAACGCCCGCGCTGGCCGCGCTCGGCACCGTGCTGTTCTACACCGACCGGCACGCCGAGGCAGAGGAGATGTACGCCACCGCCTGGGCAGTGGAGATGAGCGAGACGGCCCGGATCGACCTCGGCGTGCAGCGCGCGCTGAACCTGACCGTCGGGCTCGGAGACGTTCCGCGGGCACGAGCCGTCCTGGAAGAGACCACCCGGCTGGCCCGCGGTGTCGACGGCCGGCAGGGCACCTTCATCATGCGGGCCGTCCTGGCCACCCTCACCGGCGACATCGCCGCCGCCGAGGACCTGCTGGCGCGGACGCGGGACATGGGCCCGCTCAGCCCACACGGCGAACGCATGATCGCCGGGGCCGAGGCGGCCGTCCTACTGGCGCGGGGCCGGCCCGCCGAATGCCTGGCCCGCGTGAAGGAGGCCGGCGCCCGGCTCGCGAAGGAGCCCGACGCCATGCGCAGCCTGTCCGCCGCTCTGACCGGGCATGCCGCGAACGCCGCGCTGCTGCTCGGCGATCTGGACGCCGCCGAGCGACTCGCCGATGAGGGATACGGCCTGGGGGGCCAGTTCGGCAGCTGGACGCGGGCGATCCTGGAGTTCGGCGCGGCGAAGGCCCGCGTACTGCGGCTGCGCGGCCGGCTCACCGACGCCCTCGACTGGGCCCGCGACACCGTCGTGCGGCTGCCCACCCGCAGCGTGCTGGCCGGAGCCTGCCTGGGCGAGCTCGCGCACGCGTACGCGCTGCTCGGTGACGTCGCCGCGGCCGAGGAGGCCCTGGCGCGCGCGGAGGCCACGGGTATGCCGATCGGCCCGTACGTCGTCCTGCCCCTCCGCTTCGCCAAGGCATGGACCCGGGCCGGGCGCGGCGACATCGCCGGGGCCGTCGAGATCTGCCTGGAGGCCGCCGAGAGCGCGTTGCCTTGCGACGTGCCGTTCGCGCTGCACGACGTCGTGCGGCTGGGCCGTCCCGACCTCGTGTCCGCACGGCTCGCCGCACTCGACGTGGAGAGTCCGTTGGTCACCCTTTTCGCGCGGCATGCCGCCGCCCGCGACGGCGCGGAGCTCGACGCGGTCTCGGAAGGCTTCGAACGGCTCGGCCTGCTGCTGTACGCGGCCGAGGCGGCGGCGCAGGCAGCCGCCCGCCATCGCGAGTCCGGGCGGTGGCGCGGCACACGGGCGGCGGAGACGCGGGCCTGGCGGCTCTCCCAGCGCTGCCCGGGTGCCCGTACGCTCGCGCTGATGGACCTCGACGTCCCCCGTCTGACGCCGAGGCAGCGCGAGATCGCCGTGCTGGCCGCCCAGGGGCTGACGAACCGCGAGATCGCCGAGCGGCTCGTCGTTTCCGTCCGCACCGTGGCCAACACGCTGTACGCCGTCTACGACAAGACCGGCGTCAACGATCGCACCGCCCTCTCCGCCCTCCTGAACGGGGTCGGAGGGCTAGCAGTATGAGGCCAGACGCGGCATTGTCCCTTGTCGAGCCGACCCCTACGATCCGGGCATGTCGATCACCCACGAGTACGCCTATGCCTCTCCCTCCCGTCCTCCGAAGAGCGTGGTATCGCTCGGCTGACGAGGCGTACGACCTTACAGGGCCGGGAGGCAACGCCCCTTCAGGTGGCACGTCTTCGATGCACAGGGACAGCACCTGCAAGAGTTCAGTACCTACGAGGACGGACTCGTGTGGATCAAGACGCAAACGCGCGCTCAAGCACCGCCCGGACGGGCACACACGGACCGTGCCCTGTCCGCCCCCGCTGACCAGGATTCTCCGGGCTCACCTCGCCGCCAAGTACGGCAAGGGTCCAGACGGACGGCTGTTCTAGGGAGAGCAGGGCGGGGAGCTGCCCAGCATCACCTACCGCCGCGCCTGGCAGAAGGCGCGCAAGACGGCCTTCACCGATCAGGAGTACGCCTCGCCACTGGCCAGACGGGTCTACGACCTCCGGCACGCCTGCGTGTCCACCTGGCTCAATGCCGGGGTGCCCGCTACCCAGGTCGCCGAGTGGGCTGGCCACAGCACGGAAGTCCTCCTACGGATTTACGCCAAGTGCATCGTTGGGCAGGACGAAGCGGCCAAGCGTCGGATCTCCGACGCCCTGGGGGAGTGATGACCGAGCCCGATCCCGTGGGAAGGCATTGGGAGGATTAACCGCAAACGCTCGGTGGCAGCCGTGGACAGCCGGACATGAGAAACCCCCGTGTGACCGCGTTAGTGCAGGTCAGGCGGGGGTTTCCGCAGCTTGTGATCGCGGGCCCTGCAGGATTCGAACCTGCGACCGTCGGATTAGAAGACGACCGGCGACCACCACCCCCATCACCCCTCCGACCTGCACCGCAACCTTTCGGGAACCGGCTGGCGGCCAGCGCCATCCCGCGCATATCCCGCAACGGCGCCCAGCCCCGTCACCCGGTGGGCCGGGCCGAGGAACGAGGCCCCGCCCGTCGATCGCCCCCAACCCCGCACGGCGCCCAACCACCGCAGGGCGATCGTGAGGGCAGTATCTGAACGGCGTCAAACAGGGCCACATCCCGTTCACGGGACGTGGGCCTTCGAGTCGGGGCCTGGGAGATCGGGCACGTGCTGAACCAATAGTGCCTCGGAGCCTCGTGGCCGGCTAGGGAAAGCAACTCGGATCAGCGATAGCCCACCCGTACTCATCACCGGAGCACTGTCACAACGGCATAGCGACCTCGCCGATCATTCTTGGGTGCGAGAGTCCCCCTCGGATGTCGCCATCTTGGCCTGAGCCGCGATGATCGCCTCCGACATCTGTTGTTGAAAAAGAAGATGAGCTTCTAGTGACGATTCCCACGTGGACGCAAGCAGTGAGTCGGCTCGCTTCAACTCATCGGCGAGCCGCTCAATATCGCTGATAGTCAAGTGGGTTTCAGAGTTATCGAAGTGTCGCAGTCGACTTCGAAAGAAGTGGTAAACAGGAGACTCGTCATTCTGAGCGGGCGGCGACGCCCACAGACGGCACCCCTCCTCTGGGTCGCACACTTGCCACACGCCGTGTATCACTAGATTTCGCCTACTCCAAAGGTCGGAAAGAGACCCGAGCACCCGCAACAGATCGTCGTATTCGCCGAAGTCGTGAGCATCATACTCGCTCCTCGCTTTGAGGACAGCACGCAAGTTCTCAATAAGCCAATCCCAACTTTGTCTTTCAAATAGGACGTTAAGGTTTTCCCCTGCCGGGTAATCATTCTCGGCGCGAACGTACTCTCGAAATATCCAGCGAAGAGTTGCCTCAATATTCACGCTTTCGGCAGCTACGCGACCTATAGCCGCGTAGAGGTCACGGGGGGTATCATCCATGACAATACTCTGGCCTAGTGTCGGCCAAACTTCGAGAGAATAAGCCTGATCGAACCTGGCGGCGAGACCGCAGCCAGGTCATACAGTGCAGAGCTTCAGGTGGAGCGGGCTACTGCTGGAGACATGCTGATCATGAAAGGAGTGGCCGCGCCCTAGGATGCGTGCCCAGGTCCCTCACGTAACCGATCTAGTTCCTCGCTAACGGCCGCCAGATCTTGCTTACTTTTCAACGTGTGGGGGTGCTCCTCACCAAGCACTCGGCGAAAGACCTTTAGCGCTTCTAGATGCTCAGCCTCAGCCTCCTGCAACCTTCCCAACTTCCTCAACACGTGCGCCAAGTTCCTCCTAGTGCCCAACGTGTGCGGGTGCTCTTCACCCAGCACCCTGCTGCGGACCTCGAGCAGGGCTCGACACTCAGCCTCAGCCTCCTGCAACTTCCCCAACTCGCCTAGCACGCCCGCGAAGTTGCCCCATGTAGTTAACGTGTGGGGGTGTTCTTCGCCCAACTCCTGGCGAAAGAGTTCGCACAGGGCGGCGTAATCCGCTTCGGGGTTCTCCAATCGTCCAAGGCTCCAAAGCACATTCACCAGATTGTTTAGGCTGGACAACGTGTCGGGATGCTTGTCACCCAGCACCTTGCGCCGCATTTCCAGCGCGGTCCCATGAACGGCTTCGGCCTCCTCGAACCTACCCAACTCCTCTAACGAGAGTCCGAGATTGTTCATGCTGGACAACGTGTCGCGATGCTCCGCACCAAGGAGCCGGTGGCGGATCTCTAGCACTGCCCGATGCTCGGCTTCAGCTTCCTTAAACCTGCCCAACTGTCTTAACACATTCGCCAGGTTGTTTCTCGTGGCCAACGTGTTGAAATGCTCGTCGCTCAGAAGCCGGCGGCTGACCTCTAGCACTGCCCGATGCTCCGCCTCAGCGTCCTGCAATCTACCTAGCTGCCTTAACACATTCGCCCAGCTGCCTCGGGTGGCCAACGTCGTCGAGTGCTCGTCGCCCAGAAGCCGGCGGCTGACCTCTAAGACCGCCCGATGCTCCGCCTCAGCCTCCTGCAACCTGCCCAATTCCTTGAACACCCTCGCGAGATTATTTCTGCTCGCCAACGTGTCGGCGTGTTCATCGCCCAGCGTTTCCCGGCGAAGGGTAGTACTGGCGCCCCAAGCCAATTCGGCGAGGTGATAGCGGCCCTGCCGATCGACGATGGATGCGATTTGATCAGCGTCTTCGGCAAGCTGGACGTGATTGAGAGCGGCGAGGATCACCCTTTCGTCAACGTGGGCAAGGGGGCCTTCAGACAGCTGTAGAAGGTCAACGAGGTAGTCAAAGACGACAACAAGATCACTGTCACCGGCCTGTACGGGTGACAGCAAAGCGGTGGTAGCGCGCCGAGGTCGCGTCGCCCAGGCCCACGCCTCCTCCATGGATTCCGGCCGCAAACGGTGGCCGCCTTTGGCGTTGAGGTACGTGGTGTGGAGTTCCTCGATCAGTCGGCGAGGGGCCGGCGTAGTAAATCCCGCGCGGCGGCAGTCGATGGCGGCAGCGACCAGAGCGGCCCCACGCGGGTTGACACCCACGTCCCAGGCGTTATCGAAGTCGCGTTGCAGTTCGGGGCCCGAGGCAAGATATTCAGCAATCCCGTACTCTCCTGCCTGCTGCACGGCAAAAGCGATGCGGGCATCCGAGATGAGATCTTGGGTCCGTTCTAGTTCGCCGGAGCTGAACCTGCGGGCCAGTCGAATCGTATGAGCCTGCTCCAACGTCTCTTGCACCTCGCGTCCAGCTGACCGCGCGGCTTGGTCCGAGTCCGCAAGTTGGCTGGTCAGGCGAGCCTGCTCGGCACTGCGCAAGGTGGCCAGGATGACCCTTTGGCCCTTGCCGCTCGTCAGACGTGCAACGTGCTCCCGGGTCAACCCACCGGTTCCGAGGTAATGCTCCAGATCCGACAACCACAGCACGGCTCTACGGGCGCGGGCGGCCTGCTCTATGGCCGCGGGGAGCGCGGTGCGGTCGTGTGGGGCTATCAGCAAATGCTGTGGCAGGGCGGCTCGCATAGCCTCGAAGGCGGTACGGGACTTACCTGCAGTTGAGTCTCCAACCAACAGTACGAACCCACTGGCTGTGAGGTGTTCACGCAACTGCACGTCGATGTCACGGGGCACGTACACGGGCTGCTGCTTGTCCGTGGCGGGGGTGAGCACGATAGCTGGGTGCACCCCCAGTCGGATGGGATCATTGATCTCGCTCACCTTGGGCAGGCGTCCATTTGGCAACACCAAGCAGCCGTCTTGGAGCTTCAGGACACTCTCCTCGCGGCGGGCAGCCACCTTTTTGTACCGGTCCTGGACGAACCCAGAGAGCACCGTCACAACGGGGACACCCACCGCGGCTGCGCCGATAGCCCATGGATTGGTCACCTTGAAAGCCGTGAGCACCGCTGTCGCCGTCCCAAGTGCGGCCAAAGCAACAACGATGATCAGCACACGGCGTTCCTGCCACCGGCCGCCGCTCATGCTCTCGCCTCTCTCAGTGACCGAAGATTCGCACGCCGAAGATAGGACGAACAACTGAACGATCACGTTGCCATACAACCGTCACTCCAGTGGCCCGCTCAGCCAGGATGTCCGGTGGGCCGTGGCCGAGAATGCAGTCCCGGACCTTCGATCGCCCCAACCCGGTCGGTGGCCGACCACAGTATGGCGATCGTCGTGCTGCAAAGGTACGGCGACGGCGCCCCTGGTCGGCGGGACGGCTTGGTTCGGCGGGCACTCTGTACGGCGGGCGGCCCTGAGTCCCGCCGCCGTTCGGGACCGGCGCCCACGCCGCACGCCCGGACGGCGGGCGGGCGGCGGGCCGTGCGGCGGCGCGGAGCGCCGTCGCCTTGATCCTTATGAGCGCAATTCGGCAAACCTGGCAGCCTTGACATGGCAGCCTTGATGCCAGCCGCCTGGATTTGACAAGTGATCCACAGAGGCTAATACGGAAGCCTCAGGTGTTTGCGGGTGATCCCGATGAAGGCAGAATGGGAGAAGGCCGCGCGGGCCCACGTTGACGACACATCTTCATGATCCCGCGCGGCCCTTCGCGCGGACGGCGCGACGCCCAGCCGCCGGCCGCTGGCGCACGTCGTTGGATGATCCGTGGGGCGAGCCGATCTTGCGTGGTCCAGTTTCGAGGAGGCTAGATGGGTATTGAGGGCATGTCGCCTTACGACCGTGCGGCGTGGGACCACTGTATTAACGAGATCTACCGACCCGATGGCAGGAAGCTGCCGGCTTGGGTTCGAGACGCCGCACGCAAAGCCGGAACAGCGATCAGCCGCGGATACACGGCCCTTCCCGGTACCGATAGATTCGATGCTCTTCTTGAGCGGGCGTTCGACGGAGCGTTGGCCCTCACATTTCAACCAGCCCTCGCCAGCGTCCGTGCATCCAGGGTCGTGCAGCAGTTCGCGAGTCGTCACCCTGGCGTGACGAGGCTTGAGGATGTTCGCAAGCTCGACCTTGAAGCCTGCGACAAGATGCTCCCGCCCAGGTTCGGCTATACGGTCGTGGCTGCCGTGCAGGGCGGATCAACTGCGCTGGCGGTTACAGGGGCCGAGGTTTCCTCAACTGTCAGCGGGGGTGTAACGGCAGGGGTTGCCGTCGCGGCACTTGCCACGGACGTTATTGCCTCGTTGGCATTGATGGGGCGGAGCATCGGTGTGGTCGCGGCGAGATACGGATACGACGTGACTCTTCCTGAGGAAGAACTCTTTGCGCTCGGTGTCCTATCACTAGGCACAGCGTCGTCGTTGGGCGGAAAGACCACAGCCATGGCCTCGCTGTCGCGGTTGACACAGAAAATGATGCGGCATGCCACGTGGGCACAGCTCAAAGAGCACACGCTCGTGTCCGTGATCGATGCCGTATACAAGGCTCTCGGGTTCAAGCTCACAAAGCAGAAACTGGCCGAAGTCGTTCCTCTTGCGGGCGTCGGTTTCAATGCGGTTCTCAGCGCTGAGATGACCGATCGCACGTTCAGGCGAGCAAAAGCGGTATATCGACTTCGGTTTCTCTCGGAGAAGTACGGCATCGATCCGAAGACATGGATGCGCGACTCAGGGCACACCGACGAAGCTGTAGTTGAGGTGGACAACTTCCTGGACGAGGGCCTCAGTTCGGGAACCGCCCAAGGCCCAGAAGCAGGCGAACTTGGGAAAACGCGTAATGCCGACGATTCCGACGAGAGACCTGATGCGCAGTGAGTGGCGAGACGTACCGGGTTGTATGGGCACCCTTTGTGCCGTCTTGCTCAATCCGCCGCTTCGGCCACCATCGGAGACCATCTCCTTCAGGAATTTGACAGCGGTCCTTCCCATGGTGAACTGCAACTTCCTGCGAATCGCCAATCTCTTGGACGTCCCATCCAAAGACCAGAGTGGACTGGCTTTCATGGAGATACGCGAGACCGATGTGGCCCGCTCTCGCTCCCTGATCCAGGACGCGATCGATAGTTAGGTCATCCTCGGCGGCACCTCCTCAGCGCGCGACCTCCAAGACCTCTCCGCCCTCATCGGGGAACGAGACGAACGCACCGACACGATCTCCGTTGGCGACTACGGCTCCCGCTCCCTCCAGCGTTCCACGCGCCGCGTACCAGTGATGCCGCCCGAGACGATCCGCACCCTGCCCTTCGGCACCGCCCTCATCCTGCTCCGCAGCGCTCCGCCACTGGTCACCGATCTGCGGCCTTGGACGGCATGCAAGGAAGCAGTGCAGCTCCGGTCGGATCGCACCGACGTCGAGGCCGCGCTCCGCCGGCGATAGCTCAGACTGCCCGCAAGCGGTCGATGTGTCGCTTCTGCTGCTTCTCGTCCTGCTTGATGTGCACGCTGACGAGCACGCGTCCACCGTTCGGCTTGTAGTAGATGCGGCCAAGTCGCTGGCTTCCGGCAATACCGGTCGCCAACTTGGTGACCTCGAACCAGCCAGGCATTCCTTCCAAGTCCTTCCCGACAAGTTGCCCGGCGTCAATCTCGGCGAGAGCACGCATGGTCGATGACGGCGACTCCAAGTTCGCGAGGACGTCGACCGCGTCCAGGATGAAGTCCAACCGGGAGAACGCGATCGGCAGGAACTCAGCCACGCCGCCGCGCCGCGGACGGTTCGCGGTGGCAGCCCGAAGGCGCTCCGTCTCAAGTGCTTCGAGTTCGGCAACGCGGTCGACCAGCGCTTCGACCTGATCGGCAAGATCGTCGGCGCGGCTGCGCTGCTCCTCGGCTTCAAGTTCCGACGAACTCGCGCGGTCGAGGAGCGTGGCGTTCTCGGCCAGTGCCAGTTCGCGCAGTTCCTCGGCGTCAGCCCGGCTCCTAACGAGCTCGGCAGTGTCAGGGCCGCTGCCCACGCTCTCACGGAGGGTCGCGAGCTGACTTTGAAGATCAGATCGTCGGCGCTCTGCCAGCGCCAAGGCTTCTCGGTGACCGCGCTCATTGGCCTCCGCCGACGCAACCGCACCCCGCAGGTGTGCGACTTCTCGTTTTGCAGCCTCGGCCCGTCGACTCAGCGCGTAGAGCTGATCCAGGAGTTCCTCAACACGGGCCTCCGCGTCTGCGAGGCGCGCCGCTGTCGGATCGACCGGCGCCGTTACCGGTTCAGCAACTGCTGGGGGCGAGATGACGGCACCGACGAGGGCCAATGCTTCGTCCCTGCCGCCCTTGAACCGAAGGCGAGTGAACCAGTCGTAGAAGTTCCCGTTGCCGGCTTGGCGATGGCTGACGTCCCAGCGCTGAACACTGAGGTCTGCCGCTTCCAGTGCATCAACGAGTCGGCTCGCGACCCGTTCTGGGGCGTTGAAGACGACGTAGTGGCCGTACTGGTTCGATTCGAGATACCAGTCGATGTCGAAGCCCTTGATGACGTCATCAACGTCGTCGGATGTCGGTGCATAGGGGATGTCGGCACCGGCGAAGAGGAAGCGATCGCAGTCTGCGATCTCCCAACTCGGTCCGCTGAGGTCAATGACATCGTCGACGTGCAGGGCGTATACCGAGCCGGCATAGGCGACACCCGCATAGCCGTCCGGCGTGAGGCGAACTGGCCTGCGGATGGCAGCCTCGACCTCCATGCCCCGGTCCAGGACTCTGACGGCCGTCTTCGCGCTGGCCATGTCAGGCCGTCCCGCAACGGCACTCCGGGTCACCCCACGGGCGCTTACAGACGGCACAGGGCTGGTAGTACAGATGTTCAAGCAGTTGGGCTTGGGTGGCACCGTCTCGCGCGTGGCGCGCGAACGCTGATGACCTGTGGAGGTAGAGCACGTCGCCTGGCACCGCGGCCTGGTCCTGACTCTGGCTCACGTTTGCGCGTACGACGAGTCCGGACGCCGGGACAGCGTCGGTTTCATCTTCTCCTTTTGGGTCACCATCACCACCGGCGACAACGCCGTCTGGAAGTCCTAGCCCGAACTCAAGGTCGTAGTAGGACGCCTTCGCGCGATCGTTCGCCTGACTTGATGACGCTTCGATCGACAAGATCAGGTCATCGTCGAGAACGACCTCAAGTTCAAGTCGTTCGTGCAATGGAGGTGCCGTGTGATCGACCTTGATCGCAACGATCCCCAACGAGGTTCGCCGCTCGCTGGCTTGGGGGTGCGCTGAGAGAGCCGTCGGAGTCGCGATCGGGAACTTGGCGATGCCGTCGGTCGGGTCGGCACAGAAGAGATGCACCCGGTCATGCTTCGCCTCGCCACCCAGCGGCATCTCGGTGCCGGCTGTCAACAACGGCATCCGCGAGCCTCGTGCCAGCTCCAACTCGATGGGTTTGGCAAGACGCAGCCTCTGACGGTCGTGGGCAATCCAGGCAGCGCCTTGTGAGATCAGTGTCGCGCTGTTGGCGGGAACCTCGACCCGATCCGGGCCGAACATCTCGTAGAGCCTGCTTCGGATGGCGGGCATCGCCGCCATACCGCCGACGACGACACAGAGTGCGACCTGGCCCGGTGCCATCGAGAGGCTATCGAGCAGAGACTCGATCTCGTTGATTCCCGCGATCACGAGGGGCCTCGTGATCTCTTCCAGTTCCTGTCGGATGAGCTGGTACTGCAACGTCGCACCGGACTGGAAGTAGCTGGGTCGGTAGAAAGTGACGTCCACCCGGTCAGCGGACAGTTCGATCTTGTTACGTTCAGCGTCTTGAAGGAGTCGGAGTTTGGCTTCCGGGATTGCCAAGTCGTCGTCCCCGATGTCTTCTCGAGCACGGAAGCGCTTCACGACCTCGTCGCGGATGACTTTGTCGAACTCGTCGCCGCCGACCTGGTCCGATCCGCCGTTGCGCAACTGCCGGATCTGGGAGTCGTCGACGCGACACAACGTGAGGTCCAGGGTTCCGCCGCCCCAATCCACGACGAGCACATTCCGTCTCGCGAGGCGTCGAGCCATCTCCTCGGGGTCTCGGGACCCACGGATGAATCCGTATAGGGCTGCCAGAGGTTCGTGTACGAACTGGGCGACGCTCATTCCCGCGCCGGCGAAGGCCTCTCGAAGTGCCGCACGGCGTACGCCGTTCATTGTGACGGGGATCGTGACGACGGCGTTGTCGAGAGCGCCGAGCACGTTCCGTTGGGGGCTCCGCAATGATTCGGACCGGACGTGGCGGACGACGTCGGCGACGATGTCGACCGGGCTCCTATCAACCCCACCGACCGCCACTGCTTCTTCGCCGAGCAGGAACTTAGGTGACTTGACGGTGTTTCCGTGGACGCCGATGCCGGCAGCTCCGAGTGCGTCTTTTGCTTCGTGTCCGACGACGACTTGCTCGCCCTCGTATCGAACGATCGACGGATGCGGTCGACCGGTCTCGACATCCATGACGTCGATGACGCGGTCGCCGACGACGACGGAGATGAGGCTGTTGGTCGTGCCAAAGTCGAACCCGACAATCATGCGAGTCCTCCAGCAGCGTCCTTCAGTTGTTCCACTTCACGCGCAAGTGCCAGGAGAGATCGGTCCAGGAACTCTTCGGCAACGCTCGGGGCGCCGTTTCGCAATGCGTGGAGTCCATCGGTCAGTAGGTCGATCTCGCCGCTCAACCGTCGAATAATCCTCGTCCGGAGGGTCTCGTAGTCGTCTGCCATGTGACTCTTGTCGACGACGCGGTTGTCGCGTTCCGCGGCGAGCTCCTTCTGGAGGCGGACGATGTCGGCCGTGAATGCCTCGGCTCGGGCTGTCGCCGCCTGCTCACTGGCCCTTGCGGCCTGAAGTTCCTCGTTGAGCCTGGACTCCCGGTTTGCCGCGGCGTCGACCGCCCGCTCCAGTTGGGCGATTTGACGATCGAGGCGAGCGATCCGGGCGATGTAGTTGGCTGCCACAAGCCCGAGCACATCGAGGTCACAGCTGGAGCCGATCGTGCCGACTGCACGTTCCAGGCTGGCCGCTTCAGGAACCTCGTGCTTCCACGACGAGTCGTTCGACTCGTCGATGTACCGGTCCAAGTTCCAATCACGCTGAACTGCACGAAGAAGGCCGTAGGAGGCGACGGCGTTCTTGACGAGGCGATCGCTGTCCGCTGCCTTGAACTGGTCGGCCGCAAGGCCCAGCTTCTCCGCGTCGACCTTGCCGGCCTCATCTCGCACATGCTGAGGCGAGAGCTGCGGTTCCCGCCGGGGGTCGAGCAACTGATCCGTCCAGACCCGGAACACCGGGTTGTTGGACATTGCCACGATTGAGAGGTCGACCAGCCGACGCAACACGCGTGCAAGGTCACCATCCTCGGCGCGTTTGAGATCGACACCCTGGCGTGCCACGTACTGAAGTAGCCTGAACGAGGTCGCCAAGGTCGGGTCTGTCGGCGAAAGAGAAGCGATGAGAGCGCCCTGAGCCGTGATGCTCTCATCGGTAATCGGGAGCTTCTTGAGCGACTCCTTGGAGAACTCAAGCAGCCGAGCGTTGGACTTATAGGCAAGCTTCAGCAAGTCCTCGACGGAGTCCACCTGCGGCTTGGGCTTGCGAGGAGCACGCTTCTTGGGCTGCACGCCCTTGCCCTCCTCAGCCGACGGGGTGGGCGGCTGAGTCTGCTCGACAGCCACCTCCGTTGACTCGACGGCTGACGGCGGGGTTTCGGCCGCGGGTGCTGCCGGCGCGACAGCGGCATGCTGATTTTCCTCGTTCAATGTCCTACCTCTTGCATTCGAGCGCGGAATCCGGTGTACCACGCGTCAGTGTCTCTGGAGTGCCGGAGCGCCTCGCTGTGCTTGCTTGCTTGCTCGACGTCACCCGCAGCGAGCAGGGCTTCAGATGCAACTAGGCGGACCTTGAACTGATCCGCCGGTCGCAACTCGTTCAACGCCGGGAGCAGGTGGTGAAGCGGTTCGAGCTCAGACCCGTCAACTGCCATTGCGCTGACGTTGAGCAGCTCCTCCGTCACCGAGTCACTGAGAGCCTCGTCGAAACTGCCGTGCGTCCGATCGATCAGGCTGGCCGTGGCAAAGGGGGCTCCCTCGATCATTGAGCGGAACCGTGCCGCGACGTCAGAGACACGATGGCTGTTCGTCTTGCGCATCGCCAGATCGAACTGGTTGTAATGAAGGGCGACGAGACCGCAGATCGCCTCGGCAGGTGGACGGTCGAATGCGCCGAGGACCGAGACGGCGCTGTTGTAACGCTGCTCGTACAGCGGCGCTCCGGTCGCATCCGCCGGTCCCGCGTGGTCTTGGCTCGCCTCGCGGTGAAGGACGCCGTACAGATAGCTCGCGAGTCCTTCTCGGTAACGCCGTGCAGTCTCGCCTCGACCTGCCCGCATGATGAAAGCGTCGATCGTCTGGCGGCTCAGTTCGCGGTTCGAGATGAGCTTGTCGAGCGCTTGGTCGACCAACCAAAGGTCCTCCTCCTCGGCAAGGCAGAAGTCGAACTCAAACGTCCGCTCCAGGGGACCGTTGAGGACCGTGACCGTCTGCACGCCGCTCTTCGTGCTGGCAAGGAAGTGGGCCGCCTGGTCCGGTGTCGAGGGCCGTCCGTTGACGCTGATCGACGCGACGTCCGAAGCACGCCAGTCGGAAGGCGTACTGAACGCGGTGACCATGAGGCGGGTTCGCCCGCACTCTCGTCCCTTGAATACGAGAGTCGGCCGTTTGGTCGCGTGCCCGTCGAACCGGTGCGCGCGCCGATCCCGCTCGGTCGAGAAGATCAGACCACATTCGGGACAGGGGAACTCCGGAGGCTTGGGCGGCGGCGGCGTCCAGTCATGATCCTCATCGCTGGGCTCATGGAACTCCATGTATCCGGTGTGCCAGAACCCCACAAGGCCTCCTCTCCACGTACGAACAATCGTGAACTGGTGCACAAACAAGGCTAGTGGGGGCGTCCGACAAATCCGGTCGTAATCCCTCAAGATCGTGCTCGACCACCGGACTGGGGCGCAGCGCGGCGACAGGCACCCTTTTGTCGGGTTCCTGCCCATCCCGTGAGGCAGGCGCCTTGGTGGAGAGGATTGAGGACTTCACGACGGGCGACCGCGCGAGTGCTCCCGGCGTCGTTTTAAACCTAGTTTGCGCTGACGCGAAGAAGCTGTGTCCTCGTCCGTGGGCGCGGCTTCGTCTGGCCGCGCGTTCAGGTAGCGGGGCCGATTGTCCAGAACAGTCACTGCCCAACCTCAGCCGGCATTACCGTGTGGCCGTGTCGACCGACGACTATCTGCGTTCTCTTCCTCGCCGCCCGACCGCGTCAGGCGTATTGATCAGTGACGAGCGAGTACGTCGATCCACATCGCCCATGCCGCCTAAGTCCCCGGGGGAGCGCAGCGGATCGGCGTAGATAGCAGCCGATCCGCTGTCCTCGATCTTGCATATGTCTGAGTCAGCTTACTGTTGAGTGACCAAGCCTGTAGCGAGAGTCTCGGGGCTCACGGGATATCGCGCATTCTTTACAATTTTGTAAGATTTAAGCGCTCTCTCGATCTGTACCTTCGTCTTCGGGGCTATATGAACGAGAAGAAGCTCAAGCAGTAAGTCTGTGTAGTCCTTACCTGTGGCCATCCTTCCCCTTGCTTTGGCCTCAGGAGTTTCTTGCCAGACCGCAGAGAATGGGGCTGCGCTCATCTGCCAGTCCAGCTTAGAAAGTCGCTGTAGTGCTTCCTCCCAAGTCAAGAGCTGCTGCTCGACCACTTGGCGAATAGCCTTTACCACTGCTACTTGGACTGCCGGCCTCATGAGCGGGTGGCCATCACTTTCTCTACCTTTGGGAGCTCGTAGCTCTTTGGGTAGAGGAGACGAAGAATACTGGTTTCGCAGCTCACCGCAGGAGTCGAGGACATCATCGATTCTCAGAGAGAGAATCTCGTAGCTCTCGTCGAGTATCTCGTCGGTCGCACGTTGCGACACCTTGTGCATACTGCCGTCAAGGTCGAAGCCTAGTTCGCGGAGGATATCGTAGAGCACGCTGATTGTCGTCCAAACGGACTGTCCGGGAGAAACCTGGCGTTGAGCAAGCTTTAGCTCTCCGTCGTTTCCCTGCTTGCTGAATACCTGGACTACCCCATCTTTTGAGAGAAATGAGTGATCGTCTAGGAAGCGGCGTGTGAGAATAGCGAAGCCGTCATCTTCGTCGAGGGCTATATTCTCCTGAACGTTTGTCTTTACCGCATTGCGGTTGATGTTAGTGAATAGCCTGCGAGTCTTACGTCGGCCGGCGTCGTCGTCAAAGTGAGGGACTACGACGACACCAATATCCTCACTTCCCAGTGAAGGGTCCTTTTTGACAGCATCCTTAATTGCTCGCAGGCGGTGCTGTCCGTCCAGGGCGAAAAATTGATGCGTACCGTCGAACGTCAGCACACCGAATTCTCTATCAACCCCAACAAGCATCCCCTGCTCTTCAACGCTATCGTCCATTCTGAGGCCGATATATTCGGGGTGGCCGCCCCAGGCGGCAACGATGAGAGATCCGAGAAAGCGTGAGGGATTTGTTAGAAGATACTCGGTAATCTCCGCTGTGCGTGTACCTACGCCGCGTTGAATCATTGTCCCCAGATCTTTGTTGCCACCCAATTCGTAGGCGAAGTTAATCTCGCGAGCGACCTGCGCATAGCTCATCAGGCAGAGGTAGTACTCCCACTCGCCGACATGTGCCTTGAAGGCGGGAACGAATGTCTTTGATGGCATGATTGTCCTTCCGGTTGGTTGCTATGCTGATCGCGAGAAAGCAGGGACGCCAGGACGCGGGAGAAGTCTTGGGCCACGATTCGAGTTGACGGGGGGGTTCAAAAGTTTGATGAGCCGGTCTTCAAGTCGTGCAATATTGCTCCGATCGCTAACCGGAGCGCACCAGTACTCGAGTGGGCGAAGGGTTAAGTAGCGGGATAGCAGGCGCTCCCTGGATGAACTGTTTTCGTTTTTCCAGAGCCTTTCTGGGTCAACTTTCAAGTATTTCTGGTAGCTTTTATATCTTGCGCGCAGTGTATTTCCTGATTCCTGGTCATTCGCGCCAGCTTGGCCTATATACAGGATTTGAGATACGGAATCTGGGCGGGCATGGTCCGCGACCTTCAGTTTGAATTCTGGACGCCAGACAAACATGTAGAGTCCAGGCTGCTCCGGCAAAGTCTCCCACAAGCGCTCCGTAGCTACATGGACTTCCCACGGGCCTGCCATATCTGCAAGATCCTCTTCGAGAAGTCGACATCCTTGCCGGTCAAGCAGACGTAGAAGTCCCCATTCAACGAACAATCCCGGACTATCTTCATCTCGATAGCGGAGGACAAGTCGCGCAAAGGGATCATCGGCCATTTTGTGGGGATACCTCGCAAATCACTACAAGAGCGGACATTAGCGGCAGCTGCTACGGACCGGGGGGGTGGCTGAGGGTGGGGCGAGCCTGGCCTGTCGTGCGGGGTTGTTTGCCCTTTCATTGTGACCTGTCCAAGATGGTAGAGGAAGCTCTCGACATAAGACGCTCAGCAGCCCGGGATGGACTACTGGCACATGGGAGCTTTGGAGGGCAGTTGGCCCGGTGCCCCTAGCCTCGATCTTTCGCGATCTTCCTTTGGTCGGCTGAGCGGTTCCGCTGGGGGTTGATTTCGCCGTAGTGGTCAGCCCGGTGGCCCGGCTGTCGCGCCGGGTGCCGGCTCCTCCATCGGATTGACCCTCACCAACAAACATCAAGCACGCGATCACGACCTTGCGCGCCAGCGCGTGGACCCCCTACTAACGACGCAGCCTAACCCTGATCAGAATGCCGACGACCTGACAGTCTGCTGTCTGTCCACCGCCCAGGCCGAGCGGGTCAAGGACCAGTCTGCCCCCTGGCTGGCACCCGTGGACTTGCCTCGAAGCGGACAACGGCTCGCTGGGGAGTTCGACTCCCTGGACTTCAACATCCGCCGCTACCGCGACAAGCTACTGACAGGCCGAGCACGACGTCACCTCTCAGCCGCAAGCTTCAGCCGACCACCAAGATCAAGTGTCTCAATATGTCCGATCAGAGTACTCATCTATATTCTCTGCTATTACCTCGGACATGATCTCGGCGGCAAGGTACAGCTTGGGGACAGCCAGATCTTCCTGTTCGGAGAGTCGCTCAAAAAGTAAGGGAGCACCAACCTCTGCGTACCTGTTCGCAAGGTCTACCACCTTGCGTACATCAGTGACATGCGGCGAATCATGACCAAACTCATGCACCGCCAAGATAGTTAACAGATCTCCCCGCCACTCCTCGAACTGCTTAATGTCACTGCTAGTCGGCCCGAGATTCACAAAATGCTTTCCTGAGGTCTTCGGGACGGGTTGGAGACCACAGTGAACAGCCCAGACGACAGATGTAAACCAGAAGTCCAGGAGGCGACGGAACGCGACCTGATCTTGGGAGCGATGTGCCGATGTCGATTGCTGTTTAATCCAAGGAGCAATTCGGTCTCGTACATCTTCAGGCAACAGCAGCTTATGTTGGCTGGAAGTAAAGACTAGTCTAGGCATCGCTCGCCCCCTTAATCGATACGCGATCGTTCAGAGCGGCGAACGAAGCGCGAGTCTCCTGCATATGTGACATGCTCGCATATGTCGCAGTACTCGTTGATACCACAATCACAGACCACAGTTTGACGCGCGTTCTGCCGATTAGGCGCAGCCCTAACAACATCGCCGCCCACATGTGATTGACTCGTAACCGTATACGTACGACCTGCGGCGTTACTGAGAACCTTACGGATGTCATCGTCTAGCAGATCGTGTGTGTGGCCAAAGATGATTGGCTGTCCCACCCGCTTTCCATCAACGAGATAGCTCACCATACGTCGAAGAACTCCGCCCGAAAATGCATGCAGAAGCGAATCTGCCACGAAAGGCACGCTACTAACCGTTGTCTCCGCAAGTGCAAGAACAAACGACACGGCTAGTGCGCGACGGGATGCGCCGTTGGCCAGAGCGAGAGGCTTATTCTTCTTACCGTCCTTAGCGAAGAGCTCATACGTCATCTTCGAACCCATGATGCTTGGTATGGCCTGTACGCCGACTTCGCTGAAGTTGCTCTCCGCTGTTGCCCCGATCACGTCACGGAAGATACGGTTCATGGCTTCAGAAAGCTCATTCACCTGTTCAGATTCGACTGCATGCAGCGCGGTGGTGAGAATGATCTGAAGGTCTTCGCTTACCTCAGCCTTATCCCGGAGGTCCTTGGATCGTTTCTGCCCGGCCTGAAGAACTCGGAGTTTCTCACTCACACTTCGGAGTTCGGTAGCGGTTGCTTTGACGACGTTCTCTGCGAAGAGCATCTTTTCCGCACTTGTCGACTGAAGACGGCGGAGCTCCGCCGAATGACGCTCTCGTTCTGCGAATGCAGCGGCATCGAGCCCTTGGAATGTCTCGCTCGCCCTCGCTTTGAGGATATCTAGCTCGGATATGATGTCACTCATATCACGATCAATCTCGCCGAGAAGGCTGAGACATTCGTCAACATCCTCAGTCCAAGGCCGGCCACCTCTGCCGAGGGCTTGATTACCTAACCGTTGAGCAGAGTTAAGGACTTCGTCCAGAAACTGAGCGCTTTCCAAGTACCCTTCTGAGTCACGCAGCCGCTTCTGTACCGCATTCTTTCGCTCGGGATGCTCATCGAACGAGATGCCGCATACGCACTTACCATCCCGGACCAACCGCGGGAGAAGCGTGAGTTCAGTAGGTGGAATCAATCCCTGCTTCTGCATCGGCTCCAATGTGGCGATGACCGACTCAATAGCTGGGAGCATAAGAAAAGCGTTAAGCCGAGAATCGCAATCCACGAAGGAACTCAGGCTGCCAATAAGGCTGGCTCGACGTTCCTGTTCGAGCCTCAAGCGGTCTTGCGCCTTACTGATCTGCTCATTGATTCCCGAAGCTTCAGTTATATGCAGGATATCCTTCTGGCGCTTTGCTTCATATTCGTTCAACTCCTTTTCGATTGCTGCGTGCTGCTCCTGCAAGGACTTGAGCTGGAGATTCGCTTGCTCCTTCTGCTGCTGAAGCTTCTCGAGCTTTGCGGCGAGCTCCACCTGGTCTGTATTTCCTGAGTCGCGACCGGCTTGCCTAATGAAACCGCTCTGTCGCTGCTCAAGACGCTCAATTGAGCGTTGCAATGAGTCTAGGCCCAGAAGATTATTGATTGCTTGAGTCGTCATAGTGCGCATCACGGTGTCATCGTGTGCGCCCTCTGGTCCACCGACAAATTGCACGGCTTTATCAGCGTCGATGAAGAAAAAGTCCCGTAGCTCTGGACGGAAGAACCTTCTCATCAGGACATCGAGCATTTGGCTATCCGCCGTATCCCAACTTCCGTCACCCACGTTTCGGTAGTAGAGCTTAACCTCCTCATCGGAATACGATACCCTCCCGTTGCGAGCGGAGGTGGTAGCCTTTCGAATGAGTTTGTAGTTCGAGGAACCTTTGCTACTACGAGCTTCAAAACGAAGCTCCACAGAGGTGCGTACTGGTTCGTCGTCAGCCCAGACAGGCCGAATGGGGTGAAGGACACCCTTAATCTCGGGAAGACCCTGTTCGCCGTAGAGCACCCAGAGGAAGGCGCGCATCAACGTCGTCTTGCCGCATTCGTTCTCACCGCGTATTACGGTCAGGGGGTGTTGGGGATCGGTGGAGAAATGGAGGTGCGCTTCTGGATACAAAGCGAAGTTGTGAACGACCAGATCGTGAAACCGAATCACGTGTAGTCTCCGCTCCGGCTCTTTTCAATGGCCTGTGCTAACGCGCTCACGATTTCATCGTATTTCTTGTTGATGTCAATACGCTTTTCTGAGTGCTCAGCGGTTAGTCTGTAGCACTCGAGGGCTGCCTGGACCAGCTGGCTACGGTAGCCAGGGAAACGCTCACTTACTCCCGCTGTAGCTCGCTCCATCTCCGTCCTGATGCGCTCAGCGTTCGACGTACCCTCTTGGCGATCAGTCGAAGTACGCACCATGCACCTTCCTGATAGCTGCCAAGACCTCATGTGCATTTCGGGCATAGCGGCCAAAAGATCTCACGCGATCAAGTTCCCGGCTTATTGTATTAAGGACGCTGTCTTCATATCGCACCTGCAAGGGAGGTGGCAAGGCAATCATGTCGTGGATTGTGGCGTACATTTTGCCTGGTGCTCGACGTAGGATGCGGCCGCGCCGTTGTATCCACTCTCGTTCGACGGTCGACGATGCCAGCAGGATTGCCTCTCGCGCTTGTGGGATATCGACTCCTTCGTCGAGTACCTTTTTGGCGAGAAGCACTTCAATATCCCCGTCGGAAAAAGACTGAAGAATGCGACCGAGTTTGGCTTTATTTCTCGACTCCACTTGTGTAACTCGTGCATAGACAATGTGGCGTTCGTCCAAAACCTCGGCCGCCGCATCTATTTGAAGCGGATTCTTGGATGTGGTGTAGACAAGGAGATGGCGGGGCCGTTCATTCGCTTGAAGAAGCTGGCGGAGAACTTGTATCTTCCCTTGGGCATTCTCCGTAATCTCTCTCCTTCGGATGAGCCAAGTACGCAGTATCTCGTCGCGAGGATCAAATTTTCCTGAAGCGCCAACTCGGCGCGATATCTTCTCGGAGAGGTCTCTAAACCTGGCGAGCTCGTCATCATCGAGATATACGACATCGAAGTAATAGTCATACGGGGTCAGGCAGAACCCGATTGCTTTATCGAGGCCAAATTCGTAGACGGTGTCTCCGAAATAAGAGAGCAGTTCTTGAGTCCCGTCTTCGTCGTACTGTCGTACAGGTGTCGCTGATAGGCCGAGTCGAAGGTTAAGAAAGTCCGGCGTGTCATTCAGAAAGGATGGCGTTCCAAGTGTGTGAACCTCATCAGCGATCAACATTTCTGCTAAGCCGGCTACTGTTTGCTGCGCATGCTCCAGCAGTTTTCGAAAGGAAGGGTCATTGAGAGTGTTGTTAGTGACGACAAAGCACTCGATCGCGCGCGCTCCTCCAGATTTTAGGCGGCGCAGTGCGTTACCGAGCGTGCTCCGCCCGGTAGCTGTCCCTGGGCTTGGGTTCAGTGGCTTTAGACCAAACTTGGCGCACTCTGTGTTCCATTGAAGGGTCAATGCTGTTGTTGGTGCAGAAACGATAAGCAAGAATGGGCCATCATGTTCTTGGCGAGCTCGATAGGCACATATAAGCGAACTGATGGTCTTTCCGGCTCCTGTCGCCATGGCAAGTATTCCGCGGCGGCCCGCAGCTTCCCATGCTGCAACAGCTTCTCCCTGGTGCCTATATGGTCCGGTTTGCCACTCCAGTTGGGTTGGAATTGCGAAGATTGAACTAGACTTCCGCGCTGCTGCTGGCTTGGGGCTGTTTGAATGAGTGGCAGCGCGGCTGTAATCCAATGGAGTAGGTGGCTGAGTAGGTGCAAGTTTGAGTAGGCGCTCCCTGAGCGCCAGGGGGAGTGGAACGGTCCTTTCGAGGACGGGATCACAGCCGACTGCCCAGTCCGTGACCATCTCTTCAGCGCTTTTGACACGTTCGGCGCTGGTTCGTATCCACGAACAGTCCACATCCATGTGTTCGACCGCATACTCGTGTGCTCGTCCTGTGGCATTGGCAGACCCTCGGACCGCAATCGAGTCACGACCATCCGTGAAGAGCCACATCTTGGGATGATAATTCGCTTGAGGAAGCGGAATTGCAATCGAAAGCGTCATGCGGTTCTTAGCAACCATCCACGCTAGACATTCGACTGCGTGATTTGCCAGGGCGCCTGCGTCGGGATGAGCGGCCTTGAGAATTTCAGTCTCGATCCGCGCGGCAACCTCTGCAGGTGTATAAATCGCCCGCTCAATCGCTTGGCGTTCGGTAGGAAAGAGTGCAGGAGCGATAGTGAACTCAATTGTTTCTACGTCATCGCGGCGAAGGTACTCGGCGAGACCGGGGGCGAGGCTATGAATCCAACCTGCGGTGAACCACCCGAAGGCTCCTCTTACCCGAGTAGCCTGACGGAAGGCAGGGATTAGCACGTCCGCGGCCAATGGATCAGCGGGGAGCCGATACAGGACGGGACGAAGAGTGGGTTCGTCGCGGAGCACCGTTCAGCCGCTCCCAACGAGCTTTGGCTGAGGTATCGTCCGCTGCCTGATCACTATGCGCCTGCCTTACCTGATCTCACGTCTGTGCCCTTCTCTCCCACGGGCCTGTCAGCACCATGAGCACTCCGTCACCTGTACATCTAGATCGGCCCAAGTATCGTTACAGGGTCAGCCGCGAGAGCCGCGAGAGCCGCGTGAATGCATGACCGAGGTCAGATGCCCCCATGTGGATGTGAACATACGTTCGAGTTCCCGCAGATCTGCTTCCCCTGTCACAGGTGTCGGTTAGGATCTCCCTGCACTCCTGGAGGAACGAGATGGTCCCTTAAGCAGAGCTGCCAGGAGTGACCTCAGGAGTGCAGCACGATGGGGCAAAGGATGTCAGACGATCGGACGGGTGTGACCTACCTCGATTACAACGCCACCGCACCACTCCGCCCGGAGGCTCTAGAAGCCACCCTCGATGCGCTCCGTAGCGTCGGCAACGCTTCCAGCATCCATCATCAAGGACGCGACGCCGCTCGTCGTGTGGACACAGCCCGCCGCCAACTCGCCGAGCTGCTCACTTGCCATCCTGGCGAGATTATCTTTACCTCCGGGGCCACAGAGGCTAATAACTTGGCTTTGCGTGCCGCTCACGCCCGCGGCGGAGTGGTGGTAACGACGGCTGTCGAGCATCCGGCGGTATTAGAAACCGCCCAAGCCATCACTATGGAGACGAGTCGCTCCCTCGTCGTGCTTCCTGTGGACAAGGACGGCATAGTCGACCTGGAGCCTTTGGTTGAGGCCCTCCGCTCTGGTGACGTGGCCGTCGTGTCCGCCATGATTGCGAACAACGAGACCGGGGTTCTGACCGATCTAAGGCCTATTATCGCGGCGGCTCACGAGGCCAGCGCCTTGGTCCACACCGACGCCACCCAATATGTTGGTCGGCTCCCTCTGGATCTCGACGAGGTTGATGTTGACCTTTTGTCTCTGTCGGCTCACAAGTTCGGCGGTCCGCAGGGCGTTGGCGCGCTCTTTGTTCGACGTGGCGCTCCTCTACCCCATAAGCCGCTGCTCCTGGGGGGTGGTCAGGAGCGCGGTTGGCGTGCTGGCACTCTAAACGTGGCAGGGATTGTAGGGCTTGGCGCAGCTGCTCAGGCTGCACAACTGACGCTGGAGCAGGAGGCTGCGCGTACTGCTGCGCTGCGTGACAGCTTCGAGCAAGAGCTGATCTCGAATGTGGCCGGCTGCTGGATAAACGGTACCCGTGTACCCCGTTTGCCAGGCGTAACCAGTGTCACTTTCCCCGGTATCCCCGCGGATGCCGTCCTGGCCGCAATGCCAGAGGTGGCCGCTTCGGATGGCAGCGCGTGTTCCTCCGGGGCGCCGAGCCCAAGCCACGTCCTGCTCGCCATGGGGCACAGCCGCGAGGACGCCGACTCGACCGTGCGATTCTCACTCGGCTACGCCACCACAGAAGGGGATGTCGAGCGGGCCCTGAACGCCACCGTGCGTGCCGTGACAGAAGTCCGGTCGGTGATGGCCGCCACCGCCAAGCCTTGATCGGCCTCACCTATGCGTACAGCCGCCCTTATTTAGCCCACCTGTTGCTCGAAAGGTCCTATCGCATGTCGGATAGCCGGCTCGCTGAGGCCGCCGAACCGAAGTTCGCACGCCACGAAACCTTCGCGCCCCGCTTCGGCTGGCTGCACAAGGCCTACATACAGGTGAAGGAGGACAGAGAGATATTCCACCGTGAGGACGCACCAGTTCTGCTGGGCGTGGGCAAGAACATGGTCAACGCCATGCGGTACTGGTCGCAAGCTTTCAAGCTCACCCAGGAGCACCCCCACGAGGATCCGTCCTACCGGGCCTATGTCGCCTCCCCTACATGGAGGGCCCGCTGGCTGCTTGACGAAGACGGAGCTGACCCCTATCTCGAGGACACAGGCAGCCTATGGCTGTTGCACTGGTGGCTGCTCTCGTCTGAGCCCCAGGCCAAATGTTTGGCGCCGACCTGGTACGTGATGTTCCATCTCGCCCCCTTCTCCCGAGTGACTGCGGCTGAGATGGCAACCGTTGTCACGCGCCACATCCGAGAGAGCTTCGGCGAAGATAAATGGCCGGCACCAGAGTCGATCAATCGTGACGTGGACTGCCTGATCAAAATGTATGCCCTTGACCAGGAGTTCAATCCACTGTCTCCCGGCAGCTTCGAGGACTTGCTGGCCTGCCCCTTCCGAGAGCTGGGTCTCCTGGAGGGGCAAGGTAAGGGTAAGGAGCGGACCTGGCGCTTCACTAGTGGATCGCGGTCCAGCCTGCCGGCACCGGTATTGGCCTATGCCTGCCTAGATTACGCCTCTCGGTTTTCAGTGAACGCCGGCTCTATCTCACTGGCACGGCTTGCCAACGAACCAGGCGCCCCAGGCCGAGCGTTCCGTACTCGGGAACCAGAGCTGATCAAGGCCATTGAGTCTCTCGTTAGTGAACACCCAGATCTGCAGATCGTCGAGGCACTTGGCCAGCGAAGCCTGGCCTTCACAAAGCCTCCGCAGGCTCTTGCCTGGGATGTCCTTGACGAGCACTATGGGCGGGTCCAGGAGCGAGAAGGATTCCCCACCACCCAGGAGTGGGTTAAGCGATACCCCGGCCTTGACGGTGGCAGCCACAAGCGCTCACGCAAGAAACTACCCCAGCAGTCCGAGGAGCTGGAACTGATCGAGGAGAACGCGTGACCCCGGCGACAAAGACCCCCCCGCGCGCTCGCCACGCCGAGGCCCTCGCGCAGATCCCTGCAGGCATCGGCCTGATTGGTTCTGAGCTGCGCTCCACCAACCTCGAGCGCGACGTGCGCGAAAAGCATCTGAACTCCCCTTACGTGGGAGCCCGCGCCCTGGACGTGCTGGAACGCGTCACCAATGCCGTCGCCGATCTCAGGCGCACCCGCGCTTGGTCTTTCACTGGTCCGTACGGTTCTGGCAAGTCAACCTTGTCCAACCTGTTCGATGCCTTCCTAGGGCATGACCCATCCCGTCAGGCCGAGGCCCAGGCAGCAGTTGCAGCAACCAGCCCCGGCCTTGCCACACGGTTCGCCCGGGTCCGTGATCAACTCGCTCCAGAAGGTTTCCTGGGTGCGGTCGCAACCGCGCATCGGGAACCTCTAGCGGCCACTGTGCACCGGGCCTTGCAAACCGCCGCAGAGCGCAGATGGAACAAGCGACCCCCGCAGGCTGTCGCTGAGGCACTCGTCGCCTGCATGGAGCGCCAGGTACCGACGACGGCAAACCTCATCGACGCTGTCACCGCACTGTGCAACGAGGCGCCTCTTCTGCTAATCATCGACGAGTTCGGCAAGACCCTTGAGCACCTTGCCGTTGACGGAGATTCCGGCAGCGCTGAGAGTGATGTATTCCTCCTGCAGGTGCTCGCCGAAAAGGGCGCTGGACGGTCAGGGCTACCGCTGTTCATGTTCACGTTGCAGCACCTGGCATTCACTGACTACGCAGCACGATCGAGCACCATCCAGACCCAGGAATGGGCGAAGATCCAGGGGCGCTTCGAAGACATCACCTTCGCGCCGAACCTCGGCGACGCCGTCCACCTGATGCGGCGCCGCCTAGACCTGTCGGATGTCCAGGAGCCCGGCCGTAACCTCATTCGTGAGCAGGCGGAAGCCTCAGCAGAAGCATGGAGTGGACATGCTCTGAAGTCCGTCGTGGACATCTCCACAGAGACATTCGCTGACCTGTACCCGCTGCACCCGATCACCGCCATCGCCGCCCCGCTTCTCGCATCCCAGATCGGGCAGCACGACCGAAGCCTCACCGGCTTCCTCGCGAGCGACGAGCCGAACACGGTCCGCCGCACCCTAGAGACACAGTCGGCAGACGCACCCGAGCGTGCCTCCACCATTCGCCTGCCACAGTTGTACGACTACTTCTTCGCCTCCGGCCGCACAACTATCCTGGCCTCAACCAACGCTAGCCGCTGGCTGGAGGTCGACAACCGCCTGAACGAGGCACACGGGCTTCCGCCTGAAGACCAAGATCTACTTAAGGTGATCGGCATCCTGAACCTGATAGATGCTGATGGCGTAATGCGGGCCACTCCGGCCATGATCCAGTTTGCGCTGCATGATCCAGTCGACGCTCCGGATCCCGAGCAGTTCGCTGCCCTGCAAGAGCGTCTGAAGAAGCTCACCGATGACGGTTTCGTCGTCCATCGCGTGTACAGCAACGAGTACCGCATCTGGCAGGGTACCGACGTCGACATCGACGCACGAGTCAGAGAAATCGCCACTCGTATCGCTCCGACCGATGTTGTGCAGTACTTCAACAAGCACCTTGGAACGGTACTACCGGCGGCCGTAGTTGCCGGCGGGCATAGCCAACGCACAGGCATGCTGCGCTACTTCGTCACCGCAGTAAGTCATCAGACGGAGAAGCTCGACGGGCTCGAGGTCGTAAAAGGTGCAGCGGACGGCCTGATCGTCTATCACCTCGGGTCGCTGGAGAACCGGCCTGTGGTGAACTCCCCGCTGCCCGTACTGATTGGCACCACCAAGAACCCCACGGCTGTCCTGCAGTCGGGTATCACTCTTGTAGCGCTGGAGGAACTCCTCGAAGACGACGCCCTTGACCACGTGGCTGCCCGAGAGATCGCGGAACGTGCTGCCGACATCTCGCGCAGCATCGGCGCACTGCTGGGCGAGGCTTTCAATCCCCTGAGCCCGCAGTCCACCTGGAACCTTTGGGGCAAGGGTACCCAAATCAACAACGAGCCGGGCGAGCCCATCGAGGCCCGCAGTTATGCCGGCCTAGCGTCCAGAGCCTGCGATCAGGTCTACCCGTTCACTCCTCACATCCGAAACGAGATGGTCGGGCGTAACCAGCTCACCAGTAATGCCGCCCGCGCCCGCCGTGAGTTGCTCACCGCCATGCTGCAGCGCTCGGGCTACCCGCTCCTCGGATATGAGACGGGTAAGTACACTCCTGAGCGGGCGATGTATCACGGCGTTTTGGAGTATCTCGGACTTCACCGTGCCGCCGGAGAGTCTAGTAGTGGCACTCAGGCCGGCAGCATTCTCACCCACGGCATCTCACGTCCGAGCCCACAGAAGAACGACAGCGTCATGCCTGTCTGGGCTGCTCTCGAGGATGCGCTGACCAGTGCGACGCAGCTGACGCCCATCGTTGACATCTACCACCGGCTCATGGCTCCTCCTTACGGGGTGAAGGCAGGCGTCGTCCCGATCCTCGTGGTTACCGCGCTCATTCTGCGCGCCCAGGACATCGCTCTGTTCGAGAACGGCAACTACTGCCAGCGACTGACCCCAGAGGTCGTGGAACGGCTCAATGTGCCATATCCAGATCGCTTCGCCGTCAAGGCCACGCCGGTTGGAGGGGGCCAGCGCCGTCTTGTGGTCGATGGCTTGGGCTTGTCGCTAGACGTGGACACTCCGCGATCCCTCACAGCGCGCAACCCTCAGCTGCTCGCCGTTACACGGGCGATGCTGGAGCGCATCATGGTTCTGCAGCCCTACGCGCGGCAGACTCGGCGGCTGAGCTCAGACGCCCTCGCGATCCGCGAGGTCCTGTCTACGGCGACCGATCCAGACGAGCTGGTCTTCACCTCTCTGCCTAAGGCGCTGGGCTTCGAACCGATCCAGACGAGCACCACCGAGGACGAGCAGGCCGCCAGCGCATACGTATCGCGTCTGGTCACCGCCCTTGACGAACTCTCTGGTGCCGGCGCTGCCCTGCGGCAGGAGGTCGTGTCAACGATCGGCCGTGAGTTCCGGCTGTCGGCAAACCTGGAAGAGCTGCGGTCCGGCCTAGCCGAACGGCTCCGCGGCTTCTCTAACGCTTCACTTGAGCTCAACTTGCAGGGATTCATCTCCCGTGTGCTCAATGAAAACTTGCCGGATGACGACTGGCTCGATCCGATCATCATCCGCCTCACGAACAAGGCGCTCGGTGACTGGACTGATCGAGACGTCGAGAGCTTTCCCCGTCAGGTGAGGGAGGTGGCACGTGCCCTGGACCGGGTCAGCCACCTCTATGAAATGCGCGAGGCTCCGACACTTGATACGGAGGTGGCCAAGCCTCGGCAGGTCGAAACCCACCTGCTGACACTCACCACCCCTCAGGGGACGGAAGAGCGCACCCTCATCCACGTGCCGAAGCAGTCCCGCCAGGCCACTGATGACCTCGTTGTCAGTGTCATCAGGCAAGCTGAGGAGGCACTAGGCCCCGACGGCGCGCGCATCCTGCTCGCCGCACTGGCCGAACGCCTCGCCGCAACAGACACCGATGCGGTCCCCCAAGGGAAGGAGAAGCTGTGACTGATACCAACAGCTCCAGCGGGAAGAAGCGTCACGTTCTTGGTCTGTCCGGTGGCAAGGACTCCTCCGCCCTCGCCGTCTACATGCGCGACCGTGTGCCCGACATGGAGTACTTCTTCTGTGACACCGGCGCGGAGCTGCCGGAGACGTACGAGTACCTCAACCGGCTTGAGGCCGCAGTCGGCAAACCGATCTCGCGGCTCAACTCAACGCGTGACTTCGACCACTGGCTCGAGGTCTATCAGGGAACTCTTCCAAGCCCCCAGATGCGCTGGTGCACCAAGAACCTGAAAATCAAGCCACTGGAAGAGTGGGTCGGCAATGATGAGGTGATCTCCTACGTCGCGATCCGCGCGGACGAGAACCGACTGGGTTACGTCAGTACCAAGCCGAATATCACGGCGGTCTTCCCGTTCCGAGAAGACGGCATCGACCGTGCCGGCGTTGACCGAATCCTCGATGAGGCAGGCATCGGCCTACCCGGCTATTACGAATGGCGGACGAGGTCAGGCTGCTACTTTTGCTTCTTCCAGCGGAAGCATGAGTGGATCGGGCTCAAGGACCGCCACCCGGAACTCTTCGAGCAGGCCATCGCCTACGAGGAGAAGGTCAACTACAGGCGCACTGCCATGCAGGACCGGCAGTACACCTGGTCCCAAGGCGAGTCACTGCATGAGCTGATAGAACGACGGGACGATATTGAGGCCAAGCACCAAACAGCTCTCGAACGGGCTGCGAAGCGCGTGAAGCCGAACCGTCCACTGTTGGAGATCCTTTCTGACGCGCATGACGAGGAAGACGATCAGGCGGGTTGCGCGGTGTGCCACCTCTGACGCGACGGTACTGAATGCCTCCCTAGTCGACGCGCAAGCATGTATGGTAACCGCCCGGATCCGATGGTCAGTGGACCCGGGCGGTTCAGTCGAACCTTGGGAGTAGCGTCGAGACGTCAAGTGCACTGATTAGAAACGCAAGTGGTGAGGCTTCTGGTGAGGCACGCAGTCCCTCCACCGGCCACAGCCTGATCCGCTTGGGATCTACGGAGCGCTATCTTGGGATGACGATGTAGTTGCCAGGGATGCCTTCAGGAGAGCGCAGCACATGGGTGTGGAGCGGATCCCCTATCTGCTCGGTCACAGCGAGATCGCCCGACTCTTCGACGTGGCTCCAGACACCCCTCAGCTGTGGAGGAAGAGGGCCCTTCTCGGAGATCCTGATGTGGTGATCTCTGGCAAGCCTTACTGGTTGCTGTCAACTGTGCTGGCGCTGGCCAAGCCGGGCCAGCGGGATGTGCCTCCAGGCAGGCTCGATGAGTACAAAGCCAGCATCCCGAATGGCTACTTCGCGCAGGTTCTAGCGGAACCGCCATCCTTGATCGGGATCAAGGAACTAGCCTGGATCTTCGGTAAGAAGCACACGGACATCAGCCAGTGGCGCAACCGTGGCACTCTTGCACCTCCGGATCTCACCTTGTCAGGTGCTCCGCTCTGGCTGTTGGACACGATTCTCTTAGACGCTGAGCGCCGAAACCGCACCATAGCAGCGGAAGCACTTGAAAGCGTCCGACGTGGTGATCGGGAGCAGATCAAGCCACGCGGGCAACGGGATGCTCTGGTCAGGGATTCGGATGAAACCCTTTCTACTGCACGGACCTTCACAAACAGTGAGAGTGCTGCTGCCATCGTCTTCGTTCGGCACCTGTTCAGAGCCGGATACGAGGTTGAAGTACGGCCATACCGTAGTAATGCGTCCTCTAGGCCTACCAACCAGCTTCCCAGTCAGAACGGTGAAGATGCGGACAAGGCGTAGGTTCGCTCGTCTGCGTCTCGATCACCCCTGACACCTCTATGCCGAACAGTCCTCCTTGACATATCGACGTGACCGTAAGATATTATGGTCGGATGAGAGAGGACGGTGTACGTATGGAAGGAAGAAGTTCGTCTACAGCCGCCCGGGCGGAAGACCTTAGAGTGATCTCTTATGGGGGTGGTGTGCAGTCCACGGCACTGCTCGTCCTTGCCGCTCAGCGCCGGATCCATTTTCCCATCTTCTTGTTCGCAAACGTGGGCGATGATAGCGAGCACCCGGCGACTCTCGCGTATGTAAGGGACCATGCCGCTGTGTACGCGAAGCAACACGGCATAGAACTCCACGAATTGAGGCGCTACCGCCGCGACGGGACCGCGGAGACTCTGTGGGAGCGCCTCAACCAACCTGGTACGCGCTCCATTCCGATTCCCATACGCATGGCCAATGGGGCGCCTGGCCGAAGATCATGCACTGCCGACTTCAAGATCAAGGTTGTTGGCAGGTGGCTGCGTGAAAAGGGGGCAACGACAGGCCAGCCTGCTGTGGTAGGTATAGGGATCTCTGTAGATGAGATTCACAGAGCCAACAAGCGTCGGAGTGAGCTATACGAGCAGATCGAGTATCCGCTCCTCGACCTTGGCTTCCGCCGGGATGATTGCATTCGAATCATTTCAAGTGCTGGGCTCCCAGTGCCCCCGAAGAGTTCGTGTTTTTTCTGCCCGTTCAAGACCGTCGATGCATGGCGAGCGCAGCGGCGCAATGAGCCCGAACTCTTTATCAAATCCATGCGACTGGAAGTCGAGCTGAACAAGCGGCGCGCTGCCTTAGGACGAGATCCCGCATACCTCACTCGCTACGGTATCCCGCTTGCGGATGCTATTCCTGAGGAACCATTCGCCAGGCAAGAATCCAACGAAGACCCCGGTTGCGACTCTGGCTGGTGCATGACCTGAACTCGGATCGCCCCGATTCTGGTAGCTATCGCCAAATTCGGATGCACTTAGCCCGACGATCCGAGTGGCCCAAGATAGGAAGAGGCGGCCTGCCGGCCTGGGATGATTTTGGTTCTTTCTTCATGCTTCCGCTAACCAGACGAGACGGCACCTCTTTTGACTGAGTCATTGTCAGCACAGCGGCGGTGTCGTTCAAAGATCTTTCATTGGGACTCAGGCGGCTCGCTGGTTCTAATGACAAATGGCACGCCCTTGGTGGACCCGAGACCAACCTCGGACGGCCAGGTTGCTTTGGAGATGTTGCAGGGTAGCGCCGACGGCGTAGGGCAGACTGTACCCGTGGAGGCACCGACGATATGGAAGAGCGAGCGTCAACGGACCGCGATCGGCCGCGTTAGACTCTCCGCCCCCGCGCGCCAAGCCGTGACCGATCTGCAGCTAGGTTCGGGAACTTCAGTGCTCGACTACGGTTGTGGCCGAGGCGCGGACGTAAGGGCCCTGCGACAACTCGGCCTAGACGCCTCCGGGTGGGATCCGGCTCACCACCCTGGGGGACAGCTTGAACCCGCTGAGATTGTGCTCCTCACCTACGTCGTCAATGTGATCGAAGATCCGGCCGAACGACGTCAGACCCTTCGACGCGCCTGGGACAACGCTCATACAGCGCTCGTGGTGTCAGCGCGGCTGCGCTGGGAGCGGAACCAGATCAAAGGTCGTGAGTACGGCGACGGCATCCTCACCAGCCGCAACACTTTCCAACACCTATTCGCCGCCGGCGAGCTTCGTGACTACGTCGAGGAGGTAACCGGCGTTCACTGCCTACCTTCAGCACCCGGCATCGTCTACGCCTTCAGGGACGACGAAGCTCGACTTCGCTACCTCGCCCGTCGGATCACACCCGATGCGAAGTGGCTGACCTCTGAAGATACCGCTTCTGCCACCGCCGCCATCGTCGACCATCTCCAGCAACGCGGCCGCCTCCCTAGCCTAGAGGAAATGCCGCAGCAGCTCACCGCCCTCCTCGGACACTTGCGACCGGCCGAGCTGAACCGTCTCGCCCAGCAGGCCGCCGATCCGCACAAGGTCGAAGAAGCTGGGAAGCGATCCTCACTAGACACCCTTCTCTTCCTTGCTCTCGAACTGTTCCATGGCCGCGGCCCCGCGAGCAGCCTCCCGCTTTCGGTTCAACTCGACATCCGGGCGTTCTTCTCGTCTTACACAGAAGCGTGCAAGCGCGCAGACCGGCTTCTACTTAAACTCCGCGATGACGCATACATTCGCCGTGCGATGGTTGGGTCGGCTGCGGGGAAGTTCACCCCGACAGCCCTGTACGTGCACCGCCGCGCCGTCCACCGGATGCCCATAGTGCTCCGTCTGTATGAGCATTGCGCCAGTATTGCCGCTGGCCGTCCGTCCGAGTGGACGGTTGCGAAGCTACGTCATCAAGGCCGCGGCGTGAGCTGGCTCGATTACCCCGACTTCGACACTGACCCGCATCCTCGTTTGGTCTCGTCGTACACCGTCGACCTACAGACATTGAAGTCTTCATTCTTGTCCTACGCTGGCTCCTCCAACCGTCCGCTCCTTCACCGCAAGCATGAGTTCCTTGCGCCGGATGACCCTGATGTGCCCAAGTACCGTCGCCTCACAGAGGCGGAGGTACGAGCGGGACTTTACGAACAACCACACCTAATCGGGACAGAGGGGGGATGGGAGAGAGAACTCCACCGGTGCGGGCGATCCCTTAAGGGACACAGGCTGATACGCCGCGCTGATAGTTAAGGTCAGTCGACTCAGGGACCGAGCAGGACGCTCGGCAGAGGGCTGCTGTCGTTCACAGCGACCCTGACCGGCCGGTTCACGCGTGTAGAGCCTCGCCGTACGGCATGGGCGTATGTAAGGGGCCTGCCGTAACCTGTCTGCTTCTGCAAACCCCTAGCAATCCTTGGTCACTTGCACCTGATTGCACCTGTCGACTGAGAGTCCTCGGAGATGTGCCGATGGTAGGCCAGGTGTTGGGGATCCGGCGTGTGTCCGTCGGCGAGCCGGATTGGGGTGATCGGCTGGCCGGTCGGGACGTCGATGGCTACGAGGTCGTCGGTGATTGTGATTGTTCCGCCGTCGAACAGGACGTGGTGGTTGGGGCACAGGCAGAGGAGGTTGCCCGGCTCGTCGGGGCCGTTGTGAGGCGTGCCAAGCGGGCGGATGTGGGCGCCTTCGGCATAGGGGCCTCGCCTGGTCGTGAGACGGATGTCGCAGATCTGGCACTGATGGTTGTGCACGAGTTTGATCTGCTCCGCGAGCGCGGAGTCACGGATCACGCGGTTGGTCGTGACCGTGCGGCGGCTTGGTGTTGGTGTCCCGTCGCGGAGAAGTGTGGCCTCGTCCCGGGCCGGCGTAATGGCGTTGGGTTCGGGGGCAAGCCGGGTGGCCGCGAGTAACTCGTCGCGGTCGACGTCGCGGAAGTATTCGTCGAGGAGTCGCAGGACGATCTGAGCGCGCACGGCCGGATGATCTGTCACGAGGTCGTGTACCCATGAGCGTAAACCGCTGAGCGGCTGGTTCTGCCGCATCCAGCGCTGCGCCGCGCTGCCGCTGGCCCTTGGAACGTCGTTTCGGCCAGGGAGGTCCCAGAGCCCGTGGTGATACAGACGGAGTACGGGAAACTCGGCATGCAGGCCGTCGCCGGGATGGCCGAACTCCCGCAGGAGCGATTCGAGTGCGGGAGAGGCATCTCTCCACGGCACCAGGCGATCGTCGCCCCGGGACACTCTGCCAAGGGCCCAGAGAAGGGCCAAAGGCTGGTGCCGCTTCCGCGCGCCAGGCGTGGCCGATGCGGCCGTTTTGAGTGTGCCGATCTTCTGGAGCAGGCTCTGCGGGGAGTGCCCGTCGATGATGTCGCCTGGACGGGTGACCTCGAAGCCGAGGTCGCTCAGCGCGCGTGCGACGGTGGCGTTGCCGCCGGAGAAGTCCTCGGCTCGCAGCGGCCGGCCGTCCACGTCGCGATGTGCCACGCCGGCGATGGCCTTGGAGTCGTACCGCTTCCCGTCGTATAGGAGGAAGTAACCGCGCGCCGGGCCGTATCTGTAGACCTCGAGAAAGGCGTCTCTTCCCAGCTTGTCGTACTCCTCGATAGCGGACAGAACCATCTCGCGACGGAGATCGGAAAGTGCCATGAGGGAATGATAGGAACAGCTATTGCACTAAATACTGAACCTGATAGCGATATCATCCGGTTAGTATGGTTTTGTCCACTAATTTGCCCAATATGAGGCGGACTGCATGACAGCGGTGGATGGCCGCTTGCGCTGGACACCCCGCATCCACGTCATGCGCAAGCGAGATGCAATGGGCGTGGAGCACGACGCGCACGGTCCTCGGCGTGGACCACTGATCGAGGATGTGAAGTGGCTCAGCGTGGTAGAACGCTCGGTGTGGAAGAGCGGCGGGATCGGTTGCGGGGGTTGGGAGAGCTGTTTCGGCGGCTGCGTCGGGAAGCTGGGCTGACGGGTAAGGAGTTGGCGCAGCGGGCGCAGGTGGGACAGCCGACGATCTCGCGGATCGAGACGGGGCAGCTTCTTCCTACTCCGGAGACTGTTGAGCGGGTTGCGGCTGCTCTGGGGCTCGGAGAGAGGGACCGCGGTGAGCTGGATGCGTTGCTTCTGCGGTTGCGTGATGAGGTGTCGCGGCTGCGGGGTGGGCTGGCCGGCCGGGAGGCGGCTAATGCTGCCCGGGTTCGATCGGCACAGTGGATGGCGGTGTTCTCCTCGGCGGTGATCCCCGCGTTGTTGCAGACGGCCGAGTACGCGCGGTTGGCGTTGGCGGTCGGCCGGGATGTGGATGAGGAGGACGCGGCCAGGGCGGCGGCCGTGCGCGTTGAGGCGCAGGCGGTGCTGTTTGAGGAAGGTCGGAAGTTCGCGTTCGTGCTGACGGAGGGGGCGGTGCGGACGTGGCCGGGGTCGCCGTCGTTGATGGTGGCGCAGCTTGACCGGTTGGTGCAGGTGTCGACGCTGCCGCATGTACGGCTGGGCGTGGTGCCGTGGAAGACGGAGGCGCCGGCGTTTCCACTGAATGGGTTCACGATCTTCGATAAGGCGGTGAGCGTGGTTGAGAGCCTGACGGGTGATCTCACGTCGACCGAGCCAAGTGAGATTGGAACGCATGAGGAGGCTTTCGAGGCGTTTGCGGCAGCGGCGGTGTACGGGGATGAGCTGCGGGACCTTCTGGGTGAAATCGGGGCTGACTTTCGGAAGTTGGCGGCCCAGCTAGAGAAGTGACGCATTTATGCGTCGAATTCCTTGAGGATGACCAAGTGCAGGTCATACGCTCGTGACGTGGGTGTATAGCCCCCTAGACGTTGGAGCGTAACCATGAGCGCATGGCGCATGTCTCGGTCCTTCCTCGGCACTTCCCCCTCGGTAAGGGAAGCCCGCCGGTTCGTCACGTCCTTCCTCGCAGGTTGGCCGATCGTGGATTCGGCCGAGCTCATCGTCAGCGAGCTGGCCGCCAACGCCGTCCGTCACACCGCCAGCGGCAGGTACGGCGGCCAGTTCCAGGTACTGATTCACGCCCAGCATGATCGGGTCTGGCTGGGCGTCGTGGACGCCGGCGCGGCACACGGCCCGAGCATCTTCTCGCCGGAGGAGGGCGAGGAGGGCGGCCGAGGCTTGATGATCGTCGGCGCCCTGGCCGACACCTATGGAGTCCGCGGCGATGAGCGAGGCCGCACCGTATGGGCGCTGCTGCTGGTCAACGCCGGCAAGAACGCCCCGGCCGCACCTTTGCCGGGCTCCGAGGCTACGCGTGCGTGATCGGCTGCCCGAGGCTTCGGGTGGTTCTGCCTGTAGGTCGGCGCCCAACGCTCTGACATCGCTCAGGGCCCGCGCTTCGGTGCGTGCTCGGGGTGCGGCGTGGGCGTGTGGCGGTTGTGCTCTGCTCTGCAACCTGGCTTGGACCGCGTCTTGGCCGGCATCCGCCCCTCTCGTCCTGTCGAGGTCTGTCCTGTGGTCGGGGGGATGCGCCAGGTGGGCGCTGCTCCGGTCCTCGCGCCATGAGCGTGCTCCCGTGCTGCTCGGTGGGGGAGTTCTACGGTGAGTCCGCGGGGTGTGCCCAATCGCAGGTGGAACATACGGGCGGTAAGCCTTCAAACCGGTGAACAGCTCAAACGCGTACTGTCTAGGGGAATAGACGACAAAGCGTCTAGGGGCCTAGACTCGGTGGAGCATCACCGAGAGGAACCGGCCGTGCCATCCAGCGAGCTTGAGCGTATCGCCGCGATCGAGGACCCGTTCGTCCTGCTGCGCGCGGCCACCGAGCGGCTCAACGCCGCCCAGCAGGAAGTGGCCGAACTCGCCCGGCTGAGGCGCAGGGTGATCCAGGACCTGCACGCCCAAGGCATGTCGTATGCCCAGATCGCCGAGGCCGCCGGCCTGACCCGGGGCAGGATTCACCAGATCCGGCACACCGGCCCGGCGCCGGAAGGGGCGTTCCTCGGCACGGGCACGCTCACGATCGCCACCCCGCTCAAGCAGGACGCGATCAAGGCGCGTCCTGTCGTGGCGATGGAAGATGTCACCGCGGGAAAGCGGCTGGAGGATCTGGCACGCGGCTTCGGGTTGTCGGTGGAGTTGGAGCACGTCCCCCTTGGCGGGGACATCGATCTCAACCGGCCCAATCTGATCGTGATCTGCGGTCCGCGGCTCTCGCCGGTGATGGCGCAGATGTATGAGTCCGATCCGGTGCTGGAGTGGGTCAAGGCCGACGACGGTCCGTGGACGATCCATGACAGCCGTACCGGCACCACCTACCGGTCAGGAGAGGACAACGACCCGGCCGCCAACGTGGACTACGCCTACCTTGGCCGGCTGGCCCGGCCGGACGGGAAAGGCAACGTGCTGGTGTTCACCGGTATCCATCCGCAAGGCACCCTCGGCGTCGTCAGTCTGATCGTCTCGGAGATCAACACGCTCTGGGGTCAGGTCGGCGAAGACCGGTTCTCCACGGTGGTGGGTGTGGAGTACGACCCGGCGACCGGGGAACCGGTCAAAGCGGAACTGGCCAGCCCGCTCTACCGGCACGAGGGGGACTAGGTGCGCGTCACCTTCGCCACCAAGCCCGTCAGCCTGGGCCGACCGAATGAGGACTTCGTCGCGGCCACGCCCGATGCCGTGGTGCTGCTGGACGGCGCGGGTACGCCTGCCGGGTCGGAGTCCGGCTGTTCTCATGGTGTGGCGTGGTATTCGCGCATGCTCGGCTCGACGCTGCTGGCCTCGATGACGCAAAGCACCGGGACTCTGACCGAGATCCTCGGTGAGGGCATCAAGGCCGTGACCTCCATGCACGACTTCACCTGCGATCTCGCCCACGCCGGCACGCCCTCGGCCACCGTGGTCATGCTCCGCTGTACCGGCGACATGCTGCAGTGGCTGGTGCTCGCCGACTCCGTCCTCATCCTGGACGTCGCCGATTCGGCTGAGCCGTTGGTCGTCTGCGATGACCGCGAGGCGCAGGTCGGCTCGCGTTACCGCAGCCGCATGGACGCCCTTCCCGGTGGCAGTCCGGAACACCAGCAGGCGCACCGTGAGTACGTCGAAGCGATGCGGCAGCACCGCAACCGTGACGGCGGATTCTGGGTGGCCTCGGTGGAACCTCTCGTCGCAGAACAGGCCGAGACCGGCGCCATCCGCGCTGACCAGGTCCGTGCAGCCGCGTTGCTCAGCGACGGGGCGTCCCGCCTGGTCGACCGATTCGGCCTGGCGACCTGGCGGGAAGCCCTCGATCTCCTCGACGAGGGCGGCCCTGCTGAGTTGATCCACCGCGTAAGACAAGCCGAACGCTCTGACCTGGATGGCAGTCACTGGCCTCGTGGCAAGACGTTTGATGACGCTACCGCCGTATATGTGACGGTCAGCGAAGACGCTGAGTGAGCGACACGAAACTCTTTGCGTCTATCCCCCTAGACAACCGCACCGCGCCTTGCTTATCTTCTTCTGCATAGCCCCCTAGACAGTTCGTCTCAGCGCCTCGCTGTAGCTGTCTAGAGGGGTCGACAGGAGATGAGCGATGGGTATTCGAGGTGCCATCCCGATCAGCTTCGAGGATGTGTTCCCGCACGGCTGCTACATGGTGGGGGAGGTCGACCAGGTCAAGGACTTCGAGGCCTCCACCGCCGCCAAACCGGTCTACGCCCGCGACAAGACCACCGGCGAGTTCGTCTGGCAGGTGACGGTGATCGACTGCGACCCCGAGGCGCGGGAGAAGACCGTCAAGGTCAAGATCCTGGCTCCGGTTCAGCCGGTGCCCCCGGCCCCGATGCCGGGACTGCCCTTCATCCCGGTGGAGTTCGACCAGCTCGCCGTCACGCCCTACGTCAACGGCAACGGCCGACTCACCTACTCGATTAAGGCGCGCCAGATGCGCGCTCCCCGCACCACCGCCTCAACCGCCGCAGCTTCCGCCGCGGTCAAGCACACCAACGTCTCTGGAAAGGACGTCGCCTGATGGCACGCCGCAGGACTCACCGCATCAGCACGATCACGCTCAACACCGGCAGCGGTGCCCGAGCGACCAACCACCCCTACCCGGCCCGCACCCCGGTCCTGTCCCTGGACTTCGGCGCCCTGTCGGTCCTGGTCACCACCTCCACCGGCGACGAGGTCACCGCCTCCGACCTGGAGTTCGCCCGCCAGCTCGCCCACCAGGCCCACCAGTTCGCCACCTCGGTGGAGCGCTGCTACCACGGCCTGCCCAACGGACGCGGGGTGATGGCCGCGTGAGCGACAACCACCGTCAGCCCTACACGCACCTGCGGGCTGCGATCGATAGCGGGATCACCTGCCTGGACGTGTCGTTCTACACGTCCGACCTGGCGGTCTCGGTGTTCTGCATAGACCAGGAACGGGCGTGCCTGGACATCTCCAGCGCCGAGGGGCAGGTGACCATCTCCAGCACCGGAGGTGGCCCGGTCACCGAGGCCGACATCGCCCTGGCCCGCGAGCTCGCCCACGCGGCGGCACGCTACCTGGCCGAGTGCGAGCGCCTGTATGCCAAGCGCCACCTACCTCCGGCCATCCGAGCCGGGGCCTGACACGAGGTGGGGCCGCTGGAACTGGTACTTCCGGCGGCCCCTGATCTCCCTGGACACAACATCAAGAGAGGGCTTAAGCCTAATGTTCAAGAAGCTTCCCGGCGATGAGACAGCCCGGCTGGTCTCCACCACGCCGGACACCGCCGTCGTCTTCCGCCCGGCCGTGGTGCAGACTCCGGCCATTCTCACCCTCGCGATCGCCGCCTGGCGCATGCTGGCCGGTGCCGTTGGCCTGGTCTGGCGTCACCCGATCGCCTTGACCATCACCGCCGGTCTGGGGGTCATCTGGACCCGATACGGCTACCCGTACGTCGTCGTCCTCGCTGGCCTGACCGTCTCGGCTGGCGTCTCGTGGGCGCTGGTCGACCGGCCCTCGTTCCTCCGGCTGGTCGGCCGGCCCCTGCTCGCTTGGTGGCGGCTGGTCTCGATCTACCGGCGTCACTGGCAACCGGTGTTGATCGTCTCCGGTCTGGGACGGCACCTGCGGGGGCGCGACTGCCTTCCCCGGCTGCTCGCCGTCACCTGCACACCGTGGGCGGACTTGGTCACGGTGAAGATGCTCTCCGGGCAGGCCGTCACCGACTGGACCGCCCGGACCGAGCATCTCGCCCACGGCTTCGGCGCCACCTCCTGCCGGATCAGCGTTCAGCGCTCCGGCAGGCTCCTGCTCACGTTCCCGCGTAGCGACCCGCTCGCCGTCCCGCTCCCGGCCGTCCCCATACCTGAGACAGCCTCGGCTGGGCCGGTACAGGTCGGCATGCAGGAGAACGGCCATCCGTGGCTGCTCAAGCTCCATGGCACCCACGTCCTGGTCGCCGGAGCCACCGGGGCAGGGAAGGGCTCGGTGATCTGGTCCGCCATCCGTGGCCTGCTGCCCGCCGTCCGCGCCGGGCTGGTGCAGGTGTGGGCGCTGGACCCCAAGCTCATGGAGCTGTCCTACGGTCGCACCATCTTCGGCTGCCGCTACGCCGCCGACCCGGACGCTTGTGCCGATCTGCTGGATGCGGCGGTCAAGGTCATGCAGGAGAGGGCGGGCCGGTTTGCCGGCGTCCAGCGCAACCACACGCCCACCGTCGATGACCCGTTCGTCCTGGTGGTCGTCGACGAGGTCGCCTTCCTGACCGCCTACCAATCCGACAAGCACCTTCGCCAGCGCATCACCGCTGCTCTTGCCACCTTGACGACCCAAGGTCGGGCGGTGGGCGTCGGCGTGCTCGCCGCGCTCCAGGACCCGCGCAAGGAGGTCATGAACATCCGCAACCTGTTCCCCGACAAGATCGCCCTGCGGCTGGATGAATCCGAACAGGTCGACATGGTCCTCGGCGACGGGGCCCGGAACAGGGGAGCACTGCCCGACCTCATCTCACCCCGCCCGGAGGCCGGTGCAGGCATCGGATACATCCGCCTGGAGACCAGCCCCGACCCGGTACGTGTGCGGGCGGCATACGTCTCCGACGCCGACATCCGGGCAATGGCCGCCCAGTTCGCCCCGGTGGGTGAGGCCGTATGACGCTGACTCACTTCCTCGACGGCCTGCGCTGCGAGGTGTGCCGCTGTCTCAACGTCCTGTGGCTGGACCCGGCATGCGGGCTGGTCGAGTGCCAGGAGTGCGGACAGACCGCCGTCACGCTCCCGGCCCAGGACGGCGGTGATGATCAATGACCAATGCCAACGACCGGTCCCTTCCTCGGGCGGTGCGGATGGCAATGCCGCTGGCGCGGGATGTCGTCGAGCAGATCGCCAAGCAGTACGGCGTATGCATCCGTCCCGTCGCGCTCCAACGGCTGGACATCGCGACTGGCAAGTCCGAGATCATCGATGTTCCCTGCGGCGCGACGCTGGAGTCCAAGTGCCCCTCCTGCGCGAAGCGCAACAGGCAGCTTCGGATGGCGCAGTGCCGGGAGGGCTGGCACCTGGAGGCCGAGCCGATCAACACCCCGGATGAGGCGGACGACTATCAGCGCTGCCTGGTCGAGGTACGGGCCGACGCTGAGGTCTGGCGAGATGACGCGGAAGCCGCAGGACAGCAAACCGAGGAGCTCGATGCGGCCATCACCGAACTGGACGAGGAGATCAACAACGCCGGGATGCGCGGCAACGTCCTCGGCCGGACCACCGGCAAGCGGTCGCGGTCGACCAAGCGGCGCCAGGATGCCCCGGACCTTCCCAGGCGCAAGATGAGCGCCACGACCCTCGGCCGAGTGTTCCACGCGCCGGATGGCAAGACCTTCCGGCCGTCGATGTTCCTCACCCTCACCCTGCCGTCGTACGGGCGGATCAAGGACGGCGTCCCCGTTGACCCGGATAGCTACGACTACGTCCGGGCGGCTCGGGATGCGCTGCACTTCTCCAAGCTGGTGGACCGGTTCGTGCAGAACCTTCGCCGGGTGGCCGGCTTCGATGTGCAGTACTTCGCCGCGGTCGAGCCGCAGAAGCGGCTGGCCCCGCATCTGCATATGGCCGTGCGAGGCACGCTGCCACGGGCGGAGATCAAGCAGATCGCTGCGGCGACCTATCACCAGGTGTGGTGGCCGTCGGTCGATGAGGTGAAGTACGAGGGCGATCACCTGCCCGTCTGGTCCGATGGCGTCGGCTACCTCGACCCGGCCACTGGGGAAGTGCTGCCTACCTGGGATGAAGCCCTCGACGAGCTTGACCAGTACGAGGAGGCCGAGCCGCTGCACGTGGTGCGCTTCGGCACCCAGGTCGACGTGCAGGGTGTGCTGGCCGGGAGCAAGGACGCCGACCAGTGCATTCGGTACCTGTCCAAGTACCTCACCAAGTCCATTGGCGACACCCTCGATGGCGACAATCTGGCTCAGCGGTTCCATGCCGAACGCTTCGCGGACGCGCTTCGGTTCGAGCCGTGCTCGCCGACCTGCCCCAACTGGCTCCGGTATGGCATCCAACCCAAGAGCGCCAAGGCGGGCATGGCTCCCGGTCGCTGCCGGGGCAAGGCGCACAAGCCTGAGCACCTGGGCTACGCGGGCCGGCGCGTCCTGGTGTCGAGGAAGTGGTCGAACAAGACGCTGACCGAGCACAAGCAGGACCGCCGTACCTGGGTCCTGGAAGCCCTTGGCGTCGCAGACGAGCCGGTGGACCCCCACCGCTACGTCTGGCGGCCCGTCCCTCAGGGAGACGCCAACGTGCCTCCGCTGGCCGTACGGCTGCTGCGGTCGGTCCATGAGCGCCAGCGGTGGCGTAACCACATGAACCAGCTCCAGGCGCAAGGAGACGGACACGATCTTTCCGCAACTGAGGGGAGGGCAGCATGAGGAAGCGTGATGAGCTGATGAGCGTCCCCGAGATCCTCGCTGAGCTGGGCGGGATCTCGCTCCGGACCTTCTACCGCTGGCGGGAGATCGGTAAGGCGCCCAGGGGCTTCAAGCTGCCCAACGGGGAGATCCGCGTCTACCGCAGCGACTTCGACGCCTGGCTTGAGTCGCTACGGGAGACCGACCCCCGGAACGGCAGGGCCGCGTGAACACCAGCTATGACGTGAAGTTCTGGGACGTCCGCCGCAACAAGTCCAGCAAGACGGCGTCGTACGAGGTGCGCTGGAAGGTCGGCGGGCGGGAGAAGTCCAAGACTGTCCGCACCAAGGCTCTGGCCGAGAGCTTCCTGTCGGACCTCCGGCAGGCGGCCAAGGTAGGTGAGGCCTTCGACGTGGAGAGCGGCCTGCCTCTGTCGTTGGTCAAGGCCAAGGCTGCGCGGACGTGGCTCCAGTTCGCTCAGGCGTACGTGCTGGCCAAGTGGCCTCACTCGGCGGCCAAGTCGCGGGAGGGTATGACGGACGCGATGACCGGCGTCACGCTCGCTCTGCTACGTGATCGGCCGGGTAAGCCCGATCTCTGGGTCTTGCGCTCGGTTCTTCGTGGGTATGTCTTCGTGCCCGATGGCCGGCGGGGGAGTCTCGACGCTGATCAGGCTGCCGCGCTGCGCTGGCTCACCGCTTCCTCGCTGCCGGTCGTCGAGCTGGAGGAGGCCAAGACGGCTCGGGCCGCGTTGGAGGCGCTGTCGGTGACCCTCGCTGGGAAGCGGGCGGCTGACTCGACCTTCCGGCGTAAGCGGGCGGTGTTCCATCACGCGCTGGAGTACGCCGTCGAGCTGGGGGATCTTTCGGCAAATCCGCTCGACCGTGTGAACTGGAAGCCTGCGAAGGTGTCGGGGGAGGTGGACCGGCGGGTGGTGGTCAACCCCGTGCAGGCGCGCGAGCTGCTCACTGCGGTGACGTACGTGGGCCGGTCGCGAGGGGCGATGCTGGCGGGGATGTTCGCCTGCATGTACTTCGCCGGTCTTCGGCCTGCTGAGGCCGCGGGGCTCCGCGAGAAGGACTGCCATCTTCCGGCAACTGGGTGGGGCCTGCTGACCTTGGAGGAGACACGGCCGGAGAGCGGGCGGCGGTTCTCTGACTCGGGGAGCACCCATGATGTCCGCGGGCTCAAGCAGCGTCGGCGCAAGGCCATACGCGACGTGCCGATTCCGCCGGAGCTGGTGATGATCCTCCGCGAGCACATCGAACGGTATGGCACCGCGGCTGATGGGCGGTTGTTCCGGACCGCAACGGGTGGTGTCTTCTCCACGACGGCGTACGCCAAGGTCTGGAAGGAGGCGCGGACGTACGCGCTGACTCCTGATCAGGTCGGCTCGCCCTTGGCTGGCAGGCCGTATGACCTGCGGCATGCGGCCGTCTCGCTGTGGCTCAACTCGGGGGTTCCGGCGCCGGACGTCGCCGAACGGGCCGGCCACAGCGTCGATGTGCTGCTCAGGGTCTACGCCAAGTGCATCGACGGCCAACGCGAGATGGCCAATCAGCGCATCATGGACGCGCTTTTTGGCCGGACGAGCGTGGCTACTCTCTGAACTCCGAGCTGAGGTAGCCGTGGAACATCGAGTAAGGGTCGTAGCTGGATCTCGTTTCTTCGCCCACCCACCCCGGTGCGGCGCGATCGGACGCCCCTCCCACTCCGCCCCGGCCCGACGCTGACCGGTCCTCCCCTTAACACTGAGAAAGGCCGGATCCATAGGGGATCGCACTCGTCGCACGATTTCTGCGCGATGACCGGCTGGCCAGATTAGCCTGGGGGTGAGGAGGAACATGATGGCCGAGGAAAGCCAGTCATCGGAGAAGTTCACGGATGAGGAGTACGCCAGCCTGCGTTTCTTCAGGTTCGGCAGCCTCCCGGACCGCGTCCTGCCCAGCGAGATGGTCGAAGAGGTCGAGACGGACCAGCCGCACGAGGTCCCGGAGCCGCCACTCGACCTCCGCACGTGGGCCCCCAGGCGCATCTAGGACAGCCACCTGCAACGCCGCCTCACGCGCCAGTGCGGCGCGCCCGAGCACTTACGTCTGCCGGTTGCGAGACGGAGAAAGATCACCGGGATAGCGGCGTTGCGGCACATCAGACCTCACCATGACGAAGCAAGTTCCAGCAAGTGGTCGCGTCGCCTCTGGCCGGCAGGCCGTACGACCTGCGGCACGCGGCCGACTCGCTCTGGCTCAACTCCGGGGTGCGCGCGCCCGACGTGGTCGAACGGGCCGGGTACAGCATGGATGTGCTGCTCAGGGTCTACGCCAAGTGCATCGACGGGCAGTGTGACATCGCGAACCAGCGGATAACCGAGGCACTCACAGCATGATGGCGATCTACCTTCCAAGGGCCGCGGGAACCCCCGTGGCCCTTCAATTTGCCGGTCTGACCTGGGGAAACGTCGAGATTTTCATCCCGCATATATCCCGTGAACACCCGCTGAGGGCTGCATTCGGCGGCATCCGGCTGCAGGCGACCATGATCGCCGATCAAGGAGAAAGGCCAGGTCAGAGGGCAGATGGCCCGGTCGAGATGGCGCGCCCTGCAGGATTCGAACCTGCGACCGTCGGATTAGAAGTCCGATGCTCTGTCCAGCTGAGCTAAGGGCGCTCTCGGATAATTGTGCATGATCTGGGGAGCGTCCGCGTACCGCTTGGGTGGGGCGCTCACCAGCATGTCCGTTCACCCGGATTCTATGGGCTGATGGGCGGCGAGGCCGATGACCAGCCACATGAACAGGGTGCCGCCGATGGTCGCGAGGAGGGTGGCCTGGGTGGGATGGTCGGTGGTGTGGGCCTCGGGCAGGATGTCGGAGGTCGCCAGGTAGAGCAGGAAGCCGCCGAAGAAGCCCAGGTAGGCGGCCAGCGCCGGCTCGGGGATGTGGATCAGGAAGGTCAGGGAGGCGCCGAGTACGGGGGCGACGGCGTCCAGGAGCACCAGTGTCACGGCCCGGCGGCGCGCGTTGCCGTACAGCGTCGTGAGGGTGAAGGTGTTGAAGCCGTCGGTGAAGTCGTGCGCGATGACGGCGACGGCCACCACGACGCCCAGTTGCCCTCCTGACTGGAACGCGGCGCCGATGGCCGTGCCGTCGATGAAGCTGTGGACGACCAGCGCCGATCCGGCTCCGAGGCCGACGGCGGCGTGCCGGTGGCTGTGATGCGCGTAGTGGCCTTCCGGCAGGTCATGGACCGCCAGGGAGCGTTCGAGCGTGTGAACGGCGAGGAAGCCGAGTGCCAGCGCGAGCATCGGTACCGGCACGCCGAGCAGGCGGTAGGGGGACAGTTCCAGGCTTTCGGGGATGAGGTCGAACGCCACCACGCCGAGCATGACCCCTGCTGCCGCACCGAGCACGATGTGCCGCCTGTCGCGGACACGCTGGGCGACGACCCCGCCCAGCAGAGTCATGACGAAGGCGGCGAAGGCCAGCGCGATCGGCATGGGGCCACCGTAGACACCTGAGACGGTATTGAGCGGGGCAACGCGCGGCGCGGTGGGGGAACGGCGGGGCAGACGAACCTGGGGCCGGTGGAAAGGGGACGGCGGATTGAGAGGTGGAGGAGGTTGGGACGGGATGCCGCAGAGGGGAGGTTGGGACGGGATGCCGCGGAGGGGAGGGTGGAGGAGCCGGTGCCGCGGAGGGGAGCAGGTTAGGACGGGGTGCCGCGGAGGGGGAGGGCGGCTTTGCGGTAGATGTCGTCGATGACGGTCATGTTGGCGATCGAGTCGCTGGGCGGCGTCAGCGGAGGAAGCCCTTCCTGGACGGCCGCCGCGAACGCGCGGAGCTGGTAGGTGTAGGTGGCCTCGCCGGGGATGCGCTCCCGGCGCCGGACGCCGTCGACCGACACCACGACGCGGTTGAAGAACTGCGGCGCGGCGTAGTTGGTGATCTGCAGTGTGCCGCGCTCGCCTTCCACGCGGGCGGCGACCTTGAGGAGCTGCCCCGACCACATGGAGGCGTGGACGCGCCCCGTCGCGCCGGTGGGGAAGCGGAGGTCGGCGGCCATGGCCCGGTCGACGCCGGGGGACTGGAGCAGGGCCGCGGCGGAGACGACGGACGGTTCGCCGGGGCCTAGGGTCCGCAGGCAGTGGACCGCGTAGCAGCCGGCGTCCATGAGCGCCCCGCCGCCGAGTTCCAGCGAGTACCGGATGTCGGTGAAGCGGGGGAGCGGGAAGCACATCCAGGTCTCGACGTGGCGGACCTCGCCCAGCTCAGTACGGACGATCTCCAGCGCGCGTTCCATCAGCGGGTGGTAGCGGTAGTGGAACGCCTCCATCACGACCAGGCCGGACTTCTCGGCGGCGTCCGCGACGGTCCTGGCCTCCGCGGCGTTGGAGGTGAAGGGCTTCTCGCAGAGGACGTGCTTGCCCGCTTCGATCGCGCGTAGCGTCCATTCGGCGTGCAGCGCGTTCGGCAGCGGGTTGTAGACCGCGTCGATGGCCGGGTCGGCGAGGAGCGAGGCGTAGGTGCCGTGGACGACGGGGATGCCGTGCTTGGTGGCGAAGGCCTCCGCGCGTGACCGGTCGCGGGCGGCGACGGCCGTCACTTGGACGCCGTCGACGGCACGAGCCGGCTTGATCAGTGCGGTGGGGGTGATCCGCGCTGCCCCAAGGGTCCCTATGCGCATGATCGCATCATGTCAGATGGGAATGCCTGGACTGCCCGGTTGGTCGGGGGGTTGGAAAATGGACGGACGGCTCACGTGGCCTGAGTGGCGGGACTATACTGGTGCGCCATGTCCGTCGGCACCACTTCTCCGGAGATCCGCCTCTATGGCGGTGATGTGACGGAGGGGGTCGTGCGCGTGGGCGACACCGTGCGCCGGCCGATGAGACCGACGAGCCCCGCTGTGCATGCCTTGCTGCGCCATCTGGAATCGGTGGGGTTCGAGGGGGCGCCGCGCGTGTTCGGCGTCGATGAGCGAGGGCGAGAGATCCTGTCCTTCGTTCCGGGAGAGGCGGCGCTCCGTCCGCTCCGGCCGCACGCGGTGAGTGACGAGGCGCTCGTCGAGCTGGCCAAGCTGGTGCGCCGGTTCCATGACGCGGTCGAGGGGTTCGTGCCTCCGTCGGACGCCGTGTGGGCTGACGGATCCGAGGAAGACGCCCTGCCCGAGCAGGTGGGGCATTGCGACATAACCCCAGAAAACGTGATATTTCGCGACGGAAAGCCGTGGGCGCTGATCGACTTCGACATGGCACGGCCGACGACCCGGCTGTTCGACGTGGCGACCACCCTCCGGCACTGGGCGCCGATCGCGGACCCCATCGATCGTGACCCGTTGCAGCACGGGCTGGACGTGGGCACGCGCCTGAGGCTGTTCTGCGACGCGTACGGCTTCTCGGCGCGCGACCGACGCCGGCTCCTGGAGGTGACCCGGCTCCGGTTCGACCGCTCCTACCTGGCCATGCGATCGCGGGCCATGAGGGACGGCGGGGGCTGGGCTCGAATGTGGCAGGAAGGCGCGGGTGAGCGCATCCGCAGAGCGGCCGCCTGGCTGGACGACCACTGGGAAGAGCTCGATGCCCACCTGCGCTAGGCCGCCGGCCTTGGTGACCCGAGTCTCACGTCCGTCCTCCCCGCTCGCCGCCTCGACCCCTCCTGTTTCGCGATCTCCGTGGAGCGCCAGGACCGTCGGGTTGCTGGCCGGGGTCGCCCTGGACGCCGTGTTCGCCGACCCGCGCAGCGGCGTCCATCCCGTCGCGGTGTTCGGCCGTGCCGCGGCGGCCGTGGAGCACCGCCTGTACGGGAAGGCGCGTGGCCCGGGCGTGGCACATGTGGGGGTGTGCGTCGGCTCGGTGACGCTCCTCGGCGTGGCGGCCGAGCGCCTGACCCGGCGGAGGCCCGCAGCCCGCGCGGCGCTCACCGCGGCGGCCACCTGGGCGGTGCTCGGCGGCACCACCCTGGCCCGCGAGGGTGCGTTCATGGCCGGCGCCCTGGAGTCGGGCGACCTGGCGGCCGCGCGCGCGAGGCTGCCGCATCTGTGCGGGCGGGACCCGTCCGGCCTGTCCACGGGCGAGCTGGCCCGGGCGACGGTCGAGTCGATCGCGGAGAACACCTCCGACGCCGTCGTGGCGCCGCTCGCGTGGGGTGCCGTGGCGGGCGTGCCCGGGCTGCTGGCCTACCGGGCGATCAACACGCTCGACGCGATGGTCGGACACCGATCGGAGCGCTATGAGAAGTTCGGCTGGGCCGCCGCCCGGCTGGACGACGTGGCCAACTACATCCCCGCCCGCGTCACCGGGGCGCTGGCATGCGTGCTGGCCCCGCTGGTGGGCGGATCTCCCCGCGAGGCGGCGACCGTTCTGCGCAAGGACGGACGCCGGCATCCGAGCCCGAACTCCGGGCGGTGCGAGGCGGCGTTCGCCGGGGCGCTGGGCGTGCGGCTCGGCGGGCGCAACGACTACGGCGGCCGGGTGGAGCACCGTCCCGAGCTGGGGGACGGCCGCAGGCCCGAGGTCGGCGACATCGCCAGGTCCGTACGGCTCGCGCGTGCGGTGAACCTCGCGTCGGCCGGGCTCGCCGTCGCCTCGGCATGGGCCCTGCACGCGTGGCGCCGGCGCCGCCGGTGAGGCATGGTCGTACGGTGGTCAAAGGGACGTTGCTGGTGGCGGGTACGGCTTCGGACGCCGGCAAGAGCGTCGTCACGGCGGGAATCTGCCGGTGGCTGGCCCGCCGCGGCGTGCGCGTGGCGCCGTTCAAGGCGCAGAACATGTCGCTGAACTCCTTCGTGACCGCCGACGGCGCCGAGATCGGGCGGGCGCAGGTGGCCCAGGCGCAGGCGGCGGGCGTCGAGCCGACGGCCGACATGAACCCCATCCTGCTCAAGCCCGGCAGTGACCGGCGCAGCCAGGTCGTGGTGCTGGGCAGGCCGCTCGCCGATGTGGACGCCATGGAGTACGGCACGTACAGGGACCACCTCAGAACGGTCGCCCTGGAGTCGTTCAACCGGCTCCGCTCGTCGTACGACGTGGTGGTCTGCGAGGGTGCGGGCAGCCCGGCGGAGATCAACCTGCGCCGGGGCGACATCGCGAACATGGGGCTGGCACGTGCGGCCGACGTCCCGGTGGTCGTCGTCGGGGACATCGACCGGGGCGGCGTCTTCGCCTCGCTCTACGGGACCCTCGCCCTGCTCGACGCCGAAGATCAGGCGCTCATCAGCGGGTTCCTGATCAACAAGTTCCGAGGCGCGGCCGAGCTGCTCGAACCCGGGCTCGACATGCTGCGGCAGCTGACCGGACGCCCGGTGTACGGGGTGCTGCCCTGGCTCGACGGGCTCTGGATGGACCTGGAGGACTCCCTCGCGCTGGACGGCCGGCTCCCCACGATGGCGGCGGGGACGGGGACGGCCGGGGATCTTCGGTCGGGGACCTCGGAGGTCCTGCGGGTGGCGGTGGTCCGGTATCCGAGGATCTCCAACTTCACCGATGTCGACGCTCTCGCCGCCGAGCCCGGCGTGGTGGTCCGGTTCGTCACCTCGCCCGCCGAGATCGCCGAGCTCCACGAGGCGGACCTGGTGATCCTGCCCGGGTCGCGCGCCACGGTCGCCGACCTGGAATGGCTGCGCCGTACCGGCCTGGCCGCGGCGCTCCTCGCCCGAAGCGGGCCGATCCTCGGCGTCTGCGGCGGGTACCAGATGCTCGCCCGGTCCATCCGCGACGAGGTGGAGTCGGGCGCCGGGCTGGTGGAGGGCCTTGGCCTGCTGCCCGTGACCGTCGAGTTCGCCGCGGACAAGACCCTGTCCCGGCCGGTAGGCGAGGCGTACGGCTGCCGCGTCGCCGCCTACGAGATCCACCACGGCATCGTGACGGTCATGGACGGCGCGGGCGCGGAGCCGTTCCTCGACGGTTGCCGGGCCGGCGCGGTGTGGGGGACCACCTGGCACGGCGCCCTGGAGAACGACGACTTCCGCCGCGCCTTCCTCACCGACGTCGCCTCCACAGCGGGCCGTGACTTCGTCCCCACGCCGGGGATCTCGTTCGCGGCGCTCAGAGAGCGTCATCTGGACGCGCTCGGTGATCTGATCGAGCAGTATGTGGATACCGACGCGCTGCTCGCGCTCGTGGAGAAGGGCGCGCCGGCCGGCCTGCTCACGCTGCCTCCCGGAGGAACACCATGAGTGCGCTCGCGCTTCTGATCGTCGTCGCCGTCCTCGCCGTCGGCGCGGCGGTGCTGGTGGCGGTCATCGTGCTGGTCACGCGGGCACTGAGCCCGCGCAGGCCCGATCAGTCCGACCCCCGTGAGATCCTGCGGCTCCGGTACGCCGCGGGCGAGATCAGCGAGGATGAGTACCACCAGCGAATGGCCGGCCTCCAGCGGCCCTGGTAGCGGCGGCTCGAACGCGTGCCCGTGGCGGCTTGAACGCGTGCCCGTGGCGGCTTGAACGCGTGTGCGCGTGGTGGCTCGAAGGCGTGCCCGTGGTGGCTCGAAGGCGTGTGCGAGAATCGTCGGATGCTGGTGTATGACGGCGACTGCGGGTTCTGCCGGCGGTGCGTGGAATTCGGGCGCCGGCATCTCCCTCTCATGCCGCGCGTGAGCGCCTGGCAGGAGCTCGACCTTGCCGATCATGGTCTGACCCTGGACGAGGTGACCCGGTCGGTGCAGCTGCTCGGCCCGCACGGGCTCCGCGCCTCGGGAGCGCGTGCCGTCGCCGTGCTGCTCGCGCTGCAACCCAGGCCGTGGTGGCGTGCGGCGGGCCTGGTCATGATGGCGCCCCCGGTGAGCTGGGCAGCCGAGGCGGTCTACCGCCTGATCGCCCGCTACCGCCACCGCCTCCCCGGCGGCACGGGCGCCTGCGCCATCGGCTAGCCCCGGCGCCCCTTCGAACCTTCGCCGGTTCCCCACCGTACGGTGGCGCCGGCATCGCCGTACCCCGTCTCGCCGCCGCGGCGCCAGTCACCCGACCACCACACCGGGGCGGAAGGTGGTGGGGCGGTCGGATGGGTGTGCCCGGGGCGGGGGTGGGGTGGTAGAGCTTTTTTGGGGGTGGGTTGCCGGGTTCGGGAAGGGAACGGGGGCGCAAGTGTCCTGGTGTGCTCCTGTCGTGCCGGGCGCCGGGGCGTCAAGATTCGGTGCATGACAGCAGTGGTGGAGACCGAGGGGCTGACGAAGTTCTACGGTAAGCGCCGGGGGCTCGAGGATCTGACCCTCGAGATCCATCCCGGTGAGGTGTTCGGGTACCTCGGCCCGAACGGTGCCGGGAAGACGACGACGATCCGGCTGCTCCTGGATGTGATCCGCCCCACGCGCGGCCTGGCCCGGGTGCTCGGCGCCGACCCGCGGGACGCGGCGATCCGCGGCAGGATCGGCTACCTGCCGGGTGAGCTGGCGCTGGAAGGCCGGGAGAAGGCGAGCGAGTACCTGGAGTTCCTGGCGGGGGTCAGGGGCGGCGTGGCCAAGGGGCGGATCGAGGCGCTCGCGGAGCGGCTGGAGGCGGACCTGTCCGTCAGGATGGGGCAGCTGTCCAAGGGCAACAAGCAGAAGGTCGGCCTCATCCAGGCGTTCATGCATGAGCCCGAGTTCCTGATCCTCGACGAGCCGACCAGCGGACTGGACCCGCTCGTGCAGCAGGAGTTCCTGGCGATGGTCCGTGAGGTCCGTACGGCGGGCCGGACGGTGCTGATGTCGTCGCACGTGCTGGCCGAGGTGGAGCATGTCTCCGACCGGGTGGGCATCGTGCGGCGGGGGCGGCTGGTCGCGGTGGAGGACATCGCGGCGCTGCGCGAGAAGGCGGTGCGCAAGGTGGAGCTGCACTTCGACGCGCCGGTCCCCGAGGAGGCGTTCCGTGACCTGCCGGGGGTGCGCGAGCTGAAGGTGGAGGGCGCGAGCCTGCGCTGTACGATCGACGGCCGCCCGGACGCGCTCATCAAGGCGGCGGCGCGCTTCACGGTCGTCCACATGGTCTCCGCGGAGCCCGACCTGGAGGAGATCTTCCTCACCTACTACAGCGAGGATGTGCACCATGCCCCTGTTGGTGCGTAAGACGCTGCGCGACTACCGGCGCGCGCTCATCGGCTGGACCATCGGCATCTGCCTCTTTAGCGGGATGTACACCTCTTTCTTCCCGCAAATGCGGGAAAACCCCGACTTCTACAGCCAGGCGGCGCTCGCCAAGTACCCCGACGGCGTTCGCAAGCTCATGGGCGGCCTGGAGAACATCACCAGCGGCACCGGGTTCCTCCAGGCGGTCGTCTACCAGCTCTTCGTGCCCCTCCTGTTCACCATGTGCGCCGTGGTCCTGGCCAACAGGGCCCTCGCGGCGCCCGAGGAGTCCGGGACGCTGGAGCTGACCCTCACGCTGCCGGTCGACCGCAAGCGGCTGGTCCTGGAGCGCTTCGCGGGCCTGGCCGTCGCGCTCCTCGTGGTCGCGGTGGTCTCGCTCGCCGTGCTGGCCATCCTCGGCTCGGCGGTGGGTCTCGACGTCTCCTTCGACAGGATCCTCGCCGCGCATACCGGCCTGTACCTGCTCGTCCTGCTCTTCGGTACCCTCGCGCTGGCCGTGGGGGCGGCGACCGGCAAGAAGGCCCTGGCCATGTCGGTCGCCGGCGCGTACGCGGTCGTCGGGTACGTGGTCAACGCGCTGTCCGCCGACGTCGAGGTGATGAAATGGCTGAACGTGTTCTCGCCGTTCCATTACTACAGTGAGGGAAACCCGCTGGTCAACGGCTTCCCGATCGGGGACTACCTGGTGTTGCTGGCCGCGACGGCCGTGCTGACCCTGACCGCCGTCCTCTCCTTCGACCGGCGCGATGTAGGAGTGTGATGGACGTTCTCGCTCAGGTGAGCGAGGCCACCGGGGTGCCCGCCGACCTGCTCGGCGGGTACCTTCCGGTGCTGACCGCCGCCTCGTCCACGGGCCGCTTACCCGGCCGGGACGTCGTCGAGGAGCTGCGCGCGCTCGGGACGGCTGCCGCCGAACGTGGTGTGCCGATGCGCTCCCTCGCCGACGCGTGCCTGCTCGCCTCCGAGCTGACCTCCCGCCCCGCCGAGGCGACCGTCCTCGGTGCCGTGCGGCGGGCGCTGGGGGCCTATTTCGAGGGGTACGAGGAGGCACAGCTGCGGGCGCTCCGGCACGAGGACCAGGCGCGGCGGGAGTTCATCGGCGATCTGCTGCAGGGACGCGCGGACCGGCTGGCCGAGCGTGCCGAGCATTTCGGGCTGCGGCTGGCCGAGGCGTACGTCGTCGCGGTGGCGCGGGACACCAAGCCGATCAGCGAGGGCGACCCGATCGTCCGGCGCATCGAGCAGGCTCTCATCGCCCGGTTCGGCTCGCACAACATCCTGATCGCGGCCCGCGACGGCCTGCTGGTCTGCGTCGCGCCCGGCACCCTGACCGCGGCCACCGGAGAGTTCACCCACCACGTGCGCGGCAACCTCGACCCGGGCTGGCGGGTGGGCGTCGGCCGCCCGCATCGCGGGCCGGGAGGCGTGGTGACCTCCTTTCGCGAGGCGAGTGACGCCATCGGGCTGGGCGAGCGGCTGGGGCTGCGGCCGCAGGTGCTCAAAGCCTCGGACCTGCTGGTCTTCCCGGTGCTGCTGCGTGACAGGGAGGCGATAGAGGATCTCGTCGCCACGGTGCTCAGCCCTTTGCTGGACGCGCGGGGCGGCCCCGAACCTCTGCTCTCGACCCTGGAGGCGGTGTTCGGCGCGCAGGGCAACCAGACGGCCGCGGCGCGCAAGCTCGGGATCAGCACCCGGGCGGTCACCTACCGGCTGGAGCGGATCCGCCGGCTCACCGGCTTCTCGCCCGACGATCCGACCCAGCGCTTCACGCTGGAGACCGCCGTCCTCGGCGCCCGCCTGCTCGGCTGGCCCGCCGACCCCGCTCCCTGAACGCGCCGGCCCGCGACCTCCGTGGGTGCTTCGGTCCCGGCCGAGAAGAGGGCGAGAAGATGTGATGTACCGGCTTGATAAGCCCTGTCCCCTTATGGGAATGGTGCCCTACTATACGGAGCGTGATCACCCCCCCTCAGCTGATCCGCAAGTCGATTGGGATCCTCCTGGGGTTAGGCGGCCTGACCTGCTGCCTGACCATGTTGTTCCTGACCTCGCGCCAGCTCATGAGCATCGGCGGAAGCTGTGCCTCCGGTGGGCCGTACGTCGTCGCCACCCCGTGCCCGGACGGCGCGTGGCTCATACCGGTCTCGATCGTCGGCGGCGTGGTGGCGCTGGGCGTCTACGCCGTCAGCGTCCTGCCGGTGGGGCCGCGCTGGGCGCCGCTCGCCTGGCCCGCGCTGTTCCTCAGCCTCGGCTGGAACTTCCTCCAGGGCGCCCTCTCGGGGCCCGAGGTCGAGTGGGGGTTCATGGTCTGCGCGATCGTCTTCGGGCTGATGGGCGGGCTGCCGCTGCTCGCCCTGTTCGGTAAGGACGCGCGGCGCGCCGTCTTCTGGGGGAGGTCGCCGCGGCCCGCAACGCCGTCCCCGGCGCGGGCGACAGGCCCGGGACACCTACGGTGGACGACCTCGGTGGTGCTGCCCGGCGAGAACGACGCCCCGCGCGGCGCGCCCTCCTGGGAGGCGTCACCCCAGGACGCGCCACCTCGGGACGCTCCGCCGCGCGACACCTACGGCGGTCCGCGGTCGCGCTTCGTCGGCCTGACCCCGGTGGACGCTCCGGCCGGCGCCGATGACCTGGTCGACCGGCTCGAGCGGTTGGCCGCGCTCCACGCGGCCGGCAGGCTCGACGACGCCGAGTACGCCGCGGCCAAGGCCCGCCTGCTCAACGGCTCCCATTGACGGCCGCGGAAGGGGACACCATGAAGAACGAGACGGCGCTACGCGCCTGGGCGATCGCGCTGCACGTGATCGCGATCGCCGGAGGCATCTACCTGGCGGTCCTGATCGTCGGCCTGGTCACGTCCGGCGGGTGACCGCGGCGCCGAGTGCGGGCATCGGATCGGGTGACCGCGGCGCCGAGTGCGGGCATCGGATCGGGCGGACGTGGAGCCGGGACCGGGTCGAAGGCGGGGGTCGCCCCGCTAGGGGATCAGCAGAAGTTTGCCGGTCGTCCGGCGGCCTTCGAGGTCGTCGTGCGCCCTCTTGGCGTCGGCCAGCGGGTAGCGGGCGGAGATGTGCACCTTGAGGGCCCCGGAGGCCACCCAGCCGAGCACCTCATCGGCCCGTTCCAGCAGCTCCTCGCGGGTGGCGGTGTAGTGGGCCAGCGTGGGCCTGGTCACGTACAGCGAGCCGGCCGGGTTCAGCCGCTGCAGGTCGAACGGCGGCACCGGCCCGCTCGACGCGCCGTACAGGGCCAGCAGGCCGCGCCGGCGCAGCGAGGCGAGGCTCCCCTCGAAGGTGCTCGCCCCGACGCCGTCGTACACGACGTGGACGCCTTGGCCGCCGGTCAGCTCGCGCACCGCCTCGGCGAAGCCCTCGTAGCGCATCACGTCGTCGGCCCCGGCGTCCCGCGCCAGCTTCTCCTTCTCCTCGGTCGAGACCGTGCCGATCACCCGGCCGCCGCGGAGCTTGATCATCTGGGTGAGCAGGAGCCCCATCCCGCCCGCCGCCGCGTGGACGAGCGTGTCGTCGCCGCTCTTCACCGCGTACGTCGAGTGGGTCAGGTAGTGGGCGGTGAGGCCCTGGAGGAGCACGGCCGCCGCCTGCTCGAAGTCCAGCCCTTCCGGCAGCGGGATCGTTCTCGCCGCCGGTACGACGGCCTTCTCCGCGTAGGCGCCCAGCACTCCGTGCCAGCCCACCCGGTCGCCGGGCGCGACGTCGGTCACGTTCGCCCCGACGGCCGCGACGGTGCCCACGCCCTCCGAACCGGGGACGAACGGCGTCGGGACGGAGTAGCGCCCCTCGCGGTGGTAGACGTCGATGAAGTTCACCCCGATCGCCTTGACGTCGACCAGCACGTCATCGGGCCCGGGCACGGGATCGGGCACCTCGGTGTAGGTGAGCGCGGAGGACCCTCCGGGGTCGGCGACGACGATGGCATGCATGGCCTGAACTCCTTCATGGTCGAACGGTGCCTCGCCGGTGCCCAACCTCCGGCGGCTCACTCCTTGTTCCCGGCTTGTTCTCGGCATCCCTGACGTATCAGGCATCTCGGGCGTTTCCCGCCGATTTTGACGTGCGCTCGCTGATCGGGACGGCGAGAATGGCTCTGCCGCTGTTCCCTCACATTGTGGCCGCAGCCGACCGGCCTCCGGCACAACGGCAGACAGGAGTCGTCGAACGATGTCCGCGACGAGCATCGCGACCAGGGGACAGACGCTCGCCTTCCCCGATGGGTTCATCTGGGGTGCCGCCACGGGCGCCTACCAGGTCGAGGGGGCCGTGCGGGAGGACGGCCGGGGCCCGTCGATCTGGGACACCTTCTGCGACAGGCCCGGCGCGATCGCGGACGGCCACACCGGCGAGGTGACCTGCGACCAATATCACCGGTACGCGGACGACATCCGCCTGATGGAGCGGCTCGGCCTGGAGGTCTACCGGTTCTCGGTGGCCTGGTCCAGGGTGCAGCCGAGCGGCTCCGGCCCGGTCAACGCGGCGGGCCTGGACTTCTACGAGCGACTGGTGGACAACCTGCTCGAGGCGGGCATCGAGCCGTACGTGACCCTCTACCACTGGGATCTTCCGCAGGCGCTCGAAGATCTCGGCGGCTGGGCTCGGCGGGACACGGCCTACCGGTTCGCCGACTACGCCGCGGTCGTCCACGACCGGCTCGGCGACCGTGTCGGCAATTGGATGACCATCAACGAGCCGTGGGTGGCGGCCTTCCTCGGGTACGGCATCGGCGTGCACGCGCCGGGCCGCACCTCCTCGGCGGACGCCTTCCGCGCCTCCCACCACCTGCTGCTCGCCCACGGGCTCGGCGTACAGGCGCTGCGCGGCGCGGGCGCCCGCGAGATCACGCTCACGCTCAACCTCGCGCCCGTGCTCACCCCAGGACAGGTGAACGACCCCGCCCTCACCCTGTCCCCCAAGGACGCCGAGGCGGTCGACCGGGTGGACTCGCTGATCAACCGGCAGTTCCTCGACCCGGTGCTGCGCGGCGAGTATCCGGCCAGGGTGCTGCCGATCGTCGAGCGCTTCGCCGGCCTCGCCCACATCCACGACGGCGACCTGGCGGTCATCAACCAGCCCATCGACCTGCTCGGGGTCAACTACTACACCCCCTGCGTCGTCCGATCCGGGCCCGGCGAGCCGGCCAACCCCGCCTACCCCGGCACCGAGGACATCGAGTTCACCGGCGCCTACGCCCCGACGACGGCCATGGGCTGGCCGATCGTGCCGACCGGCCTCTCCCAGCTCCTGCTGCGGCTCGCGCGGGACTACCCGGAGGTGGGCCTGCTGGTGACGGAGAACGGCGCCGCCTTCGAGGACGTGGTGACCGGCGACCGCGTGCACGACACCGACCGCACCGCCTTCATCGAGGGCCACCTGCGTGCGGCGCACGCCGCCATCGAGGCCGGAGCCGACCTGCGCGGATACCTGGTCTGGTCGCTGCTGGACAACTTCGAGTGGGCCGAGGGGTACAACAAGCGCTTCGGCATCGTCCACGTCGACTTCGAGACCCAGCGCAGGCTGCTCAAGGACAGCGCGCTGTGGTACCGCGAGGTGATCCGGCGCAACGGGGTGTGGAAGGAACGTGCCAGGCGTCCCACCCTGGAGGAGGTCGCGGCACGGGCGGGCGTGTCACGGTCGACGGTGTCCCGGGTGATCAACGGCCAGGCCACGGTCAGCCCGGAGTCCCGCGAGACCGTCATGGACGCCGTCAACGAGCTCGGCTACGTGCCGAACTCCGCGGCCCGGAGCCTGGTGACCCAGCGCACGGACACCGTCGGCCTGGTCGTACTCGACTCTCCCCTCGGAACCGGCAGCTCTCCCGGTGAAGATCCAGACGGCCCGCGCTTTGGGGCGGCGGGGGACGATCCGCTGTTCTCGGCGGTGGTCCGGTCGGCGGGGCACGCGCTGGAGGAGGCGGGCAAGCAGGTCACGCTGATGCTCGGCGGCTCGCGGGACAGCCGCCGGCGCGTCGAGAAGTACGTCGTCGCCGGGCACGTCGACGGCATCGTGATCGTGCCGGGCCGGGGCGCGGACCCGCTGCTCAGCGAGCTGGCCCGCACGGGCGTCCCCATGGTGTCCCTGGGCAGGCCCGCCGCCTCCCTGGCCGTCCCGTACGTCGGGGGCGACGACACCGGCGGCGCGAGGGCGGCGGTCACCCACCTGCTCGGCCAGGGCCGGCGCCGGATCGCCATGATCTGCGGGCCGCTGGAGAGCGCCGCCGCGCACGACCGGCTCGCGGGCTACCGCGACACCCTGCGTGACGCCGGCCGCAGGTCGGTCGTCGCCATGGGCGACCTCACCCGGGCGTCGGGTGCGAGGGCGATGCGCGAGCTGCTCCAGGACGACTCCTACTTGGACGCCGTCTTCGCGGCCGGCGACCTGATGGCGATCGGGGCGCTGAGCGTCCTGCACGAGGCCGGCCGCCGGGTGCCCGACGACGTCGCGGTGGTCGGATTCGACGACATCGAGGCCGCTTCGTACGCGACTCCGCCGCTCACCACGGTCCGCAGCCCGGCGGAGGACCAGGCCCGGGCCGCCGTCCGCCTGCTACTCCGCCAGATCGACGGCGGCCCGATCTCCTCGGTCATCCTCCCCACCGAACTGATCGTCCGCAGCTCCACGTGACGAGGTCGGAGAGCCGTGCACCTCACCTGCGCAGGCTGGAGGCCGGTGCCATGGACCGCCATCACCCGGGCTCGAAGGGGTCGAGGGGGCCCTGGAGCCTGGGGCGTTCGAGGGGAGACCGGCCGGAGGGAGGGTAGGCCGGCGGGCGCCATAGGTGGCGCGTGACAGCTGTCCGCGCGATCTGCGGCAGGGCCGTGGCGAACTGTTCCAGGTCGGCTGGGCCCTGCCGCACCCAGGGGCGGTTGTGCCGATCAGAACCGATGACGTTCCCCAGGGCCGATTCCAGGGCTTGGAGCAGCCGGGGCTGAGCCTCCATGGTCTCCGCGTCGTCCCTCGCCCAGGGCACGACCACGGTGGGGGCGGATCGCTGAGGCCATCGAGCCGGCGCAGAAGGAAGGGCGGCGACGGTGGCGCGGCGGGAGCGGAGCTGGCGGCGGCTGTGACCTCGCAGGCGGAGTGGACGGCCGGGGTGACCTCGGGTGCGGTGAGGAGTTTGCGCGCGCCACTATCCCGATAGCCGTCCGCTCGCTCGTACCGCATGCGGGCCTCACGGACCGCCTCAGCGAACCCGTGGGGGTCTCCCTCGGCGAAGTGCTCCAGGACCAGGATCTTCTTTGGGTGTAGCTCTTCTACAGTGACCTGCTGAGCTGGGCGTTTGCTGTCCTGGCTGTTTGATCGTGAAACCGCCTTCTACTGTGGGTGTAGGCGTGCGAGGCGGTGGCGGCGATGGCTTCGTTGCTGGAGGAACTGGCGCGGCGGCAGGCCGAGTCCCGGCAGTGGATTGAGGAGCTGGGTGAACAGCTCGCCGAGGTGCGGGCGCGGCTGGAGGCTGAGGAGACTCGGCTGTCTGGGCTGCTGGTCGCGCAGGAGGTGATGGAGGAGATCCTGGGCGAGGCGGGCCGGCTGATCGCGGACCCGGTCCTGGCGGGTGGGGATGCTGAGTCCGCAACGCGGCATGACGGACAGGACAGCGCGGCCGAGGTGGTGCGGCGGGGCGTGGTGACGGCGCCGTCCTGGTGTCCGAAAGTGGAGCCTTCGGTGTTGCCCCGGGCGTATCGGGATGTGTTGGAGGTGCTGGCCGATGCCGGGTGGGCGATGCGGGCCGGGAAGATCTCCTCAGCGTTGGGGCGGGGTGAGTCTGCCGCGGCGGTGGAGGGTCTGCGGGGCAAGCTGAGGCGGCTGGTGGAACGGGGCTGGCTGGCCCAGGATGAACCGGGGGCTGTTCGCCCTGACCTAGCAGGTCCGCCGGCAGATCGCCCGGTAGAGGGCAAGGGGCGGGCGGCAGTGGCTTGTCACCGTGATGCGCCGTGGTGGTGGTTGGGCGGGGGTTCTTGCTTGCCGGAGGTTCGAAGGTCCCCCGGGTGGGTCGCCGCCCGCCAAGCCTGCGAAGACCAGGCCCGTCAGACGTTAGGTGAGCCCGCCTACCAGCGTGCCTATCGTCCGCGTCCCCATTCTTCCGGGGTAACCGATGATCCCTTGAAGCATCGGTTTCGTGATCACGATTCATGATGGTCTAGCGAAAAACACCTTCTTAAGACCATCAGGCGGCGTCGACGCCTTCGATGAAACCGAGAACCGCCTTCGCCAGCGCCTCGGGGGCCTCCATCGCGGCGTAGTGGCCCACGCCGCCGAGTTGCACGGAACTGATCTCGGTCGACGCGGCCTGGGACATGGTGCGTGCCGTGAAGGGACCGCCGCCGGCGCCGACCGCCAGTACAGGCCTCTTCAACCTAGTAGATTCCGCGAGGGCCCTGATCTGGGGGCCTTCCCGCAGCATTGACTGGTAGAGGCCGATCGCGCCGCGCCAGCCGTCAGGACGTGAGTAGGTGCGGGCGAACTCGTCGATGTCGGCGTCGGTGATCGCTCCCGGGGTCGCGTTCATGGCCGGGAACGCGTACTGGCTGAGAAACTCGCGTTCGCGGCGGGCCAGCAGCAGTTCGGGGATGCCAGGTGCGGCGAGGACCCCGATGTGCCAGGCGCCGCCGCGGGTGACGTCGGCCAGCGCTTCGAGGCCGAATCCGGCCAGGCCCATCTCGATGGCGGTGAGGCTGAGCACGTCCTCGGGATGCGTGGTGGCCAGGCGGAAGACGGTCGCGCCGCTGATGTCCTGCCCGGTGAGGTGGACCGGGCCGACGCCGAGGTGCGCGATCAGCAGGTGGAGGTCTTCGGCCGAGGTCGTGCTGTCGTACTCTCCCGGCCCGTTGTCCGAGTCGCCAAAGCCGCGCAGATCGACGGCGAAGACGCGGTGGGCAACCGCAAGCAGGGGGATGAGCTTGTGAAAGGTCCACCAGGTCTCGGGGAACCCGTGGACCAGCAGGATCGGGGATCCGCTGGTTCCGGCGGCAACGTAGTGCAGCGTGGTCCCGTTGACCTCGGCGCGGTGGTGGGTGATCCCCGGCAGCGTGGTACCGGCTGGCGTGATGGTCATGCCTCTCCTCAATTCGACAGTCAGGGTGTCGAAATATAGACACTCTGACTGTCTTTTGTCCAGTCGGTGCCGTAGTCTTCTCCCATGTCTCGCGCTGGCGCCGATCTTGCGTTGTTGCTGCTGGGGGGCTTCCGCACGCTTGTGGACGCCGCGATCTCCGAGTTGGCCCAGCGCGGCCACGAGGACGTGCGTCCCGTCCACGACTTCGCCATGCGGGCCATCGCCGCGGGCGCCGACAGCGCCTCAGAACTGGGCCGCCGCCTGTCGATCTCCAAGCAGTCGGCGGCAAGGACCATCGCGGTGCTGCAAGAGCGCGGCTACGTCGCACGCGACCCTGACCCGAACGACGCCCGCCGCAAACGCCTCCAGGTCACCGCGCTGGGCTTCAAGGTGTTGCGCCAGGGAGAAGCGATCTTCGACGAGCTGCGCGACCAGTGGGGGCAGCAGATCGGTGCCGCTGAGCTCGAAGCCTTCGAGGCGCACCTGACGGCGCTGGTGGGCAGGCAGCCCGTGCGCTTCGACACACCGGGCTGGATCGCCCGTGACCTCGGCGAGTCGGACTGAGGCCCTGCGGCGAGATGGGTGACTGAAGCGATCAAGCCGTGAGGGCGTATCCGTCCTGGTAACCGCTCTGATGAACACGCTCGTGCTGCCGGGCGAGGTGGAAACTCCAGTACTCCTCGAAGTGACCGTTGGCGACCAACGCGCGGAGTTTCAGCACCGCTTCGGCTCCGGCCAGGCCCCAGCGTGCCCCGGCCAGGTCGAACCTGTCGGCGATCAGATGACGGCACGCGCCCTCGATCACTCCGGTCGCGATCGGCCATCCCGCATCGAGCGCCTGGTCATAGCGCAGGTGCTCGGCGTTGTTGGACAGATAGCGGATGCAGGCGTCGATGCCGTCGCGACGCCGGGCGCCGACGGTGGCGGCCTGGGCGGCCAGCGCGCTGATGACATGACCGGTGTGCCCGGCCAGCAGGGCCAGGGCGTGGGAGGCGACCCAGTCCTCCGCGGCCGGCGCGGCGGGCGGATACAGGCTCCACGCAGCAGCCCATAATTTCTCCAGTACGTGCACGAAGTCGATCACGATGTGGACGCGGATGCCGCGGCGGGCGGCCTGCGACGCGATCAGATCGAGCTGGTGCCGGGCCCCGTCGACGAGTACGACCCAGGGACGGACATGGCCGGGGTCGCGGGCCTCGGCATGGTTGAACACCTTGGCGATCACAGCGCCGGGGCCGGTGATGACCGAGCCGCACAGCCACTTGCGCATCGCGCGCGGCCGGGCCCGCGGCCGGCGCTGACCGGCTCGCCCGCCCGGGACGGCGATCACATCGTGCGGCCGCCGCGGCGCCGGTTCGGCGTCGTAGACCACCCCCAAGGTCGCCATCCTTTTGCGGGCCGCCTTCTCCCCGGCCGCCAGCCGCGTCCGGAACGTGCCGCAGCTCGCGCAGCGCCCGCAGATCAAGGTGCGCCTGCAGCAGCCGGCGCTGCAGCTCCCGCCCCTGCTCGACGATCGTCTCCTCCAGCCGGTCATGGGGCAGCGTCCCGGTCGCCGCATCGGCGAGGTATCCGATGAGACAGTTGAATGTGTTCTTCGCCTCCGCAAAGACGTCAGCGGTGAGGCCGGTGTCGTACGGTGCTTGCACAGGGCTCTTCCTTCGTCGGGAACGGTTGGGTTCGCACCTTCGAACCTGACGGCGGGAGAGCCCCGCCACAATCACCCGCCCGGTGACGGCGCGATTGCGTCCCGTGACGCCGCGCCATCCTGCTCGGCCACCTCGCGAGCCACCGGATCGGTCACCGTGAACAATCCCGGCCCCTCTTCCGCGCCCAGCCGCGTTCCATCAGCCGCTTTGGCTTGGACCGCAGCCCCTCCCGCTTGGCGGCCTCATCTGGCAATCCCATCGCCACCGCGATCTGCCCGGCACGCATCGCCGCACCGGCATCGGCCATGATCTCCACCGCGTCCCGGTAGGCGCGCGGCAGCACCCCCGCCTTCATGCCCGGCCGCCACGGCGGCACCGTCACCACACCCAGCACCGGCGGCCGCACCGGCGCTGCGCCCGCCCCGGCGAGGCCGACCTGTCCTTCGGGCTCATCGAGCGGCCGGGCTGCTTCGCCCAGGATCTCCTCCACGGTCTCCCGCGTGATCGTCAGCCGTGACAACCGGTCCTGCTCGTCCTCCAGCTGTGACGCCAGCGCGGCGATCTGCTCGTGGATTTCCTCGATCCGCTGCCGGACCACGGCTTCACGCCGCGCCAGTTCCCCCAGCAACGAGCCCATCGTCACCACCGCCTCACACCTTTGCACTCACAGTAAAAGGCGGTTCCCGGATCAAACAGTCACGTCCGCAAAGGCCCAGGTCAGACACTCACTGCAAAAGAGCTACACCCATCTTCTTTTCGGGGGCCATCAAATCAATGACCTTGGACCGGTCGTCAGCCACGGTTGTCTCCCTTCGGGAACGCCTCACGGCCGGTGAAGCGGCAGGCGTACTTATCCTCCCTCCTCGTGTGCTTCCGTCTGCTGTATCTGGTCTTCGTCCGGGTTGTGGGCTGGCTGATGCTGTTGGCCCGCAGCGACGCTTCCAAGGAAGTGGAAATTCTCGTACTGCGGCATGAGGTGGCGGTGCTCCGGCGCCAGGTCGCTCATCCACGGCCGGACTGGGCCGGCCGGGCTCGGCCCGGCACCGCGTAAGGCCTCGCCGAACTGGCGGCAGTTCGCTGGGACACTATGGCGTGAGTGCCTGGACCACGTGTTGGTCCATGGTGAGCGGCATCTGCGCCGGGTACTTGCCGAATTCGAGCGGCACTACAACGATCATCGGCCGCATCAGTCCCGAGATCAGCTGCCGCCACTGCACGAGCCCGGTCGAGTGATCGATATGAGGGTGCCGGTTCGACGGACCAAGGCAGTCTCGGGATTGATCAATCAGTACCGGCGAGCGGCTTAGCGATCCCCTGGGGAGCCAATACACGAGTATTGGCACGGCACAGGAGCGGCGCGAGAGCGCCTCAGTGGTCACGCCGTCAGTGTGGTTGGATTCGACAATAACCTCGGCTTGGTGCACCGCCCTGTTCGTACGCATGGTGCGGGATGAAGACGCCGTCCGTGACGCAGGTCGCCGCCATTCCGGCGATCGTTCGTGATGCGTCAGTCGGTCACTCGCACGACGATCGCCGCTCCGGTGTCACCTGCTGCGCACCCGGTGAACAGGCCGATCCCCCCGCCGCGCAGCCGTAGTTCCTCAATGAGCTCGGCGATGGACCGCAACCCGGTCGGCGCCTGTGGATGACCGAAAATGAGGCTGCATCCATAGGAGTTCATGCGCTCCAAGGGGAAACCAAGCTTGCGGGAGAAGTAAACGTCGTTGACCGCGAAGGGATTATGGGTGGTCACCGCGTCCACCTGATCAATACTCAGGCCGGCGTCGTTCAGGGCTGCGAGTGCCGCGGGTACCGGTGCCTCCGGCATGCGGCTCCGGCCGACCCTCGCCATGCCGGTGGCCAGAATGTGTACGACGCCCTCTCCTCCGCTGAGCTCCCTTGCCTGTGCCACAGAAGTGACGATCGCCCCGGCGCACCCGTCGGCCGGATGAGTCTGAGTGGCGAAGGTGTGTGTGCCGCCCGGCGCGGCCGACCGTAGCCTGGCGATTTCCTCTCGCACAACCGGGCGCACCCCCTCGTCGGCGTCAATCGTCGTCTTGGCGCCACGCCGCCCGGGAGCCTCTACGGGAACCAGATAGCGGCGCTGGAAGGCGCGGCCATCGGCGAGTGCCTTGTGGTATTGCTCCCAGCGCAGAATGGCCAGTTCGTCGAGTTCGGCCCGGGTAACTCCAGACTCCGCCGCCACGGCATCACCCGCGGCCAGCATGGATGTGCCCGCCCAGGGATCGTGGGCGAAGCTGTCGAGCACCCAGTGCGTGGATTGCGGTGCGCCGCCGGGTGCGTTAGGGCGAGGGTAGAGCACTTGCGGGCCGTTGCTCGTGCGATCGGTCACGACGACGAGCTGGGTGCCGCCACCCGACGTGACCCGGCCCGCCGCGGCCTCCAGGGATGCCACAGAGGTCGCGCACGCCTGGCTGATCATGGGGCCGGACAGCCCCAATGCGCCGATCTGGGCGGCCAGTAGAGAAGCGCCGTAGAAGATGTCGGGCTGGGGCACCGTCCAGCCCAGAACCAGCCCGTCGAGGGCGTCCGGGGTCAGGTGCCGCACGGCGAGGGCACGTGCTGTGACATCGGCGGCCAGATCAAGGGCCGAGACGTCGGCCAGTGAACCCTGCCACCGGGCGAACGGCGAGCTCCATGCGTGCCCGGCCGGAATCGCCACGTCCTGGTATTTCATGAACCCTCCTTGCGTGAAGAGACGATGACCTCGCCGGGCGGCGCGTCGCGGTAGAGAAGGCCGACCAGTTCTGCTCGTTGAGCCAGCACTCGCCGCTGATTCACATAGCCCTTGTCGGTGATCTCACCGGCGTCCAGAGTGGCTGGACGTGCCATGACCAGGAGCCGTTGAATCCGCGACGCCGAGCCGGCACTGGCGTTCAGCTCGCCCAGGATCGGCGCCAGGTACGCGGCCAGCTCGGCGGAATACAAGACCTCGCCCTGGGTGTCTGGGAGCTCGCCGAGCACGCGGCCGGCCTCGGTGGCATTGAGCCAGGCCAGGGCGCACACGTCGCCACGGTTCTCTCCGACTATGACGGCGTCGGAGAGAACCGGCGCGGCCGACAGGAGCGCGGTGCGCAGCGAGCCCACGCGTACGAAGGTGCCGGTGGACAACTTGAAGTCCTCGGCGAGGCGCCCGCGGAACAGCAGCCCCGCATTGGGGTCGGCCGGATCGGCGAAGCTCACCGCATCCCCGGGGCAGTAGAAGCCCTCCTCGTCGAAGGCCGCGTCGGACAGATCCGGGCGGCGGTGGTAACCCGGCGTGATCAGCTTGCCCCGTACGCGAATCTCATAACTGTCCTCGTCGGCCGGAACGAGCTTGAGCGTCACACCCGGCAGCGGAACGCCGATGCAGCGCGCGTCGGTGTAGTCGAAGTGGGCCGTGGTGGCCGCCGGCGCCGTCTCCGTCGTGCCCCAAGATCCGGTCACCGGAATGTCTCGTCCGGTGGCCTCCCGGGCAAGCACCTTCAGCCGATGCCGCAGCGTGGACGGCAGCGCCGCCGCCGCGTTGAACAGCAGGCGGATACGGTCGAAGAACCGCTCGGCAAGATCGTGGTCCCGCTCCAATGCAGGAACGAGCTGCGCCCAGCCGGATGGCACGTTGAACGCCAGCGTGGGTGATACGTCCCGATAGTTGGCCAGGCTCCTGGCCAGCAGTCCGGGGGTCGGGCGTCCATCGTCGATGTGGAGAGTGCCACCGTTGGCCAGCACCATGTTTACGTTGTGATTGCCGCCGAAGGTGTGGCTCCACGGTAACCAGTCCACGAGCACGGGTCGCTCCCCCGTCAGGAACGGCCAGACCTGCCGCATCATCTGCTGATTGGCGCACAACATGCCGTGGGTGGTGATGACACCCTTCGGCATCCCCGTCGAGCCGGAGGTGAACAAGATCTTGGCAACGGTGTCATCGGCGATCTGCGCACCGGCGTCCGCCACCTCCCTGCCGGGCGCCGTCGAGAGCAACGCGTCCAGTGAGTGCTCAGCCGGGCCGCCCACCGCGGAAATCAGCATCGGGTCGCCGCCCAGCGCCGACACCGCGGGACGGAACGGCTCGACGTCCTCGGCGTACACCGCGCCCGGCCGTACGAGTTCGCCGATCATCTTGATTCGGGCGTGGTCACGGCTCTGCAGCGAGTACGCCACACTGATCGGTACCACCGGGATACCGGCGGTCATCGCGCCGAGCGTCATCAGCAGATGCCCGACGGAGTTGCCGGACAGGACCATCAGCGGCCGCTCGCTCGACAGGCCTCGCTCGTGCAGTGCCTGCCCTATCGAGTCGGCGGCGGCGAGCGCCTGGCTGTACGTCTTGCCCCACCACGTCCCGTCCGGCCCGCGCTGGGCGACGAGCATTTGCTCGGGGTCGAGCGCGGCCCACCCCCGTAGCATCTCGACGACGCCGCCGGGGCTGGGCTGCAGTGGCGTAGCCGACTCCAGCAGCACGCAGCCGTCCGCGCGGTCCCGGCGGACGATCGACGGGCGTGAGTACAGGTGCGCTACTTTTTTCATGGCTACGACTCCTCGGGCTCGGGAGAGCCTTGGTGGGCGGCGACCGGTCCGGACGGTCGCCGCCCCCTCGTATACGGAAGGGGACGAACGGGGCGGTCAGCCGCGTACGGCGTTGATCCAGTCCCGCAGCACTTCGATGTCGGTGTGACGGGAGAGTTGCCGGTCCGTCACGGTGACCCCGCGTCCCGCACCCGGCGTGTCCAGCGAGACGACGGTGGCCGCGGCCAGCCCATACCGGGTGACCGGGTGGCACAGTGCCAGTGCCTGGTGGAAGCGCGCGACATTGGCCAGGGTCGACAGGCCGGCGCCGGAGGGTTCGGCGTGGTCGCCGATCAGGATGACGTCCGCTCCGGCGGCCAGGAACCTCCTTCCCAGCGCCAGTACGGCGTCGGCTGCGGCGTCGGGTCCGGCCGCGCAGCAATCCATGATCGCGGCAGGGCCGGGCAACTCCGCGACCAGCGCGATCCGGTCCCCCGCCGAGGCGCGCAGCCGGCGGGTCGCTTCGAGGGCGACGTCGAGCTGCTCGCTGGAGAGGAGTCGCGCCGTGTCGGGGCAGCCGACCAGGAGCACCTCGGGGGCGGTGACGGGCACGCCGTCCGGATCCACCGCTTCGGTCAGATCCCGCAGTGCGTTGGCGAGATGGGTGGGGTCGTAGACGAAGTCCTCGGCGTCGCGTTCCTGGATACGAGCCGCCACTTGCAGTGCCAGGGGAATGGCGAGCACGCCGCCCTCTTGACCGGCAAGCAGCGCCCGTACCGCATTGCGAGGGGTAGTCACCGGATCACATCCGGATCAGCGGGGTGACGACCGAGCCGTCGGGCCAGGAGCCGAAGAACTCTAGGATCTCCTCCGGCGGCTTGCGCTGAGACCAGTCGGCCTCGAACTCCTCGTAAGGCCGGCCCCGCTCCAGCCGGGCCGCGATCATGCTCTCCCGGCTCGCCCGGGTGGCCTCGTCGTCGACCCGGCCGCTGACCGGGTCGATCGCGACGCCGTAGATGTCGCGGGCCACATGGACGGAGACCAGGTTCTTGGTGACGTCGGCTGCCACGGAAGCCGGATCGCGGGCGAGCGGATCGCCGTACCCCGTACCTCCGGTCGACAGGCCGACGATGATGCTCTGCCCACCCGGCACCGGGTGCACCGCGCTGCCGTAGGGCCCGGACACGACGGTGCCGCCGAACTCGCCCCGCAGCAGTGCCTCCAGCGTCAGAGTTCCTGTCTTGGCCGAGGCCATCGCCTCGGCGACGTCGATGCCGTCAAGCCTGATGCCGGGCACGGTGGGCGGGGCGTACCCGCCGAAGAGTGGCTGCGGCGTCTGGATGACGGAGTTGTCGGCGATCGCCATCTGGAACAGCATCGGCACGTGGTGGGTGACCCACAACTGGGCCGTTCCGACCCCTCCGCGGTGCTTGCCGTGCCCGCCGCTGTCCTTCCAGTGCGAGGAGAACGGGATCAGCATGGGGAACTCGTTCTCCATGCTCTCCACGTCCGGGGCGCGACCGAACGCGCACCATGGGAAGCCGTAGGCGTCCATGCCGTCGCTGGTGGCCCGGGCGCCCTGGCCCTCGGTGTTGATCGGATAGGCGATCATGTCGGCAAAGTTGGCACCCCACTGGCTGACTCCGGCGAGCACGATGGCGTTGCCGCCGTTGCCCTGACTGGCGGCCACCTGCTTCCACTCGTCGGAGCCGAATCTGGCACGGCTGATGCAGTTGGCCACGGCGCTCATGGCGCCGGTCGCCGCCATCACCGAGCAGGACGTGGCGGCCCGCGCGTCGGGCGAGAGGATCGAGTTCGGCGGGAAGACGAAGTCGATCGGCTCGAAGGTGGCCGAGCTGACCGGCAGGTCGTGGAAGACGTACTCGTAGATGTAGTTGGCCATGTGGCCGATGACGGCCTGCGGGTGGGCGTTGTAGCTCGACGGGGTCTCCGGGCTGGTGCCGGTGAAGTCGAACAGCAGGTGGTCGCCCTTCTTGATCATCGTCATCGCGCAGTTGCGGATGAGGCCGGGAGCCAGCCCGGCCGCGTCGCTGAAGGTCACCGTCCGGTAGGTGCCATCGGGCCAGTGAGCGATGCGCTTGCGGGCGCCCGCCTCTGCTTCGTCGAGCATCCGGCGCATAAGCCCGACCACGAAGTCCTTGCCCTCGCGGGCGATCATCTCCAGCAGCCGCACCCGCACCCGGTCGGCTGTGGTCGCACGGGCCCGCATGTCCACCGTGACGTTGGCCTCGGCGCGGATGCCGAAGGCGGCGAACATCTCCAGGACATCGGTGTTGATCTGAAAGTCGGTTCCGACGCGCATGGGCGGCAGGTTCATGCCCTCCTGGAACCGGGCGGTGGCCGCCAGCGGCATCCCACCCGGCTCCACCGCGCCGGTCTCGGTGGTGTGGGACAGCGCCGCCGTCCACGCCACCAGCTCGCCTTCGAAGAACACCGGCATGATCGCAACTTGGTCGGGGTTGTGGATTCCGCCGTAGAGCGCGTCGTTGGTATACCAGATGTCCCCGTCGTTGATCCCGGGGTTCTTCGAGTGCCGGGACAGGATGTACTTGATGACGATCGGGGGGATGACCGCGTGCAGGTAGGTGCCCGCCGAGGCGTTTACCAGATCGCCGGCCGCGTTGAAGATCGCCACGATCGAGTCGCCGGCCACGCCCATGGACGACCGGGACGAGCGCATGAAGATCTCGTATCCCTCGTCGAGAATGTCGGCGGTACGCTGCACCCCGATCTCGTAGTCGCCGGGTCGCAGCGAGTCGGCGCAGGCGCGCTCGTACGCGCTGGGAGCGGAGACCTTCAGTGCCGCGAGCTTCTCCTCCAGTGTCGGGTGGCTCATCGCCCGCCCTCCTTCTCGATGACGCCGAGTGCGTGCTGGTCGATGCTCATTTGCTGGCCGGGCGGAACGACGATCGTCGAGTACTCCATCTCGACGATCGCCGGGCCAGTGACGACATTGCCCGGCCGGAGTGCGTCGAAGGCGAAGACCTCGGTATCGCGCCGTTCGCCGAGTTCGGGCCAGTACGCCGGTCTGGCGCCGGAACGGGCCGCCGACGGGTCGGCGGCTTCGAGTGGATAGGTGGGCAGATCGAGCTTCTCGGTGAGAACGGTGGCCTTGAGGACGATGGCGTCGAGGTAGACCCCGCCGGGCCGGTTCACCACATGAGGGCTGAAGGCGTCGGCGAACTCCTTTTCGAACTCCTCGTACACGAGGCGGGCGTCGTCATCGGACTCTATGGTGATGACCGGCGAAGAGACTCGCTTGACCTGCACCAGCCCGCCGTACAGCATGTCGAGTTCGACGCTGAAGACGGTCTCACGGTCGCTCAGCCCCTCGGCCTCCAGATCCTTTCGTGCGCGCCGCATCAGCTCCTCAACCCGGGCGTTGAACGCCTCCAGGTCGATCACGATCTCCTCGGTGACGGGCGCCATGAACTGCATACGGCCGCTCTGTTCGTAGACGTGCATGATGTCCATGACGGAGCTGCCCAGCGCCGAGAAGACCGGAGCCTGCGGGAAGATCACCGCGGTGGGCACGTCGGCACGGTAGCCCGCCACGTGCGTAGGCCCGCCACCGCCGAAGGCGAACAGGACGAAGTCCTCCGGGTGGTAGCCGCGCAGGTGGACCTCACGCTTGATCGCCGAGGCCATGTTCTGCTCGACGATGCGGCGGACGAGGGCGGCCGCCTCGTCCACGGTCACGCCGAGCGGATCGGCGATCTTCGTACGGATCGCTTCTACAGCCTTGTCCCTGTTCAGGGGCATGTTGCCGCCGAAGTACCCATCCGGGGAGATGTAGCCGAGAACGACGTCGGCGTCGGTGACGGTGGGCTCGGTACCGCCCAGGTCGTAGCAGACCGGACCCGGGTAGGACCCGGCGCTGCGCGGCCCCACCTCCAGGCGGCCGCCGAGCAGGTCGTTGATCCAGGCGATTGAGCCGCCCCCCGCACCCATGGTGGTCGTCTGCAGCATCGAGATGCCGACCATCCATCGATCGATGATCGGCCGGAACTCGTACGACCGGACTGACGCGTCCACCACCATGCCGACGTCGAAGCTGGTACCGCCGACGTCCGAGGCGATCACGTTGCGGTAGCCGAGTGCCTTGCCGATGTGGAAGGAACCCATCAAGCCGGAGACCGGTCCGCCGTTGAAGGTCCGGCTGGCGGTGGTCTTGAAGATCTCCGCACTGCCGCCGGTATTGTGGGTGAGCAGGAACGTGCCCCGGTAACCGTTCTCCCGCAACTGGTCCCAGGTGGTCTCCAGCTCGAATTTGATGCTGGTCTGCAGATAGGCGTCCAGCACGGCGGTCATGGTCCGCTCGTACTCGCCGACCTTGCCGACAACCTCGTGCGACAGGACCACCGGCAGATAGCCGACGTGGTAGCTCTTGTACTCCTCGCGGATGATCCGGCGGATCACCCGCTCGTGCTCCGGGTTGGCGAACGACCACAGCAGCGACACGGCGATGGCGCGGGCTCCCCGGTCGACGAGGTCGCGCAGCTTGGCGCGCACGTCGTCCTCGTCCAGCGCCCGGATCACGTTCCCGGCCGAGTCGATCCGCTCGGCCACGCCGACGATCATGTCGCGCCGCACCAGTGGCTCGGGCTTGCGCTGCACGGCCAGATTGCGGCGCTCGCCGATACGCGTTCCGTCGGTCCACTGGGCGCCGCGGCCGATGAGGATCGCGTCCTCGTGGCCCTCGGTGGTGATCAGACCAAGCCTGGGCCCCTTCCGCTCGATCAGCCGGTTCATCGCCACCGTCGTGGAGTACCGGACGATCTCGATGTGCGGCAGCACCTCCTGTAGCGGGCGACCGAGCTGAGCGGCCCCGGCGTGCAACACGTTGAGGAAGCCGACCGACAGGTCGTAGGGCGTGGTGGGCGACTTGGCAACGACCCGCCGGTCGTCCCAGGTCAGCACCATGTCGGTGAAGGTGCCGCCCACATCGATGTCGATCGCCTTCATCGGGTCGCCTCCAGCTTGCCGTGCTCGTCGATGCGAACCGCGCCCGAAGCGAGCCGGGCCATGATGGCGTCGACGTCCAGCGCGGTGTCCTGGGTCAGGGGGTGGCCGGGGGGCAGGTATTCGGTTTCCACCTGCCTTCCGCAACCGGGGCAGTAGAACTCGACGATGCGGATCCAGTCGCCGTTGGGCGCGAAGGTGTACGCGCCCTCCAGCACCGGCGGATGCACCTCGCGGGGATCGCGTTCGGCCACCAGGAGGCCGCGCTTGTAGTCCGAGCGCAGCGGCCCGAAGTCGTGCCCGCACTCGTGGCAGTGCCAGCGTTCGGTGTCCAGGTCGGCATCGAGATACTCGCCGACGTGCAGTCTGGGCATGTCTCGTCTCCTACTCGCGGGTCAGGGACGCATCGCCGAACGCGTCTGTGGACAGGGACCAGCCGCGGGTGACCAGCCAGGTGTAACTGCCGCCGTCGACCAGCAGCGGCCCGGTCAGGTCGACGCTGGCCAGTTCGACGCCGTCGTAAGTGGCCAGCGAACCGTCGGCGCCGAAAGGCGAGGGCCGGCCTCCGGTCGCCTCGGTCTCGCCCGGTCCGTCGATTTCCGACTGCCGCAGCCTTGGCAGCGGATGGCGTGCGGTGAGTCGGACGAGCGTCGGCTCGCCGTCGTGCGGTGCGGGCGGCAGCTCGCCTTCCCCCTGTACCGCGCCCTTCGCTGACCTGACGTCCCAGTGGAGGAACGCGACGGAGGGGTCGAATCCCTCGGCCCGCAGGTCCCGGCGCGCCTGGTCCGCCAGGTGTGCGCCGACGCTTTCCAGGTGCCCGCGGTCGGTCAGGGCCGACTCGTAAACATGCACCACATCGGAGATGGCCGAGCCGTAGGCCGAGTAGACGTGCCCGTAGCGGAAGAACCTCGCGTTGCGGGCACCGAGCCGTTCGGCGACGGCGGTGACGAACAACGGGCCGTTGCCTCCGTAAGCGTAGATGACGCAGTCGGCCGGATCCCAGCCCGCCTCTTCGGCGGTCCCCCTGGCGAGTTGGGCGACGGCGTCCCAGGCGGCCTCGACGACAGCCTGGGCGGCGGCCGGCGGGGCCAGCCCGAGCGGCGTGCCGACGTGCTTGTCGAGCGCGGTCCGGGCGCGGTCGGCGTCGAGGACGCGTTTGCCTCCCAGGAAGGCGGTTGGTGAGATGAACCCGCACAGAAAGAACGCGTCGGTGACCGTGGCGTTGCGGCCGCCGAGCCCATAGCAGGCCGGTCCCGGCGCGGCGCCCATGCTGTCGGGGCCGAGCACGACCCGGCCGTCGGTCACCCGGGCGACGCTGCCCCCGCCCAGGGCCATCGAGCGCAGCAACGGCATGTCCAGCCGCAGCGGAATGTCGAAGAGGTGGCCCGATTCCTTGGAGACCACCTGGCCGGCCCGTACCGCGCTGGCCTTGGCGGTGGTGCCGCCCACGTCGATCGCGATGACCTTGTCGTCGCCGAACCTGCCCGCTGTGACCGCGCAGGCGTGCGTGCCGAACAGCGGCCCGGACTCGATGGTGTCGAACGCCTTGGTCTTGCCAATGCGCGCGACGCCTCCGTTGATGTGGCCGATCAGGACGTTTCCCTGCCAGCCGTGCTCGTCGCGGACGATCTCCTCGGCCCGGTAGAGCGAGGTGGCCAGGGCGGGGTGCACATAAGCGTTGATGAGAGAGGCGACGGTACGCGTGCTGTCGTCCGGGCGGAGCACCACGTCGCTACCGGCCAGCGCTGGGATAGAGCCGAGGAAGTGGTCCGGGTAGTCCTGCGCGATCATGTCGATGATGCGCCGTTCGGCTTGGCCGTCAGGGAAGGCGTCGCGCAGGCTGACGTTGATGCGGCGGATGCCCTTGTCCAGCAGTGATTTGATCGCCAGCCGCAGTTCGTGCTCGTCGGCGTCCGAGGGGATGCCGCTGATGTCCCCGGCCGAGACCAGCACGCCGACGACCGCCCGCGCGGCCTCCTCGTCGTACAGATCCTTCTCGTGGCCGGCGCTGACCAGCAGGCCGAGCTTGGGGCCGACCCGCTGGGCGAGGACGTTCGACGTGATGGTGGACGACCACCGGATCACCTCGACCCGGTCAAGGAAAGAGCGCAGGTCGGCAAAGCCGAACTCCCGCTGAGCCGCCTTGAGGATGTCCAGGAACGCGACCGTTACATCGTGGGGTGTCGTCTCGACCTTGAGCGCCAGGACCGTCCCGCCTCCGCAGACGAGGCCGTCGGTCATGGTGCCGCCGGTGTCGATGTCGACGTTGTACATGCCAACACCTCCAATTCGAACGTGAGCCGGCGAAGCCGGCTCACCGCCGCGGTGTGACACACCCGACAGCGTCACGGAGATGTTCGACAAATTACGCGTGTAACGTCAATGCTTCGTAGTGTTAACTACGCCGGTCGCACAGAGGACTGCACGATCGGCACAGAACGTCGTTCAGGTGCGGCGCAACGCCATCTCGCGGAACAGGCGCGGGGTGATGCCTTCGACCGCGCGGAAGAGCCGGGCGAACGCCGACGGGTTCACCATGCCGTGCGATTCGGCGATCCGTGCGATCGGCCGCTGTGCCAGCCGGGGATCGGCGAGATCCCGGCGGATCGCGATCAGGCGCTCCTGCCGAATCTGGGTGCTTACTGACCGTTCGTGGCGTTCGAACAGCGCGTGCAGCCGCCGTACCGAGATCCCGTGCCGGTGCGCGATGAGCGCGGGATCGAGGGATGGGTCGGCGTGGTGTTCGGCGATGAAGGCCAGGACCGAGTGCAGGAGCACCGCGTCCCGGTCCGCGACGTCCCATGGCTTGCCGAAGTGAGAGCGGACCATCGTCGCGATCAGGTCGGCGGCGTTCTCACCGAGAGCGGCCGCACCCGGATCGCCCTCGAAGAAACGGGCCTCGGTGGCCAGGTTGCGCAGGAACTGGAAGACCACCCGTGCGACGCCGCGCTCGGACGACAGCGGGACGGCAGTGATCTGCGCCAACTCGCTCTCCGGGCGGCGTAGCTTCACCTTGGGTAGCAGGAAGACCTGCCAGTGGAATCGCTCCTCCATCACCAAGGTGAACGGCCGCGAGCTGTCATACACGACCATGTCACCTGGCCCAAGGACGGCCTCCCTGCCGTCCTGGATCAGGATCGATCCCCCCTGCAGGGGTGTCCCGATCTGCACGGTCTCGGGATCGCCGCGGCGCAGGCAGGCCTGGTCGCGGGTGTACACGTGATCGCCACCGACCACGTCCCTGATGCGCAGCGATCCGAGGGTGCTGCATGCCATGCCCGCCTGCGGGACGCGGTCATGACGGGGGTCGATGCTCACCGGAAGGATCTGATTGCAGACGACCTCCAGCCAGAACTGCAGGCGTTGCGCAGGAGGTTGAGTGCTTGTCACGAATTTGTCACCCACGGCCTCTCCCCTGAACGAGTAATTCCGAATACGGGGTTCTCAGATGGTGGGAGGGTCTCCAGCATCGGGGTGTGACGACCGCGCTGGACACCCTACTGACGGCACTGTATGTGCATATCGAGTGCGCCACGAGGTTCTGTTGCGCACGCAACTCGGCCAGCGGCGCTACCACGTGCGCCTGGCCAACGCCCTGCTGATGGCGGCCGAGATGGAGGCGATGCTCGCCGAAACCCTCGGCTGCGATCCGCCGCCGCCCGTTGACGATCTCCGCGCCGCCCGGGGCCAGCCGCTCCGCCTCGGCCCAGCACTGGTCCGCCCGGTCGAGGTCGCCCTGCTGGGCGTGGATGCGAGCCAGCAGGTCCAGCACGGCCACGCTGGGCTCCCCTTGGAGATCCTCCAGCAGCTCCGCGGCCTCGCCGTGGCGCCAGGGTCCTGGCCTGGCCAAGGACCAGCTCGCGGGTGATGGAAGGGGACATGCGTCCCGGCCCGCAACGCACTACTGGCCGACATCGTCCCCGCCTCCGCCCACGGCACCACCACAGCGACCACCATCGCGCTGGGCCTTTACGTCGCCTACAACGCCGCCGCCACGCTCGCCTCGGTCCCGGCCGGACACCTCGCCGACCGGCTCGGCGCCCGCGGCTCGGTCCGCGTGCTGGCCGGTGGAGTCGCCTCCTTCGCCGCCGCCTACACCCTGTTCGCCGTCACCAGCCCGGCCATCGCTCTGCTCGCGGTCCCGTTCGTCCTGGCTGGGATCGGCATCGGCGCCGTCGAAACCGCCCAGCACGCCGCGGTCGCCACCCTCGCCCCAACGGGCCTACGCGGTTCGGCCTTCGGTCTACTGGCCACCGTCCAGTCCCTGGGCAATCTCGCCGCCAGCGGCATCGCCGGCCTTCTATGGACCCTCGCCTCTCCGGCCACCGCGTTCTTCTATCTGACCGCCTGGATGATCCTCGCCTTGATCGGCTTGCTCTTCACCGCCCGACCGATCGTGATGCCCGACCCCTGCCTCACGTGCCTGACACTGATCCAGCGTCACTACCTGCGCAAAGAGCGATTAGCTAGAGATAAACATCGTGCTCAACGGCCGGCCCACGCTCCGCGTCTCCTGGGCAGGCGGCCGGAACCGGTACATCCTCGCCTACTGCCGGACGATCCCTCTGTGCCAAGCTCAAGTGGGACATATGGTGATGAAGTTCCCCGTGTGGCATGAGTAGGGCGAGACTTGGTGTAGCAGGCTGTGACGATGACGAAGCACGACCTGGAGGCCGGCGGGCCTCGGGCTGATCGACCGAAGCGCCGGCACTTCTCGGCGGAGTACAAATTGCGGGTGGTCGCCGAGTACGACGCCGCCTCGTCCGGCGAGAAGGGTGCCATTCTCCGGCGTGAGGGGTTGTATGACTCCAGCATTCAGTTGTGGCGTAAGCAGCGCGACGAGGGCGCCTTGAAGGGCGTGTCCGGAGAAAAGCAGGTCACTTCGGGCGAGGCGGCGAGGGAGCGGGCGAAGGAGAAGGCTGAGAGGGAGAAACTGGAGCGCGAGAACGCCCGTCTGAAGAAGAAGCTCGCGCAGACCGAGGCCGCCCTGGAGATCATGGGGAAGTGGCACGCGCTCTTGGAGACGATGTCCGAGAGCGCGGACTCGGAGAACTCGTGACCGGGCTGCGCGACGAAGCCCGTGAGCAACTCGAACCCCATGTCGGCATTCAAGGGTCATGCATGCTGACCGGGATCAACCGATCGACGCTGTATCGGCGGCGGGCGCCGAAGCAGAGCAGGCCGGAAACGGTGCGGCCGACCCCGCCGAACGCGCTGTCCAAGGAAGAATGCGATGAGCTGATCCGAGTTCTCAATAGCCGCGAGTTCGTGGACAAGTCGCCTCGCCAAGTGTGGGCGATCTTGATCGATCGCGGCGTCTACCTGGCGTCGGTGTCGACGATGTACCGGGGTGATGCGTGCGCAGGGCCTGGTCCGCGAGCGGCGTGCTCTGGCCCGGCACGAGGCCAAGAAGAAACCGCATCTGGTCGCCAGAGCTCCCAATGAGGTGTGGAGCTGGGATATCACCAAGCTCCCGTCCGTCGAGCGGGGAAAGTACTTCGAGCTGTATGTGATGATCGACATCTTCTCGCGGTGCGTGGTGCATTGGGAGGTGCACGTCCGCGAATCTGCGGAGCTTGCGAAGCAGTTCATTGAGAACTGCATCCGGGCCAATGGCGGAACTGCGCCGCGGACGATTCACTCCGACCGGGGCCCGTCGATGACGTCGAAGTCAGTGGCGAACCTGCTGTCGGACCTGGACATCGTAAAGTCACATTCTCGGCCGAAGGTGAGCAACGACAACCCGTACAGCGAGGCGAACTTCAAGACTATGAAGTATTGCCCGACATTCCCGGAGGTGTTCGGGTCGGCGCAGGACGCGCGAACGTTCTGCCGTCGATTCTTCGAGTACTACAATCATCGGCACTATCATTCGGGAATCGGGCTGCACACGCCATTTACCGTGCATATCGGCACCGCGCAGGCTATTCAAGGGTCGGGGCGCACACCGCGATCGCCAAGCGGCTGGCACTGCCGGTTCCGGAGCCGCCGTCGAACGCGCTCGACAGAGACTCGTAATTGGGCGGCTCGACCTCGGTGAGCCGAGTGGACCGTCCGACCTCGACGATGCCGCGCGCCAGGTTGTAGTCGAACTGGATCGACCGAGCCACCTCGGGCATTTCCTCCGAAGGAACCGGGACCCAGATGGCCGGGGTGATCGTCTCGATCCTCCCGGAGATCTGGTTCTCCCGGCGGAAGCCGTAAACGAACAGGACGGTCGTGTAGGCCGCCTGGCATGCTGGGCCTTGTGGGGGAGCAGGGGCTGTGCCTGCTGGTCGAGCGTGGGTTGTGGGTGTTCCTCGCGCCGCGGCACCGGCGGGACGAGGTGCGTGTGACCTGCGATGGGACCTCGTCGCTAGGCCATGTGGTCGAGTCGGTCGGCGTCCCGCTGCCCGAGGTGGGCCGGCTGGTCGTGGACGGCCGGGCGGTGTCACCCTCGTACCGGCCGGCGGCGGGGGACGTCGTGCGCGTCCTCGCGGTGCGGCGGCCGCAGCCGGTCCCGTCCCACCGGTTCCTTCTCGACGTGCATCTGGGGACGCTCGCGCGGCGGCTGCGCCTGGTCGGGGTGGACGCCGCCTACGACAACGATCTCGACGACGACACCCTGATCGCCTGGGCGAACGCCGAGCGGCGCGTGCTGCTGACCCGGGACCGGGGGCTGCTGCGCCGCCGGAGCCTCTGGCTCGGGGCGCACGTGCGGGGATCGAGGCCGGAGGAGCAGTTCCTCGACGTCCTCACGCGTTTCGCGCCCCCGCTGGCGCCGTGGACGAGGTGCACGGCGTGCAACGGCGCGCTCGCGCCGGTGGGGAAGGACGAGGTCGAGCGCTCGCTGCGGCCGGGCACCCGCCGCAGCTACGACGCCTTCGCTCGGTGCCTCGCGTGCGGCCGGGTGTACTGGCGTGGGGCGCACGGACCCCACCTGGAGGCGATCGTGGCCGAGGCGGAGAGCGCCGTCGCCGTGTCCGCCGCCGGCTCGCGGTGAGCGGATGGCGGTATGAGGGATGGGCCCATGGCGAGATGATGCCGGACCGGTGGTGACAGAGGTGGGAATCCCCTGGTGACACAGGTGGAGGCCGTGGTGGCGGGTGGTGAGGGGGTGGCGGTAGGGGGTGAAGTGGGGTGGCCCCGTGTTGAGCCGGTCGGTGGCCCCAGACAGAACGGGGCACCCATTGGGAAACGGGACGGAGGCCCCCCTGTTCTGCAATCATGACTTTTTGTAGCCTCGCCCTGTCGAACGGGGAAACGCGACATGACCGGCGCAACGGCTACGTCCTGCGGGCGTGACGCGGACCTCTACGCGATCACCCCACCTGTGGCCTTGTAGACACGAGGATTGAGCGCCGGTGAGCGAGAAGCTGGGAGAGGTCGAGGGGGAGGCCGCGGGGGCGGCCACGGACGACGCCGGGCCTTCCGGGCGCTCCGGACGGAGCACGGCAGAGGCCGACGAACCGATGCCCGAGGCCGCGGCGGATCGGCCGGCGACGTTCCGGGACGTGTTCGGAGTCGCGGAATACCGTTCGCTGTTCGGCGCGGCGGTCCTGTCCTGGGTGGGTGACTACTTCGCCAAGGTCGCGGTGACCTACCTCGTCTTCAGCAACACCGGCTCGGTGCTGCTGTCGGCCATCGGCTTCGCGATCAGCTACCTGCCCTGGGTGGCCGGAGGTCCGGTGCTCGCCGCGCTGGCCGAGCGCTACCCGTACCGCCGGGTCATGATCATCTGTGATGTCGCGCGGATGGTGCTGGTGGGCCTCATGGCCATCCCGGGCACGCCGCTCGCCGTCCTGCTCCTCCTGCTGCTCGGCGCGTCGCTGCTCACGCCGCCGTTCCAGGCGGCGCGCTCCGCCATGGTGGCGCAGTTGCTGACCGGCGACAGGTACGTCGTCGGGCTGTCCTTCCAGAACATGGCGGGCCAGGCGGCGCAGGTCGCCGGGTACGCGGTCGGCGGCGTGGTGACCGCCATCGACCCGCACGGCGCACTGCTGATCAACGCCGCGACGTTCGCGGCCTCGACGGTGCTGCTCTGGCGGGGCGTGCGGCCCCGGCCGCTCCCCGTGACCCACGTCGAGCGGCGGTCGCTTCTCCGCGAGACCGCCGACGGCCTCGGGTTCGTCTTCGGGCACCGGGTCATGCGGCCCACCGCCCTGGTGGTGTTCAGCGTCGTGGGGATCATCATCGTCCCCGAAGGGCTCGCCGCGGCCTGGGCGCCCACCTACGGAGGCGGGTCCGAGATCACCGGCCTGCTGATGGCCGCCCTCCCGGTCGGCGCGGTCATCGGAGCCGTCGTGACCCGCCTGACAGGCCCGGAACGGCGGCTGAGGCTCCTTCGGCCACTCCTGATCGCGGCCCCGCTGCTCATGGTGCCGGTCCTCGCCTCGCCGCCGTTCATCGTGGCGATCACGCTCGTCCTGCTGGCGGCCGCCGCCGTGAACACGGTTCTCGTCCCGCTGAACGGGCTGTTCGTCCAGATGCTCCCGAACGCCTTCCGTGCCCGGGCCTTCGGCATCATGCAAGGCGGCATCCAGCTCACCCACGCGGTGACGGTGCTCGCCGCGGGCGCGTTCGCCGAGCGGTTCCCGGTGCCGGTCGTCGTCGGGACCTGGGCGCTGTTCGGCCTGGTCCTCATGGCGGTCGCCGTGACCACGTGGCCGGGACGCGACGTCATCAAGGAGGAGGTCGCCCGCGCGACCGCGCTCAACAACGTCGCCTCGCCGGTCCAGCCGCAACCGCAACCGCAACCGCAGCCCGCGCCTACGCAGCCGGCGCCTACGCAGCCGGCGCCTACGCAGACTCCGCCTATGCAGGCCGCTTCGACGTAGGCCGCGTCTGCGCAGGCCGCTTCGACGTAGACGCGAGGCGGCGGGTCACCTGCTCGCGGGTCACCCGGTCTTGGAGGCGGCGGAGGACGGGCCCTGGACGGTGAAGTCGTCGAAGCAGGTCTTCATCGACGCGCCGGACTTCTCCGGCACGCGTGCGAGGAAGCCCACGTCGCCGTTCGGCAGGCTGGAGGGCGAGCCGGAATTGTCGACATAGGACTGCACCAGATCGCCGTTCACCCACATGGTGAGCTGCATCCCATGGTCGGTCGGGCTGCACTCCGCCTGCACCTTGACGGCGTGGCCCTTCTTCACGTCGCTCACGGGGACGGGCGTGGTGAGGTTGCCGCCGGTGCCCTTCGTGACGCGCCGGATGCGCGCCTCCCCTTGATCGGTGAGCAGGAACTCGTACCGGCTCTGCCGGTACTCCTCGTCGGCCCGGCAGAACACCCCGAGCTCGCCGGGCCCCTTGAAGTCCTTCACGGTCGCCGTGACGGTCAGGAGCAGGCGTTCGGGCGTCGTGGGCGTCGGGCTCGTGGAGGGGGCCGGGGTGGGGGGCTGCCGCGGGACGAAGGGGATGGGAGCCTTCTCGATGCGCTCGGCGTGCTGGTCGTCCACGTCCACCGCGTAGTACCCGCCCGGCGCGTAGCCGTACAGGCCGTACTCCTGCCCGGTGTACTCGCCGCCGCCCCAGCCGGTGCCGCTCTCGTTGAAGTCGTCCCTGTAGAGGAAGCTCAGGTCGGTCGGCGGCCCGGGCGACGCGAGCAGCGCCCGCAGGCTGAACCCGCCCGCCACGAGCACGATCACCGCCGCCACGCCGATGCCGATCAGCCGCTTGCGACGGTCGGCGGAATCCCAGGCCCGGCCCGGAACGCCCGGCCCCTGCCCCGGAGGCTGTCCGTGGAAGGACCCCTGCCCATGTACCGGCCCCTGCCCTGGAGGCTGTCCGTGGAAGGACCCCTGCCCATGTACCGGCCCCTGCCCTGGAGGCTGTCCATGGAAGGACCCCTGCCCGTGAACCGGCGGTCGCGCATGGAAGGGCGCTCGCCCGTGGAGCGTGGCCTGTTCATGGACCGACCCTTGTCCGGGGAGTGTCTCCTGTCCGGGATTCGTCGCCTGCCCGTACGGAGGCTGCCCCTGTTGGAAGCCCGGCGCGGGACCTTGCATGGTCGGCGGCTGCCCATGGGCGGTCGGCGCGGAACCCTGGACGGTCGGTGGTGCCCCCTGGACGGTCGGCGGGAGGCCTTGGACGGTGGGCTGCCCCTGGAGGGTCGGCGGCTGTCCCTGGAGGGTCGCGGCCGCGCCGGGGAAGCCCTGCCCCTGTCCCGGACCGGCCGGGCGGGTGGAGGCGGGCGCCTGGCCGGCGTCCGTCCCCGCCGCGCCGGGGTAGGCCGGGGTCTGCTGCCAGGCCTGGACGACGGAGTGCTCGGCGCGCTCGGGGGTCGTGCGGCCGACCATCTGGTCGAGGATCTGCTGGGCGGTGGGCCTGCGCGCCGGGTCCTTGTTCAGCGTCGCCACCACCAGCCCCCGCAGCGGGCCCTCCACGCCTTCCAGTGCGGGCTCGGTGTTGAGCACCTGGTACACGATCGAGGGCAGCGACTCGCCGCCGAACGGGGACCGCCCGCTGGCGGCGAAGGCGACCAGGCAGCCCCAGGAGAACACGTCGCAGGCCGGCGAGGCCGGATCGCCGCGCAGCACCTCGGGGGCCATGTACCGGGGCGTGCCCATGAGCTCGCCGGTGCCGGTGATCCCGCTCAGCGTGTCCAGCGCGCGGGCGATGCCGAAGTCGATGACCCGGGGGCCGACGGGCGAGAGCAGCACGTTGGAGGGCTTGAGGTCGCGGTGGACGATGCCCGCGCTGTGGATCGCGGTCAGCGCGGTGGCGACGCCGACGGCCAGCGCGTCCAGGCTGGAGCCGCGCAGCGGCCCGGAGGACTGCACGGCCTCGTGCAGGTTCGGCCCGTCGACGTACTCGGTGACGACGTACAGCTGGTCGCCGTCGAGGTCGGCGTCCAGGACCGCCGCCGTGCAGAAGCGGCGGACCCGGCGAGCGGACTCGGCTTCGCGGCGGAAGCGCACGCGGAACTGCTCGTGCTGGCTGTACTCGGGGTTGATCACCTTGACGGCGACCCGCTGCCCGGTGTCGTCCTGGCCGAGATAGACCGTGCCCATGCCACCGCGGCCCAGCCGGCCGAGCAACTGGTAACGGCCGATCTGAAGGGGTTCACCCGGACTTAGGTTGTTCACCACGTCGCCTTACCGCTATGCACCTGTATGCGTCCGCCAGCCTATCGAGATCGCCGCCGTCCGGCGGGAAACCTTTCGCCGGAGCCGCTGCTCCGAGGCTCCGAGCCGCCGCCCGGAGCCGCTCGCCCGGAGCCGCCGCCCGGGGGGACGGGCGGCGGGGCGGCCGGGGTGCCGGGCGGTGTCCCGATCACCCGATGGTGGCGGGCGGAGGTCTCACTCGGCCACGGCGACGGCCGGCGCGAGGGCCGCAGTGCGCTCGGCGACCAGGACGGGCCGCTCGACGAGCCGGACGGTGGCACGGCCGCCGGGAGCGAGCAGTGCCGCGTCGTGCCCGGGCAGGTCGGCGAGGAGCTCCGTCCCGTCCTCCAGGCGCAGGAGCAGCCGTACGGACGCCCCCCGGAACGAGGAGGTGACGACGAGCGCCTCCCCCTCCTCGGCCGGGGTGACCAGCACGGTCTCCGGGCGGATGAGCACGTCGACGTCGGCGGTGCCGGGCGTGGGCCCGTGGACGGGCAGCCGCTGCCCGACGACCTCGACCTCCTGCCCGCTGAGCCGGCCGGGCAGGTGGTTCATCGCGCCGACGAACTCGGCCACGAACGGCGTCGCCGGACGGTCGTAGATCTCGGCGGGCGGCCCGGACTGCTCCAGCCGCCCGTCCTTGAGCACCGCGACGTGGTCGGCGATCGACAGCGCCTCCTCCTGGTCGTGGGTCACGAAGATCGTGGTGATGCCCAGCGACAGTTGCAGCCGCCGGATCTCCTCGCGCAGCGTGACCCTGACCTTCGCGTCCAGCGCCGAGAGCGGCTCGTCCAGCAGCAGTACGCGGGGTTCGAGGGCGAGCGCGCGGGCGAGCGCGACCCGCTGCTGCTGCCCGCCGGACAGCTGGTGGGGGTAGCGCTCACCGTGCGAGGGCAGGCCGACCAGCTCCAGCAGTTCGGCCGCGCGGGCGTGCCGCTTGGCCGCCGGCGCCTTGCGCACCCGCAGCCCGAACGCCACGTTGTCGCGGGCGTTCAGGTTGGGGAACAGGCTGTAGGACTGGAAGACCATCCCGGCGTCGCGGCGGTTGGCCGGTACGCGGGTGATGTCCTCTCCGTCGAGCAGCACGGCCCCGGCGTCGGGGCTCTCGAACCCCGCGACGCAGCGCAGCGCCGTCGTCTTGCCGCAGCCGGAGGGGCCGAGCAGGGCGACCAGCTCGCCCGGTTCGATGGTCAGATCCAGCCCGTCGAGGGCGACGGTGGTGCCGAACGCACGGCGAAGCCCTCGGAACTCCACCCGAGCCCCGTTCACGAACCACTCCTTTGCCTGGTACCGGCGGTGGAAAGCACGAGCAGCAACAGCCAGGCGAACAGCAGGCTGAAGATAGAGACGGCGACCGAGAGGGGGGCGTTAGAGCCGGAGATCGTGACGATCCACACCGGGAACGGCTGGTAGCCGAGCAGCCGCGCGACCGTGTACTCCCCGAGCACCAGGGCCAGGGTGAGGAAGGACGCGCTCGCCAGCCCCGACCTCAGGTTGGGGATGATCACCCGGAGCATCACGTGCGGCCAGGAGGCCCCGCAGTTCCTGGCGGCCTCCACCAGGGTGCGGACGTCCATCGCGCCCAGCCCGGCGTCCAGCGCCCGGTAGACGAACGGCAGCGCCAGCACGACGTAGGCGACCACCAGCACCACGGGGAACGCCGGGTCCTGGATGGCGATGATCGTCTGGTAGAAGGGCGTGGTCGCGAGGTAGTCGGGACCCCAGCGGAGCACCGTGCTGATCCCGGCCACGAAGGTGATCGGCGGCACGACCAGCGGAAGCGTGCACAGCACCTCCATCACCGGCCGCAGCCGGGGCGCGCTGAGCCGTACGGCCAGCATCGCCGGGAGGGTCAGGACCAGCACGGTGACGATCGTCGCGACGGCCAGCCCGAGCGAGAGCAGCAGGCTCTGGACGAACCCCTCGGCGGAGAAGATCTCCTGGTAGGCGTCGAGCGTGAAGCCCGCCGTCGGATCGTTGACCGTGAACACGAACGACGCCAGCAGCGGCGTGAGGAAGTACAGCGCGGCCACGGTCAGCACCACGCCGCGCCAGACGCGCACGCGGCGGGGACGGCCGGTCTGCGGGGCGGGCGCGCCGGTGACGTCGGGCAGCACCGTGGGGGTCAGCGCGGCCATCGGGCGCTCCCGGGCCTTGGAGGATGGGCGGAGGTCAGCGGAGCCATCGGGCGCTCCTGCGCTGGAGGGGCAGGTAGACGGCCATGACCAGGCCGGCCACCACGATCATGTCGAAGCTGAGGGCCAGCGCCACGTTCTCGTGGCCGATCAGCACGTTCCCGGTGAGCGCGTCGGCGATCTGCAGGGTGACCAGCGGGACGACGGTGCCGACCATGGCCGCCGCGGTCGCGTACGCCGCGAAGGCGCCGCCGAACAGCAGCACCACGCCGCCGAGCAGGCTCGGGGTGAGCACCGGGATGCCGACGTAGCGCCAGAACTGCCAGGCGCTCGCGCCGTTGTTCTGCGCCGCCTCCCGCCACTGCGGGCGCAGCCCGTCGAGGGCGGGCACGATGACCAGCACCATCAGCGGGACCGAGAAGTAGAGGTACACAAGGGCCAGGCCCCAGAAGCTGTACAGGCTCCAGCCGTGGTCGCCGAGGCCCAGCCGGGTCGTCAGCACACCGGAGTTGCCGAGCGTGGCGATCCAGGCGAAGGCCAGCGGGACGCCGCCGAAGTTGGCGAGCACCCCCGAGGCGGTCAGCACGGCATCGCGCAGCGCGCGGAACCGGGAGGTCACGACGGCCTGGGCGAGGAACGTGCCGAGGACGGCTCCCACCACCGCGACGAGCGCGGACAGCTTGACGCTGCTGAGCAGCGCCGTCAGGTAGGCGCCCCGCAGGGATTCGGTGAGGTTGGCCAGGCTCGGCGAGCCGTTCGAGGTGAACGCCCCGCCGAGCAGCGCGAGCGCGGGGATCCCGAAGGCGAGGCCCACGAACACCAGCAGCGGGAGCGCCCCGGTCCAGCCCTTGGAGCGGGCCCGGCTCCCGCCCGCGCGGACCGGGTTCCGCGCGGGAAGGCCGACGGGAGCCGTCGAGCGTGTGTCAGCCATGTGCGCGAACCGATCGGGAGGCGGTCGCGGTGGCCGGGCCGCCGGTCATCCGGAGACCGCGGCGCCCCAGCCGGTGGCCAGGACCTCTTTGGCCTTGTTGACCTGGGCGTCGGTGGCGAACTCCGGCGTGCCGTCGACCTTGGGCAGCTTCTCGACCAGCGCCGCGTCGGCGGTGCCGTCGGTCTGCATGGCGGGCAGCAGCACGGCGCGGGCGTACCCCTTCAGGAAGAGGTTCTGGCCCTCGGGGCTGTAGAGGAACTCCTGCCACAGCCGCGCGGCGGCCGGGTGGGGGGCGTCCTTGTTGATCGCCTGGGCGTAGTACTGCGCGTACTTGCCGTCCGTGGGGACCGCGACCTTCCAGTCGACGCCCTTGCTCGCGAACTCGTCGGTGTACCCGGCGTTGAGGTAGTCCCAGTCGATGCTGATCGGGGTCTCGCCGTTCTGGACGGTCGCGGGGGTGGACTCGACGGGGTTGAAGTTGCCGGCGGCCTTGAGCTTTTTGAAGAACTCCAGGCCCGGCTGGATGTCGTCGAAGGAGCCGCCGTTGGCCACGGACGCGGCGAACACGCCGGCGAACGCGGAGCCCGACTTGGTCGGGTTGCCGTTCAGCGCGACCTTGCCCTTGTACTCGGGCTTGAGCAGCTCGGCGTAGGTCGTCGGGCAGGTCTTCACGCGCTTGGCGTCGCAGCCGATGGAGACGTAGCCGCCGTAGTCGTTGTACCAGGTGCCGTTCGCGTCCTTCTGGCCCTCGGGGATCTTGTCCCAGGTCTGGACCTTGTACGGGGCGAACAGGCCTTCCTGCGCGCCGCTGAGCGCGAAGGCGAGGCCGAGGTCGAGCACGTCGGGAGCGCGGTCCTGGCCCTTGCGGGTCTTGACGGCGTTGATCTCGTCAGAGCTGGAGCCGTCGGGGTTCTCGCTGTTGATCTTGATGCTGTACTTGTCGGTGAACGCCTTGATGATCTCGCCGTAGTTGGCCCAGTTGGGAGGAAGGGCGATGACGTTGAGCTGGCCTTCCTTCTTGGCCGCCTCGACGAGCTTGTCCAGTCCGCCGAGGTCCGCGGCGGAGGCCGCGGTCGCGGCGGCGGCTCCGCCGGAGGCGCCCCCGCTCTGGGAGGCGGTCGTCGGCGCGGCGCCGCAGGCTGCGCCGAGGGAAGTCGCAACGGTCAGGGCGGCCGCGAAGCCGATGATCCGCGTTCTGGGTGAATGCACGCTTTGTCCCACTTTCGGAGGTGTGGGATGACGATAGAGGCGCCGGGACAACATAATGCATCTACTTCGCTGCGTTCAGGTGTCGTTGTGTGAACAAACGGTGACCTGCGCGTTCACTCTCGCCCGGGACGCCGCCCGGCCAGGCGTCCGGCCCAGGTCTTCTGCCGTTTCCAGGACGATCGGCCGATCCGTAGCGGCACGCGTGGGCTGCGGTGATTTGCTCTCTGGGCGCTGAGAACATATGTTCGAAGGTAGCACCGCCCGCCTTCCCCCGGGTGCTCACCAGTTCCTAAGGCCCAGGGAGAAGAAGCGCCTTGAGCAGAATCTATGGGGATCCCATCGAGGTGTGGACGCGAGACGGCGAGCCTGCCCGTTTCGTCTGGCGCGACCGTCTCTACGTGGTCCACCGGGTCCTCGACCACTGGGTGACCTCCCGCGAGTGGTGGAAGATCTCCGAGAACGATCCGGGTGAGCGCCGGTTCTGGCGGGTCGAGGCGAGCCCCGGCACCCAGGTCGGCACCTACGAGCTGCGGTTCGACACCGCCGGCGGCGGCTGGTTGATGCTCAGGGCGTGGGACTGATGTTCCCCCACCTCCACGTCGCCTCCGCCTACTCCCTGCGGTACGGCACGGCGTTCCCCAAGGAGCTGGTCGCGCGTGCCGCCGAGCACGGGATGGACATCCTCGCGCTGACCGACCGCGACGGGATGTACGGCGCGGTCAAGCACGTCCAGGCCTGCTTCGACGCCGGGATCAAGCCCGTCGTGGGCGTCGACCTGGTGTTGCAGGGGCCGGCGGGGCAGGCCGGCGACGGCGAGGAGCGCGTCACCGTGCTGGCGCGGGCCGGCGGGTGGGCCCACCTGTGCCGCCTCACCACCGACGCCCACCACGCGGGACGGCGAGGCGAGCCCCGGGTGACCCGCGAGCTGGTCGCCCGGCACGCGGACGGGCTGCTGGTCATGCTGGGCCCGCGCTCCGACGTCGGGCGGGCGGTGGCCGCGCGCCGCGACGAGCACGCCCGCGCGCTGCTGGACGCCTGGCGGTCGGCGGTTCCCGATCTGGTGGTCGAGGTCGCCGACCAGTACGGGCACCACGAGGCGAGCACCGCCCTGCGCATGCTCGCCCTGGCCGAGTCGATGCGCGTGCCCGCCGTGCTGACCAACGCCGTGCGCCACCTCGACCCGGGGGACTACCGGGTCGGGGACGTGCTCGACGCCGCGCGCAAGCTCGTGCCGCTCCACACCCGGCACCTGGAGCACTCCGCCTCGCACGCCTACCTCAAGAGCGGCAAGGAGATGGGCCAGGTCGCGGCGCGCGTCTGCGGCGGCGACCACGATCGGGCGCGCCGGCTGCTCGCCCGCACCCGGGAGGTCGCCGAGCGCTGCGTGCTCGACCCCCTGGACATCCTCGCGCTGCGCAACGAACCCGAACGGGTCCACCTGCCCGAGGTCGGCGGGGATCCCGTTCCCCTGCTGCGTCACCGGTGCGAGGACGGGCTCGCCGCTCGCGGGCTGGAACGATCCAGTCACGCGCGGGAGCGGCTGGAGACGGAGCTGCGCGTCATCGAGCGGAAACAGCTGTCCGGATATTTCATCGTCGTCTCTGGCATAACCGACATGATCCGCGGGATGGGGGTCCGCTGCGCGATCAGGGGATCCGGCGCGGGCAGCCTGGTCAACTACCTCATCCGCATCGGAGAGGTGAACCCGCTCGACCACGGCCTCCTCATGGAACGCTTCCTGTCCGAAGGCCGCAAAGGGCTCCCCGACATCGACGTGGACGTGGAGTCGGCGCGGCGGCTCGACTGCTACCAGGCCATCCTCGACCGGTACGGCGAGAACCGGGTGGCCTGCGTCTCCATGATGGAGACCTACCGGGCGCGCAGCGCCATCCGCGACGTCGGGGCGGCCATGGGGCTGCCGCCGCACGAGACCGACGTCATCGCCAAGGCGTTCCCGCACATCAGGGCCCGCCAGATCCGCGCCGCCCTGTCCGACCTGCCCGAACTGCGGGGCAGCGGCCTGGACGACCGGGCGCTGGAGACGATGTTCCGGCTCGCGGAAAGGCTCGACGGGCTTCCCCGCCACATCGCCCTGCATCCTTGCGGCGTGCTCGTCGGCAACTCAGGGCTGCGCGACCGCACCCCCGTCGAGCGCAGCCTGCTGGACTTCCCGATGAGCCAGTTCGACAAGGAGGACGTCGAGGAGGCCGGGCTGCTCAAACTCGACGTGCTCGGCGTGCGGATGCAGTCGGCCATGGCGTACGCGCTGAGCGAGATCAAGCGGGTGGACGGCGCGGACATCGACCTCGACCGGGGCGTCCCGAAGGACGACCGGGCGACCTACGACATGATCTGCACCGGCCGCACGCTCGGCTGCTTCCAGATCGAGTCGCCCGGGCAGCGCGAGCTGGTGACCAAGCTCGAACCACGCGAAATGCACGACCTGATCGTCGACATCTCGCTGTTCCGTCCCGGTCCGGTCAACTCCGACATGGTCACCCCGTACCTGGAGGCCAGGCACGGCTGGCGCGCGCCGTACTACCCCCACCCGAAGCTCCGGGCGGCGTTGCAGGAGACCCACGGCGTCGTCGTCTTCCACGAGCAGGTCCTGAAGATCGTCGACGTCATGACCGGCTGCGGCCTGTCGGAGGCCGAGAAGGTCCGCCGCGGGCTCGGCACCCCCGAGGGGCGAGAGCGGATCCGGGCGTGGTGGGAGGCCGAGGTGCTCCCCGAGTTCGACCGGGAGACGACCGACCGGGCGTGGCAGGTCCTCGACGCGTTCGGCTCGTTCGGGTTCTGCAAGGCCCACGCGGCGGCGTTCGCGCTGCCCACCTACCAGTCGGCCTGGCTGAAACGGCACCACGCGGCCGCGTTCTTCGCCGGCGTGCTCACACACGATCCCGGCATGTACCCAGGAAGGGTGATCCTCGACGAGGCCCGCCAGTGCGGGGTGAGCGTCCTGCCGCTCGACATCAACCATTCCGGCAGAGACTGGCTCGTCGAACGCCTCCCCGCACCACCTCCCGACCACGAAACCCTGAAAGCCGCAAAGGGTCCGGAGGGCTCGAAGGGTCCGGAGGGCTCGGGAGCCTCGGAGGCTCCGGGGGTCTCGGAAGGCCGGGGTGCTCTCTCGGAGGGGTACGGGCTGCGGGTGCCGTTCTCGTCGGTCAAGGGCATCAGCGAGGCCGAGGTCGAACGCATGGTCGCGGGCCGGCCGTACACCTCGCTGGCCGACTTCTGGGAACGCGCCCGGCCGTCGAGGCCGGTCGCCGAGCGCATCGTGCAGGTCGGCGGCCTCGACACGCTCTACGGGCTGCATCCCGGCGGCCCGCGCTGGCGTCCGGGAGAGCTGACCAGGCGCGACCTGCTCGCCCAGGTCGGCGCCCTGGACCGGGCGTCCGCCAGCGGCGTGACGGCGAGAAGGAAGGGGCGCGCCGGCTCCCGCGCACGCCCCGGCGCCTCCGCCCCCGGCCTCCGGTCCACCTCTACTTCCGGCCCCACCCCCGGCTCCGGCTCGGGCTCCGGCGGTTCCGCTTCTGGAGGTTCCGGTTCGAGTCCCGGTTCCGATTCGGGTCCCGGTCCGGGTTCCGGTTCCGGGGGAGGCGAGGCGGCGGGCATGGGCGGACCGGCTCCGGCCGTGCAGATCCCCATGGCGTTCACCGAGCGCATCGAACCCGGCGAGCTGCCGGAGATGACCGAGGCGGAGGCCGTGGAGGCGGAGCTGGAGATCCTCGGCATGGACGTCAGCCGGCACGTGATCGGCTTCTACGGCGAGCTGCTCGACGCGATCGGCGTCGTCAGGTCCAGGGAGCTGCTCACGATGCGGAACGGCGCCGAGATCCTGGTCGCCGGAGTGAAGGTCGCCACGCAGACCCCGGCGATCCGCTCCGGGCAGCGCATCATCTTCACCACGCTGGACGACTCGACCGGCCCGATCGACCTGACCTTCTTCGAGTCGGTCCAGGGACGCTGCGCCGCCACGGTCTTCGGGTCCTGGCTGCTGGTCGCCAGGGGCGTCGTACGGCGGGTCGGCGCGCGGGCGGTGTCGCTGCGCGCCGTGGACTGCTGGAACCTCGTCGAGCTGGACCAGGTGTGGCGCACCGAGGGCCTGCGGGAGGTGTGGGCCATGCTCGGCATCACCCGCGAGGGAGCCGGAGCCTCCGGTGAGCCGGGCCTCACCCGCGAGGGAGCGGCAGCAGGCGGGCCGGGCGTCTCCCGGGAGGAGTCCGGAGGCGTCGGGGGGCGCCGCATCGAGTACGGCAACGGCTACCGCCTCTCCCCGTACGCCGACATCGGGCCCGCGCCCGGTGTGACCACCCCGCCCCGCAAGCTCTGGCACGCCAGCCCGGGCAGCTCCGGACCTGCTCCGGGGCTCACTCCCCGGTCGGATAGGTGTGCCGGGGAAGCGACCGCAGCGCGGGCAGCAGCTTCAGCGAAGGCGCGATCGGGGAAGGACGGGCGCTCAGCCTCGCCTGGGTGACCTCCCTGACGGTCGCCGCGCACAGCAGGGCGGCCAGCACCGCCACCGCGAGCTCGGAAGGGCCGAGCCCGGTCAGATCCTTGCCCTGAGGCGAGTGGGTGACCGGCAGCCGCGCCAGGATGAGGAAGACCATGGCCAGCCAGCTCGCCCACCATCCGGCGAGCAGCACGAGCCAGAACCGGCGGCGGCCCTCCCGCAGCCCCGCGTCCTCCCTGAGGGCGTGGACGAGCAGCGCCGGCGCCGCGAGGTTGAGCACGGGCACGAACCACGCGATGGCGATCATGCGCGGGGTCGCACCGGCTTGGCGGAGCCAGGCGAAGTAGGAGCAGCCGGCGGCGATCGTCGCCGAGACCACCAGGAGGATCAGCACGGCGAACCACGTCACCGCGCCGACGACGGCCTCGGCCCCGGGCGCGTGCGGATCGTTCCCGAGCATCGCCACCTGCTGCGCGAGCAGCTTGCCCCGTGCTTCCTCGAAGACGACCAGGCAGGTCAGGGTGGCGATCTGTGCGGCGAGCGCCAGGTAGACGCCGATCGCCGACCTGCTCACTGCGGATCGGGCATAGCGCATGAGTGTCTCCCCCCGGCATGCGCTGGTAAGTCGTGTATGCCTGCGACGTAGCGCGACGCCTGACTCACTCCTATCCAGCGCACCTCTCCGCTAATCGGCGGAGGCGATGGAGAAGATCCTGGATCTACACGAGATGATCTAGGGTTGGCCTCCGCCCGGGATACGCAGTGAAAAGGGCACATCCGACTTGATCAATACATGCCCGTCGCGGCCGCGTTTCTGGCTACCGTGGCATCGAATTCATGACCCTTCTGGACCATGTCGGGACCACATTCCGACCATCGCCGCCCTGACTTTCGTCCAGACCGTCGACCGGTCTGCCCTCAGACCGTCGGCTCACCAACGAATGAGGGTGCGATGATCGCAAGAATCTGGCGCGCGACCGCCACGATCCAGGGCGCCGAGGCCTACCGGCGGCACTTCGCCGAGTCCGTCCTCCCCGTGCTGCAGAGCCTCGACGGCCACCGGGGCGCCTACCTGCTCCGGCGCGACCGGAGCGGCGGTGCCGAGATCGAGGTGATGACCTTGTGGGAGTCCCTGGACGCGGTGCAGGACTTTGCCGGTCCCGACTTCGAGTCGGCCGTCATCGAACCCGAGGCGCGCGCCGTCCTGGCGGAATTCGACACCAGCGTCACCCACCACGACGTCGTCATCGAAACGGTCTCCGACCTGCCGTGACACCGCGCGGCGGTCACGTTGGCGCTGTGCGGGTCAGCGGACGATGCCGGATTCCCATGCCCAGGCGGCGGTCTCCACGCGGTTGCGGGCGCCCAGCTTGGTCTGGATGCTCGCGAGGTGCGTCTTCACCGTGGACAGGGAGATGAACAGCTCCCCGGCGACCTCCTGGTTGGTCCGGCCACGCGCGACCAGGCGTACGACGTCCAGCTCGCGCTGTGTGAGCGGCTCCCGTGGCGGCCGCGCCTGGACGGCGGCCGGCCTGGCCAGGTGGGACAGCAGCCGCACCGTGACCGACGGCGAGACCAGGGCGTCCCCGTTGGCGGCGGCGCGCACGGCCTCGATGAGCAGCGTGGGACCGCTGTCCTTGAGCAGGAACCCGCAGGCGCCCGCGCGCAGCGCGCCGTAGACGTACTCGTCCAGGTCGAAGGTCGTGACGATCACCACGCGCAGCGGGTCGGGCACGCCGGGACCGGCCAGGATCCTCGTGACCTCCAGCCCGTCGAGCCGGGGCATCCGGATGTCCAGCAGGCAGACGTCCGGCCGGAGGTGGCGTGCCTGCTCCACGGCGGCCGCGCCGTCGGCCACGGCCGCGACCACCTCGATATCGGGCTGCGCGTTGAGGATCATCTGGAATCCAGTGCGCACGAGCTCCTGATCATCCGCGATGAGTACCCTCACCCGACCGATTCTGCCAGCAAGCGGACGCTCGTCCCGCCGGGAAGATCAGACTTTCGGCCGATGGGTCCGGCGTGCGGATCGGGCGGTCGGCCGATCCGCCGCACCCGGGCTCGGGGCGAGGCTTCTCACCATGTCGCAAATCGTTCTCGAAGGACGGGACCTGAAGAAGAGCTTCGGGCCGACCGTCGCCCTCGCCGGCGTGGACTTCGTGGTCCATCGCGGCGAGGCCGTCGCCATCATGGGGCCGAGCGGCTCCGGCAAGTCGACCTTGCTGCACTGCCTGGCAGGGATCATGAGACCGGACTCCGGCGAGGTCCACCTGCTCGGGCAGCGCATCGACACGCTCGGCGAGCGCAAGCGCAGCGCGCTGCGGCGCACCCGCTTCGGGTTCGTCTTCCAGTTCGGCCAGCTCCTGCCCGAGCTGCCCGCCGACGAGAACGTCGCCCTGCCGCTCATGCTCGGCGACGTCCCGCGCGCCCAGGCCGTACAGCAGGCCAGGTCCTGGTTCGGGCCGCTCGGGCTCGCGGGCATGGAGGGAAGGCGGCCGGGCGAGCTGTCGGGGGGACAGGCACAGCGGGTCGCGATCGCCCGGGCGCTGGCCACCCGGCCCGCGGTGGTGTTCGCCGACGAGCCCACCGGTGCCCTGGACCAGGCCACCGGGCACGACACGATGCGCCTGCTGGTCGATGCGACCAGGCGGAACGATGCCTCCCTGGTCGTCGTGACCCATGATCCCGAGGTGGCCCGCTGGTGCGACCGCGTGGTCGAGGTCCGCGACGGCCGCATCCTGACCGGTCCTCCGCACACCGGCTACGTGACCCCGGCCGGCTTGCCCAACGCCGGGTACGCGACCACGGTCGCCCCGTCCTACACCGGGCACGTGCCGGCGCCGCAGGTACCTCAGGAATCCCCGCGGGGATGGCGGCCCGAGGCGGGCGAGCGATGAGCAACCTGCTGCGACTCACCTGGCGGCTGCTGAAGGGCGGAGGACGCCAGGGCCTGCTCGGGTCGTCCCTGACCATCGTCGCGGTCGCCGTCTCGACCGCGTTGCTGCTGTTCGCCGTGGCGGTCAACTTCGCCTTCGCCGGCCGGGCCGATCGCGGAGCCTGGCGCCACCCCGTGCCGGCCAAGGGCGAGGCCCGCGCGGTCGAGGCGCTCCACATCGACTTCCTCGGCGACCGGCCGATCACCGTGGTGGACGTCGCGGTGCTCGAACCGGGCGTCGCGCCTCCCCGGGGACTGTCCCGGCTGCCCATGCCCGGCGAGGTGGCGATATCGCCCGCGCTCGCCGGCGAGCCCGCCCTGCGCGGCCGGTACCCGGGGAAGATCGTGGGGACGATCGGCGACGAGGGGCTCGTCCATCCCGGTGAGCTGGTCGCCGTCGTGGGACACGCACCCGGCGACGCGGCGGTGAGCGCGAAGTGGAAGGGCGACTACCGGCTCGGCCAGTCGGCGACGAAGGTGGCCGACTTCACCGGCGCCCCATCGTCGGACGCCGTGGCGTACCGCTTCCTCGCGATCATCGCGAGCGTGTTCATGGTCGTGCCGCTGCTCGTTTTCGGGGGCGCGGCGGCACGGCTCACGGTCGCCCGGCGCGACCGGCGCCTGGCTTCGCTGCGCCTCGTCGGCGCGACCCCCGGCCAGGTGGTCGCGATGACCGTCGCGGAGGCGGTGATCACCGCGTTCGCCGGAGCGGTGCTCGGGCTGGCGCTGTACGCGGTGGCGATCCCGCCGCTCACCCAGGTGGAGATCACCGGAGGCACGTGGTTCACGTCCGACATGTGGCCGGGGGTGCTTCCCATAGCCGCCGTGCTGCTCGCGGTGCCGTTGCTCGTCGGCCTGTCGGCGGTGGTCGGCCTGCGCCGGGTCGTGGTCAGTCCCCTGGGCGTGGCCAGGCGCGAGACACCTCCCGGGATGCGCTTCATCCGGGTGGTCGTCCTCTTGGCGATCCTCGCCGTGGTGCCGGCCATGGGCATGGGGGTGAGCGTGGGAGTGGTCGCGGTGGTGCTCGGGTCGGCGTTCCTGGCCCTGAACCTCGTCGGACCCTGGGTGGTCGGCGTGATCGGCCGCGTCACCGCCCGTACCGCGCGGGGGCCCGCCCGCCTGCTGGCCGGACGGCGTCTCGTCGACGACCCTCGGTCCGCCTGGCGCACGGTCAGCGGGGTGGCGCTCACCGGGTTCGTCGCGGGGTTCATCGGCCTGCTCACCCCGCCCACAGACCTCGACGTCGGCAGCGACAAGGCGACGGCCTGGCTCCTGCAGGACATCCGGACCGGCACGGTCGTCGTGCTGGCGGTCTCCTTCCTGGTCGCCATCGTCAGCTCGGGCATCACCGCCGCCTCCTCGGTCCTGGACCGGCGGCAGACCTACGCGCTGCTCCGCCTGGCGGGCACCGACCTTGCGGTGCTGGACAAGGCCAGGCGCCTGGAGACGCTCATCCCGCTGGTCGTCATGGGCGGTGGGTCGATCGCGACCGGCATGTTCTGCGCGGCCCCGTTCGCCAGGCTCGGCGTGAGCGCGGCCGGAGCGCTCACGCTCCTGATCTGCGTCGCCGCCGGCTTCGCCGGAGTGATCGCCGCCGGCGCCCTCAGCCGCCCCCTCCTCCGCTCCGTCACCACCGACCCGGCCCCCCGCCCCGACTAGCCAGAAAGGGGAGGACCTGGGTCGAGGGCAAGCTCACCGCCCGTGACCATGCGCTGGGATAGCATGGGCACCGAGCGGTGATCGGTGCACCTCCAAGCTGACAACTGGAGCTTCCCATCAGAGTGACCATCCCATTCCTCACCCTGACCGCGCCCTGATCACCAACCGCGCGGCTGACATTGATCGCGCGGCTGACATTGATAGCGTTCCGCCCATGATTCAGGGCGACCAGGGCGAGGGAATCGCGCGGACGGCGGCGGAGGTCGAGGCGTTTCTGTCCGGCAGCCCGGAGGACTCTTCCCGGGTGACCTTGCGGCCGCTCACCGGTGACGACCAGGACGAGTTCATCGAGCTCACCCGTGCCAGCGCGGACCTGCACCACCCGTGGATGTCCCTGCCCACCACGCCGCAGGAGTTCCACACCTTCCTTGGGCGATTCGACCACGTCACGGCTCAGGGCCTGCTGATCTGCGTACGTGACACCGGAGTCGTCGCGGGCATGGTCAACATCAACAGCATCATTCGCGGGCGCTATCAGAACGCATCCCTGGCCTATGCCGCCTTCGCCCCCAGCACGGGCCAGGGCTACATGTCCGAAGGCCTCGGCCTGGTGGTGCGCTATGCGTTCGAGCAGTTGCGGCTCCATAGGCTGGACGCCCAGATCCAGCCCGGCAACCACGCCTCCCTGAAACTGGTCCAACGCCTCGGCTTCCGCTATGAGGGTTACTCGCCCGGCCTGCTGTTCATCGACGGCACCTGGGAAGACCACGAACGGTGGGCCCTCATCAACACCATGATCAGCGACGGCCCCTGGCCCCCCCACCCGACCCTGCCCACCCGCTGAACCGCCCCGGCCCCAACGGCGTACGGCCGTGCTGAGCTGTGCGATAGGTGGAAAACGGCTCATGATCGCAAGGCCTGTGCCGGGTCTTGTTCTCGGCCGGCTGGTCCAGGACACCACTTCGGTCCCAATGGATCACTGGCCGGGCGTGGTGAGGTAGGCCCATACTCTGTGGCCGCCCGCAGGGGTGCCCTGGTAACCGACGCGGCCGGCTCAATTTTCGCCCGGCCGATAATGGAAAGGGCCTACGTCTGTTCCGGTGACGGGAGGGCGAGGAGGAGGTCGCAGAGGGACTCGGTGATGGGCATGCCGGTGATCTCCTCGATGAGCAGGAAGCCCCCTTCCGGGTTCATCTCCAGGAACACGTAGCGGCCTTCCGGCGTCAGCGTCAGGTCGATCGTGCCGAACGACAACCCGAGGGTGCGCATGAGGCCGAGGCAGCGCCCGCTCACGTCGTCGGGCAGGCTGTGCGGCCGCAGCCGCCGTACGCTCTTGGGCGAGTGGATCTCGGCGGCGAACACCCGGGCACCGGTGACGATCACCCGCAGGGCCAGCCTGCGCAGCACATGCGCCTGCGCGACCAGCGGGAAAGGACCGGTGCCCTTCGGGTCGCTGAGGGTGGTGACCTCCTCCGGCGGAGTGCGCTCGGTGATGGCCCAGGGCCGGTTCAGCACGCGGGTGACGATCTGGCCCTGGTGGGCGAGGTAGAAGTCCAGCAACTCGTCATGGTCGGTGCTGATCAGCGTGGACGGCAGCTCGAAGCCCAGGCGTCCGGCGACGGAGAGCTGGTACAGCTTGCGCTGCGCGCGCTGGATCACGGCCCGCGACGCCGGTACGGCGGGGCAGTCCAGCGTGTCCCACACGTCGGAGGCGAACCCGTTCTGCTGAACGGTGCCGTCACCGGCGGGCTCGCCGAGCGGGGGACCGGGGCGGCGGAACCAGACCGACGTGAGCCGGTCCAGGTCCACGCGCCGCTCGTCCGTCACGAGCGTGCGCCTGGCCGACCCCGACGGGTCCAGGGTGACCGAGAGCCGGGCGGCGCCGGGGAACCACCCGGGGTCGAGGACCAGCGTGTCGGCTCCGCGTCCGGTCAGGGCGCGGGCGACGTGCCGCGCCTGGGTGTCGCCGTCCTCGGTGAGGACGAGCACCGTACTGCTCATTGTTGCTGGTCTCCACTCGTGCGGGTCGCGGTGGCCTCCGCCGCGCCCGGCGTCGCGGCGTCGCCGATCCTTTCGACGGTTCCACGATGCCGTGGAGCACTTGATCGCAGCTTGTCTGCGGGTTCGCTGACTTGTGGATGGCTTGGAACCCCGTCCGGCGACGGCGTTCGGGGGTCAGGGAGCGGATGGCTTGGATCCTCGCCCGGCGTTCGGGGGTCAGGGACTGGAGAGCTCTATGTCCGGTCCGGTGGCGTCCGGGACGACGAACGCGTGCAGCCGCTCGGCCTCCTCCAGCACGGCCGCGGTGTCCACTGCGGACGGGGGCCGGAACGGGGAGATCTCGTCGCGCAGGATGCGTAGCCGCGGGCGAAGGGTGTCGATGACCGTACGCAGCCGGGTGAGCCCGGACCATGCCTGGATGTCCATGACGCCGGCCGGGCCGAAGGCCGCCAGGTACCGGTGGATCATCAGTTCGATCGGCGGAGACGCCGGGATGGGGCCGCCGATCCACGCTTCGGCCAGGGTGACCGAGATCCCGGCCGGGCTGCCCCAGCCACCCCAGGCGCCGACGGATGGGGCATGGACCACCGGCAGTACTCCGCGCTCGTTCAGCAGGGACGTCAGGTCCTCATGGCGGAAACCCGCCGACCGGGTCCAGAGTCCGACATAGGGCCAGTTGGGCTCCTGCCCCTGCATGGCGACCAGGTGCCGCACCACCTCGAGCGCGGACCGGGAGGTACGCGTGATCAGCGGCTGACGCTCCAGCAGTGTCCGGTTGAGCACGCGCCGCGAGACGACGGGTACGGCGGTCATCGGCACAGATCTCCTGAATCCACGAGTCACGAGTTCAACGGGGGTTGCCCGACGTACGGTGGCGCCGAGCACCGCCGTACCCCTCCTCGCCACCGCGGCGCCCGATTCACGAGCACCACACGGGCTGATCTCGGTGCTCATGGTCGTCCTTCGGCTGTGGCGGTCCACCCGCGTGTTTCCGGCCGCGTCCTGCTGCGGTGCCTTCGACGCTAGGCCGGGTAGCGGCCACTTTCTGGCCTGAATGGAGATCGAGAGATATCATGTACAACCTGTAGGAATAGTTGTAAATATCCCCTCGAGTGTCTACCGTTGGACGGGTGGACCGCAGCGCTTCCTGATCCGCGTCGGCACGTCGGCCTGCGTCAGGGGCGTTCGCATGAGACTCGGGTACGGCGAAGAGCGGGGCGCGCTCGAGAGAATGGCCGCCGTGCCCGTGCGGCACCGGCGAGGGAGGGCGTATCCGGGGCTGGGCGCCCTCCCTCGCCGGTGCCTCCCGAGCCTCGCGCACGCCCTCGCCCGGTCGCCTCACGGGTCGAACGGTCCGCCGGCCGGTGCCGTCACCGGGTCAGATCTTCTGGCCGAGAAGGCCGATCAGCCCAGCACCAGGTCGCGGATGGTGCGGAGGCTGGGTTCGTCGCGGGGGCCCATGACCAGGAGGTTGGTCACGGGGCTGTTCCGCCACAGTTCGAGGCGCTCGCGGATGCGGCCGGCCGGGCCGACCAGGGAGATGCCGTCCGCCAGCTCGTCGGGGATCGCGTGGAAGGCCTCGTCCTTGCGCCCCGCCAGGTACAGCTCCTGGATCTTGTGCGCGGCGTCGGCGAAGCCCATGCGGCCGACGATGTCGGAGTGGAAGTTCCGGCTCTTGGCGCCCATGCCGCCGATGTAGAGCGTGAGCATCATCTTCACGCCGTCCAGCGCCGCCTGGACGTCGTCGGTGATCATGACCAGGACCATCGCCGCGATGTCGAAACCAGGTTCGGCCCCGGCCAGCGCCTCGCCGTACATGGTCTGGAGCTTCTCGGGGAAGACGAACAGCGGCAGCCAGCCATCGGTGATCTCGGCGGCCAGGGCGACGTTCTTCGGCCCCTCGGCGCCGAGGTAGATCGGGATCTCCGGCCGCAGCGGGTGTGTGATCAGCTTGAGCGGCTTGCCGAGTTCGGTGCCGCCGGGATAGGGCATCGGGTAGTGCGGGCCGTCGTTGGTGACCGGTTCCTCGCGGCGCCACACCTTGCGCATGATGTCGACGTACTCGCGGGTGCGGGCGAGCGGCTTGGGGAACGGCCGGCCGTACCACCCTTCGACGACCTGCGGCCCGGACGCTCCGATGCCGAGCAGCAGCCGTCCGCCGGTGAGGTGGTCGAGCGTCATCGCCGTCATGGCGGTGGTGACCGGGGTGCGCGCCGAGATCTGCGCGACGCTGGTGCCCAGTTTGATCCTGCTGGTCCGCGCGCCGTACCACGCCAGCGGGGTGAAGGCGTCCGATCCGTACGCCTCGGCCGTCCACACCGAGTCGTAGCCGAGCCGCTCGGCCGTCTGGACCACCTCGGTCGCGTCGTCGGCGTTCCGCTGCCAGTAGCCGACGTTCAGTCCGAGCTTCAGATCACCGCTCATGTCCACACCTTCCGGGGGTACGGCTCGCGCCCGTAATTAGAACACGTTCTACCCACTCCGGTCGAGAGCCCCTCACCCTGAGAGCCGCCCGGCGTGGGAGCCGCACTTGCGGCGAGGGACCAAGCGGGGTCCTGCCGATGCTCTAGAAGAGCTCGGGGTAGGCGTGGGCCAGGTGGGTGGTCACGGCGTCGACCGCGCCGGCCGCGTCGCCCGCGGCGATGGCGTCGTGGATGCGGCGGTGGTCCTCCCGCAGCACGCGCGTGTCGCCGAGACGCTCGACGGCCTCGATGGCGTATCTGCGCATCGCCCCGCGCAGGGCGCGCATCACCGCCGCGACGAGCCGGTTGCCCGATGCCTCCGCGATCGCCACGTGGAAGGCGATGTCGTGCTCGACGAAGTCCTCGGCGGTCTGCGCCGATTCCATGGCCCGTACCGCCTCTGCCATCGCATCGGCATCCGAGCCGGCGGCCCCGGTCGCCGCGTGCGCCGCCTGCTCGGCGGACCAGCGTTCGATCATCAGGCGGGTGTCGATGACCTCGCGCAGCGACAGGCTGGACAGGCCGAGGCTGAGGCGGAGCAGGTCGGTCAGCGCGCTGTCCGGGCGGGAGGTGAGCACCGCTCCGGCGTCCGGGCCACGCCCGACCTGCGATGACACGACCCCGAGCGTCTCGAGGACGCGGATCGCCTCGCGTACCGAGGACCGGCTGACCTGGAGTTGCTCGGCCAGCTGCCGCTCGCCGGGGAGGCGGTCTCCCACCTTGAGCCCGTCGTCGGTGATGCGCCGTTCGATCTGGAAGAGCACCTCCTCGAACGCGCGCGTGCGCCGCGTCCTGTCTCCTGTCACGTGACCCTCCTTCCTGCCTGGAGTATGGTCTGACCATACTTGGTCCGCACCACCGCGTACGGCGGGTGCGGCTCCGGGTAGCCCGGGCACCTCGAGGAAGGGTCGCGATGCGGGTCGCTCTGTTCATCACGTGTGTCAACGACACGCTCTTCCCGGACACGGGCAAGGCGGTCGTGACGTTGCTGCGCCGCCTCGGCTGCGAGGTGGAGTTCCCGACGGCCCAGACCTGCTGCGGCCAGATGCACGTCAACACCGGCTACCGGGACGAGGGGGTGCGCCTGGCGCGGCACTTCCTGGACGTCTTCGGCGGATACGACGCCGTGGTGGCCCCGTCCGGATCGTGTGCCGCGATGGTGCGCGAGCAGTACCCGAAGCTGGCGGCCGGCATGGGGGCGACGCGGGCGGGCGCCTTCGCGAGCGTCCACCAGGGGCGTTCTCCGTTCGCCCAGGAGGTGGCGGAGGTGACGCCGAAGGTGTACGACCTCTCGGAGTTCCTGGTGGACGTGCTCGGCGTCACCGACGTAGGCGCATATTTCCCACACCGGGTTACATATCACCCCACCTGTCACTCGCTCCGTGGGCTCAAGGTAGGGGACCGCCCGGTCACGCTCCTGCGGAACGTGCGCGGCCTGGAACTCGTCCCCCTCCCCGCCGCGGACGAGTGCTGCGGGTTCGGCGGCACCTTCGCGGTGAAGAACGCGGGGGTCTCCGCGGCCATGTGCGCGGACAAGGTCGCCAACGTCATGACCACCGGTGCCGAGGTGCTCTGCGCGGCCGACAACTCCTGCCTGATGCACATCGGCGGCACGCTGAGCCGCCAGCGCGCGGGGGTCCGGGTCATGCACCTCGCCGAGATCCTCGCCCGCACGGAGGCGGCCCGGTGACCCGGGCACCTCGGCCGCCGATGGCACCCCCGGCCTGCGAAGGAGCGGCACGATGAGCGGATCCGGCACCTTCCTTGGCATGCCCTCGTTCCCCGAGAACGCGGAGAAGGCCCTCCAGGACTCCCAGCTCCGGTTCAACCTGCGCAAGGCCACCCACACGATCCGCGGCAAGCGGGCGGCCGTCGTCGAGGAACTGCCCGACTGGCAGGAACTGCGCGCGGCGGGCAAGGCCATCAAGGACGACGCGCTGCGCAACCTCGACCGTTACCTGCTCCAGGCGGAGGAGGCGATCACCAAGGCGGGCGGCCACGTCCACTGGGCGTCGGACGCCGCCGAGGCGAACGAGATCGTCACCGGCCTGATCAGGGCCACGGGCGAGACCCGGGTCATGAAGGTCAAGTCGATGGCGACCCAGGAGATCGGCCTCAACGAGGCGCTGGAGCGCGAGGGCATCACCGCCTACGAGACCGACCTCGCCGAGCTGATCGTGCAGCTCGGCGATGACTGGCCGTCGCACATCCTGGTGCCGGCCATCCACCGCAACCGCTCGGAGATCCGCGAGATCTTCACCGAGCACATGGCGGAGTGGGGCCGTCCCGCGCCGGAGGGCCTGAGCGACGATCCGAGGACCCTGGCGGACGCCGCGCGGCTGCACCTGCGCGAGCGCTTCCTGTCCACCAAGGTCGGCGTCTCCGGGGCCAACTTCCTGATCGCGGAGACCGGCACGCTGGTGGTGCTGGAGTCGGAGGGCAACGGCCGGATGTGCCTCACCCTGCCGGAGACGCTGATCAGCGTCGTCGGCATCGAGAAGGTGCTGCCCACCTGGCGCGACCTGGAGGTGTTCCTGCAGCTCCTGCCGAGGAGCTCCACCGGGGAGCGCATGAACCCCTACACCTCCATGTGGACCGGCGCCACCGAGGGCCAGGAGTTCCACCTGGTGCTCCTCGACAACGGCCGGACCAAGGTGCTGGCCGACGAGATCGGGCGCCAGGCGCTTCGCTGTATCCGCTGCTCTGCGTGCCTCAACGTCTGCCCGGTGTACGAGCGCGTGGGCGGTCACGCGTACGGATCGGTCTATCCCGGGCCGATCGGGGCAATCCTCACCCCGCAGCTGCGCGGCATGGCCTCCGAGCTGGACGCCTCGCTGCCGTACGCCTCCAGCTTGTGCGGCGCGTGCTACGACGTGTGCCCGGTGGCCATCGACATCCCGGAGGTGCTGGTCCACCTGCGTTCCAAGGCCCCGCACGCCCCGGCGGAGCGGCTCGGGCTGACGGCCGCGGGATGGGTGCTCGACAAGCCGGTACGGCTGGAACGCGCTCAGCGCCTGGCCACGCGATTCCGCGGGCTGGTGCCGAAGAGGCGCCTGCCCGGCCCCGGCGCGGCCTGGACCGCGACGCGGGACGTCCCGGCGGTTCCGGAGGAGTCGTTCCGCGACTGGTGGCAGCGCACCGAGGAAGGCGGCGGCCGATGAGCTCGCGAGACCTGATCCTGGCGAGGATCCGATCGGCCGTGGCCGGGGCCCCGCAGACAGACGTGGAGGAGGCCCGGGGATACCGGACCTCGCCGGCCCCGGGCGAGGAGTCCGGACGCGTCGAGCTGTTCGCGGAGCGGGTCCGCGACTACCGGGCGATCGTCCACGTCGTGCCCGAGGAGGAGGTGGCGGACACCGTCGCGCGGGCGCTCTCCGGCCGGAACGCCGGCCGGCTGGTGATCCCGGACGGGCTGCCCGAGGAATGGCTGGGCGCCGTGCCGGCCACCCTGGAGCGGCTGCGCGACGATCCGCCGCTGGCCGCCGCCGACCTGGACGCCGCGGACGGCGTGATCACCGGCTGCGCGGCCGGGATCGCCGAGACCGGGACGATCGTCCTTTCCGCCGGCCCCGGCCAGGGGCGCAGGGCGCTCACGCTGGTGCCCGACTACCACCTGTGCGTCGTGCGCGCGGACCAGGTCGTGCCCGGCGTGCCCGAGGCGATCTCCCGCCTGGATCCGGTGCGGCCGCTGACGTGGATCAGCGGTCCGTCGGCGACGAGCGACATCGAACTGAACCGCGTCGAGGGCGTGCACGGCCCCCGCACGCTGGAGGTCGTCATCGCCATCTCCGGCCCGCGCTGACAGCGGCGGCCCTCCCTGCTCGTCATCGTCGCCGTCGGGCTCGCCGCCACACAGCTCTCCGGCGCGGTCCCGCGGCTGCCCGACGGCACCTACGGGGTGGTGGCGAGCGTGCTTCTGTGGCTCCTGCTCATGTACGCCTTCTATGCGGCGATGTACGCGGCGATCGCCTCGCTGGTGTCCCGTCAGGATTGAGGTCTTCTGAGACGGATGTGGCGTGAGTTCTGTGACGATGTGATCTGAGGCGATCGGGCCCTGGTGAATCGGCGAGCCGCGCCGGTTCGTCAGGGCCTGCCAAGTTGCGGATACCCCCCGATGTGCGATGAGCTGATGTGTCCGCACAAGGGGGATGGAATTGACCGGGTTTGACCAGCACCTGACGATCACCACCAAACGGCTGCTCCTACGGCCCTTCGGCCCGCGAGACGCCGACCGGGTGCGCGCGATCATCGAGTCGGGGGCGCAGTTCCTCCCGCCCGGCGTGCCCGGCCACGCGTCCGGCGTGCCGCAGTGGCTGTCCTACGGCGTGCACGAGCTGTGGCGGTCCGGCCAGGGCATCCACCTCGCCATGGTCGCCGAGGGCGCCATCGTCGGGGCCATCAGCCTGTTCAAGACCGTCTGGGGCGCCGCGACCGCCGAGATCGGCTACGGCGTCCATCCCGCCCACCGCGGCCGCGGCTACGCCCCCGAAGCCGTCAGCGGCCTGACCGAGTGGATGCTCACCAAGGGCGGCCTGCGCCGTGTCGAGCTGCGCGCCAACCTGGACAACACCGCCTCCCTGCGCGTCGCGGAGAAGGCGGGCTTCACCCGCGAGGGTGTGCTGCGCGGCGCGGGTTTCGAGGAGGACGGGCCGCACGACCTGGTCGTCTTCGGGTTGCTCTCCCGCGACCTCGCCATGGGGCCGCCCACGATGAACGGCCGCGGCTTCGGCACCGGAGTGCGCCTGGAGAGCGAGCGGCTCATCCTCCGCCCCTTCACCGGCACCGACACCAAGGACGTCTACGAGGCGGTGAACCGCGACCCGGAGATCCTCCGCTGGATGCCCTGGGCCGAGGGGTACGACATGCAGCGGGCGTACGAGTGGTGCACCAAGTTCGCCCACGCCGACTCGGTGAACGGCGTGCAGTTCGCCATCGAGCCCAAGGCCGGAGGCCGCCTGGCCGGATCAGCCGGAGTCCAGCGGGCCGACTGGGAGCGCGGCGACGTCGAGGTCGGCTACTGGATCTCGCCGTGGGCCCGGCGCAGGGGTTTCGCCTCAGAGGCGACGCGCGCCGTCAGCACGTTCCTCATGATGCGGGGCTTCCACCGCATCACGCTGCTGGCCGCCGTGGGCAACGTCGCCAGCCAGGCCGTGGCGAGGAAGGCGGGCTTCACCGAGGAGGGCATCCTGCGGCGGGCACTGCCGATCTCCGGCGGCATCTCGGACGCCGTGCTGTTCAGCCTGCTCAAGGGCGAGACCGTCTGATGCCCGCGCTCACGCGAGGCGGCCGGAGGTAGCACCGCGGCGGCGTCCCGGGGTACGTAAGGCCCACGGGCGGGATGACCATGAACGAGGACCGTGAACGGACGGTCTGCATTCGACCAAATGGTGCGCAAAGGCATGTCCAAGGATTGACAGATTCGGATATCCTCGCGACCCGACCACATATCCGCAGGTCAAAGTATCGGAGATCCATATGAAGCCGCCGCTCTTGCTCATAGGGCACGGCGCCCACGATGACACGGGCGCGGCAGAGTTCGGCCGTTTCGTCCACCGGCTTCGGTGCCGTCTCGACCAGGTGGCGGCGGATGTGTCGGGCGGATTCATCGCCAAGGGACGTCCGGCGCTCAGCGACTCCGTCGCCTCGCTCGTCGCCCGTGGGCATCACCGCCTGGTGGCCGTGCCGCTCGCGCTCGGCGACAGTCACGACGTCCCCGCGGTGATCGCGCGGGCACAGGTCGTCCACCCCACCCTCACCTGCGACCTCGGACGGACGCTCGGCGCCGCGCCCCAGGTGCTGGCGCTCATGGCCGAGCGGCTGGCCGACGCGCTCGCCGAGATGCCGCGCCTCGCGGCGGTCTCCATGACCGACGAGCACGGCGACCCGCCATGGGAGCCGATCACGCCCGCGGAGACCGCCGTGGTGCTCGTGGGCCACGGTTCGGCCGACACGGCCGCCAACGCCGAGGTCCACCGCGTGTCCCGGCTGTTCTGGGAGACGCACGCGCCCGAGCTGCTGACCGTCGAGACCGCCTACGTCTCCGACGCGCCGCCGAGCGTCGCCCAGGGCATCGAGCGCTGCCGGCGCCTGGGCGCCAAGCGGGTCGTCGTGCTTCCCTACCTGCTGTTCGCCGGGGGCGTGCTCGAGCGCATCTGGGCCGAGGCCCTGGCCTACGCCGCCGGGCACATCGACCTCGACGTGCGCTGCGCCGAGGTGATCGGCGACTGCGAAGGGCTCGCCGACCTGATCATCGACCGGTACGAGGACATCCTCAGGGCCGCCGAGCTGTGGCCCGCCCACGACGACGATCGCGTCCTCGGCGCGGCGGAGCCGCCCGTCCTGGACGAGTCCGGCGAGGAGCTCCTCGAAGCCACGGAAGAGCCGCTGTCGCTGGAGGAGCTTGAGTCCCTGCAGGCCGCGGAGGCGATCGAGGGAGCCGGGGACAGGGTGCTGCGGAGCGGCCCCGCCGTGCGGAGGCTGCCCCGCGAGGAGCCCACCATGGTGGAAGGGCTGGTCTGACCATGGGCGGCGCATCTCTGGAGCAGACCCTGGCGGCGATCCGGCCCGCCGACCGGGTGGCGATGGAAGAGGCGCGGGCACACCAGGACCGTTTGACCAAGCCCCGCGGCGCGCTCGGCGTGCTGGAGGAGGTCGCGGTACGGCTCGCCGGCGTCGCCGGTGCCTGCCCGCCGCCGGCCCCCGCGCCCGCCGCCCTGGCGATCTTCGCCGCCGACCACGGCGTGCACGCCCAGGGGGTCACTCCGTGGCCGCAAGAGGTCACCACCCAGATGGTGGCGAACTTCCTCGCCGGCGGCGCCGTGGCGAACGCCTTCGCCGCGCAGGCCGGCACGTCGGTGACCGTCGTCGACATCGGTGTCGCCGCCGACCTTGCCGAGGCGCCCGGCCTGGTCTCCCGCAAGATCGCGTACGGCACGGCCGACCTGTCGCGTGGCCCGGCGATGACCCGCGCCCAGGCGGTGGCCGCACTCGAAGCGGGCATCTCCATCGCGCGGGAGCTGATCGACGCCGGGGCGGCCTGCCTGATCACCGGGGACATGGGCATCGCCAACACGACCGCGTCCGCCGCCCTCATCTGCGCCTTCACCGGCGAGGACGCCGCGCTCACCACAGGCAGGGGCACGGGCGTCGACACCGCCACCCTCGACCACAAGATCGCGATAGTCCGCCGCGGCCTGGACGTCAACGGCATCTCCGCCGCCGGCGTCGTCCAGGGGGACGGCGCCGCGTCCGGTGCCGTGGAGGACGCGATCAGGAAGCTGGCGGCGGTCGGCGGCCTCGAGCACGCGGCCCTGGCCGGGTTCGTCCTCGGCGCCGCAGCGGCACGCGTCCCGGTCATCCTGGACGGGGTCATCGCGGGCTCGGCCGCTCTCGTCGCCGCCGCTCTGGCTCCGGGCGTCGTCGACTACTGCGTCGCCGGCCACCGCTCCGCCGAGCCGGGGCACGCCATCGCGCTCGGCCATCTCGGCCTGCGCGCGCTGGTCGACCTGGAACTGCGCCTCGGCGAGGGCACGGGCGCCCTGCTGGCGTACCCGCTGGTGAGCGCGGCCGTGCGCGTCATGCACGAGGTGGCCACCTTCGACTCGGCCGGCGTCACCGACAAGGACGCCACCACCTCCGGCACGGAGATCTAGCGCGACGCCCGCCGCCGCCTCGCCACCTGCCCCCGGCGGGGGCTGTTCTCCCGTCGCCGTCATGGTCTTCATCCGGCGCGCCGGTGCGGTGTGAGGTGGTACGGCCGTTCAGCAGGCGGTTTGCGCAAATGCGGTTAAATGGTGACATTCTGCTGTAAAGCATGATTGGTGAGCACGATGCGCTACGGCCCGATGTTCGGACCCGACATCACCTTCCTCGGCGTGGAACGCTGTGACCTGAGCGATCCATCCAGCTTCGCGGGAGCGGACGTCGTGATCGTCGGGGCTCCGTTCGACGGCGGCACGAGCAACCGTCCCGGCGCGCGCTTCGGACCGATGGCCCTGCGGCAGGCCTGCTACCTGCCCCACGACGGATCCCGCCCCAGCCTCGCGCTTCGCGTCGACCCCCTCCAGGATCTGAAGGTCCTGGACGCCGGTGACGTCGAGTGCTACTCGGGCGACATCGAGACCTCGATCGGCAACATCGAGGAGGCCGTTCACACGATCTCGGCATCCGGGGCGATCCCGCTGATCCTCGGGGGCGACCACACCATCGCCCTGCCCGACGCGCGCGGGGTCGCCCGCCACCACGGCTTCGGCCGGGTGTCCATGATCCACTTCGACGCCCACGCCGACACCGGGAACATCGAGTTCGGGCACCTGTACGGGCACGGCCAGCCGATGCGGCGGCTTATCGAGTCCCAGGCGATCCGGGGGGACAGGTTCCTGCAGATCGGGCTGCGGGGGTACTGGCCGGGGCCCGAGACGTTGAGCTGGATGGCGCGGCAGGACATGCGCTCGTACGAGATGACCGAGATCGTGGAACGCGGGCTCACCGAGTGCCTGACCGAGGCGTTCGCCATCGCCACCGATGAGTGCGACGGCGTGTTCCTCTCGGTGGACATCGACGTGTGCGACCCCGGCCACGCACCCGGCACCGGAACCCCCGAGCCCGGCGGCCTGTCCGCGCGGCAGCTCCTCGACGCGGTCCGGCGCATCTGCTACGAGCTGCCGGTGGTGGGCGTGGAGGTGGTCGAGGTGTCCCCGCCGTACGACCACGCGGAGATCACCGCCTACCTCGGGAACCGGGTCGTCCTGGAGGCCCTGTCGGCCATCGCGCGCAGGCGCGAGACGGCCTCGGGGGGCGAGCCGTGGGATCCGCGCAGGCCGCTCCTGGAAGGCAGGCAAGCCGTGCCCCCGACCGCACAGGGCCTGTAGGTTTACTCCACGGACAACGGGTTTTCACCTCTTCCCGGGAAAGGGAACACCGTCCAATGTCGTCGCCCTACCTGCTCGGTCTGCGTCTCAACGGGAGGCGCGTGCTCGTCGTCGGCGGCGGGCGCGTGGCGCAGCGCAGGGTGCCCACTCTGCTCCAGGCGGGTGCCTCGGTCACCCTGGTGTCCCCGAGCGTGACTCCGGCGCTCGATGACCTCATCGCCGACGGCCTCATCGCCTGGGAGCGCCGGTCCTATCAGGTCGGCGACTGCGACGGAGCCTGGCTCGTGCAGGCGTGCACCGACAACCGGTCCGTCAACGCCGCCGTCGCCGCCGAGGCGGAAGCCAAGCACATCTGGTGCGTGCGCGCCGACGACCGTGACGCCTCCGCCGCCTGGACCCCCGCGAGCGGGCGCGTCGACGAGATCAGCGTGGCCGTCACCGCGGGCGGCGACCCCCGGCGCGCGGCCGGGATCAGGGACGCCGTGGTCGACGCCCTGCGCGACGGCACCGTCGACGCGCGGCGCAACCGCACCAAGCCCGTCGGCGTCGCGCTCGTCGGCGGCGGCCCGGGAGACCCCGGGCTGATCACCGTGCGCGGGCGCCAGCTGCTGGCCCAGGCAGACGTGGTCATCGCCGACCGTCTCGCGCCCCGGGCCCTGCTGGACGAGCTCGCGCCGGACGTGGAGCTGATCGACGCGGCCAAGATCCCCTACGGGCGGTACCTGGCCCAGGAGAAGATCAACGAGCTGCTGGTCGAGCACGCGAGACAGGGCCGGTTCGTCGTGCGGCTGAAGGGCGGCGACCCGTTCGTCTTCGGGCGAGGCGGTGAGGAGGCCCTGGCCTGTGCGCGGGCGGGCATCCCCGTCATCGTGGTGCCCGGCGTCACGAGCGCGGTGGCAGCTCCCGCCGCCGCCGGTGTGCCCGTGACCCACCGTGGAGTGAGCCAGGAGTTTCACGTCATCTCCGTCCATGTGGCGCCGGACGATCCGAAATCAACTGTTGACTGGGCGGGACTGGCGAGATCAACCGGAACCCTGGTACTTCTGATGGCTGTTGAACGAATAGCCACGATCGCAGACACACTTATACGAGATGGACGTTCGCCGGAAACCCCCGTGATGGTGGTACAGGACGGTACTCTTCCGACCCAGCGAGCTCTTTATGCCAGCCTCTCCACGGTGGCGGAGCGAGTGATCGCCGCTGGGACGCGGCCGCCGGCGATCGTGGTCGTCGGTGACGTCGTCAGGGTCGGCCAGGAGATCGAGATGGTTCGAGCGGAGCGGGTCCCGTGAAGTCGGCTGCGAAGAAGACCGAGTGCGCCGATGGGCACACCGAGCAGTCAGGTGACGCGGTGATCGAGGGGAAGGATTCCCCCGAGACCCCGGAGGAGCAGACGATAACGTTCCAGGCGATCCGGGCAGGCGATGAGGATCCGGATACCGCCACGTCCACCGACCGTACGCCGCGGACCGGCACACCGACGGACGACGACCCGACCGTGGGGGACGACACGACGGCGGACGACGGCGCTGGGCCGGAAGACGGTACGTCGCCCGGCCCCGAGGACGTCGAACCGGCAGGCCGCGAGACCGCTGACGCGAGCACCGGCGACGCTGAAGTCGGCGACGCCGCGGGCGATACCGCAGGGGACGGCACCGAGCCGGTTGACGTCGAGACCGGTGAAGACCAGGCCGAAGGCGCGCCATCGGATCACGGCCGGACCGGCGCTTCCCCGGCCGACACGCCGGCAGCCCGCGAAGAGGACGGCGGCGTGGACGACGTCGCTACCGATCAGGACGGCGGCGTGGACGACGTCGTTTCCGATCAGGACCGCGGCGCGAATGACCCCGTCTCGGATCAGCACGATGGTGACGCCGATGACGCCGTCTCCAGCCACGATGACACTCCCGAGGACGCCGTCTCCGGCGACGACGACGCGTCCGAGGACGCCGTCTCCAATCACGACGGCGCGCCTCGAGACACCGCTTCCGGTGCGGGCGAGCATGAGGATGAGGACCCCGTTCCCCACGAAGCCGAGGGCAGCCTCTTCCAGCCGGCGCGTTCGCAACCGCCTTCCCAGCCCGAGCGGCCCTCCCAGCCCCAACTGCCCTCCCACCCCCAGTGGCCTTCCGAGTCGCAGTCGCAGCCGTTCCAGCGTGTGCGCGAGGTGCCGCTGCCCAAGCCGGTCTCGCGGGTGCTGACGGCGGCGCTCTCCGGGTTACGCGACAGCGTCACCGGGGTCCGGCTCGGCCTGGAGGTCCCCGGGGTCGAGGAGGCGCGCAAGGCGCAGGCCGAGATCTTGGCCCAGATCGGGGACTACGTCATCCCTCGCGTGCACATGAGCACCGCGCCGGCGCTCATCGCCGTCGTGGGCTCCACCGGGGCCGGCAAATCCACCCTGGTGAACACTCTGGCCGCCGCGAAGGTCAGCGCGACGGGGGTACGCCGCCCCACCACCGGCACGCCGGTCCTGGTCTGCCACTCCGACGACCATGAGTGGTTCGCGAAGGGTGACGTGCTCGGCGGCCTGATACGCGTCGACCGGCCCGTACGGGACAAGTCCCTCGACAGCCTCGTCCTCGCCACCAGCGAGCGGCTGCCCCAAGGGCTGGCGCTGCTGGACACCCCCGACATCGACTCGGTGGAGGAGACCCACCACGAGGTGGCCCAGCGGATGCTCGACGCCGCCGACCTGTGGGTCTTCGTCACGACGGCGACCCGTTACGCCGACGCGCCCGTGTGGAACCTGTTACGCCTGGCCAAGGAACGCGGAGCCCGCCTGGCGATCGTGCTGTCGCGCGTGCCGTCCAAGTCCCGCGATGTGATCGACAAGCACTTCTCCCGGATGCTCCAGGAATACGGCCTCGGCGACATCGAGCGCTTCGTCGTCAACGAGGCGACGGTCACCGGCGGGCGCCTGCCCGAGGAGGAGGTCGCCGAGCTGCGCATGTGGCTGACCGAGCTGTCGGTCGACGACCAGCGCCGCTCGCAGGCCGTCCAGGCCACGCTCGACGGCGTCCTGAACAGCTTCCGCAACCGCATCCCCGCGCTGGCCCGGCACATGGAGGCCCAGGTCGCCTTCCGGGCGGAGCTGCGGACCGACGTGGACGCCGCTTACATGGGGGCGCTCGCCGAGATCGATGACTCGTTCGGCAACGGCTCGTTGCTGCGCGGGGAGGTTCTCGCCCGCTGGCAGGACTTCGCGGGCTCCGGCGACCTGATGAAGACCCTGCACCTGCGCCGCCCGGGCCGTCTGGCCACGAAGAACGGCCAGCAGACCCCCGCGCGCTTGCACGCTTTCAGGGCCGCGCTCCGCGCCGGGCTCGAATCGATGATCGTCTCCGCGGGGCAGCGGGCCGCCGAGGAGGTCGTCGCCAGGTGGCGGCAGCGTGACGGCGCCGGTGACCGACTCGCGGCGACGCCGGGGCTCGGCCGTCCCTCCGACGAGTTCGCGCGCCGGGTCGGCCGCACCATCGGGGCCTGGCAGGAGCACGTCGTCGGGCTGATCCGCTCCGGTGGGGTCACCAAGCGTTCGGTCGCCAAGGTGCTGTCCTTCGACGAGGAGGCGCTGTCGCTGGTCTTCACGATGGGGCTGCTCGGCTACGGGAACTCCGACGTCGCGGCCTCCTCGGGGACCGGCACGTTGCCCGAGCGGCTGCTGCGCGGGGTGCTCGGCGCGGAGGCGTTGCGTAGCATCGGGACCAAGGCCCGCAGTGACCTGCGGGCGCGCATCAGCGTGCTTTTCGACGAGGAGACGTTCAGATACGTGCAGGTGCTCGACGAGGCGGGAATCCCCGACGAGGCCGCGGCCAAGCGGCTCTACCAGGCAACGTACAACCTTGAGGTCGCCCGATGAGTGTCAGTATGCGTGCCGGGACGACCGATACGCGCAACGATCTGGGCTTCCGGCTCTCGGCCCTGGCCAAGGTCGTGGAGCTCGGCCCCGGCAGGGTCGACCCCGCGCTGATCGCCGAGGCCGGGCAGCTCCTGCTCCGTGCGGGTGACCGTCTCAAGCTCTCCGGCGACCACACCGTGGTGGCACTCGCCGGGGGCACGGGCAGCGGCAAGTCGTCCCTGTTCAACCGGATCTCCGGGCTGGAGCTGTCGCCGACGGGCGTACGCCGCCCGACGACCGCGCGCACGCACGCGTGCGTCTGGGGTCTGGAAGGCGCGGGGCCGCTGCTCGACTGGCTGCAGGTCCAGTGGCGTCACCGGTTCGCCCGTGCCAGCGCCCTGGACAAGGGGGAGAGCCAGCTCCACGGCCTGATCCTGCTGGATCTGCCCGACCACGACTCCATCCGGGCCCTCACCGACCACGAGGCCGACCGCCTCATCCAGGTCGTCGACCTGATCGTGTGGGTGCTCGACCCGCAGAAGTACGCCGACGCCGCCACGCACACCAAGTACGTCGCCGAGCTGGCCGGGCACGAGGCGGTCACCGTGTTCGCGCTCAACCAGGCCGACCGGCTGGCTCCCGAGGAGCTCGCCGAGTGCGTCGTCGACCTGTCCGACCTGCTGAAGCGCGAAGGCGTGCAGCATCCGCGCATCGTCCCCACCTCGGCGACCACGGGCCGCGGCGTGAACAGTTTGAAGAGCGTGCTCGCGGAGTCCGTCGCCAGTCGCCGGGCGGCCGTGCAACGCCTGGAAGCCGACCTCGACCGGATCATGGCCAAGCTCGCCAAGGTCATGCCCGCGCCCGAGGCCATGGCCGTGCAGCCCACCGTCGACCTCGCCAGGCAGGAAGGGCTCACCGACTCGCTCTGCGACGCGGTGGGAGTTCCCGCCGTCGGCGAGGCCATGGAGAACGTCTACGGCGTGCGCTCCATCGACTGGGTCGGCTGGCCGTACGCCCGCTGGGCCTCGCGGCTGCGTCCCGACCCGCTGAACAGCCTCCGGCTCGGCAACCTGCGCGACGAGATCAAGGCGGTGACCGCGGCCTCGGTCAGCGCGCAGCCCGCCGAGGTGGAGAACGCCGTGCAGGGGCTTGCCGACGGCCTCAGCTCCGGCATGCCCGAGGCATGGCGCAACGGCGTCAGGGACGCGGCTCGTTCACAGCTCGGCAGGCTGCCGGGGATCCTCTCCGACGAGCTGGCGGAGATCGCTCCGCGTCTCGACCGGGTGCCCAGGTGGTGGTGGCTGCTGAAGATCTGGCAGTACCTGCTGGTCGTGTTGTTCGTCGCCGGGATCGGCTGGGCCGGCGCGATCCTGATGTACGGGGTGTTCAAGATCGGGCACGCGCCCGCCGAGCTGCTGGGAGATGTCTCCACGCTGCCCTGGCTAGGGTTGATGATCGTCAGCGTGCTCGGGCTGGGTGTGCTGTCGGCCATCGCCAGCCGCAACTTCGTGGTCCTGGGCGCGGGGAACGAGCGCGAGCAACTCGAACGGGAGATGCGCCGGCGCATCTCGGCCGTGTCCAAGGACATGGTGGTGAAGCCGGTGGAGCAAGAGCTCAGACGCTACAACGACTTCTTCGCCGCCCTAACCACCGGCCGCCACTAACCCCGAACCCCCAACCCCGAACCCCCAACCCC
>NZ_JALLPO010000014.1 GCF_023276435.1 Sphaerisporangium perillae
CCCGCGCCAGCGACGGACGGCTGTTGCCCAGCACCAGCGTGGTGCCGATCGGGATGTCCATCTGCTCCGAGGCCCGCTTGGACAGGGCGATCGGGAACAGCGTGATGTCGCGGAACGTGGGATGGCCGGGAACGTGGGCCACGGTGCTCGGCGCCCCGGGAGGAGAGCCCGCCACGTAGCGGATCCGCCGGTCCACGTCGGACAGCCAGGCGAGGTCGACGTACTGGAGGGGCCGGTGGCCGGGGCCGACGCGGTCCGCCACCGGGGTGCCGGTGGTCTTGGCCGCGAAGTGGCTGCGGTCGCCGGGCCGGTGGTCGAGCACCGCCGCGACGGCCGGTGGGAGCGTGCGGCGGAAGTGCCGGTCGCCCACCTGGAACGGCTCCACGGTGCCGAGCTGCTCGCGGTCCGACCTCGGCCGGTAGGCGACGGTGATGTCGGTCAAGGTGGCGCCGGTGCCGGTCAGGACACCGTTCAGCGCGCTGTCGTAGGTGCGCTCGAACGCCCGGGGGAGCGCGCACACCAGCAGCGTCGCGCTCAGCGCCAGCAACGCCAGTACGGTCGCCGAGCCCCGGTGGACCTTGAGGAGAAGCAGCGGGTTCATCGGTCCTCTCCGATCCGCAGGGCCCGGCCGAGACCCTGCCGGCGGAGCGAGCGGGCGAGTCCCGCCACGATCGCGAACAACAGCGCGGCGACCGCGGCCAGCAGCGCGATCGTGGCCGGCCAGGGGATGTCGAGCAGCACGGACGGGGTCACCGAGACCGCCTGCCCGGTCAGCACGATGTGCGGGACCACCAGGCTGGCGACACCCACGGCCAGCAGCGTGCCGCCGGCCAGTGAGAGCCCGATCAGGAACGTCTGCTCGACGGCGAGCAGCCCGAAGATCTGGCGGAAGCTCACGCCGAGGGCCCGCAGGATCGCGAACTCCGCCATCCGTTCCCGTGCCGCGACGGCGGCGTTGACCAGGAACCCGAGCACCGCGAAGATCAGCGCGGCGACGAAGCCGAGGATGAGCGCCCCCTGCAGCCCGCTGGCCAGGGGATCGTCCCTGAGCTGCCTGGTGAGCGTCGCGATGTCGACCACGGTCTGGTCCCAGTCGGGGTGGCGGGCCAGCTCGGCCGCCGCCGCGGTGGTGTCGCCGTCCCGGGCGGCCATCCACCACTCGCCGGCCGGCCGGGGCACCCGGGCGCCGAAGACGTCCCTGGTCAGCAGGGTGGGCAGGTCGGCGAGGATGGCGGAGGTGCCGGGCGGCGTGCCGGGCATGGCCGAGACGATGCCGGCGACCTGGATCGTGATGGGCTCGCCGTCCATGTCCAGCATCGCGGTCTTGCCCACGGTCAGCTTCTCGTCGGCGGCGAGGTCGGTGGTGAGGACCACGGGTACCGGCCGGAAGATCCTGCCCTGGTCGGAGGGGAGGAACAGGGCGTCGTTGGGGACTCCGGCGGGCGCCGCGACGACGGCGAGGTACTCGGGGTCGGCGGGCTCGGGCGGCTGCTGCGCCTTCGGCGCCGGGACGGTGACGGAGAGCAGCACGGAACCGGACGGCGCCTTCTGCGCGTTGCCGCCTACGGTCACCTGGTGGGCGTCGATGTGGTCCTCGCCGCGCACGGTGTGACCCCACTGGAGCGCTCCGGGCATGGTGACCGGGACGCCACTGTCGGTCTTCGCGCCCTCCACGGTCATGGTGAGGCCGCTGCCGCGCGCGGGGACCGGGAGGTCCAGGAGGAACCCGCGGACGCTCAGCGGGTAGCTGAGCCGGCCTGACCGCCCGGCCTGCGCGGCCAGGTCGACGGTGACCGGATGCGGCTCGCCGTCGGGGACGATCGGCCCGACCTGGACCTCTCGATGGGCGCCGAGCGCGTCGGAGAGGATCACGCGAAGCCTCAGGTCGGCGTACTGTCCCCACTCGGCGGGCATGGTGAGGCCGAGCCGCACGTCCATCGTGAGCTTCTTGGGCGTCCCCGGCAGCTCCAGGGCGGGGGCCTCGGGCCGTCCGGCGGCGAGCCGTCCGGCGATGGTCCGCACCGAGTCGGACGACAGGTCGGGGCGGAGCATCAGCAACCGGTCGAGCTTGGTGGCGTCGGCGGCCAGGAGCGTGGGGCTGGCGCCGGAGAACGAGGTGACGCCCCGGTAGACCGGGCTGACGGCCGTGACGCCCGCGAGCCCGCCGTAGGTCGCGCCCCTGCCGAGCAGTCCGAGTTCCGGCGTCTCCGGCGGCCCCGACACCCGCAGGTCCGCCGCCGCCTGGTGGCGTGCCTGGTCCTGCTGGGAGGTGCGCCAGGTGGTGGCGGTGGCCATGGACACGACGCCGATCGCCACCGCCATGGTGAGCAGCAGCGCGGGCCCGGAGTACCGCATCGGGCGGCGGCTCACCTGCCAGGCGCCGAGCGCGGGCGACAGGCTGGGACGCCGCGAGGTGAACCGCTCGGCGACGCGCGAGACCCGTGGCACCAGCCGCAGCCCGAGCATGCCCCCGCAGAGCAGGGCGAGCGCGGGGCCGGTGACGATCAGCGGGTCGATGCCGAGCTCGCCTCCGGCGGTGGCGGTGACGGGCGCGCCGTAGTGCTGGAGCTGCCAGATCGCGAGCGCGGCGACCGCGAGCAGCGCGACGTCGCCTCCCGCCCGCTCCAGCAGCCCCTGCCGGTCGCCCCGGCCGCGGGTCGCCTGCTCCTCCACGTACGTGCGGCGGGCGCCGCGCAGCGCGGGCAGCGCGAGCAGTACGGCGCACGCCAGCGCGACGCCGGCCGACACCGCGAAGGTCACGGCGTCCGGTTCGGGGGCGATCTGGACTCCGGCGGCCTGGATCCAGGGGATCGCGTTGACCAGGCGGAGCAGGGCGGGCGCGAGGAACGGCGCGACGGCGGCGCAGGGCACCGCGACGAGCAGGGCCTCGGTGCCGGTGAGGACGGCCAGCCTGACGCTGCCCGCTCCCCGGGAGCGCAGCAGCGCCACCTCCATGCGCCGGTGGTCGGCCAGCAGCCGCGCGGTCAGGACCAGCGCGTACGCGGCGAGAAGGAGAAGCTGCAGGACGGGGACGAGCATGGTGGAGCGGGCGACCAGGGCCGCCTGGTCGAGCTGGGTGAGCATGTCGGGCAGCCGGGTGTAGGTCGTGCACGACGGGCAGTCCCGCTTGAGGTCGGTGCCCAGCGCGGTGACCGACGCGGCGAACGGGCGCAGGCGCTCGGGAGGCAGGTTCCGCAGGTCGGGCTGCGCGGTCCAGGTCGCGGCGATGCTGGTGGCGGTGAACCTGCCGAGGAAGGTCTCCTGGGGGACCATGAGCGGGCCATAGGTCGTGTAGTTCCCGCGGTCCACCCCCTTGCGCAGCAGGTCCTCGCCGTCCCAGCGGTCGGCGTAGGGGTCGGCGAGCTGGAAGACACCGGTCACCTTCGCGTGCACGGGCTTGTGGTCGAGCCGGCCGACGACGGTGAACTCGCTGCCTGCGGCGAGGTTCATCGCCTGGGCGGCGGCCTGGGAGAGTGCCACCTCGACCGTGCCGCGCGGGGCGGGCCGGGGCCAGGCGCCCTGGATGAGCTTGGCGTTCTGGTCCAGCCCGTCGTAGACGCCGAACCGGGTCAGGTCGGGCTGCTTGCGGCCCTCCTGCCCGGGGACGGCGTAGGAGTCGGAACGGGCGCTGAGCGTGACGTGCACGGGCACGTCGGCGCGGCCGTCCCGGACACGTTCGGTGATGCGGGCGCGTACGGTCCGGTCGATCTCCGGGAAGGTCGCCTGCTGGACGGGAGCGCTGATCTTGATCGCCGTGGTGCCGGCGGAGGCCGTCTCCATAGCCCGGCGGACGCCGACCTCGGCGATCGAGGAGGCGTACATGGTCAGCGCGACCAGCGTGGTGGTGGCCAGGAGGATCGAGCCGAAGGCCGCGAACAGCAGGAGGGGCTCGCTGAAGGCACGCCGCAGCACCAAAGGTGTCCGCCCCCGCATGAACCCGCCTCTCGCTGTGCCGTCCGCGTTTTCTGATCCTCACGGGCGGCGTTGTGGGAAAGAAGGGGTCAGGGGAGAAGGTGACGGACCCGATATCGTGCGGCAACGGCGGTGTGATGCCGAAATCGCGACATTTCCGCACTCGGTCAGTGTTGGGCGCTTGGCGCCGCCCACCGGGTGCCGGGAACCGCGTAGTGGCAGATGGTGTGCGGGCATGCCAAAACGCCGCGCCCTGGACGGACACGGCGTTGTGGGATGCCTGAGCTACTGCGCCGGCTGGAGGTCGGCGGCGCGCTTGGCGATGGCCGACTTGCGGTTGGCCGCCTGGTTCTTGTGGATGACGCCCTTGCTGACAGCCTTGTCGAGCTGACGCGAGGCAGCGCGCATGAGGACGGCGGCCTCCTCCACGTTGCCCTGCTCGGCGGCCTCGCGGAACTTGCGAACCGCCGTCTTCAGGGACGACTTGACGGCCTTGTTACGCAGCCGGGCCTTTTCGTTCTGCCGGTTGCGCTTGATCTGGGACTTGATGTTCGCCACGAAGAAGCCTCGGTGAAAGTCGATTGGATGGGGCGCGCGGGCAGAGAGGGCGCGCCACACGCAGTTGAACAGAGTACCAACATGCCAGGTCCGCGCTCAAATCGACGGACCACGGCACACCCCTGCGAAGCCATCCTAGCGCAGTGACGAGCTTGGTGGTCTTGCTGCCCGGTAAACTGGAAGGCGAAGCGCGGCACCGGCATGCCGGCGAAGGCGAGGGTGTGCACCTCGCCTAGCGGTGTGCGGGGGCAATCGCCGCGCCGATCTGCTGTCCGGGTGACGCTGCCTGGGTGACCGCCCAGGCGTGCCACCATGGTCAGCGGCTGGCCCGCCCAGCCTTCCGATCATCGTCAATCCTGCCGAAACGGACCCCGGTGCGCATCCAGCCTGGCCAGACCGACCCCGCGTTGATCCGCAACTTCTGCATCATCGCGCACATCGACCACGGCAAGTCCACGCTTGCCGACCGGATGCTGCAACTGACCGGTGTGGTCGACGCCCGGCAGATGCGCGCTCAGTACCTCGACCGCATGGACATCGAGCGCGAGCGCGGCATCACCATCAAGTCGCAGGCCGTGCGGCTCCCGTGGGACGGTCACGTGCTCAACATGATCGACACCCCCGGGCACGTCGACTTCACCTACGAGGTCTCCCGGTCCCTGGAGGCGTGCGAGGGCGCGGTCCTGCTGGTCGACGCGGCGCAGGGCATCGAGGCGCAGACGCTGGCCAACCTCTACCTGGCGATGAACGCCGACCTGCACATCATCCCGGTGCTCAACAAGATCGACCTGCCGGCCGCGCAGCCGGAGAAGTACGCCGAGGAGATCGCGGGCCTGATCGGCTGCGAGCCCTCCGACGTGCTGAGGGTGTCGGGCAAGACCGGCGAGGGCGTCAAGGAGCTGCTCGACCACGTCGTCGCGCACGTGCCGGCCCCGGTCGGCGACGCCGCCGCCCCGGCGCGGGCGCTGATCTTCGACTCGGTGTACGACACCTACCGGGGCGTCGTCACCTATGTCCGGGTCATCGACGGCCGGCTCTCCAAGCGCGAGCGCACGATCATGATGTCGACCGGGGCCGCGCACGAGACCCTGGAGCTCGGCGTCATCTCGCCCGAGCCGGTGCCGTCCACGTCGCTGGGCGTGGGCGAGGTCGGCTACCTCATCACGGGTGTGAAGGACGTCCGGCAGGCGCGGGTCGGCGACACGGTCACCACGACCGCGCGCCCGGCGCAGGAGGCCCTCGGCGGGTACGACCACCCGAGGCCGATGGTCTACTCCGGCCTGTATCCCATCGACGGCGACGACTATCCCGAGCTGCGCGAGGCCCTGGACAAGCTGCGGCTGAACGACGCGGCCCTGGTCTACGAGCCGGAGACCTCCGCCGCGCTCGGGTTCGGCTTCCGGTGCGGCTTCCTCGGCCTGCTCCACATGGAGATCGTCCGCGAGCGGCTGGAGCGCGAGTTCAACCTCTCGCTGATCTCCACCGCCCCGAACGTCATCTACCGGGTGATCATGGAGGACGGCAAGGAGCTCGTCGTCACCAACCCGTCGGAGTTCCCGGCCGGCAAGATCGCCGAGATCTACGAGCCGGTGGTGAAGGCGACCCTGCTCTCTCCCTCCGACCACATCGGCGCGATCATGGAGCTCTGCCAGGGCCGGCGCGGCGCGCTGCTCGGCATGGACTACCTCTCCGAGGACCGCGTGGAGATCCGGTACACCCTGCCCCTCGGCGAGATCATCTTCGACTTCTTCGACCAGCTCAAGTCCCGTACGCGGGGGTACGCCTCCCTCGACTACGAGCCCTCCGGCGAGCAGGACGCCGATCTGGTCAAGGTCGACATCCTCCTGCAGGGCGAGGCCGTCGACGCCTTCAGCGCGATCGTCCACCGCGAGAAGGCCTACGCCTACGGCGTCGAGATGGCCAAGAAGCTCAAGGACCTCATTCCCCGGCAGCAGTTCGAGGTGCCGATCCAGGCGGCCATCGGCGCCCGCGTGATCGCCCGCGAGAACATCCGCGCCATCCGCAAGGACGTCCTCGCCAAGTGCTACGGCGGCGACATCAGCCGTAAGCGCAAGCTGCTGGAGAAGCAGAAGGAAGGCAAGAAGCGCATGAAGATGGTGGGCCGCGTCGAGGTGCCCCAGGAGGCCTTCGTCGCCGCGCTCTCCACCGAAGGCGCGAGCCCTGACAAGGCGAAGAAGTAGCCTCTCGGCCCTCTATGCGGGCTCCTGCGGGCTCTCCCCCGCCGGTTGCTGTGCCCTTTGTCCACAGGGCGTCCGGGGCACGGGCGGGGGAGGGGCAGACTGGGAGCGTGCCTTCCGTACTTCTCGACGGCGATGCCGTGCCCGCGTCGGGCGAGCTGCCCGCGACCGCCCATGAGGGCCTCGGCTCGCGGCCGTTCGGCTTCTACGTCCACGTGCCGTTCTGCGTGACCCGCTGCGGCTACTGCGACTTCAACACCTACACCGCCGCCGAGCTCGGCCCGGGCGCCTCCCGCGCCGACTACGCCGAGACGGCCATCGCGGAGGTGCGGCTGGCGCGCAGGGTCCTCGGCGACGCCGACCTGCCCGTGCGCACGGTCTTCTTCGGCGGCGGCACGCCGACCCTCCTGCCCGCCGGCGACCTGGTCAGGATCCTGCGGGCCGTCGACGCGGAGTTCGGGCTGGCGCCGGGCGCCGAGGTGACCACCGAGGCCAATCCCGAGTCGGTCGACCCCGCCTATCTCGAGAGCCTGCGCGCCGGCGGGTTCACCCGCGTCAGCTTCGGCATGCAGAGCGCGAAGGAGCACGTCCTCGCCGTCCTCGACCGCCGCCACACCCCCGGCCGCCCCGCCCGGGCCGTCCGGGAGGCCCGGGACGCCGGGTTCGGGCACGTCAACCTCGACCTGATCTACAGCACGCCCGGGGAGAGCGACGACGACTGGCGCGCCTCCCTGGCGGCGGCGATCGAGGCCGGTCCCGACCACGTGTCGGCGTACTCGCTGATCGTCGAGGAGGGCACCCGGCTGGCCGCCCGCATCCGCAGGGGCGAGCTGCCGATGCCCGACGACGACGTGGCCGCCGACCGCTACCTCATCGCCGACGCGATGCTGTCGGAGGCGGGGTTCTCCTGGTACGAGGTGTCCAACTGGGCCACCTCGCAGGACGCTCGATGCCGCCACAACCTGCTCTACTGGACCGGCGGAGACTGGTGGGGCGTCGGCCCGGGGTCGCACGGCCACGTGGGCGGCACGCGCTGGTGGAACGTCAAGCACCCTGCCGCCTACGCCTCGCGCCTGGCCTCCGGGTCCTCGCCCGCCCACGCGCGCGAGGTGCTGTCACAGGCCGACCGGCACGTCGAGCGGCTGATGCTGGAGCTGCGCCTGGACTCGGGGTTCCCGCTCGCCGAGATCGACCCGCACGCCCGCACCGCCGTCGCCCGGGCACTCGCGGACGGGCTGCTGGAGCCCGAGCCCTTCCGCGGCGGCCGGGCCGTCCTCACGCTGAGAGGCCGGCTGCTCGCCGACGCCCTGGTGCGCGATCTGACCTGACCCGCCAGGGGCCGCGGGGCTCAGCTGACGAAACGGATGTTCATGGGGTAGTGGTAGTTCTCGCCCCGGTTGGCCGCCACGGAAGCCATGATCATCAAGATCAGGGAGCCGATCCACACCACGAACATCAGCAGGAAGCCGATGAGGATCAGGGCCAGGATGGCGCAGACCGCGTACGCGATGAAGAGCGTGATCTGGAAGTTCAGCGCCTCGGCCGCCTGGTCGCGCACGTAGGGCGACTCGTCCTTCTTGACCAGATACAGCACCAGCGGGCCGAGGAACGAGGTGAGCAGGCCGAGCAGGTGGGCGAGCATCGCCAGGGTCGTGTCGTCGGATCCGGGACGCGGCCCGTACCTGCCGGGCACGTGCGGCTCGACAGGGAGTCTCGGCGGCCCGTACCCCGGCTGCCCGTACCCCTGCTGTCCGTAGCCGGGCTGCCCGTAGCCGGGCTGCCCGTAAGTGGGCTGACCGTAGCCCTGCTCCCCGTAGCCGGGCTGCGGGTGGCCGTAGTCCTGGGGGCCGGGCGCGCCGTGCTGAGGAGGGTCGAACTCCGGGCGGCCGTGCTCGGGCTCGGGGCGGTGGTCGTGCGGGGTGTCGTCGGCGGGGCGGTCGTAGGGGGACTCGCTCATCGATTCTCCTCGGTCGACACGAAGTCGATCAGCTCCTCGACGCGGCCCAGAAGCTCCGGTTCGAGATCGGTATAGGTGTGGACGGAGGCGAGAACGCGGCGCCAGGCCTCCGGCGGCGAAAGCCGCCAGCCGAGCGCGTCGATCACGCCCTCCTTCCAGGGAACGCCGCGCGGCACCTGCGGCCACGCCGGGATGCCCACGGCGGAGGGCTTCACCGCCGCCCAGATGTCCACGAAGGGGTGCCCGACCACGAGCACGTGCGGAGAGGACACCTGGGCCGCGATGCGGCTCTCCTTGGAACCGGGGACCAGATGGTCGACCAGCACGCCGAGACGCCGCCCCGGGCCGGGCTCGAACTCCGCCACGATCGCCGGGAGGTCGTCGACGCCCTCGAGGTACTCGACGACGACGCCCTCCACGCGCAGGTCGTGGCCCCAGATCTTCTCCACGAGGGACGCGTCGTGCACGCCCTCGACGTAGATGCGGCTCTCCCTGGCGACGCGCGCCCGCAGGCCGCCCACCGCGATCGAGCCCGACGCGCTGCGGGAGGGGCTCTGGGCGGCGGCGGCCGGGGCAGGACGTACCAGCGTCACGGGCTTGCCGTCGAGCAGGAACGCGGCCGGCGCGAGCGGGAACACCCGGCGCCGCCCGAAGCGGTCCTCCAGGGTGACGGCCTCCTTGTCACAGGCCACCACGGCCCCGCAGAAACCGCCCTCGGCGTCCTCCACCACGAGATCGAGCTCGGCGGGCACCTGCGGGATCTTCCCGCGTAGCGGCCTCCGCCAGTCTCCGGCCAGCACGTCGTGTCCGTAGTCCCGCATACCAGGGCAGGCTAGCAAAGGTCATGCTCCCGGCGGGGTTCCCTGCGGCCACGCGCCGCCGTACGAGGCCGCCGCCCGGCGCTTGCGGTTACGGCTGCGCCGCACGAGGACGACGATCGTGGTGACGACGGCGAAGACGAACCCGGCGAGCGGGATCAGGAACAGCGAGGCCACGCCGCCGGCGAGCGCCCCGGAGTTGGCGGTCAGCGACTTGCCGACGCCGAACAGCACCTGCTTGCCTTCCTCGGCCTGGCAGCTCACCTTGTAGGTGCCGGTCGCGGGCACGCCGATGTCGAACAGGGCCTCCCACACCCGGCCGTCGGAGGTGACGGTCTGGGAGGTCTTGGGCTGAGTCAGCGCGGCCTTCTTCCCCGAGCCGTCCAGGGCGAAGCAGCTGACGTCCGTGGGCCCGGACGCGGAGGCGTACAGGATGGGCCCGTCCTTGGGGTCGAGCGTGACCGACACGCTGCCGCCGCTCTGGAACGTCTGGGTGGGGGCCGCGTCGCTGATGGTCTTGAATATGCCGCCGGCGAAGCCCACGACGCCCACGATGCCGCAGACCACGGCGATGAGCCACGCGAGCACGATCCACAGGATGCGGGGCCGCACCGGGCCGGCGGCCTGCGGGGCGGCTCCGTAGTACGGCTGCGCGGAACCGGGCGGCGGCGCGCCGAAGGAGGACCCGCCGTACTGGGGTGCCCCCGCGGGGCCGCCGTGCTGGGGCGCTCCGGGCGGGGTGCCGTACGAAGGGCCGGTGGGGGCGCCGTAGGAGGAGGCGCCGGGAGGGGGAGCCTGGGGGCCGGGAGGGGGAGCCTGCCGGCCGGCGGAGTCGGGACGCGGAAGCCGCGTGGTCGCGTCGGTCAGACGGGGATCGTTCTCGCTCATGGGGTTAAGCCTGGCGGAGACCACTTGACGTCGGATGGCAAGTGGCTTGTCGCCGACTAGGTGAGGTGGTCCAGGTGAGTTATCGCACCCTGTGGCCGGGAGCCGTACACTTGGCACTCGGGAACACTGAGTGCCAGACCAGGTGTTCACCCGGGGCACGAACGCGAAGGCAGGGAGGTGAGCACGCGTTGCTCGATGAGCGTAAGCTTGCTGTTCTGCGCGCCGTTGTCGAGGACTACGTGTCCACCAACGAGCCGGTCGGGTCGAAGGCGTTGGCGGAGCGTCACAATCTGGGCGTCTCTCCGGCCACCGTGCGAAACGACATGGCCGTGCTCGAGGAGCAGGGCTACATCACACAACCCCACACCAGCGCGGGGCGGGTGCCCACCGACAAGGGGTACCGCCTGTTCGTCGACCGGCTGTCCCAGATCAAGCCGCTGTCGGCGGCCGAGCGCCGCGCGATCGAGACGTTCCTCGCGGGCGCCGTCGATCTCGACGACGTGGTGACCCGTACGGTGCGGCTGCTGGCGCAGTTGACCCGGCAGGTGGCCGTGGTGCAGTACCCGTCGCTGATCCGTTCGGCGGTCCGGCACGTCGAGCTGGTCCCGCTGGCCGAGCGGCGTATCATGCTGGTGCTGATCACCAACACCGGGCGGGTCGAGCAGCGCGTCGTCGACCTTCCCGACGTGGTGGAGGACGACCGCATCGCGCATCTCCGGGCGGTGCTCAACGCCTGCCTCGACGGCTGCCGGCTGAGCCGGGTGCCCGAGACGGTCGCCGATCTGCAGGAGCGGCTCCCCGAGGAAGACCGGCCGGTGGCGGCCACGATACTTTCCGTGCTTCTCGAGACCCTGGTCGACCGGCACGACGAGAAGATAGTCTTCGCCGGCGCGGCCAACCTCGCGGGCGACTTCAGTGTCGGCCTGCGCGAGGTGCTGGAGGCGCTGGAGGAGCAGGTCGTGCTGATGCGGCTGCTCGGCGAGGCGAACGACTCCGCCGCCCTCACCGTGCGCATCGGCTCGGAGAACCCCTACTCCGGGCTTCGCGGCACCTCGATCGTCGCAGCCGGGTACGGTTCGGGCGACAATGAACTGGCTCGGCTTGGAGTGCTGGGCCCGACGCGAATGGACTACCCGGTGACGATGGGAGCGGTGCGCGCAGTGGCACGCTATGTCGGCCAGATCCTGGCGGGGTCCTAGGTGGCCCGCGACTACTACGGCATCCTGGGGGTCCGCCGTGACGCCAGCCAGGACGAGATCAAGAAGGCGTATCGGCGCCTCGCACGAGAGCTCCACCCTGACATCAACCCCGATCCTGAGACGCAGGAGCGCTTCAAGGAGATCAACCAGGCGTACGAGGTCCTGTCGGACCCGAACAAGCGCCAGATGTTCGATCTCGGAGCCGACCCCTTCGGCGGGGCCGGGGCGGCCGGGGCCGGCGCGGCGGGCTTCGGCGCGGGCTTCCCGTTCAGCGACATCATGGACGCCTTCTTCGGCGGCGGTGGCGGGTCGCGAGGGCCCCGCTCGCGGGCCAGGCGCGGCCGCAACGCGACGATCCGCGTCGAGCTCGACCTGTCGGAGTCCGCGTTCGGCACCACGCGCGAGCTGGTGGTGGACACCGCCGTGCTGTGCGAGGTGTGCCAGGGGTCGGGCGCCGCGGCGGGCACGCATCCCGACACCTGCGACATGTGCCACGGCCGGGGCGAGATCTCCCAGGTCACCCGGTCGTTCCTCGGCCAGGTGATGACCGCGCGCCCCTGCCCGCAGTGCGGCGGCTTCGGCTCGGTCATCTCGCACCCCTGCCAGGAGTGCTCCGGGGACGGGCGGGTCCGCACCCGCCGGACGATCAAGGTTCGCATCCCGGCCGGCGTCGAGGACGGCACGCATATCCAGCTCGCCGGCGAGGGCGAGGTCGGTCCCGGCGGCGGCCCGCCCGGCGACCTGTTCCTCGAGATCGTCGAGCGGCCGCACGAGATCTTCGAGCGGCGGGGCGACGACCTGCACTGCACGGTCCAGATCCCGATGACGGCCGCGGCTCTCGGCACGATCCTGACCGTCGAGACGCTCGACGGCGCCGAGGAGATCGACGTGCGTCCGGGCACCCAGTCGGGCCAGGTCATCCCGTTGTACGGTCGCGGCATCCAGCGGCTCAACGAGACCGGCAGGGGCGATCTGCTGATCCACTTCAACGTGGAGACGCCGAACCGCCTCGACCCGGCCCAGGAGGAGCTGCTCAAGGAGCTGGCCAAGCTGCGCGGCGAGGAGCGCCCGCCGGGCAAGTTCGCCCCCGGCCAGCAGGGTTTCTTCTCCCGGCTCAGGGACGCCTTCAACGGCCGATGACCGTTCCCGTGTTCCTGGCCGGCGACCTGTCGGCGGAGGAGATCACCCTTTCCGGCGCCGAGGGCCGGCACGCCGCCACCGTGCGGCGGCTGCGCGCCGGTGAGCGTGTCGACCTGACCGACGGCAGGGGCGCGGTCGCCGAATGCGTCGTGGACGATGTCGCGAAGGACTCGCTCCGGCTGCGGGTGCTCGGCCGCCGTGAGGTGCCCGCGCCCGCGCCGCGTCTCGTCGTCGTCCAGGGGCTGCCCAAGGGCGACCGGGGCGAGCTGGCGGTCGAGATGATGACCGAGGCCGGGGTGGACGTCATCGTCCCGTGGGCGGCCGCCCGGAGCGTGACCCAGTGGAAGGGCGACCGCGCGGCGAAGGCCCTGGCCCGCTGGCGCTCCACCGCCAGGGAGGCCGGCAAGCAGGCGCGGCGGTTCCACCTGCCGGAGGTCGCCGAGCAGGCGACGACGGCCGAGGTGGCGGCCCTGCTGCGCGGCGCGGCCGTCGCGGCCGTGCTCCACGAGGAGGCCGCCGAGCCGCTGTCGGGCCTCGAGCTGCCGGCGACCGGTGACATCGTCGTGGTGGTCGGCCCCGAAGGGGGCATCACCGACGACGAGATCAAGCGTTTCAGGGAGGCCGGCGCCACGCCGGCCCTGCTGGGCCCGACCGTGCTGCGCACTTCCACGGCGGGCGTGGCCGCCGCCGCCGTGCTCCTCACCCGCTCGGGCCGCTGGTGACCGCCCCGGCCCGCCGAAGAGAGCAGGTCCGCTGGTAACCGTCTAGGCCGGCCGAAGAGGCCAGGTCCCGCTAGTGACCTCCCCGGCCCGCCGGGGAGGCTAGGTCTGCGGGGCGGTGTTGTCGGACTCGGTGGTCATCATTGGGGTGGCCACCGGAGGCGCGGTGTCGGTGGGGGGCGGCGAGGGGTCCACGGTCGGCTCCACCGTCGGCTTGGAGGACGCCGTGATCTTCGGCGTGGGGGTGGGACTCGGCGACCGCGTGGGCGTGGGTGTGGAATCGGGCCTGGTGGTCGCCTCGGGCCCGGAGTCGGTGGCCGTGGGCTCCGCGCAGGGCTGCGGGGACTCGCCCGCCTCCGGCTCCACGGCCGTCGGGGCCACGGTGGCGCAGTCGTTGCCCGGCGAGGTCGTCACGGTGGGCTTGGGCGCCACCGGGGACGGTGTCGGGGTCGTCACGGGGGTCGCCCCCGGCCGCTGGGACCCGCCGACGGGCGACTGGACGCCGTTCCACGGGCGGCGGGTGCTCGACTCGTCGGGCGGCGAGGTGTCGAACTGGACGGGCACGATCTGCTGGTCGGTGAACTGCTCTCGCAGGTCGGGGACGACCATCACCACCGTGGCGGCCACCAGGACGGCTCCGAACGCCGATGCGGCGGCCCGCCACCAAAAAATGCCCCGCACGTCGCGCTGCTCGATGCGCGTGCGGATGATCTGCAGTCCTTCTGCGGAGGGCACGACAGAATCCGCCTCCGCGCGCAAGACACGGCGGAGGACCTCGCCGTACTCGTCGGGGGACTCGGTCATGACAATTGCTCCAGTGTCGTGCGTAGTGCGGCCATGCCGCGGGCTGTGTGGCTCTTCACCGCACCCTTGCTGATGCCCATGGCGTGGGCGATCTCGGCTTCCGAGAGATCGCCGTAGTAACGCAGCACCAGTGCCTCGCGCTGCCTGGTCGGAAGCCCGCGAAGCGCCTCGATGACGGCGGACCGCTCGAGCTCTCCTATGGCTCCGTTCTCCGCGCTCGGCGCGTCGGGAAGCCCCTTGGGGGCGTACTTCTCCACGACGGCACGATGACGGAGCACTGAGCGCGATCGGTTGACGACCGACTGGCGCAAGTAGGCGAGTGCCTTGTCGGTGTCGCGCAGGCGCCGCCATGCCCCATGAAGGGCGACGAACGCGTCCTGCACGACTTCCTCCGCGGTCGCGCTATCGCGGACCAACAGCATGGCGAGACGCACAAGCGACCGATAATGGGCGCTGTAGAGCGCCGTAACGGCCATGTCGGCGTCCCATCCGACGGGCACCGCCCCGAGCGACCTTTCGGCCACCAGGGTCTCGGTGGTCACATCTGTTGGACGCACGGCCTTCCCAGAGGGTTTACGCTCTGGCGGTTCTTTAGGGGGCATGACCCAGTTGTGTCCTCGCCGGTGGCCTGGCCGACACTTACCGCTTACTGACGCTGAAGTGTCGCACACCAACCCTAGCGGGTGGATCTTTCCACGGGACCTACTCGGTATTACCGATTGGCAACAGAGGTGACTAGCATTCGGGCGTGACAGACTGCCTGTTCTGCAAGATCGTGACCAAGGAGATCCCGGCCACGATCGTCTACGAGACCGACCGCACGGTGGCCTTCAGGGACGTCAACCCCCAGGCGCCGACCCACGTGCTCGTGATCCCCAAGGGGCACTACGAGAACACCGCGGCCCTGGCGGCGGCGGACGAGGGGCTCGCCGACGAGGTGCTGAAGACGGCGCACGCGGTCGCCGTCCAGGAAGGCGTGGCCGACACCGGCTACCGCCTGGTCTTCAACACCGGTCCGCAGGCCGGCCAGACGGTCTTCCACGTGCACGGGCACGTGGTCGGCGGCCGTGACCTCCAGTGGCCTCCGGGTTGAGCCGAGCCCGGATACCATGTGGTTGATAGCGGTGCGGCCGGGCCGGATGCCGGGCGGCTGAACGCCGTCGAGCGACCGCGACACACGCGCCCATAATCAGCGCGACACACACGTACATCAGACCGGGAGGCGAGCAGGCCGTAAGGGCCGCCCATGTCCGAGTCATACGAACCCCGTAGCGCGCCCAATGGCGCGCAGACCAGCGAACCGCCGCGAACCAAAGGCCCGTCCCGCACGCAGGCCAAGGTGGTGATCCCCGACGAGCACTCGATGGTGACCATCCTCGGTTCCCGCGACGAGCTGCTGCGGGTCATCGAGGGCGCGTTCCGCGCGGACGTCCACGTCCGCGGCAACGAGATCACCATCAGTGGTAGCCCTGAGGAGAGCAGCCTGGTCGTGCGGCTGTTCGAGGAGATGGTCGAGCTCGTACGGTCCGGAGCGCAGCTCACCACCGACGCCGTGGAGCGCAGCATCGCCATGCTGCGCATGAGCTCCGGCCGCCCGGCCGACGTGCTGTCGCTGGACATCCTGTCCTCGCGCGGCCGCACGATCCGTCCCAAGACGGTGAACCAGAAGCGGTACGTCGACGCGATCGACAAGCACACCGTCGTCTTCGGCATCGGCCCGGCGGGCACGGGCAAGACCTACCTGGCGATGGCCAAGGCCGTTAAGGCCCTCCAGGCCAAGGAGGTCAACCGCATCATCCTCACCCGGCCGGCGGTCGAGGCGGGGGAGCGGCTGGGCTTCCTGCCGGGCACGCTGTACGAGAAGATCGACCCTTATCTGCGCCCGCTGTACGACGCGCTCCACGACATGCTCGACCCCGACTCGATCCCGCGCCTGATGGCGGCGGGCACGATCGAGGTGGCTCCGCTGGCGTACATGCGCGGGCGCACGCTCAACGACGCCTTCATCATCCTGGACGAGGCGCAGAACACCTCCCCCGAGCAGATGAAGATGTTCCTCACCCGCCTGGGGTTCAGCGCGAAGATCGTCGTCACGGGTGACGTCACCCAGATCGACCTTCCCGGCGGCCAGGACAGCGGCCTGAAGGTCGTCCAGGATATCCTGGAGGGCATTCCGGACATCCATTTCTGCAGGCTGACGAGCGCGGACGTCGTGCGGCACAAGCTGGTGAGCGACATCATCGACGCCTACAGCCGCCACGATCTCGCGACCGCCGAGCCGCATGCGATCAAGGGCGGCAAGCGCCCGCGGGGGAGATAAGAAACACCATGAGTATCGAGGTGGCCAACGAGTCGGGCGTGGAGATCGACGAATCCTCGCTCGTGAAGCTGGCCGGTCACGTGCTCGGGCGCATGGGCATCCACCCACTGGCCGAGCTTTCCATCCTCATCGTGGACGAGGCGGCGATGTCCCAGCTCCACGAGCAGTGGATGGGCGAGCCCGGGCCGACGGACGTGCTGGCCTTCCCGATGGACGAGCTGCGGCCGAACTCCGGAGGCTCCCGCCAGGACGGCGACGCCCCGCTCGACCCGGCGTTGCTGGGCGATGTGGTGCTGTGCCCGCAGGTCGCGGCCAAGCAGGCCGCCGAGGCCGGCCACAGCACCCGCGAGGAGCTGGAGCTCCTCTGCACACACGGCATCCTGCACCTCCTCGGCTACGACCACGCCGAGCCCGAGGAGCACGCTGAGATGTTCGGCCTTCAGGGCGAGTTGCTCGAGGCGTGGCGGGAGGTGCGGCGGGAGCCGTGAGTTCCCCCAGCGGGTGGTTGCTGTCGGCCGCCCTACTGATCTTCCTCGGTGGCCTGCTGGCCAGCGCTGAGACGGCCCTGGCCCGCATCTCCCGGGTGCGCGCCGAGGAGTTCGCGCGCAAGGGGAAGCGGGGCGCGCAGCGACTGCGGGCCATCGTGGCCGACCCGCCGCGCTACCTCAACCTGCTGCTGCTGCTCCGCCTCAGCTGCGAGCTGATCGCCACGGTGATCGCGACGCTGCTCTTCATCGACTGGTTCGGTGACAAGGGCCAGGCGTACGCCGCGGCCGCCGGCGTCATGATCCTGATCAGCTACGTCATCGTCGGCGTCTCGCCGCGCACCCTCGGCCGCCAGCACGCCGAGCCGGTCGCGCTGGCGAGCGCCCCCATCGTGTACGGGCTGACGCGCATCTTCGGGCCGCTGCCCAAGCTGCTCATCCTGCTCGGCAACGCGCTCACCCCCGGCAAGGGCTTCCGCGACGGCCCGTTCACCTCGGAGGCCGAGCTGCGCGACCTGGTCGACCTGGCCGAGGAACGCCGGGTCATCGAACCCGACGAGCGCCAGATGATCCACTCGGTGTTCGAGCTGGGCGACACGCTCGTCCGCGAGGTGATGGTGCCGCGCACGGACATGGTGTTCATCGAACGCGGCAAGACCCTCTCCCAGGCCCTCTCGCTCGCGCTGCGCAGCGGTTTCTCGCGCATCCCCGTGGTCGGCGAGAACGAGGACGACGTCGTCGGCATCGCCTACCTCAAGGACATCGTCAGCCGGGTGCACGAGGCGACCGCCGGCGGCGCCGAGCAGGAGAAGGTCGGATCGCTCATGCGGCCGGCCACCTACGTGCCGGAGAGCAAGCCGATCGACGAGCTCCTGCGCGAGATGCAGGCACGCCAGATCCACCTCGCCATCGTGATCGACGAGTACGGCGGCACGGCCGGGCTGGTCACCATCGAGGACGTCCTGGAGGAGATCGTCGGTGAGATCACCGACGAGTACGACCAGGAGGCCCCGCGCGTCGAATGGCTGGACGACGGCAGCGCCCGGGTGACGGCCCGGCTGTCGATCGACGAGCTGGGCGAGCTTTTCGGCATCGAGTTGGAGGTCGACGACGTCGACACGGTCGGCGGCCTGCTGGCCCACGCCCTCGGCCGCGTCCCCATCGCGGGCTCACGCGCCACCGTCGATGGACTCAGCCTGACCGCCGAGAGCACCGCCGGCCGCCGCAACCGCATCAGCACGGTCGTCGTCCAACGCGTGATCCCCGTACCAGACCTCCCCATCCCCGCCTCCGCCGAACACGACTGATCCGGCGGCGGTCAGGCTGCCGCTGTCGGTGTACCCGGGCCGGCCCGCGCGCTGCAAGCGAGTGTTCCGCGCCCGTGGTCCGGCTTCCGTTCGGTTGGAGGGCTCTATGGGGCGAATACCGGCATATGAGTCAAGCGGGCTTTAAGTGACTTGCAAGTGGCGCATGGGAGCTTTCTTCCAGGCGCCCAATGGCTCGGGGCGCCGGTAAGGGGGAGGGCCGGTGTGCCGGGGAGGGGTTCGCGGGACACTGGGAGGGCCGGGGGGAAGCGTGGCGGCCCTGGCCGGGTGACCGGCCGGGGCACGGCACGCCAAAAGGGTGCCTCCGCCTGCGCTGGGCAGGTGGGGGCACCCTTTTGGCATCCGTTCCGTGCTCGACGCGACGGGTGGTGGCCATCCGTAACCGACGTTGGAACTCGTCGCGACGGGATGGTCGGGGTCCCGTCGCGACGGATGGTGGCCGGTCAGCAGATCACGGTCGGGGCGACATGGTCGTCGGTGCCCCAGTCGCTCTCGTCTCCGGTCAGCCAGGTGCTGCGCTCGCGGTCCTGGTTCTGCTCGCCGCCCTGGCCGCCGCCCATCGGCATGAACGGCATGCCGCCCATCCCGTTGGCTCCTGTGGCGGCACGCGCGAGGTTCTGACCGGCGGCGCCCGTCAGCCCTGAGCCGCTGCCGAAGGCGGTGCCGCCGTTGAGGCCGGAGCTGCCGGAGCCCAGCGGTCCCGTCCCCACGCCCGTGGGGCTGGTGAGGCCGGTCCCGTTCAGGCCCGTCGGCGAGTTGAGCCCGGTGGTGTTCGGGTTCGAGAGGGTCGGCGTGTTGAGACCGGTCGTGTTGAGCGCGGGGTTGTTCAGTCCGGTGGAGGGGTCGAGCCCGGCCAGGTTGGTGGAGCGGGGGTCGGTCCCGGTCCCAGCGGTGCCCGTGCCGCCGTTCGCTCCGGTTCCGTTCTGCCCACCGGTGGGGTCGTTGAGGCCACCTGGGACGTTCGTCCCGGTCCCACCGGTGCCCGTGCCGTTCCCGGTGCCGTTCCCCGTTCCTGTCCCATTGCCCGTGCCCGTGCCGTCCCCCGTGCTACCGGGAAGGGTGGTCGAGCCGTCGCCCGGAAGGCCGCTCGTGCCGTCGGTCCCGGTGCCCGTGCCTGTGCCGGTCGGGTCGTACGCGGAGCCGCTGGGGTAGGTGGTCCCGCCCGTCCCGATACCCTTATAGGGATCGCCGCCGCCCTTGTAGGTGGTCTGGGTGACGGGCGGTGGGACTGGCGCGCCGGGGGCGGGAAGCACCATGGTGACGTCCGGCGGCAGCGAGTCGTACACGGGCACCATCTTGGCGTTGAGCTCTTCGAGCTTCTTGCGGGCGAGCTCGTTCTCCGAGTCCCAGGTGCCCATGCCCTCCGAAGCCCAGCCCCACCAGTCGTCGTCCCAGCTGGCTGCACCGCTGTCCGGGAGGCTGGCCTTGGCCTTGGACAACTCGTCGGCGTAATCCTTGTGTGCGGCTCCCACCGTCCGGGCCCGCGCCGCGAGCTCACGGGAAGAGGCGTGCAGCAGCCGTAGCGCCTCCTGGGCCTGCTTCGCCGACGGGCCCTTCCAGTGCTTGGCCATCTCCTTGGCAGTCTGCTCGATGAGTTTATGGGTGCCTTCGAGCACGCTGGCCGCCGAGATATAGGCGTTTCCGGCCTCGGCCACGGAACCTGGATCGGTGTTCTGCAGCTTCTTCCGTACGCTCTCGACGCCGCCATAGGTGCCGGAGTCTCCGCTTGGTGCGGAGGTGCCCAACCTGATCGGTTGAATCTCGCTGATGCGATCCATGTCGCCCAATCGTTTAGCTGCCGATTACGTCACGTTTCGGCGGTACCCACATCGCTCGCCTGCTCGGCGCTACCCAGGTTGGTGAAGGCCGCCCTGGCCACGGCGAGCGCGGCCTCGTACTGGGCGACGAGCTTGTCATAGCTCGTCGTGAGCCCTGTGTGGGCCTGGCTGAACACACCGTGAAGCTGCATGGCCGCGTCCCACTCGCCCATGTGCGCGGGTGCGACCGTGCCGTGCGTCTTGAAATGCTGCGCCGTGCCGGCCTTGTAGCCCCTCAGCTGCTCGATATCGTCTTCGAGCGCCTTGAGGAGGTTCTTGACGGACGGGTGATGGACGTCGACCCCGTCCTTGTCCTCGTCGCCGGGCCAGCTGCCATCGATGTAGAAGATGGAATAGCCGCCGCCGCCGCCGCTGTCCTGCATATTCATCCCCTAAGCCTTCAGGCCGCCCTGCCTGCGTTCATCGCTCTGCCAGGGCGGTCTGCTACCGGGAGTTCACTGGATTTCGCCGCGCCTCAGCGGCCGTCGAACATGGCGACGTTGGCCTTCTCGGTGGCGGCGAAGTTCTCGTGGCCAAGCTCGATGACGGCGCCGAGCTGGCTCAGCAGGGCGGCCATGCGAGCGGACGCGCCGTCCCACGTGGCGCGCGCGGTGTAGTAGGCAGTGCGCGCGTCGCCCTCCCACTCGCCGAGCAGGCGGTCGAGGTTGGTCTCGAGGTCCTGGAGCGAGCCTTCCATCGCCTGCCACTGCCGGGCGAAGTCCTGGCGGCCCGTGGTCATCGAGCCGAAGTTGACCAGCGTACGGTCGACGTCGTTGTTGATACCAGCCATGATGATCTCCGTTCGTTCGAGGCGGGCCGGTCAGGCGTTGATGCTGCCGGTGAGACGGTGCGCGACCGCAGCCTGATCGACTTCCGTCTGGCGGTAACGGGTCTCCGCGGCGTGGAGCTTCCTGGCAAGCTCCTGGAGCTCACGCAGTACGACGTTGAGTTCGGTGTTCCAGCTGTTGAACACGGACTCGAACGCCATGCCCGACTGGCCGCCCCAGCCCGCGCGCAGTTCCGCCACGTGACCGTGAAGCTGGGTCTGGATGCTGGCGATGAACGTGTGGGCCTCGTCCGTCTTCTTCGCCGACTCGACGATCTGGGGGAGCGCTGCTGCCGTCTGCTGCTGGCCCACTGGTACCTCCAAGGAGTGTGGCCTGGCCCTGTCGCGGTAGCCCACACTGCGAAACGCATCATGCGCCCCCGCGATGCTGATCAACACAAACACTAGGATCATCCGCCACATCGCGGACAGATGTCGCATTGCGAGTCAGTAACATTTTTTCGTACCACTGGCCAACAATGACATCACGGCTTCAACGCGTCCGTATGGCTGATCGGCACGGGAGTTCTGGCCGCGGCGACGTCCAGCGCAGGGCCTTCGGGGATGAGGTGCCAGACGCCCGCCGGAAGCGGCGCGACCTTGGTGCCGTCGTAGCCGAGCTTCTGCAGCAGTTCGGCGGAGGCGAGGGGGAACTTGCGTCCCTGGTCGGTCACCAGTGCGTAGTTCTGCACCGCGCCGAGCTGGCCCTCACCCGGCAACAGGCCCGCGAGCACCGCGCCGCCCGGCGGCAGGATCACCTGGTCGAAGTGCTCCTGGTCGGCCCCGGCGTTCGGCGGCACCGGGATGCGGATGCGGCTGCCGATCGTCAGGCGGGCGCGGGTGGATCCCTTGGCCGTGTCCGAATAGACGGTGCACAGCGGCGAGGCGGGATCCGGCGTCGCGATCTTCGGCATCGTGGCGGGCATGCCCGCTGTGGCCAGCGACGTCCGGGATTGCGGGAACGCGTTCGCCCGGGCCGCGTCGACCACGATCGGCACGACCCGGTACCTGCCGTACGCCGCCTTGCTCGCCGGATCCTCCAAAAGCAACGTGGCCTGGGTCTGGGAGATCACGGCCAGGCCGTCGTGCATCAGCACGTACCAGCGTGCCTCGCCCCCCGTCACCGCCGGCACGGTGTACACGCGGCCGACCGCCGAGGCGCGGCCGTCCGGCCCGGTGACCTTCCGCCCGAGAGCGGGGATCCGGGGAGAACGGAAGTCGGGCCCGATGGGCAGCGCGTTGAGCCAGCTCGAAGGGATCTGGCGAGGCGGCGCGGCCGTGAGCGCCCGGGCCCCCGTGTCCGAGACCCGCATCCGGCGGTCCGCCAGGATCACCCAGGACTGCTGCCCGTCATCGGCGATCATGGCGTCGCCGCCGAACGGCCTGCCGCCGACGTCCGTGCCCCCGATCATCGAGACGTACGGCTTGCGCGTCCCGGACGGGTCCACGGTCTCGGCCACGCAGACCGACCAGGGGCCGCGCACCAGCTTCTCCGGCGCCGGCAGGGTCTCGGGCGCGCCCGGAATGCCCACCAGCGTGCCCCGGGTGAAGCCCGCGAGCGACGCCGCCGACACCGTGCGCACCGTCACGTCCGGGGTGTCGAGCAGCAGGCGGGCCGAGGTGTAGTTGGCGACCGGGATCAGCTTGGCCTCCTGCTCGCTGTAGACGAACGTCGCGCCGGTCTCCTCCTCGACGATCAGCGTGCCGGGCGCGGTCAGCGAGGTCGCGCCCCCCGGCTTGAGCAGCCCGTAGATGCCGAAGCAGGCCGTGACGAGGATCGCCACCAGCACGCCGCAGAACATGGCGACGTTGTGCCTGCGCATGGGGGACTCCGGGACGTCGGGCTCCCCCTGCAGAAGGGCCATGCCCAGACGCTGCATCATCAGCCGGTGGGCCTGGTAAAGATCACGACGGGTCTGCATGCCACCTCAGCCTTGCCTGGCGGGTCAACGCCGACAGCATAGAAGCGTGTGCGCGAACGGGGGCCTTCAGCCTGAGACCGACCTGCCTTGAGGGCTGGTCAAGCTGAAAGGTGAGGGTTGACGGCTTTCTGTACGGTTCAGCGGCTGCTGGGTTAGTCTGCCGTTTCACAGGCTGATCAAGACCTGGCCGCTGGGAGACGGGGGCGGGAGTGAGCGAGCAACGAGGTTTCGAGGCCCTGCTGAACGCCGGAGGTTCGGACTCGGCGGCGGCCGGGGATGGCGCGTTCGGCTCGGCGGCGGGCGCGTCGGTCGCCGGAGGGCCGTACACGGTTTCGGGCGACGGTTCCTCAGGGACCAATGGCGACGTGGTGAGCACGTCGGGTCCGTACGACGGCGGTCCCACGGGCTTCCAAGGGGATGGCCCCATGGTGTCGGTGCCGCAGGTGGACGGTCCACTCGGGGCGATGCCGCACGTGGACGGCGCCGGCCTGGACGGCTTCGGCGTGCACGTGATGCGCCCGACCGCCGGCCCCGATTCGGTGGACTCGGTGGACCCGCAAGGGGCCGGGCCGGACACCTTCGTCCTCGGGCCGCACGGGCAGATCGGCGACCCGGGTGGTCCGACGACCGAATTCGGCGGGCCGTTCGCCGGGCCGGACGGGCAGGTCTATCAGAACCTCACCGGGCCTGGTCAGCCCTTCGGTTCGGGGGACCCGACCTCCACGGGAGATCCCGTCGGCACGGACCCGGTGTACAGCGTGCCCGACACGACGATCCCCAACGGGAGCGACCTGAGCGGTGGCCCGTTCGGCAACGACCCGAGTGGCGGTCCGTACGGCGTGGATCCGATCGTGACGGATCCGACGGTGTCGGACCCGAATGTCATGGATCCGATCGTGACGGACCCGAATGTGACGGACCCGATCGTCACGGATCCGAATGTGACCGATCCGATCGTCACGGATCCGAATGTGACGGACCCGAATGTGACCGATCCGATCGTCACGGACCCGAATGTGACGGACCCGAATGTCACGGATCCGATCGTGACAGACCCGATCGCGACGGATCCGAATGTGACGGACCCGAATGTGACGGACCCGAATGCGACGGACCCCAACATTCCAGTGCCGAGCATTCCTAGCGTCACCGATCCTTCCGTGACCAATCCATCGGGTGACCCCAGCGGCGTCTCGCTGCCTCAGGTGCCGAGCGGAGGAGCGGGGGGCGGGGGTTCTCAGATACCGAACATTCCGAGCTCCGGGACCGGCTCTCCCACGATTCCCGGCATACCGAACACGGGAAACAACGGTGGTTCGACGAATACGGGTGCGGCGAATACCAAAGACCCCAGCAAGACGCGAAAAGTGAAGCACGACGCCGTCAAGAATCTCGGCACCAATATTTACCGAGATGTCGGCGGCCGGGCGGAGACGGTCAAGAAGCAGCCCGAGAACAACCATATCGGCTGGCTGGACTGCGGGCCGGTCGGCATGCCCATTTCGGGTAAGCACGGTGAGGTGTGTGCGGGGTCGGCGCGATATATCGAAGCGGTACGTGGCCAGATGGAGGTCTGGAAGGACGATCTGGTGCTCTCGGGTAAGAGGTGGGAGCTCACCAACCAGGACATCGCCGCGCATGCCGAGGCGCTGAAGAAGGAGATGAAGTGAGCTACGAGGGCTGGGAGTACGGATATGTCACCGGGCTTCTCGGAGCTATCGCATATTGCGTGGTGAATCCAGTGAGAGGCCGTATGATCGGGCTCTCCATCGCGGGCGCCAGTTCCAAACCCAGTAGCCTGACCGGGGCAGGGGACAAATGGGATGAGACATCCCAGGGAATAGGCGAGATAGGCGCGCAACTCAAGAAGCACATGGACGACGTGCCCCTGGAAGATTGGACGGCGGCGGACGTCGAGGCCCTCAGAAGCTCGGTGCAACTCGTGCTCAGCAACCTCAATGAGGGCTCGGGCGTGCACGCCGACGCCGCCAAGATCATGCACGGGCTCGGCAAGCTCTCCTTCTATGGCGCGTTGCTGTCGGGGACGGCCGGGGTCGTTCTCACCGCTCTGACGATCTACACGCTCGCCACCCGCGGCATTCCTGGCGTCAACGTGGCCACGCAGGCGTCATCGGAGCTCGTCGCGACCGGCACCCAGCTGAGCGTCAAGGGGATGGTGATGAAGTACGGGGCGGTCGCCGCCGGCGCCATGATGGTGTTCTCCCTCGTGACCGGCAAGCAGTCCGAGCTCGAGGCCCAGATCGCGGCCATGAAGACCCAGGGCGACGCGGTGAAGCAGGTCCGCATCCCGCTCTCCAATAACTCGCCGGGCAGCAACCTCACGCTGGACGGCTCCACCGGCGCGAATCCCTACGGCACCGGCACGGATCCGTACGGTACCGGCACGAATTCCTACGGCACCGGTACGGACCCCTACGGCACCGGCCAGGTGCCGGCCGCCACTTGACCTGTTAGGCGGCGCGCCCGACCGGAGAGCCCCCGATCAGAAGGCAGCCGGGCGAAGGGCCGTCACCGCGTCCTCGATCAGGGCTGCAGGCGGCGGCGGATCTGGTCGAGGTCGGACATCACTTCCTCGAACGTGTGGTTGTAGGCGGCCTCGGCCTGCTTCACCTGGGCGAGGGCGGCCTCCGGGTCGCTCAGGAGCTTCATGGGGTTGTCCTCCACGCCGAACATCTCTTCCATGAGCTCGTTGGTCTGGCGTGCGAGGTCGCCCACCGCCTCCTGGACCGTGGTCTTGATGAGGGCCGCCAGATCCACCGACGCCAGGCGCATGGCGCGCGGGTTCAGCTGAAGCTCGTGCAGCCCCTGCCCGGTGTACTCGACGGTCACGAGCCCGTCCTTGTCCTGGGCGCGGCCGACCAGTTCCGCCGTGCGGCGCTGGAGCTCCTCGACCTGGGCGAGCTGCTGCTGCGCTCCGCTCAGCAGCTTGTCGATGTCGATGTTCCCGAAGTCGCCGAACTCGGTCACGTGACCTTCACCTTCCGTCGCCCTTGTGGCAAAGCCGGCCCCGAAGGAACCCTACAACCATCGTGATCTCGGCGGCATCGAGCGTGAACGCCGACCATCCCTGATCTGACCGGTCTTCCAGGGGAAGATGAACAAACAGCCCAGAGCCATCATTCGGGTCGGAAGTGCTGGTAGGACATCACTGGCGACAACGGATCATGGAGGGCGCAAGGTGCAGGAGAGGTACGTCACCTCAGAGGCCATCAAGAGCATCATCAAGGAGATCAACGAAGATGTGATCCCCGCCATCAAGGAGTGGCGTGCTCTGGTGGACAGCACCGACGTCCCCGACCTCGGCCTGCCGGGCGGCCTCGGGAACTCGCTCCCCGGCTGGATGTCGATCCCCGGGTGGGGGGTGGTCGGCGAGGTGGTGATCGGAGTGCGATACCACCGGCTCCAGGATGATGTTCGGGACAAGTTCACCGAGGCGATCTCCGTCCTGGAGACCTGGACGCACCAGCTCGACACGGCCCAGCGCAACTGGCGTACGGCCGAAGATCAGTCCACGGCCGTGTACGTCTAGTCCCGGTTCGCTCGCGGCGATGTCTCCGCGACCTTCCCCGCCACCGATCGCGTCAGTGACACCAGGAGCCTAGAAGATCATGCCGTCCGGACCATACGGACCGTCTCTCAAGACGGCCGGCGGCAGCGCGCTGTCGGTCCTGAACGACCTGCGCAAGGCCGCCTTGCTGTCCCGGCCGTTGCTGGTGGGCAGCGCCCTCGCGGCCACCGCCGTCGCCAACGTCCCCGGCATGGCGAACGCGTACAACAACTGGGAGTCCATCCACTCCCGCCTGGACACGGCGATCAAGAGCTACATCCGCAACCTGGGTGACAAGGGCAAGGACGGCTGGATCGCCAAAGACCACGACGCGTACGTGGACGCGGTCGAGCGCTACCAGGAGGCCATGGAGAGCCTGCGCGCCTACGTGAAGGCCATCGCGGGGATCGTGGACGAGCTTGGCGACGCCTACCGCGCCTACTGGGTGTCCCTGGGCAGGGTCGTGGCGGTCCTGTCGGTCAATCTGCCGATCGCCGCCGCGATGCTCGCGACGCCGTACGCGCCCGCCGGCTACGCGCGCCTGGAGGCGCTGGGGCTGCTGGCCAACGGTGCCATCGCGTTGGCGACGAGCCTGCTCGCGAAGGTGGTGGCCTCCGTGGCCGGCGGCATGTCGGTCTATTTCGCCGGCAAGGCGTTCGCCCAGATGTTCAATCTGGCCCCCACGGGCGATGCCAAGATCGACTTCAGGAAGGCGATGATCGACACTCAGGGGTCGCCGTCGTTCCAGGAGCCGCCGGCGTCGGCCCCAGGAGGGCCACCGCTCCTGCCCCCCTCCCAGGGTTTCGAATGGGTCGAGCCCAAGAAGAACAAGCCAGAGCCCTACCAGCCGTGAACTCGACCGATCGAAAGGAGCGGCGGTGTTCGATCCGGACGGCTTCCGGCTCGAGGACCTCGAGCGAGTCGCCGAGCAGAGCGAGGAGGCGCTCCGGCGCCTCAGTGGCGTGTTCGGTGATCTCCGGGACGTCACGGGCGAGGGAACGGCGGCCGGTGGGCTGGTGAGGGCGGTCGTTGACGGAGGCGGCCGCATCGGGGAGGTGACGCTCGACCCCCGGGTCATGCGGCTGGACAGCCGGTCGATCGCGGAGGCCGTGACCGAGGCCGTGCGCGCCGCCCAGCAGGACGCCCAGCGCAAGAACGAGGAGTTGCTACGCGACGCCATGGGCGGCGACGCGCCATCGTTGGACCCGGCCGGCACCGAGGCGTGGCTGAAGGACGTCACCGACGCCATGGGCGCCCCTTGGCCGCACGAGGGATAAGAACCCGACCGGGCGCTCCTGCGGGTGATATCGAGTCGATCATGAACTCCCCGTAGCCCGGCGGCTTTGTGGACAGGCGCCCTCTGACGCGATTTCCGCACATGAGGCGGCCCGTAATGGGTTCAGGTGAGGGCGCGAGGGGATTGCCCATTTTCTGGTAGGGAAACCGTGTAGTCTCGATCATGCCGAGTGGTACCGCTCGAACATGTGTACCACTCGGTCGTGACCGATGGACCGGCGGGGGTCACGGGTGAGCGTCGGCGCTCCCGTGGGCGGCCGCCTCGCGACACGGGGGGCTCATGTCATTTCCATCCGCGGAAGATCCGGGCGGCCAAGACCTTACAGGGACCGCGGCCGACCCGGTGTTCACGTTCCCTGTTCCCGATGAGTACCCCGGCCCGGCGTACCCGGCGTACCCGGCGGACCCGTTCAGGATCCCGCGACCCGGCGAACTGCGGGCCCCGGCCGACCCGTTCCCGGTGCCCGGCGCGTCGCTTCCGCCGGGGACCACGGGTGGTCCCGGTCTTCCGCCGTTCCCGAGCGCCAAGCCCGGCACGGCGGAGGGCGGGGGGCCGGTGGTCGATGTGTCGCACATGGGGCTCAGGGATCTCGGCAGGCTCTTCGACGGGCAGGGTGAGGACATCGCCGGAGCGATCGGTGCGGCGATGAAGCAGCTCATGGCCATCGGCGACTTCTGGGGTGACGACGAGGCGGGCCGCGCGTTCTACGAGGGCAAGGACGGCAAGGCCGGGTACGGCACCAGGGCCGCCGAGTTGGACACCGACCTCCACGCGCTCGCCACCGCCTACACCCGCATAGGCGACCGTCTGGTCATGATGGTGAAGAACCTGCAGCTCACCGAATGGGCGTCGATCGCCGAGTCGCTGGAGGCCGGGAAGTGAGGCTCGGCCGCTCGATGCTCTATCCCGCCGGAGGGGCGGGCATCGTCGGCTTCGTGGCGTGGACGATCCTGTCCGAGTGGCCGGAGGGCGACCCGGAGGGGGCGCGCGACGCGGCGACCGTGTGGCGGGCGCTCGCGACGAAGATCGACACCAACACCGTCACGACGGACGCCGCCGCCACGGCGGTGTGGACGCATCACCCGAGCCAGGGGTCCGAGGCCTTCCGTGAGTTCTGGAGGGCCGACGGGACCGCCGCGTCGCCGAAGGGCGTCTCGGCCGTCCCCCCGGCCATGTCGGCCTACTGCCGGAGGATGGCCGAGGCCTGCGAGGGGTACGCGGAGGCCGTCGAGCAGGCGCGGCAGGCCCTGCGGGTGATGGCCGTGACCAGCTACGCGCAGCTCATGCTCGCAGCCTCCTGGCCGTGGATCGGCGCGCAGGGCGCGGCGCTGACCAAGTGGCTGGTCGACCGGCTCTACAAGAAGGTGCAGGCGCAGTTCCTGCTCAAGCTGCTCGAGACCACGATCATGAAGATCGTCGTGGAGAAGCTCGCCGGCTACACGGTCGGCAGCGCCATCTTCGCCCTCGGGGACGAGGCGATCGCGGTCGGCACCAAGGTGGCCTTCGGCGAGGACCTCGGCTCGTTCGAGGAGAACGCCTCCTCGACGCTGAAGGACTTCGCCGCCTGCCTGGTCTTCTTCGGCGTGTGGGACCTCACCAAGCTCGGGCCCATGCGCAAGGTCTTCCGCGACAACGACTTGGGGGACTTCGCCTCCTTCTACGCCGGGTCCAGCGCCTACACCGTGGCCTACAACCTGGAGAACGGGAAGCAGGGCACGGACGTGCTGCCGACGCCGAGCCAGCTCATCTCCAAGCTCCTGATCGGCACGTCCCAGCGCGGCAAGGACCCCGGCTACCCGACCACCCCGGCCCCCAAGCCCTAGACGACGGCTACCCGGCCAGGCCGCGGATCCAGGAGTAGAGGTCCAGGAGTCCGAGGGCCAAGGGGAACAGGGCGACGATGAGGATGAACTCCACGATGTCCCCCGCCCTGCCCCAGAAGGGCGTCGGACGCCGCTGGGGCAGGAGCAGGCCCATGCCTGCGCCGACGGCCGCTAGCGCGATGAGGCCGGGGACGACGAGGAGGGCGGCGAGCGGGCTCGTCAGGGACATCGCCACCAGCAAGCCGACGAGTCCGGCCGTACCGGTGCCGAGCAGCCATACGCGCTGGCCGACGCCGAGGAAGACGCGGGCGCGGATCAGCACGGCCAGCGCCAGCGCCACCTGCATCCCTCTGCCCGTCCAGTCGGAGCCGCCGAGCAGGAGGAGTTCGGCGACCAGCGCGACCAGGGCGACGCCCGCGGCGAGGCCGGTGGCGAACCGCTCCGCCTCGACGGCACGCTTCTTCACGTCGGGCCCGTCGAGTTCCTGGTTGTCGGCGCGCAGCTCCTCGGCGTTCCGCGGGGCCGACGGCAGGGGCAGCCGGGCGAGGCGGAAGGAGAGCGTCGGGATCAGCGGCGTGCAGGCCAGGACGACCGCGGCCATCAGCGCCGCCACGCCAGAGGGCGGCGGGTGCCAGATCATGACGATCGCCGCGCCGGCGGCGCCGGCCATCGAGGCGAGCATGACGCCGAAGAAGTTCGGCAGGCCCTCGGCGACGGCCCAGCCGGCGACGGTCGCGGCCAGCGCCGTCATGGCGAAGGCGGCGAGGAGGCTGGGGGCGCCGAACGACAGCATGCCCACGTCCTTGGCGGGGGCGAGCAGCCCGGCCAGGAAGGCGTACGGCAGGGAGGTGTAGCCGATGACCGCGCCGGCGGCGGCGTCGCCGAGGGCGCGGGAGAGCGCCGCGCCGGCCCCGATGAGCATGAAGGCGAGCACGCCCGACATGATCATGGTGATCGTCCAGGGCGGTCCGGCCGCGGTCAGCGCGAGCGCGCCGGCGATGAGGAACGCCACGGCGATGCCGAGGCCGGTCGCCCGGGTGTGCCGGGCCTGCCACCGGCCCGACCTCTCCTTGATCCCGGTGGCGATGGTGTCGGCCACGTCGTCGAAGACGGCCTCGGGCAGCTCGGAGGGGCGCGGCAGCAGGTAGAGGACCTCGCCGTCGCGGATGCCGAGGGCGTTCATGCTGGCGTCCAGGTCCAGGCCCCGCCCGCCGACCCGCTGGAGCACCCAGCCGGTGGTCGACAGCACGCTCTCGTCGCCGTCCTCGCCGGCGGTGGCCAGCACGTTCGGCAGCACGTGCGCGAGTGGCAGGTCTGCGGGGATGGCCAGGTCGATCCTCTTGCGCGGGGTCACGATCGTGACCCTGGTCATCGCTATGGCGGATCCCGGCGTGCGCAGGACGGCCGCCTTGGGCGTCCCGTTCATGACATCGAGCGCGGCTCCCGGCGCCCCAGGGCCGGCCGGGCCGCCCGGGCCGCGCATGGGGGGTCCCGCCATCGGGTTCAGCGTCACAGCGACTCCATTGAGATCACGCGAATACCGTAGCGGGATGACATGAAGGACGAGGGTGGACATGTCCATGTTTCTGGGGCGGTCAGCGTTTCTGGGGACTCGGCCGGCTGAGTGATCGAGGTTCGCTACGGTTAGCGGGTCGGTGCGGAGATCTCTGGAACCGCACCGGTGCGGAGCCCCGTGGACCGCGGGAGGTTCCGGGGGACAGGTCCTCGCGAATATGGAGCGACGTGGGCATAGTCGTTGTCCGGCGACCCGAACGCCGGCCGCCGCCGGCACCGCCGCGCGGCGAGATCCTGCTGGAGTCGCCACCGGAGATCCCCGAGACCATGTCCGGGGGGTTCACGCAGGTGCTGACCTTCCTGCCGATGGTGGCCGGCGGGGCCGCGATGGCCCTGATGTTCACCGGAGGCGGCGGCGGCAACCCGATCATGTACGTGGCGAGCGGCATGTTCGCCCTGTCCATGGTGGGCATGAGCATGAGCCAGCTCGGCCGGGCCTCCGGCGAGCGCAAGATGCGGCTCAACGGCCTGCGGCGCGACTACTTCCGCTACCTGTCCCAGACGCGCCAGAAGGTGCGCAGGGCGGTCCGCCAGCAGCGCGAGGCCCTCAACTGGAACGGCCCCGACCCCGACTCGCTGTGGGCGGTCGCCATGGGGCCGCGCCTGTGGGAACGGCGTCCCCGCGACGGTGACTTCGCCACGGTGCGGGTCGGAACGGGCACCCAGCGCCTCGCGGTCCAGCTCATCCCGCCGGACGCCAAGCCGGTGGAGGACCTCGACGCCATGTCGGCGGGGGCGCTGCGCCGCTTCATCCGGGCCCACTCCACCGTGGACGACCTGCCGATCGCGATGGCGCTGCACTCCTTCGCCCGCATCCTGCCCACGGGCGACCCGGCCGCCATCCGCGACCTGGTCCGGGCGCTGGTCGGGCAGCTCTCGGTGTTCCACTCCCCGGACGACATGCGGGTGGCCGTGTGCGCCAGCAAGGAGTGGATGGCGCAGTGGGAATGGGTCAAGTGGCTGCCGCACGCCCTGCATCCTGAGGAGTTCGACGCCGCGGGTCCGGTGCGGCTCATGACCGACGACCTGCGCGACCTCGACCGGCTGCTGGGCGGCGAGCTCAAGGACCGCGGCCGGTTTAGGCAGGGCGCCTCGATGGAGTCGCTGCCGTACCACGTGGTGATCGTGGACGGCGGCCACATCCCGCACGACTCCCAGCTCGGCGCGGACGCCATCCAGGGCGTCACCGTCATCGACCTGAGCGGCTCGACCGCGTTCACCGAGGAGGGGATCACGCTCCGGCTGGAGGTGCTCCCCGACCGGTTCAACCGCGTGCAGGTCGACCACGCCGGCAAGGAGATCGTCACCGGGCTCGGCCGCCCCGACCGGCTGTCCTTCCTCCAGGCGGACGGCCTGGCCCGCCAGCTCGCGCCGCTGCGCGCCTCCACGGCCAAGAGCGGCGACAGCCAGGACGTCCTGTCCACCAACATGACGCTCACCGACCTGCTCGGGGTGCCCGACGCCCGCCATCTGGACGTCCCGGGGCTGTGGCGTCCGCGCGCGCCGCGTAACCGCTTCCGCGTGCCGATCGGCCTGGGCGCCGACGGGCGCATGGTCGAGCTGGACATCAAGGAGTCCGCCCAGGGCGGCATGGGGCCGCACGGCCTGATCATCGGCGCGACCGGCTCCGGCAAGAGCGAGCTGGTGCGCACCCTGGTGCTCGGGCTCGCGGCCACCCACTCCTCGGAGATCCTCAACTTCGTCCTGGTCGACTTCAAGGGCGGCGCGACGTTCCTCGGCATGGAGTCGCTGCCGCACGTCTCCGCGGTGATCACCAACCTGGAGGACGAGCTCCCGCTGGTCGACCGCATGTACGACGCACTGCACGGCGAGATGGTGCGGCGCCAGGAGCTGCTGCGTGCCTCGGGCAACTACGCCTCGCTGCGCGACTACGAGCGGGCCAGGGAGCAGGGCGCCGACCTGCGGCCGCTGCCGACGCTGTTCGTCGTGCTGGACGAGTTCAGCGAGCTGCTGTCGGCCAAGCCCGAGTTCATCGACCTGTTCGTGATGATCGGCCGGCTGGGCCGGTCTCTTGGAGTGCACCTGCTGCTCGCGTCCCAGCGGCTGGAGGAGGGCCGGCTGCGCGGCCTGGACACCCACCTGTCGTACCGGATCGGCCTGCGGACGTTCTCGGCCATGGAGAGCCGGGTCGTGCTGGGCGTCGCCGACGCCTACGAGCTGCCCTCGGCCCCGGGCAACGGTTACCTGAAGTTCGACACCAGCGGGATGACCAGGTTCAAGGCCGCCTACGTCTCAGGCCCGTACGCGGTGGAGGCCCGCCAGGAACGTCGCGCCTCCACCGACCAGCGGCAGGTCGTCTTGTACAGCCCGGCCTACGTGCCGCTGCCCGCCCCTCCGCCGGAGCCCGACCCCCGGCCGGAGCCCACGGTGGTCGGCAGGGACAGCCTGCTCGACATCATGGTGCGCCAGTTCGAGGGGTACGGGCCGCCCGCGCACCGCATCTGGCTGCCGCCGCTGGCCGAGCCGCTGACGCTGAGCCACCTGCTTCCGCCGCTGAGCATCACGCCCGAGCACGGCCTGACCACCGCCGGGTGGGCCGGGCGCGGCAAGCTGCGCGCCGTGCTCGGCATCGTGGACCGTCCGTTCGAGCAGCGGCGCGACCCGCTCGGGGTCGACCTTTCCGGCGCGGCCGGCCACCTGGCCGTCGTCGGGTCGCCGCAGAGCGGCAAGAGCACGATCCTGCGGACGCTGATCGCCGGGCTCGCGCTCACCCACACCCCGCGTGAGGTGCAGTTCTACTGCCTGGACTTCGGCGGCGGCACGCTGGCCTCGCTGGAGGGACTGCCGCACGTGGGCGGCGTGGCCAACCGGCTCGACAGCGACCGGGTGCGCCGCACCGTCGCCGAGGTGACCGCCCTGCTGCAGGAGCGGGAACGCGAGTTCGCCGAGCGCGGCATCGACTCGATCGCGACCTACCGGCGCCAGATCGCCGAGGGCCAGATCACCGGCAACCGGTACGGGGACGTCTTCCTCGTCGTGGACGGCTGGCTCACGGTGCGGCAGGAGTTCGACTCGCTGGAGCCCACCATCACCGACCTGGCCGCCCGGGGGTTGGGGTACGGCATCCACATCGTGGCCGCGACCAACAAGTGGTCGGAGTTCCGGCCCGGCATCCGCGACCTGTTCGGCTCCCGGCTGGAGCTGCGCCTGGGTGACGCCTACGAGTCGGAGGTCAACCGCAAGACGGCGATGGGCGTGCCGGAGGGCGTGCCCGGCCGTGGCCTGACCCGCGAGGGACTGCACTTCCTCAGCGCCCTGCCCCGCATCGACGGCGTCCGGACCGCCGATGACCTCACGGTGGGCGTCCGGGCCCTGGTCGACAGCGTCAGGGAGGCATGGCACGGCCAGCCGGCCCCGCGGGTGCGGCTGCTGCCGGCCGTGCTGCCGGTGGACGCCCTGCCCGCCGTGGAGGAGTCCGGGTCGCGCATTCCCATCGGCATCGACGAGGCCACGCTGTCGCCGGTCTGGGCGGAGTTCGACAGCGACCCGCACCTCACGGTCATCGGCGACACCGAGAGCGGCAAGTCCAACCTGCTGCGGCTGGTCGCCGAGGGGATCGTCGCGCGGCACGCCCCCTCCGAGGCGCGGCTCATCGTCATCGACTACCGCCGCTCGCTGCTGGACGCCGCCTACACCGAGCACCGCATCGGGTACGCGGCCTCCAGCACCGCGGCGGCCGAGATGGTCGCCGAGGCCAGGGAGGCGCTGGTCAAGCGGCTCCCGCCGGCCGATCTCACCCCCGACCAACTGCGGGCGCGCAACTGGTGGAAGGGCGCCGACCTGTATTTCATCGTCGACGACTACGACCTGGTGGCGACCGGCAACAACCCCCTGGCCGCGCTGCTGGACCTGCTGCCGCAGGCCCGGGACATCGGCGTGCACCTGGTGCTGTCCCGCGCGATGGGCGGGGCGGGACGCGCGATGTTCGACCCGGTCATGCAGCGGCTGAAGGACATGGCCAGCCCGGCCGTCATCCTGTCGGGCGATCGGGACGAGGGCATGCTGTTCGGCGTGCGGCCGCACCCGCTGCCGCCGGGCCGGGCGTACTACGTCGACCGGCGGTTCGGCTCCCGCCTCATCCAGACCGCGTTCCTCCCCCCGTCCGAGCCGGCGACCCCGGAGGGCTGAGCATTTTCCTCGCCTGTTCCGAGCCCGTGATCAGGCCAGCCCGATATGATCGCTTTCTGGTGGTTCTGGGCGGACGGTGGGACGGGCGCCTGAACGAGGCCGCACGAATGGACCTGGCCGACGGCGGAGGGAGCCGGCCCCGGTGACTCTGGATTTGAACACCGACGCGCTCGCCAAGCTCCGCGAAGCGGTGAACAAGCAGGCGGGACGGCTCGCGTCCCTCGGCGACGACTTCCCCGCCAAGGACGGCGCGAGCTCCAAGATGTTCGGCACGCTGGCCGGCGCGGGGGAGCTGGCCACCGAGATCGGCACGGTGGAGGAGCACGTCGCCGACGAGGTCGGCACGGTGAAGAGCCGCCTCGACGGGGTGGAGCGCGCCCTGGACCTCGTCGAGCGCAACGTCAAGAAGGCCGAGCACGCCACCACCGAGAGCGTCCCCTCCGTGCCGACCTCGACGGCCGGGGGCGACGGCGGATGGTCGGGTTCGGGCGGCGGCGGGCAGGCCATCCCGTTCACCGTGACGGGCCACGGCACCGGCGCCGACATCGTGGCCGCCGCCAGGAGCCACCTCGGCGCCCCCTACGTCTGGGGCGCGGACGGGCCGAACGCCTTCGACTGCAGCGGCCTGGTCCACGTCGCCCTGAACGAGGCCGGCATCGAGATCGGCGACGCCACCGCCGCGGGCTACCAGGCGAGCGGGCATCTGATCACGGGCCCGCCGCAGCCGGGTGACATCGTGTTCTTCGGCGACCCGCCGAGCCACTGCGGCATCTACATCGGCGACGGAAAGATGATCAACGCGCCGCACACGGGCGACGTGGTCAAGGTCCAGGACGTCGCCGGAGGCAAGTCGCCCATCACCTTCCGGCGCTTCTCGTGAGCCGCCGGAGGACGGGAGCGGTGATCCGTTGAGCGACATCGACGCCGTGGCGGCGCTGCCGGGTGGCGGCGCGCTGGCCGCGCTGGCGCGCAAGGTCGAAGGCGACCCGCAGGCCATCCGCGACATCGCCAAGCGCTGGCGTACGGCCGGCGCCGGCATCGCCGAGCGGGTCGACGCCCTCGATGTCTCCCTGTCGAGGGTCGACGCCGCGTGGAAGGGCGACTCGGCCGATGCCTTCGTGGCGTACATGGGGCGGTACGGCGGCGCGAGCGACGCCCTGCACACCGCGCTGACCAACTGCGCCGACTGCCTCGACAACGCCGCCGACGCCGTGGAGACGGCGAAGAACAACGTCAAAAACGAGTGCGCCGGCCTGCTGGAGTGGGCGAGGGAGCTGCGCCGGATCAATCCGGACGCCACGGAGGAGGAACTCGACGAGGCCATCACCACCGAGGCCGGCACCCGCGCCGGGCTGGCCCAGAGGTACGTCGACACGGCGGAGGGCATCCTGTCCACGGCGAAGAGCGACATCGTCAAGCATCTCGGCGAGGCCACGCCCGAGTTCGCGGACATCCCGCCGGCCGGCGAGAACTCGGCGTTCGTCGAGAAGAGCACCGACGGCAAAGAGTGGGTCCCGACGTCGAAGAGCGAGTACGACGCGTACTTCAACCGGGGCACCTACAGCGACGCCGCGCAGGCGAGCTCCGGCGGCCAGGGGTGGTTCGGCGGGTACGGCCCCAGTGGCGCGCCGCCGCCCGGCGGCGGTCCCGCGCCCAAGGGGCAGGTCGCGGGGTGGATCCAGCAGGCGATCGAGATCCTCAAGGCCCAGGGCTATCCCGTCGAGAAGATGAACGTCAACGACATCTGGATGATCATCCAGCACGAGTCGGGCGGGAACCCGCAGGCGATCAACACCTGGGACTCCAACGCGGCGGCGGGGCATCCGTCCAAGGGACTCATGCAGACCATCGACCCCACGTTCGACCGCTGGTCGCTCCCCGGGCACCGGAACATCTACGACCCGGTGGACAACATCATCGCCGGCGTGCGGTACGCCATCGAGCGCTATGGGTCCGTCTCGAACGTCCCGGGCGTGATCGGCACCAAGGACGGCACCGGCTACCGGGGCTACTGAGGCCGCTGCCCTAACATCACGTATCTTCCGGAAGAAGTCTTCCCGAAAATCTGGCGTAAACCGGATTTCCTATCATGTGTAGGGTTCGGTCGACCAGGCGATACGGGAGGGCCCAGGTTTGGCACGACAAGAGCGATCACCTTGGGCCGGGAACGTCACGGACGTGGTGCCCATCGTCCTGAAGAGGCGCGAGGACGACTTCCTGCACCAGCACGAGGTCCTCACCGGCGTGCTGAAGGACACGGTGGCGACCCTGGAGGGGCTGGGCCCCTTCTGGGGCGACGACGAGCACGGCCGCACCTTCTACGAGGGCACCGCGGGCAGGAAGGGCTTCCACGCGGCCATGCGGGAGATCGTTCAGCACGTCGGGAACATCACGACCGCGTACCAGCGCATCGGAGAGAACGTGGCGCAGGCCGGGGCGAACCTCGAGACGGCCGAATGGGCCGGAGTGGCGCTGCTCGCGCAGGTCGTCTACGAAGGCGGCCTCGCCGTCCCCACCACCAAGGCCGAGGTCAGGTGAGCCCTTCCCTCGCCGGGCTCGCTGCCCCCTTCGCCGCCTTCGGCAGGGTCGCCGGCAAGCATCCCGTCGCCACCACCGCGACCGCGGCCACCGTGACCCACGCGGCGTTCGTCACGGCGGTGCTGGCCGTCGATTGGCCCGAAGGCGATCCGGACGGGCTCCGGTCGGCCGCCGACGCGCTGGACCAGCTGGCCAAGAAGATCGACGACGGTCTCGTCGAGGCGGACGAGGCGGCCCGGCTGGTCTGGATGGACCACTCGGGACCGGGCGTCGAGGCGTTCAAGAACATGTGGCGGGGCACCGGCTCCGCCCCGTCCGCCTCCCAGCGGCCGGACGGCTTCTCCGGGTACCCGCCCGACGTCGCCGACTACAGCCGCCGGGTCGCCGCCGCGTGCCGGGCGTACGCGGACAACATCGAGACGATCAGGCACGTGCTGGTCGTGATGGCGATCCAGGCGTGGGTCAACATGCTGTTCACCACGATGTACGCCTGGCCCACCGCGGGGCTGGGAACACTCGCCGAGCGGGCGGTGCAGAAGTACTTCACGTCACTGGCCCAGTCACAGCTCAAGATCTTCGGGCTGAGCGTCCAGAAGGTCGTCGAGGGCGCCTTCTACTACACGATCGACAGCGTCGCCTACGCCGGGATCCAGCAGGTGCTCAAGGCGGGCGTCTACGCCGCCTCCGGAGTGCGCAAGGACCAGAACGGCAAGGACGTGCTCTCGTTCAGCACCAACGCGGTCGAGTTCGCGCAGGGCTTCGGCGCCAACATGGCGTTCAACGCCGCCGGCGACGCGGGCAAGCTGCTGCCGTTCGTCACCAAGAACCGGTGGTGGGACTTCGTCCGGCGCATGGGCGGCTCGGCCACCTACAGCATCGTCGACAACTTCGAGCAGAACCCGACCGAAAACCCCGTGCCCACCGACTGGGACACCTGGATCGGCAAAATCCTCATCCACGGCACCCGAGCCATCAAACCGTCGGCGTAGCACCATCACCGGACGGCCTGTCCGCGTCCAGGGCACCCGAGCCATCAAACCGTCGGCGTAGCACCATCACCGGACGGCCTGTCCGCGTCCAGGGCACCCGAGCCATCAAACCGTCGGCGTGGCACATCACCCGACGGCCTCTACTGGTTCGCGGCATGCGGGCCATCAAGCCGTCCGCGTAGCAGCGTGGTGATCGGCCGTCTTCGCCGGGTGGCCGCTCCCTCTCCACCACGTACGGTGCTCAGGCATCGGCGCCGCGACGGCGAGAAGGAGGACGGTGAGGCCGGCGCCGTCGTACGGCGGGGGGCGCGGCTCGGCGCACGCGGGAACCGGCTGGAGCGCCCGTCAGAGGTTCCGGCTGGTGTGTGTGACGATGAAGTCGTCGAGTGTCTCCTGATAGCCGGCGATGTCGCTCTCCAGGGACTCCCGTGTGAACCGCTCCGGCGCCTGACGCCGCATCGCCGTGCCCGACTCGGTCCAGAACCCCTCAGCGGGCACCTCGCCCGCGCCCGGCGGCAGGAACTTCGCCGCCTCGGCGGTCGCGTCCCGGGCGAACTCCCATCCGAGCACCACGGCCTTGAATCGCTCGGGATCGGTGGGATCGGCCGCGAACCGCAGATCCTCCCGCAGGGCGCGGCGCGCGTAGGAGGCCCCGAGGAGGCGCCACTGCCCGGCGTCGATCAGCTCCGAGCGCCCGGCGCCGAACCGCAGCCGGTCCTGCCGTGCCTCGAACTCCGTCAGGTACGGCACGAGGACGTCGATCTCCAGGGGAAGGCCGAGCGCGCGCCCGTCGAAGTGCACCGTCCACTCCTCCGGCCCTTCCGTCAGCGTGGTGTGCGCGTCGAAGTCGCGCTCCGGCCGGTCGGCGGGGCCGGGGTCGTCGTGGCTCGCGGTGAGCGTGACGTAGAGGTGGGCCTCCAGGAGCGTCCTGGCGCGAAGCGCTGGCATGCCGCGTTTCCTTCCTCTCCTGGCGGGCCGGGTGGGCCTCGACGATATCGCCCGCGCGCCCCGCCACTGCCCGGCCTACGCGGTAATCGGTGGCAGAGCCGGCCTCGGGTCCGTGGTCCGGCCCCGGCCGCGCGGGCTACGAGCGGTCCGCGAGCCGGCGGTAGGTGTCCCGGACGATCAGTAACCGGTCGACCTGGAACCGGCCCGGCTCGGCGTCGCGCACCCGCCGTCCGAGCTCCGACCAGAACGCCCCCGCCGGCACCGCCTCCTGTCCAGGAGGGACGAACTTGACGACCTCCTCGACCGCCGCCACCGCGATCGCCAGCGCCTGGCGCGCCGCGTCGGGATCGCTGGCCGGGACGTTTCCGGCGGTCAGGTCGGCCACCCACAGCCACTCCCCGGCGTCCAGCAACTGCGACGGCTCCGGGCCGCCGAACGTCGGGAAGCGGCCGGAGCCCACCTCGCGCTCCGGCAGGCCGAACAGGTGGCTTCGCTCGGCGCCGCACCCGGAGCAGGTGCCCGCGTACCGGGCCGCCAGCCCTTCCGGGACGGCCACGAGCGCGTGCTCCCACGTGGTCTCGGCCGACCCGCATTCAGGGCAGGGATGCAGATCGAGGTACAGGTGCGCCTCGTCCCTGGTCCGCGCTACCAGAAGCGTCATCACGTGCCTTTCGACGCGGGTTCTCGGCTCGGCGGGACCAGCACCTGGCCGGGGCGGATCATGTCGGGGTCGGCTCCGATGGTGGCACGGTTCGCCTCGTACCAGTCTTGCGCGGCCAGGGCGATCTCCGCCTCCGTGGCGCCGGTCCCGAGCCATCGGGCGGCGATCTTCTCCAGCGTGTCGCCCCTCCGGACCCTGACCTCCGCCGGCTGGGTGCCGGGGCTGGACGGCTGGGACGGTGATGTGCCGGGGCTGGACGACTGGGATGGTGATGTGCCGGGGCTGGACGGCTGGGACGCCGACGGCTGCGGGGACGGCCGGCGCCCGCACACGCACGGCTTGCCCGGCGGGCAGACGCACTCCTCGTTCTCCTCCGGCGGGAACCAGCCGGTCGTGTTGGCGAGCCGGCGCATCCTGCCCCAGTATTCGTCCTTCGACTCTCCCGGACGGCGCCAGCGAGACTCGCCCGCGGCGGGTGGCCCGGTCGGTGGTCCGGCGGGCGGGCCGGTGGGTGGCGGCGCGTTGAGCAGGCTGGCCATGCTGGGACGGGGCGCGGGCACCGCCTGCGGCCCGGCCGACCACGGCGGCGCCGGGACGGTGAGGCCACGCGCCTCGATCAGCCTGGCCAGGCCCTCGATCTGGCTCCGCAGCTTCGCCTGGGCTTCGGCCGTGGTGGCCTTGGCCCACTGGCGGGACAGGTGACGGTACTCGTCCACCCGCGCCTCGGCGCAGAAGTCCTGGGTCGGGGCGGGCCTGTTCGGATCCGGCGGCGCGAGCGGCGCGCGGATCACGCCCTGCGGGGATCCGTTCATGATCGCCGTGAACTCGCGGACCGCGTGGCTCACCTCGTGGACCAGTACCCGTGCCACCAGGTGCGGAGGAATGTCCGGGTCGAGCTTGATCTTGAAGGGGGCGCCCGACCGGAGGTCCGTGCTCGCCATCCGGTCGTCCGGGACCGCCTCAATCGTGGGACGGAAGTACACCGGGCCGGTCGCGTCGGTGATGACGGTCAGGATGGGACCGTCGTCCGGCCATGCCGCGACCCGCACCCCCCGGCCGAGGTCGGACGCCTCCACGGTCTTCCAGGCGGCCCGCACCTCGGGCATCGTCAGCGGGCCGTCCTCCGGGGTCCGGCCCTTGACGAAGCCCGAGCCCGCGTCGACCGGGGCCGTGACGCCCATGCCGCCCATCGCCCCGGGGCCGGCGGACTCCTCCGGGCCCGGGCCCCACAGCGGGCGCGGGAAGATCGGCTGCTCCTGCTTCGGCAGTGTCGCGCCCAGGTCGAGGAGCTCGGCCGCGACCACCTCGGCGAAGACGCCATGGCCGCCGGACCGGTTGAACAGCGCCCGCAGGTCCACCTGGTGGGCCACCGCGGTCCCGGACAGCTCCGTCGGCAGCGTGGCGACCGCGGCGGCGAACCCGCCGTCCGGCACGTCGCTCACCAGCTCGCCGCGGAAGGTGGCGAGATAGCCGCGCACGAGGCCGCCCGGCTCGCGCACGTCGAGGCGCACGTCGGCGTCGAGCTCGCGCGACAGCAGGCGGGCCCAGGTCAGGGGCACCGGCAGGTCGGCGGGGGTCGACGACACGTCGAGTGTGACCGGGCCCGAGGAACGGCTGAGGCCGGGCAGGCGCTCGCGCAGCTCCGCCGCCACCGCCCCGACCGGGTCCTTGGCGAACTCCGGCCGGGCGCGCGCGGCGCCCACCAGGTCGTTCAGCGTCTGCGGCGGATGCGCGGACGGCGTACGGCGCCACGGCAGGCGCCGACGCGCGGGTTCTTCGCCGTCGAACGACCAGCCCCGGCCCGGCCCGGCGGTCTGCTGCCGGGTGCGCATGCCTTCATGGTCCTGCTGGGTCAGCATCGCCTGGGTCATGCCGACGACCGGAGCCGGCAGCTCGATCACCCGGCCGGGACGCTCGCCGCCGTTCCTTCGCACGCTGGACGTCCGGAACGTGACCGTGAAGTCCACCCGGGAGGTGAGCGTGACCATGGAGCCCTTCTCGTTGAGGGTCTTCTCCCGGCGGATTCCACCGGCGGCGGAGACGTGCTCGCCTGCCTGCTCTCCGGAGGACACGCTCTGGCTCGTGCCCCAGACGCTCTGGGCGGGATCGAAGTTACGGTTCACCGGGCCCAGCCGGTTGCGGTCCGTCGAGGTGCCGTGGGTCTCCTGCCTGCGGTAGGCGTTGCCCCGTTCGATGTTCTCCCGCGGCCCGATGACGAGCCGGTCCTCCGAGGGCCGGGCCTGGATGTACACGTCCACCACCCGGTTGCCCCGGATGGGGATGCGCAGCATCGGATGGCCCTCCGGGTCCATCATCAGCTTGAGCTTGGCGTTCAGCGCCATCCGCGACAGCGCGTGCACCACGCGCGTCCGCTGCTCCTCGGCGCCTTCCCGGCCGAGCAGGGCGTCGTCGGCCAGGCCCTCGAGCACGGCGTCCACGAGCCCGTCGGCGATCGTCTCGACCGGGAACCAGGACTCCGGCAGCTCCGCCGGCCGGGGATCGGGGACGCGGTCCGGCAACGGCCGCGCCTGCTCCGCGCGCACGGTCAGCCCGTCCGGCACCAGCCGGATCCCGGTGCCGAACAATACGAGCGGCGGGGGTTTGGCCTGCCCGGTGGCGGGCGCGGCGGGTCGCACGGCCCTGACCGCCGCACCGATCGCGGCGCCCACGCGCCGGGTGACGCGGTGCGAGAGGGCGTGCAGGGGGCGGGTCAGCCGGTTGCCGGACCGCCCCGGGGGAAGCGGGACCCGTTCGGCCGAGACGGTGACCCGCAGGTTCTGCCGGACGAGGTCCGCTCCGTCGAAGGAGGCCGTCCGCTCGATCTGGGTGTACTGCTGGCCACTCGACTCCGATCGGGTGTGGCCCTGGTGGGTGCCGGCTCCGACGCCTATGCCGTGGTTCGTGCCCGCGAGGCCGGCGCCCAGCCCCCCTCCGACGGACCAGCCGGTCGAGCGGGACCGCCCCTCCTCCTCGTAGCCGTAGGGCTGCATGATGTGGACGGTTTCGTCGTTGCGCCCCTGGAGCAGCACCGTGTCCCCGAGGATCTCGGTCCCTATCCTGATCCTCACCAGTTCGGTCCGGTGCGGTCCCACCCGCACAGGTTGTTCCCATTGCAGGCCTTCGGGCGACAGCTGGTTCTGCAGGGTTCCCTGCCAGTTGTCGCCGACGAGCATGCCCGCCAGGGCGCGGGTCATCACCAGGTCGGTGAGCGTGGCGTCCGGGATGGCGGCCCGGATGCGGTCCATCACCGCGTCCAGCACCTCCATGCGGATCGACGGGCCGTTGGTGGTGTACAGGTCGACCGAGTCGAAGGTGGTCAGGCCCATCCGGTGCAGGAAGGGCTCGGGCAGTGCCACCCTGGTCTTCTGCAGGTGGCGCACGGGGTCGAGCAGGTCGTCCAGGTCCTGGGCGGGCCTGCCCAGTTCGTTGCCCAGCCGCGCGCTGATCCCCTTGAAGAGCGCATCCGGTGTATGCCTGGCGACCAGGGGATAGGCCGGGATGCTCGGGTCCTTGGCGGCGGCGGCCTGCTGCTGGAGGTACCGGCGCGCCATCCGCAGCACCATGGCGCTTTCGAGCTTCAGGTGGCCGTTCAGGAAGCGTTCCATGGCGTCGGCCACCACGTGCAGCGGCAACCGGATGTCACCGTGGCCATAGAGCGAGAGGGCGTCCAGCTCGGGCAGGGCATAGAGGATCGTCCGGTCGGTCAGCACCGCCGGCGCGGCATTGGTGGCGCCGTTCTCGCTGCCTGTCACGGTGAGGACGCCGGCGGCCCTGTAGAGGTACTGCTTGCCGGTCCTGACGGTGATCGGCTCGTTGCCTTCGATGGACACCTGCGAGTCGGAGTGGCCGCCGCTTCTCGACGCGGAGGCGTTGACGCCGGCGCTTCCCGGCGTGCCGATGCCCCAGCCGGCGGAGACGTTGCCGCCGTTGCTGCGAGAAGCGCCGGCGTTCGCCGAGGTGCTGGTCAGCGCGAGGGCGATGTCCGCGGTCACCAGGTTGCCGACGCCGACGAACACCGAGTCGCCCATCTCGACCCGGACCGAGACCGCCCCCTGGGTCGGCCGGACGCCTCGCGGGCGTACCACGACGTCGGTGCTGTGGTCGGCGTACAGCCAGCCGGTGTTGGCGAGGAACGTGCGGACGCTCCCGAAGGCCGCCAGGTGGTGGTACGCCTCGGAGTCGGCCAGCGCCGCGCGGGGGAGCACGCTTCTGAACGCGTCCATCATCCCGTGGACGTCCATGTGCAGCAGGGTCGAGCGGCGCACGATGTCGGTGGTGGTGGGATGCGTGACCGGGGGGTGCGGCTCCGTGTCCGCCTCCGGGAGCAGGTCCACAGGCGTCCACAGGTGCCCGGACACGGGGCGCGCCACCGACTCGGGGGACAGCAGCGACTCCGCACGGCCGCTCGGGTGGATCCGGTCGACCCGCATGGTGTACCGCCGGTGGAACGCCGCGGTCGGTGTGCCCTCGATGAGCGTCACCTCGTTGAGGGTGTAGCCCGAGCCCCAGCCGAAGATCCTGCTCAGGAGGCCCGTGTAGCCGCCCTCCGCGCCGGTCCAGTGGAAGCCGAGCTTCTTCGCGATCACGCCGAGCGCCGCACCGAACGAGAATCCCGCCGACCTCGACCGGCTCCTGGAGCGTACGGCGGTGTTGGAACTGATGTTCAGCGCCACGTGGCCTTCGGCCTCCGACCACGACTGGTAGACCGGCCGGCCGATGGCGTCGAGGCGGACCCGCACGGTGATGTGCTGGATGCTGCCGCCGGTCCGCACCCGCTTCAGATCGAGGAGGACGCCGTCCTGGGCGGCCTGGTCGATGCGGGTCTGCAGCGCGTTGACCGAGAGCTGCTCCCGCACCTCGCGGAGGTTGTCGAGCTGGGTCTCCCGAGTCCGCGGATCCAGCGACGGATCGGGCAGCCCGTTGAGGTTCTTGGGCACCAGACCCTGCCGGCGCAGGCTGTCCAGCACTTCCTGTCTCTTCTGTTCGACCTCGGCCGGGTCCAGGAAAAGGGTCGCGGGGCCTGCTCCGCGGATTTGGCCGGAATTGTTCCCCATCCATTCCGGGGCCTCGGCCTTACGGCCCGGCGGCGGTTCCGGCGCTGGGTCGTCGCGGAACCGGACCGTGCCGTCGGCGTTCCTGTCCATCTCGTTGGCGGCGTTCCTGACCACGGCCTTCGGATCCACATCCCAGCCGGCGCGGCCCGAGTCCGGCTCGGGGGTCTGCACCAGCATCGGGCTGTCACCGGGGACCGTCGGGCGCGGCGCGCCCTCGCTGGGGAAGTAGACGGTGACCTTGTGCCGCACGGTCACCTCGTGTGTGTTCGTCCGCCCCATCCAGCGCCGCACGAGCGGGTAGATCGACACGCCGCTGGCCGACAGGCTGTCCGATCGCGACCATCCCCGCTGGAAGGAGGCGAACAGCCGGGCCGTCAGCCCGTGCCAGCCGTTCGAGCCCGGAGAGTCGTCGGTGAGCCCGATACCGCCCTTCACGCTGATGCCCGAGGTGCGGCCGGCCGTGGTCGCGCCGGTGGAACCGGAGAAACTGACGCCGAGCCACTCCTGGAACTGCTTCCAGCCCGGACGGGACGCCAGGGACGTCGACACGACCTCCGACCGCACGCGCACGACGCCTCTGCGCCCACCGTCGTTGATGTTCCGCTGCCAGCCCTCGGGATCGTCGACGGCCACGTCGATGTGGCCGGGCAGGTCCTGGGTCAGGATGGCGCGGATCTGGTCGCCGACCGCGCCGCTCAGCGGCGCCTGGCCGGGCCCTGCGGCGGCCACGACCCGGTCGGCCAGCGAGTCCAGCCCGTCCACCTGCAGTGGCACGTACCTGGGGAACCTCGCGTTCCGCGTCTCCTCAGGGGGGAGCCGGAAGGTCTGCTCGGGAGCGTGCTCGGTGTGGGCGTGCGAGAGCCACACCTCCACGGCGGTCTTGTCGTTGCCGACGCCCTCGCTGACGCGTGCGGCCGTTCGCCACTCGGCCCGGGCGCCCTCGCCGGTGGGAACGCGGAAGTCCACCTGGTAGGTCCCGGGGACGCGGAGCAGCGTCGAATCGCCGCGGTTGTCGGCCACCTGGCCAGGCAGGACGAACTCGGCGTGCGACCCCGAAGTGGACTCCGAGTGGCCGCCGTTGAACTTGACGCTGAGGCCGATGAACTTGGCCCAAGTCTTGACCGTTGACAGGAAACCGCCGTCGTGCGGCACCATCTGCACCAGCTTGGACACGTCCACGCCGAACGCCGCGTTGATGACGCGGGTGATCGTGGCCGAGACCCAGTTACCGCCCTGGGGAAGGGAGCCGATCATCACCTCCGAGGCACTCCTGCCGGGGTTGGGCACCTCGACCGGCTCGCCCATCTCGAGCCGGATGCGCAGCTGCCCCTGCTCCCTGGTCCTGAAGCGCAGCAGGCCTTTCCTCTTGATGTCGAAACGCAGCACCAAGCCGTCTTCGGAGGTGAGCCGCTGGACGTCCGAGCGCATCTGCCACAGCAGCTCTTCCCTGGTGATGGTCGCGTCGACGCCGTTGTCGGCCAGCACCTGGTTCACCACGTTGGTGATCCTCGTCAGGTGCGGCAGCCGCCCGCTCGGCAGACCGGCGGCCAGCAGGGACTGCGGTGGCCGCGCGGCGATCATCGCCTTCTCGAACTCCGCGAAGGCGGTGTCGGCCTCGCGGGACAGCCGGGCGATCTCCTCGGCCAGGTCGGCGGCGGGAGTCGGGTCCTGCCCGGAGGCGAGCCGGTCGATGGTCTCCGACAGCGCGGCGTAGGCGTTGGACACCGTGCTCGCACGTGCGCGAGCCGCGGCGTACTTGCCGGCGATGCGGTCGTAATGCTGGGCCGCGATGCGTTCGAGGCGCTCCTCCAGGAGCTGGGCACGCCGGCGTTCGGCATGCCACGCGTCCCGGTCGCGGGCCGCCTGCTTCGCCTTCTGGTGCGCCGAGCGGGCGCTCTTGGCGGCGTCCTTCGCCTTCTTCCGGTTCCCCTCCTGGCGCACCCGCAGCCCGTCCCGGGTCGCCTCCAGAGAGGCGCGCATCCGCCGCACCTGGTCGGCCAACTCCGTGACCGCGGCCGGCACCGCCACCGGCGTACCGGCCGGAGACGTCGCGGGAGTGGTGGCCGGACTTGGCGTGGGGGCGCCGGCCGGTGCCGGCGCGCCGGTCGTGGCGACGGCGGTGGGCGTCACGGTGTGGATCCGGTGCGTGGCCCACGGCGGCACCGGGGCGGACTGGCCATGCGCCTCGAGAGTGGAGATCACCCGTCTGATCTCGGCCTCATAACGCGGCCGAAGCTCGGGAGCGCCGTTCGACCACAGGCCGGCCAGGTGCCGGTACTCGGCGTACCGCGCCTCCGAATAGGCGGTGAACGCGCCGGTCGCCCGGTCCAGTGGGTTCAGCACCGCGCCGAGGAAGCCGCGGATCACCCCTTGCACAGGACGGGACGCCGCCGGGGCCGTCGCCGCCGGACCGGCACCCACCTGCGACGCACCGGAGGTGGCACTGCCGGACGTACTCGGCGCGCCGCCGCTCTGAGCGCCGGAAGTGGCCCCGGTCGGGGTGCCGGCGGTGGGGCTGTTGGTAGCGGCGGCCGGAGTGGCTGTTCCGCTCTGGTTCGCCAGGTCGGTGCCCAGACTCGTGGCGCGCTCGGAGATCGCCTGCCGTTGGGTGTCGAGCGGCCCGATGCGCATCGCGTCGAAGTCCGACGACTCCTCCGGGAGGCGACCGTGCGCCTCTTCCACCACCCGTTGCCCCGCGTCGGTGAGCCCGGCGGCCCGCAGGCGCCCCCACCGTTCGCCCACGACCTCGCGCGCCACGTCGGACACGACGTCCGTCATGCCGGGGACGGCGTCGGCGAGCAGGCCGAGCGCGTTCAGCGCGCCCTCCATCGGCGGCATCTGTGCGGACCTCGCGATGGCGGCGCCCAGCCGGGCGGCCGTCTCGGCGCGCAACCGCTGGTCCTGGGCCCCGTCCGCGACCCGGACCCGTAGTTCCCGTTGCATGCGGGTGACCACGTCGGCCGGGATGCGGTGCACCCTCCGGTCGGGGCCGGTGACCCTGATCGTGCCGTCCTGGAGCGGCACCGCGTCCGGGGCCACCAGCGGCAGCGTCTCGCTCAGCAGCGCGTTGACGCGGCGCTTGACCCGGACGTCCGCGGGGCCGGCGCTCCTCGTCGCGGGTGCCGCCGGGGTGCCTTGCGCGGCTTGCGGCGCCGGGCCTCCCGACGTGGACTGCGGCGTGCCTGAGCCGGGCTGCGCGCCTGGGTCGGGCTGAGTGCCGGTGGTGGGCTGTGTGGCCGGGTCGGGCTGAGTGCCGGTGGTGGGCTGTGTGGCCGGGTCGGGCTGCGCGCCGGGGGTGGGCTGTGTGCTCGCGTTGCTCGCGCTGGGCAGGGCCGGCGCGTTCGAGGGCTGCGAGGTTCCCGAGACCCGCACGTTCGGCATGCCGGGCATGAACAGCGGCGAGGGGGTCGCGGGCTGCGCCGACGGCGTGGTCCCGGCGGCCGGCGTCTGGGGCACCGCCGCGTTGGCGGTACCGGCCGCGCCGGGGGAGGACGTGGGTGCGCCGGCGGTGGCCGGACCAGAGGGGGCGACCGCAGCGGGCTGGGGAGTGGACGCCGGGGCGGGTGAGGAAGTACTCGATGTGCCGCTGGGCGTGCTCGGAGTGGTGTTGGGGTCGGGGACCGCCTGAGGAGCCGCCGCCGGGGGACTGGACGGGGTTGGCGTGGTGGGGTTGGACAGCGTTGCCGGGTCCGGCGCGGCCTGCCCGGCCGCTGGGGGACTGGACGGGGTTGGCGTGGTGGGGTTGGACAGGGTCGCCGGGTCCGGTGCGGTCTGTCCCGCCGCCGGGGGGCCGGAGGGGGGTGGCGTGGTGGGATTGGACAGGGTCGCGGGGTCCGGTGCGGTCTGACCCGCGGCAGGAGAGCCCGTTACCGGCGCGCCCGTTGCCGGTGTGCTCGTGGCGGGCGTGCCGGAGGTACCCGGGGCGCCCTGCGTGCCGCCGGTCGAGGATGACGTCCCGGAGGTGCCGGAGGTGCCGGAGGTGCCGGACGTCCCAGAAGTCCCGGACGTGCCCGACGTCGGCGAGCCGGGGGCCGGGGGAGTCGTACCTGACTGGGGGTTCGTGCCGGACGGGGAAGGAGCGGTGCCGGACGGCGTGGATGCCGGAGGCGGACCGCTCTGCGCCGAGGCCGTCGGCGCCCCCGTGCCGCTGGTGCCTGAGGTGGCAGGTCCGCCGGTAGCGGAAGTAGCTGTGCCGCCGGTGGGGGAGGGGCCGGTGCCGGTGGGGGACGTGGTGGGGCCGGGGCCCGTGCCCTGGCCCCCGCCCCCGGGAGGGGGCGGGGGCCCGCCCATGCGGGCCGCCCGGGCCGCGTCGTTGGCCGCGGCGGCGGCGTTGGCGTTGGCGAGGCTCGACTGCGGGGTGAGGAGCGCCTGGAGGACCTGGGGGTTGGTCGGGCTGATCGTGCGGGTGCGGCCGGCGCCGCCCATGAAAGCGCCGGTCAGGGCCTCCCCGGTCAGCGATGCCCGCGGATCCCACTGGTCGTAGACGATCCCGTTGGCCAGGTAGCTGCCGGCCGGGGAGGCGGCCATGTTGTTGAGGCCGGTGTGCATGGCGTCCCGGCCGAAACCGGCGAGGGTGCTGGAGAACCCGGAACCGTTCTGGGCCGCGTCGTCCAGCCTCCGCAACCCCGGGATGTGGCTGCCGTACCGGGACAGCAGCGGCGCGGCGACCTTCATGCCGACCACCGCGCCACCGCCCGCGCCGATCGCCGAGGCCTTGGTCTTGTCCCAGTCCCAGCCGCTGCGCGTTCCCATCTCGATCTGCTTTTTCTGGCTTAACCCGTCGATGAGGACCTCTTCGCCGATCTCCTCGGCCACTTCCCTGGCGAGGTGGCCGGTGAGAGCGGTGCGGAGCATGGTCCCCTGGCCGATCTGGGCGACGGTCCTGAGGGCGGCCAGGCGGGTGGTCATGCCGGTGCCGAAGACGCGCGTGGCGACCATCGTGAGCCTGGAAAGGATCTGGCCGATGACCGAACGGGTGGACGCGGCGATGGGGCCGATCAAGGGGGTGCTGGCGCCCGCGGTGAAGAACGCGCTGATCAGCGCGATTGCCGCGGCGGTGACCCCGATCCAGAAGGCCACGTTGATGGAGATCTTGGAGTACTGCGTCTCACGTGCGAAGTCGTCGACCTGCAGAGCCTTGACGCCGTGCGCGTACGCGAGCCCTTCGACCCCCGCGTCGCCCTTGAGCACCTGCGCGGCCTGCTGCTGGTAGAGCGGCGCGGCCGGTACCTGCCAGCCGACCAGTACCGCGTTGCCGGCGGTGATGCCCGGATCCACGGCGCCGCCCAGGGCCACTCCGAACGCCTGGTGCTCCTTGGCCAGCTCCCACAGCAGGCTCTCGCTCGCCTTCGGCCAGGCCTGTCCGGCGGCGAGCAGGGCGATGAAGGTGTCCGCCCACGCCGGCAGCGACTCGCCCCAGGCGGGGGTGATGTCGGTGGAGGAGGTGCCGCCGATGCCGGGGGAGGCCTGCCCGCCTGGCGTGTTCGGGTTGACGTTGGGGTTCGTGTTGTGCGCCACGTCACCCCGATCTCATCGTCGTAGGAAGCCGGTCCGGCGTCCGGGCGAATCGTCCCGGCCTACCGGACGGTCCTGGCGTACCGGATGACGGCATGCCCGCCGCGTGGTCGCGCACACCGGGGCGTCCGGTGGGGACGGTGGACCGGAACGGCCCTCCGTCCCGTGTCGCGGGTCGCCAGGTCAAATGCTCATGGTCGTGCCGGCTTGCTTCTTGTCCGTCCCGCGCGTGTTCTTGACGGCCGTGCGGACCTTCACGCCGAGCGTCTCGACGTCCTTGGCGATCCGCTCGCCGGCCTGCTGGAGCACCTCCGGCCCGGCGTCCTTGGTGTATGCCGCATGGAAGGCGGTTCCGGCGGAGTCGTCCCCCCAGGGCGCCGCGGCGACGAGCCGCTGGATCCGCGCCGAGCCCTCCGTGCACAGCCGGGCGATGTGAGCGGTCGTGTCATTCCACCGCGTCAGGCCGTAGTAGGCGGTCTGGGCGTGGACATCGACATCGTCGGGCATGACGGATCACCGCTTTCCCTGCATCTGGGCGGCCATCTGGTCCAGGACGCGCTCGAGGTCCCCCTCGAGGTGGGCTTTCATCTGCTCGCTCGGGATCAGCGGCTCGAAGAGCTCGATGACCTTGGACTGAGCCTTCTCGGCGGCGCGCTGGACGGTCTCGGTGATGGCGTCGGCGAGCTGACGGGAGTCGGGCCGGCGGTAGATGCGCGGGTCGATGTCCAGGCGGATGAGGTCGCCCCGCGCGCCGACGGTCGCCGAGATCAGCCCGTCCTTCGACTTCTCCGTGACCTGAACGGCTTTCGCCTTCTCGTGCATGGCGGGCGCTTCTTCTTGCAGGCGCATGAAGGCGGCACGCAGTTCCTCGGCATAGGCCTGCATGTCCGCCCCGTCCTCCCTCGCGAAGGACTCCACATAACCTCCCCGAGCACCTGTCCATATGGCATGAGGCGCTTAACTGCACCGTAACCATGCCCTAACTTCCGGGAAACAGCCGCTTGATCGGTCATTCTGACATCGCGGAATATCGTTCGGCAAGCATTGTGAACCAACATCACCCCTATGGGCGGTTTATTCGCTTATGCCACTACCCGGGGTCTTTGTGGGACGCCGTATGCGCTAAATGTCCACGGGGACGACATGCTCGTGGAGGCCGAGCACCTCATCGCGGGGGACCCAGGCGCGATGGACACCCCGCTCGACGCGCTCCATCCCGAGCTCCCGTGCCACCGGCAGCAGGCCTCCGGTGTACTCGACGAGCAGCTCGCCGTCCCGCTCCGCGTGCACGTGGCACGGCGCGCCCCGCCACTCCCCGGCCGTCGTCACGAAGACCACCGCCTCGCACTCCTCGGCCGGCACCGGCCGCACGAAGCGGCCCGGTGCGACCTGCTCGAAGCCGTCCGCCGGCTCCGGCGACCGCAGCCGCATCCACAGCCCGCCGGGCCGCGGGTCGGGGCTCGCCTCGTACTCGATCCCGCGCAGGCGCGCCCGGTAGGCATGCCACGTCATCCCGGCCACCCGGAGAAGTCACGCCCGGACGAATCACGTTCGGAGAGGTCGCTTCCGGTCTGGCCGGCCGGTGGAGCCTCGCCCGGCGGCCTGACGTCCACGAGCATCCAGCGCTCGCGGTCGCCGTCGTACACGGCGCGGCGGCGCTCGATGCCCGCGTCGGTCAGCTCCCAGATCTCGGCGCCGTGCGGCAGCCCGACGCCGTCGACCTTGTACTCGCGGATCACCTGGTCGACGTTCGGCGCGAGCCCCATGCCGATGAACGGAGGCTCCTCGATGACCCATCCGGCCACCGCGGCCATGGTCTCCTCGTCGCTGCCGCCGTAGGGGGTGCGGTAGAGGTTGAGCCCGGCCGCGCCCCACCGCAGCATGTGCACCGACCCCCCGTCGGTGACCACCCCTTCCACGCTCGCCTGCCCGAGCGCGTCGGCCAGCACGGCCGGGGTCGCGATGTGCGCCACGTCCCCGGCCCGGTGGCAGTACCCCGAGACCCGCGACTCCTCTTCCATGAGATAGGAGCGCAGATCGCGGGGAGTGAGGAGCTTCTGCATGACGGGTATGCCCGACGCCGGGTCGGCGAGGCGTTCCTCGGACAGCGACGGGACCGCGAGCCTCGCCACCGTGCCGGACTCGAGGAAGAAGTGCACCGGGAGACCGGCGTTGACCGCGAGCCCCCAGCGCGGGTCCGGCCAGCCGGCGGCCAGCTCGGTCATCGTGACGATCCGGTGGTACGCCGTCACTCCGCCCAGCGCCGCCTCCATGGCCTCGGCCGAGGTGTAGGCCGGCATCCACGTGCGCTCGTCGTCGGTCACCGTGGGCCAGGCCACCGGCTCCCGACCGGCCGCGGCGTCCGGGCTGATCGGCAGCGCGAACTCGGCGAGGCGCAGCAGGGCGAGGCAGAGAGCGAGATCACCCGCCGCGAACGCCGAGCCGAGACCCTCCTCGAACGGACTCGCCGGCTCCCATTCCCCCACGGCGATCACTCTAATGCGACCACCAACAGGGTCGGCGGCCTCCACGTCCTCCGGTGTGGTGTTGTGGCGTGGGAGACGATTGCCGGGTCGGGTGGCCTGCCGTGTTCTCGGGTGTGGTGTTGTGGCGTGGGAGACGATTGCCGGGTCGGGTGGCCTGCCGTGTCCTCCGGTGTGGTGCTGTGCATGGGGGCGCCGGGTCGGTGGGGAGTGGTACGGCGATGCCGGCGCCGCCGTACGTCGGGTGACCCGGCGGCCGTGCGGTACGTGCTAGCCGCGGGGGGTGTGCCCGTAGGGTGGGGGGTCGTCTAGGAGGGGGCTCATCAGGGTCTCGGCCTTCCGGGTGGCGTCCTCCTCCGCCTCCTTGGCCGCCGCGAGGATCGCTTCGGCCAGGGCCTGCGAGCCGAGCCGCATCGCCCGAGGGTCGATCGTGAGGGACGCCAGCGAGCCGCTGGGCAGGACCTCCACCACCACGCGCCCGTCCTCGGCCTCGCCGCGGCCCCGGATGTCGGAGATCAGCCGCCCGACCTCCTCGAACCGGGCCGACTGGGTGGCGAGCGTCTCCAGCACCTGGTCGACCTCCGGGTCACCGGTCGTCGGGATGGGCCCGCCACTCGTCGTCATGTGATCGTCCTCCGGTTCACAGGTGCTGGGCGTAGGCAGGGCGAAGGCCCGGCCTGTAGGTGCCGGCCGGGCCTCGCGTCGGTCTGAGCGGTCGCCGTGCTATCCGCAGTTGCCGAACGGCGCGGCGCCGGAACCGGCTCCCGCGCTACCGCTGAACCGCACGCACTTGCCCTTGGCGGAGAGGATCACCGGCCCGGCGTAGTACTTGAACGACCCGCCGTCGGTGACGGGGCTCGCGCCCTGCACCTCGAGCGTCGCGGACACCGGGCTGGCCACGCCGATGTTCTGGGTCTTCATCGTGACCACGCAGTTGGACCCCGTGGCGTTGCTGTACAGCTGGTAGGTGACCCCGCCGCTGAACGAGACCTGCCGCTGGACGTAGTAGCCGGTGCCCTTGCCCGCCGAGTCGCAGGCCTTCTGCGGCGTGAAGGGGTTGGTGGCCGGCGCCTGGGTCTTGGAGACCGTCGGCATGGGGGCGACGGTCCTGGTCACGGTCGGCTTGGGCGTCACCGTGGGCCTGACCGTCACCGTGGGCTTGACCGTCACGGTCGGCCTGACCGTCACCGTGGGCTTGGGCGTCGAGGTCCGCGTGACCGTGGGCCTGGGGGTGGCCGTCTGGGTGGGGGTCGGCTTGGGAGACGCCGGGCTCGACGGGGTCGGGGTCGGGGTCGGGGTCGGGATGAGGTTCTGCGGCTGCGTCGGCGAGGGCGTCGGGGTGGCGCCGTCCGACGGCGTCGCCTCCGGACTCGGCGTGGCGCTGCCCGAGGGCTCAGGCGTCTGGGACGGGTCCCCAGGGCTGGGCGTGGGCTCGATGGTGTTCTTGTCCTTCGGGCCATGCGTCTTGGTGACGGTGACCGTGGGAACCGGGGTCGCCGAGGACGACTGCGTTGGTGAGGTCGTCTGGGTCGGCACGGCGGACGGGATCGGCGGCGGGGTGAACTGCGGGCCGGGGGAGAGGGTCGGCACTCCCACCGAGGGGGTGGACGTCGTGAGCTGCATCGGGTAGACGCCCGTCTCCTGCGGCGCGGGGGAGCTGGCCCAGGGCACCGTCACCTGCGGGCGCGGCGCGGTCGTACCGCCGACGCCGCCGACGCCGCCGACGCCCCCGACGTTCCCCTGGTCTCCGGCCGGCACGGGGACGGTGGTCGGCACCTGCCCCTCGGCGGCCACACGCCCGATCTGCTGGTTGCTCGCGTAGTGTCCGGCACCCCAAAGCCCGAGACCGGAAAGGCCGATCACGACGCCGACGCCCGCGGCCAGGCCGATGGGGAAGTGAGCGCCGGTCTTCTTCTTGGGCGCGGTGGCGGCCGGTGGCGGCTGCTGCCCGGTGATGGCGTGCCGCACCGGCGGCTCGGGCTCCTCCGAGGGCAGCGCGGGCGCGCCCCACACCTGCGGCGCCGGGGCCTGCGGCTCGGCGTTGTAGACCGGGGTCGGCACCTGGCCTTCCGGCCCGTGCGGCGGCACGATCGGCGCCTGCGGCCGGCCGCCGGTCCCGTTCACGTCCACCCAGGTGTGCTGTGCCGGGTCGCCCGCGGGAACGGTGGGCGTGCTGGGCAGGACGGAACCCGGGATGAGGGAGCCGGGAGCGGGGACTCCGGGCACCGGGGCGGCGGGGATGGCGGGGGCCGGCGGGCCGGCCTTCTCCTCGCCGAGCAGCCAGAGCATCGCGCCCTGGGCGGTGGGCCGCTCCGCGGGCACCTTGGCGAGGCAGGAGGCGACGACGTCGCGCAGCGGCGCCGGGAGGGCGCCGAGGTCGGGGCGGGCCGTGGCGATGGCCTCGGCGCTGCCGCCGAACGGCTCGGCGGCGGTCGCCGCGTACGCCATCGTGGCGGCCCAGGCGAAGACGTCGGCGGCGGGGCCGGACGGCTCTCCGCGTACCTGCTCGGGCGAACGGTAGGCCGTCTCGCCGAGGCCGAAGTCGCAGACGCGGGGGCCGTCGGCGCCGAGGAGGACGTTGTCGGGGGTGAAGCCGCGGTGGGCGATGCCCGCGAGGTGGATGGCGGTGAGCGCCGTCAGCGTCCCGATGGCGACCCGCTCCAGGGCGTCGCCGGCGAGCGGGCCGTCCAGTTCGACGGCCTCGCGGAGGGAGCGGCCCTCGACGTGCTCGCGCACCACGTAGGCGCGGTCGCCGATCCAGCCGGCCTCGATGCTCCGCACCGCGTACGCGCTGGAGACCCGCTGGGCGGAGGAGAGGTCGTCGACCACCCGCGCGCGGGCGTCGGGGTCGGCCTCCGGCCACGGGGGCAGCAGCTTGATGACGAACAGCCGGTCGTCTCCGGCGGCGGCAGGGGAGGGGGTGGGCGTGGTAGCGGGCTCGGCGGAACCGGCCGGGTCGCTCTGCTCGGCGGACGCCTCGGCGGCCTCGGCCTGCGCCGTGGGCTCGGCGGGATCCCCTGGATCACCGGCCTCGGCGGCGGAGCCGGGCTTCGTGGGCTCGGTGGGCGCTTCGGCCCGGGCCTCGGCTTCGGATTCCGGGAGCGGTGATTTCCCGGAGAGGCGGCCAAGGTAGACGATCCCCCGAGGGCCCTGGCTCAAGCGCCCAAGAAGCGTGTACTCGCCCACCTGCTTGGGGTCGTCCGGCAGTAATGACTGCATGTCCCTTATCGCCTTCCCCTGCGGCTTAACTCTCGGATCATGACACCACATGATCGCGCCCCACTTAACGTGATTTGTCACGTGTGCATCACATGTTACGGTTTCGTTGATCTTTGTCGCAGGAGAATGGGTACACAATCCGGTCTCAGTCGCCGGGAATCGCCCTCCGGCCCGGTTTCCATCCGCGACGGCGGCCCAGCGGGATCACCACGCCCATGGCCGTCACCAGGCCCGCGGCACAGACCGCGATCACGGCGACCCCCACGGAGACGTCGATGGCCTTCTGGTCCGGGGGCTTGGGCCTGGTCACGATCGTCGAGGGCAGCGCGCTCGGCTCCCGGGGGGCGATCGCGACCACCTCCGAGGGGAGGATCTCCGACACGGCCAGGAGCGGATTCACCATGCCGGCCCCCGTCCCCGTGCCCGACGCGCCGTCGGCGGTGATCTCGATGCGCCGCCGTACCCGGACGTTGTCGAGTCCGGGATGGCGGGCGCGGACGAGGGCGGCGACCCCGGCGACGTAGGCCGCGGCGAAGCTCGTGCCCGGCAGGTCCTGGCGGTAGGTGCCTCCGGGCCAGGTGCTGGTGATGTCCTCCCCCGGGGCGAGCACCGAGATCGGGGTGACGGCGTTGGAGAAGTCGGTGCGCCTGCCGTCGGGACCGGCGGAGCCGACCGACAGCACTCCCTGGTAGGAGGCCGGGTAGGCGGCCGCCGGGGTGCCGTCCTCCTTCTTGAGGTTCCCGGCGGCGGCCACGATCACGATGTCCTTGGCGAGCGCGTAGTCCACGGCGGCCCTGAGGTCGGGCTGGTCGCTCGTCTCGATGGAGATGTTGATGACCTGGGCGCCGAGGTCGGCGGCCTGCTTGATGCCCTGGGCGAGCAGCGCGACGTCCCCTCGGTCGCCGTTGGTCTGCTTGATGGATATGAGCCGCGCCTTGGGGGCCACGCCGACGAAGGGGATGTCCTTCCTGTCGGTGCCGGCGATGATCCCGGCCACCGCCGTCCCGTGCCCGACGCAGTCCCGCAGGCCGGTCCCGGTCAGGTCGATCGACCTGGCCACCTTCAGTTGCGGGTGGAGGGTGTCCACACCGCTGTCGATCAGCGCCACGGTCACGCCTTCGCCCATGGTGAGCGGCCATACCCCGGTGAAGGCGAGCCGCCGTTGCGCCCATGACTCGCCGACCTGGAGCCCGCCGCGCTGGGGAGAGCACTGTTCGGGCGCCCGCAGAGTCGCGGCGGCGGCCGTGCTCGGGCCCGCCGCGAGTGCGAGCGCCAGCACGCCGGCGAGGATCCCCCGACCGACCATCCATCAGCTCCATCTCTTCGCGAGGTGACTGCCGGGCGCGTGAGTCGCCGCGCGGATCGCGTGAGTCGCCGCGCGGATACGAGCGAGAAGCCTAGCCAATGCCACTTCGCCGATTCTTCCGGATATGTCGGATAGTTGGCTTTACCTGCCGGTGATCACGGTACGCAATGGAAACATGCCTCCGCGTATTCCTGGGGGTGAGCGGAAAATGCCACGGTATCCGGGTTGGCCTCGGCAATCGCCCAGAACCATCGCTTCTCCGACAACGAGTGATGAGATTGCGCCTTTCGGTGATCGGGCAGAAAAACCGCAGGCGGGAGCCCATGGTTCCCGTACTGCGGGATATCGGGGGAGCACGATGCGCATCACCGGTGCGGCCCTTGGCTGCGCGCTTCTCGCCGCCGCGGCGGTGGCCTGCGGCGCGGGCTCGGGCGGTTCGAGCGGCGAGGCCGTCCTGTCGCGGGCCACGCGGGCCCTGGAAGAGGTGGAGGACCCGTCGGTGGACTTCGCCGACCGTGCCGGCACCGCGTGGCGATCGCCGTTCCGGCCGGCGAGCCAGGAGTGCGGCAGGCTGTTCGACCTCGCCGAGGGCAAGACCGGCGACCTCGCGTCCGGGCGGGCGGAGGCGACGGCCTTCCGCGGCGACCAGCTCGGCGAGAGCGCCGGGGTCGTGCTCGCCGTCTACCCGCCCAGCCAGGCGGGCCAGGCGCTGCGCGGCGTCGCCGACCTCATGCGCGGCTGCTCGGTCGCCGCGATGGGCACCGCGGGCGGAGGCGACCGCCTCGTCGGCTCGTCGCTGCCCGTGGGCCCGATCGGGGACGGGGTGGAGGCGCGGAGGTTCAAAGGCAGGGTCGGCGGCTACCCGTACGAGATGCACCTGGTCGTGGTGCGTTCGGGGAACGTGCTGATCTCCCTGGTGCACACGGGCCTGGCCAAGCTGGACCCCGAACGGACCGAGGATCTGGCGACCATCCTCGCCACCAAGGTCCGCGAGGCCGCCGAGTAGCCTGATGCCCGTGACTGAGACCACCCTCGACCCCGAGGACAGCAAGATCATCACCTTGGCCCGCGCCGCCCGCGCCCGCAACGGGACCACGCAGGGCGCCGCCGTGCGCGACGAGACCGGGCGCACCTACACCGCGACCAACGTGGACCTGCCCTCGCTCAAGCTGTCCGCCGTCCAGGTCGCCGTCGCCATGGCCGTCTCCAGCGGAGCCGTGTCGCTGGAGGCCGCCGCGCTCGTCAGCCAGGAGGAGGAGCCGGGCGAGCAGGACCTGGCGGCCATCGAGGACCTCGGCAACGCCATCTTGTTCATGGCCGACGCCGACGGCACCGTCAAGGGCCGCTACATCTGACACCCGGCCCCGGGGCGTCGTCCCGGCGGGACGGTGGGGGGCGCTCCGTCTGATCGGCGACAATGGGTGGCGTGAGTTCCTCATCCGCTGAGTTCCGTGCCGGGTTCGCCTGCTTCGTCGGCAGGCCCAACGTCGGCAAGTCGACGCTGATGAACGCGCTGGTCGGCGCCAAGGTGGCGATCACCTCGTCCAAGCCCCAGACGACCCGCCGGGCCATCCGGGGGATCGTCAACCGGCCCGGCGCCCAGCTCGTCATCGTCGACACGCCGGGCCTGCACCGCCCGCGCACCCTGCTCGGCGAGCGCCTGGACAGTCTGGTGCTGTCGACCCTCACCGAGGTCGACGCCATCGGCTTCTGCGTGCCGGCCAACGAGGAGATCGGCAAGGGCGACCGGTTCATCGCCGAGAAGCTCGCGGCCGTCAAAAAGACCCCGGTGATCGCCGTGGTGACCAAGTGCGACCTGGCGTCGCGTGAGCAGATCGCCGCGCGGCTCCTGGACGTGTCGCGGCTCGCGGACTTCGCCGAGATCGTCCCGGTCTCCGCCCGGTCGGGCGAGCAACTCGACGTGCTGGCCGACCTGCTGGTCGCGCGCCTTCCGCAGTCCCCGCCGCTGTACGTGGACGGAGAGCTGACCGACGAGCCGGAGCAGGTGCTGGTCGGCGAGCTGATCCGCGAGGCGGCCCTCGAAGGGGTTCGCGACGAGCTTCCCCACTCGATCGCCGTGGTGGTCGAGGAGATGGTGCCCCGGGAGGGCCGCGACGACCTCCTCGACGTGTACGCCCAGATGTTCGTCGAGCGCCCCTCCCAGAAGGCCATCGTCATCGGCCCCAAGGGCGCCCGCCTGAAGGACGTCGGCACCCGCGCCCGCAAGCAGATCGAGGCGCTGCTGGGCACCCACGTCTACCTCGACCTGCGCATCAAGGTCGCCAAAGACTGGCAGCGCGACCCCAAGCAACTCCGCCGCCTCGGCTTCTACGACTGATCGGAGCGCCGGGCGGTGGCAGGTCCGCACCGGACTCGGCCGGCCGGGGCCCGGCGCGCGCCGAGGCGCCGAGATCAGGAGCGGCCCAGACCCCAGGTGAGGCGGGCGCGGAGGGTCGCGGCGTCGGGGGCGAGGGCGGACACCAGCGTGCCGGGACCCGCCAAGGGCAGGACGGCGCAGCCCTCCGCGATCACCGAGGCGTGCCCTCGCGGGTTGCCCGGCCGGCCACCGTTGCCCGGGCCGGGGTGGCCGAAGGCCGGGCCGGCGAGCAGGACGCTGCCGACGCATCGGGCGTCGCCGTACACCGCGGGGCTGCCGTCCACGGCCGGGTCGCCGACGACGAACTCCTGCCGCAGCAGCGGCACACCGCCGATCGTCGCGTCGAAACGCGAGTGGCAGGTGCCCGGCCGCTCGCCGTAGCGGCCGAAGACGATCTCCTCCCGCCAGGACACCGACGCGCCCTCCTCCAGGACGAGCCGGACGACCATGCGGTGCGCGCAGCCGGCCGCGAGGACGGTCGGCTCGGGGGCGTACCGCAGCGTGGCCCCCGCCCCGACGCGGGCCTCCACGACGGTCAGCGACTCCCCATTCCCGGGCAGCACGAGGGTGCTCGCCACCGAGGCGATCTCCAGGGTGGTGTGCGGCGCCACGTCGACGGCGAGTTCGAGGCGGTCGCCGCCGAGCGGCCCCGCCGCCGTCGACACCAGGTGCACCGTGCCGTGTCCTGTCTGGCGCAGGGTCAGCGGCGGGTCGGACCGGAGCGTGCCGAGCACGGTACGCCCGCCGACCAGCTCGGTCCCCACCGCCGCCCGTGCGTCCAACAGGGTCAGGCGTTCGCGGTGGGGACGGCCGGATCGTGCGGGTGGTCCCGGGTGTGGGCCCAGGACTCGACCACCCCGTGCACCCACTGGGCGACCGAGTAGACCTCGGGCACCTCCCTGATCGAGGTGAACAGCACCGGCTTGCCGTCGCGTACGGCCGCCGCGTCCCTGGACATCACCGTCAGGTCGGCGCCGACGTGCTTCGCCAGATCGGTCTTGTTGATCACCAGCAGGTCGGCGGTGGTGACGCCGGGCCCTCCCTTGCGGGGGACCTTGTCGCCGCCGGACACGTCCAGCACGAAGATCTGCTGGTCGGCCAGCCCTCTGCTGAAGGTGGCGGTCAGGTTGTCGCCGCCGCTCTCCACGATCACCAGGTCGAGCGGGCCGAAGCGTTCCTCCAGGCTCTCGACCGCGTCCAGGTTGGCCGCGATGTCGTCGCGGATGGCGGTGTGCGGGCAGCAGCCGGTCTGCACGGCGACGATGCGCTCGGGGTCGAGCACGCCGGCCCTGCGCAGGAAGTCGGCGTCCTCGGTGGTGTAGATGTCGTTGGTGACCACGCCCAGGCGCAGCACCGGTCCGAGCGTGCGGCACAGCGCGGCGACCAGAGCGGTCTTGCCGCTCCCGACGGGCCCGCCTACGCCGAGGCGCAGTGCTCTGCCGTCGGCGTCGGGGGAGTCGTGGCGGTCCTCGTGGTTAGCTGACAAAGAGCCGTACCTCCGTGCGTAGGTGCTGTTCGGCCAGCAGGTCGAGTGCGGGAGCGGCGTGCGCGGGAAGTCTCTCCCACGCGGCGCGGGCGCCGGCCGTGCGGGCCACGCTTGTAAGGTCCGGCACGAGGCCGGCGAGCACCCGGTGCACGACGACGGGGTCGAGCCCGAGCAACCGGACCGCCGCGGTGGCCGGTCCGGTGATCGAGGTGTACGCGGCGGCGAGCGCCGCGTCGTGGGGCGAGCACCCGGCGGCGGCGGACACCGCGCCGAGGGCGATCGGGTGGTGGGCGCCGTCCGGTACGGCTCCCGCCAGCGTGTCCAGCGCGGGGGACGGCCAGATGCGGCGCGCGCTTCTGAGCAGGAGCCTGCCCTGGGTGCGCGCGGCGTTCCGCTGCGCGGGTGAGGCCGTACGGGCATCGGCCTCCGCGTCCAGCTCCCGCCACGCGCTCTCCGGGGCCGCGCCGGCGGCGGGCTCGTCCGGCCGGGTGCCCGCCTGATCCGCGGCGGCTCCGGGTGCGGTGGCGAGTTCGCAGGCGGCGGCGGCGAGGGCGGCGGCGACCAGGCCGGCCGTGGTGAGCCGGCCGCGGAGGAACCGCGCCAGGTCCTCCGGGCCGGTGATCGCCCCGGTTCGCACCGCCTCCTCCGCGCCTCCGGAGTGGCCGTGGCCACCGGCCGGAAGCCGGGAGTCGGCGAGTAGCAGCAGCGCCGCGTCCATGATCAGAACAGGAAGTAGCGCTGGGCCATGGGGAGCTCCTCGGCCGGGGCGGGCTCGATGAGCTCGCCCTCCACGCGGACCGCGAACGTGTCGGGGTCCACCTCGATGGCCGGGAGCGCGTCGTTGAGCGGCATGGACTCCTTCCGCCGGGTGCGCACATCGGCGACCGGCACCAGCCGCCGGTTGATCCGCAGCCGGTCCGCCAGGCCGTCCTCGATGGCGAGCGGCGCGACGAAGTGCAGGGAGGTGGCGGCCGCGGTCACCGGGGCCGCGCCGAACATGGGCCGGGGCATCACCGGCTGGGGGGTGGGGATGGAGGCGTTGGCGTCGCCCATCTGCGCGTAGGCGATGACGCCGCCCTTGACCACCAGCTGCGGCTTGACCCCGAAGAACGCCGGTTCCCACAGGACGAGGTCGGCGAGCTTGCCGGCCTCGACCGAGCCGACGTGCGCGTCCAGCCCGTGGGCGATGGCCGGGCAGATCGTATATTTCGCTATATAACGCCGGGCGCGGAGGTTGTCGGCCCGGCCGTCTCCCGGCAGCGAGCCCCTGCGTCTTTTCATCACGTGCGCCGTCTGCCACGTCCTGATGATGGTCTCGCCGACCCGCCCCATCGCCTGGGAGTCCGACCCGATCATCGAGATGGCGCCGATGTCGTGCAGCACGTCCTCGGCGGCCATCGTCGTCGGCCGGATGCGCGACTCGGCGAAGGCGAGGTCCTCCGGCACGGAGGGGTTGAGGTGATGGCAGACCATCAGCATGTCGAGGTGCTCGTCGAGCGTGTTGACGGTGTGCGGGCGCGTCGGGTTGGTCGAGGACGGCAGCACGTTCGCATGCGCCGCGACGCGGATGATGTCGGGCGCGTGCCCGCCCCCCGCGCCCTCGGTGTGGTAGGCGTGGATCGTCCGGTCACCGATGGCCCGCAGCGTCGACTCGACGAAACCGGCCTCGTTCAGCGTGTCGGTGTGGATCGCGACCTGCACGCCGGTGGCGTCCGCGACGCGCAGGCAGGCGTCGATGGCGGCCGGCGTCGTGCCCCAGTCCTCATGCAGCTTGAACCCCGAGGCCCCGGCCCTGAGCTGCTCCAGCAGGCCGTCCTCGCTCACGGTGTTGCCCTTGCCGAGCAGCGCGACGTTGACGGGCATCCCGTCCATCGACTCCAGCATCCGCGCCAGGTACCACGTGCCGGTGACGGTGGTCGCCTTGGTGCCCTCGGCGGGCCCGGTGCCGCCGCCGATGACGGTGGTCACCCCGGCGGCGAGGGCCTCGTCCACGATCTGCGGGCAGATCAGGTGGACGTGCGAGTCGATCGCGCCGGCCGTGATGATCTTGCCGTTGCCCGCCAGGATCTCGGTGGAGGGGCCGATCACCAGGTCGGGGTGGACGCCGTCCATCGTGTCGGGGTTCCCGGCCTTGCCGATGGCGGTGATATGCCCGTCCCTGACCCCGATGTCGGCCTTGACCACTCCCCAGTGGTCCAGGATGACGGCTCCGGTGATCACCAGGTCGGGGGCGCCCTCGGCGCGGGTCGCCCTGGCCTGTCCCATGGACTCGCGGATGACCTTGCCGCCGCCGAACACGACCTCGTCGCCCGCGCCCTCCCGTCCCCGGGAGAGGTCGTCCGACACCTCGATGAACAGGTCGGTGTCCGCGAGCCGGATCCGGTCACCGGTCGTCGGGCCGTACAGCGCGGCGTACCGCGAACGCTCGATCGCCGGCTCACTCATGGGGACCCCTCCACGCCCGCACGGGCGTCGAGCGGCCCGGCCCATTCGGAGCGCAGGCCGGGGACGATCCGCCGTCCGCCGATCGGCACCAGTGTCACGTCGCGCTCGATGCCGGGCTCGAACCTGACGGCCGTGCCGGCGGGCACGTCCAGGCGCCTGCCCCACGCGGCGTCCCGGTCGAAGGCCAGCCCGGGGTTCGCGGCGGCGAAATGGTAGTGCGACCCCACCTGGATCGGCCGGTCGGCGGTGTTCACCACGCGGAGGGTCAGGCGTTCGCGGCCGGGGTTCAGCGGGATGGGATCCTCGGCGTGAATGATCTCGCCGGGCGTCATGGGCGCGGACGGCATGGGACCTCCCGGCGCGGGGCCGTCCTCCATCGGGCCGTCCTCCATCGGGGCGGGCGTCAAAGGATCGGCCGATGGACGGTGACCAGCTTCGTGCCGTCGGGGAACGTCGCCTCGATCTGCACCGATTCCAGCATCTCGGGGATCCCCTCCATGACGTCCTCGCGGCGGAGCACCTTGCGTCCCGCCTCCATCAGATCGGCGACCGTCCGGCCGTCCCGCGCCCCCTCCAGGAGGAACGAGGCGATGATCGCGGTCGCCTCCGGATGGTTCAGGCGCAGCCCACGGGCCTGGCGCTCGCGGGCGACTCCCGCGGCGACGTGGATGAGCAGGCGTTCCTGTTCGTGTGGGGTGAGCCGCATGGCCGGACACTAGGCAACGACCGTTTCGGTGACGTGACGGCGTCATTTCCACTCTGTGTCGGACTTCCGCAGGCCGGTGATCGCCTCTTCCCGGCCTTCTCGATTCCATTCCCGGCAAAGCCCGCTCCCGTCCGGGCAGGTCCCGGCGATCTTCATGAGCCGCTATTCGAGCGTCTATTACGGTCGCGCTTCGCGGTCCGTTCGTGTTGTTGCGGTGAAGAGCCGGTAAACGGCAATTAACAATCGTGACGTCGGCGGGAAACCTGCCTCGATCACCTTGGCGGCAGATGGTCGGTGCGGGGGCCGTATCGGCAAGGAGGAGTAATTGCGAAATTCAGCTTGGCGTATCGGGGCCGCGATCGCGGTCCTGGCAACCGGGCTCGCGGCCTGCGGTGGGGAGCCATCGACGACCACGGGCGGCACGGCCGCCGCATCGGGTGGAGGCGACACCATCAAGGTCGGGCTCCTGCACTCCCTCAGTGGCACCATGGCCATCAGCGAGGTCACCGTGCGCGACGCGGAACTGCTCGCCGTCGAGGAGATCAACAAGGCCGGCGGTGTGCTCGGCAAGCAGCTCGTCCCGGTCGCCGAGGACGGCGCGTCGGACTGGCCGACCTTCGCGGAGAAGGCCACCAAGCTGATCGCCCAGGACAAGGTGGCGACGGTGTTCGGCGGCTGGACCTCCGCGAGCCGCAAGGCCATGCTCCCGGTGTTCGAAAAGCGCAAGGCCCTGCTTTGGTACCCGGTGCAGTACGAGGGCCTGGAGAGCTCGCCGTACATCTTCTACACCGGCGCCACCACCAACCAGCAGATCGTCCCCGGCCTCGACTATCTCAAGGAAAAGGGCAAGAAGAAGATCTTCCTGGTCGGCAGCGACTACGTCTTCCCGCGTACCGCGAACAAAATCATCAAGGCGTACGCCGCGGCGAACGGAATGCAGGTTCTCGGCGAGGAATACACGCCGCTCGGCCACACCGAATACAGCACGCTGGTGAACAAGGTCGTGGCCGCGAAGCCGGACGCGGTGTTCAACACCCTGAACGGTGACAGCAATGTCGCCTTCTTCAAGCAGCTGAAGAGCGCGGGAGTGACCGCCGAGCAGATGCCGGTCATGTCGGTGAGCGTCGCCGAGGAGGAGGTCAAGGGAATCGGTGTCGACAACATCGCCGGCCACCTCGTGGCGTGGAACTACTACCAGACCACCGAGAACCCGGCCAACGCCAAGTTCGTCGAGGCGTTCAAGGCGAAGTACGGCGCCGACCGGGTCACCTCCGACCCGATGGAGGCCGGCTACAACGCCGTCTACCTGTGGGCCGAGGCGGTCAAGAAGGCCGGCACGACCGAGGTCGAGGCCGTCAAGAAGGCCGCGGGAGGCATCGCGCTCGAGCGGCCCGAGGGCACGGTGACGATCGACGGCGAGAACCAGCACATGTACAAGACCGCCAGGATCGGCGTCATCGAGCCGGACGGCCAGATCAAGGAGGTCTGGAACTCGGGCAAGCCGATCAAGCCCGATCCCTACCTGAAGACCTATTCCTGGGCCGGCGGCCTCACCTGACCGCGGCAGGGCGGTAGAGCGGTACGGCGGAACGTGGAACGTGGCCGGGTTCGAGGCGAGCCTCCACCCGGCCACTCACAAGGGACCGAGCACGAGGAGCACCCCATCAGCTACAGCGAGACGGCCGCCCGGCGGCACGCGGAATCGGCGGGGAAGGCAAGGGAGGTGGGCCCCGGATGGAGGCCATAGTCAACCAGCTTCCCATCGGGCTCTCGATCGCAGCCGTGCTGCTGCTCATCGCGCTCGGCCTGACCTTCACGTTCGGCCAGATGGGCGTGATCAACATGGCCCACGGCGAGTTCATCATGGCGGGCGCCTACACCGCCTACCTGCTCCAGGGCTGGGCGGGACGCCAGGCGGTGCTCGTCGCGCTGCCCGTGGCGTTCGTGGTGGCCGGGGTGATGGGGCTGATCCTGGAACGGGTGGCCATCCGGCACTTCTACGGCCGCCCCCTGGACACGCTCCTGCTCACCTGGGGGGTCAGCCTGGTGCTGCAGCAGCTCGCCAGGGACCTGTTCGGCGCGCCCAACGTGCAGGTGCGCGCGCCTGAGTGGCTTCAGGGCGGTGTCGGCATCCTGCCGTACAACCGGCTGTTCATCTTCGCGCTCGCCGTCGGCAGCGTCGTGGCGATCTGGGGGTACATGAACCGCACGTCCCAGGGGCGGCGCATGCAGGCGGTCATGCAGAACCGGCAACTCGCCGCCGTCAGCGGCATCAACACCGGACGGGTCGACCAGCGCACGTTCTTCATCGGCTCCGGCCTGGCGGGGATCGCCGGGGTGGCGCTCACCCTGATCGGCCCGGTCGGCCCGGCCCTCGGCACCTACTACATCGTCGACGCGTTCCTCGTCGTGGTCGCGGGCGGCCTCGGGCAGCTGCGCGGCGCGCTGATCGCGGCGGCCGCCCTGGGCCTGCTCAACTCCTACGCGGAGTTCTGGACCAACGCCAGCCTGGCCAAGGTCATCGTCTTCGTCGTCATCATCGCGTTCCTCCAGATACGGCCGCAGGGACTGTTCGTGCTCAAGGCGAGGGCCCTCACATGACGACGACCGTGCGGAACGTCGTGCGGGTCGCGCCGCCGCCCGCCGGCCCGTCGTGGCGCGGCCGGCTCAGGGCGCCCGCGGTGTTCGTCCTGGTGGCCGTGCTGGCCCTGGTGGTGGCGCCGCTGCTGCTGGAGCCGTTCCGGCTCGGGCTGCTGGCCAAGTACCTCTGCTTCGGCATCGTCGCGCTCGGCATCGGGCTGGCGTGGGGGCAGGGCGGCATGCTCACCCTCGGCCAGGGGGTGTTCTTCGGGCTCGGCGGCTACGCGATGGGCATGTACCTCAAGTTGCACGACGCGGGCGGCGACCTGCCGGACTTCATGGTGTGGAGCGGCGTGGAGAAGCTCCCTGCGCTGTGGGTCCCCTTCGAGAACCCGGTCTTCGCCGTCGCCTTCGCCGTCATCGGACCGGTCGTCCTGGCCGTCCTGCTCGGCTCGCTGGTCTTCCGGCAGCGGGTGCGCGGCGCCTACTTCGCGATCCTGACGCAGGCGCTCGCCGCGGCGACCGTCATCCTGCTGGTCGGGCAGCAGGGGCTGACCGGCGGCACCAACGGCCTGACCAACTTCTTCGACCTGTTCGGCCAGGACCTCGCCGCCGACGGCACGCAGCGCGGGCTGTACATCGTCGTGGCGGCCGTCCTCGGCGTGCTGTACCTGGTGGCCTGGCAGCTCGTCCGCAGCCGGTTCGGCCGGTTGCTGATCGCCATCAGGGACGGCGAGGACCGGGTGCGGTTCCTCGGCTACAACCCCGCCACCGTCAAGACCGTCACCTTCGCGGTCTCGGCGGGCATGGCCGGCCTGGCTGGGGCGCTGTTCGTGCCCGTCGTCGGCATCATCTCGCCGGCCCTGCTCGGCGTGGTGCCCTCCCTGGAGCTGGTCGTCGCCGTGGCCGTGGGCGGCCGGTTCTCGCTGGCGGGAGCCGTGCTCGGCGCCGTGGTGATGGGGTACGCCAAGACCTCCTTCAGCGAGCAGTTCGCCGACGGCTGGCTCTACCTGCAAGGAGCGCTGTTCATCCTGGTCATGACCCTGGCGCCCAAGGGCATCTTCGGCCTGGCCGCCACCGCCCGCGACTTCGTCGTGTCGAGGAGGCCGCGGACGGGCCGTCCCCTGATGAGCACGGGAACCGCGGACATCGGCGGCCCCCTGATCGAGGCACAGGAGCCGCGAGCATGAGCGGAGCCCTGCTGGAGGTGCGCGACCTGTCGGTGGTGTTCGACGGGTTCCGCGCCATCGACGGGATCGACCTCACGGTCGAGCAGGGGGAGCTGCGCTTCCTCATCGGCCCGAACGGCGCCGGCAAGACCACGTTGATCGACGTGATCACCGGCCTGACCCGGCCCGCCGCGGGCTCGGTGCGGTTCGAGGGCCGGGATCTCGTCGGGCGCAAGGAACACGAGATCGTCCGCATGGGCGTGGGCCGCACGTTCCAGACCTCGGTGGTCTTCGAGCAGCTCAGCGTGGTGGAGAACCTCGACCTTGCCGCGTCGTTCCGCAGGCCGCTGTGGTCGCTGGCCCGGCGCCGCCGCGGGGTGTCCGACGCCGTCGACGCGGCCATGCGCACCACCGGCCTGGACGCGCTCGCGGACCGGCCCGCCGGCGTGCTCTCCCACGGCCAGCGGCAGTGGCTGGAGATCGGCATGCTGATCGCGCAGCGGCCCCGGCTGCTGCTGCTGGACGAGCCGGTCGCCGGGATGTCCGGCGATGAGCGGGCGCGGACGGGCGAGTTGCTCACCGAGATCGCCAAGGACCACACGGTGATCGTCGTCGAGCACGACATGGACTTCCTGCGGCGGTACGCGTCCCAGGTGACGGTGCTGCACGAGGGCAAGGTGCTGGTGGAGGGCTCCGTCGACGAGGTCAGGGCGGACCCCCGCGTGCAGGAGGTCTACCTGGGCCGGGCGGACGACAAGAGCCGGACCGGCGGCGGCGGCGAGGGCCGCGCCGGCGGCGATGGCGATGGCCCGGCCGACGGCAGGAGCCAGGCCGGCGACGGCGAGAAGAGCAGAGGTCCGGCCGTCGGCTCGGCGGCCGGGGAGGTGAAGTGATGCTGTCGGTACAGGGGCTTTCGGCCGGGTACGGCAGGGCGCGGGTGCTGTTCGACGTCTCGTTCGACGTCGAGCCGGGCAGCCTCGTCTCCGTCATGGGACGCAACGGCGTGGGCAAGACCACGCTGCTCAACACCGTGATGGGCGTGCTGCCCGCCACGGCGGGCACCGTCACGTTCGAGGGCAGGGACGTGACGCGGCTGCGGCCCGACGAGCGGGTGCGGCTCGGCCTGGGGTACGTCCCCCAGGGGCACGAGACGTTCCCGCAGCTCAGCGTGATGGGAAACCTCCAGGTGACAGTGGAGGCGTCCACCCACAAGGACAACACCGCGATCGAGGAGGCCCTCGAGGTGTTCCCCCGGCTGAAACCGCTGCTGAAGAGGCGCGCGGGCTTCCTGTCCGGAGGTCAGCAGCAGCAGCTCGCGATGGCGCGGGCACTGGTCACCCGGCCCAAGCTGCTGATCCTGGACGAGCCGACGGAGGGCATCCAGCCGTCCATCATCCTGGAGATCGAGGAGGCCATCGAGCGGCTGCACACCTCGGGGCTGTCGGTGCTCCTGGTCGAGCAGTACCTCGATCTCGCGCTCCGGCTCGCCGACCGCTTCCTCATCCTGGACGCCGGGCACGTCGTGCGGGCGGGCACCGCCGAGGAACTGCGTGAGGAAGAGGTGCACCGCCTCCTGGCCGTCTGACGCGTGCGCGCCCGCCGGTCACTCCCGGGACCTGCCGACCCGTTGCACCTCGATGGGCAGGTGGGAGTAGTGGAGGTCGAACGCCGGGCGCTCGGAGCGTATCGGCGGGAGGCGCGTGAAGTTGTGCCGGGGCGGCGGGCAGGACGTCGCCCATTCCAGGGAGTTGCCGAAGCCCCAGGGGTCGTCGACGGTCACCTTGGGAGCGTGCCGCCAGGTATGCCAGACGTTGTACAGGAACGGCAGCGTGGAGGCGCCCAGGATGAACCCGCCGATGGACGAGATCATGTTCCCGACCTCGAAGCCCTCAGTCGGGGTGTAGTCGGCGTAGCGGCGCGGAAGACCCTGCGCGCCGAGCCAGTGCTGCACCAGGAAGGTGGTGTGGAAGCCGATGAACAGTAGCCAGAAGTGCCACTTGCCCAGCGTGTCGTTGAGCATCTTGCCGGTGAGCTTGGGCCACCAGAAGTAGAAGCCGGAGAACATCGCGAACACGACGGTGCCGAAGACGACGTAGTGGAAGTGGGCCACCACGAAGTAGCTGTCGCTCACGTGGAAGTCCAGCGGCGGCGAGGCCAGGATGACGCCGGTGAGGCCGCCGAACAGGAACGTCACCAGGAAGCCCACCGCGAACAGCATCGCCGGCGGGAAGGTGAGCTGGCCGCGCCACATGGTGCCGATCCAGTTGAAGAACTTCACGCCGGTCGGCACGGCGATCAGGAAGGTCATGAACGAGAAGAACGGCAGCAGCACCTGGCCGGTGACGAACATGTGGTGCGCCCACACGGTCATCGACAGTCCGGCGATGGCGATCGTCGCGCCGACCAGGCCGATGTAGCCGAAGATCGGCTTGCGGCTGAAGACCGGCAGCACCTCGGTGATGATGCCGAAGAACGGCAGCGCGATGATGTACACCTCTGGATGCCCGAAGAACCAGAACAGGTGCTGCCACAGCAGCGCCCCGCCGGTGGCGGCGTCGTAGACGTGCGCGTTCAACCTCCGGTCGGCCTCCAGGGCCAGCAGCGCCGCGGCCAGGACCGGGAAGGCGAGCAGCACCATCATGCTGGTCAGCAGGGTGTTCCAGCAGAAGATGGGCATCCGGAACATCGTCATGCCGGGCGCCCGCATGGCGATGATCGTGGTGATGAAGTTCACCGCGCCGAGGATCGTGCCGAGACCGGACATGACCAGTCCCATGATCCACAGATCCTTGCCGATGCCGGGGGAGTACGTCTGATCGGACAGCGGGGCGTACGCCGTCCAGCCGAAGTCGGCCGCGCCGTCGGCGCTGCCGAACCCCCCCAGCGCGATGAGGCCGCCGAACAGGAACAGCCAGTAGCTGAACATGTTGAGCCGGGGGAACGCCACGTCGGGCGCGCCGATCTGTAACGGCATGATGGCGTTGGCGAACCCGGCGAACAGGGGGGTGGCGAAGAGCAGCAGCATGAGCGCGCCGTGCATGGTGAACATCTCGTTGTACTGCTTGTTGGTGACGAACTGGAGCCCCGGCCGGGCCAGCTCGGCCCGGATGATCATGGCCATCACGCCGGCGATCAGGAAGAACGCGAACGATGTGATGAGGTACAAGTTGCCGATCACCTTGTGATCGGTGGACGTCGCCCAGTTCAGCATCAGCCGGCCCTTGCGGGCGAGTTTGCTCACCGGCGCCGGCGCTACACGCGTGTAGATCACAAGACCCCCCGCCACGGTCTGGTCATCGTGCTACTTGTGGGTCGTAGTCCGATTACAGCGCGCGAAAAGGGATAAATGGCGAAATAGGCGGCAAAGAGGGCGGAGTACACGGCCAGGGTTTCTTTACGGAAACACCGGCCGTGACGCGTCCGTCCCCGGCGGCCTCAGCCGGGAAACCCGCCCCGGCCGCCGGCGCGGCAGCGGGGAGTCACCGTCACTCCAAGAGGACCGTCACCTCAAGGGGACCGCTCGTTCAAGGGGACCGCCGGTTCAAAGGGACCGCCGGTTCAGGACGTCGATGAGCAGGCGCCCGGCGGTCCAAGTGCCGCCGGGAGTCGCCGTCCTTCAGGGGGACGTCACTGCTCGTAGCTCTCGACCTCGTCCACGGGCCGCGGGGTGGAGAAGTCGGGGTCCTCGCCGAACTCCCTGCGCGCCTTGCGCTGGCGCAGGAGGTCCCAGCACTGGTCCAGCGCCTCCTCCAGTTCACGGACGCGGCCCCGCTCGTCGTCCGTGGAGACCTCTCCCGTCACGACCCGCCCGCGCAGATCGTGCTCCTCCGCGATGAGGTCCTTTATCTTCGCTAGAATCTCGCCATCCTGCATGGTGGTGCCTCCCATCTTCACCAGGGAGCTTACGGGGGCACAGAGGGACGACGCCTCTCACCCCGGCTCCGGGCTCCCCGACCCCTCCCGGCATCCCGGCGCCGCGCTTCCCGCCCCCCTGCCGCACCCCTGGCCCGGCGGTCACGTATCAGGAACGGCCCAACGTCTGCTAACGTCGACGTATGCTGCGCGGGCTGCTTCTTAGCTGCCGCGGCGAGGGCCTGTAAGAGGCCGGCTCCCTCGTCGCGGAGCGAGCCATGCGCGTCGGCCGCTTGAGGGTTCAATCCCGGTGGCGACCTCTCTCTGATTGATTCAGACCAGTTCAGGCATGCCGTCCTGACGTGCGCCGCCCCGGTTCCGACACGACCAGGAGCACGCGATGTATCCCCAGCAGCAGTCCAGCCCGATGCCCTTCCAGCGATATCAGCCGTTCGCCCCCGTAAGGCTGACCGACCGCACCTGGCCCGACAAGGTCATCGACAGGGCCCCCCAGTGGTGCGCGGTCGACCTGCGCGACGGCAACCAGGCACTGATCGACCCCATGGACGCCCACCGCAAGCTGCAGATGTTCGACCTGCTGGTACGCATTGGCTACAAGGAGATCGAAGTCGGCTTCCCCGCGGCCTCGCAGACCGACTTCGACTTCGTCCGGCAGATCATCGAAGAGGGCCGCATCCCTGACGACGTGGTGATCCAGGTGCTGACGCAGGCGCGGCCCGAGCTGATCGAGCGCACCTTCGAGTCGCTGCGCGGCGCCAAGCAGGCCATCGTCCACCTGTACAACTCCACCTCGACCCTGCAGCGCCGCGTCGTGTTCGGCCAGGACAAGGACGGCATCACGGCCATCGCCGTCGAGGGCGCCAAGCTGTGCAAGAAGCTCGCCGACCAGATGGGCGACACCCAGATCTACTTCCAGTACTCCCCGGAGTCGTTCACCGGCACCGAACTGGAGTACGCCGTCGAGGTCTGCGACGCCGTCAACGACGTCTGGCAGCCCACCCCCGACCGCAAGGTCATCATCAACCTGCCGGCCACCGTCGAGATGGCCACGCCGAACGTCTACGCCGACCAGATCGAGTGGATGCACCGCAACCTGGCCTACCGCGACTCGATCGTCCTGTCCCTGCACCCCCACAACGACCGCGGCACCGCCGTCGCCGCCGCCGAGCTGGGCTACCAGGCCGGGGCCGACCGCATCGAAGGCTGCCTGTTCGGCAACGGCGAGCGCACCGGCAACGTCTGCCTGGTCACCCTGGGCATGAACCTCTTCTCCCAGGGCGTCGACCCGCGGATCGACTTCAGCGACATCGACGAGATCCGCCGCATCGTCGAGTACTGCAACCAGCTGCCCGTCCACCCCCGCCACCCCTACGGGGGCGAGCTGGTCTACACGGCCTTCTCCGGCTCCCACCAGGACGCGATCAAGAAGGGCCTGGAGGCCCTCGAGCGCGACGCCGCGACCGCCGGCGTGCCCGTCGACGACTTCGCCTGGGCCGTGCCCTACCTGCCGATCGACCCCAAGGACGTCGGGCGCAGCTACGAGGCCGTCATCCGGGTCAACAGCCAGTCCGGCAAGGGCGGCGTGGCCTACATCATGAAGGCCGAGCACGGCTTCGACCTGCCCCGCCGCCTGCAGATCGAGTTCTCCGGCGTCATCCAGGCCCACACCGACACCGAGGGCGGCGAGGTCACTTCCGGCCAGATGTGGGAGGTCTTCAGCGACGAGTTCCTCCCCAACGCGGCGAAGCCCTGGGGGCGGTTCGGCCTGCTGGCGCACCGCAACGTCTCGCACGTCGACGAGAAGGACGCCATCAGCGCCGACATCCGCGTCGACGGCGAGATCCGCGAGGTGGAGGGCGTCGGCAACGGCCCCATCTCGGCCTTCGTCGACGCGCTCGGCCGCATCGGCGTCGACGTGCGCGTCCTGGACTACACCGAGCACGCCATGAGCGCCGGCTCCGACGCCCGGGCCGCCGCCTACGTCGAGTGCCAGGTCGGCGACCGCGTCCTGTGGGGCGTCGGCGTCGACGGCAACACCGTCACCGCCTCCCTCAAGGCCATCCTCTCCGCCATCAACCGCGCCTCCCGCTAGTCGCGCCCGCGCACTCCGCGCCTCCGTCAGGTACACCGCGCATCCCGCAAGGTACGTACGGCACGGCGCAGCCCGGCACGACCTGCCAGGCAACGCGCCGACAGACGCCCACAAGGCACCCTGTCCTCCTCGACCGCGCCCTCGTCACCCGACGGAGGCGCGGTCGAGTCATCTCCGCAGAAGCCGGCCCGCTCGGACACCACGACCAACGTGTCAGCAAGGTGGCGACCAGCGTCCCAGCGGACATGCGACCAGCGTGTCAGCCAGCCTGCGACCATCGTGTCGGGACGACGCCGTTTATGGCATGCTGAGCTGGTGGTCAGCACCTCACAGACTCCCTTGGGCAAGGTTCTTCCCCGGCGTGCCGAAATCGCCGTAACCCAGGCTTTGGGCGACACACGTGTCGTGCTCGTCAATGGTGCGCGCCAGTCCGGCAAGAGCACGCTGGTCCGCCTGCTCGCGAAGGGCCGGGAAGCGGAGTGGCGCAACCTCGACACGCCTGTGGTGCGTCAGGCGGCACTGGCGGATCCGGCTGGATTCGTCGCCTTCCCGGAGCTCATGGTGATCGACGAAATCCAGCGGGTGCCCGACCTGCTCCTGGCGATCAAGGAACAGGTGGACACCGACCCGAGGCCGGGTCGCTATCTGCTGACCGGATCGGCCCGTCTGCTCGGCTTGCGGGCGCTTCCCGACGCGCTGCCCGGCCGGATGGAGACCATCGAGCTCTGGCCGTTCTCCCAAGGGGAGATCGACGGCGCCCCCGACGGCTTCGTGGACGCGTTGTTCGCCGACGGCGAGAGTCTTCGCCATACCTCGACAGTCACCCGGCCCGAGTACGCGGACCGGATAGTCCGCGGCGGGTTTCCCGAAGCCGTGGCGCGATCGAATCCTCGCCGGCGCGAGCGGTTCCTCGACTCATATGTATCCGATCTCATCTCGCGAGAGATAAGTCAGTTGTCCGAGATCGAGCGGGTATCGGAGATGCGTGCTCTGGTGCGGCTGCTGGCTGCACGGTCGGGTCAGCTTCTGGTCGCCAACACTCTGAGCAGCCGCGTCGGGCTGTCCGCCAGCACGGTCCACCGCTACCTCGCGCTGCTCGACGAGGTCTTCTTGACCAAACGGATCCCCGCGTGGTCACGCAACGTGAGTGACCGTGCGATCGGCACTCCCAAAATCGCTTTCGTGGATTCAGGGGTGGCCGCGAACCTGCTCGGTGCCGACTCCCGGAGCCTTGTCCGGCCCGACGGCCTGTTCGGTCCGCTGCTCGAGGCGTTCGTCCTGATGGAACTGGCCCGCCAGCTGACCTGGTCGGACGAGCGTGCGGAGTTGTTCCACTACCGCACCAAGGAAAAGGTCGAAGTGGACGCCGTGCTGGAGAATCGCCAGGGTCGTGTGGTGGGCATCGAGGTGAAGGCGTCGTCGACCGTACGACCGGACGACTTCAAAGGCCTGCGTCATCTGGCCGACCGTCTGGGTGACGATTTCGTGGTGGGCGTCGTTCTTTACACCGGTAGCCAGACACTTCCGTTCGGCGAGCGCATGCGAGCCATGCCGGTGAGCGCGCTCTGGGAGGCGATGCCCGCTCACCGGCGGCCCTCGTAAGGCGGCTACGGCAGCTTGCCGAGGCCGCGGGCCAGGATGGTGGCGGTGTCGGCGATGACCTTGCTGTCGTAGGCGGCGTCGGCGGCCTTGTGATCGGTGTAGATCGCCATGATCAGCGGCGCGGCCGTCGCGGAGGTCCGGATGACGGCGATGTCGTTGGCCGCACCGTAGGAGCCGCTGCTCCCGGTCTTGTCGCCGATGGTCCAGCTCTTGGGCAGTCCGGCGCGGATGCGCTCGCTGCCGGTCTGGTTCGCGCGCAGCCAGCCCTCCAGCCGCGTCCGGTCCTCGGCCGTGAGGGCGCTTCCAAGCGTGACCTTCCGCAGGTCGCGGGCCATCCACGCGGGCGTGGTGGTGTCCCGCTTCTCCTTCGGGCTCCACTCGTTCAGCTCGGTCTCCCACCGGTCCAGGCGGGAGACCGGGTCCTTGAGGGCACGGAAGTACCGGGTCAGCCCCTTCGGACCGCCGATCTGCTTCAGCACCATGTTGCCCGCGGTGTTGTCGCTGCGGGTGATGGCCGCCTCGCACAACTGCGCGACGGTCAGGCCGTCCTCCACGTGCTTCTCGGTGACCGGTGAGTTGTCCTTCACCTCGGCCTGCGTCCAGTGGACGACCCGGTCCATCAGCCCCGGGTCGGACGTGCGGGCCTTGTGCTGCACCGCGGCGCAGGCCATCGCCTTGAAGGTGGACAGCAGCGGGAAGCGCTCGTTCGCCCGGTAGCCGATCGACTTCCCGGTGGCCGTGTCGATGACGTACGCGCCGATGCGTCCCTGGATGGTCGCCTCCAGCGCGCGCAACTGCCGCCGTGCCTCGGCCTCGCTGGAGGTGGCGCGCAGGTCACCGAGACCTGCCTGCCCGCTCTGCGTTCCCACTGATGCCGCCGTGGACGGCGTGGTGGCCGAGGCGGTGTCCACACCGTAGGCGGTACCGGTGGCCAGGATGGCGAACGCCAGCGCGGTCGCCTTCGACGTGGCCCCGAGATGGCGGGTACGGAGGTGTCGCATTCTCATCCTTACTGTTCGATCAACAGGAAGGGTGAGCAAACCAGACTGGATCAGTTGATGTCCAATATCGATATCAAAGACGCTCCGATATCGATTTCCGTATGGTCCCAGCTAGCACGGCCTTTTGCCACACGGCAGGTCGGCGACAGTCCCGGCTCAAAGCTCCAAGATCGACTCATGGCCGGTTTTCCCCGGCGACCCGTGGCGGCTCGCCGGGCCCGGAAACCGGTGGTCAGCTCGGGATTGCGCTGCCCTCGCAGCCTCTGCCGATCCGGCCCGTCTCGAAGTACCGCACCACGTCGGCGGCGCACTCGGGCACCCGGGTGGTCGACACGTGCACGTCGTCGGCGACCGTGTAGACGGTGCCGCCGATGGCGCGCCGCGTCTGCAGCGTCCAGTCGTAGACGGACATGAACTCATACAGGTGCCCCGCCAGCACCAGTGACCCGCTGCCCCGCTTCAACGTGGCCTGCTGCACCGGCAGCGGCCAGCCGGGACACATGACACCCAGTCCCCAGGACCGGCCGGTCGCCGGATGGCGCTTCACGAGCTGCTGGTAGGCACGCCAGGCGGTGTCGAAACCGGCCCGGCTGCTGTCCTCGTTGCACCCGACCGCCAAGTTCATGGTCATGTTCAGCGTTTCGGGCGCGCCGGGCACGGGCGTCCCCATCGGAGCGCCGAACACCTCCTTGACGGTGGGCGGGGCGGTGGTGCCCGTCGCCGTCCGCAGTTCGGCCAGCGCCTTGCCGGCGCGCGCCCACTCGGTGGAGTTGAGCTTGGCCAGATCGGCGACGGCCGAGCCGTCGATGGGCCGCTGCAGGTCGGTGTAGGTCTTGGGGCTCTTGTCGTACGCGCGGACCAGCTTCGCCACCTCCTCGCGCACCTGCCGAGCGGTGGCACCGAGACCGTAGTTCTCATCGCGGCGGGCCAGCCAGGCGGCCATGCGCCCGAAGTCGCGCTCGGCCGCCTCCGCGCTGTCCTTGACGTGCTCGTCAAAACGGGTCCACGGCGGCGCCACGCTGTCCAGGAAGGCCCGTCCGGTGTGCTCGGGGAACTGGCTGCGGTACACCATGCCCAGATAGGTTCCCCAGGAGAAGCCGAGCAGGTTGAGCGTGCGCTCACCCAGGGCGGTCCGCACCAGGTCCAGGTCCTTGGCCACGTTGCCGGTGGTGAGCTGTCCGAGGAAGGCGGGGTCGGAGTGTCCGCACTTCTGGTTGGCGGCGACCTGGGCGTCGTATATCTTCCTGGCCGCCTCCTTGGTCAGCGTGCCCGGCTCCTGCGGGCCTACTGGCGAGACAGGGCAGGCGACCTTGGTGCTGTACCCCACCCCGCGCGGGTCGAAGCCGATGATGTCGTAGCGCTCGTTGAGCTTGGCCATCTCCTCGTTCTTGAGCACGGCCCGCAGAATGGGGTCCAGGTATCCGCTGTTGCCCGGCCCTCCTGGCAAGACGGCGGTGGCGCCGAGCCGGTGGGCCTCGTCCGTGGCGGCCAGCCGGGTCACCGCGATGTCGATCTTCCGTCCGCCGGGGTCGCGATGGTTCAGCGGGACGCTGACCGTCCCGCACTCCAGGCGCTTCATCAGGGTGCGGAAGGCCGGAATCTGCTCCTCCGTCACGCGCAGGCTCCGGATCACCTCATCGGAGTAGGCCGGGCAGGATTTCCACTGGACGGACGACACGCCGGAGCTCGGGCCGGGGTTCGCGGTGGCGCTCGCACTCGGGCCGGCATCAGCGGTGGCGCCTGCCGAGGAAGGATGCGCCACCAGCCCCGCCAGCGCCAGTGCCAGTGCCGTCAGTGATGTTCGGTACGTCATGCGGACCAGTAGTAGAGCAGCGGTGGTTTCCTTACCGTTTCCATGAGGATGGTCGTCGATCAATGCTCACGAGCAGGTCGGCCGTCCGCTAAGGGCGGCGGGAAGGGAGCGGTTGGAGGGCGGGCCAGCGGGTGAGGACGCGGCCGCGCATCGCCGCGCAGAATTCGCCCAGTCCGGCGAGCCGGGCGTGGTCGCGAGTGGTCTCCGCGACGACGCCGAGACGGTGGAGCAGCCGTTGCCGTGCGGTGGCGGTGCCCCAGTGCCAGTCCTCGCGGGGGATACGGGCCAGGTGATCGATCCCCTGCCGATGGGCTTTCTCGACGAGGGCGTCGCCGCGCAGCAACCAGCCGGCGCACGCGTCCGCGAGATCACCTTGGAGCTCGGCGCCGGTGGCGTCGCGCCAGGCCGTGCGGTACGCCTCCTCGGCGCGCCGCAGCAACGGCTCGGGAGGCGCGGTGACGCACCAGCAGGTGGGGAACCCGATGCGCAAGTAGGCCAGTTCGACGAGCCCGTCGCCCAGCGCGGCCTGTTCGAAGTCGACGAAACGGAGCCCGCCGCTGGTGTGCAGGTCGTTGCCGGGACAGGGGTCGCCGTGCAGCAACGAGTGCCGTGCCGTCCGCTGGAGCCGGTCCACAAGGCCGCCGAGCTCGGCGGACACGGCGGCGGAGGCGGGAAGGCCGAGCTCGGCCGCCAATGCGAGGAAAGCGCTGACGTCGTCCAGGCTGGGAGGCGACCATCGCGGCAGCGCCCCGGCGTCGTCCGGCGTCGCGGTCGCGTGCAGCCGGGCCAGTGCGGCCCCGTAGCCGACCACCCAGTCTTCCGGCGGGTCATGGCTGTCCACGTACTCCAGCACCATGACGCGCCGGCCGGGATCGGTGCCCAGGATCGCGGGCACGAGGGGCGGGTCGGCCCGTGAGGCGAGACGTAGCGCGGTGACCTCGCGGCCGAACCGGAGCGAAGCGTCCGGCCCGTCGACCATCTGCTTGATCACCACGGTGGTCCCGCCCAGCTCGGCGCGCCACACACGCGAGCGAGGGCTGCTGTCGAGCCGCCGTGCGCCAGTGGGGGAGCCCAGCCGATCCCGCAGTTCATCCCCTAACGCGGCACTCGCCCGCATGCGCATGTCCCTTCCACCCGGCGACTCGTTCCGTCAGCGGCCCAGTCGAGCTCCTGGCGGCTCCCCCTGTCAAGGCAAGATCTCGGCGAACGCGGCGGGTGTGATGTTGCGGCCGGTCACCAGCGCGACGACCCGGCCGTGGATGGGGACGCGGCCCGCCAGCAGCGCCGCGACGGCGGCCGCCCCCGCTCCCTCGGCCACCAACCCGTGACTGGTGAACAGCCACCGCAGGCCGAGCATCAGTTCCCGCTCGGACACGGCGGTCAGGTGTACGCGCCGGGCGAGTATGGCCGGGGTGACGCAGCCGGGCTCGATGTTGCCGGACATGCCGTCGGCGATGGTGGCGCCCACCTGTGTCCGGACGACCTTCCCCGCGGCCACGGACGCCGACACGGCCCGGGAGGCATGGCTCTCGACCGCGACCAGGCGTACATCGCCACGCCGTGCGCCCCACAGGGCCAGCCCCGCGGCCAGGCCGCCGCCGCCCACAGGGCAGACGACCGTCAGCGGGCCTTCGGCCTGGACGTCGAGTTCGTATCCCACGGTGGCCTGGCCGGCGATCACGTGCGGATCGTTGTAGGCCGACACGAACCTCATCCCCTGCTCCGCCAGGTCCAGCGCGTGCCGCTCGGCCTCATCGAAGCTCTCGCCGTGTTGGACGAGCTCGACAGGGAACCGGCGCAGGGCGGCGACCTTGGCGGGCGAGGCGTTGCGTGACACGACCACGGTGGCCGGGTGCCCGGTGACCTGGGAGGCGTAGGCGATGCCGAGGCCGTGGTTGCCCGCGCTGGCCGTGACCACCGGCTCATCCCCGCACACCGCCGTCAGCGCCGACAGTGCTCCCCTGACCTTGAAGGAGCCGGTGGGCTGGAAGCTCTCGAGTTTCAGCAGCGCGCCGGGGGCCAGGTCGGTGGCGACGACGGGCGTGGGGATCAGCCGTTCCCGGATCTCCCTCCAGGCCCGGTCCAGGTCGGACGGTTCCGGCGGCAGGACGGTACGCATCGAGCTCCCTTCCCGTGAGCGGGGTCACGTGTGCGGCGGGTACGCGCCGCAGCACGCGCTCCATCGCACCGTACGACGGCCCGCCCGCGCCAGTGCCCCCGCCGGTCACCGCCCGGCGGCCGGTGACCGCTCCGGCGTGCGGCCGAGCATGGCGAGGATCTGGTCGAAACGGGTCGCATCCGCGGGTACGGCCAGGCGCGGCTGGAAGGCGGCGCCGGGTCTGTGGCGTCGTTCGTCGTCCGGGACCGCATGCGCGATCGGCCAGGCCGCCTCCACCAGCCCCGGCTCGGGCGTGAACGCGACGTCGAGCGATCGGGCGACGTCCCAGGCGTGCACCAGGTAGTCGATGAGGTGGAACCCGATGGCCTGCGCCGCGGGGAACGCCGCGCCCGTGCCGAACTCCGGCAGCGCGAACACGCGATCCAGCACGCCCTCTTCGGCGAACGCCGCGATCACGCGCTCGGCGGCTCCGGCGTAGACGGCAACGGCGTCGTCGCCGACCGGCTCCAGCCGCCACGCCTCGGGATCGGCGCCGTTGCCCGCCGCCGCCGCCGCGAAGCCGTGGTGCTGCGCGGTCATGTGGGCGAGCAGGTCGGCCAGTGTCCAGCCGGCGCACGGCGTGGGACGGCCGAGGTCCCCGGGCGAAGCCTTGCCGACCACGTCCAGACTCGCGAGCACCGCACGCCTGTCCAGCTCACGAACGTCCATGAAGGTTCCTCGATCCATTGGAATTGATAAGCGTCTGCATATCATCTACAGCTGCCTATCATCTGTCAACGCGTATAGTGACATGGCGTGACCGAGGGCCCCGATCTGGCCGCGATGATCAGCCCGCTGAGCAGGGCGCTCATCGAGGCGGAGCTGCCTGTGCTGCGCGAGCACGGTCTGTCGATGTGGGCCTACGTGGTCCTGCTCGCGCTGGGTGCGGAGCCGCTGCGCACCCAGGCCGCGCTCGCGGAGTCCATCGGCGCGGACAAGACGCGCATCATCGGAGTGCTGGACGACCTGCAGCGCAAAGGCCTCATCGAGCGCACCCCTGATCCCGCCGACCGGCGCGCCCGCCTCCTGTCGCTGACCGACGAGGGGCTCCGCGTACGCGGCTCCGCACAGGCCGCCATCCAGCGCAAGGAGGAACGCCTTCTCGCCCGCCTGTCCGAGGAGGACCGGCGCGGCTTCCTGCGCGCCCTGCAAACCCTCGCCGCCCTACCCCGCGAAGAGATCACCGGCACTTAGCCGTGGATCTTGAAGGGTGGGGAATTCGGTGGCGGCGCGGCGAGGAAGGTCCCGATACTGTGCGCATGAGCGTCGAAGTCGTGAGCGTCGCCGACCGTCCGGACCTGACCGGTGAGCTGTGGACTTTCGCGGACGGCTGGCCCAGGTTCATGCAGGAGGACCTGCTCGGGAACATGATGGGCGCGTTGCCGCGACACTTCCCGCGGCTGCAACTACTGGCCCTGAACCCGGCCGACCGGACCGTGGTGGCCAAGGCCCATGCCGTGCCGTTCCCGTGGACCGGCACTCCCGAGGAGCTGCCGGAGCGGGGCTGGGACGAGGTGCTCGGCATGGGCGTCAGGGCCGGGATGTACGGGCGCGAGACCCAGGCCGTGTCCGCGTTGGAGATCTCCATCCGACCCCACCTGCGCGGCACCGGCCTGTCCGCCGTGGTGCTGGCCGCCTTGCGCGAGGCCGTGACCAAGGAGGGGTACGCCGATCTGTTCGCACCCGTGCGCCCCAACGGCAAGCCCGGCGAACCGCAGCGACGGGCTAACCGGCCGCCGGCCCCCACCACTCCGCTCGCGTAGCCTGCTTCTCCTCCGTCCGGGCTTGCCTTCTGCTTGCTCGTGGGTGCCCTGTTCACCGGCGCCGGTACGGCGGGGCGAGGTGCGGCGAAGTCGGCGCCTTCGTACGGTGGGTGACCGGTCGAACCTTTGTGGGAGTTCGTCAGGTGATGACGCCGTCTTTCACGCTCTTGACGAAGGTGTCCCACCCGGACCTGGCGAACACCAGGACCGGGCCCGCCGGATTCTTGCTGTCACGTACACCTCGCCGACCACCGGCGAGGTGCGCGACTTCGACGCATTCGCCACCGTCGGGTCCTGACCGAGAGGACTTACGCCATGTGGCTGCTTCCAATACCAGAGTCATTTCATCCATCGCTGCATCCTGTCCTTGATCAGGCCTAGCGACTCGCGCCGGGAGAGCGCTTCGGCGCGAATCCCTTCGTACCTGAATATTAGGGTTCTAACGTCTCCTGCACGCTCGGTTACCCGACCGAGAATTCCCGCGGATTCGACGTATGCGGTATCGGCGACTCCCTCGGCCTGTGCGATGACGAACGCGCCTGCTAGACCTGTGGTGGAGTAGGCGTCATACGGCAGGATCTGGATGATGATGTGTGGTTCCTGTCCGGCATGCAGAATGCGCTCCAGCTGGGCGGCCATTATGGCAGGGCTGCCCACAGGACGACGGAGCACTCCTTCGTCGATGACGATCCAGAGGAGGGGAGGCTTGGGGCGGTTGAGGATGACTTGGCGCTCCATGCGGGCGGTTACCTGTTCCTCTATCTGCTCCGCCGTGACCCCCACATCGCCACTGAGGATCGCCCTCGCGTAGTCCTCGTTCTGCAGCAGGCCGGGAATCACCAAGGGCGACCAGAAACGCAGGGCTTCCGCGGTCGTCTCGATGTCGAGCCAGGGGCGGAACCACGCAGGGGCCGCGGGCCGGGCGACCATGGGCCAGAGGCGCGTGAGGGCGCCTTCGGCTTGGAGGGCCTCATCGCAGTGGCGGGCGAACTCCTCCGACGGGGATCGTCTCGCCGTCTCGATCATGCTGATCGTGCCGAGCGAATACGGGATCGCGCGTGCGAGCCGCGACTGTGACCAGCCGCGTTCCTTCCTGTGTCGCCGCAGCTCGAAGCCGAAGAGGGCGGTCGGGGAGTCAGAGGGGTTGAGATCGCTTTCCTTTGGCATGGGGGGACTCCGGGGGTCCTTCCTCAGCGTTTCACCGAGGGTTTCAGTTAAAGCGTTAATGACTCGTTGAAGTCGATCGGCTACAAAGCGTAGTCGATATCTGGCACTGTCGGGAGTCCTCGGGATCGGATTTCTTCGAACGGGTGAAACGATGGAGCCAGCGAATGCGGAGCCTAAGGTTCTCGGCAGTGCGACTCTCCCCGGAGTCCGCGAATCGGTGCCATGCGCGCGTTACCAAGTACGTCAATGGCTGGGGAGCGGTCATCCTGCCATTGACGATGTCGTCCTGGCCACCTCGGAGTTGGTGACCAACGCGATCACGCATTCCGGCTGTGGCAGGGACGATTTCATCGGCATCACTCTCGCGGAACTCGATGGCGTCCTGTTCATCGAGGTGAATGATCCAGGTTCACTGGTATCAGAGCCCGAAGTCCGGAAAGATCCCGATGCCGAGAACGGCCGTGGCCTGCTGATCGTCCGCGAGCTCTCCCAAGAATGGGGCACCCGGGATCATGGTCCCGGCCTGGGGCGATCGGTCTGGTGCGCCATCCAGATCGCTCCCGGTGTCGAGAGCGTGGCCGTACCGGCGCCAATGCGCGGCTAGTTCAGGGCTCGGGTACGTGCACCGGTCGGCCGCCGTAGGGCGGTGCCGGGTCGAAGCCGTGGCGCAGCGGCGAACTCGATCGGATGCACGAGTTGTTCACCGCCGACGTGACCTACGACGTCACCGACCTCGGTGGCGGATCGATCGAGGGGTTGGCCGCACTTCGAGACGCGGCACTCGCACTGGGCGAGGCGAATCCCGTCGGTCACCACGTCACGAACATCGTTCTCACGCAGCTCGCCGACGATCAGGTACGCGCCCGGTCCAAGGGGATCGGCATCAACGCGGACGGCACGTGCGGGAGCGTGACCTCCGAAGACGTGATCTCGCGCGGTGATCAGGGTTGGCGCATCAGCCATCGCAAGGTCCTCGCACGGCGAACTCCCTTGGGCGCGGAGTAACGCCACGAATGCCGGACGCCGCCTAAGGCGGGGGTCAGCGTCTCGGCCTGCCGGCGCCTCCCGGTTTCCTGCCACAGCCACATGTCGTCGCGCTGGACTCTCTCTGACGCCCTGTTCCGGTCCGGGCATCGGCGGTCACGCAGAGTACAGGCGTAACATAGTGATGTCGCTTTCGGCGCGATAGTCGTGGGTGGACTGGTTTCTCGGGGGATACGTAGTCGAGAGATTTTCTCGGGGGTACGTATGTGCTCGTCCCAGGGTCCTCACAGTAGAACGGTCGTTATTGCGTTGCTAACGATCGTGGTAATCCTGGCGGCTGCCTGCGCGCCGCGGCCGCTGGCCACCCGGCAGCGGCCGGTGGTTGGCGTGACACAGGCGCCGGCGTTGCCTGGCGCGCAGCCGATCTCGGTGAATGACCGGGTGTATACCGCCGACCAGGATTCCAACACGGTTAGTGTGATCAATCCGAAGACCGACACGGTGCTGGGCACGATCGCACTGGGCAAACCGCGCATGGACGTCGACGCGGATATTCTCGGCGCGATGTACGACGGGGAAATCGACGTCCACGGCCTCGGTTTCTCGCGCGATGGCCGGTACCTTGACGTCGTCGACGTCACCACCAACGCCGTCCACGTCATCGATACCGCCACCAACGCCGTCGTGCACACCATCTACCTTGACCGCGCCCCACACGAAGGATTCTTCTCCGCTGATGGAAACGAACTGTGGGTCGCCGAGCGAGGCGTGGACACCGTCGCGGTCATCGATTGGCGCCATGACCGGGTCATCGCCCGCATCCACTCCGAAGACGGCCCGTCGAAGGTGGTCTTCAGCCCAGATGGCCGGCGGGCCTACGTGAACCATCTGCGGGCCGAAGCCTTCGATGTCATCGATGTGCCCAGCCGCAAGATCATCCAGCACGTCACGGTACCGAACGTTGCTGGTGGTTCCTCCGATGAGGCGATCTCCCCCGACGGCAAAGAGATCTGGTTGGGCATGCCGGACAACGGCTATACCACCGCCGTGGTCAACGCGCAGACGTACAAGGTTGAGGCCGTCTTGAACACCGGCCCGCGGACCAACCACCCTAACTTCGTCACGGTCGATGGCGTGAACTATGCCTACATGACCGTGGGCGACCTCGGTCAGACCCTCGTCTATCGGCGCTCGACCACCGGCGGCCCACCGACGCTGGTCAATCGCATCCAAAGCCACGGTCTCGGTCCGCACGGTATCTGGCCCAGCCCGGACAACACCCGCATGTACGTGGCGCTGCAGTACTCCGACGCAGTCGACGTGATCGACACCAGATCCATGAAAGTGATCGATACCCTGCGCATTGGTCAGTCCCCGATGGCGTTGGTCTACGTCGCCCGCACCAGCCCAGGCAGCACCGCACACCTCGGTAAGCAGGGCTTGGGCATGCGCATCGAAAACCACCCCATCGAAGTGCAAGGAGTTCCCGGGGCGGCGGGGAACGCCCAAATCCGGGCACTTCCCGGAGTCGATGAAGTGGTCATCGACGTCCGGGGCCTACCGGCGAACCGTGCCTTCACCGTGTACGCCACCCGCGGCAACAACGCCACCGCGCTGCTGACCGCACACAGCAACGAGATGGGTGTGATCCCCGAAGCGCTGGCCTTCGTCTCCTTCTTCGCCAATCACTACGACAAGATCGTCCTGCGTCCCTCTACGGGATGACGGTTCCGGGTGCGTTTGTGCGGTCGGCCCCCGTCGAAACGCTCAGGCCCGCCAACGATCAGGCGGCCGGGGTGGGGGTGTCGAGGCCGAGGATGTGGGCTTGGGTGAGGGCGACGTGGTCGAAGGCGGCGGCGCGGTCTTGCTCGATGACGTTCCTGTACATGCCGAACAGTTCGAAGCTCACCGTGCCGTAGATGTGCGTCCACCCCTCGAGGGCCAGGAGGATGACGTCGTCGGACAGCGGCGCGAACAGGGCCTCGCGTAGCTGCTCGGCGTCGGCGGCGAACGAGGGCGGCGCGGGTGGGAGCCCGGCGGGCGGGGGCGCCAGCTTCCCGGCCTCGTGGGCGTCGCGCAGGATGCCGGCCAGGACGATCCCGTCGCGGGCGGCCGGTGCGGCGGTGTCCTCCGGGGCGACGTAGCCGGGCACCGGTGAGCCGTGGATCAGGGCGTACTCGTGCGGATGGGCCAGCGCCCACGTGCGGATGGCCCGGCAGACGCTCATCCACCGATCGAGATGGCGGTCGCGGGGGCAGGAGGCGTCGGCGTTCTCGGTGGCGGCGCCGATGGCGTCGAACGCCTCGATGATGAGCGCGGTGAGCAGGTCGTCGCGGCTGGGGAAGTAGCGGTAGATCGCCGAGGACACCATGCCGAGCTCGCGGGCGACGGCGCGCAGGGACAGCCCCGACGCTCCCTCCACGGCCAGCTGGCGCCGCGCGACCTCCTTGATCTCACTGATCAGCTCGGCCCGGACGCGTTCCCGGGCGGTGCGACTGGCGTTCATTTCACGACTGTATCAGAGCACCGACTTGAATCGAGAGCGTTGCTCTTTCATCCGGGATCACCGGCGACCTGCGGTTGATGCTCGCGGACGAATCTGTAGCTCGCGGACGAAACGAGAGCGCTGCTCTTGACGACGGGCGCTCTCATGCGAGAGCATTGCTCTCAGAAGAGAGCGATGTAATCGTCAAGATGGGAACGCGGGATGCTGAGCGTGGTCAAGGGCGCGAACCTGGCGCTGATGTTCTTCCTGGAGCTGGGCGTCTACCTGGCCGTCGGCTACTGGGGATTCACGGTCAGCCCCAACTGGGCGGTCAAGCTGCTCCTGGGCGTCGGCGGACCGGTCCTGTTCGGGGTCGTCTGGGGGGTTTTCGGGTCGCCGAAGGCGAGCGTCCCGCTACGCGGTCTCGGCCGCGTCGTCCTGGAGGTCCTCTGGTTCGGCGGTGGCGTCGCGGCGGCCGCCGCCGCCGGGCTCAGCACCACTTCAGCGGTGTTCGCCGCCCTCTTCGTCCTGAACGCCGTCCTGCGCATCGTCTGGAACCAGGTCTGAGCCGTCCGCCGGTCCTGCCGCGTTCAGAAGGCCACCATCAAGGAGATCGAAGATCATGAGCAAGTACGTCATCGTCGGAGCAGGGCAAGTGGGTTCGCAGCTCGCGGGGTCGCTCGCGGCCGCCGGTCACGAGGTCGTCGTCGTCACCCGGTCCGGCTCCGGTCCGGCCGTCCCCGGGGTGACCCGCGTCGCGGCGGACGCCGCGGACGGCGGCCGGCTCACCGGCATCGCCAAGGGCGCCGACGCGCTCTACAACTGCGCGAACCCCAAGTACCACCGCTGGCCGCAGGACTGGCCGCCGATCGCCGACGCGCTGCTCGCGGCCGCCGAGGACAGCGGCGCGGTGCTCGTCACGCTCAGCAACCTCTACGGGTACGGACCGGTCGACCGCCCGATGACCGAGGATCTGCCACTGAGGGCGCTCGGAGCGAAGGGAAGGGTCAGGGCGAAGATGTGGAGCGACGCGCTCGCCGCCCACCAGGCCGGACGCATCCGGATGACCGAGGTGCGGGGATCGGACTACTTCGGCCCCGGGATGACCGACCAGTCGGTGCTGGGCGAGCGCTTCATCGGGCCCATCGTGGCCGGTAAGCCGGCGTGGGTCCCCGCGGACCCGGACCAGCCGCACAGCCTGACGTACCTGCCGGACGTGGCACAGGCTCTCGCGACGGTGGCGACGGACGAACGGGCCTGGGGTCGTGCCTGGCACGTGCCCACGGCGCCGGCGCTGACGATCAGGCAACTGGCCGGGCGCGTCGCGACGTCCGCCGGTGCCCCCGCGCCGCGGGTCAGGAGCATCCCGCACTGGGTGATGCGGGCGGCCGGGCTCGCCTCGCCGCTGCTGCGTGAGCTGGAGGAGACCCGCTACCAGTTCGTACGGCCGTTCGTCCTCGACTCCTCGGCGTTCGAGTCCACTTTCGGCATCGCGCCGACCTCGCTGGACGACGCGCTGCGGCGGACCATCGCCTGGTGGCGTACCGAGAAGGCCGCGTGACCGACACGATCGCGCGGCGGCGGTAAGGCCGGCCCCTGACTTTAGGTGCGACGAGGTGTGAACCGCAGCAGGGGTTCAGGCATCAAACGGGGGTCACTTCAACACGGGAGTCCCTTTGAAGCACCGCATATTGGTCGGCGCCGCCCTTGCCGCCGCTGTCACCGCCGCGTTCGCCGTTCCGGCCGCCGCCTCCGTCCTGGCCGGCGCCTCCGTCCAGGCCGGTACCGCGGCGCGGCCGCTCACCGGCCGGGCCGTCTACTTCGACTACAAAGCCGGCAAGTTCAGCGTCGACCGGTACGAGCCGGGCAGCGGCTTCGTCCGTATCGGCCGGCCGTCGGACAATTTCCAGTTCTCCGCTTCGCCCGACGGCAGGAAGCTCGCCTGGATCACGGTCGCCGGCAAGGTACTGGTCAAGGACGGAAGCAAGATCACGACCGTCGCGAAGGCCCCCACCGGCGGTCCGTGCGCCACGCCGACGTGGTCTTCCGACTCCAAGCAGGTGGCGTTCGTGGGCAAGGCCGACGTCGTGACGGTCGTGAACGCCGACGGCACCGGAAGGCACGCGGCCGGCAAGACCACCGGCGTCTGCCACCTCACCTGGTCCGGCAACGGCCGCTACCTCGCGGGCTACGCCGGCACCGCCGACGCCGTCTACCGGCTCGACCTGAGGACCGGCAGGGCGGCCAAGGCGAAGGGCGTCAAGCTCGTCACCCACGTGCAGAGCCTGTCACCCGATGGACGCAACGTGATCATGAGTCCTCCGGTGGACCCGGGAGCGATGGGCGACGGAGGCTGGCCTTCGAGCTTCACGCCCGTGATCGTCGACATGGTGACCGGCAGGAAGGTCCCGATCCCGGTCAAGGGCAGGCTCCTGGGGGCGTTCTATCTGGCCGACGGCCGCCTGGTGGTCCGGGTCGCCGGCGGGGCGCACCACACCCTGGTCGTTCTGGACAAGCAGGGCAAGGAGTCGCAGCGGCTCGGCGAGCCCGCTCAGGCGAAGAAGCAGGGCCTGTTGCAGATCGTCCCCTGACGACCAGGTCGCAGGCCACGGGACCTGGTCGTTTGGCACAGAGGTGCGGAGCGGTGCTTTGATGCCGGGCATGACGAATGGTCCGGTAGGAGTGAACGTCCGCCGCGCGACGGTGGCCGACGCGGCCGCTCTCACGCGCCTTCGCGGTTCGATGTTCGAGGCCATGGGCGTCACCGTCGGCGGGGAGAACGCCGAGTGGCGCAAGCGCTCCCGTGTACGCGCGGAGGCGCTTCCGCGTCCGGGCCGTAGTCTCTCGGCATGAAGACGACGCGAGTGGCGATGGTCGGGCTCGGCGACATCGCGGAGAAGGCGTACCTGCCGGTGCTGGCGGCGACGCCGGGGCTCGACCTGCTGCTCTGCACGCGCGACCGGGCGACGCTGGATCGCCTGGGTGAGGCCTACCGCCTTCCCGCGCGGTTCACCTCGGTCGAGCAGGTGGTGGCGGAGGGGATCGAGGCGGCGTTCGTCCACGCCGCGACCCGGGCGCACGTCGAGATCGTCGACACGCTGCTGCGGGCCGGGGTGCACGTGTACGTGGACAAGCCGCTCGCGGACCACCTCGCCGGGGCCGAGAAGCTCGTCCGGCTGGCCGGTGAGCGGGGGCGGTCGCTCATGGTCGGCTTCAACAGGAGGTACGCGCCGGGGTACGCGGGGCTGCGGGAGCTGCCGCGCGACCTGGTCGTCATGCAGAAGAACCGCGCCGGGCAACCGGATGACCCGCGCCGGGTGATCTTCGACGACTTCATCCACGTGGTGGACACCCTGCGATTCCTGGCGCCGGGCGATATTTCGGAAATGTCGGTCGATGTGCGCGTCCGCGAAGGGTTGCTGGAGCACGTGATCCTGCGCCTCTCCGGCCCGCGAGCCGACAGCGGGGAAGCACTCGCGTCCGGTTCGCGGGTCGGTGGTGGGGGAGCGTCCGGTTCGCGGGTCGGTGGTGGGGAAGCGTCCGGCTCTCGGCCCGGCGACCGGGGAGGGTTCACGGCGATCGGGATGATGAGCCGGGTCAGCGGGGCGAGCGAGGAGACCTGCGAGGTCATCGGGGGCGGTGCCAAGCGCCGGGTGGTCAACCTGGCCGACGTGATCGACTACGACGGCGGCGAGACGGTGACCCGGCGAGGCGACTGGATCCCGGTCGCCCGTCAGCGCGGCATCGAGCAGGTCTGCCTGGATTTCCTCGCCGCCGTACGCGAGGGACGGATCGTCACCGCGGACGACACCCTGCGAACCCATGCGATCTGCGAGGAGATCGTGGCCGCCGCCACGACCTCCTGACGCACCGGCGCCACTTCGCCGGCGCCCCATCGCCGGCAGGAAACGCGCCGGGATTCCACAGGTAGACCAACGACACCCCGCATGCCACCAGTACGAGCGCCGAGGGAACGCGCGCCCTGCGCCTGCCGCCGCCGGGGGGTTCAGCGGGAGAGGTAGCGTTCGCCGAGTTCGCGGAGGCGGGTGTGGGCGGACTCGTAGACCTCCGGGGTGCCGAGGTAGGCCTTCGGGATCTTGGCCACCATCGTGTAGTTGGTGTCGCACACGTTCCCCACCGGCGCCTCGCCGCCCTGGCTGACGAGCTGGTAGGCGTCCAGCTGGTCGAGCCCGGTGAGCGACGACGTCCAGGTGACCAGGTCGTGCTGGCTGATCCGGTAGGCGTCCTCCAGGGGGCGCGCCGATCCGGTGGACATGAGATGGCCGTCGTCCTCCAGGCGCGGCCACGGCGTCACGACGCCCTTGATCAGCTCGACGGCGACGACGGTGTTCATGGCGGCCTCCACCGCCGTGCCGCACACCTCGCCGTGCCCCTGGCGGCAGTGGCCGTCCCCGATGGAGAACAGGCCGCCCTCGACGTTGACCCCGAGGTAGACCGTGACACCGGCCCGCAGCTCCGGGGTGTCCATGTTCCCGCCGTGGGCGTCGGGCGTGATCGTCATCCGGGCCTCGGAGGCGGCCGGCGCCACGCCCACCGTGCCGTGCATTGGGTCGAGCGGCATCTCGACGCTGAAGTCGCCGCGCCGGGCCTGGTAGCGGACGACCCGCCGGTCCACGTCCACCTCGTACATCCACACGACCTCTTCCAGCGGCGGCTGCAGCATCGCGGTGGTGTGCGTGCCGGTCAGTGCGCCGAAGTGGGGGAAGGTCGTGGAGACCGCCCAGTCGCGGGCCGGCTCGATGGAGATGAAGTGCAGGGCGAGGGTGTCGCCGGGCTCGGCCCCCTCGACGTGGAAGGGGCCGGTGACCGGGTTGAGGTAGGGGAACTCGCAGACCTGTGAGGGAAGGTCGTCCAGGGTGCGCACCCGCCCGCCGAAGCAGTCCTCGGTGAAGAGCTCGACGATGGAGCCGGGCTTGATCGTCCCGACGGCGGGGCGCCCGCCGAAGGTGTAGGACAGCTCGTCGGCGGCGGGGCGGTAGGAGACGACGTTCACTCCGAGACCTCCGTGTTGATGGCGGACAGGGTGGGGCGCCGGCCCATGAGCGTGGAGCCGACGAGGATGACGACGCCGATCGCGAGCCAGACGAAGCCGAGCACCTGTGCGGCGATGTTGGCGTTGATGACGACGTACAGCAGGATCAGGAAGCCGATGGCCGGGGCGATGAGGTGCCGCCACCAGTCGCGGCTGCGCTGCCGGAAGACGTAGTGCACGACGACGGACACGTGCAGGGCGAGGAAGGCGGTCATCGCGCCGAAGTTCACGAGCGTGCTGAGCAGCGAGATGCCGTCGTCACGCGTGCTCATGTAGACGCCGAGGACGAGCGACACGGCGGCGACGAGGAAGGTGGCGTTGACGGGCACCTTGTGCTTGGGGTGGACCTTGCCCAGGAAGCTCGGAAGCTGCCGGTCGCGGGCCATCGCGAACAGCAGGCGGGAGGTGGCCGCCTGGGCGACCAGCGAGTTGGCGAAGCCCCACGCTACGGCGGTGGCGATGGCGGTGAGCACGCTCAGCCAGTGGCCGCCCGCGTACGCGGCGGTGTCGTAGAAGGCCGTGCCCGCCGGGTCGCCCTTGGCGAGCAGGTCGTCGCGGTTGGGCGCGAGCAGCGCGGCCACCCAGGTCTGCACGACGAACAGCACGCCCGCCAGCGCGAGCGCGTAGACCATGGACCGGCCGAGCTTGCGGGTGTCCTCGCGGCTCTCCTCGGCGAGCATGGAGATGCCGTCGAAGCCGAGGAAGGACAGCACCGCCACCGAGACGGCGCCGAACACGAGCGGCCAGGAGAACGTCGAGGAGTCGAACAGCGGGCTGAGCGCGTCGCCGTGTCCCTTGCCCTGCGCGAGGGCGATGACCCCGATCACCAGGAAGATCGCCAGCACGATCATCTCCGCCACCAGCATGATCTTGTTCATCCGGGCGGTCATCTCGATGCCGAGGTAGTTGACCACCGTGTTGAGCACGATGAAGCCGATCAGCCAGGCCCAGATCGGGATGGCGGGGACGAACGACGCCATCGCCGCGCTGGCCACCAGGTACAGCAGGGCGGGCACCAGCACGTAGTCGAGCAGGATCACCCACCCGGCCAGGAAGCCGACGGGCGCCGCGATGCCGCGTCCGGCGTAGGTGTAGACCGATCCGGCCATCGGGAACGCCTGGGCCATCTGCGCGTACGACAGCGCGGTGAACGCCATCGCGACCATGCCGATGAGGTAGGCGAGCGCGACCATGCCGCCGGAGGCCTGGAACACGCTGCCGAAGATGCCGAACGGCGCGATCGGCACCATGAAGATCAGTCCGTAGATCAGCAGGTCGGTGAAGCCCAGTGACCGCTGTAGTTCCTGCTTGTAGCCGAAGCGCTCGACGCCGGCGGCCGGTGGGGCGTCGGAGGGGGACGGCGACGTCCCGGAAGGGGAGGGCATGGACGGCTCCTTTTAAACGCGGGGGCAGAGCCGTACGATAGAACCAATCCTTGAAAACGAAAAGGTTTCTATAGAAAGATTTACGCCGGGGTCACGCGGGTTACGAGGAGGTCACGACATCGAAGTCCAGGCCGTCGGCCCGTCCCACGTAGACGCGTTGCCGCACTCTGCGGTCGCGCAGCGTCAGGCGGCCCCGGCCGCCGGTGATCGCGGTGCCGTCGGCGACCGCCTCGATGGCGGGCACGGCCGTCGTACCGGCCCGCCGGATCAGGGCCGCCAGCATCAGCACGCCCTCGTAGCATCCGTGCCCGTGCGCGTTCAGCAACGGCGCGGCGGCCCCGAACCGGCGGGTGTAGCGCTCGCCGAGGCTGAGGTTGGCGTCGGTCGCGATGCTGCCGAAGTACCCCATGGCGGCGTAGAGCTCGCCGGAGACGTCGCCGCCGATGGCCAGCAGGCCGTGCTCCTCCAGCGCCCCGCACAGCCGGGCGGTGCCGAGCCCGCTCGCCCGGAAGGCCCGGTTGAACGCGACCAGGTCGCTGCCGATGAGGTTGAGCAGCACCGCGTCGGGCCGTACCGTCGCCAGTTCCTCGAGCAGCGGAGCCATCGCCGTGGTGCCGGAGGGGACGAACCGCTCGCCGACCACCGTCGCCGACCGGGCGCGCAGATGACGGCGTGCCGAGGCGTGGACCAGGCGCGGCCAGACGTAGTCGTTGCCCAGCAGGAACCAGCGCCTCGCCCGCCTGTGCTCGATGAGCCAGTCGAGCCCCGGGCCCACCTGCCGGGACGCCGGCTCGCCGAGGAAGTAGACCCCGGGGTTGCGGGCGCCGCCCTCGTAGGGAGGCGTGTACACCAGGGGGGCCGCGCCGCCCACAAAGCGTTCGATCGCGACGCGCACGTCACTGGCGTGGGTGCCGACGAGCCCCTGGACGGCTCCGGCGCGCACCAGCCCGGTCACCTCGCGGGCGACCTCCGCCGGGTGCCGGCCGCCGTCGACCAGGACCAGCTCCAGCGGCCTGCCGAGCACCCCGCCGCACTCGTTCACCTCGGTGGCGGCCAGCATCGCGCAGTTGATGGCGCACGGCCCGAGCAGCCCGAGCACGCCCGAGACGGGCACCACCAGGCCGACGCGCAGCGTGTCGGCCCTCAGCAGGTGAGCTTCGAGGGGGTCGATGACCACCGTGACGGGATCGGCCACGTGCAAGAGTATCCTCCAGGCGCGCTCGCGGACGAAGGGAGCCTTCAGTGGTGACGGCGGGAAACCGGTCTGCCGGTGGACGGACGGAGCGCTCGATGGTGACGGCCGGTGAGGGCGGCACCGGGGCACCCGCCCCGCCGGCACGGCCCCCGGACGCGACGGCCCCGAGGCAGCGCACGGCGACCCCGGCACGGACCCCGGACGCGACGGCCCCGAGGCAGCGCGCGGCGACCCCGGCACCGGTCCCGTCCTCGACGACCCCGACGCAGGACGCGGGCGCGGCGACCGGTCTCGGGTCGTCGCTCGCCTACCTGCTCAGCCGCGCCGAGCGGAGCGTCAACCGGGGGCTGTCGGCGGCGCTCGCCGCCGAGGAGGTCTCCGTCGAGCAGTGGCGCATCCTCCAGGCGCTCGCCGACGGGCGCGGCCACTCGATGGGCGATCTCGCCGAGGCGGCGCTGATGCCGCATCCGACGCTGACCAAGGCCGTGGACCGGCTCGTCGAGCGGGCCGTCGTCTACCGTGGCCACGACCCGGCGGACCGCCGCAAGGTGGCGGTCTTCCTCGCGGACCGGGGCAGTGATCTTCTGGCCCGGCTGGAGGCGGGGATCGCCGAACACCACCGGGCCATCCTCACGACATACGGCTCCGCGCGCACCGAGCAGCTCATGCACGACCTGGAGCTCCTGGTGCGCTCCCTCGACGGCTGACCTGGAGCTCCTGGTGCGCTCCCTCGACGGCTGACCTGAGTTCCTGGTTCGCTCGCCCGACGGCTGACCTCCGTCGGCCGGCCCAGGACCTGGGCATTGTTCGGTGGGCTGGTCTCCGGGCAGCACGATTTTGAGCATAAGGTGCTTAACGCTGCTCAAAAGGGGGGGTCAACCGTGCCCGACTTGCTAATAGGGCCGATGCTGCGTTACGTCGACGAGTTGAGCGCGTCGATATGGGTGGAGACGAGTGACCCGTGCGAGGTCACGATCGAGGTGTCCGGCGCGCGCGCGACCGAGCGCACTTTCACCGTGCACGGTCACCACTACGCGATCGTCGACGTCGAGGAGACGGGCGCGTACGCCGTCGAGCTCGACGGGCGGCGCGTGTGGCCGCTGGAAGGCTTCCCCGACAGCCAGATCTGCCCGCTCGACGAGCTCAACCGGGTGATCTTCGGCTCCTGCCGCACCAGCGTGCCGCACGACGACGCGCATGTGCGCACCCACGGCTACGACGTGCTCCGGGAGTACGGCCGGCGCCTCATGCAGGGGGACGACCTGCCGAGCCTGGTGATCTTCCTGGGCGACCAGGTCTACGCCGACGAGCCGTCCCAGGAGATGATCGACTACATCCGCTCCCGGCGCCAGGACGGGCCGGAGGAGATCGTCGACTTCGAGGAGTACGCCGAGCTGTACCGGCAGGCGTGGACGGATCCGGTCGTCCGCTGGGTCCTGTCCACGGTGCCCACCGCGATGATCTTCGATGACCACGACGTGCGCGACGACTGGAACACCTCCATGGCCTGGCGGCGGACGATGGCCGAGGTGCCGTGGTGGCCGACCCGGGTGGTCTCCGCGCTCGGCGCCTACTGGGTCTACCAGCACCTCGGCAACCTCTCGCCGTCAGAGCGGAAGGCCGACCCGATGTACGCCGAGATCCGCGCGCACGACGGGGACGGCGGCGCGGCCCTTGACGCGTTCGCCAAGAAGGCCGACGAGGACCCCTCCTCCACGCGGTGGAGCTATATGCGCGACATCGGCGGCACGCGGCTGATCATGCTGGACACCCGCTGCGCCCGCGAGCTGGACCCGGGCCACCGGCGCATGCTCGACGACGAGGAGTGGTCCTGGTTCGCCGAGCTGGCCACCGGAGACCGCGACCACCTGCTCATCGGATCCTCGGTGCCGGTGTTCCTGCCGAGCGGCATCTTCGACGTGGAGAGCTGGAACGAGGCCGTCGCGGGCGGGGCGTGGGGACGCAGGGCGGCGGCGTGGGGGGAGAAGATCCGCCAGGCGCTCGACCTGGAGCACTGGGGCGCGTTCCGGCAGTCGTTCGAGGAGCTCGGCCGCCTGCTCGTCGACGTCGCCGCGGGGCGCCGGGGCCGGCCGCCGGCCACGATCGTGCTGATGTCGGGGGACGTGCACTACTCCTACCTGGCGGCGGCGGGCCCGGCGTCGGCGGACCTCGACTCCGCGCGCATCTACCAGGCGGTCTGCTCGCCGATCCGCAACCCGCTGAGCCGCGTGCTGCGGCTGGCCAACGTGATCGGGTCGTTCGGCGTGGCGAGCCTGGTCGGCGGCATCCTGGTCCGCACGGCGAAGCTTCCCCGGCGGGCACTGCGCTGGAAGATCACCAACGGGCCGTGGTTCCCCAACGCGCTCGCGTCCCTGGAGCTCGACGGCCGTTCCGCGGTCGTGCGCTGGCACACCGCCCGTCCCGACTTCGAGGACATGACCGAGGTACGGCTCGCCCCCTGAAGGCGCGAGCCGTACCCTTCCCGGTTCCTACAGCCCCGCGAGCTCCGGCGTCTCGGAAGGCGCGGCGGGTGCGGTGGGTGCGGTGGGTGCGGACAGCTCGGCCAGGACGTCGGCGAGCCGGTCGACGGCCCAGTTCAGGTCCTCCTCCGACACCACCAGCGGCGGCGCGAAGCGGATCGTGGAGCCGTGGGTGTCCTTGGCCAGGACCCCGTGCCGCATCAGCGCCTCGCATACCTCGCGGCCGGTGCCGATGGAGGGGTCGATGTCCACCCCGGCCCACAGGCCGCGTCCCCGTACCGCGACGACGCCGGAGCCGCTGTCGATCAGGCCGCGCAGCCGCTCGTGCAGGACCGCGCCCAGCTCCTGGGCCCGCGCCTGGTACTCGCCGGTCCGCAGCAGCTCGATGACGGCGTTGCCCACCGCGCAGGCGAGCGGGTTGCCGCCGAACGTGGAGCCGTGCTGCCCGGGCTTGATGACCCCTAGGACGTCGGCGTTCGCGACCACCGCGGACACCGGCACCACGCCGCCGCCGAGCGCCTTGCCCAGCACGTACATGTCGGGGACCACGCCTTCGTGATCGCAGGCGAAGGTGTCACCGGTGCGGCCGAGGCCCGACTGGATCTCGTCGGCGATGAACAGCACGTTGTTCTCGGTGCAGATCTCCCTGACCTGCTGGAGATACCCGGCCGGCGGCACCAGCACGCCCGCCTCGCCCTGGATGGGCTCCAGGAGCACCGCGACCGTGTCGTCGTCGATCGCCTCGCGGATCGCCTCGGCGGAGCCGTACTTCACGATGGTGAAGCCCGGCGTCGCGGGGCCGAAGCCGTCACGGGCGTCGGGGTCGGTGGAGAAGCTGACGATCGTGGTGGTGCGGCCGTGGAAGTTGTCCTCCATGACGATGATGTTCGCCCGGCCGGGAGCGACGCCCTTGACCTCGTACCCCCACTTGCGGGCCACCTTGATCGCGGTCTCGACGGCCTCGGCGCCGGTGTTCATCGGCAGGATCATGTCCTTGCCGCACAGGTCGGCGAGGCCCTCGCAGAAGGCCGCGAACTGGTCGTGGAAGAACGCCCGGCTGGTCAGCGTGACCCGCTGGAGCTGGTCCTGGGCCGCCTGGAGGATCTTGGGGTTGCCGTGCCCGAAGTTCAGCGAGGAGTAGCCGGCCAGGCAGTCGAGGTAGCGCCGGCCCTCCACGTCGGTCACCCAGGCGCCGCGCGCCTCCCGGACGACGACGGGGAGCGGGTGGTAGTTGTGCGCGCTGCGCCGCTCGCTCAGCTCGATCAGTTCACGGGTCTTGCTCATGCGCGGATCTCCAGAGTGCAGCACTTCGGACCGCCGCCGGCCTTGCGCAGCTCGCTCAGGTCGACGGGGATGACGTTGAGGCCGCGGCGCTTCAGCTCCAGGGCCAGCTCGCCGGCCTCGATGTTGATGACGACGTTGTGGCCGTCGCTGACGGCGTTGAGGCCGAGCACAGCCGCGTCGTCCGCGGAGGCGAGGACGGCGTCGGGGAACATGCGCCCGAGGACCTCCTGGCTGCCGCGTGAGAACGCGCCGGGGTAGTAGGCGACGTTACGCCCGTCGATCGGGAACAGCGCGGTGTCGAGGTGGTAGTAGCGGGGGTCGACCAACTGGAGGGTCACGACGGGACGGCCGAGGAACTCCTGGGCCTCCTTGTGGGCGGCGATGTCGGTACGGAAGCCGGTGCCGGCCAGGATCACCTCGTCGAGGGTGAGGAAGTCGCCCTCGCCCTCGTTGGTCTGCGACGGCTCGAGCGCCGGGGTGTACCCGTTGCCGGTGAACCAGCTCAGGTAGGCGGGGCCTTCGGCGGCCCGCTCGGCGTTCGCGAACCTGGCGCCGTAGACCCGGCCGCCGACCACCAGGGCGCCGTTGGCGGCGAACACCATGTCCGGCAGGCCGTCGATCGGGTCGATCAGGCTGACCTGGTGGCCGAGCTCCTCGTAGACGTCCTTGAGCTGTTCCCACTGGCGCACGGCGGTGGTGGCGTCCGCCCCGGCGGCCGGGTCCATCCAGGGGTTGATCGCATATTCGACCGCAAAGTACTCGGGACGACACATGAGGTAATGCCGGCTGTGCGCCATCTATCACTCCGTCGGATAACGGCTGGTCAGGGATGGCTTCAGCCTAGGAACGGCGCGAGGTTCAGGCCAGGTGCGGAGCTTGCGCGCTGGTGGTGATCGGTTGCGTCGTTCGGCCCCCATGCGGTGATTCGTTGCGTTCACAGCGCATACGGTTTAGATGCGTTCGGAGGGATGACCGCGCAGGTCACGAGTTGTTTCGCCGGGATGTCGGCCAGGTGTCGGCCGCGTCGCGCAGGCCGGTGCTCAGGCCTCGTTCGGCACCCCGTCGCGCGCGTGCGGGGTGTCGATGAGGCGGGACAGCACGATCGCGCTCTTGGTGCGGATGACGAACGGCTCGGCGGCGACGCGCTCGATCACCTGCTCGACGTGCCGGACGTCCTTGGCGCGGATGTGCAGCAACGCGTCGGCCTCGCCGGTGATCGTGCAGGCGGAGATCACCTCGGGGTGGCGGGAGACGGCCAGGCCGATCTCGGCGGGGGAGGTCTTGCCCCGGCAGAACAGCTCCACGTACGCCTCGGTGGTCCACCCGAGCGCCGAGGGCTCCACGCGCGCGGTGAAGCCGGTGATGGCGCCGCTGCTCACCAGGCGGTCCACCCGCCGCTTGACCGCGGGGGCCGAGAGCCCGATGCGGTGCCCGATCTCCGCATAGGTCGATCGAGCATCCTCGACCAGGGCTCCGACGATCGCACGATCAAGCGCGTCCAACTCCACGGTGACCTGTATACAGCCGGTTCGCCTGCCGTACACAGTCAGGGGGTCGCTACAGACTTTAAGTGACCACAAATTTGGCGTTACTCTGCTCGACATGATCCATGTCAGAGGCCTGACGCCGGGAGGTCGCGTCGAACGGGATGGAAACGGCCGGGCACGGAGGATCGTCTTCCTCCGTGCCCGGCCGTTTCACCGGGGCGGACGGGCGGCGCGCGCCGCCCGTCTCGCGTGCGTCTTTACGCCTTCTCAGCCTCACCGGTGGCCTGCTCAAGGGCGTCCTCAGGGGAGGCCTCCAGGTCGTCGGAGGCCTGGGCGAGCGCGGTCTGCTTGTCCAGGCGCACCCAGCTCGTGATGCTCTCCACCGCGAACAGCACCCCGAGGTACACCGCCATGACGGCCACCACCCAGGTGAGCAGGCCGAGAGCGGCGCCCACGCCGAGCAGCAGCAGGCGGACCTCCCAGCCGAGACCGGCCTGGAACACCCACGGGGCCGGCCAGATGCTCTGCCGCGTGCGGTACACCGTGTCGTAGGTGTGGTAGCCGACGACGTAGAGCAGCACGAACAGCAGCCACTTGGGCGTGTCGGCGGCCAGGCCGAGGACGATGATCGTGAGGAACTCGGTGCCCCTGGTCAGCGGCGGGACCAGCCAGTCGAACCGGCCGAGGTGGTCGCGCGCCGCGGTCGGCACCACCAGGGCCACCATCACCAGCACGGGGAGCAACATGATCGGCCCGGTGCCGGCGGACAGCACGCCCGTCGCGCCGATCGCCGCCACGGCGAGGAGCGCGGCCAGCCCGGAGGGCACAGGTGGCAGGCCGCGGCCCATCTTGTCGCGGAGGAGCGCGACCAGCGGGCCGTCGTCGCGGTAGGCGAGCAGACGGGCCGTCTGGACGCGGCGGCGCTCCTCGTCGGGGTCGGGAACGGGAGCCGGCGCGGCCTGCGGGTGGGTGATCATGCGAGCGACCTCATGAGACGTCCGGTGAGGGTATAGGTGGCCGCGACGCAACCCCAGATCACGAGCGTGAGGAACGTGACCCGGGGCTCGAACAGAGCCGCGGTGATCGCGATGGCGGCGAAGCGCTCACCGATGGGGAAGACGATCATCTTGCGGGCCCAGTGCACGGCGCGGAACCGCCCGGCCTTGGTCCACAGCTTCAGCAGTCCGCGTACGCCCGTGCTCCGCGAGACCTTGCGCTTCTCCAGCGCGTCACGCAGCGGCCGGTCGTCGGCGGCGGTCAGCGCCAGCGTCGGCAGCGGCACGGGGGGCCTGCGGCGGTTGGCGGCGCCGAAGGAGAAGTCGAGAAGGTGCCGCACCGTCTGCACCGACAGCGCGACCAGCGCCAGCGTCCACACGTCGCCCTGCCCGGCCACGAGGGAGCCGACGGCCAGGCCGGCGAACACCACGTACTCCTTGGCACGGTCGAACGTCGCGTCGAGCCACGCGCCGAGCACGCCGAACTTGCGGGCGTAGCGGGCGACCTGGCCGTCGACGCAGTCGAACACGAAGGCGAAGTAGATGAGCAGGCCGCCCGCGACCGCGCCGGCGCGCGTGCCGGTCGCGAAGGACAGCGCCGACAGCACGCCCAGGGCGATCGAGATGAGGGTGACCTGGTTGGGGGTGAGGCCGCGCCGCGCCGCCCACCGGGCGATGAAGCGGGAGTAGGTGCTCACGAAGTACGTGGTGAAGAAGCCGTCGGCGCCCTTGACCGCGTTGTTCAGGCGCGCGCGGTCCTCGTCGTACCCCGACATGGCGGTCACGGCCTCGTCCGCCTCGGCCTGGGAGCCGACGCGGGCGAAGAACAGGTCCCTGCGGCCGCGGATGCCGACCGAGACGCCCTTGCGCACGAGGCCGAACACCAGCAGCTGGACCAGATCGTCCTCGGGGCCGAACAAATGGGCAAGGTCGGCGAGCTCGCGCGCCGTCTCCGCCAGGGTCGCCGCGTGGCGCTGGTGCAGGTGGAGCGGGCCGAGGGCCACGGCGTTCGGCCGGGTGACCGCGTGGTGGGCCGAGCCGGCCGAGATGACGCGCGACCGTCCCGCGCGCAGCCGGACCGGGAGACCCTCCAGGAAGCGGTCACCGATCTCGGGCTCCGCCTCCTCGATCGGGATCTCCGGCAGGAGTGGCTCGCCGTTCTCGTCCTCCTGGCGCGGCTCCTTGGCGACGAGCGCCAGCGCCGCCCGCTTGGCCTTGGTGATCTGGTAGATCAGTTCGTCGTGGATCACGACGCCGGCCGGGATGAGGAACAGGTTGTCGGTCGCCTGCTCCGCGGCGTCGGCGATCGCGCGCAGATCGGCGGCCAGGTCGGCGGACTCCACGACCTGGCCGGGGAACCGGCGGAACCCGTCGGCGTCCTGCGGCCGTGCTATGGCGACCGGCTCGGGGTCCATCGAGGCGACCTGACCGTACAGGCGGTCGAGGACGGTGGGCGAGCCGGGAAGCGACGTCAGCGCCAGGCGACCGGGCGGGACGTGTGGTTCTTCGGAACCGATCGGGCCGGGCGAGGCGCCCAGCAGGACCACGCGGGTCATGTCACCCTTTCAGGCAGCGTGCGGGGGGCGTAGGCGATTATCAGGGGGTGTCGCCAGGGGGCAAAGTTTAGTGACTGTTCTTCCCAAGGATGCCATCCAGGGTTGACCCGAGATCGATTTGTCGCTTGGGGGAGTCTCGTCCCGTTTCATGAGCCCCAATGGCCGCAATCCGATTCGTCCATCGGGGGTGTCCCGTCCCTAGACTGGGCGGGTGAACCTGTACCGCGACGAGGGCATCGTGCTGCGCACGCAGAAGCTGGGCGAGGCCGATCGCATCGTCACGGTCCTCACCAAGCGCACGGGCAAGGTGCGGGGCGTCGCCAAGGGGGTGCGCCGCACCACCTCCAGGTTCGGCGCGCGGCTCGAACCCTTCACCCACGTCGACCTGCAGCTCCACACCGGGCGCTCGCTCGATGTGATCACCCAGGCGGAGACGCTCCGGCCGTACGGCGAGGCGCTGGTGTCCGACTACCCGCGCTACACCGCGGGCACGGCCATGCTGGAGACCGCCGACCGGCTCACCGTGGGGGAGAAGGAGCCCGCGCTCCGGCAGTTCCTGCTGCTCGTCGGAGGGCTGCGGACGCTCGTCGAGGGCGGTCACGAGGCGCGGCTGGTCCTCGACGCCTACTTCCTGCGCTCCCTCGCGGTCGCCGGGTACGCGCCCGCCCTGGACTCCTGCGCCCGCTGCTCCACCCCCGCGATCAGGGCCTTCGCCATCGCGGCGGGCGGCGTGGTGTGCGGGGGATGCCGCCCGCCGGGCGCCGCCGTGCCCGCCGCGGAGACGATCGGCCTCATGATCGCCCTGAGCCGCGGCGACTGGGACTCCGCCGACGCCTCCGAGCCCCGGCACCGCGCCGAGTGCAGCGGCCTGGTCGCGGCCTACCTGCAATGGCACCTCGAACACGGCATACGCTCGCTGCGACACGTCGAGCGCGTCTGACCCACACCACACCACAGGAGAAGCAGTCCGTGAACGTCCGCCCGCCTACCCCTCATCCCTCAGGCGCCGTCCCGCCGCCGATCCCGCGAGAGCTGGTCCCCCGGCACGTCGCGATCGTCATGGACGGCAACGGGCGGTGGGCGAAGGCCCGCGGCCTGCCGAGGACCGAAGGCCACAAGGCGGGTGAGGCCTCGCTGTTCGACGTCATCGAGGGAGCGATCGAGCTCGGCATCCCGAACCTGTCGGCCTACGCCTTCTCCACCGAGAACTGGCGGCGCTCCCCGGACGAGGTCCGCTTCCTGATGGGGTTCAACCGCGACGTGATCCGCCGGCGCCGTGACCAGCTGCACGCCATGGGCGTGCGGGTGCGCTGGGCCGGCCGGCCGGGGCGGCTGTGGAAGAGCGTCATCAAGGAACTGCAGGACGCGGAGGAGATGACGCGGCACAACCGCACGCTGACCTTGCAGTTCTGCGTGAACTACGGCGGCAGGGCCGAGATCGTCGACGCCGCCGTGCGGTTGGCTCAGGACATCGCCGCTGGCCGGGTCAAGCCCGGCAAGGTCTCCGAGCGCACCTTCGCCCGGTACCTCGACGAGCCCGATATCCCCGACGTCGACCTCTTCGTGCGCTCCTCCGGCGAGCAGCGCACCTCCAACTTCCTGCTCTGGCAGTCGGCGTACGCCGAGATGGTGTTCCTCAACCAGCTCTGGCCCGACTTCGACCGCCGCGACCTCTGGCAGGCCTGCGAGATCTACGCCAAACGCGACCGCCGCTACGGCGGCGCCCTCCCGAACCAGGTCTGACCCTGTTCCCGGGACAGGCTCCGGCGCCTCAGGGCGAGCAGTCGCAGCAGCACCCGTCGCAGTTGTCGCAGCACTTGCAGCAGTCGCCGCACCCGTCGCAGCCGCTGCATACGTCGCAGAACCGCAGGTAGCAGCGGTCGTCGCAGGGCCGGCCGTTCCGCCGGCTCCACCGGGGCCGCCACATGCCGCACGTGAGGAACGTCACCACTCCCGCAGCCGACTTCCGCACGACTCCGGGACGCTCGTAGGAGGCTCCGGGCTCGGAACGGGCGAACGTCCGCTCCACCGCCCGCCGCACCTCGGTGCCCAGCAGCACGTCCACCAGGTGCCGGTCCTCCAGCTCCACCTCGCTCAGCGCGAGGCCCAGCCCGTGCGCCGCGTCGTCGCAGAGCCGCCGCGCCTCCTCGCGCGTGGTTCCCGTCGCGGTGAGCGGGTTGAAGGCACCGCGCTCGGCGTCGTCCGCCTGGTCCTCCACCGCGTCGAGGAGGTGGGCCAGCCGCCCGAAGAACCGGCCCGCCTCGGCCAGCGGCGCCGAGTTGCCGGGCCTTCCCGCGAGCGTCGCGGTGTGCGCGAACGCTGCGGCGACCGCCTCCTCGGTGGGGACCGTCAGATCCAGCAGCGTGAGCCCCGCTCCGCCTTCGAGGCCGAGCCCGTGCGCCGGGCCGGGTGCGGCATCGGGGCCCCATCGGCGCTCACGCCGTACCCGTTGTTCGCCGTCGAGCCGGAATCGGCGTTCCAGGTCGAGCTGGCGGCCTGTCGCCGAGGTCAGCACGGCGACGTCGAAGCCGATCGAGGCGCCCATGCGGGTGCCGGCCTCCTCCCAGCGGGCCGCCAGCCGCCTGCGGGCCGGGCCGGTGCCCGGGGCGGCGTCGCCGTCGGCCACATGGTCGCGGAGCTTGCCCGCAGCCAGGATGAGCGAGACCGTGGCGGCGAGCCGTACGCCATGCGCACGAGCGTCCACGACGTCGGCCGACCTGAATCCGCGCAGCGCGCACGGACCGGCGGTCCGATGCGGGGAGGCCGCCTTGCCCTGAGCCTCGGCGAGCACCGAGATGATCAGCCCGTCGTAGTTCGTGGCCAGCCGCGCCCCCTGCCCTTGCCCGTCGCGAAGGGTCAGGCAGAGGCCGCACAGGTGTGCCAGCCAGGCGCGATGCAGTGAAGGGCAGGAGTGCTGCCCACACGGGCGAATGATCCCGAACATCCGGCCTCGCTGAATTAAAGGCTATCTGGGGAACAGATCGTACTTTGCTACCGGAAGAAGCTGTTCCGTGCAGATCTCTCTCCTGGGTTCGAGCCCTGGCCGCCTCCAAGGAGATCGTGGACGGCCGCGCCGACGAGGCACGGTTCCAGGAGTGGCAGAAGGAGTCCCGTGCGGAGGCCGCCGAGGGTGTCTCCGCCTTCCTGGAACGCCGCTCGCCGCGATTCACCTGGGGCGCCTGACGCTCGGCTCACGTTTTCCGGACCGGGCGCGCGTCCGGAAGGCCGCCTACATCCGGCGGCGGGCGCGGTAGGCGGCGACGTGCATGCGGTTGCCGCAGGTGCGGCTGTCGCAGTAGACCCGGGAACGGTTGCGGGACTCGTCCACGAAGACCTTCTCGCAGTCGGGTGCGGCGCAGGTGCGCAGCCGCTCCCACTCGCCCTCGACCAGCAGGTGGGCCAGCGCCACCCCGCACTCGGCCGCCAGGTGCTCGGCCACCGACGCCCCCGGGGCGAAGTAGTGGACGTGCAGCGGGTAGCCGTCGTGCTCGGTCAGGCGCGCGGTGATCCGCGTCCGTTCGAGCAGGACGTTCAGCCGGGTGACCGCCGTCGGTGAGTCGGGGGCGCCGAAGACCTCCTGGAACGTCGTCCGGAGGGCGCGCACCTGATCGAGGTCGGCCGGGGCGACGTTCTCGACGCCGCTCAGCTCATGCCGCCGGACGTACGCCTCCAGGTCGTCGACGCCGGTGAGGCCGTCGGGCCCGCCCGTCTCGGGGGCGGTGTTGACCAGGTCGGCTACGGCGGCGAGCGAGCACACCATGTCATGGCTGAATGGCATGTCGTCTCCTGTCGGCGGGGCGTGGGGCAGGGGAGAGGCGCCGGTGACGCGGGCGCGCTCGTTCGGCTCCACGTCGTCACGGAAGCGTATCCCGTAACGAGGGCCGCGCAAGGTCATCCGGCGGAGGCGACCGCCGTGCAGGAGGCACAGGTGCCGAAGACCTCGACGGTGTGCGTGATCGCGGTGAACCCGTGCTCGGCGCCCACGGCGTCCGCCCAGCGTTCGACGTCCGGCCCGGCCACCTCCACCGTGCGGCCGCAGTTGCGGCAGACCAGGTGATGGTGGTGGCCGCCGGTGGCGCAGGCGCGGTAGACGCACTCGCCGTCGTCGGTGCGCAGCACGTCGATCTGGCCCGCCTCGGCGAGCGCCTGCAACGCGCGGTACACCGTGGTGAGGCCGATCTTGGCGCCGTCGGCACGCATCTGGGCGTAGATGTCCTGCGCGCTACGGAAACCGTCACTGTGGCGGAGCATCTCCCGCACGGCGGTTCGGCGGTTCGTCATCGACTGGACTCCCCTGTACGGCATGGGACCGTACGTATCATCATCGACTGGACTCCCGGGTACGGCAAAAGACCGCACGTGTCGTCATGGACTCATCTCCGGGGCGGCGGGGGCCGCGGTGCGCATGCTCAAGGACTGATCTCGCCGCGCGCGGCTCCGCCGCAGGAACCGGCCGGCGCCCAGGGCCAGCACGAAGCCCGCCAGCGCCAGCAGGACGATCGCCGCGCCCGGCGCGACGCTCGCGTAGAAGGCCGAGGTGAGCCCGCCGACGGTGGACACGACGCCGAGGGACATCGCCAGCAGCATGGTCGTGGTGAAACCGCGGGTCACCTGCTGGCTGGTCGCCACCGGCACCACCATCAGCGCGCTCACCAGCAGCAGGCCGACCACGCGCATCGCGATCACGACGGTCAGCGCGGCCGTCACCGCGATGAGCAGGCTGAGGAAGCGCACCGGCAGCCCGTTGACCTTGGCCACCTCCTCGTCCTGGCAGAGCACGAACAGCTCGCGCCCGAAGGTCGCCACCACGCCCAGCACGAACGCCGCCAGCACCGCGATGACCCACACGTCCTGGGTGGTGACGCTGCTGATCGAGCCGAACAGGTAGGAGGTGAGGGTGGAGTTGCTGCCGCCGGGCGCGAGCCCGATGAGCAGCACGCCGCCCGCGATGCCGCCGTAGAACAGCAACGCCAGCGCCACGTCGCCCGTCGTACGGCCCCGGGCGCGGACCAGTTCGATCGCCACGGCGCCGAGCACGGCCACCACGACGGCGGTGAGCACCGGGGCCGTCCCCGTGAGGAACCCCAGCGCCACGCCGGTCAGCGCCACGTGGCCGATGCCGTCGCCGAGCAGGGCGAGCCGCCGCTGGACGATGAAGGTGCCGACGGCGGGGGCGGCGAGCCCGACGAGCAGCGCCGCGATCAGCGCCCGCCACATGAAGTCGTACTGGAACATCTCGATCACTGCGTCGCTCCGGAGCTCATCGGGCCGCCGGACACATCGTAGGCGTGCGGGCGATCTTGCTCGTGCCCTGGATGCGGATGGCATCCCGTCCCGTCCGAAGGCACGCCGTCGCCGGCCGGCCCTCCGCCGAGAAGGCGCCCGTCGTCCAGGAGTCGCCCGTCGTCCAGGAGTCGCCCGTCGCCGGGAAGGTGCCCGTCGTGCCGGAACAAGTGGCCTTCGTGGCCGGCTCGATGGTCGTGGCCGACCGGGCCGTCGTGGACCACGCGGCCGTCGCGCAGGACGATCGACCGCGTGATCAGCGGGGCCATCGGGCCGAGCTCGTGCGCCACCAGCAGCACCGTTTTCCCCTGGTCGACCAGCCTCGCGAGTGTGCCCGCCAGATGCCGCTGGCTCTCGGCGTCCACGCCCGCCGTCGGCTCGTCCATGACGAAGGTGTCCGGCTCGCCGGCCAGGGCGCGGGCGATGAGCACCCGCTGCTGCTGGCCGCCGGAGAGCAGGCCGACCGGGTCGCCCGCGCGGTCGGTGAGCCCCATGGAAGCGAGCGCCCCGGCGACCGCCGCGCGGTCCTCGGCGCTGGTGCGGCGCAGCCGGCGCTGCCGCGCGACGCGGCCGGAGGCGACCACCTCGCGGACCGTGGCGGGGACGCCCCCGCCCACCGACAGCCGCTGCGGCACGTAACCGATGCGCCACCAGTCACGGAACCGGCCGGGCGGCAAGCCGTACAGCTCGGCGGAGCCGCCCGACAGCGGGGTCAGGCCGAGAAGCGCGCGGATGAGCGTGGACTTGCCCGAGCCGTTCGCCCCGAGAACGGCGACCACCTCACCGGCCTCGACGCGCAGGTCCACCCCGCGCAGCACGGGACGCCCGTCGAGGTCGACGTGCCCCTTGGCCATGGCGAAAGCGACCTGCGTGGCCGCGGAGGCCGCCGGCGGGGCCGGGCCGGTCGCCTGTGCTGATCGGGTCATGAACATCCCAGTGCGGTGCGGAGGACGGAGAGGTTCGCGCGCGCGGCGGACAGGTAGTCCCCCGACTGGGGACGGCTCTCGATGGGATTGAGAACCGCCGTCTTGGCGCCGACCTCCTTGGCGAGGACTTCGGCGACCTTGGGGCTGACGAGTTCCTCGGTGAAAATGGTAGTCACTCCCTCGCGCTTGGCGACTCCGGCCACCTCGGCGATGCGCGCGGGGGAGGGTTCGGCCTCCGGGTCCAGGCCGCTGATGCCGACCTGCTTGAGCTTGTAGCGGTCGGCCAGGTAGCCGAAGGCGGCGTGCGCGGTGACGATCGTGCGGGCGGAGCACGTGCCGAGCCCCTGCTGGACCTCCTTGTCCAGCGCGCCGAGCTCCCCGGACGCCGAGGCCGCGCGGCCGGTGTAGGCGGCGGCGTGCGGCCCGTCGGCCTGTCCGAGCCTCTTGCCCAGCGCGGTCGCCGCCGTCGCGAGCCTGCTCGGGTCCAGCCACACGTGCGGGTCGTAGGAGACCTTCTCGTGGGCGTCCCCGCTCTCGGCCTGCTCCTGGGCACCGGCCGGGAGCGTGGCGAGGGCGGAGGCGACGTCGAACGCCTTGTCCTTGGCGTGCTGCTCGACGGCCTCGTCCACGGCCGGTTGGACGCCCTTGATGTAGACGATGAGGTCGGCCTGCTCGATGTCGGCGATCTGGCGCGGGGTCAGCTCCAGGTCGTGCGGCTCGACCCCGGGCCGGGTCAGCCCGGCGACCGTGATGTCCGCCCCGCCGACGCGCGTGGAGATCCACTCGAGGGGATAGAAGGCGGCCAGGACCTTCGGCTTGCCCGACCGCTCGGCCGAGGCGGAGGGGCCGGGCGAGCACGCGGCGGCGGCCAGCAGCGCGCTCGCGCCGAGCAGGAGGGCTAGCGGAGCGGAGTGGCGGCGTCGGAAGGGTTCACGTCGCTCGTTTCCGGACGAAAAGGGCATCACGCTTCCGAGTATGGCGCAAAATGAAAACCGTTGTCAAAATCATCCAGCCGGGGCCCGGAGTCGCCCCCGCAGGGCCCTGCCGGTACATGCCCGCCGGGGGCCTCGGGGTGGGTTCAGGCGATCACGCCCGCCTGATCATCGGCGCTGACCGACGGCTCTACGGCCAGATGTGGATGGGTTTGCGGTGATCTGTCGACTCACACCATGGCCGACAGACCCCCGGTAAATCGGATGGTTGCAAGATCGACCGCGCCCTATTTGGCGCTGTCGATCAGGCGGTTCATGGGTTTGGGGGGATTTGCCGGAGTCGGCGTGTGTCGGTAGGGGTCCTCAAACCACTGGAAACCGGACTAGCCGATCATGGTGTGCGCGGACGATATGCGCTGAAGATCGACCGCCCCGCCCGGACCGCTCAAGGTCCCAGATGATGCTGAGCCTTAGAAGAGGCCGAAGCGGTCGGCAGCGACGAGGATCAGGAACGCGACCATGGCGACGCGCAGGAGCCGCGCCCGATGGCCCAGGGACGGCCACGACATGTAGGCAAGCCAGCCCACGAAGCCGAGCACCGGCAGGACCGCGAGACCGCCCCGCCAGTCGTCCAGAGCGAAGCCCACCAGCAGCAGGATCACCAGGACCACGGGCAGGATCCAGCGCGGCAGCCCGTACAGGAAGACCAGCGGGACCGCGCTCTTGTGCTCGACCGTGCGGCGCAGCCCCGTGGCCCCCGGCGTGAGGAACCGCTCCCCGGGAGGCAACGGGCGCGCAGGCGCGCGCCGCTCGCGCGCCAGCGGGTGGGCGGGCAGGGCGCGCTTGCGGGCGGCGGGCGAGGGATCGCCGCGATGGTGCTTGTCGGCCACGGTTCGAGCCTAACGTCGGAGGGCGTCGTCCCGGCAGCCTACGGGCCCCGCTCGTGAAAGGTCGCGGCCCCGTCGTCCCGGCGGCCTACGGGCCCGCTCGTGAAAGGTCGCGGCCGGCGCTGGGGCCGGTGTGTCCGGGTCGCCTGCCAGGGCTGGCATGCTGAACGGCATGCTCGCCGTCATCAGGTACTCCGTTCCGGGCCCCAGGGCCGATGAGTTCGTGGAGCAGGCCAGGTCGATCCTCGGCACGCTGGCCGCCCAGGCCGGTTTCCTCCGCGGGCACATCGGCAGGTCCGTCGATGAGCCGGACCTGTGGGCGCTGGTCAGCGAGTGGGAAGGCGCCGGCTACTACCGCCGCGCGCTGGGCGCGGCGCGCATGGACATGTACCCGCTCATGACCCTGATGATCAACGAACCGAGCGCCTTCGAGATCCTCGTCAGCGACCCTGAGTGAAGCCCGTCCGGCGCGCAGTGGTGATTGTGGGCTGGTCCCGTCACAGGTTCCCCTAAGCTGGGGAGTGATCGGGCAGGTGACGCGCCCTCTGACCGACAAACCCAACCCCGACCGCCAGCCGGATGGAGATTCTTGATGGCCCGCCGTACCGACATCATGGACACGATCGTCAGCCTCGCCAAGCGCCGCGGGCTCGTCTACCCGTCGAGCGAGATCTACGGAGGTCTGCGCGCGTCCTGGGACTACGGTCCGCTCGGCGTGGAGCTCAAGAACAACGTCAAGCGCGAGTGGTGGAAGTCCATGGTCCAGGGCCGCGAGGACGTCGTCGGCCTCGACTCCTCGGTGATCCTCGCGCGGGAGGTCTGGGAGGCCAGCGGCCACGTCAGGGAGTTCGTCGACCCGCTGACCGAGTGCCAGTCCTGCCACAAGCGTTACCGCGCCGACCACCTCGAGGAGGCCTACGCCGAGAAGCACGGCGGCAAGGCCCCCGAGAACGGCCTGGCCGACCTGACCTGCCCGAGCTGCGGCACCAAGGGCGCCTTCACCACGCCCCGCATGTTCAACGGCCTGCTCAAGACCTACCTCGGCGCCGTCGAGGACGAGTCCGGGCTCGCCTACCTGCGGCCCGAGACGGCCCAGGGCATCTTCATCAACTACCTCAACGTGCAGCAGTCGTCCCGCAAGAAGATCCCGTTCGGCATCGGCCAGATCGGCAAGTCGTTCCGCAACGAGATCACCCCGGGCAACTTCATCTTCCGCACCCGCGAGTTCGAGCAGATGGAGATGGAGTTCTTCGTCAAGCCGGGCACCGACGAGGAGTGGCACCAGTACTGGATCGACGAGCGCTTCCAGTGGTACGTCGACCTCGGCATCAACCGCGACAACCTCCGGCTGTACGAGCACCCGAAGGACAAGCTGTCGCACTACTCCAAGCGCACCGTCGACGTCGAGTACCGCTTCAACTTCACCGGCTCCGAGTGGGGTGAGCTGGAGGGCGTGGCCAACCGCACCGACTTCGACCTCACCACGCACGCCGCGGCCTCCGGCGCCGACCTGTCGTTCTTCGAGCAGGACTCCGGCGAGCGCTACGTGCCCTACGTCATCGAGCCGGCCGCCGGCGTCGACCGGTGCACGCTGACCTTCATGATGGACGCCTACACGGTCGACGAGGCGCCGAACGCCAAGGGGGTCATGGAGCAGCGCACGGTCATGCGGCTGGACCACAGGCTCGCCCCGGTGAAGGCCGCGGTGCTGCCCCTGTCGCGCAACGCCGACCTCTCGCCGAAGGCCCGTGACCTGGCGACCCAGCTCCGCCGCCGCTGGAACGTCGAGTTCGACGACGCCGGGGCGATCGGCCGCCGCTACCGCCGCCAGGACGAGATCGGCACGCCGTTCTGCATCACGGTCGACTTCGACACCCTCGACGACCACGCCGTGACGATCCGCGAGCGCGACTCGATGGCCCAGAAGCGCATCGCCCTTGACCAGGTCGACTCCTACCTCCGCCAGCACCTCAACGACTGACCAACCCCCAGGCGGCCGGGCCCTAGCCCCCGGCCGCCAACGCTCACCCGCCCCCGAGCGCTCTAGCCGGCTCCGTGCTGGTCATGGGGGTCGAGCCGGTGCTTAGACGGTCGAGCCCGGTCGCCGAAGGCCATCCGCTACCCGAGCTTTCTAGCCGGCTCCGGGCCAGTTATAGGGGTCGAGCCGGTGCCCAGACGGTCGAGCCCGGTCGCAGAAGGCCATCCGCTACCCGAGCGCTCTAGCCGGCTCCGTGCTGGTCATGGGGGTCGAGCCGGTGCCCAGACGGTCGAGCCCGGTCGCTGAAGGCCATCCGCTACCCGGCGGCCCAGCCGGCATCGGCGGGTCGGTGGCCGCCGCCTGTCTTCGCTGTCTGGTGTGCTTTCTTCCGTCTGGTGTGGTGGGTACATCGGGGCGCCGGGTCGGCGGGGAGTGGTGCGGCGATGACGGCGCCCCTGTACGGCGGGCGACCCGCCGGGGGATCGTGCCGCTGGATGAACCGTCAGCGTGGGGCGTCCACGGATGAGGGCGTGATGAGGACGTCGTCGGCGTTGACGAAGGCCACGCGGTGGCCGAACTGCACCTGGTAGTACAGCGTGCGTCCCCTGACGACCGTGTGGGTCGCCCGGTCGAAGAATGCCGAGTAGTAGTACTCGCCGCGGGTCGCCAGCCCGACGGCGTACCGCTGCCCCTGCGGGATCGCGTACTGCAGCGGCACGATCTCCTGCACCGGCACGCCCTTCGGGTACGCCTCCGGCTCGGGGTAGGCCCTGCCGTACACCGGCACGTTCTTGAGCCCCGGCCTGGGGGAGACGACCAGCCCTGTCGCGTTGACGGCGGTGGGCGCGTCCTGCGGATTATGGAACCAGGCCCGCCGGCCGAGGTACCAGATTGCCGTCCAGTCGCCCTTCCTGCCCGCGAGGGCGTACTGCTGGCCCGTCGTCGCCCGCGCGCCGTGGTCGTAGACGTCGTAGGTCGACTCCCCGCCGGGCCTGCGCCCGACGTCCCTGACCAGGGGTGCGTCGTCGCGGGGCTCGGTGTGCAGCCAGACCGACGCCGAACCGTGCGGCGGGCAGTCCCCGCCTCCCTTGCCGCAGCCGGTGTAGCGCGGCCGGTGGCGGGCGTAGTCCGTCCTGATCGTCACCAGGCCGGCGTGCGCGCCGCCCGTGGCCTCGAACGGCCGGCCCAGCAGCTCGAAGTAGTGGCCCCAGTCCCAGTACGGCCCCGGATCCACGTGCATGCCGGCCACGGTCCCGGGAACGGTGCCCGGCACGTTGTCGTGGCCCAGGATGTGCGCCCGGTCCAGCGGGATCGCGTATCGCCTCGCGAGGTAGCGGACCAGCCGGGCCGAGCTGCGGTACATCGCCTCGGTGTACCAGGCGCCGGCCTTGGCCAGGAAGCCCTCGTGCTCGATGCCGATCGCCTTGGCGTTGACGTACCAGTTGCCGGAGTGCCAGGCGACGTCCCTGGTCCTGACGTGCTGGGCGACGTGCCCGTCGGACGAGCGGATCGTGTAGTGCCAGCTCACGTAGGACGGGTCGGCGACCAGCTTGAGCGTCTTGCCGTAGGTCTCCTCGGTGTCGTGCAGGACGATGTAGGAGATGCGCTGGGTGCGCGGCCGGTCGGACAGGTCATGATTGCCGTACTCGCCGCGCCCCTCCCCGAGCTTCTCGTACGGCGCGGGGCGCCACTCGCAGGCCAGGCCCGCCGGGCACTCGACGTTCCCGCTCTCGGCCTCGCCGAGCCCCAGGCGGTTCACTTGCTCCATGTGCGGAGCGATCTCCGGTGCGGCGGGTAGCGAAACCTGCCGGCCGTCGTCGGTCATCCTGCTCGCGCCCTTTCTGAGCAGGGAGAACACCTCGCCGGCGAACCGGCGGGCGGTCCCGGCGTCCGCGGCGCCGGAGTACCGGGCGACGGCGCCGTACCAGTCGGCGGCCCGCGGGCTCGCCGGCAGGCCGAGGTCCCGCTGGTAGCGGGCGAGCAGGGCGGCCCCGCCGAGCACGTTGGCGTCGGGGTCCGTCACGAGCCGGTCCACCGGGATGCCGGTCAACCCGGACGCCTCGCGGGCAGTCTCCGTCTCCGTCTCTGCCCCTGTCCCCGTTCCCGTTCCCGTCCTCATGCCCGTTCCCGCCTCCTCAGGCGCGGCGCCACCGTAGCCGGTTGCCGTGCCACCGTAGCCGGTTGCCGTGCCACCGTAGCCGGTTGCCGTGCCACCGTGGCCGGGCGCCGCGCCGGGCGTGGCGGCGAGTGCCCTTCGCACGTCCGTGAGGTGCATCGGCCCGTACCCTCCGGCGACGCTCGGCAGGCCCTGGTTGGCGTCCCAGCGGGACTCCAGGTAGGAGACGGCGAGCAGGACGCTCTCCGGCACGCCGTACGTCGCGGCGGCGGCCCGGAAGGCCTCCTGCCGGGCCCGCGTCCCGGCGTGCGCGGTGTGAGGGGACGGCAGGGTGACAAGCAGGGACGCCGCCAGCGAGGCGGCGGCGGCCGGGGTTCTGCGCATCGATGACCCTTTCTCACGCGGGCACGCGCTCTCTGCGGGACTGCGTGAGCCCGGGATATCGACGGTCACCATACGGGACCTTGCCGTGCGATCCCGCTCATGTAATGCGGCGTGTCAAGAAGTGTTCCGCAGTTCAGAGCGCATTTCGGACGGCCGCCGGTGACGCTCGCCGCCGCTGTGGTCAGGTCGTGCGGGCACGCCGGCAGGCCTGTGGAGAGCCGGGACGGGCACCTCCCGTGCCGGCCCATGTAACGTTCAGGCAGGCCACCCTGAAGTACGACCTGACGAGCGGCGGCTCCGGGACCTCCACCAGCGTCACCCTGCAGACCGGCCCCGGGTACGGTTGGTGCCAGTTCACATGGGGCTACCAGAACCCAAGCACGTCCGCCACGGTCGAGATCGAACTCACCTCGGGGCTGTCCTGCACGATCGAGGACCTCAAGGACGTGCGCGGGATCTTCGTCTGGTTCAGCCCCGGCACCTTCCACGTCGACCACATCCGAGCCGAATGAAATGATACGGGCGGCGCCGTGACCGCGCCGGTGGCCATCAGACACGGCCACGGGCCTGGTCGCGGCCCCTTCGAGCCGCAAAGACGAGAGGCGGCGGGCGCCGTACGCGCGGCGCCCGCCCCGACCGAGGAGCACGTGTGCACCTGCTGAACAATCCCGTCAAGGACTACGCCTGGGGATCCCGCACGGACATCGCCGAGCTCACCGGCAGGCCCGACCCAGCGCCCGGCCCCGAAGCGGAGATGTGGCTCGGTGCCCACCCCTCCGGACCGTCGCTGCTCGCCGGGGACGACGGCCGCTCGCTCGCCGACCTCATCGGCGCCGACCCCCGCGGTCAGCTCGGCGCGGCGACGCTCGACAGGTTCGGCGAGCGCCTGCCCTACCTGATGAAGCTCATCGCCGTCGCCCAGCCGCTGTCCCTCCAGGTGCACCCGTCCGCCGAGCAGGCCGTCGACGGCCACGGGCGCGGTGTCTACGGCGACCCCTGGCCAAAGCCCGAGCTGGTGTGCGCGCTCACCCCCTTCACCGCGCTTGCCGGCTTCCGCCCCTGCGAGCAGGCCGCGATGCTTGTCGACCGCCTCGGCGTCCCCGACCTGAGAGAGGTCGTGTCCCTCCTCGAGGCCGGAGCGCCGCTCAAGGCGCTGGAGGCGCTTCTCGGCAAGCGGGAGTCCGCCGACCAGGTGGTGTGGGCCGCCTCCGCCGTCCACCACCCCGACTACGACCTGGTGGTACGCCTGGCCAGGCGCTATCCCGGCGACCCGGCGTGCCTGGCGCCCCTCCTGCTGAGGAAGCACGAGCTGGCTCCCGGCCAGGCCATCTTCCTCGGCGCGGGAGTGCTCCACTGCTACCTCAAGGGGTTCGGCGTGGAGATCATGGGCAGCTCCGACAACGTCATGCGCGCCGGCCTGACCCCCAAGCCGCTCCACGTCGAGGAGCTGCTGCGCATCACCGACCCCGACACGGCGCCGCTCGCGCTCCAGGCCGGCACGGACGGCGTGTACGACACCCCGGCCCCCGAGTTCCGCCTGCGCCGCCTCACCGCCAACGGCGATGGCCCCAGCCCGGGCTCCAGTGCGGGCTCCAGTGCGGGCTCCAGTACTGCGGGCCCTGGTGCGGGCCTCGGTGCCGGAGAGGTTCACCTGCCCGGCGGAGTGCCCCGCATCCTGCTGTGCACCGAGGGCACGTCCACGGTCGGCGCCACCGACCTGCGCCAGGGCGAGTCCCTGTTCATCCCGGCGAGCGAGCCCACCACCCTCGCCCGCACAACCGGCACCCTCTTCCTAGCCGAGCCTGGCACCCCCCACTGACCCCACCCCCCGCCCCGGCCGTCCGGACAACCGGCGCCCTTTCCTAGCCGAGCCTGGCACCCCCCACTGATCCCACCCTCGCCGTGGCCACGACCGTCGGCCTCTTCCTGCCCGAACCCAATCCCCTACTGAGCCCACCCCCCGCCCTGGCCGCCGGCACGACTGCGGGCGGGCCTTTTCCTGGCCGAGCCTGGCACCCCCCACTGACCTCACCCCCCGCCCTGGCCGCCCGTGCGGTCGGCGTCCTCTTTCTTCCGCCGGCATGTCTGCCGGAATCGGTCGGCGCCGGGACGGTGGGACGTGGTGCGGCGAAACCGGCGCCGCTAACGGCGGGGACCGGCCGGCTTCGCGGAGTGGTGTCGTGGTCAGGGTTGACAGGGATGACTCCAGCCATATGCAATATATTGCATGCCGGTACCTCAAGATCGTGGGCTTGTCAGCAGGACGTTGCTCCGTGAGGATGCCTACCGGGCGATCCGGGACGCGATCGTGGACGGCACCCTCGCCCCCGGCGAGCGCCTCAACGACGCCGATCTCGTCGGCTGGCTGGGCATCAGCCGCACACCCATCAGGGAAGCGCTGGCGCGCCTGGAGCAGGCCGGGCTCGTACAGACCAAGCCCGGGCGGTACACGATCGTCAGCCCGCTGGACGCCCGCGCCGTCCGTGACGCCCAGGCCGTGACCTCGGCCATGCATGAGCTGGCGGTGCGCCAGGCGGTGCCCGATCTCTCCGCCGCCGAGCTGGACGCCATGCGCGAGGCCAACGAGCGGTTCGCCGCCGCCCTGCGCCGCGACGACGCCGAGGCGGCCCTCGCCGCGGACGACGACTTCCACGCGATCCCCGTCGCGGCCAGCGCGAACCTGGCGCTACGCGCGGTGCTCGAGCAGTTCACCCCCGTGCTGCGCCGCGTCGAGCGGCTGCGCTTCTCCTCGCTCAGCGGCCGTTCGTCGGTCGCCCAGCACGAAAGGATCATCGAGCTGTCCGCGGCCGGGGACGCCGAGGCGGCCGCGGCCGCGACCCGGGCCAACTGGGAGACCCTCGTCCCGATCCTCGACACCCCCCTGTCCGGCTGACCGTCCACCCCGTCGACCCCCCTTGTCCGGCTGACCGTCCACCTCCGTCGACACCCCCCTTGTCCGGCTGACCGTCCATCCCGTTCTCCGACCGATCACCAGGAGCCGACATGTCCCTGAACGACTTCGACCGGTATCCGCTGCTCTTCGGCCCGAGCCCGGTCCACCCGCTGGACCGGCTCAGCGCGCACCTCGGCGGAGCCCGCATCTGGGCCAAGCGGGAAGACTGCAACAGCGGCCTGGCCTTCGGCGGCAACAAGACCCGGAAGCTGGAGTACCTCGTCCCCGACGCCCTGCGGCAGGGAGCCGACACCCTGGTGACCATCGGGGGAGTGCAGTCCAACCACACCCGCCAGGTGGCCGCGGTCGCCGCCAGGCTCGGCCTGAAGGCCAGGCTGGTACAGGAGAGCTGGGTCGACTGGCCCGATCCGGTCAACGACAAGGTGGGCAACATCCTGCTGTCGCGCATCATGGGCGCCCAGGTCGAGCTGGTCGACGCCGGGTTCGGCATCGGCGTGAAGGACAGCTGGAACCGGGCGCTGGAGGAGGTGCGCGCGGCGGGTGGCACGCCGTACGCCATCCCGGCCGGCGCGTCGGACCACCCGCTGGGCGGCCTCGGCTTCGCCGGCTGGGCGCGGGAGGTCGAGGCGCAGGAGCGGGAGCTGGGCGTCTTCTTCGACACCGTGATCGTGTGCACGGTCACCGGCAGCACCCACGCCGGGATGGTCGCGGGCTTCGCCGGCCACAACCGTCCCCGCCGGGTCATCGGCATCGACGCCTCCGCCAAGCCGGAGGAGACCCGCGCCCAGGTCGAGAAGATCGCCCGCAACACCGCGGAGCTGATCGGCCTCGGCCGCGAGCTGCGCGATGACGAGATCACCGTCCTGTCGGGCTGGGCGGGGGACCGCTACGGCATTCCCGTCGACTCCACTCTGGAGGCGATCCGGCTCACCGGTGGCCTCGAAGGCGTCATCCTCGACCCGGTGTACGAGGGCAAGTCGATGGCCGGGCTGGTGGACCTGGTCCGCGACGGAGACATCCCGAAGGACTCCAACGTCCTCTACGCGCACCTCGGCGGGCAGCCAGCCCTCAACGCCTACAGTGGCCTGTTCCGCTGACAGTCCGGCGAAGGAGTCCGTGACCCGTAGGATCCGACTTTCCGGAGAACGCCGTCGGTGAAGGCAGGGACGTCTGTGAGCGTGGATCTCGGAGTCTGGTACGAGCGCACGCCCATCACCGCGGAAGAGGCGGCACGCAAGTACGCGGCTTGGTGCGCGGGTGAATCGCTCGGCGGGTGTGGCGCGCTGCCGGACACCGCGGAGCCCTCGGCCAACGGTACGGCGACAGCCGCCGCTGAGCGGCCGGGTGGCGAGGGCACCGTCATGGGCGCCGCTGGGCCGGCGCCGGAGGTTCTGGCCTTCTACGACGCGCTGACCGGCGACTATCCCGATCTGACCGACGGCGACTACCAGACCTCCCCGTGGGCCACGCCGCTGACGGTCGGCGACGACTTCGTGGTGATGTCCATCGTCTTCCCCCGGGCCGGCGAGATCTGCCGCGCGGTCCTGGAACTGGCCGGCCGGCACAACCTGGTCTGCTTCGACCCCCGCCCCGACCACGTTCCCTTCCGGCTCCCCATGCAGACCGACCTCGATCCTTACGGCGCGATGCTGCGGCTGCCTCTCGTCTGACCCGAGCGCCTGGGGCACCGGCTTGGGCGGCTTGGCTGCCAACGTCGGCGACGCGGAGAAAGGCAGCCTGGGACAATTGATGCTAAATCGATCCTTTGTTGCCGGTGTGGTCGTTTAGACCGGTCCAATAGCCTCATCACGTTGGGAGACCGGAGTGGCCGGGCTTCCTCCGATAGGAGAGGTAAATGGCTCTCAAGTTGCCTGGCGCGCGCATCCTCGCGATCGCCGGTGTGGGCGTGCTCGCCGGGTCGTTGGTGGCCGGCAGCGGCGCGGTGGCGTCCGCGACCGCCTCCGCCAAGGCCAAACCGATATACGCCTGCATGGACAAGACGACCAGGCTGATCCGCATCGTGGGCGTCACCACCAAGTGCAAGGACTCCGAGGTCAAGTTCTGGTGGAACAAGGAGGGCCCGGCCGGCGCCGACGGCACGGTGGGCCCGATGGGCCCGCAAGGCGCTAAGGGCGCCAACGGCGCGCAGGGCGCGAAGGGTGACACCGGTCCGGCGGGTGCCAAGGGCGCCGATGGCAAGGACGGCGCGCAGGGTCTTAAGGGCGCCGACGGCAAGGACGGCGCGCAGGGCCCGAAGGGTGACACCGGTCCGGCCGGTCCGAAGGGCGCCGATGGCAAGGACGGCAAGGACGGCGAGGACGGCGCACGAGGCCCGCAGGGTCCCGCCGGGCCCAAGGGCGAGCCGGGTTCGGGCGGCACCGTCACCCCGACGGTGGAGAGCACGAACTTCAACTTCGGCGGCCAGGGAGGTTCCAAGATCGTCTACTGTGCCAGTGGAAAATTCGCTACAGGTGGCGGTTTCTCCAGTAGCGGCAGCGTTCAGGTGTACACCAGCGCACCGGTCATGTCCGGCGGCAAGCCGACCGGCTGGCAGGTCGAAGGAAAGAACGGCGGCGGCGCTGTGTATGTCATCTGCGTCTAGCGCACACGTCCCGGAACGCTAGTGGGGGCGGCGGAACCAGTGGGGGATTCCGCCGCCTTCCGTCAGCGGCGGCGCCAGCGGTACGACCTCCCGCTTGTGGTAGTCGGCCAGGTGCTCGGCCTGGTCGTAAAGGCCCATGAGCGCGTCCAGGCAGGGGCCGACCACATCCGGGCCGGTCACCCTGCGCGCCCCGGTGTGCAGGCCGATCCCGTCGTACAGCACTTCGTAGCACAGCGAGCGAGAGAAGATCACCAGCTCCGGCAGCGGGGCGCGCCGCTCGAGGTCGTGCACGGCGCCGGCGGGCAGGACTCTGATCCGCTCGCCCGCCGCCAGCCGTAGCGCCAGGAAGTGCATCTCCCACTGCAGGTAGGGCGTGACCGGGGTCTCCACGATGCGCAGCCGACGGAACTCCGGGCTCCTGGCGTACATCTCCGCCAGCGGCGCGTACCGCTCCTGCATCAGCGCGAGCGAGCGGTCCCAGTCGCCCTCCATCATGGCGCGCCAGCTCTCGACGTCGGGCTCGTAGAACTCCTGCGCTCGTTCGAGTTTCCACATGGTGTCACGCGCGTTGGCGAAGACCTCGTCGAACTCCTCCTGGTATTCGGCGACGGGCAGAACCTCTGCTTCGGCGGTCCGAAGACGGTGGAACGGGTCCAAGACTCCTCCGTTTGCGGGCTGTTGCGGAACCAGGGTGTGTGGTCGGTTCACTTCCGGTACGCCGTCGTGAGGCGCGAGGTGGTCAGGGCACGCCGTACGCGGTGACCATGCCGGAGCCACCACGCCCGCGCCCAGAGCGCCTGGAAACCCAGGATGACGGCCAGTGCCACCGCCGCGTCGGCGACCACGCCGGGGCCGTCCGGACGCCACAGCGTCTCCAGTGCCCGTACCAGCAGGGCCAGCGTGGCGGGCAGGGTGACGAGGACCGCGATCGAGACGCACACGACCGTCCCGAGCACGGCCAGGGGCGTGTACCAGCGCAGGACACGGCGCTCCGCCGGGGGCAGGGCGGCGAGGGGGTCCGCCCGGCGCCGGCCCGAGACGAGATGGAGCGCGTACGCGCCCGCGTCGCGGTACAGGTTCCGGCACCCGGTGAGGTCCTGCAGCACGAAGTACACGTCGGTGCGCATGAACACCAGGAACTGCGTCGCCACCATGGTCAGCGAGGTCAGCATGACGACCGGCAGCAGCGGATGCCCGCCGGTGGCGACCATGAGCAGCACGCTGATCGCGCAGATGGTGCCGTCGAGGGTCATGCCGGCCAGGTACACCGTCAGCCGCACCCGGCGTTCCGCCAGCCAGATGCCCGAGACGTCCGTCTGCGCCGCGAGGAACTGCAGCCGGGTTCCCAGGCGGATCCTTCCCGGGACCCCGGCGGCGCGGGCGGTCGTGAGGTGCGCGAGTTCGTGGAGCAAGATCAGGGTCCAGCCCACCGCCACCTGCGTCAGCAGTACGACCGTGCCGTGGCTGCTCCACAGCAGGTCACGCCAGCCGGGCATGACATCGGGACGTAGGGCGAGCGTGAGGGCCCCGGCCAGGATGGTCACCGCCATGGCGAGATGGAGCCACGGGTTCAGCGTCCACCGGACGTGCCGGGCCGTCAGGCGCGGCAGGGTCGGGGGAGGCGGCACCGGTGAGCCGGTGGCACGGCCGTCGACGGCCGCGACCAGGCCCGCCTCGGTCAGCCCGGCGACGAAGCCCGCGACGTCGAGCCGCGTCCCGGTCTCCTGAAGCAGATGACGCTCGGTGTCCTCGACGGACCTGCCCTGCTGGAGCGACTGGATCGCCCGGAGTCCGGCGTGCGGCACGGCCACGAAGTCGCCGGACTCGACGCGGCCGACGATCCATTCGTCTCCGTCGCGGCGGAATCCGAGCTCGTGGAGCTGGACCAGGGTCATGATGGAGGCATCCTCCGGTGAACGAGGATCGGTAGGCGGGCCTGCGCCCGCCTACCGATCGCCGCTCGATCAGTTGGAGTTGCCAGAGCTGTCAGCGGTGGTCTCGATCTTGTCGAGCCGGCGGATCGTGATCGTCGCCTTCGCTTCGCTCTCGTTCTCGGAGGGCTGGAACTCGCTTTCGCCGTGAGTCATATGGCACCTTCCGTAGAGAGGCTTCTCTTGCCTGATGGGGATACGCCGGATTTTCCGCGCCCCGGCGAACGGGGTCAAGAGGCGATCAAGGCCCAGGCCCGGTAAGACCCGTCCCGAATGGCTTCGGCGGCGTCGCTTCCCGGCCGCAGACGGGGCAGTCGTCGCGGGCGGGATGGCGGACGTCGATGAGGTGGTCGGGCGCGATCAGGTTCAGGCCGCCGATGCGCCCCGGCGGGATGGCGGGGATCCCGGTGAGCTGCGTGATCACCGCGTGGGCCACGAGGTGCCCGGAGATGCCCGCCGAGGTGGCGATCACCCCTGGCCCTCCCAGGTCGACGGGCGTGCCCGGGCGGCGCCGTGCCCGCTCGCCCGCGCTGACGCACTCGTAGCACGGGTGGCCGGGCTCGTATACGCCCACCGTCACCAGCGGGCCGCTGTACCCGCCGCCCGCCCACGGGATGCCCGCGCTCGCGCACGCCCGATTGGCCCAGACGCGCAGGCCGTGGCCGCGCGGCTCGTCGGCGCAGAGCGCGAGCATGTCGGCGCCCGAGACGAGCTCCGCGAGCTCCTCCTGGCCGCCGACGCGCAGGCGTTCGCCGGTGATCGTCACGTCGGAGTTGACCGCACGGAGCCGGCGTACGGCGACATCGGCCTTGGCCCGGCCGATGTCGGCCTCTCCGTAGAGCACCTGCCGGTTCAGGTTCGACGGCTCCACCACGTCGGGGTCCACGCAGTGCAGCCGGCCGACGCCCGCGGCGGCGAGCGCCCAGGCCGCGTGGCTGCCCGTGCCGCCCAGCCCGAGCACCACCACCCGGGCGTTCCTCAGCCTCAGCTGCGCCTCCCAGCCGTGCTCGCGGGGCGCGAGGTCGACCTGCCGGAAGAAGGCGTGGTTCCTGCTGTAGCGGTCCACCTCCCGGGCGCTGAGCTCGGGCGGGGGCACGGCCGCCGCGTCCTCGAGGTAGCCCGAGGCGATGAGCTGGGCGACCAGGGACTCCGCCTGGGCGGCGGACAGTTCGCGGAAGGCGAGGGCGAGCCGCGAGGTGATCTGCGCGACCGGCAGGGTCCCGTCCATGAGCGAGAGCGCCGCCCAGACCCACCCGTCCGGGTCGTCGATCTCCGCGGCCAGGCCGTAGATCTCCCCGCCGATGCGCACGGTGCCGTCGGCGTACCGGTGCGGCCGATGTTCGGCCTTCACCCGGGGACGAAGCAAGGACACCACCTCCACCTCGAAGGATCGAGGTTCCGGCGATCATGTCAAGGGCGCGGCGGCCACCGTCCCATGGGGGCGGACCACTCACGGGCACGAATGACCAGTTGTCCGAAAAGAGGTGTCTTGCCCGTATCCTGCCGTGGTGCTGAGTTACTACAGATCAGAGCGATGATGCCCCTTGTGATGCTCGTGCCACGCGAGCAGGTCCCGGGTGAGCGTCTTGCGGGCGAACAGGTCCTGCGCGAGCAGACCAGGCGTGAGCGCGTCCCGCGCCGGCACGTCCCGGACCCGGTGCGCGCGGCCGGACAGTACGGCGCAGGGCGAGGCTGATGCCGTCCCTCGACCTCGCGCAGTGGGCCGTGGTGATCTTCTCCCTCATCCTCGTGGGGGTCGCCAAGACCGGCGTCTCCGGCACCGGTACGGTCGCGGTCGCGCTGTTCGCGCTCGTGCTGCCGACGAAGAGCTCCACGGGAATGCTGCTGCCGCTGCTGCTCGTCGGCGACGTCGTCGCCGTGGTCTCCTACCGGCGCCACGCCGACTGGCCGAAACTGCTCAGGCTCTTCCCCTGGCTCGCGGTCGGAGTCGTGGCCGGCGCCGTCGTCGTCCGCTGGGTCGACGACACACAGATGAGAAGGATCATCGGGGCGATCCTGCTGGCCTTCATCGCCATCCACTTCTGGAACCGGCGCCGCGGGCCGGAAGCGTCGCTGGGCCACAACCGCACGGCGGCCGCCCTGGCCGGGATCCTGGCCGGCTTCGCCACCATGACCGCCAACGCCGCCGGCCCCATCATGGCCGTGTACTTCCTGGCGACCGGCCTGCCGATGCTGGGCTTCCTCGGCACCAGCGCCTGGTTGTTCCTGCTGCTCAACGCCTTCAAGGTGCCGTTCAGCGTCGCGCTGGGGCTCATCACCCCCGCCACGCTGGCCTTCGCCGCCGCGACGGCCCCCGCCGTCCTCGTGGGCGCCGCGGCCGGCCGGGCGATAATCCGGCGCATCGACAGGACCTGGTTCGAACGCGTGACCCTCGCCCTCACCTTCCTCGCCGCCGTGCGCCTGATGTTCTGACCTCGCCGCCGTGCGCCTGGTGTGCCGGATCCGGTGTCGCGTACGCGGGTCAGACGCCTCCCGTGCCGATCGCGTGCCCGATGAGGTACACGACCACGGCGGCGCCTCCGCCGATGAGCAACTGCCGTGCGCCGCCGCGTAGAGGCGCCCGGCCGTTGAGCAGCCCGAGGACGGCGCCGACCGCGAACAGGGAGGCGGCGGCCAGGATCACCGCGGTGACCAGCGCGGCGGTGCCGGAGCCGAACAGGTAGGGGATGACGACCACGACGGCGCCGAGAGCGAAGGCGATGAGGCTGGACAGCGCGGCCGACCACGGCGAGCCGAGCTCCCCGGGATCGAGACCGAGCTCCTCGCGTGCCATGGTCTCAAGGGCGGCGTCGTGGTCCTTCATGATGGTCGTGGCGACCCGCTGCGCCTCTTCCTCGTCGAGGCCCTTGGCCCGGTAGATCAGCGCGAGCTCTTCCGCCTCGGCTTCAGGATCGTCGCGCAGCTCCTCCGATTCCAGGGCGATCTCGCGTTCGTAGGACTCCCGCTGGCTGCGCATGGAGATGTACTCGCCGGCGGCCATCGAGAACGCGCCGGCCAGCAGCCCCGCCAGCCCGGCGAACAGGATCGTCCTGCCGGACGCTCCGGAGCCTGCGAACCCCATGGCCAGAGAGGTGTTGGACACCAGGCCATCGTTGACGCCGAACACGGCCGCGCGCAGCGTGCCGGAGCGGTCGGAGCGGTGCCAGCGCTCGCGCCGGGCGATCCCCGGGCCGCCCGGTTCCGCCCCCGTGTCCCGCGCGCGCAGCCGGGTCAGCACACGGGCGTGCGAGCGCTCGTCCACGGCCATGCTCGGCAAGGCGTCGGGGTCGCCGTCGTACAGGCCCGCGTCGGCGTGCTCGGCCCGCTCGACGATCGGCAGCACCGCGTCGACGGAGTACCGCCGGGCCAGCCAGGACAGCAGCCGGGTGCGCAACCCCGACCGGCCAGGCTCCGGCACCGGCTCGCCGAGGCCGGTGAGCTTGTCCGCCCAGTGCGCGGCATGCCGTTCCTCGATGGCGGCGAGCTGCAGGAAGACCTGCTGCCGTTCTCCGGTGGCACCCGCGGCGAGTCCCCGGTAGAGGGCCGCGCTCTGCCGTTCGGAGTCGAGCGCGTCGCGGAAGCGGGCGGCCGCTCGCCGGTCCGCGGGAGGGGTGTGGTGCTGGATGTCAGTGTCGTGGGTCTCGGCGCTCATGGTGGATGTCTCCAGCCCGGTCACCGCGCGGGGAGCCGCCCGGGGCCGATCGATGTGTCGCTCGAGGTTGCGCGGGGCCGCCGGCGGAGCCTTCCGACAGGCAGCGGCGGCAGGTCCCGCGGAAGATGATCTGTGCTTCGTCGACCTCGCCCACCTCGTCATCCGGGGTGAGACAGGGCTTCGCCTCGCCGGCACAGGACACGTCGCTGACCTGCCCGCAGCGCCGGCAGACGAAATGGTGGTGCCAGGTTTCGGCGACCTCGTAGACGGCCGCGCCCGGCCCGACGTCCGCGCGCAGCACGACGCCGAGGTCGGCCAGTGTGATCAGCGAGTTGTAGACGCTGGTGCGGGGCAGCGCGACGCCGTGCCGGACCAGGTGTGCGTGCACCTCGTCCGCCGTGTGGTGCCCGCCCATCGCCCGGAGTGCCTCGGTCACGGCGAGCCTCGGCCGGGTGGCCCGCAGCCCGGCCTCCCGCAGTCGCGCCACCGTCTCGCCGGTGAACTCTCCCGCCACCACCGTCATCCTCATCCCGGTGACTTATTTGTACATGGACTATGTACAAATAAGTCTACACCCACCTGCGGGAAGCCCCTTTGTGCTCCGTCGGAGGGCGTCCTGTGCGCGTCGGACCGTGGCGTCCTGTGCGCGTCAGACCGCGGCGGGGGAGAGGCGGCCGCTCTTGGCCAGGTTGACCTCTTCTAGCAGGGCGGCCGCGGCGGCGCTGGTCGGGTCGCCGGTGACGGTGACGGTCTCCCAGGCCGGGACGTTCCCGGCCAGCCCGACGAAGTGCACGCGGTCGGTCTTGACCGCGAAGGACTGCGGCACGAGCGCCACGCCGAGCCCGAAGGTCACCACGTCGAGCAGCGAATGCACGTCGGTCACCTCGAGCGAGACGCGGCGGTCCACGCCCGCTGCGGCGAGCACGCTGTCGGCCAGGTCGCGGGTGCCCCAGTCAGGAGGAAAGTCCACGAACCTCTCCGAACGCAACTCCACCGGCTCGACCTGCGCCCGCGCGGCGAACGGGTGCTCGGGCGGGCAGGCGAGCACCAGCGGCTCACCGGCGAGCGGTTCCAATACGACGTCGTCCGGGCATCGGGCCGGGCGGGAGACGAACGCCAGATCCAGCCGCCCGGCCCGCACCTGCTCGATCAGCTCGCCGGACCCGCCGTGGCGCATGCTGATCTCCAGGCCGGGATGCGCGGCCAGGAACCGGGCGAGCACGGCCGGCAGGTGCACCACGTGCAGGCACTGCAGCGAACCGATGGCCAGGCTGCCGCGCAGCAGCCCCCGCACCGCCGCGACGGCGTCCTTGGCGGCGTCGGTGGCAGACAGCGCCCGCCGCGCCTCGACCAGCAGCGCCCGGCCGGCGGGGGTCAGCTCGACCTGCCGGGTGCTGCGCAGGAACAGCGGGGCGCCCAGTTCGCGCTCCAGAGAGCGGATCGAGGCGGACAGTCCGGACTGCGCGACGTGCAACCGCTTGGCCGCCCGCGTGAAATGGCAGTCCTCCGCGACGGCGACGAAGTACTCGAGCTGGCGGAGTTCCATGATCCATCACCAATGCTGCTCAATTAGATCAGTTTCTTCTGTTGGACAGCTTAATCGGGGGAATAGCAGACTGGCGATGTTCCAGTCATCTTCGAGGAGGAACTCTCATGCAGACTCGCCGCATCGGCGACGTCCAGGTCGGCGCGATCGGTCTCGGCGGGATGCCCATGTCGATCGAAGGACGCCCTGACGAGCAGCGTTCCATCGCGGCGATCCACGCCGCGCTCGACGCCGGCGTCACCCTGATCGACACCGCGGACGCCTACCACCGGGACGCGAACGAGGTGGGCCACAACGAGACCCTGATCGCGCGCGCCCTCGCGGGCTACGGAGGCGACACCTCCGACGTGCTGGTCGCCACGAAGGGCGGTCACCTGCGTCCCGGCGACGGATCCTGGACGCTCAACGGCTCGCCGGAGTACCTGAAGAACGCGTGCGACGCCTCGCTCGAGCGGCTCGGCGTCGAGGCCATCGGGCTCTACCAGTTCCACCGGCCCGACCCGAAGGTTCCCTACGCGGAGTCGGTCGGGGCGATCCGCGACCTGCTGGACGCGGGCAAGATCCGCTTCGCGGGCATCTCGAACGCGAACCCGGACCAGATCCGCCAGGCCGACCAGATCCTCGGCGGGCGGCTGGTGAGCGTGCAGAACCAGTTCTCGCCGGCGTTCCGGTCCAGCGAGCCGGAGCTCGAACTGTGCGCCGAGATGGACATCGCCTTCCTGCCGTGGAGCCCGCTGGGCGGCATCTCCCACGCCGGTGATCTCGGCTCGCGGTTCGCCGTGTTCGCCGAGGTGGCGCGGGAGTACGGCGTGAGCCCGCAGCAGGTGTCCCTGGCCTGGATGCTCGCCAAGGCGCCGGTGGTGATCCCGATCCCGGGCTCCTCGCGCCCGGAGACCATCCGCGACTCGGTCGGCGCGGTGGACCTGAAACTGTCCCCCGAGGAGCTGTCCCGCCTCGACGCGGCCTGACGGCGCGGGTCCCGGTCGTCAGTTGGTGCGGGTGTTGGGAAGGTGCGCGCCGAGGTAGCCGACGTACACCTTCCCGGTGGCGCCACCTGAGTCGTCGTGGAAGTACATGCGCGGCGCCGGATACCCGACCGCGCGTAGCCTGACATGGGCCTCCATGAGGATCTCGCCACGGGCGTCCACCTCGACCGGCACCGGGAAGGTGCGCGGGTCGCGGAACTTGTCCCGGCTGGTGACGCTCTTGGACTCCCGCATCACGAGCATCCCGGCCGGGACCGTGTACCGGCCGGGATCACCGACGGCGCACCAGTCGTAGAACCCGCGGGAGAACGCGCCGCTGGACCGCGCGCGGGCGAAGTCGTTCAGGGCGTGGAGCGCGTCCCACGCCTTGCCGGCCCAGGTGCGGCGCATGCCCGGATAGGTGAGGTCCAGGCGTACCGCCGAGGGGTCGGTGTCTCCGATCACCACATGGGTGAGCCGCGACCGGGCCTCGACCAGGGTCTCGGCGAGGCTGCCCGGCCGGAACACCACCTCGGGGGCGGGGACCCCGTACATGGGATGCCCAAGCCCGGCCAGCTCGCGCTCCAGCCACCGGACCCGCTCGGTCAGCGTGCGGACCGTGTCCACGGCCTCGGCGTACTCCTCCTGCAGCAGCGCGTAGGCGACTCGCGGGTCCTCCGGGTCCTCCGGATCTTCCGGCAGGTCACGCGGGGTGATCACCAGGTTGAGGACACCGTCCAGGCGCAGGCCGAGCGTGCGCACCTCGCGGAGCAGCCGCTGCGTGGCGTCGAGGTCGGCCGCGAGTTCGAGCGCGCTGTCCAGCTCGTCACGTACCTTCTTGACCACGAGATCCGCCACCTCGTGAGCGAGCTCCGGGCGGGGTTCCACCGGCGCGACCTGATCTGGCACCGGTACGGGCGCGGCCTTCGCGGCCACGGCGGCGGGATCCGCGACGGGGTCGCCGACCGGCTCGGCGATCGGCCCGGCAGGGGGAGCGGGCGCGACGGCCGGCGCGCGCCGCACGGTCAGGGCCATCATCTTGCGCCGGAGCTCCTCGCGGGCCGCATCGGGCGGCGCGGGGCGCGGATCCATCGCGCTCGCCAGCTCGCTCACGGAGGACCGTCCCGCCAGGACCCGCAGGACGACGGGAAGGGAGCGCCGTACCTCGTCGGGAAGGTCCACCCCAGCGGCCCGGCCGAGCATGCCGTCGGCGATCGTGGCCAGAGCGGCCTCGCCCTCGTCGCGCAGCTTCGCCGGGCGCATCGGCGGGTGGCGGTAGGTATTGCGCTCCGTCGCGGGGTCGAACGGGGCGGCGTAGGTGCGGATCGCCCCGCTGTACACCCCGAGCTCCTTGCCGACCGCCTGGTTGAACAGCTCCTCGGTGTGCCTGTCGGCCAGGCGGACCACCAGAGCGGCTCCGGCCACCGCCGCCGCGAGCCACTCCGCGCGTGCGGCGCTGCCGGCGTCGGGGGTGACCACCGCGATCGGCGCGCGGCGCCGGGGTTCGGTCAAGATGCGCATGAAATGGGTCATTTCCGGCTCGTCGAAGACGACCGCGGCATCCTCCAGATGGATCGCGCCGTCGGTGATCCGCTCGGTGCGCAGGTAGGCCGGAAGGAACCCTGGTGCCTTGGCGCCGGTGGGAGTGCCGCCCTCCTGCTCGACCGTGACCAGCACCCATCCCGGCGTCCGATCGGTCCCGTCAAGGAAGATCGCCTTGGTGCACAGCCGGCCGCCGTCAAGCGGTTCCGCAAGGACGTACCGCCCGCAGCCGTCACGGCGCTCCATGCTCAGCCGGGCCCCGGCGAGCTCGTGTTCGATCTTCTGCCGTGCGGCGTCGGCGGCCGGGAAGCCCTTGTCCTCTCCCCACTGGGAGAAGGCGCGATGCAGCCGGACCCAGATGGGCCGGGCTCTGTCGCGCAGAACCGCCTGGTACAGCCGTGTCGTGGACCTCACTGTCCGCCCTTCGTCCTGCCATGGTGAGAGTTACGGCCAGGACCCCGTGACAGTTGGACGCGAACCGCACCCGCTCGGATGTCAGAGACGGCTCGTTCGTTCACGCAAGGTAGCAACGCGCTCCGTGATCACGACGGTCACGCAGGTGGAGGGGTCAGCGTGCCGCTGGCCAGGCCCAGGGCGACCGACGCTGCCGCCGTCAGGCCGGATCCGTTCACCTCGCGCAGCTCCGCCTCGAACGCGAAGAGGTTGCGGAACATCTCGCCGTACCGGTGCTGGTCCTTCAGGGGGAGCCGCGGCACCTGGGCGCGTCGCGGTTCGAAGCGCGTCAGGCCCGACTGGGTGCCGCCGGCGGCCACCGACAAGGTGCGGACGAACCCCGCGAGGAAGTACGGATCCAGGCGGTCCGGGTCGGGCCTGATGAGGGTGAGGCGCGGGCCGAGAAGCAGGCCGGTCTCCTCGACCACCCGGGCGGCGATCTCCCGGTCACGCGTCGCGATCACCACGTCGCCCGGCTCGACCAGGATCCTGTTCTCGGGCCGCGTGCGTGCCTGCACAGGCCCGCCCGCGAACAGCCGGCCGGCGTCGAGCACGGGCTCCCCGGAGCCGTCGACGTCGTACCGGCCGGACTGGTGGATCGTGAGAGCTCCGGTGCGCTCCAGCTCGGAGAGAGGGACCATCGGCATCTCCCGGGCCTTGCCGGGGACCGCGGCGGGCACCAGCGCGGCCAGGCGTTGAAGGCGGCCCAGGAACTCGTCGCGGAAGGAGAGGTAGTCGCCCGCCGCCCTGTCGGCCACGCCCACATGCCGGGCCGGGGTCACATCGATGTCCTCGTCGATCAGCTCGATGATCGGAACGGTACGGCTCTCGCCGGGCCGGTCGATCTCGCGGTCCGGATCGGCCTGGAACTCCCGCCACCGCTCGACGATCGTGTCGAACGTGGCCGGCTCGGCCTCGGACATCAGCACGCGTGACGGAGTGCGGCCGTCACCAGCCGGCCTGCGCAGCACCCAGATGTGCACGGGAAGGCCGGTGCCAGGCGCGATCTTCGGCGGCAGGCCGATCACGGCCTGGATCGCGCCCCGGCGGAGCAGGTTGCTGCGGATCCGCCGGCCGGACCGCCGGTTGGCGGCGATGGCGGGCATGAGCATCACCGCGACACCGCCGGGGTTCAGGTGGGCGAGCGCGTGCTGCACCCAGGCGAGCTCGGACTCCGACTTGGGAGGCAGGCCGTACTCCCAGCGCGGGTCGCTCGCCAGCTCGTCGTATCCCCAGTTGCGCTCGTTGAAGGGCGGGTGGCACACCACGGCGTCCACGGTCACCCCCGGCCAGGCGTCCTGGCGCAGGGAATCGCCCGTCCGCACCTCGCCCTCGACCCCGGCCAGGGCGATGCGCGCCTGCGCGAGCCGGGCGAGCGCGTCCTCGTACTCCTGCCCGTACACCCGCTCCGTCCCGCCCATCGCGGCCAGGAGCATGCCCAGCCCGCAGGCGGGATCGAGGACCGTCCGGACATCCTGGCCGGCCAGCTTCACCATGAAGTCCGCCACCTCGGCGGGCGTCTCGGCCAGCCGCCGGGAGTGCACATCGGCGTAGCGGTCCAGCAGGAACCTGGTCGCCTCGGCGGTGCCCTCCTCCTCGGCGTACTCCTTGATGAGCTTCCACGCGGGCCGCGGGACCAGCCGCGGCTTGCCATGACCGCGCAGCAGCTCGGTCGCCTCGGCCGTCACCTCGCCGAGCCGGATCTCCTCGGTGGCCGCCCTGATCTGCTGCCAGACCCTCTCTCGCAGAGGCAGGTGCTCGACCTTGCCCTGGCCGAGCAGCCACGCCTCGACGTCCTTCAGCGAGAAGGTGGGGCTGGTCGCCGTCCCGCCGACCGGCTCGGGAAAGTCCTCATGCCGCCGCCGCCAGTTGCTCACTGCGGCACGGCCGACATCTGCCATGCGTGCGATGTCAGCCGAGGTGACGGTCGCCTCGTCTTCGCCCATCGAGGCCCTCCCCGTGTTCCGTAGCGACGTGCCTTCACGTCGACTCGACCAGCGCGTGGATGCCACGTACTGTAGAGGATCTATTGGCTTGCCACGTCTGCTCGACGTGTGTAGAGGGTTCACGCTTCAGGTATGTACGGTAGTCCCCAGCCGCCTGCCGTGTCTCTCGCGGCCGGCCGACGGCGTGCAGGGACCTGGCGAGCCAATGAAGGCTCTGGGCGAGATCAGGTTCGTGCTTTCCGTATCGGCTGCCGTCAATGAGCGGAACAGCGCGACAGCCTCGTGGTAGGCGATCACAGCCTCACTGTAGCGGCCGGTGATCACGAGGTTGCGCGCTGGACCGCTAGCGCCTCCTCGTCCCGGCCGGCTGCCTTGAGACCATCCGCGAGAGACTTCAGCAGGTCGGCGAGGAGGGGAACGTACCTCTCCGGCGTCTCGGCGGCGAGGTCGCGGTATGTGCCGACGGCCTCGGCGAGCGCCGGCAGACCGTCGGCGCCGGCCGCGGTGAGCCGCCTCCAGAGCCGTACCAGCATGTCGGCCAGGATCGGCACATAGGTGTCCGGATCCGTTGCCGCGAGAATGCGATAGTGGGCGATCGCCTCCTGCTGGCACTCCACGGCGCGGTCGTGTCGTTCGGTCCTCTGCAGGGCCACCGCCAAATCGTCGATGACATCGGCGAGGAGCGGCCGGTAGGTCTCGATATCGGTGCGTGCGAGCCGACGGCAGATGGCGACCGCCTCCTCGGCTGACAGCACCGCGTCCGCGCCGTGCCCGACGTCTCCGAGGTGCACGCTCAAATGCTTCAAGGACAGCGCGAGTGACTCTAGCCACTCGTCAGGGTCGTGCTCCGCCTGCTCGCGCAGTGCCTTGGTCAGGTCGGTCTGCACGATGACGGCGAGCTCGTTGAGGTACGGCACGCCGTAGGGGATGGACCCCGACAGGGCCGACAGAAGATCGAGGGACAGGTACCACGAGTTCACCAGCGAGGTGAGGGGCGTGACCAACGCCTCTGGCTGTTCCGAATTGAGGGCGGCGGTCACCGCCACGGGCGCGAGCCGCGGGTGCTCACCCAGAATCTCCGAGATGTGGTCGCATGCTTTGGTCCAGTGCGCCGACGACGCGGCGAGATCGGTGAAAGCCTGGAAGGCGGCGATCTCGTCATCGTCTTCCAGGTGCGACGGCAACTCGACCATCAGGTCGTCTCGCGGAGCGGGAATGTCCCGGACCGCCGCGGACAGCCGCTCCCAGAGGTCCGCGCTCATCCGTTGATCTTCTCCCTGCCGGACCTGTGGGGCCGGAGGGCTGACTCGTCCATGTCGGTGGGATCGCCGTCCTCAAGCCCGTCCCAGCCTTCGGTCGTCGAGAGGGCCGTCGCGCTCCACGAAGCGGGGGCCGTCGTGTCCTCTTCGCTCTCCTGCACCTGGCCGGGGGCGATACCTCGGCGATCGAGCTCGTCCCAAAGGGACTCCAGCGCGGCCTCCTGGTTGAAATAGAACTCGCTCTCGCGTACGCGCCAGAACCGCCAGCCCGCCCGCTTCAGCTCACGTTCCCGGTCGAGGTCGTTCTCCAGTTGTTCGGCGGTGCCGTGCCAGAAGTCACCGTCGCACTCGACCGCGAGCCGGCCCTTGGCGCCGCTCACTACCAGGTCGATCCGGCGGCCGTTGACCTCGACCTGGGGGACCACGTGGAAGCCGCGCTCCCGGATCCGCAGGAAGACCCGCTGCTCGAAGAGCGAGTCGAAGTCCCGGTGAGGTTCGTCCGCGGTCACGTCCGTGAGCAGGCCCGACATGAGCGGCGCCGGTGGGTTCGTCATGTACGTGAGCAGCGACCGGCGGAGACAGACGGGCGAGAGCAGGTCGGGGCCGACCGAGTGGAACAGCCACATCTGGTCCTTGGCCCGGGAGGCCGCCACGTTGAACCTGCGCTGCCAGTCCGTGCTCGTCACCGCGGCGCGCTTTTCGGCGATCACCATCGAGAGGAACACCACGTCGCGCTCGTCGCCCTGGAAGTCGGGGGGCGTGCCCACGCGGAGCCGCCGGGCGGTCCATTCCTTGGTGTCCATGCGGTCGAGCAGCAGGTTGTGGATCAGCTGCACCTGGCCCGTTCCCTGCAGCACGACGACGCCGAAGGTCTTGCCGTCGTAGGCCGGATCCTCCGCGCATTGGACGATCTTGGCCACGATCGCCTCTGCCTCAGCGGGGTTGCGCAGACGGGTGTTCGTCCCTTCGCTCCACGCTTCCGCGACTCGCTCGACCTTGAGCGGGGGCAGCCGGTCGGCGCCGAACTGGCGGAGCGGTACGAGAGGCTCGTCGTCGTAGAACTGCCGCGACGAGAAGTCGATGATCTCGGGCATGCACCGGAAGTGCTCCTTAAGCCGCAGGACCGAACCGAATCTGGTCGCCAGCAGATCGAAGAGGCTCGACTTGGGGGTGAACGCGCCACGCAGGTAGGCGGGCATGTCGGGCAGATATGTCGACAGTTTGGCGAAGATGGGCTCCAGCTCACCGTGGCTGACGACGGAGGGGGCGCACTGCTTGTCGTCGCCGACCACGATGACCCGAGGCGCGAGCCAGAGGAGGAACAGCGCGTCGATGCTCGCCTGGCTGGCCTCGTCCACGATGATCACGTCGAAGGAGTCACGGGTAGGAGGGATCGTCTCCAGCACCTGCTGCAACGGCATGATCCAGGCGGGCACCGCGCCGCGTGCGTCCGCCATCGCCTCGCGGGCGAAGGAGAGGTACTTTCCGGCGTACCGGCCGGTTCCCTTGCCCAGCTTGCTCATGTGGTCCTGGTACGCCTTCAAGGCCGTCGTCTGGCGCGAGTCCATCCTGCCCAACGCCGCGTCCCAGGCTTGCTCCGCGGCCAGTTCGGCGGTGAGCCGCATCTCCTGAGCGGTCGCGACCTCCAGTTCGGACTCCAGCCGCCGTTCGAGCCCAGGCTTGCGCTGCTCGGCGAAGAATGTCTGTGCCTTGGCCCAAGCCCAGGCGCGGTCCCAGGCGGAGAACTCCGGCCGCCATGCCCGCTGCTTGGTAAGGAGGTCGAGGAGCGCAGGATGAGCCTCGCGGATCCGGCCGGTCAGCTCGTCACAGCGCCGCTGCTCGGCCAGCTCGCTCTGGGCGCTGGCGAGGGCGCTCAGGCACAGCTGGTAGGTGACCCCGTCCCGGGCGGCCACGGCGTTCACGGCCTCGACGACTTCGGGAGCGGGAGTGCCGACACCCGCCTCGCGTACGAGGACGGAGTGCAGGTCGTCCAGCTCGGACGTCGCCTGCTCGGCCTCGATGCGCAGCCGTACGGCGCCCAGCGCGGCGGCGTAGGACAGCCACTCCTCCGGCGTGCGGAAGCTCAGGTGCAGGCCCGCTCGACTGAGCTGTCCGGCGCTCTCGCTCACCGCGACCATGATCTGGCGTGCCCGGTCCAACTTGTCGTGGGCGTCACCGAGCTGCGCCACCGTACGCTGGAGCGGCAGATCACGGGGGAAGTCGACGCCGACCAGCGCCCAGCCGCGCAGGAGTTCGCCGGTGGCGGCGCGGCCTTCCAGGTCGGCGACGACCAGCGACAGCAACTCGGCGTTGGACGGGGTGATCCCGTCGACCAGCGTGCCGGCGAGCCAGGGTTCGGCCTGCTTCTGCACGGCGGGCCTGAACAGCCCGCGCTTGAGCTGGTTGCCCGCGGCGAGGTGGTCGCGCAGTGCGCGGGCGGACTGCAGAATGGCGCCTATCCCTCCCGCCGTCTCCGCGACCGGGTATTCGATTGTGCGAAAACCGATCAGGTCCACGGCGCGCCGCGCCTCGGCGAGACGGGCGGTATGCGCGGCGAGCTGGTTCCATACCGCCATCTCGCGGCCGGCGAACGCGTCGGTCAGCGCGTGGACGATCCAGTCGCCTCGGTCCCATTCCGTGACGTTCTCCGGCAGGCCGAGCTGTCGCAGCAGGCGCATGACATCGGCCGCGACGATTTCGAGATGGGTGAGCAGTGGGAGGTCGAGGTGCTCGATCCGTTCTGAGATCTCGGTCTGGGCCTGCCGAGCCAGCCCCTGGGCGGCGGCTTCGGCCGCGATCAGCCCCTTCAGCTTCTCCGGGCCGGGCAGCGAGGCCACCTCGGGGATGCGTTGCGTGGGTCTCGCCCTGCGCTGCGGCGTTTCCGAGGCCAGCAACTCGATCAGTTCGGCGGCATCGCCGACGGAGACGGGAGGCACCGTCGCCGCTCCTGCCGGAAGGGGCACGGGCATCCAGGAGCACTCCGGCCCCTCCTGCCCGAGACGCTGGACGATCTTCGCGAGCGTTCCGGAGTAGCCACTCGCGATCTCCGGGTGGACATAGGTCTCGGATTCGCGGAGCGAGCGGATCCGCTCCGTGAGCAAGGCCTTCGTACGGCGGGCGGCGTCCAGCTGGTGTCGTCTTTCCACGATCACCTTGCCCTGCCGGCCCGAGTCGTAGGAGGAGAAACGGGTGGAGAGTGCCTTGATGCCGCCTTCGAGCTCCGCCGACCCGCCGCGGCCGAGATCCGTCATGGAGACGCACAGCTTGGCGATCTCCTCGGGAAGCTTGTCGCGGAGCACCCGCAGCGCCTGGGCCTTCTGGCTGGTCACCAGCACCCGCTGGCCCTGGGCGAGCAGTGCCGACAGCAGGTTCGCGATGCTGTGGGTCTTGCCCGTGCCGGGCGGCCCCTGGACGACGACTCCGTTGTCCGTGCGCAGCCGGGTCATGATGGTGCGCTGCTCCGGATTCGCGGGCAGCGGGAACAGCGGATCATCTCCGATGGAGCCGCTCGTGGCGACTCCCCGCTCCCGCAGGAAGGCCATGCGCTCGGCCGGCTCCAGCGCACCGACGAGCTGTGCGAAGCCGAGAGGCGCCTGCGGGTCCGGCCCGGTCAACGTGGCGATCATCGCGTCGTAGTAGGAGATCAGCGAGCCCCGGTCACGCTTGCGCAGGACCAGCGCGGGAGCCGGCCGTACCTCCGCACGTCTCGTGGCGGCATCGGACGGAGCCCAGTCGGGCACGTACTCGGTCTCCGCCTCCAGCCCCCGGTCGCACCACGACGTCAGCAGGTCGGTCACCGAACCCTGCAGTGCGACGCCTTCGCCTTCACGGACGCGCTGCCGGAGGCGGTCGGTACGGTGCGGCGTGACCCCGGAGAGATCGGCCAGCAACTCGCGATCCCTGAGCGAGGCGGCCGTCTCACCGAGCACCACGTCGATGCGCTCGGTGTCCTGGTCCACCCGAAGGTGGGCGCGGGTGGACAGCAGATGGTCGCGGACTCGCGTGCCGTCGGGAGAGATCCAGGACAGCAGGCCGGTGGCCACCACCAGTTCCCACTCGTCGTCGAGCTGGGCAAGCTGCATGGAGATCGAGTACAGGTCGCGATGCCAGGTCTGCTGCCGTACTCGCCGGCGTTCCTCCTCAGCCCACGCCTGCCACCGCGGCAGCCACCCGCCGTACGCCTCGACGACGTCCGGCCGGTCCCGCTGCGTCTCCCGCCGCAGCCGCGGCTCCCCGTCCTCGCCGGCTTCCTCGACGTCGCGTGGACCGTTCCCTGCCAGCTCCGGCGCGTCCAGATCAGGGTCGCTGACCTGGTTCTCGAGCAGCCACCTGTCGAGCACCTCGGGCGGTGCGGGAGGCGGCGTGCTCCGGACGTGATCAACCGAGAGGAACACCTCGCCGAGCCCGGCCGCGCGGTGCGGATCGACCGTGCTCGGCAGGTCGGCCAGCCAGAGGACCTGGCCGTGACTCCTCAGATCCCGAATCGGCGGGTGCCGGGCGGTCGCGAGCTCGCGAAGGAACTCCACCAGCCGGGTCGTCGCATCGACGAGAAGAGGGTCACGGGCGCGAGACGCCGGCGTGGTCATGCGGGGTTCTCCTTCAGGTCGATTCTGCGCGTGCCGTTCGGTGAGACCAGCGCTTGTCCGCCGCCTTTCTCGCCCATTCTTGGCTCTCAAGAATTTGCAGCGTGAAAGATGTTAGCCCTCGGCTGTCCGTGCTTACTTGGAACGGTGTAACAGTTCAATTGCGTCGATCTGCCAGGTCGAGAGGGGAGTGAGGGCGGTGTCCGTCCGCCGCTCCTTCTCTCGCGCGACGAGCCCGGACGGCTCCTGGCAACTCTCAGCGGCGGACCAGGGTCCAGGGGCCGTCGGCCTTGACGGTCACCAGGCGGGTGCCGGTGGGGAGCAGCACCTTGCCCTTGTAGGCGCCGATCTCGTTGACCAGCAGGTCGGGGTAGGAGCCGAGGCGCGTGTAGCCGTACACGATGAAGTTGGCGTCGCCGCCGTAAGTGGCGCGCATGGTGCGCAGTCCCCTTGTGGGGCTCAGCTTGAGCACCTGGTCACCGGTGCCGCGCAGGGTCGCCGAGCACCAGCAGCGGGCGCCGGAGACGGGCTTGAAGGTCGCCGTCCAGGCCCCGTCCGCCTTGATCGCCAGGCCGATGACGCCCTTGCTCGCGTAGGCGTTGTACAGCACGGTGCCGTCGTAGGGACCGATCTCGTTGACCAGCAGGGCGTCCTTCCGGCCGTTCGGCTTGATCGTGTAGACGATGAAGTTGGCCGCACCGTCATGGGTGAAACGGATGACACCGGGCTTCTTGGTGGCGCGGATGCGCAGCACCTGGTCACCCTCACCCCGGTACTTGGTGTCGGCGTAGGCGGACGTCGCGCCGACGCCACCGGTGGTGAACGCGACGGCGGCCAGGGTCAGCAGGGCGAGTAAACGGCGGAACATGGTCGTTCTCCTTGCGTGAAGGGGGGTGTGCTGCTTTGCGTGCTCAGCCCTGATCGGACGGATCGCTGGATGGATCGTCGGAGGAGTCGCCGGGTCTGGAGGAGGGGCGTTCGCCGGACGGGTCACCGGGTCCCGGGGAGGGGTGCTCGCCGGACGGGTGACTGGGGTCGGGGGAGGGGCGGCCGCGCTTGCGGGTGCCGCGGTGCCAGCTCGCGAGGGCTTCCTTGGAGACCCGCTTGCGGTGCATGTAGGCGTCGCGGGCGAACCCCTGCAGCTCCCGCACCTCGGCGGCCAGTTCCTCGGCGTTCGGCGCCCAGGCCAGCCCCCTCTCCAGCTCCTCGCGGGCGGAGGCGAGAAGCCGCTCGGCCGCGGCGACGTCGTCGCGGCGTATGGCCTCCGCGGCCTGCCGCTTGGCGTCCTGGGCGTCCTGGAAAAGGCGCTCTGCCCGCACCACCAGGTCCGGCGTACGGCCCGCCGCCTCGTCCCCGGGCAGGACGTTGACGGTGACCGGGACGGTGACGGTGTACGTGGTCAGCGTCCCGGCGTCCACGTAGGTGAAGGCGAGCCGCGCGACGGTGGCCGGGCCGAGCGCCGACATGCCCGGGAGTACCAGCCGGAGCAGCGTCTTGCGCGTCTCGCCCGCGTAGAAGTCGCCCAGCTCGGTCATGATCGACCCGTCGGGCAGCCGATGCCCGGGCGGCCCGCCGTAGACGATCACCTGAGTGCCGGGCGCGAGGGCGGTGACGGTCAGCGAGGCCGCCTGGGCCGTCTTGGCCAGGATGCCGTCGACCTCCTCGGCGATCAGCCGTCCCGCCGTGTCCGGGTCCTCGGCGTGCAGGGCGCTGCCCGCCCCGGAGTCGGCGATGGCGGCCATCAGGGTCTCGTCGTAGTCGAGGCCGTACCCGAGGGTGGTCGTGGAGACGCCCTGCCGGTGGGCCGCCATGGCGACCTCGCCGAGCCGCGCGGGGGAGGTGACGCCCATGTTGGCGTGGCCGTCGGAGATCAGCAGCAGCGTCGCGCCGCGGCCGGCCGCGCTCCGGTGGGCCTCCTGGATGCCGCGCAGCAATCCGCTCGACAGGTCCGTGGACCCGCCGGGCACGAGAGCCGCCACCCTGCGCTTGGCGGCCGCCTTGTCGGCGAGCGGGCCGGCGGGCACCTCCACCCGCGCGGTGTCGTCGAAGCTGACCAAGCCGAAGTCGTCGGACGGGTCCAGCCGGTCGATCAGGGAGATCAGGGCGCGCTGGGCTCCTTCGAGGCGGCCGCCGCTCATGGATCCGCTGCGGTCAAGGACGACCTGGAGGGTGGCGGGCGGCCGGTTCCCGGCGCGTGCCGGCGGCGGGGCGGTGATCTGCACCAGGATCGTGACCTCGTCGTCCTGGTCCAGGGGGACCACGTCGAGATCCAGGTGTGCGGTGACGTGCATGGCACTCGTCCTGTCGGTGGGGAGAGGGTCCTGTCGGTGGGGAGAGGAAGGCGGGGGAGGCGGGCGCGCGGTCTGTGCTGCGAAGGTGGGCGCGCGGCCTGTGGTCGGAGCCGCGCGGGAGGTCAGGACAGGGTCACCGCGACGCCGTCGGAGAAGATCGAGTCGTGCAGTTCGACGGCTCTGAGCTTGAAGTTCTTCGGCACGTCGAAGAGCAGGATGCCGCGTACGGAGTTGCCCGGATTGATGTTCTTCAGGAAGGCGTTGGAGTTCTCCAGCCCCATGACGGCGGCCCCGGTGGCCGCGTCGTACTGGCGGTCTTTGGTGTCGAGCAGCTTCTGCGCCGAGTCGGTGAAGAGCTGAGCCTCGTCACCGATGTTCTTCACCGTGATGTGGACGAGCACGTACTGGCCCTGTGCCTTGGAGACGGTGAAACCCTCGCCGACCTGGGGCAGGCCCTTCTCGACCTTCGTCACCTTGAAGGCGAACTTGCCGTCCTTGACGACGTCGCCGACGCCGGGCTGCTCGGGCTCGGGCTTCGCCTGCTTCTTCGGCGACGTGGAGGACGCGGCGGACTCCGCCGCGCTGCCGGTGTCCTCGGACGTCCCGTCGCTCGAAGCGCCTCCGCGGAGCAGCGAGCCGAGGATGATGAGCCCGGCCATCACCGCGGCCCCGATGAGGAACGCGCGCAGGCACCCGCCGCCCTTCTTCTGCACGATCACGGTCTGCGGGTACGGCTGCGCGTAGCCGTGCTGCTGCGGCGGTCCCTCGTTTCGCTGGTTTCCATGCATGACGAAGCTCCTGACGAAGGGGAAGGGATCACGCGGTCGGCGCGGCCGGCAGGCTCTGTTCGCGCGAGAGCCGGCAACGCCGTGATGCAGCTAGTAGAGCACATGTGAATCGAATGCACAATAAAAGCGTTCGTGGCTTACGGGAAGTCGCCGGAGCGTGTGTGCCGATGTTCCTGTGTTCGAGCTCGGCACGTCTTGCGTTTTCGCCGTGACCTTCCAGGGGATGGGACACAGGCGTGCCGGTGCAGGCCGTGATCCTGTGCTGTGCTTCATCCGCCGGCCGGATGCCCGGATGCCGAGTACCCGGAATGCCGGATGCCGGTGCCGTGCCGTGCCGCGTCGCGTCGCGTCGCGTCGCGTACGGGAGCGAGAGGTGAAACGTCATGAGAGAACCGATCGTCGTCGGCGTCGACGGGTCGCCGTCCTCGCTCGAGGCCGTCGCGTGGGCCGGGGCGGAGGCCGCGCTGCATGGCGCGCCGCTGCGGATCATCCACGCGGCCCTGCAGTGGACCCACCACGTCCCGCTGGTCCCGCAGCCGGAACACTGGGGGCCGAAGGAGGCGGAGGCCGCGCAGGAGTTGCTCCAGCGGGCCACCAACCGGGCCCGGGCCGGCCATCCGGACGTGCGGGTCAGTGCCGAGATCGTCAATGGCGCGCCATCGGAGGCGCTCGTCGCCGCCGCGGAAGGAGCATGGCTGGTCGTGATGGGGAACCGCGGGCGCGGCGGGTTCACCGAGTTGCTGCTCGGTTCCGTGAGCCGGTACGTCGCCTCCCGGGCACCATGTCCGGTGGCCGTCGTGCGGGAGCGGCACGACCGCGAGCGCGGAGAGATCGTCGTGGGTGTGACCGGGCGGCCCGACCAGCAGCCCGTTCTGGAGTTCGCGTTCCGGGAGGCCGAGTCGCGCGGCGCCGCCCTTCGGGTCCTCCATGCCTGGACCCATCCCTCCAGCGCCCCGGGGGACATACTGCCCGTCGTGTACGACATCGACGCCGTCGGCCGGGAGGAGGAGCTCCTGCTCGCCGAGGTCATCGCCGGTTGGCGGGAGAAGAACCCCGACGTCACGCTGACTCAGCAGGTCGTCCGCGAACACCCGGCGAAGGCCCTGATCGAGGCGTCGGCGGCTCATGACCTCACGATCATCGGAGCCCATGCCGGCACCCGCGCCTCGTTCGGCCTGGGATCCACCGCGCACGCCGTGGCCCATCACGCGCGCGGCCCCGTCGTGGTCGTCCGGCACTGAGCGTGTGACGACCAGGCGGCCCGTAGCCGAGCAAGCCCCCGTGCCGTCCGCGCGGAAATGTCGGTGGCGGACGGCACGATGGTGCCATGGCTTCATGGCAGGAGATCGAGAAGGAGATCCTCGAGCTGGCCGCCCGAGTGGTCGCGATCATGGGGAAGAGCAAGCACAAGACGATGGCCACACTCCGCAGAGACGGCTCGCCGCGCATCAGCGGCACCGAGGTGGAGTTCAAGGAGGGTGAGGTCTGGCTGGGCTCGATGCTCGGGGCGCTCAAGGCGCTCGACCTGCGCCGGGACCCCCGGGTGGCGATCCACAGCGCGTCAGAGGATCCTGACGAGGCCGACCCGGGCGCGTGGAGCGGTGACGCCAAGCTCGCCGGAAAAGCCGTCGAGATCACCGACCGGCAGGTGCGAGAGAGCTACGGCGGCCCGCCCGGGCAGGACTTCCATCTGTTCCGCATCGATGTCACCGAGGTCGTCCTCACGCACGTCGAAGGGGACCAACTGGTGATCGAGATGTGGCACGAGGGCGCCGGTCTTCGGGTGGTCCGCCGCAAATGACGTCCCCGGACGGGCGCGATCGGTCGCCCGCGCCCCGTCCCCCCGGCGGGGAGGGGCCGGCGCCGTCCGGCCGGTCAGTGGCCGACCGGCGTGAACCCCAGGGTGATCTCACGAAGTCCCCCGGCGGGGAGGGGGCCGGCGCCGGCCGGTCAGCGGTCGAGCGTGGCCGACCGGCGTGAATGCCAGGGTGCTCTCACGCCATTCACCGCACGACCGGAGTGTCCGGGTGCGATGATCACCGGGTACCAACACGCGGATGTTGCGCATCCCGCAGGGCAGGAGAGTCCCCGGTGACAGACGACGCGACGACCCCCGACCGGCCCGCCATCGACACGGCCGTGCCGCATGCGGCCCGCATCTGGAACTACTGGCTGGGCGGCAAGGACAACTACCCGGTGGACCGCGAGGCCGGCGAGCAGACCATGACGGTGCTGCCGGAGATCGTCGACATCGCCCGCCACTCCCGGGCGTTCCTGGGGCGCGCCGTCCGCTACCTCGCCGAAGAGGCGGGGATCCGGCAGTTCCTGGACGTGGGCACCGGCCTGCCCACCTTCGACAACACCCACGAGGTCGCGCAGCGCGCGGCACCCGAGTGCCGCGTCGTGTACGCCGACAACGACCCGCTGGTCCTGGCGCACGCGCAGAAGCTGCTCACCAGCACCCCCGAGGGCAGGACCGACTACGTCCACGCCGACGCGCGCGACCCGGAGGCCATCGTGCGGGCGGCGGCCCGGACGCTGGACTTCACCCGGCCGGTCGCGATCATCATGCTGGGCATCCTGCCCTTCATCGGCGACGACGACGAGGCCAAGTCGATCGTCACCCGGCTGCTGGACGCCGTACCCGCGGGCAGCTACCTCGCCATCACCCACAGCACGAGTGTCGTCACCGGCGACCGGGTGATCGAGGCGGTGCGGCAGTGGAACGTGGTCGCCCCGTCCCGGTACCACCTGCGCGACCCCGAGCAGATAGCGGCCTTCTTCGACGGGCTGGAACTGGTGAAGCCCGGCGTGGTCTCGTGCCCGAAGTGGAAGCCCGAGTTCCTCGACCTCCATGGCCTGCGCGAGATGGACGAGTTCTGCGCCGTCGGCCGGAAGTAGGGTCCTAGCCGTCCGGCCGCGGCCTCAGATGTGCTCCATGATGATCACCGCGGTGGTGTCGGGCCGGAGGGCGTCGAAGACGTGCGGCGCGTCGGGTCTCCGCTCCGGCAGATCGGGTCTCCCCGCTCCGTCAGATCGGCGGCTGGGGGTCGTACTGCATGTTGCGGCGGACCTGTCTGGCGCGATCCGCCCCGGCGAGCCGCGCCACCAGGTGCAGGGCCATGTCGATCCCGGCGGAGACGCCGGACGAGGTGACCACGTCACCGTCGTCCACGAACCGGTCCGCACGACGTACGTCGATGCTCGGGTCCAGCTCGGCGAGCCGATCCAGGCTGCCCCAGTGGGTGGTCGCCGGGCGCCCCTCCAGCAATCCCGCGGCGGCGTACACCAGCGACCCGGTGCACACACTGGCCATCAACGGAACCTGGGAACGCTGATCGCGCACCCACGCGAGGTGACCGGCGTCCTTCAGCTGCGGCCGGGTTCCGGCGCCCCCAGGATGTACGAGCACGTCGAGCCGGCCGACGTCGTCGATCCCATGGTCGGCATGCAGGGTCAGCCCTTTCGCGGCCCGGACCGGGCCCGGCGCCTGCGCGAAGGCGACGAGCTCCGCCTCCTCGGGGCAGGCCTTCGCCCACATCCCGAAGACCTCCCACGGACCCACAGCGTCCAGCTCTTCCACCTGCTCGAACAGGAAGATCCCAATTCGCGTCATGCTCTGATCCTCTCAACCAGGGCAACCGGATAATCGCTCTCAGGAGCCTCACGAGCCTCAGTGGCGGGACCTCAGGAGCCTCGAGCCTCAGTGGGTGGGACCTTCAGGAGCCCGCCATGCGCAGCGCGAGAAGGACGTAGCGTTCCTGGAGTTCGGCCGTGGAGAGCGGCCTGCCCTCATGGAACCAGGCGCTGACGTGGACGCACATGTCCAGAATGGCCGTGGCCACCAGCGTCGCGGTGCTCCGGTCCGCACCGTCGAAAGCGTCACCGCCGAGGTCGAAGGCGCCGGTCGCCTGGCCGGCGAGGAGTACGGAGGTGAGCCGGTCGCGAAGGCGCCTGCGGATGTCGACGATCTCGGCTCGCCGCTCTGCGTTGAGGAGGGTGTACTCGACGTTCGCCACCCGGGAGGACTTGCGGTGCCGCGCGTGCTGGTCCACGTAGACCCGCACGATGGCGATCAGCTGGCCGGTCGGGTCGGGAGCCGCCGACTGCGCTCGCTCCACCTCCCTTTCCAGCCCGAGATGCATGTCCCTGACGACGGTGTAGAGGAGTTCCTCCTTCGAGACGAAGTGGTTGTAGAGAGAGCCCGCCGTGAGCCCACAGGCCTGAGTGATCTCCCGCACCGTCGTGGCCTTGGCGCCCTGGCGGTAGAAGAGGTCGACGGCGGCCGCCGCCAGTTGCCGGGCGGCCGGGGTCTCGGTCATGCGTCAAGTCTCGCTCATGACCAGCTCTTGACGCAGTATCCGCGGCGGCGTACGACTGAATGAACGCTTGTTTACCTGCGCGATAAGTCCCCCCGCGAACGGCATCCGGGCGAGGCTGGTCAGGAGCGTCCATGGTCACGATGTCCGAGCCCGGCCCCTCGGTCGCCGGTCGCTGGTGGAACCGGCAGCTCGACACCTATCCCGACACAGGGCCGCGCATGCGGTATCTCGTCGTCGCGGTGCTCGCCACGGTCGTCCTCTACTACGAGCTCTACGTGGGTGGCGGCGTCGCGCCACTGATCCTCGCCCACTTCAAGATGTCGTTCACCTACTACGTCAACATCCTCGTCGTCTCCAACCTGGTGGGCGCGTTCGGCTCGCTCGCGGCCGGGCTCGCCGACCGCTGGGGCCGGGCCAACCTGGTGACCTACGGCCTGCTGGTGACGGGCGTGCTGATGTTCCTCGTTCCCGTCGCACCCAGCGCCTTCGTCTTCGCGGTGCTCATCAGCGTCATCGGGGTCGTCGAGGGGGTGATCCTGGTCGCCACGCCCGCCCTCGTCCGGGACTTCTCGCCGCAGCTGGGCCGCGCCACCGCGATGGGCTTCTGGACGCTCGGGCCGGTGGCGGGCAGCCTGGTGGTCAGCGCCGTGGCCAACGCCACGCTCACCCGTTTGCAGACCTGGCAGAGCCAGTTCTACATCGTCGGTGTGGTCGGTCTGCTGATGTTCGTCATCGCCTTCTTCGGCCTGCGCGAGCTCTCCCCGGGACTGCGCGACCAGGTCATGATCAGCATGCGGGACCGCGCGATCATCGAGGCGCGGGCGAAGCTCCACAACGTGGACCTGTCCCATCCGTGGCGCCAGATGATGCGCTGGGACATCGTCGCGCCGGCACTCGGCATCTCGATCTTCCTGCTGATCTACTACACCGCGGTCGCCTTCTTCACGATCTACCTGACGACGATCTTCAGTTTCTCGACCTCGGAGGCCAACGGCCTCAACACCTGGTACTGGGCGATCGACGGGGTCGTGCTGGTGATCGCCGGAATCGTGTCGGACCGGCTGCGGGTCCGCAAGCCGTTCATGGTCCTGGGCACCGTCATCTCCGTCGCCATGACGATCGTCTTCCTGACCAGGGCCACCCATCCCGAGACCGGCTACGGTGCCCTGGTGGTGATCATCAGCATCCTGGCCGCGGGGCTGGCCATCGCCTACGCGCCGTGGATGGCGGCGTTCACCGAGACGATCGAACGCCGCAACCCCGCGCTGACGGCGACCGGCCTGGCGGTGTGGGGCTGGATCCTGCGCATGGTGGTCACCGCGTCCCTGTTCTTCGTCCCCTACGTCGTCAGCAGCATGAACGCGCTGGTCGAGGCTCCGGCGTACCTGGAGGCGGCCAAGGCCGCCGGCGCCAACCCGTCGGCCGCCCTGCTGGAGAAGCTCGCCGAGATCAAGAGCGCCGCCGCGGCGGCGCCCGGCCAGTGGCAGACCTGGTTCTGGATCTGCGTGGCCGCGCAGATCATATTCATCCCCCTCATGCTGCCGCTGGTCGGCAAATGGAGCCCGAAGGCGGCCAAGGCCGAGATCGAGGCGCACGACCGCGACGTCGAAAGACTCCTCAACTCCGAGACCCCCTAGCCGCCTGTCATCTTCAGGCTGCTCCAGGACGTCTGATCTTGGTACACCAAAGCCGTCGAGCAACTCGCCTCCCCGACAGCCGACGTGCGACTCGGTGCCATCTACGCCTTGCAGCGCATCGCCGCCGATTCTCCCAAGGACCGCCTCACCATACGGAACGTCCTCGCCGCCTTCGTCCGTAACCATGACTTCTACACAACACGACCACCGGCGTCACAGTGCACCGCGCCGCTGCGCGATCTTTATCTGACCCGGACGATCAAACGGCTGCCGTCCGACGTCCACGAGGCCCTGACCATCGCCTCGTCCTTGACCGTCCAGGGAGACGCGCTCGCAGACTTCTCAGAGACGCGTTTCCCCCGCGTTGAGCTGTCCAAGGCACGCCTGAGCCGCGCGGACCTGACTCGCGCGGACCTCACCTTCGCCGGCCTGTGGGCCGCGGACCTGACTTCGGCCAACGCGGCGGCTGCGTGCCTCACCAGAGCGAATCTGACCGATGCGAACCTGGGCAAAGCAGATTTGCGTTCCGCTGACCTGTACGACGCCCAACTGGGCGGCGCGAACCTGTCCGGAGCGGACCTGCGTGGCGCGGATCTGCGAAGTGTTTCGGGATGACGCCTGACGAGATCCGGAAGGTGGCCGTGACCGACTCGACGACCAAGTTCGGAGAGAAGCGGTCCACTCCGGAACCGTGTGGCCCATACCACACGCTCACCGAGCGGCCCCTTCATCCTCAATAGGACAACTAACGCGCCCGCCGTCAGCGACAATACGGACATTGAACCAGGCGGCCCTGATTTCGAGTCCGCTCTGGCATTCCCGCCGTCGCAGACGACAGGTGCTTCACAATTTGGCCGCGTGCTTGTATCCGAGCAGGTCGGCCGAGGCGATGATCTGCCGGTATCCCTTGGCGTCCGCGGGAAGGGCGCTGAGCACGTAGAGCGACACCTTCGACTGCGGCAGATGCCAGATCTTCATCGTGTACGCCTGGTTGACGTTGACGTCGCAGGCCACCTGCCATTGCCGGTAGAACGCCTTCCTGCCGTCGCCCATCTTCGCCAGGCCCGAGTGGACGAGCCGGGACCTGTACGGGTCGATCCCGTAGTAGAGACCGGCCTCGCCCGACGTGCTGGAATACGATCCGTAGGGGTCCCGCGCGACGGTGCCCCCTGCCAGGCACGGCACGTGCTGACCCCACAGGAAACCGAACCTGGCGTCCTCGATGCCGAAGCCGGGCCAATCATCCTTCGTGGACTTGAGCTGGATCACCATTGAATCGGGGCGGCAGACGAAATCCCATGGACCGCTCGTCCCGCGGGAGCGCGGTGACTCGATGCAGGCGTAGTCCTTGTCGACCTCCAACATGCGCCACCCCTTGGGCAGGGTCATCTTGATGCCTTTGAACGACACGGCCTTGCCCTTGAATCGGGGCTTCTTCACGGCCGTCTTCGCGAGGGTCGGGGTCGGAGTGGAGGTCGTCGTCGTGCTCGCCGGGGTAGAGCGAGGCGCCGTCGCCGACGTGGAGGCCGTTGTGGCGGCGACCTGTATGGAACGTTCCGAGACGGAGTTGACGATGATCGCGGTCACCGCGATCAGGGTCACCGCCACGGCGGTGGCCACGTAGGCGTGGAGCCAGGACCCGCCACGCCGCCGGGCGACGATCATCACCTGGCTGGTCGCGGGCGATGGGAGCTCTCCTGGGCCTTGGGGAACCACCGAGACCTGGAACGTTCCGGGCCCGGGGAGTGCGACCGGGGCGGCCGCTTCGGGCCAGATGGACGTCGCGTTCTGCGGCATCACCCAGGTGCGCTGGATGAACGACGTGATGTCCGGCGCGGCCGGCTCCTGCTCGTACTCCTCGCCGCGCCATGCCCGCGTCACCGCCGCGAGCACGTCGTCGGCGGCCGGCCGCTTCTCCGGATCCTTGTCCAGCGCGTGGCCGCCGAGTTCGCGCAGCCCCTCGGGCACGGCCGTGAGGTCCGGGGTTTCTTCTCGTACCCGGTAGGCCAGCACCTCCGGCCGGCCGGTGCCGTAGGGGGCCTCGCCGGTGGCCGCGAAGAGCAGCAGCATGGCCCAGCCGTACACGTCCGCCGGGGTGCCGGCCGGGCCCTCGCCGTACTCTTCGGGGCTGATCCAGCCGGGCGAGCCGATCAGCGTCCCGGTGTGGGTCATCGAGGTGCCGTCCAGGACCTTGGCGATGCCGAAGTCGATCAGGCGTGGCCCCTGCGGGGAGAGGATCACGTTCGACGGCTTGAGGTCCCGGTGGACGACGTCCACGGCATGCATGGCGACCAGCGCCTCCGCCAGCCCGGCGGCCAGGCCGTACAGGGCGTCGCCGGTCAGCGGGCCCTCGGCTCGTACATGCTGTTCGAGCGTGGGGCCGGCGATGAACTCTGTGGCGAGCCACGGGCGTTCCGTGCCGGAGTCGGAGCCGAGCACGCGCGCGACGCAGGCCCCGTCGACCTCGGTCAGCACGGAGATCTCCCTGCTGAACCGGCGCCGGAACTCCAGGTCGGTGGACAGCGCCTCGTGCACGAGCTTGACGGCCACCCGCCGCCCGGCGCCGTCCACGCCGGCGTAGACGAGCCCCATGCCACCCGCCCCGAGGCGCCCCACGACCCGGTACGGACCTATCTCCTGCGGATCACCCGCCGACAGCGGCTGCACGCGCCCTCCGGAATCTGTCACGGCAAAGGCGAATTGCGCCTAATGCGTAGATCACCATACACCTGCGTCCGCATCACATGCCAGACGCTTGTGCATAAGATTCACGGATGAGCTGTGGCCTCCGTGGCCCGGACGGGTCGGTGGCGCCAGCCTCCGGGCTGATGATCAGGCGGGGACGGCGGGAGTCCGCAGGGTCTCGAACGCCGCGGAGAGCTTGGCGAGTTCGGCGACCATCGCGGTGGCGGAGTCGCTTATGACGTCGTCGGGGCGCAGGCGGCCCTCATCGTCGAGGAGCCGGTTGACGAACGGGATCATGACCGCCTCGACCACGGGCACCATCTTCAGCGAGGAGACGACCGGCTTGAGCATCTGCAGCGCCCGGGTGCCCCCGGCAACGCCGCCGTAGGTGACGAAGCCCACCGGCTTGTACCGCCACTCGTTGTGCAGGTAGTCGAGGGCGTTCTTCAGCACGGCGTTGAAGCCGTGGTTGTACTCGGGGGAGACGAAGACGAACGCGTCGGCCCGCTCGACGGTCGCGCTCCACTTCTTGGTGTGCGGGTGGATGTACTGCTGGAGCCGGGGGTGGTTCGGCTCGTCCATGAACGGCAGGTTCACCTCCGCCAGATCGATGAGCTCCACGTCAAAGACGCCCTGAGCGCCGGCGTGATCGACGAACCATTCCGCCACCGGCTTGCCTACCCGGCCGGGACGGGTGCTCGCGAGGACGACCTGCAGGATCGGCTTGGACACGGTACTCCTTCAGTTGACAGGATGTGCGGACGCGCTGCTCAACATACCGTAGTGACTAAGTATTTCTTATAATGGGTGACCTGGACTACAGTTCTGATGTGAGGGCTACGGAAGGCCGCGGGACTCGGGAATGTTGAGGACGGCATGACTGAACCGCACCCGATCTGCTCCCGGTTCCACATCGCCGTCGAGCTCATCGGCGCGCGCTGGTCGGGCGCCATCATCCGGGCCCTGTTCACCGGTCGGCATCGGTACGCCGAGATAAAGCAGGCGATCGACGGGGTGAGCGACACCATGCTCGCCCAGCGGCTGCGCCGGCTCGAGACCGAGGGGATCATCGAGCGGCGGGTGATCGCCAGTTCCCCTGTCCAGGTGGAGTACCACCTCACCGACAAGGGCCACGAGCTCGAGCCCGTCGTCGAGGCGCTCATCAACTGGTCGCACAAGTGGGTCCCGCTTCCCCCGGCTCCGAAGTAGGGGCCGCGACACCCCGCCGACACCCCGCCGAGTCCCCCCTCGGCCCCCGGCGAACCGCCGTACCCGCCCGGCTGAACCGCCCACCTGGCTCACCACACATCGGATCTCTTGCGGCGCGGGGAACGGCTCTCTCTGACGGTGCTTCCAGCAAAATCCCTGTTTGTCAGCGCCGATGAGCAAATATGTGCCGAAATGCTGGTTCATGGGGGACGAAGACCCTATTGACGGGGCAATACATCCGATGTTCACTGCGTGCTAACGGCTCTGATACCGGAACTGTGCGGCGCCTTGTGCCGGAGGCGGCGCGCGGAAGCCTCGTCAGAGCTGTGCTGTGGGAGAGGCCCGCGGCGTGCCAGGCCGGTCGCCGATCGCCGGCGTCGCACGTCCGCGGCCTTCTCCACCCTCAGTGACCCGAGCTTTCCCTGCCCGACCACGCACCATTCCTCCATCGCCGGGCCGAACCGCAACCGGCCGGGCGACGATCCGCGATGCCGCGATGCGTTCACCCGAGGAAACGAGGGGGCGGCCACCACCAGGAAAGAGTCCACCAGGAAAGGACGATCACGGTGATGAGGCTCTTACGGTCCCTCCCCCTGCTGACGCTCGTCGCGGGCCTGCTGACCGGCGCCGCCGCCGCGCCCGCGGCGGCCTCGACGACCGACGCCGCCTTCGACCAGGCGAGCGGGACGTTGAACGTGGACTACGCGAGCTACCTGTCCAAGCACGACATCGTGTACAACCGGCCCAACACCAACCCCCTGCACGGCCTGACCGTGGGCAACGGCCGGACCGGAGCCATGGCCTGGAGCCAGAACGGGCTGACGATGCAGACCTCGGGGGTGGACCTGTCCGAGCAGTCCGCGTACGCGGCGGGCCTGGTGAACCTGTCCACCAGCCCGGGCATGGACACCGGCTACACCACCTTCCAGCAGCGGCTGTCGCTGTACGACGGCACGCTCGTCACCAAGTACGACGCCAACCGCACCGTCACCGTGCTCGGGTCGCCGAACTCCGAGGTGATGGGCATCCACGTGGACGACTCGCGCGGCGGCGTGTCGAACATCGCCCTGACGCTGAGCATGTGGGACCCGGCGACCGTCACCAACAGCGCGGACGTCCCGGACCTGAACACCTGGAAGACCATCTCCACCTTCGCCGACTCCGGCGCCGCGGGGCTCAGCCGCGGGCAGGCCGACCCCAACGGATTCGGCTACACCCTGGCCGCCACGGTCGAGGGCGCCGGCTTCTCCACCCAGGTGGTCGACTCACGCACGGTCCGGCTGACCATCACCCCGACCTCCGGCTACACGATCTGGTTCACCGCCGCGAGCCGGATCAACGCGCCGAACCGCGACTCGCTCGCCCAGGCGCGCAGCCAGCTCGCCTCGGTCAAGTCCACCGGGTACGCCACCACGCTGAACAACTACCGCGGCTGGTGGCACGCGTTCTGGGCCAAGTCGTTCGTCCAGTACTCCGGGCTGTCCGGCGACGCCGACTACCTGGAGAACGTCTACTACCTGTCCACCTACATGATCGCCGCCGCGGGGTACGGCAACTATCCGGCCCACTTCATCAACGGCGTCTTCCGCGCCACGCAGGACAACACCAAGTGGAGCAACGCGTACTGGTACTGGAACCAGCGCGACGTCTACCTCTCCTTCCTCGCCGCCAACCACTCCGACCTGATAGACCGCCACAACAACCTCTACAGCCGTAACTACAACGCGCTGAAGTCCTACACCCAGACGCGGTACGGCGTGGACGGCCTGTGGGTGCCGGAGACCATGGGCTGGGACGGCAACGCGCGCGGCACGGTCGGCAGCGACTACACCAAGAACATCCTGTCCACCGGCTACGAGGCCGCCTACAGCATGTACATGCGGTACCGGTACACCAACGACACCGCCTACCTGCGCGATGTGGCCTACCCGTTCATGCGGGAGACCGCGAAGTTCTACTCCGCCATGCTGTCCCACGACAGCGGCACCAACACCTACTACATGGCCAACTCCAACTCGCACGAGACGTACTGGAACGTCCGCAACGCCATCACCGACCTGGCCGCCGTGCGCGGCATCTTCCCGCTCACCATCCAGGCGAGCCAGCAGCTCGGCGTGGACGGCGGCCTGCGCGCCGGATGGCAGAACGTGCTCGACCACCTGGCGCCCTACGTGGTCTCGGGCGGCGCCTACCAGCCGCACCAGCCGCCGATCGCGCAGACCAGGAACAACGAGAACGTCGCGGCGGAGCTGATCTGGCCCTACGACGTCACCGGAATCGGCTACCCCGACTACCAGACCGCCGTCGGCACCTGGAACCAGCGGCCGTTCCCCTACGGCAACGTCTGGTCCAACGACGCCGTGCAGGCCGCCCGGCTCGGCCTCGGCGACCAGGCCTACAACGGCATGAAGACCATGCTGCAGAAGTACCAGAACTACCCGAACGGCATGACCAGCAACACCAACGGCGTCTTCGAGTACCTCGGCGTGCACCTGACGGCACTGAACGAGTCGCTCATGCAGAGCTACAACGACAAGATCCGTGTCTTCCCCGCCGCGCCGGGCGGCTCGTCCTTCATCGGGAAGTTCACCCTGCTGGCCAAGGACGGCTTCCTCGTCAGCTCCGAGCGCGAGGGCGGCGAGACCAAGTACGCCGGCCTCAAGAGCCTGTACGGCAAGCAGGCCACCGTGGTGAACCCGTGGAGCGGCCAGCAGGTCCGCGTCCGCCGGACGTCCGACAACGCGACCATCACGACGAGCTCCGCCGCCGAGCTCACCTTCGCCACCGCGGCCGGCGCCGTCTACGTGGTCGAGCGCACCGCCAAGCCCCTCAGCGCGTACACCTCCAGCAGGCTCACCGGCACCCCCAACCAGGGCGTCAAGACCCTCCGCGACACCGCCTCCACGCTCGGCCTCGGCACCGCCGGTCAGAACCCCTTGGTGAGCCTGCGCGCGCGGGCCAACAACAAGTACGTCACGGCTCCCAGCGGATCCGCTCTCATCGCGAGCGCGTCGAGCGCCGGCGTGAACGAACAGTTCGAACGCGTCGACCTCGGCAACGGCAACATCGCGCTACGCGCCAGGTCCAACAACAAGTACGTCACGGCCGAGAACGCCGGCGCCCAGCCGCTGATCGCCAACCGCGACGCCATCGGCGCTTGGGAGACCTTCCAGCAGGTCACCAACCCCGATGGCACGATCAGCCTCAAGGCCCAGGCCAACGGCAGGTACGTCTGCGCCGACAACGCCGGCGCCGCGCCGCTGATCGCCAACCGCACGGCCATCGGCCCCTGGGAGTCGTTCGATCTCGTCTCCGGCTGACGCGCCCGCGCCGCCCGCTGATCGGTTCGGCGGGCGGCGCCCCGTCATTTCCGCGTCGCCGCGGTCGTCCGCGAGATCCCGGCCGCGATCGCCGGGCCGGGGGAGCGGTGGCTGCAGGGCACCTTCGACCGGTACGCCCGCGCTTACGGCAACGGCCCCGGCTACGCCTCGATCGTCGGCAGCGGCAAGCACGCGCCCACGCTGCACTGGGTGCGCTGTGACGGCCCGGTGCTCCCGGACGAACTGCTCCTGCTCGACATGGGCGTCGAGGTCAACAGCCACTACACCGCCGACGTCACCCGCACCTTCCCGAGACGACCTTCTCATCACCACCGAAGGCGCGGAGGTCCTCTCGAACGCCCTGCCCCTGAACGCCGAAGGCCTGGAGAAATGGATGGCAACCGCCCAAGCGACCTGACCCCACGCCGGCATCCGCCCTGTAGCAGCTCGCGAACCACGGCGCCCGCGCCGGAATCGGGATGAGAATGTGATCTCGTTCTGACGGGACGTGGTCAGCTGGCTGGGTAACGTCCGGTCAGAGATCGACGGCTCACACGTGGGGGCGGCGTTTGGCAGAGACCAGGGCACCGGATGATCTGATCGCGGAGTTCGACGCCGAGCGGCCCGCGCGGCGGCTGTCGGGCCGTGTGGCGGCGGCCGTCACACTGGTCGCACTCGGGCTCTCGCTGTACGTGCTGTACTGGGCTTTCCGCCCCGGCCCTGTGCTGCCGTACCGGATGATCTTCCTTGCGGTCGTGCTGCCGCTCACCTTCGTCTGCTACAAGCCGCGGCGGCGGGGTGGCGACCGCCCGGGCGCCGTCGACTGGGCGCTGGCGGGGCTGTCGCTGGCGGTCTGTCTCTACCCACTGGTCGTCTTCGACGACTTCATCCGGCGCGCGTTCGACCCGACGACCCTCGACGTGGCGGCGGGCGCGGCCATCGTCCTGCTCGTGCTGGAGGCCTGCCGGCGCACCGTCGGCTGGATCCTGCCCGCCGTCTGCCTCGCCTTCCTGGCCTACGCCTACTACGGCGGTTACCTGCCCTTCGAGTGGGTCATCGGGCACCGAGGCTACGATCTCGACCGGATCATCGTCTCGTCGGTGATGGGCACCGACGGCGTGTACGGTGTGCCGCTGGACGTGGCGGCCACCTACATCATCCTGTTCACCGTCTACGGGGCGGTCCTCGACCACTCCGGCGCGGGCAAGTTCTTCGTGGACATCTCCCTGGCGGCCTTCCGCCGTTCACGCTCGGCGCCAGGCCGCACGGTCACCCTCGCCGGGTTCCTGCTCGGCACGGTCAGCGGCTCGGGCGTCGCGACGACGGTGAGCGTGGGCAGCGTCGCCTGGCCGATCCTGCGCAGGGCGGGCTATCCCCCCGAGCAGGGTGGTGGAGTGCTCGCGGCCGCGGGCATCGGTGCGATTTTGTCCCCGCCCACGCTGGGTGCGGCGGCGTTCATCATCGCCGAGTACCTGCGGGTCGGCTACCTCACCGTGCTGATCTACGCCACGATCCCCACGATCCTGTACTACCTGGGCATCTTCCTGGCCATCGAGATCGACGCCCGCAAGTACGGCACGCGGGCGGTCGAGGTGGACGCGCCGAGGTTCTGGCCGCTGCTGCGGCGGTTGGGATACCACTTCAGCTCGCTGTTCGTGATCGTCATCCTGATGGCGCTGGGGCAGTCGCCGTTCCGGGCGGTGGTCTACGCCACGCTGCTCGCCTTCGCGCTCTCCTTCCTCGACCGCGACCACAGGCTCACCCCGCGGCGGGCGGCCGACGCCCTGGCGGCGGGGACGACGGGGGTGCTGCCGGTCGCGGCCACCTGCGCCGCCGCCGGGCTCATCGTCGCCGTCGTCACGTTGACCGGGCTGGGCCTCAAGGCGAGCTCCCTCATCGTCGGAGCCTCGGGCGGGATCCTCGCCGTCACCGCGCTGCTGTGCGCGCTGGCCGTGCTCGTACTGGGCCTCGCCGTACCGGTGACCGCGTCGTTCGTCATCGCGGCGATCATCATCGGGCCCGCGCTGATGGACCTCGGGGTCACCCAGGCCGAGGCATACATGTTCGTCTTCTACTACGCGGTCCTGTCGGAGGTCAGCCCGCCCACGGCGCTGTCGGCCTTCGCGGCCTCGGCCATCACCGGCGGCAACGCCTACCGGACCATGATGGCGACCTGGAAGTACACGCTCCCGGCCTTCCTGGTCCCTTTCGCCTTCGTGCTTACCCCCGCGGGTTCGGGGCTGCTGGCGCAGGGGACGGCGGGGGAGATCCTGGTGGCCATCACGGTCTCGGCGTTCGCGGTGGCGGCATTGGCCGCCGCCACCGGCGGCTGGCTGACCGGCCCCGCGGGCCCGGTCGAGAGGGCGCTGTGCGGGGTGGCCGCCGTCCTGTTGCTGTTCCTGTCACCCGGCACGGTGCTCGCCGGGGCGGGGGTCCTGGCGGTCGCCATCGGACTACATCTGGTCTTACGAACGCGGGAGGCAAGATCATGAAACTCGGACGCCTGGCCGTCCTGCTGGTCGCCGGGTCGCTGGCCCTCGGCGGCTGTGGCGGTGACCGGTCCGCCGAGCGGACCGGCGACCCGAACACCACCGCGGGCAAGCGGCTGTCGATCGCCACCGGCAACACCACCGGTGTCTACTACGTCCTCGGCGGAGGCCTGGCGGACCAGATCGGTAAGCACATCCCTGGCTACCAGGCGACGGCCGAGGCGACCGGCGCCTCGGTGGAGAACATCCAGCGGGTCGTCAGGGGCGACTCCGACATCGCCTTCACCCTCGCCGACTCCGCCGCCGACGCGGTCGCGGGCAAGGGCTCGTTCACCTCTCCTCAGCCGATCCGCGCCATCGCCCGCCTGTACGACAACTACACCCAGGTGGTGGCCACCACAGAGTCGGGCGTGAAGTCCATCGCCGACCTCAAGGGCAAGCGGGTGTCCACGGGATCGCCGAACTCCGGCACCGAGGTCATCGCGCTGCGCATGCTCAAAGCGGCGGGCCTCGACCCGGACAAGGACGTCACCCGGCAGTCGCTGGGCCTGCCGGAGAGCGTGCAGGGCATCAAGGACGGCAACCTCGACGCCCTGATCTGGTCCGGAGGCCTGCCCACCCCCGGCATCACCGACCTTGTGACCAGCCTCAAGGACCAGGTCGCCTTCGTCCCGCTGGACAAGGTGCTGGCCCCGATGCAGGCCGAGTACGGCCCGGTGTACGCGGCGGGCACGATCGCCAAGGACGTCTACTCGACTTCGGCGGAAATCTCCACGGTCGCGGTGCCCAACCTGCTGGTGGTCAACGAGAAGATGGACCCGGCCCTCGCGGAGAGCCTGGCCAGGCTGCTCGTCGACCACAAGGCCGAACTGGAGAAGGTCCACCCCGTGGCCAAGAGCATCACCCGCGACAACGCCCCCAAGACAGAGCCCGTCCCCCTGCACGAGGGCGCGAGGAAGTACTACGGCTGACCAAGCTCGCGGCGCTCTTGGTCCGAGTGCGTGCTGGTTCGTCGAGTTCGTCGAGTTCGTCGAGTTCGTCGAGTTCGTCGTGGGCGGCGGCTACCAGGTCTGTAGCGCAGGGATGATGGGCAGGGCGGATATCGGTTGTGATATCGGTTCTCCCGTTACTCCGATATTGGACAGATGGCGACACGTCTGGTCTGCTCTGCAGGCAGCCCCCGAATTCCGCACGCCCGCACACCTGCACGCCCGCACGCACGCCCGCAACGCCTGTACGCCCGCACGCCTGCACGCCTGGAACGATCGACTGGACGTCGCCATCACGTGAAGCCTCCGCACCGCGCACCCGACACCACCTCGCCGCGCGCGCACCCCGACCCGCGCGGCCCGAGCCACCCGCCGGGCGTGCACACGGGCATCGGGGACGCGCCGGTCAGAGACCGGGGCGGCTGGGTCCCTTCGTCCGGGGGCGGCGACATCGGAGACCTACCGGTTGAAGGTGCACGAGGCGCAGACTCTCCGGCCTCGGGGCTCCGGGTGATCGTGATCGTCATCGCGGTGCAGCTCGCCATCTCGGTCGGCTTCTTCGCCGTGATGGCCCACCTGGTCGTCCACCTGCGCCACGACCTCGGCCTGCTGGCCGGGACCGTCAGCCTGGTGCTCGGCCTGCGGGTCGCGGCCCAGTACATGCTGTTCCTGCCCGCCGGCGCGCTGACCGACGCGATCGGCCCCGCACGCGCCGGAGCGCTGGCCTGCACGCTGAGAGCAGCGGGATTCGCGCTGCTGGGCACGGCCGGCGGTCTGGCCGAACTCCTCCTCGCGGCCGTGGTGCTCGCCGTGGGCGGGGCGCTGTTCCACCCGTCCGCCCAGTCCCTGCTGGCCGGGGTCGCGCCGGCCCGCCGCTCCCGGGGCTTCGCGGCCTACATGATCGCCGGACAGATCGGCGCGGTGACCGGCCCGCCCGCAGGGCTGTTCCTGCTGTCCACCGGCGGATTCGGCCTGCTCACGGCCCTGGCCGTGGTCGCGTGGGGGACCGGTGCCGCCCTGTTCCTGCTGCTGCATCCCGCACGCGCCACCGCACGCCGGACGGGAAGCCGAACACGGACCGTCGACGTGCGCGCAGCGGTTCGCGCCGTTCTGTCCTCGACACCGCATCCCGGACGCGGCACCGCACGCCGGGCTGGATCGCGAACAGGGACCATCACGGTGCGCGGGCCGCGCATCTCGGCGGTGCTCCGGGATCGGCGGTTCCTCCTGTTCGCCGTTACCGTGGCGCCGACCACGCTGCTCGCCGACCAGATCGTGAGCGTGGTCCCGCTCAAGGAGGTCGGCGGCCAGGCGAGCACCCTGTTCTTCTGCGTGGTGGGGATGGCCACCGCCGCGGTCCAGCCCTGGTGCGCCGCGAGCGGCAGGGCCGCGCGTCCTTGGGTGCTCAAAAGCGGCCTGATCTGCGGAGGCGCCGGCTACCTGCTCCTCCTCGCGATCCCCTCTGGCGGCGGCCCGCTCGCCGTACTCGTGACGGCCGGCGTCCTGCACGGCCTGGCCGCCGGGCTGACGCAGCCGGCGCTGTTCCAGACGGTGACCCGGCGCGCGCCGTCCGGGCAGTTCGGAACGTACTTCGGGCTGCTCAGCTTCCTCGCCGGCGCGGTCGCGCTGGCCGGAGGCTTCACCGTGGGCCGCCTCTTCGACACCGGAAGCCACGGAGAGTCCACGGCACTGATCGGCCTTGCCGTGGTCGCGGCCCTGTCCGCCGCCGCCGTACGAGCACCCCGGCCTGAACCGGACATGACGCGAGAGCGGGAGAGCGTACCTGTTTAAGGCCTCACGGTCGCCTGTAACAGGAGGCGGCTCGACAACCGCTACCGGGGTGGCCGTCCGGTGGGCGGGTGGAACCCGAGTTCGGCGGACAGCTCCAGGGCGACGGCCAGTGTCAGCCGCCCCGCGTCGTCGAGCCGGCTTCCAAGACGGCCCTTCGGCGCCGAGACGTTGATCGCGGCGACGATGGCGCCCCTGAAGTCCCGTACCGGCGCCGAGACGCCGACCAGCCCCTCCTCGAACTCTTCGTTGACCGCTGCGTAACCACGCCTGCGGATGCCCGCGATCTCGGCCAGCAGATCGTCGGCGGCGCGTGCGCGTGGCCCGGCCGGAAGGGTGCCGGCCTCCGCCAGTAGCGAGCGCAGCGCCTGGGGTTCCCAGTCCGACACCAGCACCCGTCCCGCGGACGTCATCGGCGCCGGCACGGTCACCCCTTCCCACCCGAGACCGCGGAAGGCGTGCGAAGGCGACACCGACCGCAAGGTCAGCACCGCCGAGCCGCGTAGCACGCAAAGGTGGGTCGTCTCGTTGAGCGCACCCACCATGCGGCGAAGGTAAGGCGTGGCGATCTGGACGAGCCGGGTCTCCCCGCCGCGCGCCGCGAGAGCGTAGAGCCGCCACCCGAGGCGGTATTCGAGGGTCTCGCCGTCGCGCTCGGCCATCCCCTCGGCCTCCAGCGCCTTGAGCGCGCGGGACATCTGGCTCTTCTCGCGGCCGAGGATTTCGGCGATCCGGCTCACTCCCAGACCGCCCTGGGTGTCGGCGTTCGCCAGCAACTCGAGGATCTCCAGGTCCCTTCGCAGCCCCGCGGATGGCGCTTGGGGCCGTGAGCTGCGTAAACGATCTGGTTCACTCGACGCAGGAGGTGCCATGGGAGGCAGGTTAGCCGTTGGCCGCCGACTCGACCATGGATAATCGATTGCATTCATTGCAACAAGTATTGCACTCAGAAGAACTCCGTCCTACCGTTCCGTTACCAACGACCGGGAGGAGGAGCTTGTGAGCCTCAGCGAATACATCGCCTCTCGATGGGATCTGCTGACTCAGGCGGCGCTGGAGCACGCGCTCGTCGTCGCCATCTCGCTGGTCATCGCGACGATCATCGGCGTCGGGGTCGGAATGCTGACCTACCGGAGCCCGCGCTGGGCGGCGTTCGCCATCGGCACGTCCGGCGGGTTCCTGACGATCCCCTCGTTCGCGTTGCTCGGCCTGCTCATCCCGTTCCTCGGCCTCGGCTGGGGACCGTCGGTGGTCGCGCTCGTCCTTTACTCCCTGCTCCCGATCGTGCGGAACACCGTCGTCGGACTGAAGGGCGTCGATCCCGCGATCGTGGAGGCGGGGCGCGGCGTCGGGATGAGCGCCGCCGGCGTGATGACCCGGGTACAGCTCCCGCTGGCCTGGCCGGTGATCCTCACCGGCATCCGGGTCTCCACCCAGATGATCATCGGTATCGCGGCCATCGCCGCCTACGTGGCGGGCCCCGGCCTGGGCAACCAGATCTTCGACGGGCTCTCCCGCCTCGGCTCGGTCAACGCGCTCAACTCCGCGCTCGCCGGCACCCTCGGCGTGGTCATTCTGGCCATCCTCTTCGACCTCTTCTATGTCGTCATCCGTCGTCTCACCACCGCGAGGGGTCTCCGTGTTTGACACCACTTCCGGCGGCGCGCGCATCGAGCTGGACGGGCTCACCAAGCGCTACCCCGGCCAGGCCGAACCCGCGGTCGACGGCGTCACACTCGACATCCCCGCGGGGGAACTGGTCGTCTTCGTCGGCCCCTCCGGCTGCGGTAAGACGACGACGATGAAGATGATCAACCGGCTGATCGAGCCGACCTCGGGCACGATCCGCATCGGCGGCACCGATGTGCTGGCCATGCGCCCGGACGAGCTGCGCCGCCACATCGGCTACGTCATCCAGCAGATCGGCCTCTTCCCGCACCTGACGATCGCGGAGAACGTCGGGCTCGTACCCGGGCTGCTCAAGTGGAGCAAGGACAAGATCGCCCGTCGGGTGGACGAGTTGCTGGAACTGGTCGGGCTCGACCCCGCGTCGTACCGCGGCCGTTACCCGAGGCAGCTCTCCGGCGGCCAGCAGCAGCGGATCGGGGTGGCGAGAGCACTGGCCGCCGACCCGCCGGTCATGCTGATGGACGAGCCCTTCGGAGCCACCGACCCGATCACCCGGGAGCGGCTGCAGAACGAGTTCCTCCGGCTCCAGCGAGAGCTCAGGAAGACGATCATCTTCGTCACGCACGACTTCGAGGAAGCCATCAAGCTCGGTGACCGCATCGCGGTGCTGCGGGAGAGTTCCCGGATCGCACAGTACGACACCCCGGCGCGCATCCTCGCGGCCCCCGCGGACGACTACGTCGCCGGGTTCATCGGATCCGACGCCACGCTGAAACGGCTCGCCCTGATCCCGGTCTCCGTTCTCTCCCCGTCCACGAGCACGAGCACGAGCACGACCGACGGCCTTCCTCAGATCGCGGGGAGCGCGACGCTCCGCCAGGCGCTGGACGCGATGGTCGCCCACGGCCGTCAGGAGATCGCGGTCGACGGGCGGGTGGTGACGTTCGCCGAGATCTGCGCGACCGTCACCGGAGAGCAGGCCGGCGTCGCCGGGGAACGGCCGGTGTCCGGTGTCCGGTGAAACACGGACGGCGTCCGCTCCCCCCTCGACCATCTCCTCTCCGGGCGCCACGGCGGCCGAGCCGGGCGGCCGGCGGCGGCCGGCGCTCCGATACCTCGGCACCCCGCTCGCGCTCGCGGCCGTCCTGCTCGTCCTCTACCTGTGGGTGTCGGGCCAGACCCTCGACAGCATCGAGCAGCGGACCATGAACTGGGAGTACATCCACACCCGGGTGCTGGAACACCTCCAGCTCACGGCGGTCGCGACGCTGCTCGTCGTCATCATCGCGATCCCCGCCGGGATACTCCTCTCCCGGCCGGGAGCGCGGTTGCTCAGCCCGGTCGTGCTCGGCCTCGCCAACCTCGGCCAGGCGACTCCCGCGATCGGCCTGCTCGCGCTGCTGACGATCCAGTTCGGCATCGGATTCAAGATCGCGCTGGTCGGTCTGATCGCGTACGCGGTGCTTCCGGTGCTCCGGAACACGATCATCGGTATCCAGCAGGTGGATCCGGCGCTGATCGAGGCCGCACGCGGCATGGGCATGACCCGCGGCCAGGTGCTACGGCGGGTCGAGATCAAGCTGGCGGTGCCGGTGATCCTCGCAGGTCTGCGCACCGCGCTCGTGATGGCGGTGGGCGTGGCCACGCTGGCGACCTTCGTCAACGCGGGCGGCCTGGGCGACATCATCGTCAACGGCATCAAGCTGCAGCGAACCCCGGTACTGGTCACCGGAGGCGTTCTGACCGCGGTCATCGCCTTCCTCGTCGACTGGCTCGGCGGCGTCACCGAGAATGCCCTGCGTCCCAGAGGCATCTGACCCAAGACATGCGCACAACCCTCTGATCCCCCCCCGGAAGGCTCACCATGCACACACCCACCCGGCGCACGATCCTGGCCGGGATCGCAGCGATCACCGCGGTCACGGCACTTGCCGGATGCGGCGGCGGCACCTCCGCGTCCGCGTCCGAGCAGGGCAGTCTCGGCCAGGAACTGAAGGACGCCAAATTCATCGTCGGCTCCAAGGACTTCTCCGAGTCGATCATCCTTGGCCAGATCACCATGGAGATGCTGCGCGCGCACGGCGCGGAGGTCGTCGACAAGACGAACATCAAGGGCTCGACCAACACGCGCACCGCCCTGACGTCGAGCCAGATCGACATGTACTGGGAGTACACCGGCACCGGCTGGGTCACCTACCTCAAGCAGACCAAGCCGATCGCGGACCCCCAGCAGCAGTACGACGCGGTCGCCAAGGACGACCTGGCGCAGAACAAGGTCTTCTGGGGGACCAGGGCTCCGCTCAACAACACCTACGCCTTCGCCATCCGCAAGGAGAAGGCGGCGGAGCTCGGCGTCACCAAGCTCTCCGACCTGGCCGGGCTGGTCCAGTCCAAGCCGGCCGAGGCGACGTTCTGTATCGAGAGCGAATTCTCCACCCGGGACGACGGCTGGCCGGGCATGGTCGCCGCGTACGGGCTCGGCGTGCCCAAGGAGAACGTCAAGTCGGTCGACACGGGCCTGATCTACACCGAGACGAAGAAGGGCCAGACCTGCAACTTCGGCGAGGTCTTCGCCACCGACGGCCGTATCTCCTCTCTCGGCCTCACCGTGCTGGAGGACGACAAGCACTTCTTCCCCGTCTACAACGCGGCTCTGACCATGCGCCAGGAGACCAACGCCAAGTACCCGCAGGTTGAGACGATCATGGCGCCGGTGACGCAGAAGCTCACCGACCAGGTGATGCAGAGCCTGAACGCCAAGGTCGACGCCGATGGTCTCGAGCCGCGGACGGTCGCCCACGACTGGCTCGCCGAGCAGGGCCTCATCAAGAAGTAGCCAGAGCCTTATCTAGTGAAGTGCCAGGGCCTGATCAAGTGAAGCGTCAGGGTCTCATCGATAGAAGCGGCAGGTGCTGATCAAGTGAACATCGGGGAGAGCTTCATCGGCGACGGGGCCGAGGCGGCGCACGTCAACACGGTCATCGGCCACCGGGACGGTCCCGCAGGCACGGCGTGGGCCACCGCCCTCGCCACCCCCTCGGCCGGCCACGTGCCGTTCGTCGCCGTGCTGCGGCCGGGCGTGCCCGCCAAGCCGATGACGCTCTTCGTCAACAAGGCGGCAGTGGAATCCGACACCCACGCCGACCTGACGTGGGGCGCCGCCCAGGCGGGCGTGGCCGCCGGCGTCATGGACGCGGTGGCCGAGGGGGTCATCCCGCCGGCCGAGGTCGACGATCTCGTCCTCATCGCCGCGGTGTGGGTCAACCCCAAAGCCGCCGACGCCGACACCGTCTACGCCAACAACCGCGAGGCGACTCACGCCGCGCTGCGCGCGGGCGCGAGCCGTACACCCTCACTCGACGAGGCGCTTGCCGCCCGGCACGCGCCCGCCAACCCCTTCTACACGGCTTCGGGGAGCATGTGAAGATCACCGAGATCCGCCTGGACCGGATGCGGTTACCGCTGGACCCGCCGTTCAACGCGGCCTGGGATCCCGTGCCCCGCACCTGGTTCGACGCGACCCTGGTCACCGTGGAGACCGACGAGGGCATCACCGGCTACGGGTCGGGCGACACGATGGACGGTTTCGCGGCCTACGAGCACCTGTTCGTCGGCCGTGACCCCCTCGCGATCGTCAACCACGTCAAGACGCTGGAGACCGTGAACTTCCACGCGGGACGTTACTGGCCGCTGGAGGCCGCGCTCTGGGACATTTTCGGCAAGGTGTGCGGCCAGCCGGTGGCCACGCTGTTCGGCGGCGCCGCACACCGGTTGCCCGCCTACGCGTCGTTCGGCGAGCTCAAACCGCCGGGTGCCCGGGTGGAGGCCGCGCTCGCCGCCAAGGAGGCGGGCTTCAAGGCCATGAAGATCCGTATCGCCCGCGAGCGGACCGGTGAGGGAGTCGCCGCGGTACGGGCCACCCGCGAGGCCGTCGGCGACGACATCGAGATCATGGTGGACCTCAACCAGCTCTGGCGGATGGCCGGTGACATCGACGCTGCGCTCGACCTCGCCTCCGTGCGGCGGCTCGCCGAGGAGCTGTCCGAACTCGGCGTGCTCTGGCTGGAGGAGCCGCTTCCCCAGTACGACATCCCGGGCATGCGCATGGTCCGCGCCCAGACCGGCATCCGGGTGGCGGGCGGCGAGATGGTACGCACGATGCCCGAGTTGCTGCACCTGCTCGAATCGGACGCCCTGGATGTGTACCAGCCGGACGTGGTGCTGTCGGTCGGCATGCTGCGTGCCCGTACGGTGGCGGAGCTCGCGTTCTCCAAGCACCGCTGGTTCACGCCCCACACGTGGAGCAACGGCCTTGGCGTGCTCGCCAACCTGCACGTCGTCGCCGGCGTGGGCGGCGGGCCGTACGTCGAGTTCCCCTATGACCCGCCGGGGTGGAGCCCGCAGCGCCGTGACTTCTTCCTCACGCGCTCGCTGGAGGTCGACGCGGACGGTTATCTGAACGTGCCCGACGCTCCGGGACTCGGTGTCGGGATCGACCACGACGCGGTACGCCGCTGGTCCCTGACCTGAGTCGCATGAGGATGCTTCCAGAAGAGGATGGACATGTCCGAACAGTGGCATGAGAGGGCGGCGATGATCGCGCCGCGAACCGAGTTGTTCATCGACGGCGCGTTCACCGGCGCCGCCGATGGAGCCACCTTCGCCACGGTGAGCCCGCGGGACGGCACGGTCATCGCCGAGGTGTCCGCGGCGGGGGTCCACGACGTGGACCGGGCCGTGGTGGCAGCCAGGACGGCCTTCGACGAAGGCGGGTGGGCGAACGCCGCGCCCCGCCACCGCAAGGCCGTGCTACTTCGTCTCGCCGAGCTGATCAGAGAGAACCTGGAGGAGCTCGCGCTGCTGGAGACGCTCGACGTCGGCAAACCGATCGGCGAGTCGCTGCGGGTCGACGTGCCCGGCGCGGCCGGCTGCTTCCAGTGGTACGCCGAAGCGCTCGACAAGAGCTACGACGAGATCGCGCCCACCTCCAAGGACACGCTGGCGATGATCACCCGGGAACCTCTGGGCGTGGTCGGTGCGGTCGTGCCGTGGAACTATCCGCTGATCATCACCTCGTGGAAGATCGCTCCGGCGCTGGCCATGGGCAACTCGGTCGTGCTCAAGCCCGCCGAGCAGTCCTCGCTGTCGGCGCTGCGCCTGGCCGAGCTGGCCGCCGAGGCGGGCGTCCCCGACGGCGTACTGAACGTCGTTCCGGGCCTCGGTCCCGTCACAGGGGCGGCGCTCGGCCGCCATCCCGGCGTTGACAAGATCGCTTTCACCGGGTCCACCGAGGTCGGCCACCGCTTCCTGGCCTACTCGGCCGAGTCCAACGGCAAGCAGGTCTCCCTCGAACTCGGCGGCAAGTCCCCGCAGCTCGTGCTCGCCGACGCCGAGGACCTCCCCGCGGTCGCCTCCGCGGTCGCCTGGGGGATCTTCTACAACGCGGGGCAGACCTGCAACGCCGGATCCCGCCTCGTGGTGGACGCCCGGATCCACGACGAACTGCTGGCCGAAGTCGTCAAGGTCGCCGAGGGCATCACCGTCGGCGACCCGCTCGACCCCGCCACCGAGATGGGCGCCATCGTCGACGCCGCCCAGCTCGACCGCGTGCTCGGCTACCTCGACATCGGCCGTGGCGAAGGAGCCGAGGTCGTCACCGGCGGCGGGCGGATCAGGCAGGAGTCCGGCGGCTACTTCGTCGCCCCCACCATCCTGGATGGCGTGCGCAACGACAGCCGGATCGGCCAGGAGGAGATCTTCGGCCCGGTGCTGTCCACCATCACCTTCACCGGCGAGCAGGAAGGCGTCCGGCTGGCCAACGAGTCGCGATACGGCCTCGCGGCCGCCGTCTGGACGTCGCGGCTCTCCACCGCGCACCGCGTCGCCCGCTCGCTGCGCGCCGGCACCGTGTGGGTCAACACCTTCGACGCCAGCGACGTGATGACCCCCTTCGGCGGCTTCAAAGACTCCGGGCACGGCCGCGACAAGTCCCTGCACGCGCTCGACGCCTACTCGGCTCTCAAGACGACTTGGATCAACCTGTGAAGATCGGATTCATCGGCCTCGGCAACATGGGCGGCCCGATGAGCCGCAACCTGCTCGCCGCCGGCCACGACATGGCGGTGCACGACGTACGGCAGGAGGCGGCCGAGGAGCTGGTGAGCCTGGGCGCGACCTGGCGGGCGACCCCCCGGGCGACCGGGGCGGACCGCGAGGTGGTGATCACCATGCTCCCCACGCCGCGGCACGTGGAATCGGTGCTACTCGGTTCGGACGGCCTGCTCGACGGCCTCGCGCCCGGCGCCGTCTGGATCGACATGTCGACCAGCGTCCCGGACGACAAGGTCCGCGAGGCCGCCGTCGCGCACGGCGTACACGTACTGGACGCGCCGGTCTCCGGGATGGCCAAGGGTGCCCGCGCCGGAACGCTCCAGATCTTCGCCGGTGGCGAGCAGGCCGTCTTCGACCGGGTACGCCCGGTCCTGGACGTCATGGGCGACCCGGAACGCGTCCTGCACGTCGGCCCGAACGGCGCGGGGTACGCGGTCAAGCTCATGATCAACCTGCTCTGGTTCAGCCACCTGGTCGCGACCACCGAGGTGCTCACGGTCGGCGTCAAGGCCGGCGTCGACCTCGGCGTGCTGCGCCGCGCGCTGATCGCGAGCCCGGCGAACAGCAACTTCCTGGAGAGCGACGTGCTGTCGGTCCTGCTCGACGGGGACTACGACGAGTCGTTCGCGATCGCCCTCGCCTGCAAGGATCTCGGGCTGGCCGTCGACCTCGCCCGCGCCACGGGCGTCCCCGTCGAACTCTCCGCCGTCGTCGAGCAGGTGTACCGGCGTGCCCGCGCCGCCTACGGTGACCTGGCGGGCGAGATGACCCCCGTCAAGCTGTGGGAAGACCTCACCGGCACCCCTCTGCGACTGAAGGAGACGGCATGAACCTGACCCTCACCCCGATGCCGGCCGCCCACCTCGCCGAGGGCGCGGCCGGAACGCTCGGCGCACTGGCCCGGGAGGCCGGCGCCGAGCGCGTGCTGATCGTCACCGACCCCGGCATCGCGGCCACCCCCGTCCTGGACACGGTGCGGAACGCGCTGTCCGGCCTGGAGACCGCCGTGTACGCCGGCGTGCACGCCAACCCCACCACCCAGGACATCGCCGAGGGCGCCGACGTCGCCGAACAGGCGGCGGCACGGCTGATCATCGCGCTCGGCGGCGGCTCGGCCATGGACGCGGCCAAGGGGATCGCGGTCGCGGGGGTGAACCCCCAGCGCGGCCGTGACCTGGACTACCGCACCGACTTCGCCGTTCCCGCACTGCCGATCATCGCGGTCCCGACGACGGCCGGAACCGGCGCGGAGACCAACGCCTTCGGCGTGATCACCGATGTGGAGAGCCACCGCAAGTTCTATGTCGGCCACGCCACCTCGCTGCCCCGCGCGGCCGTACTCGACCCCGAACTGACCATCGGCCTCCCCAAGGGCCCGACGGCCGCCACCGGGATGGACGCGCTCACCCACGCGCTGGAATCGTTCTCGTCCATCCGGGCGAACCCCTGGTCGGACGGGATCGCGCTCCAGGTCATCAGGATGGTCTCCCGGCACCTGCCCGAGGCGTACGACGACGGCGGCGACCTGCAGGCACGCGCCCAGATGCTGCTCGCCGCGCACATGGCCGGGGTCGGCATGGCCGCCACCGGGCTCGGCATCTGCCACGGGATCGGGCACCCGCTCGGAGGCCGGTTCAACATCGCGCACGGGGTCGCGCTCACCATGCTGCTCCCGCACGTGCTCAGGTTCAACCTTCCGGTACGGCTCGCGCGCACCGCCCAGGTCGCCTTCGCGCTGGGGGTCGGCGACACCGCCAGGACGGACGAGTGGAACGCGGACGCCGCCATCGACGCGGTGGCCGGACTCGGCGCCCGGGTCGGCCTCACCGGCCGCCTGGCCGACCACGGCATCTCCGAGATGGACTTCGCGCTGCTCGCCCGGGACGCGCTCGACGACGAGGTCATGGCGAACACGCCACGCCCGCCCAGCGCGGACGACCTCCACGCCATCCTCATCGCCGCCCACTGACCAGGAGCGCACATGTCCCACACAGTCCCGGCGGACGTACCGCGCGGCGTGTTCATCGGCGGCTCCTGGTCCGAGGCGGCCGGGCCCTGGTCCGAGGCGGCGTCCGGGCCCTCGTCTGAGGCGGTGTCCGGCTCGGGGCTGGAATCCGAGGGGGCATCCCGGCGGACCGCGACGTTCGGTGTCGTCGATCCGGCGACCGGGGAGCGACTGGCCCTGGTCGCCGACGCGGGCCCGGCGGACGCGATCCGCGCCCTCGACGCAGCCGAGGCCGCGCAGGAGTCGTGGGCGGCGACGGCGCCCCGGGTCCGCTCGGAGATCCTGCACCGGGCGTACGAGCTGATGACCGAGCGCACCGACGAGCTCGCCCGGCTCGCGACGCTCGAGATGGGCAGGCCGCTGGCCGAGTCACGCGCCGAGGTGGCGTACGCGGCGGAGTTCCTGCGCTGGTTCGCCGAGGAGGCCGTCCGGATCGGCGGCGACTACCGGGTGGCGCCGGGCGGCGACTTCCGCATCGTCACCACCCGGCAACCGGTCGGACCGTGCTACCTGATCACGCCGTGGAACTTCCCGCTGGCGATGCTCACCCGCAAGATCGGGCCGGCCCTGGCCGCGGGCTGCACGGTCATCCTGAAGCCGGCCGAGGCCACCCCGCTCTGCGGGCTCGCGCTCGCCGCGCTGCTCGCCGAAGCGGGCGTGCCGGACGGCGTCGTCAACGTGCTGCCCACCGCCGACCCGGCACGGCTGACCGACGCGCTGCTGGGCGACGGGCGGCTGCGCAAGCTGTCGTTCACCGGCTCCACGGGGGTTGGCGTACGGCTGCTGGAGCAGAGCGCGCGCCACGTGCTGCGGGTGTCCATGGAACTGGGCGGCAACGCCCCCTTCCTCGTCTTCGACGACGCGGATGTGGATGCCGCGATCGAGGGGGCGATGCTCGCGAAGATGCGCAACATGGGGCAGTCCTGCGTGGCCGCCAACCGGTTCATCGTCCACGAGGCGGTGGCGGAACGGTTCAGCGCCGGGCTGCGCGCGAGGTTCGCCGCGCTTCGGGTCGGCCCAGGGCTGGACCCGGGGTCACAGGTAGGCCCGCTGATCGACGAGGCCGCCCGTACGAAGGTGGCGAGCCTGGTCTCGGACGCGGCCGACAAGGGCGCGACCATCGAGGTGGGCGGTTCCGCGCTCGACCGTCCCGGCTTCTTCTACGCTCCGACCGTCGTCACCGGAGTCCCCGAGGACGCGTCGCTGACCAGCGAGGAGATCTTCGGCCCCGTGGCGGCGATAGCGGCGTACCCGGACGAGGCGAGCATGATCACCGCGGCCAACGCGACCACGGCCGGGCTCGTCGCGTTCGCCTACACCCGGGACCTGAGCAGGGCCATGCGCGTGGGCGAGGCACTGCAGACCGGCATGGTCGGCATCAACCGGGGCCTCGTGTCCAACCCCGCGGCCCCGTTCGGCGGGGTAAAGCACTCCGGCCTCGGCCGCGAAGGCGGCGAGGAGGGCATCGCCGAATACCTGGAAATCAAATACCTTGCCCTCCAGACCTGACCCAGTCGCGGCGCCCGCCGCCCACAACAGCGGCCTGGCTGAGCACCCCCTGCGAGCCGCACCCTGACACAAGGGCGAGCACGACGAGAAACGTCACCGATACCCGGGCCACGCATACACCCTAGGAGGGGACGGCCGGACTACGGCAAAAGTCACGTACCCGAGGTGCCGTCAGGTGGGCTCGGGCAGCGTGGAGAGCCGCTGGAAGGCGTCGCGGATCTTCTCGGGCTCCGGGGCGTACCAGGCGACGGTGGCAAGCGGCTGCGGATGAGACCGTGATGGCGGATTACGATGTTTATGTGTCGCCGGCCTCATGCTTGACCTCGGCCGGCGGACACCCAGGGGGTGCAAAATGACCATTTTTAATGCGATCCTTGCGGCCTTGATCCTCAGCGGGGCGTGGCTGGCGACGAGCGTGCGCATCGTCCGGCAGTTCGAACGGGGCATCGTCTACCGGTTCGGGCGCGTGCAATCGGCGATCCGCGGACCCGGGCTGGCGCTGCTGGTGCCGATCGCCGACCGTCTGGAGAAGGTCAACCTTCAGATCATCACGATGCCGGTGCCCGCCCAGGACGGCATCACCCGCGACAATGTGACGGTCCGCGTGGACGCCGTCGTCTATTTCAATGTCGTCGACCCGATGCGGGTGGCCGTCGACGTGCAGGACTACGTGTCCGCCATCGGCCAGGTCGCGCAGACCTCGCTGCGGTCGATCATCGGCAAGAGCGAACTGGACGACCTGCTGTCCAACCGGGAGCAGCTCAACCAGGGCCTGGAACTGATGATCGACAGTCCGGCGCTCGGCTGGGGGGTGCACATCGACCGCGTGGAGATCAAGGATGTGGCGCTGCCCGAGTCGATGAAGCGGTCGATCGCCCGCCAGGCCGAAGCCGAGCGCGAGCGGCGGGCCCGCGTCATCACCGCCGACGGAGAACTGCAGGCCTCCGCCAAGCTGAGCCAGGCCGCCGAAACGATGACACGGCACCCGGCCGCGCTGGAACTCCGCCTGCTCCAAACCGTGGTCGAGGTGGCCGCCGAGAAGAACTCGACGCTCGTGCTGCCCTTCCCTGTAGAGCTGCTCAGGTTCCTGGACAGAGCGGCACCCGCCGAGTCCGGCCGGCCCGCCGGTACGGTCGTCACACCGTCCGGCGCGGCGCTGGCCTCCGTCACATCCCGTACAGCGCCCGAGCCTCCTGGACGGTCTCCGGCTTGACCTCGCCGCGCCGGGCCAGGGCCGCGAGCGCCGCGACCACGATCGACTCCGGGTCGACCCCGAAGTGACGGCGGGCCGCCTCACGGGTGTCGGAGAGGCCGAAGCCGTCCGTGCCGATCGAGTGCCAGTCCTGCGGCACCCACTGGCTGATCTGGTCGGGGACCGCGCGCATCCAGTCGCTGACGGCCAGGACCGGCCCGGGCGCGTCTTCCAGGACACGGGTGACGTACGGGACGCGGTCCTCGCCCTTCAGCTGTGCCTCGTCGCAGGCCAGGGCGTCGCGGCGCAGCTCGCTCCAGGAGGTGGCGGACCATACGCCGGCGGCCACACCCCAGTCGCGGGCGAGGAGACGCTGGGCCGCGAGGATCCAGTGTATGGCGGTGCCGGAGGCGAGGAGCTGCAGGCGTGGGGCGTCCTCGGGCACACCTTCTGCATCGGCCTCCTGGAAGCGGTAGAGGCCCCTGAGGATGCCCTCCTCCACCTCCGCGCCCGGCGGCATGGGCGGCTGCGCCTTGGGCTCGTTGTAGACCGTGAGGTAGTAGAAGACGTCTTCCGCGTCCGGCCCGTACATCCGGCGCAGACCATCGCGGACGATCACGCCCACCTCGTACGCGAAGGCCGGGTCGTAGGCGAGCGCCGCCGGGTTGGTGGAGGCGATCAGGTGCGAGTGGCCGTCCGCGTGCTGCAGGCCCTCCCCGGTCATGGTCGTGCGGCCGGCGGTCGCGCCGATGAGGAAGCCGCGACCGAGCTGGTCGGCGAGCGCCCAAATCTGGTCGGCCGTCCGCTGCCAGCCGAACATCGAGTAGAAGATGTAGAAGGGGATCATCGGTTCGCCGTGGGTGGCGTACGAGGTGGCGGCCGCCGTGAAGTCGGCCATCGAACCGGCCTCGGTGATCCCCTCGTTGAGGATCTGGCCGTCGCGGCCTCCTTGTAGTACATGAGCATGTCGCGGTCGACCGGATCGTAGGTCTGGCCGAGCGGGGAGTAGATGCCGGCGCTCGGGAAGAGCGACTCCATCCCGAAGGTGCGGGCCTCGTCCGGGACGATCGGCACCCAGCGCCTGCCGGTCTCCTCCTCCCGCATCAGGTCCTTGACCAGGCGGACGAACGCCATGGTCGTCGCGATCTCCTGGCTGCCCGACCCCTTGGCGAGGGTCTCGAACGGCTTGGCCGGCGGCTCGGGCAACGCCACCGGGTGGACCCTGCGGGCCGGGGCGGGGCCGCCCAGAGCGGCCCGGCGCTCCTGGAGATAGCGGACCTCCGGCGAGTCGGCGCCCGGGTGGACGTACGGCACCAGTTCCTCGTCGAGCCTGCTGTCGGGGATGGGGAGTTCGAGCAGGTCGCGCATCGCGCGGAACTGCTTGCCCGTCAGCTTCTTCATCTGGTGGTTGGCGTTGCGCGACTCGAAGCCGGGACCGAGCGTGTAGCCCTTGACCGTCTGGGCGAGGATCACGGTAGGTGCGCCGTGGTGCTCGACCGCGGCCCCGTAGGCCGCGTACACCTTGCGCGGTTCGTGGCCCGCCCGGGAGGTGTGGAAGCACTCGGCGATCTTCGTGTCCGTCAGCACCTTCGCCATCTCGACGAGTGCCGGGTCGGCGCCGAAGAAGTGCTCGCGGATGTAGCCGGCGTCACGGGTCGCGTACGTCTGGAACTGGCCGTCGGGCACCTCGCGCAGCCGTCGTACGAGCGCACCCGTGGTGTCGAGCGCGAACAGCTCGTCCCAGGCCGATCCCCAGAGAGACTTGACGACATTCCAGCCCGCCGCGCGGAACTGGGCCTCCAGCTCCTGAACGATCTTGAAGTTGGCGCGTACCGGCCCGTCGAGCCGCTGCAGGTTGCAGTTGATCACGAAGGTGAGGTTGTCGAGCCCCTCGCGACCGGCGAGGGCGAGCGCGGCGGTCGACTCGGGCTCGTCCATCTCCCCGTCACCGAGGAACGCCCACACATGCGAGCCCGAGGTGTCCTTGATGCCGCGGTGCTGCAGATAACGGTTGAATCGCGCCTGGTAGATCGCCGCCAGCGGACCCAGGCCCATCGACACGGTCGGGAACTCCCAGAGCCACGGCAGCCGGCGCGGGTGCGGGTAGGAAGGCAGGCCGTCGCCGCCCGCCTCCCGCCGGAAGCGGTCGAGGTGCTCCTCGGTGAGCCGTCCGTCGAGGAACGCCCGGGCGTAGATGCCGGGGGAGGCGTGACCCTGGATGAACAGCTGATCGCCGGAGCCGTCGGCGTCCTTGCCGCGGAAGAAGTGCTGGAAACCGGTCTCGTAGAGCCAGGCGGCGGAGGCGAAGGTCGCGATGTGGCCACCGAGGCCGAAGCGGCTGCCCCGGGTCACCATGGCGGCCGCGTTCCACCGGTTCCAGGCGGTGATCCGCCGCTCCATCTCCTCGTCGCCGGGGAACTCCGGCTCGGCGGCCGTAGGGATGGTGTTGAGGTAATCGGTCTCCAGCAGCCTCGGCAGCGCGAGACCGGCCCCCTCGGCGTGCTCAAGAGTGCGGCGCATGAGGTAGGCGGCGCGGCTCGGCCCGGCGGCCTCGGTGACCGCGTCGAGTGAGGCGGCCCACTCGGCGGTCTCCTCGGCGTCGCGGTCGGGAAGCTGGTCGAGTGCGCTCGGTTGGTTGCGCATGGCGTCGCTCATGGGGGTCGCCTTCCAAGTGGCCCGCACCTCGGGGGAGGACGAGACGGTGAGAAAGGGGCCCTGCTGGCCGGACAGGGCGGAGCCGGTAGGCTCGCCGACCACTGTACGTCTGATCGATGATCGATCAAAATACTTGCGACATATTCCGCTGGGCGTAAGAATAGCGATATTTGCCGCCAACCCCCGGCGTCAGGTCTCGGGGGTCGGGCGTCGCGGCGCGCAGGCCAGCACATGCTCCTTGACCAGCTCGCCCACCCGCGGATCCCGCCGCCGGAAGGCCTCCACCACCGCCTCGTGCTCCTCGGCGTAGGACTGCTGGTGTGTGCCCAGCCACCGGATGGAGAGCGCCGTCCACACCTCGATGCCGAGCGACTCCCAGGTGTGCAGCAGCACGGCGTTCCCCGACGCCCGCACCAGCTCCCGGTGGAAGGCGACCGTATGCCGGACCTGGGCCTCCGCATCGCTCCCGCGGTCGGCCTCGTACAGCGCGGCCACCTCGGGCTCCAGGACCGAGACGTCCTCGCCCAGCCGCGGCGCGGCCAGCTCCGCAGCGATCTGCTCCAGTCCCGCCCGCACCGGATAGATCTCCTCCAGGTCGGCCACGGTGAGATCGCGCACCCGGACCCCCTTGTTCGGCGCCGACTCGATCAGCCGGAGGGCCTCCAGCTCCCGCAGCGCCTCTCGGACGGGCGTCTGGCTGACCTCCAGCTCCACGGCGACCCGCCGCTCCACGATGCGCTCGCCCGGCTTCCAGCGCCCGCTGACGATCCCCTCCACGATGTACTCGCGGATCTGCTCGCGCAGCGAGCGGACGACGGGCGACGCCATGAGTGCTCCTTGGGAGATCGCCATGATTGCTCCTTGGGAGATCGCCGCCTGCCCGGCCCATGCGGCCAGGCCCCGAGCCGCGACGCCGGTGCCCGTATCGGCGGACCGGGCCGAGGAGGATCGGTGAGCGGTCATCTGCCACCGAGCCTAGTACGCCAGCCGCCCCGGACCCGGCACAAGCCATACCCCGCTGGGCGACCACCTGGAACGAGAACGCTGCTTGACGTCCGGCCCCCGGGAGCGGTAGCACTACGCCTGGGTGCCGGGGATCGGGTCGCGGAGTTCGGCCGCGGTCAGCTGGATTCGCTGGACCTGGCCCACAGGTTGATGCCGGACTCCACCGCGTCCTGGTCGATCAGGGCGAGCTCGTCCTCGGTGAAGTCGGGCCGCCGCAGGCAGGCCAGGCTGTCCTCGAGTTGGGCGACGCTGCTGGCGCCGATGAGGACGGACGTGACGCGCTGGTCGCGCAGCGCCCAGACCAGCGCCATCTGCGCCAGCGTCTGGCCGCGCTTGGCCGCCAGGTCGTTGAGGGCCCGCACGTGCGCCAGCGTTTCCTCGGTCAGCAGGTCGGGGGCCAGCGACTTGCCCTGGGCCGCCCGCGACCGGGGCGGAATGCCGTCGAGATACTTGTCGGTGAGCATCCCCTGCGCCAAGGGCGAGAAGGCGATGCAGCCCACTCCCTCCTCACCCAGGGTGTCCAGGAGACCATTCTCGATCCAGCGGTTGAGCATGGAGTACGAGGGCTGGTGGATCAGCAGCGGCGTGCCCATCTCCCGCAGGATCGCCGCGGCCTGGGCGGTGTGCTGGGGCGAGTAGGACGAGATGCCCGCGTACAACGCCTTGCCGGAGCGCACCGCGTGGTCCAGCGCGCCCATTGTCTCCTCCAGCGGCGTGCCCGGATCGAACCGGTGGCTGTAGAAGATGTCCACGTAGTCCACGCCCATGCGGGCCAGTGACTGGTCGAGGCTGGCCAGGAGGTACTTGCGCGACCCCCAGTCGCCATACGGCCCCGGCCACATGTCGTACCCGGCCTTCGTGGAAAGGACGATCTCGTCACGGTATCGGGCGAAGTCCTCGCGGAACAGCCGTCCGAAGTTGGTCTCGGCCGAGCCGTAGGGCGGGCCGTAGTTGTTGGCCAGGTCGAAATGGGTGACGCCCAGGTCGAAGGCACGGCGCAGAATCGCACGCTGGGTCGAAAGCGGCCGGTCGTCCCCGAAGTTGTGCCACAGCCCCAGCGAGATGGCGGGCAGCTTGAGACCGCTTCGCCCACACCGGCGGTAGGGAAGCCGGTCATAACGATCGTCGGTGGCGTGGTAAGTCATCTGGTCCTCACGTTTGGATCGAAAGGGGGTGCCGGCAGCGTGGGCCTTTGGTGGGTCGCCTCGCGTCGGACCTCCGCCAGGGATCCGTGGACGAGGCGTCCGCCCCTCCATGACCGGCCGTCCATCGGCGAGCACGGTCCGTACGTCGGCGGTGGACCCGAATACACAATATGACGCGAGACCAGGGGGGTTTCATGCGGGTCCGAAGGGAGCGCGGGAGGGTGACGGGCCCAGCCCGAGCCGGGCTCGCACGGCGGGCGTGAGGCGGGGCGGGAATCGTCCGGGGTGTTATGTGGCCCGATTTCGATACTGCGGTCTGGTCAGGCGGAACGCCCGCTGTTTCTGGGCCACAGCGGGCTGTTCTCCAGTCCCAAGGCATTCGAACACACCGTCCGCGTGTACCTGGACACGGTCGGCGGGACGGTGGTCGCTGCATGGGAAATGCGGATCATCGGCCGCTATGGGTGATAGGCGTCGCGGCGGTGTTTAATGGTCTGGATCGTCACGGTGTGTTTGTCTTCATCGATGCGGTAGGCCACGCGGTAGGTCCCGCGGCGGGCTACGTGGAGCCCTTCGTACGGCTCCTGGAGAGGCTTGCCGACACGCCATGGCTCCCGGGCGATCGCACCGGTGATCAATTCCCAGGCTGCTGCCGCCACGGTCACGGGGAGTCCGGATTCGAGGGCGCGGCGAGCGGGCGGGTCGAGGAGAATGGTGTATCGGTCGCTCACGCGCTCGCCCTGCCGAGGCGAGCGGCCATGACGGCGGCCATCTCCTCCTCGGTGGTCACGTCGCCTCGCGCTTCGGCAGCGGCGGCCTCGACCAGGTCGGCTCGCATCTCCGGATCGGCGAGGATCTCCAGGGTTTCCTGCAAGGAGTCCCACTCGGCCACGGACAGGATTACGGCATGTGGCCGCCCGTTACGGGTCAGGGTGAAGTGGTCATGCTCGCGAGCGGCCCGGTCGGCCAGCTCGGTCAGCCGATCCTTCGCCTCGCTGATCGGGATGAGTTCCATGAGGTAATGATAACTCTCTGGCTCGAATATCGGCCAAGTGTCCGGCCAGCATCCTCCGTCATGATGGTGGACCTGGCGTCCAACAACCCTGACAGCCTGTTCGAACCCCCTCCGGGCCGGATTGCGGACATCCCGCTGATCGATCTGCTCAACGAGACGGTGGATCTCACACCCGCACACCACGTCGCGGCATTCCACATCGATCAGCGCGAGACCCAGTCGTCGAGGACGCGGGGTGCCAGGACCACCTGTCAAGGTAGGCGCCGTCGCTCCCGATGGCATCTCGGATCACGATGAATCCGAGGTCGCGAAGCGCCTGCTCGATCTCATCCTGCTTCTCGATCGGATATAGGTACTCGGCGGGAAAGTAGTCCACTCCCCATCCGTCATCGCGGACACCGAAGCGCTCGGCGATCTCGGTCGGCATCCACTCATCGGTGGCGAGGTGCAACGGGATGCGTTCGTTGTACTGATACTCGTACCATTCCTGCTCGTTGAAGTGCTCGTCCACGTCCTCCTCGGCAGGGGCCGGCGGTTCGTAGGGCAGGCTGTTCTCCCACTCCTTGAGTACGACGAACAGCCCCGGCGGGCCGAAGCTGTTGTCGACGACCATCGTGGCGAACGGCCAGATCGCCAAAATCTCCGCCGCCGTACGGCGCGGTGCGCCGGTCAGTTCGGGCACAACTCTCACGCTTCTTCGTAAGGTTCGATCGCGTCGGCTGTCCGTCCGATACGGGTCACGAGGTCGGCGAGTGACTGTACGGCTCGCGCCTCGTGCTGTCGCAGGTCGGGATCGTCCTTCACGGCCAGCTCGTACAGCCCCAGCGCCTTGCGTACGTAGGCGACTGCCTCTTCCAGATAGCCGAGTCGCTTCATGGCGTTCCCCGCGTCCTCCCAGGCCTGGGCCTGGAAGACCAGGAACTCCGGGCGGCCGGATTCGACGAGGTCGCGCAGCATGGCGGCGGCGCCAATGCTCTCCAGCCACGCCCATTCGAACTGGCCGGCTCTCATGCGCGCCGGGCCCAGCCTGCGCAAGGTAAGAGCCACGTCGCCGATGTTCCCTTCCTCCTCCCGCACGGCGACGATGAGGCGCAGCGACGCCACCTCCTCTTCGGGGCGGCCGAGCCGGCACAGCGCATCTGCCAGAGCGCTCAGTGAGAGAGCGAGCCAGTCCAGGACGTCACCGGCGTGCACGAATCGGACGTCCCTGGTGGCCTCGGCCAGCTCATGGAGGCCCTTCGCGATCTCGGGACGGAACTCGACGGAGTCGGCGAGCAGGTTGTACTCGCGTTCCAGGTCACCCGCCGTACAGCGTCTCTCGGGAGCGGCGCCGGGTGCGGCGTCTGTGGCAAGCTCGAGCGCTCGTAGGCGGGCTTCCTCGGCAGGACGCGTTCGGCCGAGAGCGAGCAAGATCTGACTCTGCTGCTGCAGGGCTTCGCTGAGGAGTGACCGGAACCTCTGAGGGCTGACGGCGGTCAGCCGCTCACGGATGGACACCGCCCGTCCGGCCGCGCCGAGGGCTTCGATCGGGCGGCCGCAGGCGAGCAGGTAGCCGGCCAAGTCGTGAAGCAGCACGCCGAGCTCATGAAGGTGAGGGTCGAGGTCGTCGTCGGCGATCGGCTCCAGCAGCGCGATGCCTCGCCGCGCCAGCCGTACGGCTTCCGCGGGCTGGCCGAGCTGTGCGCGGCACCAGGCGAGCCGGTCCAGGCAGAAGGCGTGCAACCCCGGCACCTCGGGGAAGGTGGCTGCCAGAGACTCGGCGCGTTCGGCCGCCTCCGCCGCCTCCACGATGCGCTTAGTGCCGGTCAGGGAGCCGCACAGGTCGACGAGCGCCTCGGCCAGTTCCACGCCCGGCTCGTCGTGCGCCTCGAAGACCTCGACCCTGATGGCCGCCGCCCGCGCGGCGTCCTCGAACCTACCGGTGGCCGACGCGTACTCGGCGGCCGCGCGCAGGGAGAGCAGCAGGTCGGACTCGATGGCGTCAGGATCCTTGGCGTGCAGCCCGTACCGGATGCCCGCGGCGCGGTCGGCTGTCGTCCAGGCGAGGTCGAGGTGGCCGAGAGCGGCGTGGTAACCGGAGAGGTTGTGCAGTACGACGGCCAGATTGCGCAGATGCTTCGGCTCGTCCGCGATCAGACGATCGTAGATGGCCACCGCGCGTTCAGCGTTGTCGCGGGCACTCTCTTCTTGACCGAACACGTGCAGGCGGACGGCCAGGCTGTTGAGGGCGTTGGCCAGCTCGTGCGGTTGATCGGTGTGTTTGTAGAGGGTGACGGATTCCTGGCTCGCCGCCGCGGCCTCCTCGGCGCGTCCGAGGGTGCCGAGTTTGTTGGCCAGGTTGTTCCACGCCCCGGCCAGTGGCGGCCGGAACGTGTCGGGGTCCTGATCGAAGAGCTCTTCCCACATCTCCAGCGCGGCGCGGGCGGCATGTTCGGCCTGTTCGTCTCGGCCGGTGCCGGCCAGGCTGCTGCCAAGGTGTCCGAGGGCCCGTGCGAGGGTCTCGCGGTCCTCGGACTTCTTCGCGACCTCGACAGCGCGCTCGGCGCTGCGCAGGGCCAGCTCGTGGCGTCCGCACTGGAAGTCCAGCTCGGCCAGCCTGCCCAGAAGGTCCGCGTACGGCACGGCACAGCTGTGGTCGGCCCGGGTGAGCACCTTGTAGACGCGAGCCGCCGTGACGGCCACAGCCGCGGCGTCGCTCAGAAGTCCTTCGTCGGCTAGGACCCCGGTCAGGTGGGCCAGTTCCGGGGCGAGTCCCGGCCATATCTCTTCGCTGTTGGGGACGGCAGCGAGGTAGGCATCCTTCGCCTCGAGCAGACGGCCATGCTCGAGCAGTCGCCTGCCGTATACCCACGTGACGAGCGCCCGCACCATCTGAGCGTCGGAGCCAAGGCTGTCCGCGATTTGTACGGCCTCCGCCGCTACGTTCAACGCCTCTTCGTCTCGGTCGAGAGACGACAGGGGGTCGGAGATGAGCTGGAGAACCAGCGCGAGCTGGAGGGAACAGGCAGGTTGCTGGTCGGCGATGTCGCGAAGGATGCTGGCCGCCTCGTACCCGGCGTCCACCGCCTCGCTCGCCTGGCCGAGGCCGACTAGGGCGCTCGCCCGGTCGCGCAGCATCATCGCGTGATGGAACCGGCAGTCGGCCTCCACCATGGCGATGAGTGACACGCCCAGGTCGGTGACGGTGAGGACCTCACTCGCCTCGCCGCATCGCAGGAGGAGGTCTGACTGCTCATAGCAGGTCAGGGCGAGGTCCAGTTGGATTCGTGGGTTGTCCGGGACGCAGAGCTCGTAGCACCGGAGCGCTTCCCGCTTGGCGGCGACGGCTTCCTCCAGCCGTCCCAGCTCGGCGAGGTTGGTGCCGCAGTCGCGTACGGCTCGCGCGTAGAAGCCGAGGTGACGCGTATCCATTGAGATGTGGGGGCGCAGGACATCGGCACATTCCTCGGCGACCTCCAGGGCTTCCGCGTGGCGTCCCTGACCGGTCAGGAGCCAGGCCAGCATGCCGAGTGCGTTGGCGAAGTCCAGCAGATCCGACTCGCGCCTCGGGCGTAGCAGTCCGACGACGATCCGCCTGGCCAGGATCAAGTCGTCCGTGCGACCGAGACGCTCGAACTCCTCGCCGAGACGGATCACCTCATCCGTCAGGGCGTACAGGTCTTCGGTGATGCCGATCCCCGGGATGGTCAGTGGAACCGGAATATCCGCGGCGCGAGACACCAACTCCGCGATGGCGCGGGCGACCTCGGCGTCGAACAGGTCCGGGGAGAGCTCCCCGATGTGGGAGTAGACCTCGGCGAGCTCCATGGACGTGCGTTATCCCTTCGCTTGGAACGCGACAATGGACAGATCATTCCGGATGAATGGGCACAAAGTACATATGTGCCATGCAGATCGACCGAGATACGCAGGTCGGTGATGACCAGATGGCGTGCCAGGCGTGCGGCAGGGTGGCGATCTGGATGAGGGGCTCAAGCCTGGCTTGTACGGCAGACGTCTCGGGTCAGCCATACAAGACAGGCGGTCAGAGGTTCAGGCGGCCGGCGAGACCGCTGTCAGCCTCAGCCGGAATCAGGCGGCGTGCTGCGTGTGCAGTTCGAGACAGACCACGTCGGAGACGGCGGCGGACAGCCGACGGCTGAGGGAGCCGGGGCGGGAGACGACGGTCACGTGCAGGCCGGATTCCCTCAGCCAGTGGGCGAGGTCGACGAAGTAGCCGTCTCCGGAGCCGATGACGACGCGTTCGAACCGCAGGTCGATGCGGTCGTCGTACGCCGTCTCTCCCAGCGCCTGGTCGGCGCCGTCAGGGCCGGGCCGCGTCAGCAACCGCGCTCCGGGGAACGCGATCCCGACCGCCACGAGCGCGGCGGGGTTCACCGCCACCACGTAGTGGTCCATCTCTCCTACAGGCACGACCGCCTCGTACACCGTCATCACCTCCTCGACCTCACAGGTCGTGGGGTGAGATCCGCCCACGAGATTCTCGATGTCGATCAGGTGCATGGCCCGGCCATGCCGCAGCGACTCCTGGTGTTCGGAGGAACGCGAACGGCGGCTCGTCCGCGAGGTGCGGGCGCGGTACTCGTCCAGGTGCGTGACGGGGGTGATCACGATCCAGGTCCTTTCGACGGTGCGCTCGTGTGCCTACACTCACATTAGAGCATGTGTGAACTCCATGCACAAAGAAGTATTTTAGAACTGCTGGCTTCGTTGTCGCCGCAGACGTTGACGCCAACCCCGGACCTGGCCGTCTTGGGCTACGGCCTGCTCAAGCGCGGTGGCGGCGGTATGCGCCTCCTCCCGTTGCCTGTGCCGGGCGGTCAGCTCACTGGTACGGCATAGCGCCGCCGTCAGCCCAGCCGCGTACCGATGGGGGAACGGTGGGCGGTGGTCTACCGGTTGAGCTCCACGGCTGCTCGCCCCATGGCCTGCGATCGTTCAGCGTCGTCGAGGATGCCGTAGGGGTCGGCAGGACTAAGGTACGTCTCCGCCAGATCGGGGGTCGTCGGTACCACGTTCGGCCATCGGGATCGGCCATCATCGCCCGGTAGAAGGCTACGCCGAGCCCGTCCGAAGTACCTGGTCATACCGCCAAGCGCTGTTGAGCCCGGTAGAGGGTTCCCATTAGCGCGGCCTCCTCCCCCTGCGGCCGCCCAACACCCCCTGAGGCCGGTCGCAGGCCGCCGCCGGGCAGGGCACGGTCCGGCCCCCGGTCACGGCGGAGGGATGAGCTGGATCCTGATGGTGTCGTCGTGAGGGACGACGATGGTCTGGCCGGCGCCGTGCTTCCAGGTCCCCGAGACCAGGAAGAGGCGGTCGCCCGAGGTGAGCAGGATTCGGAATCCGCGGTAGCGGTAGGAGAAGGCCGGGTCCTTGCCGACGGTCGGCAGGGGTGTCTGGGTGACGCCGGAGGGCACGCCCACCAGCGGCTCCTTGATGTCGAGGACGATCTCTATGCGCTTGGAGATGTCCTCGGCGTCCTCCTCGCCACGCCCGGTGCCGTAGGCCCAGGCGAACTCCGTCGAGGCCCAGAACAGCCCGGCGACGGCCAGGCCGGCTACACAGGCCAGGCCGATCCTGTGCAGCCCTCGGGGGATCAGCGGCCGTTCCCGCTCCTTGCCGAAGATCCAGGCCGCGTAGGCGAGGGCGGCCGGCCCCAGCGCCAGGGCCATCCCCGTGGTGCCGGGGAACTCCCCGTCCGTACCGGCGACGAGCATGCCAACCAGGGCCCGGCAGACCAGCAGGAGCCCGACGAGCCCGATGAGCGCCTCCAGGAAGACGTTGACCTGGGAGCCGGGGGCGGCGCTGAGCAGCCAAGTGACGGCGGCGTGGACGGCGACGACGGCGAGGACGCTGAGGAACGCCAGCGCCGCCGGCACGTAAATGACCTCCAACCCGTACAGGACCAGTTCCTGGTTGGACAGGTCGGCCATGTCTAGGGGCACGCCGAAGTACTCGAACCGGGAGCGCGTCGCCACATAGCCGAAGTAGAGCAGCAGCGCCGTGGCCAGGGTCGTCGGTGCGACCACCTCGGTGATCTGCCTGATCCTGGTGGAGAGCGGCTCCGGTTCCCCCGTCGCGGGCTCGGGCGGCGGAGGGGCTCCCGGTGCCGGTCGAGAGGCGGATGGAGGTGTGGGCCCTGCGGGCGTGGGCTTCGGGGGTGTGGGCTCTAGGGATGTGGGCTCGCTCACGGCCGCGGTCTCACGTCTCCTCGGGTGCCGGGTCGTCCTCGGTGGCGGCTGGAGAGGGGATCTCGTCGGTGGCGGGGGGCGGGGAGACCTCGTCCGGGCCGGAGGCCGGTGGGCTGGCCTCCGGCGATGGGGGCCCTTCCACAAAGATCTCGATGTCGGGCACGTTGTTGGCGGTCGTCCCGTAGACGTCTACGGGGTCCTCCGGCGACATGGGCACACCACGCAGACTGGGATAGTTGCACGGATCGTCCTCTACCGAGGTGCAGGTGTAGCGGTAGGAGACGTTCACGCCGATCAGGTATTCACCGGGCGCGGGCCGTCCCTTCAGCCGCACTCCGGCCAGGCACTGGTCGCCCTCCTGCACCCGCGCGCCCTCGCACGGAGGATCGCCGCCGTTGTCACAGGCCGAGCTCGCGGGTGTCAGGCCCACCGGGGCCGGGCTCTTCTTCAGGGTGAAGGTCACATTCGTCATGACGGCGGGGGCGGAGGTCTTGTTGATGATGGTGGCGCACCCGTCTCCGGTGGGATTGCCGTCCAACCGCACGCCGTCGACGCGGATGCTGCGCCGTTGCGACCTGGGGCCGGCCGACGAGGACGGGCCGGCGCCGGAAGACGGGCCGACCCCGGAGGACGGGGACGGCCCGTCGTCGGAGAACGATCCGTCCGTTGTGCCCGTCGCCAAAGGGTCCGATGACGAGGAATCCCCGGCATAGCCGTCACCGGCACCCGCCGCATCGGTCGATGAACCGGGGCCGCCCGTGGCGACGCCGACCAGCCACACCACCCCCAAGATCGCGACGAGTCCGAGGATACCGGCCATGACAATGGCGCGCGTACGTGAGGTCGCCATACCGGTCTCCAAGAAAAGGTGTACAACAACCGTGCCAAACTGAGCATTGAGCATACGCAATCGAGAGACGGAAATCCTCCTAATAAGGATTCGCCGGAAGCGCCCTGCCTGTGGGGCGATCGCTTTATCGGGATTACCGGCTGACCCAAACACCGGGACACCCTGTCGGGCGAAAGCTCGCGAGCAGGAAGGAGTGGCGGACTGCTGGGCGGACTCCTTCTCCGGGGGACGGTCGACTGACGATGTCGGCTCACGTGGCGTGGGAAACGTTCCGAACCAGAGAAAGGGGGAGGGCGTGGCAGGCTAAATCCAGTCGTCGCTGTAATCCAGCACTTTGCGGTCATCGCATCATGAGAACGGGTACACAAAGGGCTATCGCGACTCCTTGTCGTCCTACCTGTGATATCGCTGCTGAACGGCAGGGGTAGCATCAACGGCGGCTGAGGCGGCCAAGAGCATGACATCAATCCATGCCAGGCGCTGGCCCCTGTGTTCCTGTGCCCAGCATGGGATGATTTTGAGCCCACTGGCGAAGTCACGCGAGTCCGGGGCGCAGATCTGGCAGCGAGGAGAGCGGCGGGCGGTGGCCTGACCGCGTGGGGAGTGCGAAGGCGACGGCCTTGCCGGGGGTCGCAGTGGTGATCGTGGTGGTCCTGTACGCCTGACAGTGGCCCTGCGACAGCTCGTAGGTCAGCAGCAGGCCGCGTCCGTTCTCGGCGAGCAGCGAGAGATCGGGCTCGGGGAGTGTCGAAAGCCGCTGGAAGGCGTCGCGGATCTTTCCGGGCTCCGGGTCGCCATCGACCACCTCGCACCACGTGGGGATCCCGTCGATGTGGAAGACGCGCAACTCGTACGGTTGCCGGGCGTGCCGCTCGGCATTGGCGGCAAGCTCGCCGACGATGATTTCGGCGTCGGTGACGGCGTCCCCGGCCAGGCCGGCCTGCTGAAGCACTTCACGGATGACGGTACGGGCGCGGCGCGCGGCCGAGCCGTACGGAAGTATCCGGACCAGCACGTGGATGTCGCGGGTGTCCGTCGCGGCGGTGGCGTCCTCACGTTCCAGGTGTTCCCGGTTTGGGGAATCGGCGGTGTGGTCCTCGGGGGCCTGGGGGGTGCTGTCGGCGGGCAGCATGAAGAGGCTCCGTTCGCTGTCGGTGACGGTGGACAGCAGGAAAGGTCAACGGGCGAGCGAACTGAACGTGGCTGTCTGCTCGTTGGCCGGGAGCAGGGGAGGCCGGCACCGGAGGTGGTCGATCTCTGGTCGTTTGCCCGGAAGGGCTTGGCGTGCACCCGGCCGAGGTGTAATCGTCGTCACAAGCAGTGATCGTGTGATTACTAAGGGGGTAGACGTGGGGGGACCTGGGCGCGAGGCCGGCCGTCCGGAGCTGGTCAGGGCACGGCGGCGCAAGGGGATGAGCCAGGAGGCGGCGGCCGAGGCGGTCGGGGTGTCACCCACGACATGGGCGCGCTGGGAGCGCGGTGAGCAGGGCGTACGCGCCCGGCACCGGGCGCGGATGGCCGCGGTGTTCGGCGTCGAGGCGATCGAGGTGGAACGGTGGGTGGAGGGCTGGGCCTTCGTGGAGACACCTTGCTGGCCGCTCGTGGACTGTGGGAGTGGCTCACTGGAGGCTACGGTGAAGTCGGCCGACCTTCTGTGGAGGTTCGAGATGGATCCGTCCCGCCGACACCTGCTGGCCACGTTGCCGTTCGTTCCGGCTGCGCTGGGGGAGTGGCTGACGTCGTGGACCTACGACACCCCGGCCGCCTCCACCGCCCACACCGGCCCGGGGCGGGCGGTCGGCATGGCGGACGTCACCCGCATCAACGAGGCCCGCCAGGCGTTCAGCCAGATGGACCACCAGTTCGGTGCGGGCCTGGTCCGCCCGGTGGTCCTCCGGTACCTCAACAGCAACGTCGCCCCGCTTCTGCGAGGCCGTTACGACGACCAGGTCGGCGCCGAACTGCTGAGCGCGGCAGCCGGCATGAGCAGGATGGCAGGCTGGACCGCTTTCGACATGAGCCTCCATGGCCAGGCACAGCAGCACTTCGGTCAGGCTCTGAAGTTCGCCAAGGCAGGCGACGACGGGTTGACGGCCGCCTGGGTTCTGACCGCGATGATCCGCCAGGCGATCCACATTGACCAGGCCGCCTGGGCCCTACGGCTGGCGCGGGCCGCTGCCGAAACGGCGCGTCGTGCGCAGGCGTCGCCCCGAGTGATGGCGCTGATGACTGTCAGGGAGGCTTGGGCCACAGCCCTGCAGACGAAACCCGCTGAGACCGGGGACAGGCACAACGCCAAGCAGGTCCAACACCTGCTGGCCGAGGCTGAGCGCGCCTACGAGCAGGGCCCTACTGACCGCGATCCAGCGTGGATCGCCTTGCATGAGGTGGCGGAGCTGAATGCCGAGGCGGGACAGTGCTGGGCCCTGCTCGGCGAGCACCAGCGCGCGGCGGCCTGTGCCGAAGCTGCCGTGAACGAGTTCCGGGAACGGCTTCCTCGCTCGGCTCAGTTCAACCGAGTTCACGCCGCCGACGCCTACCTGCGAATGAGCGAACTCGAGCAAGCCCTCGACTCCGCCCGGGCCGCTATACCGATGGCCAAGGCGTTGAGCTCCGCTCGCTCGATCGAGTTCATCCAGGCCTTCGCCGACCGCCTCGAGCCGTACGGCAAGTCCGTGGCAGTCCGTGAGTTCCGCGACCACCTACGGAGCGAACTCGCCGCCTGACGCCGGACCTGATCACTGCCTCCCGAATCACTTCCGGTCGTCACTCTCGCTTCGGTCCGACGGCCTAGGGCTTTCATCCGATTCGGGACGAAGGCTGGCGAGCACATGGTTGAGCCTGGCCAAGGACTCCCGGTGGTCGCCAGGAGAAGCGGCGAAAGCCGCCTGCGCCTTGACCAGAGTGTCGACCGCCTCATCGATCAGCCCTAGTCCCTTCTCGCAGTGGCCGAGGTTCGTGTAGAGCATCGCGAGAGGCGGGCACGGCCTGGGGTCTGTTTGTTCGAACAGCTTCGTCGCCTGGCGCAGGTACGGCAGCCCCTCGGCCAGCTCGCCCCTACGACAGTGACGCAGGCCCACCTGCTGGAGCATCTGGATTTCGACCATTGGCTGATTGAAGTCGGGCTCCTCCTCGTCATCATGCGCAAGACCAATGGAGAAGGGTTCCTCTTCGGGAAGATCCGACGCCTCGATCGGCGGCGCGTCTGCCGCCGGGAACGCGATGATAAACCGGGACAAGGTCTGGGCCGGCGCTCCCAGGACGTACTCGGAGGGAAGGCCGCCGGGGTCATAGGGATGGACCTCAATATGCCTGGTGCACTTCGCGAAATGCGGGTCGTAGGTGAAGCTCGGCACGTAGAAGGCGAGCCCTTGCCCGTCATCGAATGCCCGCCGGCAACGGGCGGCGTGATCGCGATCGGCCTCTGGGCAACTTCTGGTAGCGGTCAGCAGCTCAGCGATCTCGGATGGAAGGCCTGCTTGCGCCGTTCCGCAGTGATTCTGCTCTGCCACGCTACGCTCCTCTTCAGTGTTCGGGTTCAAGAGTGGGGTCTCCTCGCTCAGCTCCAGCGTCCGGTCGAGCTGCCTCGGCGGTGTGTGGTCGGCCCTAGAAACGGTTAAGGCCGGTTATAAGACCGTGCATGTTTGACCGTCGCCTTTGGGCGGACCCGCTAGGTTAAGCGCCGCTCCGATTTCCGCTGTGGCGGTGGTGAAACTGGGACGGGCTGGCGGAACCTGTCAATTTGATCAAGGCAGTTGAGCTGGGCTAATTCTGTGTCTGGTTCTCTGATGTGTTCTTCTGCTCGTTCGTGTGGTCTTGGTTGGGCTTGTTGATCCATGCCGGGCCGGGAAGGTCGGGCGGGGTAGGGGTGCCGCCACTGGCGAAGCGTTCGGGGTGAGTTGCCTGCGCGGCAGCCAGGACTC
>NZ_JALLPO010000015.1 GCF_023276435.1 Sphaerisporangium perillae
GCGCCGAGCTCATCGACGAGCTCAAGCCCTACCTCCTGGAAGACCTGGGCGGGCACCCCTGGAGCTCCTGGATGTCGCAGGACCAGAGCACCACCCAGCGCATGCCGGGGGCCATCTCCCGCTGGAGCGCCGGCAAGAACCTCGCGTTCGTCCCGCTGGACCCGAAACTGGTCGTCGAGGTCGCCTACGACCACATGGAGGGCAACCGGTTCCGGCACACCGCCCAATTCCGGCGCTGGCGCACCGACCGCACCCCCGAGTCCTGCACCTACGAACAGCTGGAGACGCCCGTCGGCTACAACCTGGACGACATCCTGGCCCGCTGAGCGGCGTTCCGCCGGGCACGCACGGCGGAAGGGACATGGGTCGTGCCCATGTCCCTCCGTCCGCGGCCGGCTCACCCGAGCCCGGTGGCGCGGCTCAGTGCTCCACTGTCTGCGACTCCAGATCCGACTGCGGGGACTCGCCGATCTTTCCGGAGATGTTGCCCGACTCCTGCGTCTGCTCGGACTCGGTGGCCTTGCCCAAGGTCCCGGTCTTCTCGGACTCGCCCATCTGACCGGAGGTACCGGTCTGCTCGATGTTGCCGGTCTCCTCGGGAGTACCGGTCTGCTCGATGTTGCCGGTCTCCTCGGGAGTACCGGTCTGCTCGATGTTGCCGGTCTCCTCGGGAGTACCGGTCTGCTCGATGTTGCCGGACTGCTCGGACTCGCCCATCTGACCGGAGGTACCGGTCTCCTCCGACTCGCCCATCTGACCGGAAGTGCCCGTCTCCTCGGACTCGCCGGTCTGCTCAATGTTGCCGGTCTCCTCGGGAGTACCGGTCTGCTCAATGTTGCCGGTCTCCTCGGGAGTACCGGTCTGCTCGATGTTGCCGGTCTCCTCAGACTCGCCGGTCTGCTCGGTGGTGCCGGTCTCCTCAGACTCGCTCATCTGACCGGAAGTGCCCGTCTCCTCGGACTCGCCGGTCTTGCCTGAGATACCCGACTTCTCCGACTCGCCCATCTTGCTGGATTCGCCGTTTCCGGCCCCCCCGTTGTCGTCCTGGTCGCGCGGGACGGCGTGGACCGCCGCCGCGAGGCCGTGCCCGGCGGCGACCGCCGGCGCGGGGCCCGACGCCGCGGACGCCTGCGCGGGTCCGGAGGTCCAGAGCGAGACCGAGAGAAGCGCCGGACCGAGCAGTACGAGGGTTCGCTTGTCTGCCATGGCCGACTCCTTTTCGTGTCGTGGCCATCCGCGATGGCCGTCGAGGACGGGCGGTCGCCCGTGGGGTCGAACCACATGCTTTCCGGGACCGCGCCACCTGGCCGTGACACCGACGTGACGCGAGGATGACAGGAGCGCCGTTTCAACGGTGGGCGACCGCACGCAGGCTCGCTACAAGCTCGCTCACCAGCGGGGGTCGGGCGCAGGCCGAGCTCAGCGGACAGGAGGCGCTCGTAACGCTCGAAGCCGCGCAGCGCCTCGGCCTGGTTGCCGAGCATGCGGCGGGCCAAGGCGCGCGCCTCCTCGATGTCGACGCCGGCGTCCGGGCTCAGCCGGACCTCGCTCAGTGGTGCCGATGTCCAGGACCTGTCAGCCTGCGGCCTCCAGGCGCGCCGGCGCCGACCGCAGGCTCGCCTGGGCGCGCCGCTCGCGCCGGTCGGGCCGGTCGGGCCGGTCGGGCCGGTCGGGCCACAGAAAGCGTGCCCGCCAGCAGGGTCCGGGGCACCGCCTGGCCGCAGAGGGCGGCGAACGACACCAGACGTTCCGTGCCGCCCGAGACCGTCGCCCGCTCTCCTCCGGCCACCAGCCGGAAGCCCTCCATCACCGGCAGCGACGAGCGCGCGGGCGAGTGGTTCGAGATGTTCGAGATGTTCGAGGGAGCGTGCCTCAGCGCCGAGCTCATCGACGAGCTCAAGCCCTACCTCCTGGAAGACCTGGGCGGGCACCCCTGGAGCTCCTGGATGTCGCAGGACCAGAGCACCACCCAGCGCATGCCGGGGGCCATCTCCCGCTGGAGCGCCGGCAAGAACCTCGCGTTCGTCCCGCTGGACCCGAAACTGGTCGTCGAGGTCGCCTACGACCACATGGAGGGCAACCGGTTCCGGCACACCGCCCAATTCCGGCGCTGGCGCACCGACCGCACCCCCGAGTCCTGCACCTACGAACAGCTGGAGACGCCCGTCGGCTACAACCTGGACGACATCCAGGCCCGCTGACCGAGCTCCGCCGCGAACGGCCCGAGGGCGCCGGAGGGGACATGGGCGAGGCGCCCATGTCCCTCGGCTCCGCGGGGAGCCCGCCGAGGTCCCGCGGAGCCACTCCGTCCTACCTCATCCCGGACCTGTCGCGGTCGAACCTGCCCCGCTCGGATCTGTCGCGGTCGAACCTGCCCCGCTCGGACCTGTCGCGGTCGAACCTGCCCCGCTCGGACCTGTCGCGGTCGAACCTGCCCCGCTCGGATCTGTCACGGTCGGATCTGTCGCGGTCGAACCTGCCCCGCTCGGACCTGTCGCGGTCGAACCTGCCCCGCTCCGATCTGTCACGGTCGGACCTGTCGCGGTCGAACCTGCCCCGCTCCGATCTGTCACGGTCGGACCTGTCGCGGTCGAACCTGCCCCGCTCCGATCTGTCGCAGTCGCCGTAGCGCCTGCAGCCGTCGCCGCCGTCTGTGTAGTCCCCGGTGCTCCCGTTCGTGTACTCCGCGCGGGGCAGAACGCGCAGGCCCGCCGGCGCGATCGTGGTGTGCCCGGCGCTGGTCACCGCCGTAGCGGGTCGTGGCGCCGAGGATGCCTGCGCGGCTCCCGCGGTTGCGATTGAGAGCGACAGGAGCGCCGGACCGAGAAGCATCGCGGATCGCTTGCCTACCATGGCCGACTCCTTTCGTCGTGGCCGCCGGGTGACGCCGTCCAGGGCGTCCGCCCGTGGGGTCGAACCACATGCTCTCCGGGACCGCGCCACCGCGCCGTGACGCGGGCGTGACAGGAGGATGACGGCGGCGGATCAACGCTGAGCGACGGCGCGCAGGCCGGCGACGAGATCGGTCACCAGCGGGGTCGGGCGCAGGCCCAGCTCGACCGAGAGGAGCCGCTCGTAGCGCTCGAAGTCGCGCAGCGCCTCGGCCTGGTTGCCCTCGGCCAGGTGGGCGCGGATCAGCGCCGCGTGCGCGCTCTCACGCAGAGGCTCGGCCCGTACGGCCACCCCAGCGGCGGCCACCGCGTCGGCGAACCGGCCCGCCTCGGTGAAGTCGTCGGCCAGTGCCTCCAGGGCGTGCAGGCGGAGCTGGTGCCACTCCTCGCCCTCGCGGACCACCCAGTCGTCGTACCAGCCGGGCAGCAGGTCGACGGAAAGGATCTCCACGGCCTCCGCACAGAGGTCATCTCCGGCCGTGTGCGTGCACGGGTCGAGCACGCGGCGGGCCAGCGCGCGCGCCTCGCCGATGTCGACCTCTGCGGACGGGCTCAGCCGTACCTCGGTGGTGCCGATGTCGAGGATCTGCCGGCCGGCGTCCTCAAGGCGCGCCAGCGCGGACCTCAGGCTCGCCTGCGCCCGCCGCTCGGGCCGGTCCGGCCACAGCGTGCCCGCCAACAGGGTCCGGGGCACCGCCTGGCCGCAGAGGGCGGCGAACGACACCAGACGTTCCGTGCCGCCCGAGACCGTCGCCTGCTCTCCTCCGGCCACCAGCCGGAAGCCGCCCAGAAGATCGACCCGCAGCGCGGGCCGCTCGCCGCTCTCCATAGTTCAGCTGCCTCCCGCGTGGAAAGCGAGTCGTCTGGTCAGCTGTCCTCCTGTCGCCGCCTCTCCCCGCTATGTACCCGGACATACCGATTTGTCCCTTTCCTTCCGCGCGATGCCGCCACATCATTGTCAGCTAATGCTGACAAACTGGCCGCGTCAGCTTATGCTGACAGCATGAGCGCAGCGACCGAACTCGCCGCGGCCGCCGACAGCCGCGATCCCGCCACGGGCCTGGCCGCCGTGGCGGCCCTGCGCAGGCTCCTGGAAGAGCTGGAGGCCGCGCACGTCGGCAACGCCCGGGCACAGGGCTGGTCGTGGGAGGCCATCGCCGCCGCCCTCGGCGTCCGGCGCCAGACGGCGCACAGGAAGCACGCGCACCGCGTCATCGGCAACGCATCAGGGAGTGGGAGTTGACCTCCTCTCCCTCGTGAACGAGGGGGTCCCGACCGTCGCGGGCCGGGTTTCCCGCTTCGCCGCCGGTCGCCCGCCAGAAAGGACTCTCTCTTTGAGGTCTTACACCAGCTCCACAGGCGTTTCACCTCTCGGCCGGCCCGGCCGCGAGGACGTTCCTGGCCGCGTTGACATCCCTTTCCTCCCCCGCCTGAAGGCTGAGGTCTCCACGCTTAAGGAGATTCGATGAGCATGTTCGCGAGGTTCACCCCGGCCGCACGGCAGGCCATGGTCCGGGCGGGCCTGCTGTCCGTGGACGCCGGCCGGCACGCCCTCGACGAGGACGTCATCCTGCTGGCGCTGGCCGAGACCCGCCCCTTCGAGAATTCCCTCCCGGCTGGCAGGGCAGGAGAAGGGGCAGGTCATGCCGTACGCGGCGTTTTGAGGAGGAGCCGAAAGGTCTGGGGGCGGGAACGGGAGCGGGAGGACGGTGGCTACCGGGCCGGGAGAGGAGGGATGACGGCGGCCAGGTCGGGGAGCCGGGTGCGGTAGCCGTCGAGGAGGTGGCGGGCCACCGAGACCGAGTCGACGAGGGGGTGGGCGGCGAACGCGTGGAGGGCCACGGCGGCGGACCCGGTGGCGGCGGCCTCGATGGTGAGCTGTTCGACGGCCTTGACCTGCTGGACCAGCCCGAGGAACTCGCCGGGGAGCGGTGCGGTGGCGAGCGGCCGCACGCCGCCCGGGTCCACGATGCACGGGACCTCCACGACGGCCTCCGGCCCCAGCCCAGGGACCGCGTGGCCGTTGCGGACATTGAGGATCATGGTGGTGCACCCGCCACGGGACAGGGTGGTCATCAGAGCGAGCGCGATGCCCTCGTACCCGCCGGCCGACAGGTCGGCCGGGTCCCGCTCGCCCGCCTGGGCGGTCTCGCGGGTCTCGGCCATGTACGACTCGTCACGTTCCCTGCGGGCGCGCCGCCACTCGGCCAGGGCGTGCTCGGGCTCGCTCCGCACGGTGGAGTAGAACCGCGTCTGCTGCTGGAGCAGCGCCTCTCCCCGGGTCTGTGCGGCCCCGCCGATCGCGGCCACGGCCTCCCGCGTGAAGTAGTAGTAGTACAGGTACTCGTTGGGCAGCGCGCCGAGTGAGCGCACCCAGTCGGGCCCGAACAGCCGCGCCTCCTCCACCCGCTTGAGCGCCGTTTCGTCGGCGAGCAGGTCGGGCAGCACGTCGCGGCCCTCGTGCGACAGCCCGCGCAGCCAGCCGAGGTGGTTCAGGCCGACGTAGTCGGGGGCGGTGCGCGCTGGGTCCAGGCCGAGCGACCGGGCGGCCCGCCGGATCAGCCCGACCGGCGAGTCGCAGATGCCGACCACGCGGTCGCCGAGGACCCGCTGCATGGCCTCGGTGATCATGCCGGCCGGGTTGGTGAAGTTGATGACCCAGGCCCGGGGCGCGAGGGCGGCGACACGCTCGGCCACGTGGAGGGCGACCGGGATGGTGCGCAGGCCGAAGGCGATGCCGCCCGGCCCGATGGTCTCCTGGCCGAGCAGCCCGAGGTCGAGCGCGACCCGTTCGTCCGCCGTGCGGCCTTCGAGGCCGCCGACCCTGATCGCCGAGAACACGACGGTGGCGTCGCGCAGCGCGTCGTCCAGGTCGGTGGTGGCGCGCACGCGGGGCGCATGGTCGTGCCCGGCCGCGAGTTGCGCGAGCACGTGCCCGACCGCGGCCAGGCGCTCCTCGGAGACGTCGTACAGCACGACCTCCTCCACCCGGGGCCTGCCGGGGTCGCGCAGCAGCTCCCCGTACACGAGGGGGACGCGGAAACCGCCGCCGCCGAGGATGGTCAGCCTCATGCCTGCTCCTTGCCCGGGCGCTCCGCGCACCCTGCTCCGCCGTGCGTGGTGGTCTCGGCCCGCGTGCGCCACGCCGCGCCACGCGCGGTCGCCGCGCCATGAGTGCGCCCCGCCCAGCCGTGCGCCGTCGCCGCGCCCTGGGTACGCTCCGCCCCGCCGTGCGCGGTCACGCGAGCACCACCTCGGCGCCGGCGGCCGTCAGGGCGCGGACGGTCGTCTCGTCGGCGCCGCCGTTGGTCACGACCGCGTCGAGCTCCTCGGGGCCGCACACGCGCAGCGCTCCGCTGCCGGGGAACTTGTGCCGGTCGACCAGGAGGACGACCTGCCCCGCCGCCGCCATCATGGCCCGCTTGAGCGGCACCTCGGCGAGCGTGGAGTCGGTCACCTGCCCGTCGGGGCGCACGCCGCCGGCGCCGAGGAAGACCCGGTCGGCGCATACCTGGCGCAGCGCCTGCTCGGTGAGCACGCCGACGAGCGAATGGTAGGTGCGCCGCAGCATGCCGCCGAGCAGCAGCAGCTCGACGGCGGGGTCGCCGCGCAGGACGTCCAGGACGGCGAGGCTGGAGGTGACCACGGTGACGCGGCGCCCGCACAGGTGGCGGGCGAGCCTGACGGTGGTGGTGCCGATGTCGAGCAGCACGACGTCGCCGTCCTGGACCAGCCGGGCGGCGCGGGCGGCGACGGCGTCCTTGTCGCTCTCGTCCCTGCTCGCGACCTGCGCGAAGGGCAGGTCGTCGGCGTCCACGGCGGCGAGGGCTCCCCCGCGCACGCGCCGGAGCGTGCCGTCGCGGTCGAGCACCTCAAGGTCGCGCCGGATCGTCGACGGGCTGACGCCGAGCTGGGCCGCGAGGTCGCGCACGCTGGTGACGCCCGCGAAGCGGACCCGCCGCATGATCTCGGCATGCCTGACGTGCTGGAGCACGCGAGGATCGTATCAGTCATTCCTGCGCGTAACTAAGCAAGAATGAGCATCATTGGCCGTCGACCCTTGGTCGACCCTTGATATGGGCCGCCGAAACGTGCAAGAGTGCGCACATCTTCGCATCGTCGGGGAGGACCGCTGCCGTGTCTGTCCAGGCCTACGACCCACTAGCCGACCAACGCGGCCCGGACGCGCCGGAGTTCGACGTGTTCACGGCGGGCACCGTCTTCCTCGACATCGTCTTCACCGGCCTGCAGGCGATGCCGGCCGCCGGCACCGAGGTCTGGGCCGACGGGATGGGGTCGTGCCCGGGCGGCATCGCCAACCTCGCCATCGCCTCCAGCCGCCTCGGGCTGCGCACCTCGATGGCCGCCGCCTTCGGCGACGACGACTACGCCGACTTCAACTGGCGCATCCTGTCGGAGCAGGAGTCGGTCGACCTGTCGCGCTCGCGCCGGTTCCAGCAGTGGCACTCCCCCGTGACGGTTTCCATGGCCGTGAACCGCGACCGCAGCATGGTCACCCACGGCCATCCGGCCCCCATGGCGGCGAGCCAGATGATCGGCCGCCCGCCCCGGTCCAGGGCGGTGATCGCGCCGCTGTCGGTGGAGGAGCCGCTGGGCAGCGCCGACATGTGCAACTGGGCCGACCTCGCCCGCGAGGACGGTGCGCTGATCTTCGCCGACGTCGGCTGGGACCCCTCTGAGATCTGGTCCCCCTCGCTGCTGGACCAGCTGTCGGTGTGCCACGCCTTCATGCCGAACGCGGTCGAGGCCATGGCGTACACCGGCACCGACACGCCCCGCGAGGCCCTGTACGCGATCGCCGACCGGGTGCCCCTCGCGGTGGTCACCGACGGCGCCAACGGCGCGATGGCCATCGACTCGGCGACCGGTGAGGAGGCGTACGCCCCGGCTCTGCGGGTGACCGCGCTGGACCCGACGGGGGCCGGCGACGTGTTCGGGGCCGGCCTGGTGCTCGGCACCCTGTCGGGCTGGCCGCTCGTCGACCGCCTGTCGTTCGCCGGGATCTGCTCGGCGCTCGCCGTGCAGCAGTTCGGCGGCTCGCTCGCGGCGCCGGGCTGGGGGGACATCGCCGACTGGTGGCACGACGTGCGCGCCACCGCGGCGGCCGGCGGCAGCGGCGCCTACATCGACTCGCTGGCGCGCCGGTACGCCTTCCTGGACAAACTCGTCCCCACCGTTCCGGTCGGCGCCGTGCGCCGGGCCGCCGCGACCATGTCACTGCACGCCGACGTGGAGGCGGGCGCCGCCGCGACGGCGAATCCGCCGCCGGCCACGGGCTCTGCGCCGGTGGCCGGCCCCCGGCAGGCGACCGGCTCCGGCGAGACCGCGGGCACCGGCGAGGCCGCAGGACCTGACGAGGCCGCCGAGAACGAGAGAGGCTGACGCCTGATGCCCCCCGCCCGCGACGCGTGACGCTCGCTGGAGGCGGATTCGCCCGCTTACTGAGCGATCTGACCGGCACGTCACTCTTCTGTAGTCATACGTAATCCTTCCGATGCGGGAGGCGAGCAGTGGATCTAGCGTCGGCGGCTTCGACACCCGACAGGCAAGGTGAGCCCATGCGCGTGCTGACCGTGTTCCTCTCCGCCCTTCTGTTCACCGCGACCTACGCCGCCGGCCCCGCCATGGCCGGGACCAAACCCGCCTCCGGCACCGTGAACGTCACCTACCAGCGCTCCGACTTCGGCTCCGGCACCTCCGAAGGCGTGACGGCCGGAAGCACCCTGGCCTTCGCCACCCCCGCCGGCACCACCTCCTACACCGACGCGCTCGGCACCAAGGACTGGGAGTACGCCCGGTGGACCGGCCAGGAGCGGCCGATCGGCTTCGCCGCCACCGAGGCCGTCGCCTCCTGGAACGCCGACACCCCGGCCGGAAGCTGGCTGCAGGTGGAGATGCGCGGCCGCAACTCGGCCGGGCAGACCAAGTGGTACGTGCTCGGCCGCTGGGCCTACGGCGAGGGCGACATCAACCGCACCTCGCTGCCGAGCCAGGGCGACGACGACGGGTACGTCTCCGTCGACACCTTCGTCGCCGCGGACGGCAGGCCGATCACCGGCTACCAACTGCGCGTCACCCTGTACCGCACGCCCGGCTCGTCGGTGATCCCGGCCGTGCGGACGCTGGGCGCGATGACCTCAGCCGTCCCCGACCGCAAGACCGTGCCGGTCAGCCCCGGCGGCGGCGCGTGGGGGATCGAGCTGAACGTGCCGCGCCGCTCCCAGAACGTCCATGTGGGCCACTACCCCGAGTGGGACGGCGGCGGGGAGGCGTGGTGCAGCCCCACCTCGACCACGATGGTGCTCGGTTACTGGGGCAAGTGGCCGAGCGCGCAGGACACCGCCTGGGTCGACCCCACCGACCCCGACCCCGAGGTCGACTACGCCGCCAGGTACACCTACGACCACGACTACCAGGGCGCCGGGAACTGGCCGTTCAACACCGCCTACGCCGGCCGCTACGGCATGGAGGGGTTCGTCACCCGGCTGCGCTCGCTGACCGAGCTGGAACGCCTGATCGTCGCCGGCGTCCCGGTCGTCACCTCCCAGTCGTTCAAGAAGGGGGAGCTGCCCGGCGCCGGGTACGGCACCAACGGCCATCTCATGGTGATCATCGGCTTCACCGCCACCGGTGACGTGATCGCCAACGACCCGGCGTCGCCCAGCGACGACGCCGTGCGCCACGTCTACCCGAGGGCCGACTTCGAGAACGTCTGGCTGCGCGGCTCCAGCAGCCGGGGCATCGTGTACGTCATCCACCCGCCGGACCACCCCCTGCCGGCCACCACCCCGGGCCTGCCCGCCAACTGGTGAGACGCCCCGCCCGGCCGGCCCCGTTCCACCCGGACGGCGGCCGGCCGGGCCGCCTACGCGCCCTCGTCCGGGCGCGCCTTGCTCGGCTGCACCCGCTTCGGCTCGCCGGGCATCTTGGGGTAGTTGGGCGGGTAGGGCATGTCGCCGCGCTCGTCCTTGGCGTACCACTCCAGCAGCGGCTCGATGGTGAAAGCCCGGTCGTCGATCTCGGCGTGCACGTCGCCCAGCGCGGCGAACCTCGGGGGGACGGTGCGGATGTCGAAGTCACGCGGATCGACCTCGACCAGCTCCTCCCAGGTCACAGGCGTGGACACCGGGGCGTACGGCCTCGCCCGCACCGAGTAGGCGCTGGCGATCGTGCGGTCGCGGGCGTTCTGGTTGTAGTCGATGAAGACCTTCTCGCCGCGCTCCTCCTTCCACCAGGCCGTGGTGGTCAGGTCCGGACGCCGCCGCTCGACCTCGCGGGCGAGGGCGATGGCGCTCTGCCGCACCTCGGTGAACGACCACCGGGGCTCGATGCGCACGTTGATGTGGATGCCCCGGGTGCCAGAGGTCTTGGGGAAGCCCCGCATGCCGAGCCCGTCGAGGACCTCCCGCACGGCGAACGCCGTCTCACGAGCGTCGTCGAAATCGGTGCCGGGCTGGGGGTCGAGGTCGATGCGCAGCTCGTCGGGGTGCTCCACGTCGTCGGCGCGCGTGGGCCAGGGATGGAAGTCGATCGTGCCCAGGTTGGCGCAGTACGCGATGGCGGCCACCTCGGTGACCCGCAGCGCGTCGGCGCTGCGGCCGCTCGGGAACCGGATGGTGACGGTCTGCAGCCAGTCGGGATGCCGGGGCGGGAGGCGCTTCTGATAGATCGCCTCCGAGAGCACGCCGTCGGGATGGCGCTTGAGGTAGGTGGGCCGGTCTTTGAGCGCGCGCAGCGCCCCCTCGCCGACCGATACGTAGTATTCGACCAGCTCACGCTTGGTCGCACCGATGTCAGGAAAGTAGACCTTGTCTGGGTTCGTGACCTTGACGATCCGGTCCCCGACATTCAGCTCGATAAACGGCGACGCCATGTCTCCGACCGTACCCCTCGCCGGTGACAGGAACCGAGAGGAACGGTCCGTCCCGGAGCGCCTCGATGGCGGACCGGGCGCTCGCACGGGACGGACCGGAGGTGATCAACCCTCTGCTGATGAAGACGCCGGAAGCATGGCGAAAGGATGCCTGACCCCGGAAATCGCCGGCGAACTCTTCCGGCCGTCTCACGAAGTCCTTACACCTCACGGCTCCGGGATCACGTCCGGTTCCCGCGCGCATAGGGTGGAGGCATGGAGAAGGTGGTCAAGAGCGAGGCCGACTGGCGCGTCCAGCTGTCGCCCGACGAGTTCCGGGTGCTCCGCCAGGCGGGCACCGAGCGGCCGTTCACCGGCGAGTACGTCGACACCAAGACGGTGGGGGTGTACTCCTGCCGTGCCTGCGGGGCAGAGCTGTTCCGGTCCGGCGCGAAGTTCGACTCCCACTGCGGGTGGCCGTCGTTCTTCGAGCCGTCGGAGTCCGACGCGGTGACCCTCATCGAGGACCACTCGCTCGGCATGTCGCGCGTCGAGGTCCGCTGCGCCCGGTGCGACTCCCACCTCGGGCACGTCTTCCATGGCGAGGGCTACGAGACTCCGACCGACGACCGCTACTGCATCAACTCCGTCTCCCTGCGCCTGCTCCCCGACGAGAGCTGACCCGCGCCCGGAACTCCGGGGGGCGGTACGACCGGGACCGCAAGCGATCAAGTGCCCGTATTTGTGATGGAACGCTCGCGGTAGGTAACGGCGGGCGCGTGTACATGAGACGGTACGGGTATACCCGCAGCGGGCACCTCGCCGCCTGCGAGGACTAAAGGTTTCGTCCCGTGCGGGAGCTGTGTGCACATTCGCCACAGGTGGGAGACGATCGAGGCCATCGGTCAGGTGGTCACGCAGCGCTGCCCGGTGTGCGGCAGGACCCGCGTGCGGGTGAGAAGGCTCCCGCCCACGACGGACGACGATCGAGGCGAGGGCCACCCGACCGTCACCTAGCCCGTCCCGTAGTGCGCGAGGCGGTCGAACCACAGCCACAGCGCCCGGTAGACCGCGAGCACGAGCGCCTCGCGGTTGGGGAAATGCCGGTAGAGGGTGCCGGCGCCGACCTTTTTCGCGATCGAGTTCAGCGAGGCGTCGCCGGCGGCCACGCGAGCCCTCCCTGCTCTGAAGGGGCTTACCTCATCCGGCGCCTCCGCAGGAGACATTCGACTACAAGCCCGATGTGAAGCCCCGTTCCTTGTCATCGTCCGATGCAACCTCTGTACGGCCTCGGCGCATCTACCTGGCGTGAAGCTATTTTTTGCGGGAGACCGATGAGTCTCGATGAGGAGTACACCGCCTATGTGAGTGGGCGGCTGCCATGGTTACGGCAGATCGCCTACCCGCTGTGTCAGGACTGGCACCGCGCCGATGATCTGGTGCAGACAGCGATAACGCGGCTCTACGTCAAATGGCGCCAGGCGCGCGCCGCCGACAATCTTGACGCCTACGTCCGGACGATCCTCGTTCGGGTTTTCCTCGCCGAGCAGCGAGGAGGCTGGTTTTCGCGGGTACGGCTGACGCCCATGCCACCCAACTCCCCGGTGGAAGGCAGCGACCGCGACACGGCCATGGACATGCGCCGGGCGCTCGCCGCAGTGCCACCGCGCCAGCGCGCCACCCTCGTGCTGCGCTTTCACTGCGATCTGAGCGTCGAGCAGACCGCCCACACGCTCGGCTGCTCTACCGGAACCGTCAAGAGCCAGACCGCCCGTGGCCTGGCCACCCTGCGCTCGATACTCGGCGTACCGGACTCGCGCCTATCGCATGCGGAGGAGTGCTGATGGACACCAGATACCTATTCGACACACTGGCACGCCAGGAGCAGCCGCCCACCTCGGTGGACGTGAACCGGGCCGTTGTGGCCGGACACGCGATACGCAGGCGCCATCGGATCACCGTCGTCGCGGTTTCTGCGCTGTCGGCATGCCTGGCCGTCACGGTGACCTGGCTCGGTCTCCCGCAGCCGGGACAGCGGGACGGCGTCACCGCCGCTGTGCCGACCGTCGCTGCGCCCACCGGGCCATCCGCCGTGGCTACGGCAGAGCCGTCCAGCGCGAGGTTCAAGAGTATGAAGAAGAAGTACCCACCCGTCGGAAGGATCGCCTCCATTCCGGAGATACCGATCTGGATGTGGCTAGGCAGGTCAGCCACCGGCCGGACAGGCCTTGTCCTGTGCGACTCGTTGGATTCAGACGGCGGCGTCACCTGCGCCGGTTTTCCTCCGCTCACCGCCAAAGAGTTCGCCCGCACGCAGGGCGCAACGAACGACATCCTGAACGCGGAGCAGATGAGAGCCTTCTATCCCGACGCCACTGAGAAGGAACTGCGCAGGCTGATCCAAGAACAGGCGCGCAGAAACTATCCCGAGAAAATTTTCTTCGGCATCGCCAGAGACGAGGTCCACGGAATGACGGCGGTCACTCCGGATGGACGGAAGGTTTCCGGAAGCGTCGCGCGGGGCGTCGGAGCGGGGCTCGGGGTGTGGGCCGTGAAATACCCTCCCGGCGTCACAGCGGCAACGCTGGTCTTCACCGACGCGAACGGTAAGACCCTGCAGCGGATCAGGGGCGGCTGACTCAGACGCTGTGCCCTCGGTGTCAGGTCCCGGGACGATCGGCAGGCCCGTCCGGTCCGTCAAGCCGGATCACAGCATGGAAGTGGACCAGGCCGCGCGCCTGATACTCGGCGACCGTCATGGACCGTGCTAATCCGGGGCGGGGTGGGTGAGGCGGCAGGAGGCGTCGCCGCCGCCGAGGATGTTGGCGAGGACGGGGTTGCCGTTCTGGCCGAACTCCGCCTGGACGAACACCACGGGATGCTCGTCGCCGACCTCCTGGACGAGGTACTCCAGACCCCGTTTGCACAGGTCGATTGCCGACTTGGAGTTGTGCGCCGACTCGGGAAGGTCGGTGTAGATCCGCAGGTACTTCCCGACGGTCCTGATGTCGGTGATCCGCTTGACCGCCTTGTCGGCGACCCACCGCTGCTTGAAGTAGCTCACCGCCTTGACGTCGGTGTGCTCGGAGGGGCCCGAGGCCGTCTTGGCCGGGTCGCGCGCCTTCTTGAGGCGCGCGCCGGCCGCCTTGGCCTGCGAGCCGTCGCCGGCCGGCGCTCCGGCGGGCGTCCCCGCCGCGCTCGGCCGGGCCGTCGCCGCGCCGGACGCGGCCGGAGCGCCTCCCGGGCGCAGGAAAACCACGCCGACGGCCAGGACCGTCACCACGACGGCGGCCAGCGCCGAGAACCCCTCGAGAATCCATGCCCGGCGTGGCTTGCGCCTCCGGTGCCCCCCTCGCCTGGAACGTGCCAGGCTCCTGCCCCTGTTCACCCTCTGCCTCACTTCGACACGGGAATCATCCTGAGTATGCCAAAGATCGCGAACTCGCGTGACTTGTTCCCGCAATATCAGTCATGGGGCGTTTGGGGCTTGAGTTACAGATGTCGGCTTTGTCGGCCCGTGTCGCTTATGGCAGGGCGGCCACCAGCTCCTCGAGCGGCTTGCGGGTGCCGGTGTAGAAGGGCACCTCGAGGCGGGTGTGCCTACGGGCCTCGGCGGCACGCAGATGGCGCATCAGGTCGATGATGCGGTGGAGGTCATCGGCCTCGAAGGCCAGGATCCACTCGTAGTCGTTGAGCGCGAACGACGCCACCGTGTTGGCCCGCACGTCGGGATAGTCGCGGGCCATCTTGCCGTGCTCGGCCAGCATGGCCCGGCGCTCGGCGTCCTCCAGCAGGTACCACTCCAGCGAACGGACGAATGGATAGACGGAGACGTAGCCGCGCGCCTCCTCCTCGGCCAGGAACGCCGGGATGTGCGACTTGTTGAACTCCGCCGGACGGTGCAGCGCCATCACCGACCACACCGGCTCGCTCGCGCGGCCGAGAGAGGTCCTGCGGAAGCGGCCGTAGACCTCCTGGAGGTCCTCCGGCGTCGAGGCGTGCCACCAGAACATGTAGTCGGCGTCCGCCCGGAACCCGGCCACCTCGTAGGCCCCCCGGGTCACGACGTCCTTCTCGGCCGCCTGCGAGAGCACGGCCTCCACCTCGTGCGACAGGTCCTGCCGGTCGCCCGGCAGCGCCTCGCGCACCCGGAAGACCGACCACATGGTGTACCTGATCACCTCGTTGAGATCACGCGCCTTGGGCCGCGCCTTGCTCTCCGTCACAGCTCGCACTCGCCTTCCATCGACAGGTTCCATCGCCTGGGCACGCCGGGACCCTCAGCGGGTGCCGGCGGCAGGCTGGTCCTTACGCCATTCTCCACCGCGCTCCTCCTTCAGGTGCGAGAGGATCGTCGCCGCGGCCGTGCGCGCGGTGGACACGCAGGCCGGGATGCCGAGGCCGTCGTACGCGGCGCCGCACACGGCGAGGCCCGGCTGGACGGCGACCGCGGCGCGGATGCGCGCGACCCGGTCGAGATGCCCGACCTCGTACTGCGGCAGCGCGCCGCCCCAGCGGGTCACCCGGCTCTGGAGGGGCAGACCCCGCACCCCCATGACCTCGGCCATCTCGGCCATCGCGAGTGCCACCAGCTCGGCGTCGTCGCGCTGGAGGACCGCCTCCTCGCCGAGCCGCCCGATGGAGCAGCGCAGGACGAGCACGGCCGGGTCGGCCTCGGCCAGATGGGGCCACTTGACCGTGCTGAACGTCGCGGCCTTGACCGTCCGTCCCTCGACCGGCGGCACCAGGTACCCGCTGCCGGCCGGCTGCTCGGGGAACGCCGCGCGCGGGTAGGCCAGGGTGACGATGGCCATGCTCGCGTACTCGATGCGGGACAGCTCGGCGGCGGCCTTCGGCACCTCGCCGGCCAGCAGGCGGCCGGCCGCCGGAGCGGGCGTCGCGATGATCACCGCGTCGGCCTCGATCGTCTCGGGGGCCCTCGCCGGCCCGGCCACGAGGCTCCATCCATCGCTCGTGCGCCTCAGCTCGCGCACCATGACACCGGTCCTGATCTCGGCGCCCGAGGCCGCGGCGACCGCCGGCGGCAGGGCGCCCATGCCGCCCTTCAGCGTGGTGAACACCGGCCCGGCGTCCTTCGGGGCCTTCTCGGTGATGGCACGCGCCGCCCGGAGCAGCGAGCGCTCGGTGCGGGCGGCCGTCGCGATGGCGGGCATGGTGGCGTCCAGCGAGAGCGTCTCCGCGCGCCCGGCGTACACGCCGCCGAGCAGCGGCTCCACCATCCGGTCGAGGACCTCGCCGCCCACGCGCGCCCGGATGTAGGCCGCGACCGAGACGTCGGAGGTGATCAAAGTCGCGGGCAGGATCTGGTCGAGCGGCACCCTGGCGAGGCCGCCGGGCGACAAAATGCCCGAGCGGGCGAGCTCGGCGATGTCCGCGGGCACGCCCATGACCTGTCCCTTGGGCATCGACCGCAGCGCGCCTCTGCTGAGGATGGACGCGCCGACGGGAGCGGGGTGGACCAGCTCGTCGCCGAGCCCCACCATGCGCGCGAGCTCCTTGCCCTCCGGCCGCCGGGCCAGCATGGCCTCCGCGCCCTCGTCCACCTGGATGCCCGCGATCGGCGTGGCGTGCAGCTTGCCCCCGACGCGCGAAGCGCCCTCCAGCACGGTCACCGTGAGGCCATCGTCCTCCTGGCGGAGATACCAGGCCGCCGCCAGTCCCGCTATGCCCCCGCCGACGACCACGACGTGCCGCCGAGTTCGTTCCATGCCTCAAGACGTTACCCGTCACCAGGCTCGGTCCGCTCAGAGGGACGGCCTCGCCCGCGGGTCCGGATCGAGAACGTGACGCCATTGTGACGCCGCGCACAAAACCCCGGCCCGGCCGGTGCCGTCAACCAAGGCATGAGCAGATTACGGTGCCGCCCGCCCCTCCTGGTGGCCTTGGCGGCCGTTGTGTTCGTCATCTCAGGATGCGGTGGTTCAGGGGACTCCAGCATGGGCGACGCTCCTGCCGTCGCGCCCGCGCAGGGGGCACCGGCCGATGCGCAGGCCGGCGATACCGGCCAGGACGCCGAGGCCTCCACGAGCGCCCGGGCCACGGACGTGAAGGTGCGGCAGGCGGACCGGGCGATCGTGTACACCGGCGAGCTCACCGTCCGCGCCAAGGACGTCACCGCCGCGGCCGACACGGCCAAGGGGATCGTCACCGAGGCCGGCGGGCGGCTCGACCGCGAGCAGGCGACCTCCGTCGGCGGCCGGGACGACGCCACCCTCGTCTTCAAGATCCCTCCGGACCGGTATCCGTCCGTGGTCGACCGGCTCGGCAAGGAGCTGGGCAAGCGCGAGTCGCTGAACCTGGGCACCGAGGACGTGACCGAGGAGATCGCCGACGTGGACAGCCGGGTGAAGTCCGCCAAGGCCGGCCTGGCGCAGGTCCGCACGTTCCTGAAGAGGGCGGGCGACATCAAGGAGGTGCTGCAGGTGGAGCGGGAGATCTCCACCAGGGAGGCCGACCTGGAGGCGCTGCAGGCCCGGCAGCGCAGCCTCGCCACGCAGACCGCGTCCGGCACGCTGACCCTGCACCTGGTCAACACCCCGCCTCCCGCGCCGGTGGTGAAGAAGCCGAAGCCGCAGCCCGCGAACTTCCTCAGCGGCCTGAAGACCGGGTGGAACGCCCTGACCACCACGGTCCGGGTCTCCCTGGCGATCTTCGGCGCGCTCCTGCCCTGGCTGGTGGTGCTCGCCGTGCTCTGGCTCGCCTACGTGCTCCTGCGCCGCCGCGTGCCGTCCCTCGTGGGTCAGGGCCGTGCGGGCCGGGCGGCGCCGCCCGCGCCGGAGCCCGAGCCCCGGCCGGAGCCCGCCGAGATCCCTTACGCCACCGAGCCAGTTCGGCCCGGCGAGCGCGCCGGGGCGGCCCCGCGGGTCGAGGCGACGGACGTACCCGTGTGGCGGGGCACCGTCGAGGGTCCCCAGCCGGGCGGTCCGCGCGCACCCGGTGAACCGGGCGCGTCCGGCCGGCCAGGGGCATCGGACGAGCGAGGCGAGCACTGATCAGCGGGCGGAGGCCTCGTGGACGAGGTCGGTGAGGCGGGCCAGCCGGTCCGGATCGGTCGTGGGCAGCACCCCGTGGCCGAGGTTGAACACGTGGCCCTCAGCCGAGCGCCCGCGGGCCACGATGTCGCGGGCGCGGCGCTCGATGACCTCCCATGGCGCGAACAGGACGGCCGGGTCCAGGTTGCCCTGCAGCGCCTTGCCCGCGCCCACGCGGCGCGCGGCCTCGTCGAGGGGGACCCGCCAGTCGACGCCGACCACGTCGGCGCCGGCCTCGCCGAGCAGCCCGAGCAGCTCCCCGGTGCCCACGCCGAAGTGGATGCGCGGCACGTCCAGATCGGCCAGGCCCGCGAAGATGCGGCTGCTGTACGGCAGGACGAACTCGCGGTAGTCGTCAGGGGCGACGGCGCCGGCCCAGGAGTCGAAGAGCTGGATCGCCGAGGCTCCGGCGTCCACCTGCATCCGCAGGTAGGCCACCGTGATCTCGGTGAGGCGGTCCATGAGGGCGTGCCAGAGCGCCGGCTCGCCGTACATCATGGCCTTGGTGTGGTCGTGGTTCTTGGAGGGGCCGCCCTCGATGAGGTAGGAGGCCAGCGTGAAGGGGGCGCCGGCGAAGCCGATGAGCGGCGTGCCGCCGAGCTCCTTGGTCAGCGCGCCGATGGCCTCGGTGACGTAGGGCACGTCGTCGGGTGAGAGGGCGCGCAGGGCCGCCACGCCGGCGGTGTCCCTGATCGGGTCGGCGACGACCGGGCCAACGCCGGGCTTGATGTCGAGGTCGATGCCGATGGCCTTCAGGGGGACCACGATGTCGCTGAAGAAGATCGCCGCGTCCACTCCGTACCGCCGCACGGGCTGCATCGTGATCTCCACGATGAGGTCAGGGGTCGCGCACGCGGTGAGCATCGGCACGTCGGCGCGCACGGCGCGGTATTCGGGCAGTGATCGTCCCGCCTGGCGCATGTACCAGACCGGGGTGTGCGGCACGGGCAGTCGCCGGCACGCGCGGACGAAGGGGGAGTCGGCGGTCTCGGGATTCACCCGTCCAGAGTGCCATGCGAAGGGCACGCCCGGCGCATCGCGTGGCGCCGGAGGATGTCCTGTGCCGTCCTGGGAGTCGACGGCAAAGTTTGCCGCGAAAAAGTTACCTATCTGGCTGATGTCCGGTCATGGCGATTGAAGCCGCGATCCGTACACTATGTCTGGTTCGGTACACGCAGAGCCGGGCCGCGGTGGCCGCCGGCCGCGTCAACCAGCGGCCACGCGCAGGTACAGTACGTCTCACGCGAGGTTCGTGATCATGTCGCGGCTGGATCAAATGTTCGCCAAATCACCGCGCGGCGCTGATTCGGTGACCACTTTCGGGACACGCCGAGCGCGTTGCGGGGAAATGTCGCCGTGACGTGTCAACGTCGGACCAGCCCTCGAGTTCACGGACAAGGCGCGCGGGGGGAGCGCCGGCCAGGCGACGCGCACCCCTGTCCGTGCGAGCTCTCGATCTTGGGATCCGACGAAAGGCCCGCGATGACCGCGATGTGGAGTTCCTCCGAGCACCGCACTGTGCATTGTGCGCTCCGTGCCGGCGAGCAGGGGTGCGTCGAAGAACCCTGCCACGACCTCCACCACGACCGGGTCTACATGGAGCGTGGCGGCACACCGGTGATGGCGGCTTGATCACCTTCCATGTCCCCGGCGCATACCCCCCTGCTTCCCGCCCCGCCCGCTCCGGCCTACGCTGCCATCATGACCATCGGTGACGCGCCACCGGCCCCTGCCGCATTCCGGCGGGCGCTGGAGAGCCTGCGTCCCACCGAGGTCAGGCCCGAGATCGAGCTGGAGGACATCCCCGCCCCGCAGCGGCTGGCCCCTTACTCCGGCGCGGTCGGCGCGTCGGTCTACCGGGACGACGACGAACTCGCCGTCGGCCGGTTGATCATGTTGTTCGACCCCGACGGCCAGCGTGGCTGGGACGGCCCGTTCCGCCTGGTCGCCTATGTCCGCGCCGACATGGAGCCGGAGATCACCTCCGACCCGATGCTCGGGCCCGTGGCGTGGAGCTGGCTGACCGAGTCCCTGGACTCCCACCAGGCACAGTACGCCGCCGCGGGCGGCACGGTCACCCGCGCCGTCTCCGAGGGGTTCGGCAACAAGTCCGACGATCCGGTCACCACCGAGCTGGAGCTGCGCGCGTCGTGGTCCCCCCTGGAGGAGGATCTGTCGGCCCACGTCGCCGCCTGGTGCGACCTCATCTGCCTCGCGGCGGGCATTCCACCACTGCCACCTGACGTCGCGGCCCTCCCGCCGCGGGCCGCGCGTCGAGAAGACCCGGAGTCCTTCAGGACGTGACCGACGACGAAATCATCCCCGCATCCGAGATAGTGCCGCTCCTGGAACCCCGCGAGGGCATCCCGCCGGTCATCGAGGACCCCGCCGCGCTCGCCGCGGCCGTACGCGCGTTCGCGAGCGGCACCGGCCCGGTCGCCGTGGACGCCGAGCGCGCCTCCGGTTACCGCTACAGCGGCCGGGCATATCTGGTTCAGCTGCGCCGGGCCGGAGCCGGCAGCGCGCTGATCGACCCCATCGCCTGCCCCGACCTGTCGGAGCTGGACGCCGCGCTGGCCGGCGCCGAGATCGTCCTGCACGCCGCCACGCAGGACCTCGCCTGCCTGGCGGAGCTCGGCTTCACCCCCCGCAGCCTGTTCGACACCGAGCTGGCCGGGCGGCTCCTCGGTTACGAGCGGGTGGGCCTCGGCACGATGGTGGAGAACGTCCTCGGCCTGCGCCTGGAGAAGGGGCACTCGGCCGCGGACTGGTCCCATCGGCCGCTCCCCGAAGACTGGCTGCGCTACGCCGCGCTCGACGTCGAGGTGCTCACCGAGCTGCGCGACGTGCTGTACGAGGAGCTGGAGACCGGCGGGAAGCTCCCCTGGGCGCAGGAGGAGTTCGCGGCGATCCTCGCCGCTCCCCCGGCGCCGCCCCGCGTCGACCCATGGCGGCGCACCTCCGGCATCCACCGGGTGCGCTCTCTGCGCGGGCTCGCCGTGGTGCGCGAGCTGTGGACGCTGCGCGACGAGCTCGCGCGCGAGGCCGACCTGGCGCCCGGCAGGGTGCTGCCGGACTCGGCGATCGTGACGGCCGCGCTGGAGCAGCCGCGCACGACCAAGGCCCTTACGGAAATCGCGCCGTTCACCGGGCGCAGCGCCCGGCGTCACCTGCGCGAATGGCTGAACGCCATCGGCCGGGCGCGCGTGCTCCCCGACGCCGAGCTCCCGCAGCCGAGCGGGCCCGGCGACGGCCCGCCACCGGCGAACCGCTGGGCGGACCGCGACCCCGCCGCCGCCAGGCGGCTGGCCGCCGCCCGCTCCGCCGTCGCCGCGCTCGCCGAGGCCCACCACATGCCCACGGAGAACCTCCTGCAGCCCGAGGCGATCCGCCGCCTCACCTGGGAGCCTCCCGAGGACCTCGGTGACGACGCGGTGGCCGAACGGCTGCGACGGCTCGGCGCCCGCGAGTGGCAGATCTCCCTGACGGCCCACGCCCTGTCCAAGGCGCTGATCCGCCTGGCCGCCCGCGAAGAGCTGGCCGAAGGCTAAGCGCCGGTCGCGCTCCGCGGCACCGCCGCGATGCCCGGGACCGGGAGCCTCCTGACGCTCTCGCGGAGCACGACCTCGCCCTCCACGGACTCCACGCGCGGCCCGCCGCCTGCGGAGAGCGCGAGGTCCAGGGCCATCGCCCCCATGCGCGAGAGCGGCAGCCGTACCGTCGTGAGCTCGGGCACCAGGTCGCGCAGCGAGGGGATGTCGTCGAACCCGGCCAGCGACAGGTCGCGCGGCACGTCGACGCCATGCGACCTGAAGGCGGCGAGCGCCCCCATCGCCATCACGTCGTTCACCGCGAACACGCACGTGACGTCGGTCTTCATGTCCAGCAGCTCGACGGCGGCGGCATGGCCGCCGTCCCTGTCGAACCCGCCGTACACCATGACCGGCGGAGGCACGCCCAGCTCGGCCAGGCCCTCGACGAAGCCGAGCGTGCGGTCGGCCGCCGTGAACATGTGGCGCGGGCCCGCGAGCACGGCGAACCGGTGGTGCCCCTCCCCCGCGATCGCGTGCGCGAGACTGCGCCCGCCCTCGCGGTTCAGCGGGGCCACGGTGTCGGTGCCGAGCAGGGCCTGGCCGATCACGGCGACCCGCCCCCCGGAGGCCCGGTAGACGTCCAGCTCCGCGCGCAGCCGCCCGAGCATGTAGTCGTCGGAGACACGGGACCCGGTGATCAGGATCGCCCGGGCCCGCTGGGCGTGCAGGGTGGCGACCAGGGCGATCTCGCGCTCGGGGTCGCGGTAGGTGGTGCCGAGCGTCACCACCATGTCGTGCAGGTCGGCCGCGCGGATGGCGCCGTCGGCGATGGCGACGAAGTACGGGTCGGTCAGGTCCTGGATCACCACGCCGACGACGTTGCTCGCCCCGCGCGCGAGGGTCTGGGCGGCGGCGTCCACGCGGTAGCCGAGCCGCAAGGCCGACGACTCGACCCTCGCCCGCAGGATCGCGCCCACCTGGCGGCTGCTCCCGTTGAGCACCCGCGAGGCCGTCGCCAGCGACACCCCGGCGTCCCGGGCGACGTCTTCCAGCGTGACCATCATGGCCCTCCCCCTGCCCCTGCCCGCTCCTCTCTCAATTGTCCAGCCGTTCGCGGGTGCCCGGCCACCGAATCAGCCGGCCCGTACCGGCGACGCCTCCTCCACCCGGCTGTGCCGGGCCCCGTAGGCGAAGTACAGCACGATGCCGACGGCCATCCAGAGCAGGAATCGCAGCCAGGTCTCGACCGGCAGGTTCAGCATCAGGTAGAGGCAGGCGAGCACCGAGAGGATCGGGACCAGCGGGACCAGCGGCGTGCGGAAGGACCGGGGCAGGTCGGGCCGCGTCCTGCGCAGGATCATCACCCCGATCGAGACCAGGATGAACGCGAACAGCGTGCCGATGTTCACCAGCTCCGCCAGGGCGGACAGCGGGATCAGGCCGGCGAGCAGCGCCGTGGCCACCCCGATGATCATGGTGATGCGGTAGGGCGTGCCGAACCGCGGGTGCACGGCCGCCAGCCCGCCGGGAAGCAGCCTGTCGCGGCTCATGGCGAAGAAGATGCGGCTCTGGCCGAGCATCAGGATCATCACCACCGTGGTGAGCCCGGCCAGCGCGCCGAAGCTGATGATCGTGGCGAGCCAGTCCTGGCCGACGACCCGGAAGGCGCCGGCCAGCGGAGCCGACCGGCTGAGCCGGTAGTACGGCTGCATCCCGACGACCACCAGCGACACCGCCACGTACAGCACCGTGCAGATCGCCAGGGAGGAGATGATGCCGATGGGCAGGTCGCGCTGGGGCCTGCGCGTCTCCTCCGCGGCCGTCGCGACCACGTCGAAGCCGATGAAGGCGAAGAAGACGATGGCGGCGCCGGTGAAGACGCCGAGCACCCCGTAGGCCACGGGAGTGATGCCGAACAGCACCTGGATCAGCGGCGCCTTCAGGCCGTGCACCGCCGGCGTCGGCTGGGGCGCCGGGATGAACGGACTGTAGTTCGCGGCCTTGACGAAGAACAGGCCCGCCACGATGACGAGTATGACGACGGCCACCTTGATGGTGACCACGACCAGGTTGAACCGCGCGGACAGCTTGATGCCGGCCACCAGCACGGCTGTCAGCGCGAGCACGACGACGGCGGCCGGGACGTTGAACACCGCGTGCTCCCCCACCAGGGAGGGCGGCAGGTCGACCCCGAGCGTCGACAGCAACTCGCTGAAGTATCCCGACCAGCCCACCGCCACCACCGCGCCGCCGAGGGCGAGCTCGAGCATCAGGTCCCACCCGACGATCCACGCGGGGAACTCCCCGATGGTGGCGTAGGAGAACGTGTACGCCGACCCGGCCACCGGCACGGTCGAGGCGAACTCGGCGTAGCAGAGCGCGGCGAGCGCGCAGACGACGCCCGCGACGACGAACGACAGCGCGACGGCCGGACCCGAGTTGTCCCGGGCGACCTGGCCGGTCAGGACGAAGATCCCCGTGCCCACGATCACGCCGACGCCGAACACCGTCAGGTCGAGAGCGCTCAGGCTCCGGCGGAGCCGATGCTCGGGCGACTCGGTGTCCTCGATCGACCGCTCCACCGACTTCGTCCGGAAAATCGACATCAGCGTGCCCCCTTGATCGCCCGTGATCGCGCAGGACGCCTTGCGAGAAAGCGCAGGTCATGCCTACCCCCAGCGCCGTCAAACATTCCTCCCGGACGCTGGAGGGCGGCCGGGAGACGGGCGGGGTGAACGGCCGAGCTCAGCGGCCGCGAAGCGGGCGGGGCCAGGGGCCGGGGTCAGCGGACGGGAAGTGGTCGGGGCCAGGGGCGGGGGCGGGAGCGGTCGAGGTCAGCGGGCGGGGTCGCCCTCCAGCGGCGCGGAGCGCCTGGCGACCGCCTCGGTGATCTCGCGGGCGAGGTCCTGGCCGGTGAGGCCGATCTCGGCGAGGATCTTCGGCCGCTTGGCGTGGTCGAGGAACCGCTGGGGGATGCCGAACGTGCGCACCGGGACGTCGACGCCCTCGTCGCGGAGCAGGCGTGCCACCGCGTCGCCCACCGCGCCGACCCGGCCGTTGTCCTCCACCACGGCGACGAGCTTGCAGGCGCCCGCCGCGGCGACCAGGGCCTGGTCCAGTGGCTTGACCCAGCGCGGGTCGACCACCGTGGCCGAGATGCCCTGCGCGTCCAGCAGCACGGCGGCGTCCAGGCAGGCCTGCGCCATCGGGCCGGCCGCCACCAGCAGCACGTCGGCGTCCTCGCCCGCGTCGCGCAGGACGTCCATGCGGCCGAGCGTGCCTACGGCGCCGATCTCGGCACCGGCGGCTCCCTTGGGGAAGCGGACCACGGTGGGGCCGTCGGCGATCTCGACCGCCTCGGCGAGCAGCTCGCACAGCCGTACGGCGTCCCGGGGCACGGCGATGGACAGGCCCGGGACCACCTGCAGGATGGACAGGTCCCACATGCCGTTGTGGCTGGCCCCGTCGTCGCCGGTGACGCCCGCGCGGTCGAGCACGACGGTGACCGGCAGGCGGTGCAGGGCGACGTCCATGAGGAGCTGGTCGAAGGCCCGGTTGAGGAAGGTGGCGTAGACCGCGACCACGGGGTGCAGGCCGCCGAGGGCCAGGCCGGCCGCGCTGGTCAGGGCGTGCTGCTCGGCGATGCCCACGTCGTAGATGCGGTCGGGGTAGGCCTCGGCGAACGCGGCGAGGCCGGTGGGGTGGAGCATGGCGGCGGTGATGGCCACGATGTCGCGGCGCTCGGCGCCGAGGCGCACGAGCTCCTGGCCGAAGACGTTGGTCCAGCTGTGCGGCTTGGGCTGCTCCTCGCCGGTGAGCGGGTCGAACGGCGACGGCGAGTGGAAGCAGTCTTCGTCGTGGTTCTCGGCGTGCGAGTAGCCGTGGCCCTTGGTGGTGAGGACGTGCACGATGACCGGACCGCGGAAGTCGCGGGCCTTGCGCAGCGCGGCCTCGACCGCCTGCTCGTCGTGGCCGTCGATCGGGCCGACGTACTTCAGGCCGAGGTCCTCGAACATCACCTGCGGGGCGAGGACGTCCTTGACGCCCTTCTTGACGCCGTGCAGCGTCTCGTACAGCGGGGTGCCGAGGACCGGGACGCGGCCGAGGTTCTGCTTGACGAACTCCAGCACGTGCTCGTAGTTCTGCGTCATGCGCAGCGAGGCCAGGTGGGAGGCGAGCCCGCCGATGGTCGGCGAGTAGGACCGGCCGTTGTCGTTGACCACGATCACCAGCGGGAGGTCGGGGTCCTTGGCGTGGCCGGCGATGTTGTTGAGCGCCTCCCAGGCCATGCCGCCGGTCAGCGCCCCGTCGCCGATCACCGCGACGACCGTCCGGCCGATCTCGCCGCGCAGCTTGTAGGCCTTGGCCAGCCCGTCGGCGTAGGACAGGGCGGTCGAGGCGTGGGAGTTCTCGATGACGTCGTGGTCGGACTCGGCCTGGCTCGGGTAGCCCGACAGGCCGCCTTCCTGGCGCAGGGTGGCGAAGTCGGCGGCGCGGCCGGTGAGCATCTTGTGCACGTAGGACTGGTGGCCGGTGTCCCACAGGATGCGGTCGCGCGGCGAGTCGAAGACCCGGTGCAGGGCGATGGTCAGCTCGACGACCCCGAGGTTCGGGCCGAGGTGACCTCCGATGCGCGAGGTCGTGGACACCAGCAGGTCTCGGATCTCGGCTGCCAGAACGGGCAGCTCACCGACCTCCAAGCGCTTGAGATCTCCCGGCCCCTTCACGGACTCCAGCAGGTCGGCCCGTTCTGCGCCTGAACCTTCGGTTCGCTGGCTCCGCTCGCTCACGGAATCATCTCCTCCGCTTTTTTACCGACGCGCCCGAGTCTATTTGCCCGGGCGTCCCGCCCTCGCTGCTCGCCCCAGGGTCTCACCCTCGGGCGGCGGCCGGGCCGACGTCACGGAACCTCCATAACTTGTCCACATTAGATCGGTTTTACGGTAGGTGCACCGCTCGCGTACCCTCTCAGCACCATGCGAACGTCTTCCCTTGCCATCCTTTTCGGCCTGATCGCGAGCCTGCTGATCGGCGGCGGCACGGCCCATGCCGCCCAGGAGACCGCTGCGGCCTACCCGATCAGGAACGCGAACGCCCTGACGCGGAGCCCGCTGTACACCACCGGGCGCCTGCCGGCCGCCTCCTGCCCTGAACGCCCGGTGACGGCGGGCGACGTGCTGTCCGTGCGGAGCTACCTGCTCCCCCTCGTGAAGTGTCTCGACACCGCGTGGGCCGCCCAGTTCGAGAAGGCGCACATCCCGTTCGCCAAACCGCGTGTGAGGTTCATCACCAAGCCGCAGCGGATCTGCGGCGACAAGTGGGGCAAGGACGTCCAGGCGATCTACTGCAACACCGACCGCGTGATCGTCGTCATGCTGGACAAGGACATCGTCGACCAGCCCGACGGTCTGTTCCTGATGGACGTGATCGCCCACGAGTACGGCCATCACGTGCAGAACCTGGCGGGCATGTGGCGCGCCTACGACCACCTGCCCAACCGCGGCAAGACCGAGTACTACGAGCAGAAGCGCAGGCACGAACTGCAGGCCGAATGCCTGGCGGGCGTGTTCATCGGCAGCGTCTGGCCTTCGCTGGACCGGCCGGACCAGGACTTCCGGGACCTGCTCGCCGCCGACCGCCGCAGCGGCGACGAGATGACCAAGGTGCGCGACCACGGTAAGGGACGCAACATCGCCAACTGGTTGAACCGGGGCTACAAGGCCGCCTCGTCGGCGGCCTGCAACACCTGGGCCGCCCCCTCCGCGATGGTCGCCTAGGGACCCGCCCCCCGAAGCGCGTCCGCGCTGGTCGCCGGCGGCGGAAGGCTCAGGAGCCGGATCGGCGCAGGTCGCCGAAGAAGGCCCGGACGTCCTCGATGAGCAGGCCGGGCGCCTCCAGGGCGGCGAAGTGCCCGCCCCGGTCGAACTCCGACCAGCGCACGATGGTCGCGGTCTTCTCGGCGAAGCGGCGGATCGCGATGTCGGTGGTGAACACGGCCACCCCTGTGGGCACGGTGGAGCGCTCCTTGGGCGCCCACATGCTCGCGTCGTGGAAGCGCTCGTAGTAGGTGGTGGCGGACGATCCGGCGGTCCGGGTCAGCCAGTACACCATCACGTTGGTCAGCAGGACGTCGCGGTCGACGGCGTCCTCGGGGAGCTTGGCCGCCGGGTCGGTCCAGTCCTTGAACTTCTCGACGATCCAGGCGAGCTGGCCGATGGGCGAGTCGGTGAGGCCGTGGGCCACGGTGTGCGGACGGGTGCCCTGGATCTGCATATATCCCGACATGTCGGCTTGCCAGCGCTTCATGAGCGCCAGCCGCTCCTTCTCGGCCTCCGTCAGGGCGGCCATGTCGCTGGGGTCGCCGGTGGGGAAGGTGACCAGCGCGTTCACGTGGACGCCGATCACCCGCTCCGGGGCGCGCCTGCCGACCATCGGGCCGATGAACGCGCCCACGTCACCACCCTGCACGCCGTAGCGCTCGTAGCCCAGGCGCGCCATCAGCTCGACGCGGCCGTCGGTCCAGCCCGGCTCGCCGAGCGGACCGGAGAAGCCGTACCCGGGGATCGACGGGATCACCAGATGGAAGGCGCCGGCCGGGTCGCCGCCGTGCGAGCGGGGGTCGCTCAGCGGTCCGATCAGGCCGAGGAATTCCACCACCGAACCGGGCCAGCCGTGGATCAGCAGCAGCGGCGTGGCGTCCGGCTCGGGCGAGCGCACGTGCAGGAAGTGCACGTTCTGGCCGTCGATATCGGTGGTGTACTGCGGGTGCTCGTTGAGCGCCGCCTCGTGCTCGCGCCAATCGTAGCCGGTGCGCCAGTGGCCGGCCAGCTCCTTGAGGTAGGCCGTGGGCACTCCGCGCTCCCAGCCGGTCCCCGGCAGGTCGTCGGACCAGCGGGCGCGGGTCAGGCGGTCGTGCAGGTCGTCCAGGTCGGCCTGCGGGATGTCGATGCGGAACGGCCGGATCTCTGCGGAGGAACGGTCGGTGCCGGTCATGCGGTTCCTTCTCCTCGTATCGGGGTCGCACCCACGTTATGAAGCCTTGCGGACAGCTTCCGTCCTCAACCGCTGCCAGACTTTCCCTCATGTTGGAGACCTCGGCCCGCCTGCTGCGCCTGCTGTCCCTCCTCCAGAGCCGTCGCGACTGGTCCGGCGCCGAGCTGGCGGAACGGCTCGGGGTGGACGTGCGCACGGTGCGCCGCGACATCGACAAGCTCCGCGGCCTCGGCTACCCGGTGCACTCGGCGACCGGCACGGCGGGCGGGTACCGGCTCGGCGCGGGCGCCGCCCTGCCGCCGCTCCTGCTGGACGACGAGGAGGCGGTCGCGGTGGCCATCGGGCTGCGCACGGCGGCCTCGGGCACCGTCGCCGGCATGGAGGAGACCTCCGTCCGCGCCCTGGCCAAGCTCGAACAAGTGCTTCCCGCGCGCCTGCGCCGGCAGGTGAACGCCCTGCACGCGGCCACGGTGCCCCTGGCCGGGCACGCGCCCGCCGTGGACCCCGGTGTGCTCACCGCCATCGCGGCCGCCTGCCGTGACCGGCTGCGGATGCGGTTCGGCTACCGGGGCCACGATGGCACCGAGAGCAGGCGCGTCGTGGAGCCGCACCGGCTCGTGCACACCCCGCGCCGCTGGTACCTGCTCGCCTGGGACACCGAGCGGGAGGACTGGCGGACCTTCCGGGTCGACCGGATGCGGGACCCCGCGGCGACCGGCCCGCGCTTCACCCCGCACACGCCTCCCGAGAACGCGGCGGCGTACGTCTCGCGGGCGATCTCTTCCACGGTGTACCGCTATCAGGCCCGGATCCTGATGCGCGCGCCCATCGAGGTGGTCGCCGAGCGCTCCTCGCCCACGGCCGGGCGCCTGGAAGCCGTCGACGAGCACACCTGCGTGCTCCACACCGGCTCGGACTCCCTCGACCAGATCGCCCTGTACGTCGGGCTGAAGGGCATCGAGTTCGAGGTGCTCGACCCGCCGGAGCTGGTCGAGCACATCCGCAGGCTGTCCGAGCTGCTCGCCCGCGCCGCTCGCTGACGGCCGGCGAGGCCCGCGATCTATCCCGTTCATCGAATCTCTTTAAGCGTGGAGACCCCTGCCTTCAGGCGGGGGAGGAAACGCGGCACGGTGTGGAACGGTGTCGGATGGTGTGGAGTCGAATCGGTGTTCGCATCCGGTCGATCGTGCCTAAAGTACGAACCGTGGCACGAACTGTGAAGCGGGCGTTGAAGTTCCGCTTCTACCCGACGTCCGGGCAGGCTGAGGAGCTTGCCCGCACGTTCGGTTGCGTCCGCTTGGTGTACAACAAGGCTCTGGAGGAACGTACCCGCGCCTACAGGCTGCACGGCAAAGGGCTTTCTTACGAGGAGTCCTCGGCGGCGCTCACCGGCTGGAAGCGCACCGAAGAGTTGGGTTTCCTCGGCGAGGTGTCGTCGGTTCCGTTGCAGCAGGCGCTGCGGCATCTGCAGGCGGGGTTTGCGAACTTCTTCGCCAAGCGGGCGCGCTACCCGGTGTTCAAGTCGCGGAAGAGGTCGCGGGCGGCGGCGGAGTACACCCGTTCGGGGTTCCGTTACCGGAACGGTGAGCTGACGCTGGCGAAGCTGGACGGCCCGCTGAACATCGTGTGGTCGCGTCCGCTGCCCGAGGGGGCGCAGCCGTCGACGGTGACTGTCTCTCGCGACGCGGCGGGCCGGTGGTTTGTGGCCATCCTCTGCGAGGAGACGATCGGCCGGTTGGACCCGGTGGGTGAGTCGGTCGGCATCGACGCAGGGATCAGCGCGCTGGTCACGCTGTCGCGCCCGATCGACGGTCTGACCGACGGCGACGGCAAGGTCGCCAACCCCCGGCACGAGCGGGCCGAGCGGCGCCGACTGGCCAAGGCGCAGCGGGCGCTGGCCCGCAAAGCGAAAGGCAGCGCCAACCGCGCGAAGGCCAGACTGCGGGTGGCGAAGGTGTATGCGCGGGTCGCCGATCGGCGCCGCGACTTTCTGCACAAGCTCACCACACGGCTTGTTCACGATAACCAAGTGATCGCCGTGGAAGACCTGAGCGTGCGGAACATGGTGAAGAACCGGTCGCTGGCCCACGCCATCTCCGACGCCGCGTGGCGGGAGCTCCGCTCGATGCTGGAGTACAAAACGGCGTGGTACGGGCGGGAGCTGGTCGTGGTCGACCGGTGGTTCCCCTCCTCCAAGCTGTGCTCGGTGTGCGGGGTCATCGCCGAGTCGTTGCCGCTTGATGTCCGCAGTTGGCAGTGTGGCTGCGGCGCGGTCCATGATCGGGATGTCAACGCGGCGAAGAACATCCTCGCTGCCGGGCTGGCAGAGAGGTGAAACGCCTGTGGAGCTGGTGTAAGACCTCAAAGGAGAGAGTCCTCTCTCTGGCGGGCGACCGGCGGCGAAGCAGGAAACCCGACCCGCGAGGGTCGGAATCCCCCTCGTCCACGAGGGGGAGGAGGTCAAAGGAAGCGTCTGGGACTCCCTGGACCGGACCATTGACGACTGGGACTACCTGCTGGACGCCACCAGGGAGAGCGGCGACGAGCGCGCCAAGGTGCGCGACCACGGCAAGGGGCGCAACATCGCCACCTGGCTGAACCGCGGCTTCAGGGCCGCCGGCCCCGGCGCGTGCAACACCTGGGGCGCCGGCTCGGCGGTGGTGGCCGCCACCCCGGCCGCCTGACCGGGCCGCCTGACCGCCACCCGACCGGGCCACCCGACCGGGCATCACGGCCCCCGCACGGGGACGACGGGACGCCAGGACGGCGGGGTCAGGCCCCGACGCGGGCGAGGGCGTCCAGCGGGTCGGCGAGCACCTGGGCGAAGGCCAGCTCCGCCGCGCCCACCAGCGTGGTGTCGTCCCCGAGGACCGGGGTGCGAAGGCGCAGGCTCTCGCGGCAGGCGTGCAGCACGTCGGTGGTGATGCGGCTGCGCACCTGCGCCGCCGCGCCCAGGTAGATCTCGCGCAGCATCCCCCCGAAGATGACGATCTCGGGGTTGAAGATGTTCACCAGGTTGGCCACGCCGAGGCCCAGCCAGTCGCCGACCCGCGCCAGCGCGTCCTGCGCGACGATGTCACCGCGGTCGGCGGCGTCCACGACGGCGCGCACGGCGTCGCGCCCGATCTGCGGGCCGAACCGGCCCGCGGCCTCCAGGAGCGCCCGCTCCCCCACCTCGGCCTCCAGGCAGCCGCGCGACCCGCAGCCGCAGGGCCGCCCGCCCGAGTTGATCACCATGTGGCCGACCTCGCCGCCGTACCCGCCCTGCCCGCGGAGGAGCTGGCCGGCGGCGATGACGCCGCCGCCGATGCCGACGTCGCCGTGCAGGTAGATGAGGTCGCGGCAGCCGACGCCGACCCCGCGTGCCTGCTCGGCGAGCGCGCCGAGGTTGGCGTCGTTGCCGACGGCGACCGGGACCCCCAGGCCGAGCCTGCGCTCCAGTTCCTCGCCCAGGGGGATGTCGACCGCCCCGATGTTGGGGCTGAAGCGGACGACCCCGTCGGAGCTGCGCACGCCGCCGGAGAAGGCGACGCCGACACCGACGCAGACCGTGTCGCCGCGGGTCTTCTGCAGCATCTGCGCGGTGAACGCGGCCAGCCGCCCGACCACGTCCTCAAGGACGAAGGCGCCGCGTTCGCGGATGGCCTCCCGCCGGTCGAGGATCACGCCGCCGAGGCCCACCCGGGCGGCCACGAGCCGGTCGACGCCGATGTCGAACGCCAGGACGTACACGCGCGCCGACTCCGGCCGCACGACCAGTGACGGGCGCCCGGCCCGGCCGGTCTCCCTGGGCAATTCCTCCCGCACCAGGCCCGCCGCCGTCAGGTCGGCGGTGAGCGCCATGATGGTGCTGCGGTTGAGCCCCATCCGGGTGGTGAGCTCGGCGCGGGAGGTCGGGCCGTCCAGGTGGACGTGCCGCAGAAGGACTCCGAGATTGTGGCGCCGGATCTCCTCCTGTGAGGGGCCCGCGCGCATCATCGTCGTCCTCTGGTTCCTTGTGCGGTCCTGCTGGGGTCAGGGCGGCTCCACCGCGGCGGCGGACCCGTACAGGTACGCCGCAGGTGTTCATATGAACACTCGTGATGTTCCTTTGGCAAATCGGTGGGAGGGGACCTTCGGTCCTGGCGGGAGACCTGGCCAGGACCGCGGATCACCTTAGACCAGAGGCGGCGGCGCGCTTGCGGGAGAGTGCGTCCACCCCCGCTGCCAGGAGCAGCACCGATCCGGTCACCACGAACTTCACGCTGGCGCTGTAGCCCATCAGTCCCATGCCGTTGTTGATCACCGCGACCACCGCGCCACCGAGCACCGCGTCGATCACCCGGCCCTTGCCGCCGAACAGGCTCGTGCCGCCGATCACCGCCGCGCCGACGGCGAACAGCAGGACGTTGCTGCCGCCGGTGTTGGGATCGACCGAGTTGTCGCGCGAGGCGGCGATGATGCCGCCGATGGCGGCCATCGTGGAGCAGATCACGAACGCGCTGATCCGGATGCGGTCGACGCTGATGCCGGCGCGGCGCGCCGCCTCGGCGTTGCCGCCGACCGCGTAGATGTGCCGGCCGAAGGCGGTGCGGCGCAGCACGAACGTCCAGAACACCAGCAGCGCCACGACGATCGGGACGACGATGGGCACGCCCTTGAGCGACACGATGAGCGCGTTGCGGCTGCGCTCGACGTTCAGGGCGTAGACCGCGAGGCCGCCGATGACCGCCAGCAGGCCCACGCGGAAAGCGATCACCGTCGCCGGGTCCACCGACAGGCCCCGGCCGGCGCGGCGGCGCGCGCGCACGATCTGGACGGCGGCGTAGATCACCACGCAGCCGATGTACAGGGCCCAGCCGAGCGCCGGGGGCAGGTTCTGGTTCTCGATCGACAGGATGGTCTGGTCGCGGACCGCGATGTTGGTGCCGTCGTTCACCAGCAGCAGCACCAGGCCCTGGAAGGCGAGGAACGCGGCCAGCGTGACCACGAACGACGGGATGCCGAGCTTGGCGACCAGCGCCCCGAGGACGGCGCCGATGACGACGCCGGTGAGGATGGCGGCGGCGACGGCGATGTACCAGGGCTGGCCGTGGTTGGCCAGGGTGGTGGCGAGCACGGCCGCGCACACGCCGCTGGCGAACCCTGCGGACAGGTCGATCTCGCCGAGCAGCAGGACGAAGACCAGGCCCATGGCGATCATCGTGACGCCGGCGCCCTGGGTGAACAGGTTGGCGAAGTTGATGGCCGTGAGAAACGCGGGCCGCAGGATCGCGAAGACGGTGCAGAGCACGATCAGCCCGAACACCGCCGGGAGGGCGCCCATGTCCCCGCCGCGCACCCGCTCGACGTAGCCTCGGACGTTGCTGCCGATGGTGGGGGCGTCCGTAACGGGCTTGTTGGAGATCGTCGTCGTGCTCATGCGGTGACTCCGTTGACGTTCTGCAGGCCGAGCTCTCCGCTACGCCCCGAGGTGATGAGCTCGACGACCTGGGAGTGGGTGACGTCCGACGCCTTGACCTGCGCGGCCATCCGCCCCAGGTAGAGCGCCGCGATGCGGTCGGACACGGCGAAGACGTCGTTCATGTTGTGCGAGATCAGGATCACCGCGAGGCCGTTGTCGGCCAGCCGGCGCACCAGCTCCAGGACCTGGGCGGTCTGGGCGACGCCGAGCGCGGCGGTCGGCTCGTCGAGGATGACCACCTTGCTGTTCCACAGCACCGCCTTGGCGATGGCCACGGTCTGCCGCTGGCCGCCGGACAGGCTGGAGACGAGCTGGCGGATCGACTTGACCGTGCGGACCGACAGTCCGTCCAGCGTCTTGGCCGCCATCTCCTCCATCGTGGCCTCGTCGAGGACCAGCCCACTCTTGCGCTCCCGGCCGAGGAACATGTTCTGGACGATGTCGAGGTTGTCGCAGAGCGCCAGGTCCTGGTAGACGATCTCGATGCCCAGCTCGGCGGCCTCGCGGGGGCTGGTCACCTGGACGGGCTTGCCGTCGAAGAGGTACTCTCCCGCGTCGATCGAGTGGATGCCGCCGAGGCACTTGACCAGGGTGGACTTGCCGGCGCCGTTGTCGCCGACGAGTGCCGTGACCTCCCCCGCGTACGCGGAGAAGGCGACGTCGTGCAGAACCTGCACGGGACCGAAGCTCTTGTCGAGCCCGCGGACCGCAAGGACGGGTTGGGGTGTCACATTGCTCCTCAGACTGACGGTACGGCCCGCGTCTCCCGCCGGGGAGACCCCTTGTGGAGGTCTCCCCGGAGACGCCGGCCGTGTCGGACCTCGTTACTGGACTCCGGCCTCGGTGCACTTGGCGGCGAAGTCGCCCGTGCACAGCTCGTCCTTGGTGACGTATCCGTCAGCGACGACGTCCTTGACGCTGTCGAAGTAGATCGGCTGCGGGTCAAGCAGGACCGAGGGGACGTCACGTCCGGACTCGGAGTCCTTGACCGAGCCGGTGGCGGCCGGCTTCTCGCCCTTGGCCAGCGCGATCGCGAGCTCGGCCGTGGCGTCGGCCTCCTTCTTGATCGCCTTGTAGACCGTCATGCACTGGTCGCCGGCGAGGATGTTCTGCAGGCCCTGGACGGTCGCGTCCTGGCCGGTCACCGGCACCTTGCCGTTGAGCTTCTGCTTCTTCAGCACCGCGATGGCGGCGTTGCCCAGGCCGTCGTTGGCGGCGAGGACACCGGCGATCTTCGGCTCGGAGGTCAGCATCTGCTCGAAGATCGTGCCGGCCTGGGTGTTGTCCCACTCCGGCACCGACTGGTCCGGGCCCTTCTTGTAGTCGCCCGAGTCGTACTTCGGCTTGAGGACGCCGTCGTAGCCGGCCTTGAAGAGGGTCGCGTTGTTGTCGGTCGGCGAGCCGTTCAGCTCGGCGATGATCGGCTTGTCGGCCTTCTTGTCGGTGAGGCACTTCACCAGGCCCTCACCCTGCAGGGTGCCGACCTTGGTGTTGTCGAAGCTCACGTAGTAGGAGGCGCTGCCGCCGAGGGTCAGGCGGTCGTAGTCGATGGTGGCCACACCCTGCGACTTGGCCTTGTCCAGGACCGCCTTGCCGGTGCCGCTGTCCAGGTTCACGATGACGAGCACCGTCGCGCCGTTGGTGATCATCTGGTCGGCGATGGTCTGGAAGGCGGTCTTGTCACCCTGGGCGTTCTGGATGTCGTAGGCCACGTTCGCGGCCTTGAAGGCCTCTTCGAGGTACTTGCGGTCCGCGGTCTCCCAGCGGGCCGAAGACTTGCTGTCGGGAAGGATGACGCCGATCTTGCCAGGCTTGGCGGCGGCGGACGAGGCGCCGGCGCTGTCCTGCGCCGTGCTGGTGCCACCGTTGTCGCCCCCGCAGGCGGTGAGACCGAGAGACAGCGCCGCCGCGGCGGCGGTCAGGCCGAGGATCCCCTTGCGCATGGATGCACCGGGTCCTTTCTACAGAGATGGCCACGGAAGGCGTGGCACGGGGGTCTGTGGGGAGGTGCCCGGCCGAGCTCTTGACCGGGGAAGGCACGGCTGCCACCGGGTCTCGGCTTGGCCGTTTCTTTGAATGTTGTTTGCGGCAACGTATTCCGTCCCGGGCCCGGGCGCCAGACCTCCGAGGGTCAAAGTTTGTTGTCGCCGGTAACAATCAGGAAACGCCAGGTTAACCGGCCAGGCTCTGGGTGATCAGCACGAAGGCCGAGGCCGCGGCTACCACGAGAATTCCCATGCGGACCCGCCCGCCGTCAAGGAAGCGCCGCAGCGGCCCCGAGACGGCGAAGCCCACGACCATGAACGGGATCAGCACCGCCCCCGCGAGCGCCGAGCGGCCGGGCAGCCTGCCCACGATGGCGAGGATGGCCAGGGACTGCGCGGCGGACAGGAAGAAGTACATCGCCAAGGTGGCCCGGATCTGGGGGCCCTTGGCATGCTGGTAGACGATCGCCATGGGCGGGCCGCCGATGCCGGTCGCCGTGCCGGTGATCCCGGACAGGAAGCCGGCGCCGGTCAGGGTGCCCCCGTTCCTCGGGATCGCCACCGCCGACGCGGTGACCGCCACCGCGATCAGCACCATGACCCCGACGAAGACGCCGAGCGCACGCGTGCTGACGTACACCACGATGAACGCGCCGACGAGGCTGCCCGGCAGCCGGCCGAGCAGCCCGTACCCCAGCCCTCTCCAGTCGACCCGGCGCCATTCGGCGGCCAGGGTGAACAGCGGCAGCGTGCAGTTGACGACCTGGATGGCCCCCGGCATCACCGTCGGATCGAGCACCGTGATGATCGGCGCCGCCACCAGCCCCAGGCCGAAGCCCACCCCTCCTTGCACGACCGCGCCAATGAATACCGCCAAACCGCCCAAGAGAACCAGAAGTACCTCATGTCGCATGGGTGGCACCGTAGACGCAGGCCGCCCGGCGCTGCCGATGCACTGGTGGATGCCGTGGCCGAAGGCGAGGTGTCCGGTGGCCGGCCGGGTCACGTCGAGGGTGTCCGGGTTCTCGAACTGCGCGAGATCGCGGTCGGCGGCGGCCAGCGACACCGTCACCGTCTCCCCGGCCTTGATGTGAGCTGCCGGGTCGCCACCAGGCTGCTGATCAGGTCATTCCCCGGCTCGGTGCGCTTGCGGTCCGCCGCCGATGGGCGGATGGAGCCGGTTCAGATCGGTGCTGAAACGCGGATCGGCGAGCACCGCACGGGCGGCGGCGTAGCCGGTGACCAGCCAGCCCACATGCCCGTCGGCGTAGAGCATCGGCCGTACCGGGTCCTCCGCACGCCACCGGCCGAGCTCCCGCGGTGGATCGAACGGGTTCGGGCGGTCGAGGGAAAGGGTCACGGGCTTTGACATCGCATGCGTCATGCTGCGTTCCTCCCTTTCTGGACATGACCCTACAAGCCAGGAAATTCCGCTGATTTAAGGGAGTTATCGGGTGCGGTAAAGGTTGTACAGGTCATTTGTCATGACGGGCACGGCCCACCCCGCCCAGAAGCCGATCACACCCATCGGCGCAGATCAGCAGTGGTCCGGGCACGCGTTCGACAGATGACCCCGATTTCCGAACCACGTTCGCCACGATCCCGATATCCCGCCTCATTCCGCCCGCGCGTTCGACATGCTTCCCGGGAGCACGGCCCGTTGCGCGATTTCACGACCCATTCTCCGGCCCGGACGAATAACGCGCGGAACGGCCTGCACACCCCCGGCGACGAGACGGCCAGGCCGCCACCGTCCACCATGATCGCCCACTCCTACGGCGTGACGTTGACGTCGCGGACCCCTTCTGACCTGTGGCCTGGTCTTTCTCTCCGCTCGACGATGCGGGAGCACGGGATGAGGGGACTTCAGGAAGCGTGAAGGTTCCTTTCGTTGCCGATGTTTTCGCCGAGGTGGTGAAGGCGAGGGCGGACGCCGTATCGGCCAACGACTTACGGTCTGTCGATGGCTATGTCATACGTCGTCTGGGGTGCAATGAAAGCGCACAACTGTGCGGCCTCGGTCAACAGTGCGTCGTGATCTGCGCGGGGCAGCTTGGTGAACGGCTGGATGCGTAGTGTTTTGTCGCGGATCTGCCAGGTGCCCTGCCACATGCCGTCGATCAGGATGGTACCGGTGGTCGCGCCGTTGCCCGGTGGGAGCGGCACGGAGCGGTTGCCGGGGATCACTCGGGTGCGGTCCTTGTGTGACAGCAGCAGGTTGTCGTATTCGGGCAGGAATCGCGGTGGGGCGGGTATGTCCTCAGCAGGCCGGGGCGCGTCGGGTAGGTCATACAGCGCTTGCCGCTCCTGTCCGTGGAACGTCCGCAATGGCAGCCTCTCTACCACCTCGCGTAGCCGGGTCAGCCCGGACCACATCTGGATGTCGGCGACACTCGCCGGGCCGAACGCGCCGAGATAGCGCAGTACCAGCGCGTCCACGGATGCTGAGCGCAGCGGCGCGCCCAGCCAGCTCTCCACCGGTGCCCATGCTGCGGGACCGTTGTTGCCCCAGATGCCGCGCGGCGGTACCTGGCACAGCGCGATGTGATGTGTCGCTGCGTATGCCAGCGCGTTCGGATCGGCGTCCGGCCAGCGTTGTGCGAGTAGTTTGCCGAGTTCGCCGCGGGTGCGCGGCTGCTGCTCCAGCAGTTGCTTGGCCTGGCTGAACAGCGCGTCCCGGTCCACTCCGTCGGTACCCTGGCGAAAGTGTGCGTTGAACGCGGCGGCGTGCAACGGGTGAAACAGCGCGCGCCAGTTCAGGCAGTCGCGCGCGCTGACGAGATGCACGGTGTTGCGCATCAGGTGCAGCCGTACCACATGACGCTGCTCGGTCAGCGCCGACAGCTCGCCCGGCGCGAAGTCCTGCAGGCGGGTCCACAGTCCTACGTACGGGGCGAGCGGCGCTTGGGACTGCATCCCGGCCAGGTGCTCGATCGCGTCGATCGCCGGTGTCGGTGCGCGTTCCAGCAGGTACTGGCGGGCTAGCGTGGCCCGGTTGAGAGCACGCTGGGTCAGCACATCGGTCACTTCAGCGGTCCGAAGAATGCCTGCAGGTCCGCCGCCAGCTGGGCCGGGGCCTCCATCGCCGGGAAGTGCTTGCCGCGCTGGAACTCGCTCCAGTGCGCGTCGGTCGGCGCGGGGACCAGTTTGCGTACCGTCTCGTCCGCGCCGAAGACCGCAAATCCCTGCGGTACGGCCGGCGGCGCGCCCCAGTCGGCCGAGTGCGCCTGCTCGTACAGGGTGTGCGCGGCGGTGGCGCCGGAGCCGGTGAACCAGTACAGGCTGACCGTGGTGAGCAGCTGATCGCGGTCGACCGGCAGGTCGGTCCATTCGTGGAGCTTCTCGGCGATCCAGGCGAGCTGCAGCAGCGGTGAGTCGACCAGGCCGTAGCCGATGGTCTGCGGCCGGCTGTTCTGGATCGCCAGGTAGCCGGAACCTTCCTTGGTGAACGCCTCCATCCGGTCCAGGATCAGCTTGTCGACCGGGTCGCTCTCATCCAGCCGGTCGGCCATCCCGGGCAGGAAGGTGGCGACGTTCGCGGCGGTCAACGGGTCGGTCACCACGTGGACGCCGATGACATGCTCGCCATCGAGGCCGGCGACCATGCCGGACACGCCGGCGCCGACGTCGCCGCCGTGCACGCCGTACCGCTCGTAGCCGAGCCGGCGCATCAGCTCGACCCAGGCGCGTGCGGTGCGCCCCATCGCCCATCCGGTTCCGCCGAGCGGGGTGGAGAAGGCATACCCGGGCAGGGACGGTGCGACGACATGGAAGGCCTGACCGGCCGCGGGGTTGACCAGCGGCTCGATCAGGTGCATGAACTCGGCAACGGAGCTCGGGAAGCCGTGGGTGATCAGCAGCGGCTTCGCGTCGGGCCGGTCGGATGTGATGTGCAAGAAGTGGATGCGTTGGCCATCGACCTCAGTGGTGAACTGTGGGTACTGGTTGAGCCGCGCTTCCTGGGCGCGCCAGTCGTAGTGCGTGCGCCAGTACTCGGCGAGCTCCTTCAGGTAGCTCAGCGGTATGCCGCGGCTCCACCCCACGCCGGGTAGCTCGCCGGGCCAGCGGGCGTTGGTGAGCCGGTCGTGCAGGTAGTCGACATCGGCCTGGGGGATCTGGATACGGAAGGGCTTGATGCCGTCGCTCATTGTGTTTCTCCTCTTATCGACTTATCGACGGGCCCGGCACGGCCGGGCCCTTAGCCAGGAGCTGCTGTGCTCACACGGAGAAGACTAGGAAGAATAGAGGAAAGAACCGTTCCTAGATCATCGTCAGGATCCAAACATGTCGAAACCAGCTGCGCGGCTGCTGCGCCTGCTGTCGCTGTTGCAGGCCCGGCGCGACTGGACCAGCACCGAACTCGCCACCCGGCTCGGCGTCACCACCCGCACCATCCGCAATGACATGGCCCGGTTGCGCGAGCTCGGCTATCCGGTCGAGGCGCGGCCGGGGGTGGCCGGCGGGTACCGGCTCGGCACAGACGGTGCCCTGCCGCCGTTGCTGCTGGACGAGGAGGAGGCGGTGGCGGTCGCGGTCGGATTGCGTACTGCCGCGAACGGCTCGATCGCGGGCATCGAGGAGACCTCAGTACGTGCGCTGGCCAAGCTGCAGCAAGTGCTCCCCTCGCGGCTGCGCCACCGGGTCAACGCTTTCCAGTCGTACGCCCTGCCGATACCCTCACGCGGCCCGCAGGTGGATCCCGACGTGCTGACCGTGATCGCGAGCGCGTGCCGGGACCATGAACGGCTCCGGTTTGACTACCAGGCGCACTCCGGGGCGGCCAGCCAGCGCATAGTGGAACCGCACCGCCTGGTCAACGACCAGCGGCGCTGGTACCTGGTGGCCTGGGACCTGGACCGGGACGCCTGGCGTACCTTCCGGGTCGACAAGATCAAGCCGCGGACGCCGACAGGGCCGCGCTTCACGCCCCGTGCGCTACCACCCGACCAGGAGATCGCGACGCAGGTGGCACGCGGAATCGGCGAGGCGACCTGGCGATACCAGGCGCGGGTGATCGTGCACGCACCCGCAGCGTACGTACGGGATCGGCTACCGATCCCCATGGAGGTGCAGTCCCTGAGCGAAGACCGGTGCGCGTTCGAACCGGGCTCGGACCATCCGGAGATGCTAGCCCTCTATCTGGGACTGCTGGACGCGGACTTCACGATCGTGGACTCGCCAGAGCTGGTGGCCGCGCTACGCAAGCTGACCAAGCGCTATCAGCGCGCGATCGACACCAGCCAGAAAGCATCTGGCTAGTTCCGCGCAGCCGCGCCCAGACCGCGAAGCAGGTTCTCCTGCCCCAGGAAGGCCGCCCCAGCGTGGAGGAAGGTGACTGCTTTCGGCCAGACCGAGTCCCATGCCTGGCGGTGCCCGGCGAGGGCGCTTTGGAGGTCGGCGATCGCGGCGAGGTCGCTGGGCGTGCCGGAGCGGGTCACCTCGCCCAGCACCTCCCGGCAGGAGAGCGGCATGTGTTACGACCTGGTCCCCCGGGAACTCGCGAACTTCCGCGGCTGGGTGGCCTTACAGGAATCCGGCATCCTGAACTACTACGTCGCCGGCATCTGCATGGAGGGCCTGGTCGGCGTCGACACCTCCGGCAAGATCGTCCCAGCGCTGGCATCGAGCTACGAGCGCACGTCACCGAGCTCCGGCGCCACGTTCCACGACGCCACCCCGGTCACGGTCGAGGCCGTCGGGATCTACACCGCCGCGCTGGGCGCCCTCGCCCCCTGACCACACTCCGCACCAACCGGACAGCCCGGCGGATGGGTGTTCCGCCGAGCTGTCCATTGTGTCGGAGTGGATGCCCCCGAGCGCGGAGCCGGGGCTCCGCCGACCCTGCTCAGCTCTTGGCGAGCAGGGAGCGCAGGACGTACTGCATGATGCCGCCGTGGCGGTAGTACTCCGCCTCGCCGGGCGTGTCGATGCGCACGACGGCCTGGAACTCCTTGTCCCCGGCCTTCACCGTGACGGTCGCCGGGGTCGAGCCCGAGTTGAGCTCCTCGACGCCGGTGATGTCGAAGGTCTCCTCGCCGGTGAGGCCCAGCGAGGCGGCGTTCTCGCCCTCCGGGTACTGCAGCGGAAGGACACCCATGCCGATGAGGTTGGAGCGGTGGATGCGCTCGTAGGACTCGGCGATGACGGCGCGGACGCCGAGCAGCGCGGTGCCCTTGGCCGCCCAGTCGCGCGAGGAGCCCGAGCCGTACTCCTTGCCCGCCAGCGCGACCAGCGGGACGCCGGCCGCCTGGTAGTTCACCGAGGCGTCGTAGATCGTGGAGACCGGGCCGCCCTCCTGCGTGAAGTCGCGGGTGAAGCCGCCCTCGGTGCCCGGCGCGATCTGGTTGCGCAGGCGGATGTTGGCGAACGTGCCCCGGATCATCACCTCGTGGTTGCCGCGCCGCGAGCCGTAGGAGTTGAAGTCCTTCGGCTGGACGCCGTGCTCCTTCAGGTAGCGGCCGGCGGGCGAGTCGGCCTTGATCGAGCCGGCCGGGGAGATGTGGTCGGTCGTCACCGAGTCCCCGAGCAGCGCGAGCACCCGGGCTCCGGCGATGTCGGTCACCGGTTCGGGCTTGCTCGGCATGCCGTCGAAGTAGGGCGCCTTGCGGACGTAGGTCGAGGCGGGGTCCCACTCGAAGGTGTTGCCGGTCGGGATGGGCAGCGACCGCCAGGTCTCGTCGCCCTTGAACACGTCGGCGTAGTCGCGCCGGAACATGTCCTGGCCGATCGAGGAGTTGACGACCTCGGCGATCTCCTCGACGGACGGCCAGATGTCCTTGAGGAACACCGGCTCGCCGTCGGTCCCGGTGCCGAGCGGCTCGGTGTCCAGGTCGAGGTCCATCGTGCCCGCCAGGGCGTAGGCGACGACCAGCGGCGGCGAGGCCAGGTAGTTCATCTTGACGTCGGGGTTGATCCGGCCCTCGAAGTTGCGGTTGCCCGACAGCACCGCGGTGACGGCCAGGTCGTTCGCCTGGACGGCCTGCGAGATCTCCTCCGGCAGCGGGCCGGAGTTGCCGATGCAGGTGGTGCAGCCGTAGCCGACGAGGTTGAACCCGAGCTTGTCGAGGTAGGGCGTGAGCCCTGAACGCTCGAAGTAGCCGGTGACGACCTGCGAGCCGGGGGCCAGGGAGGTCTTCACCCACGGCTTGCGGCTGAGGCCCTTGTCCACGGCGTTCCTGGCCAGCAGCGCCGCGCCGATCATGACGTACGGGTTGGAGGTGTTGGTGCAGGAGGTGATGGCGGCGATCACCACGGCCCCGTGGTCCAGCTCGAAGGAGGTGCCGTCGGAGAGCGTGACGGGGACGGGGTTGAGCGGCCGGTCGAGGATCTCGGTGGCCGACGCGGCGGCGTGCGGCCGGTCCTGCTTCTTGTCGTGCCCGTTGGCCCCGGCGTTGGAGGCCGGGGAGTCGGAGGCGGGGAAGGACTCCTTGCCCTCCTCGTCGGCGCCCTCCTCGTCCGGGACGAAGACGCGCACGTCACGGCGCCAGGTCTCCTTGGCGGAGGTCAGCGCGATGCGGTCCTGCGGGCGCTTCGGGCCGGCGATCGAGGGGACGACGGTCGACAGGTCGAGCTCGATGTATTCGGAGAACACCGGCTCGATGGAGGGGTCGTGCCAGAGGCCCTGCTCCTTGGCGTAGGCCTCGACCAGGGCGACCTGCTCGGGGCTGCGGCCGGTGAGCGTGAGGTACTTCACGGTCTCGTCGTCGATCGGGAAGATCGCGCAGGTGGAGCCGAACTCGGGGCTCATGTTGCCGATCGTCGCCCGGTTGGCGAGCGGGACCGCCGAGACGCCCTCGCCGTAGAACTCGACGAACTTGCCGACGACGCCGTGCTGCCGCAGCATCTCGGTGATGCGCAGGACCAGGTCGGTGGCGGTGGCGCCCGCGGGCAGTTCGCCGGTCAGCCGGAAGCCGACGACCCTCGGGATCAGCATGGAGATGGGCTGGCCGAGCATCGCGGCCTCGGCCTCGATGCCGCCGACGCCCCAGCCGAGCACGCCGACGCCGTTCTCCATGGTGGTGTGGGAGTCGGTGCCGACGCAGGTGTCGGGGTAGGCCTTGCCGTCACGGGTCATGACGACGCGGGCGAGGTGCTCGATGTTGACCTGGTGCACGATGCCGGTGCCGGGCGGGACGACCTTGAACTCGTCGAACGCGGTCTGGCCCCAGCGCAGGAACTGGTAGCGCTCGCGGTTGCGCTCGTACTCCCGGTCGACGTTGCGCTGGAAGGAGTCGGGGCGGCCGAAGTAGTCGACGATGACCGAGTGGTCGATGACCATCTCGGCCGGCGCCAGCGGGTTGATCTTGGCCGGGTCGCCGCCCAGGTCGCGGACGGCCTCGCGCATGGTGGCGAGGTCGACGACGCAGGGGACGCCGGTGAAGTCCTGCATGATCACGCGGGCGGGCGTGAACTGGATCTCCACGCTCGGAGCCGCCGTCGGGTCCCATCCGCCCAGCGCGCGGATGTGGTCGGCGGTGATGTTGGCGCCGTCCTCCGTGCGCAGCAGGTTCTCAAGGAGGATCTTCAAGCTGTACGGGAGGCGCGCCGACCCCTCGACGGCGTCCAGCCGGTAGATCTCGTAAGCCGCGTCACCGACGCGGAGTGTGTCACGGCTGCCGAAGCTGTTCGCGGACACGGAGACTCGCCTCCCTCATTTCACGCTCATCGTCACTGATGATGGGTCGCAGGCTGTGCCTGGTTCGCCCCATAGATCCTGCCGCACCGGTGGAGTGCCACTGTCAGTTAGGTTCGCCTAACCAACCCGGCCGCAGCAAATGTCTCGACATCAAGATATCGGGTGACATATCTCGACATCAAGTTACCCCTGGGTAACAGGGTCAGAGGGACGCGGGTATGAGGCGCGCCGCGAAGAGCCCGATCACGACCACCGAGAGCACCGGCCCGAGAATCTTCACCTCGAACGCCCTGCCGGTCTTGAGCCCGATCTTGTACGGCAGCAGCCACCGGTGCTGGAGCGGCCACAGCACCGGGCACCCTCGCTCGGTCAGGCAGTCGCCGATCACATGCGCGAGGCATCCGATCGCGATCGCGATGCCCAGCCACAGGTATCCGACCTGGACGGAGTGGAACATGATGAACGTCGCGGCGGTGAGCCCGATGTTGACCAGCGCCGAGGTGATGGTCTTGCCCGGAATGCCGATGCCGATCGAGCGCAGCGCCAGCCCGATCATGAGGATGACCACGATGTCGCGGCCGATCGGGTAGCGGTCGGCGAGCAGGTGCGCGCCGAAGCCGGCGGCGATCGCGAACGCCAGGGAGTGGGTCGCGTGCCGGTGGCCGCCGCTCGCCCAGTTGACCGCCTTGCTCAGCACCCAGGTGGCCGGTCCGAACGTCTGGGCGATCGTGGCGTGCGGGTGGTCGAGGTCGGGCAGCATCGCCGCTCCGGCGCACACCAGCGCCCCGGCGATCAGCTCGGCCGGGGACAGCATGCTGGCCACGACCGGCGTCAGGTCGCCGGCGAATCCCCCCACCGTCGGCAGCGCGGCGAGCCCCGGCGCGACCAGCAGCCAGGCCGCCGCCCCGCTCAGCGCGTGCGTATGCCCCATCATGCGTAGATCACGATGCGGCACCCTACGGCAAATTCCCTGCCATGCGACGGATATGTCGCGCCAACCACCCGGCGTGTCGCCTCGCGTCCGGCCACGCGAACAGGACATCAGAAGGCGGGAAGAAGAAAAAGGACGGGACCGTTCCGCTCCAAGAGCACCCCCCAGCCCTCTCAGAGCGGAACGACCCGTCCGAATCCTGATAACGCTCGGATCTCGGCGTCTGTTCCCGAGTGGGCGTGATCTGCGTCACTTCCTTTCGCAGGCGTGATCATCGCGCCGTCGATCGCGATGCGGACGGTACGGCGAAGTTCCCCTTTCGACAGTGTTCGGGGGTTGTCTTTAAGAATGTTCGCGATATATCGTTGAAGCATCGAGAACGGTCGGAAGTCGATCGCGATACACATGGAGGAAGAGATGACGGCATTCGCGATGGGTGGGCCCCCATGGCACCCCCGCGCGTTCAGGCACCTGACCCTCGGCGCCCTCGGCTCCGTGGCGTCCTGGCACCACGCACACCACCACCACCACGGCGCGCCCGTCGATGACGAGGAGGGCCCCGAGCGCCGCCACCGGGGCCGCGGCCCTCGGCCCTTCGTCTGGGACTTCGGCGGAGGCCCGTTCAGGCCCGGCTTCGGTTTCGGAGGCGGCCGGCCGCCGTTCGGCAGGGGCGGGCGCAAGGCCAAGCGCGGCGACGTCCGCGCCGCGATCCTCGCGCTGCTCGCCGAGGAGCCGCGCAACGGCTACCAGATCATCCAGGAGATCGCCCAGCGCAGCGAGGGCGGCTGGAAGCCCAGCCCCGGCGCGGTGTACCCGGCGCTCCAGCAGCTCGCCGACGAGGGCCTCGTGCGCGTCGACGAGACCGAGGGCCGCAAGACCTTCCAGCTCACCGAGGCCGGTCTGGCCTACGTGGCCGAGCACCCCGACGAGGTGCGGGCCCCCTGGGAGGACATGACGCCGAACATCGAAGAGGGCGTCTACGAGCTCTTCGACCTGTCCCGCCAGGCCGCCGCGGCGCTTCTCCAGATCGCGCAGACCGGCAGCGACGGGCAGGTCGCGCAGGCGAAGCAGATCCTCGCCGAGACCCGGCGCAAGCTGTACCAGATCCTGGCCGACGGCGACACCCCGGAGGAATGACCCCCAATGACCTCGCCGGATGATCTACGGATCGGGGACGCCGAACGCGACGCGGTGATGTCCGCCCTGCGCGAGCACTTCGCGCAGGGCCGCCTCACCCATGACGAGCTCGACGAGCGGCTCGACGCGGTCCTCGCCGCCCGCACGGCGGGCGCCCTTCGCCAGGTGACGGCCGACCTTCCCGGCCCGTCCGGCGCTCACGACCCGTCCGGCCGTCCCGCGCGGTCCGGCGGTCCGGGGTGGCCGGTGGGTCCCGCGTGGCACGGACCCCGTCCGGTGGAGGGCGGGCATCGGTGGCCGGGCGCCTGGGCGCCGCCGTCCCCGGGAGATGTGGCCGCCTGGCGCCACCACGTGGCCGAGGCCCGCCGGGGGCACCTCCGGCACCGGCACCATGGCGGGCCGCCGGTCCTGCTGTTCGTCCTCGCGATCATCGTCATCGCGTCCGTGGTCTCCGGCTCCCTGGCACCGGTCTTCGGGGTGGTGAAGGTGCTGTTCCTGGCATGGCTCGTCCTGGCCGTGTTCGGCCTGGCACGCCACCGGCGCCATCACCACCGCGCCCGCCTCGGGCGCCGTCTCTGAGCGGTCCGCCGGCCCCGCGGGGTTAACGGGTACGGCGCGCGCCGGCGTGCGGCGGGCGTCACGGGTACGGCGCGCCAGGGGCACGGCGGGCGTCGGGGGCGGGCGCGCTCGCGGGTAGAGCGGGCTTCATAGGAGCGGGGGGAAGTGCGGGGCGGGAGCCGGCGACGCGCCGGCCCCCGATTTGGGTCTTGACGCTCCGTGTCAGCCGTTTCATGATCGGCCTGTCTTCCCCGACCGTCGCCGTTCCCGGGTTTCGGCTCATGCGGGTCCGGGCATGGTGGCGCACGTTCTTCGCGAATACCTCAGCGCCACCTGCCCCCTGGCGAACCGCCATGGGCTCCGCACCCCACGACGAGGAGTGACCGATGGTCCCGATGACGGACAATCACCTCGATTGCCACGTTTTCGAGCGCGTTCGCGAGACGCCGGCGGCGGTCATGCCCCCCGAGATCTACGGTCCGGAGTTCCGGAGGTCCTACGAGAGCGCCGACGGCATCGTGTGGAAGCTGGAACGCGCCCAGGTCTTCCACGAGCCGTACGAGCCGAGCTGGGTGGCGATGACGGAGGGTGACTGGGAACGTTCCCTTCGGCTCATCGACGAGCTGCGCGGCTCCCTGCCGCGCGACTACGCCGGATACGCCGAGTTCCGCCGCGTCCGCGTCGTCGAGCCGCCGCTCACGCCCTACATGCAGTGGGAGCTGCACGTCCTGGCCGCCCGGGCCGAGGCCGGGGAACGGGCGCGCGTGGTGCCCGGCTCCGCCGTCCGCTCCTACGAGCGGTCCCTCCCGCTGCCCGAGATCCTGGTCTTCGAGTCGGCCCTCATGTACGAGGTGCTCTACGACGGCGCCGGCGCCCACCTCGGCGGGCGGTGCATCACCGACCCGGACGTGGTGGAGCCGTGCCTGGCCGCCCTCATCGCGCTGTACGAGCAGGGCGAGGACCTCTCGGCGTACTTCCGGCGGGAGGTCGCGCCCCTGCCGGCCCCGGCCGTCCGGCCCGCCTCCCCCTGACGGCCTCTCACAGCCGGGGATCCACGGGCTCGGACTCCAGGGCGAGGACGGCGAAGACCGCCTCGTGGATCCGCCAGAGCGGCTCGCCGCCGGCCAGCCGCGCCAGCGACTCCATGCCGAGAGCGTGCTCGCGCAGCGCCAGCGACCGCTTCCTGCCCAGGAAACGGCCGCGCAGCGCGTCCAGGCTCTCGGTGTAGTCGGGACCGTAGATGATGCGCAGGTACTCCCGCCCGCGCACCTTGACGCCCGGCTGCACGCGCGCGGCCACCGGATGTACGGGCTTGACGACCATCCCCTCGCCCCCGGCCTCGGTGAGCGACGTCCACCACTCGGTGGCCGCCGCCCGCGACTCCTCGGAGGCGGGTGAGACGAACACGTGCCGCGTCGGGGCGACCAGGTCGCCCTCCAGCCGCGCGAGCGTGGACAGATGCCAGGTGTGCGGCTCCAGCGCCGCCGTCGCCCGCCCCTCCACGGCGAGGATCTGGAACGGCGCGAACCGTATGCCCGAAAGGCCCGACACCGGCCAGCAGTACCGCGCGTAGGCGTCCCTGAACCGGGCGGCGTTGTCCAGGCGCCGCCGGGTCCGGTCCAGCAGCTCGCCCACCGCGAGCCCCCGCCCGGCCGCCGCCGAGAGCACCGCCGCAGCCTGCGGAAGCGCGGCGCGGGCCGCCGCGCCGACGGAGGCGTACTGCTCGCGGATCAGCCCGCCCGCCTTCGCCGACCAGGGCAGCAGCTCGCCGTCGAGCACCATCCAGTCGGTGCCCAGCTCCTCCCACAGACCCGCCTCGGACACCGCCGCCACGAGCCGGTCCACCAGCCCGGCGGTCAGCTCCGGGTCGTCGAAGAACGGGCGCCCGGTGCGGGTGTGCACGGTGCCCCGGCCGCCGTCCGCGACCCCGAACCGCGCCGCCGCGGCCTGTGGAGTGCGCGCGAGTACGGCGACGGCACGCGAGCCCATGTGCTTCTCCTCGCACACCAGCTCCGCCACACCGGCCCGCTGGAACTCCTCGAACGCCTCGGCGGGGTGCTCAAGGTAGCCCTCCAGCGACGAGGTCTCCGGCGGTGCCATGGTCGGCGGCAGGTAGACGAGCCAGCGCGGGTCCACGGCGAACCGGCTCATGATCTCCAGCGCGGCGGCGGAGTTCTCCTCACGGATCTTCACCTTGCCGCCGGCGCGCGTCTCGACGTACCGGGTGCCCTGGACGTCACCGATGTCCAGCAGCCCGGGATCGCGAGCCGGGGCGGGCGCGAGCGGGCGGATCGGCTCATACCAGACCTGGTGCGCCGGGACCGACACCAGCTCGCGTTCCGGGTAGCGCAGCGCGGTCAGGCTCCCGCCGAACACGCAGCCGGTGTCCACGCAGATCGTGTTGTTGACCCACTCGGCCTCGGGGACGGGCGTGTGGCCGTACACGACCATCGCGCGGCCCCGGTAGTCCTTCGCCCACGGGTAACGCACCGGCAGGCCGTACTCGTCGGTCTCCCCCGTCGTGTCGCCGTAGAGGGCGAAGGAGCGCACCCGCCCGGAGGCGCGACCGTGGAAGGCCTCCTTCAGGCCCGCGTGCGCCACGACCAGCCGGCCGTCGTCGAGCTGATAGTGGCTGATCAGCCCGTCCATGAAGGCCCGGGCGGCCTCGCGGAACTCCTCCGGCTCGCGGGCGAGCTGCTCCAGGGACCGTTCGAGCCCGTGCGCCACGGTGACGTTGCGGCCGTTCAGCGCCCGGACGAGCTTGTTCTCGTGGTTGCCGCAGACGCACAGCGCCGTCCCCGCCGCGACCATCCCCATGACCAGCCGCAGGACGCCCGGCGAGTCGGGCCCGCGGTCGACCAGGTCGCCGACGAACAGGGCCGTCCTGCCCTCCGGGTGGGCGGCCCCGACCGGCCGGCCGGCCTCGTCGCGGCGCAGCTCCCAGCCCAGCTCGACGAGCAGCCCTTCGAGCTCGGCGCGGCAGCCGTGCACGTCGCCGATCACGTCGAACGGGCCGGTCAGCTCGCGCAGGTCGGTCCACGCCTTCTCGTAGGTGATCGTGGCCTGGTCGATCTCCGCGCCGCGGAGCACGTGCACCCGCCGGAACCCTTCCTTGCTGATCCTCGACAGGGATCGCCGCAGGTCCTTGCGCTGCCGGGTGATCACATGGGGGCCGAAGTCCCGCTCGGGACGCAGGGCGTTGCGGGCGACCGCGACGTCCTCGGGCACGTCGAGCACGATCGCCTCCACGAGCACGTCGTGGCTCTTGCCGAGTTCGACGAGCTTCTTGCGCGCCTCCCACTGGACGTTCGTGGCGTCCACGACCGTGAAAAGGCCGCGCCGCAGGCGGGTGCCGACGATGTAGTGCAGCACGTCGAAGGCGTCCGGCGTCGCCTCCTGGTCGTTCTCGTCGTCGGCGACCAGGCCCCGGCAGAAGTCCGAGGAGATCACCTGGGTCGGCAGGAAGTGCTCGCGGGCGAACGTCGACTTGCCGCTCCCCGACACCCCTACCAGCAGGACCAGCGACAGCACCGGCAGGCCGATCTCAGTCACGGCCGAACACCCCCATCTGCGTCGGCGGGCCCAGCTCGGGGTCCTCTTCGCCGATCGGCCGGTACGTCACGCGGTAGCCGTACTCCCGGCAGACGCCCTCCGCCCACGCGGCGAATTCCGCGCGGGTCCACTCGAAGCGGTGGTCGGGGTGCCGCATTCCGGTCAAGGACTCGTAGCGGACGTTGTACTCGACGTTCGGCGTCGTCACCACCACCACGCGGGGCCGGGCCGTGCCGAAGACCACCCGCTCGAGGGCGGGCAGCCGGGGCGGGTCGACGTGCTCGACGACCTCCATCAGCACGGCGGCGTCGTACCCGGCGAACCGCTCGTCGGTGTAGGTCAGGGCTCCCTGGAACAGCTCCAGCCTGGCCCTGCGCGCCTCCGGCATCCGGTCGAGCCTCAGGCGGCGGGCGGCCAGGGCCAGGGCGCGGGCGGAGACGTCCACGCCGGTGACCTTGGTGATCTCGGGGTTCGCCAGCAGCTCGCCGACGAGCTGCCCGGAGCCGCAGCCGAGGTCGATGACGGTGCGCGCGCCGGCCTCGGCCAGCGCCGCGACGACCGCCTCCCTGCGCCGCAGGCTGAGCGAGGGCCGCGCCCCCGCCTCCGCGCCTGGACGCTCCGCTTCCTCTCGTCCGGAACGCTCCGCGGGGTCCTGGGCGGCACGATCGGGCGCACCCGGTGCGGACTGCTCCACGGCCTCCGTGCCGGACGGCTCCAGGGCCTCCGTGCCGGAAGGTGCTACGGCGTCCGGGGCCGAGGGTGGTGGGGCGGGATCGCCCGGCTCCTCCTCGACGGGGGGTTCCAGGGTCTCCTCGACGTCGTCGCCCAGCTCGGCCAGGCGGGCGAACGCCGCCCGCGTCAGGCTTCCCCGGCGGCCGAGGTAGCGGCGGGTGATCCAGGCCCGCTCCGGGTGGGCGGCCAGCCAGCCCTCCCCCGCGCGGATCAGCTTGTCGACCTCGTCGGAGGCCATCCAGTAGTGCTTGGCGTCGTCGAGCACCGGAAGCATGACGTAGAGCTGGTTCAGCGCGTCGGCCAGCCGCATCGATCCGCGCAGAGTGAGCCCCACGTACCGGGAGTCACCCCATTCGGGGAATCCCTCGTCCAGGGGGACGGCCCGTGCCTCCACCTGCCAGCCGAGGGGCTCGAACAGCCGGTGCGCCCGCTCGGGGCCGCCACGGCAGGGCAGCGAGGGCAGCGTGATCTCCAGCTCGATCGTCCCGGCGGCCAGCTCCGGCCTGGCGGCGCAGCGTCCCGTCCGCGCGGTCCTGAAGACGTCCGCGAGCGCCACGGCCAGCATCGAGGACCCTGCGTACGGGCGGTCGTTGACGTACTGGCTCAGGCTGAAGTCGGGCGAGGTCCGGCCGCGCGAGCGCACCAGCCGGACCGGGTCCACCTCGAGCAGGAGCGCGGCCGTGCAGCGTCCCTCGGTGGCCTCGGGATACAGCACCCGCGCCACGCCGAACGACTGGCCGAACTCCTGGATCCGGTCAGGGTGCTTGTGGAGCAGGAAGCCGAGATCGGTGGCCGGCCGCGTGGTCGTCGAGATGGTCAGCAGCACGCTGCCCGATCTTTCCCTATTGGTGGTGAACCGGCCACCGATTTGACGTGCCCGGGGGCGCGAGGTCAGACGTGCGGCATGACCTCCGCGGCGATCAGCTCGAGGTGGTCGAGGTCCGACATGTCGAGAACCTGGAGGTACATGCGCTCGCAACCGGCCTTCCCGAACCGGCCGATCTTGTCGGTGACCTCCTCCGGCGTGCCGGCCAGGCCGTTCGCCCGCAGCTCGGCCACCTCGCGGCCGATCGCCGCCGCCCGCCGGGAGAGCTCGGCCTCGTCGGCGCCGACGCACACCGTCTGCGCGGCGGAAAGGACGACCGGGCCGCGGCCGGCGGCCTCACACGCCTCCCGCACCCGCCCGTAGGCGGCGATGGTGGCCTCCAGGCCGTGGAACGGGACGTTGTACTCGTCGGCGAACCTCGCGGCCAGCCGGGGCGTGCGCTTGGCGCCGGTCCCACCGATGATCACCGGCGGGCGCGGGCTCTGGGCGGGCTTGGGCAGCGCCGGGGAGTCCGCGACGCGGTAGTAGGCGCCCTCGAAGGAGAAGGTCTCCCCCGGCGCCGCGGTCCACAGTCCCGTGATGATCTCCAGCTGCTCCTCGAAGCGGGCGAACCGCTCGCCGAGCGGCGGGAAGGGGATGCCGTACGCCTTGTGCTCGGCGTCGAACCAGCCTGTGCCGAACCCGAACTCGATCCGCCCCCCGCTCATCTGGTCCACCTGGGCGACGCTGATCGCCAGCGGGCCGGGCAGCCGGAAGGTCGCCGCCGTGACGAGCGTGCCGAGGCGGATCGTCCGCGTCTCGCGGGCGAGCGCCGCCAGCGTCACCCAGGAGTCGGTCGGTCCCGGCTCCGGGTTCCCCTCACCCATGGTCAGGTAGTGGTCGGAACGGAAGAAAGCGTCGAATCCGAGCCGCTCAGCGGCCTGGGCCACGTGGAGTTGGTCCTCGTAGCTGGCTCCGTACTGCGGCTCGGTGAAGATCCTTAATCTCATAAGCCCATTATCTCGACATCTCCTGAGAAATCTTCGGGGTGGTCCAGGGGTTCGTACGCACCCCCTCGGCGGGTAAGAAAACGCCCATGGGGGGACTTCCTGCCTATACGCCGATGCTCGCCCAGTCAGGGCCGCTCCCACCGCCGGGAGAGGACGCCGCATGGGGGCACGAGATGAAGTGGGACGGCGTGCGGGCCCTCGCCTACATCGAGAACTCCGCGCTCCGGCTGATCTCGCGCAACGGCAAGGAGGTCACGGTCGCCTACCCCGAGCTGTACCCGCTGGCCGGCGCGGTCGGGGGCCACGACGTCGTACTCGACGGAGAGATCGTCGCCTTCGACGAGGCCGGCCGGCCGAGCTTCTCGGCCCTGCAGCCCCGGATGCACCAGCGGCGCGAGGAGCGCGTCCGCAAGCTCGCGCAGACGATCCCGGTGACGTTCATGCTCTTCGACATCCTGCACGTCGGCACGGAGTCCTCGATCAACCTGCCCTACGTCCAGCGCAGAGAACTGCTGGAGGGCATCGTGAGCGCGGGCGCCCGCTGGCAGGTCCCCGCCTGGTTCCACGACGACGGCGCCCACGCCCTGGAGCTGAGCCGGCAGCTCGGCATGGAGGGCATCGTCGCCAAGCGGCTGCAGTCGCCCTACCGCCCCGGCCGCAGGTCCCCGGAGTGGACGAAGGTCAAGAACTTCCGGGCCCAGGAGGTCGTCATCGGCGGCTGGACGCCCGGACGGGGCCGCCGGTCCTCCACGATCGGATCGCTGCTGCTCGGCGTCCACCAGGGAGGCCGGCTGATGTACGCGGGCAACGTGGGCACCGGGTTCACCGAGGAGACGTTGCGCGAGCTGGGCGACATCCTCGCGCCCCTGGAACGGCCCACCGCGCCGTTCGACGACCCGGTGCCGCGCGAGCAGGCCAGGGACGCCCACTGGGTCGACCCGGTGCTGGTCGGGGAGGTCCAGTACGCGGAGTGGACCCACGACGGACGGCTGCGTCACCCGTCCTGGCGGGGCCTGCGCGACGACAAGTCCCCCGAGGACGTCACCCGCGAGGCCGACCCGCCGCAGATGGCAGGGTGACCAGCTCGACGAGCTCCTCTAGATCCACATATTTCATGACTTCGGCGACCGAGCGGCAATAGGCGATCAGAATCCCGTGCTGCCGCACCCGCAACAACGTCCGCCCATCAAGCCTGATCGGCTCGACCTCATACCCATTGCTCCCCACCCATCGCGACATGCCGGAAGGATAAGAAACCGCACGTCAAAGGCCGGTAAAGCCCCCCGAACCCGCCTGCACCCCCACCAGGGAACCGCCGCCCGACCATCTTCCACGGGGCATGGCACTCGCGTAACGGGCGCCGCGACGGCGAGAAGGAGTACGGCGATGCCGACGCCACCGTACGGCGGCCGACCGGCGAACGCTCCCCCGCAGCGTGCTGAAATCCGCCTGAGGTTTATAGTTGATTTCAACTAATCAGGTGTGGATACTTGAGACTGACTATAGGAGGGAGGCCATCGTGGCGATACGGCGCAAGGTCGCCAATCCGCTGGCTCTGGCCGTGCTCGCGTACCTGATGGTCGAGCCGATGCACCCCTACGAGCTGGGGCGGCGGCTCAAGGAGCACGGCAAGGACCGCAACATCAAGTACAACCGCGGCTCCCTGTACATGGTGGTGGAGCAGCTGCGCAAAGCCGGGTTCGTCGTCGAGCAGGAGACCGTGCGCGACACCCAGCGCCCGGAGCGCACCATCTACGGGATCACGGAGGAGGGCCGGGCGGAGCTCTACGACTGGATGCGCGAGCTGGTCGCCCAGCCGCGTGAGGAGTACCCGCACTTCGGGGTCGCCCTGTCGCTGCTGATCGTGCTCTCCCCCGCCGAGTCGGTCGAGCTGCTCGGTCGCCGCCTCGCGACCTTGACCGAACAGGCCGAGGAGATCCGGGGCGTACTGAGCAAGGCCGCCGAGGACAACGTGCTGTGGGTGTTCCTGGCCGAGGAGGAGTACCGGCTCGCCGTGCTGGAGGCCGAGCACCGATTCGTCGCCAAGCTCATCGATTCGCTCAAGGACCCGGCCTACGAACGGGCGCGCGAGGAGTTCAGAGAGGACCGGACATGAACAAGGTGAAGACCGCACTGGTCATCGGCGGCGGCGTCGCCGGGCCCGTCGCGGGGATGGCGTTACGCAGGGCCGGCATCGAGGCCACCGTCTACGAGGCCTACCCCACCACGGCCGACGGTGTCGGCGGCTCGCTCGGTATCGCGCCGAACGGGCTCGCCGCGCTGCGAGCGATCGACGCCGAGGACGCCGTGCTCGCCGTCGCCAGGCCGATGCCGGGGATGGTCATGACGGTCGGCCGCAGGCGGCTCGGCGAGGTTCCCGCACTGCCCGGGCTTCCGCCGCTGCAGCTCGTGTGGCGTGCCGACCTGCACCGCGCCCTGCACGACCGCGCGGTGGCGCAGGGCGTCCGGATCGAGCACGGCAAGCGCCTGGTGGGCGTGGAGGAGACCGCCTCCGGCATCACCGCGCGGTTCACCGACGGCGGTACGGCCACCGCCGACATCCTCATCGGCGCCGACGGCATCCGCTCCACCGTCCGGACGCTGATCGACCCGGACGCGCCCAGCCCTCGCCACACCGGCCTGCTCGGCTTCGAGGCCATCGCCGACTTCGACGTGCCGGAGGATCCCGCCACCATGATCTACGCCTTCGGCAGGCGCGGCTACTACCTCTACCGGCCGCACCCCGGCGGCGGGACGGAGTGGGGCGCCAACCTGCCCCAGGACAGGCCACTGACCTTGGCGGAGGCCCGCCGGATCCCGGCCGCCGAGTGGCTGCGCACACTGCGCGAGGCCTACGCCGACGACGACCCCGGCGCCGATCTCGTCCGGCACACCAGCCCTGACCGGCTGCACGTCCTCGGGTCCCTGCACATCATGCCGAGCCTCCCGCACTGGCATCGCGGCCGGATGGCGCTGGTCGGGGACGCCGCGCACGCGCCGTCCAACAGCTCCGGCCAGGGAGCCTCGCTGGCCATCGAGAGCGCGGTCCAGATCGCCCGCTGCCTGCGCGACCTGCCCGACGCGGAATCCGCCTTCGCCACCTACGAACGCCTGCGCCGTCCCAGGGTGGAGAAGGTCGCGGCACGCGCCGCGAGGATCAACCACGCCAAGGCCCCCGGCCCGCTGACCAGAGCCGTGATGCCACTGCTCATGCCGATCATGATGAAGACCGTCATGGCCCCGGAGAAGAGCGTCGGCCCGGAACAGCGCTACGTGATCGACTGGGACGAGCCCGTCACGGCTCGCCCGTGATCCAGCGGCCCGTCATGGCTCGCGCGTGATTTAGCGGCCCGTCACGGCTAGCGCACGGGGCAGGCGCGATCGGCGTGCAGGTTGGGGGAACAGCAGATGACGGCGAGAGTGACGTAACGGCCCGCCCGCAGCCAGATGCCCCACTGGACGTCGACGCCATGGACGAGGGACTCCTCCGCGCCCTTCAGCCGGAAGTCCAGGCCGATGCGCGCCTCGCTCGCCGGGTCCAGGAACGACGGTTCGGCGGCCCGATAGCGTCCGGCCAGCCAGTCCAGCGCGTCGGCGACGGTCGCGGGAGAGGCGTCGATCCGGCCGGCGGGCTTCAGCAGCCAGTCGCAGGTCCGCATCGGAGGCAGCGCCGACGTCCGGAACTCCGGGTGCGAGGGACGTCGTTCACCCTCGCGGCTCTGCTCCTCTCCCGGCCCCGTCCAGGAGTAGGCATGAAAATGCATGGTGCTCCAGACGTACATTCAGCGGGCGGTCCCTGCCTGTCCCCAGCGGGCAGGGGCCGCCTACGGTGATGGTGCCGCGCTACCGCTAGATGGTGCTCATACCGGCGGCGCGGAGCTCGCTACCGGTGAACCGGAGTGTCCCGGCATCCGGGTTCTTGCTGTCACGGAGCGCGAAGGCGTCCTCCGTGCCAGGAATCGCCGCGATCTCGACGCAGGCCTCCCCGCCCTCGGTGCCGTTGTTCCCACCGCACAGTCGCGCGAACTGCGCACCGCCGAGATCGCGGCCGACGCGGCGCCTGATGGACATGCACCCACCAGGCGAAGAGTGGCGCCATCCGTCCGAGGGTGGGCTCACTCCGGCGGAGACCGGGGGACACCCCGGCCTACACGCCGGGGAATGGTCCACCCGGCGATGGATAGATGCAGATCACCCACCTGGCGGACATGGTGGCAGTGGCCACCGCTCTCGCCTCCAAGGCATGGCCTAATGCCGGGTGGGCACCAGGCGTCGGACCACGGAAGTGCGCAACGGGTGGGCCGATCTCGCCGTCACCCACTCGGCAACTCCCAGCACACACGGCAACAGCGGCCACCCTTACCCGCCCGCCGCCCAGTTGCCGGGGCCTGCCGCTAGGTGACGTCCTTGACCAGGAGGACGACGGTCTCGACATGGTGGGTCATCGGGAAGGCGTCGAAGGCGCGTAGGTCGACGGTCGGGTAGCCGCGTTCGGCGAACCAGGCGAGGTCGCGGGCGAGGGTGGCCGGGTCGCAGGAGACGTAGACGATGCGGGCGGCGTCCAGGGCGGTGATCCGGGCGACCACGTCACGGCCGAGCCCGGTGCGCGGCGGGTCGGCCACCACCACGTCGGCCCGTTCGACGCCGAGCCGGTCGAGGGCGTCCTCGACCCGGCCGCGCTCGACCTTCGCCTGCGGCAGGTCGCGCAGGTTGTGGCGGGCGTCCTGCACGGCGCGCGTGTCGGACTCGATGCCGAGGACCGCGCCCTCGGGACCGGTGGCCTCGGCGAGGCCGGCCGCGAACAGGCCGACGCCGCAGTAGAGGTCGAGCGCCCAGTCGCCGGGGCGTATCGCGGCGAACTCCAGGACCGCGTCGAGGAGCACGGCGGGCGCGCCCGGGTGGACCTGCCAGAAGCCGCTGCCGGTCACCTGGAAGTCGCGGCCGCCGGCCCGCTCGGTGAGCGCGGTGCGGCCCCGGACAGCGCGCGCGTGGCCCCGGCCCTCGTCGACCAGGACGTACGCCTCCGCGCCGAGGTCGGGCACGGCGACCGTGCGGTGGGGTTTGGGAGAGACGACGACCGCCCGCTCCCCCGTGGAGGTGGCTATCGCCTCCACGCTGGAGGCGCCGCGCCAGTTCCTGCGCTCGACGCCCAGCCGCTCGACCTCGTCGTGGGCGATCAGGCAGGCGTCGACCGGCTCGATCTCGTGGGAGCGGTGGCGGCGCAGGCCGGGCACGCCGTCGGGGGTCACGGCGAACTGGACGCGGGTGCGCCAGCCGAGCCCGTGGGGTGACCCGGGGACCTCCTCGACGTCGACCTTCATGTCGATGCCGGCGAGCCGCTGGAGCTGTTCGGCGACGACCTCGCCCTTGAAGCGGCGCTGGGCGCTCAGGGAGGCGTGCTGCCAGTCGCACCCGCCGCAGCGGCCGGGGCCGGCGAACGGGCACGGCGGCGTGACGCGGTCGGGTGAGGCGTCGAGGATCTCGACGGCGTCGGCCCGCAGGAACCGGGTGGTCTCCTCGGTGACCTCGGCGAGAACGCGCTCGCCAGGCAGGGCGTGACGGACGAAGACCACGCGCCCTTCGTGTCTGGCGACGCACCATCCACCGTTGGCGACGCGCTCAACGTTGAGTTCGATCGGCACTCCGGTCCCCCCGCTCACGTCTTGACCTGGTCATCCTTACGTGCTACAGCGTACGGCCGGCGTACCGAGCCGGGGGCGAACGACTCCGGTCGGCCCTTGAGCCGGTCGGAGGAGTGCAGCTGCCAGGGCACGCTGGTGACCATCACGCCGGGCTGGAAGAGCAGGCGGCCCTTCAGCCGCAACGCGCTCTGGTTGTGAAGCAGATGTTCCCACCAGTGGCCCACGACATACTCGGGGATGAACACGGTGACGACGTCACGGGGGGAACGGCGGCGCAGCTTCTTGACGTACTCGAGCACCGGCCGGGTGATCTCGCGGTAGGGCGAGTCGAGGATCTTCAGGGGGACGGGGATGCCCCGCTCCTCCCATTCGCGCTGGAGTTCCCTGGCCTCGTCGGGGTCGACCGCGACGCTGATCGCCTCCAGTGTGGAGGGACGGGTGGCCCGGGCGTACGACAGGGCCCGCAGCGTCGGCTTGTGGATCTTGGACAGCAGGACGATGGCGTGGTTCCTGGCCGGCAGCATCGACTCGTCGACCTGCTGGTCCTCGGGCATGGCCAGTTCGGCGGACACGTTGTCGTAGTGGCGCCTGATTCCGCGCATCATCATGAACAGCACGGCCATGGCGGCGCAGGCGATCCAGGCGCCGTGGGTGAACTTCGTGATGAGCACGACGATCAGCACCAGGCCGGTCACCATGGCGCCGAAGGCGTTGATCAGCCGGGACCGCCGCATCTGCGCGCGCTTCTTGGGATCCTCCTCGGTGGCCAGCAGCCGGTTCCAGTGCCGGACCATGCCGATCTGGCTGATCGTGAAGGACACGAACACGCCGACGATGTACAGCTGGACGAGGCGGGTCGTCTCGGCGTTGAAGGCGTAGATCAGCAGCCCGGCCATGGTGGCGAGGATGACGATGCCGTTGCTGAAGGCCAGGCGGTCGCCGCGCGTGTGCAGCTGGCGCGGCAGGTAGCGGTTCTGCGCGAGCACCGAGGCCAGCACCGGGAAGCCGTTGAAGGCGGTGTTGGCGGCCAGCACCAGGATCAGCGCGGTCATCGCGGTCACGAAGTAGAAGGCGGGGGTGAAGTTGCTGAAGACCGTCTGGGCGACCTGCGCGATCACCGGCGCGGGGTGCGTCACGACATGCCCGGCCCTGTCGATGAGCGTGCTGCCCACCGAAGGGTCGGCGAACTTGGCCCCCGTGATGTACGCCAGGGCGGTGATGCCGGCGAACATCGTCGCGGCCAGCACGCCGAGCGCGAGCAGCGTGTTGGCGGCGTTCTTGCCCTTGGGCTTCTTGAAGGCCGGCACGCCGTTGCTGATCGCCTCGACTCCGGTCAGCGCGGCGCAGCCGGAAGAGAAGGCGCGCAGCAGCAGGAAGATCAGGGCGAAGCCGCCGATGCCGACGCTCTCGCCGGTGACCGTGTAGTCGGCCGTCGGGGCTTTCAGGTCGGCGCCGAGCGCCATGCGCACCGCGCCCCAGATCATCAGGCCGAAGACGCTCGCCATGAAGGCGTAGGTGGGGATGGCGAACGCCAGGCCCGACTCCCTGATGCCCCGCAGGTTCATGACGGTCAGCAGGGCGACGATCAGGATCGCCGCGGTGACCTTGTGCTGGGCCAGGAAGGGGAGCGCCGCGCCGAGGTTCTCCACGCCGGAGGAGACCGACACCGCGACGGTGAGCACGTAGTCGACCATGAGGGCGCTCGCGACGACCAGGCCCTGGTTCGACCCGAGGTTCTCGGTGGCCACCTCGAAGTCGCCGCCGCCGCTGGTGTACGCCCGCACGTTCTGCCGGTAGGAGGCGACGACCGTCAGCAGGATCACGACGACCGCGAGCGCGATCCAGGGGGTGAAGTGGTAGGCCGCGATGCCGGCGATGCCGAGCGTGATCAGGATCTCCTGCGGGGCGTACGCCACCGAGGAGAGCGCGTCGCTGGCGAACACCGGCAGGGCGATGCGCTTGGGCAGCAACTGCTCGTGGGCCTGCGCGCTCCGCAAAGCGCGCCCCACTAGTAGTCGCTTGACCAGATCCGCAACCTTCACCACGAGTGACGATGCTAGTCCTCAAGCGAGGTGCGCATCACATGGCGCTCCCAGAACCGGCCATACTTGGGCTGGTAGCTGTATAAGGTCCAGGAGTTGCCGCCTCAAAGCCTACGGCGGGGGAGCATGCACATCGTCATCATGGGATGCGGCCGGGTCGGTTCGACCCTGGCTCACATCCTCGAGGACAGCGGCCACTCGGTCGCGATCATCGACAGGGATCCGCAGGCGTTCCGGCGGCTCAGGGCCGGCTTCCGCGGTCGCCGCGTCACCGGGGTCGGCTTCGACCGCGACGTCCTCGAGGAGGCCGGCATCGAGTCGGCCGCCGCGTACGTCGCGGTGAGCAGCGGCGACAACTCCAACATCATCTCCGCGCGCGTCGCGCGCGAGACGTTCGGTGTGGACAACGTGGTCGCCCGCATCTACGACTCGCGGCGCGCCGAGGTCTACCAGCGCCTCGGCATCCCGACGGTGGCGACCGTCCGGTGGACGGCCGACCAGATCCTGCGGCGGGTGCTCCCCGAGGGCGCCGAGCCGCTGTGGCGCGACCCGACCGGCGCCGTGACGCTCGCCGAGGTGGCCTACCACCCGGGGTGGATCGGCATCCGCATCAGCCAGCTGGAGGAGACCGCGGCCACCCGCGTCGCCTTCCTCAACCGCATGGGCGAGGCCCTGATCCCCAAGAAGGGGGAGACGGTGCTTCAGGAGGGCGACATCCTCCACGTGATCGCCGCCGACAACGACATGGACCGGATCAACAAGGTGCTGTCCGCCGCACCCGAGGAGGAGTCCCACTGATGCGCGTCACCATCGCGGGCGCGGGGGCGGTCGGCCGGTCCATCGCCGCGGAGCTGCTGGAGAACGGCCACGAGGTCCTGCTCATCGACGTCGACCCCTCGGCCATCAAGATCGACAGTGTGCCGCGCGCGGAGTGGCTGCTCGCGGACGCCTGCGAGATCTCCTCCCTGGACGAGGCCGGGCTGAACGCCTGCCACGTGGTGATCGCCGCGACCGGCGACGACAAGGTCAACCTGGTCGTCTCGCTGCTGGCCAAGACCGAGTACGGCGTCCCGCGGGTGGTGGCCCGCATCAACCACCCGAAGAACGAGTGGCTGTTCAACGAGTCCTGGGGCGTGGACGTCGCGGTCTCCACGCCGCGCCTGCTCTCGGCCCTGGTCGAGGAGGCGGTCAGCGTGGGCGACCTGGTCCGGCTGATGACCTTCCGGCAGGGCCAGGCCAACCTGGTGGAGCTCACCCTTCCCGAGGACGCGCCCGTCGTCGGCCAGCGGGCCGGCTCGGTGCCGTGGCCGCCGGACTCCGCCCTGGTGGCGATCCTGCGCGAGGGCCGTGTGCTGGTGCCTTCCGACGACGACCCTCTGGAGGCCGGCGACGAGCTGCTGTTCGTGGCCAACCAGGAGGTCGAGGAGGAGCTGGCGCACCTTCTCGCCCCCCACTGACCCGGCACTCCCCGGTCCCGTCCGGTCCCGAGCGCCGCGTCCATGCGAGCGCCGGGTCCATCCGGGCGTGAGCGCCCAGGCCACCCTTGAATCAGAACGGCCGCGCCCCCGCTGGGGGGCGCGGCCGTTTCTCGTCGCGGAAGGCCGGCGCGGTCAGGTGCCGGGGTTGGGCGAGCCCTGCGAGATCGGTGTCCTGCCCCGGGCCAGCACCCACACCATGGCGGCGAGCGCGGCGACCTGGACGGGCCAGCCGAGCGCGACCTTCGCCACCCCGAGGGCGGCGACCTGGTCGGCGTAGTAGAGCGGCAGCTGCACGACCACCCGCAGCAGGCACGGGAGGATCAGCAGCCAGGTCAGCCGCGAGCAGAGCCGGACGATGCCGGGGTCCTGCCGCCACCCGGTCGGGTCGCCGGTCACCGAGCCGATGAGGAAGCCGACCACCGGCCAGCGGACCGCGATGGACAGCACCATGCCGGCGGCGTAGGCCGCGTTGTAGATGATGCCCGGCATGAAGACGTCCTTGGCCTCGCCGGTGCGGGTGGCGAAGAACGCGCCGATGCCGATGCCGACGAGGCTGTTGATCACGAACTGCGGTGTGGAGCGCTGCGCCAGCCGCACCAGCAGGAGCAGCACCGCCATGCCGATGCTGATGATCAGCGACGTCTTCAGTTGCTCGGTGACGATCCAGCTGATCGTGAAGGCCACCGTCGGCACGGCGGCCTCGATGATGCCCCGCACGCCGCCAAGAGCCTTCGCGAGCTGCGTGCGGATGGCGGCTTCGACGGTGTCGTGGGCGGCCTCTTCGCGTGCCACCTCGGCGGAGGCGCTCACGGGCGTGCTCCCATCGCGACCGCCGGCCCGGCCGTGGTCGCCGGACTGCTCGCGCCGTCTCGCGGGTGCATGCTCATTGGTCTCCTCGCCTGGGGGAACCGTGGTCACTGGCCGCTCGCCGGCCGCAGCTCGTAGCGAGGGTTGAACATCACCTTACGGCCGTCCTGAACGCTGACGAGCCCTTCGGCCCGCACCACCCGGCCGGGCTCGATGCCGACGATCTTGCGCCGGCCCAGCCAGACCAGGTCGATCACGTCCGACCCGTCGTACAGCTCGGCCTCCAGGGAAGGCACGCCGCCCCGGGGGCGCAGCGTCACCGTCCGGAGCGTGCCCGCCACGCAGAACCTTCTCCGCTGGCCGCACGAGGCGATCGGTGTCGCCCCGTACTGGTCGAGGTCCTCCTGGAGCTCCGCGGCCTCCAGCTCGTCCTGGCTCGTCGTCAGGCGCCGCAGGAAACCACGCAGCCCGCGTTTGACGGGCTCTGCTGTACTCATCTCTCGTTCAACTCCTCGGGGCCCGTGTGGTCCTGACCGCAGCTTACGTCAGCGGATCTCGCTGATCTCAGGCCCGCGCTGGAACGGGTTGAGGGAGGGCGTGCCCTCCTGGGCCGCCTGGTGCTCGACGGCCTGCCGCGCCTCGGCGGGCAGCCGCAGCTCGATCGGCTCTTTGGGCGCCATGGGCTGCTCGCCGCGGACCACGACGATGTCGCGGATGACGTCCTCGAGGGTCTTGGCGGCCTCGGCGTCGGCGATGGCACGGCCGCTGATGACGCCCCGCAGGAACCAGCGGGGACCGTCGATCCCGATGAACCGGACGGGCTGGGTGGCGCCGTCCTGCTTGATCTCGGCGGCCACCTCGGGGCCGAATGGACCCTGCTGCTCCGCACAGCTGCCTCCGGCGGCGGTCAGCTCGCGGGAGAGCTCGGCGCGGACCTCGTCCCAGATGCCGCTCTTCTTGGGAGCGGCGAACGCGTGCACCTGCAGGGCGCTCTCCTCGGCGAGCACCACGGCACCGACGATCTGGTCCCCCGCGACGTTGAGCTGGATCTCGAAGCCGGAGCCGATGGGCACGCGCATGCCGCCCAGGTCGACCCGCTCGGTCTCGGGGTGCGGCTCGTCGGCGTCCCATGGTCCCGACTCACGCTCTGGAACCGGCGCGTCGGTTACCGGTGCCGTCTCCTCTTGTCCCGCATGACGGCGGCGTCGGAACACTTCGTTCACACTCCTTATCGACTTATCGGCCGGTGGAGCCGAACCCGTCGGCGCCACGCGCCGACCCGGGGAGCCGCTCCACCTCGTAGAAAGCTGCCTTCTCCACCCGCTGGACGACGAGCTGGGCGATGCGCTCACCGCGCCGGAACCGTACGGTGTCCTTGGCGTCGGTGTTCAGCAGCGTCACCTTGATCTCGCCGCGGTAGCCGGCGTCGACCGTGCCGGGCGCGTTGACCAGCGTGACGCCGAAGCGGGCCGCGAGCCCCGAACGCGGGTGGACGAAGGCGGCGTACCCGTCGGGCAGCGCGATCGCCACGCCGGTGCCCACGACGGCCCGCTCACCGGGGAGCAGCTCGACGTCCTCGGCGGCGTAAAGGTCGGCTCCGGCGTCACCCGGGTGGGCGTACGACGGGAGTGGAAGCTCGGGGTCGAGTCGCTGGATCAGCACCTCGATCATGGATTCACCTCGTGGTCGTGGAGCCGCGCTCGGCTGACGTCGGTGTGACCCCGCCTGCCGGACGGCAGGCCGCCCACCCCGGCCGGCACGCCGTCGCACCTGCCGGACGGCGCGCGGAACCGGCCCTCAGCCTCAAGGTACGCCCTCGCGCGGGCCGTGGCCGAACGGGCGTGCAACGTGTCACGAACCGAGACCTTACCCGCTGTGCTGCGGCGACACGTCCTCCCCCGCGCCGGTCGCGCGGTCGCCGGAGGGGCCGGGCCGTTCAGGTGTCGCGGGCGGCCCTTCTGGCGGTGGCCCCTGGGGAGCGGCGGGAGGCAGCTCAGGTGGCTTCTTGCGCAGCTCAGGCACGGCACGGTAGACCACGGCCGCGATGGGCACCGCGATCGCCGCGCCCGCGATGCCGCCGAGGATTCCTCCGATCGCCAGCACCAGGATGATCGCGAGAGGGTGGAACTTCACGGCCCGCCCGACGATCATCGGCTGGAGCACGTGGTTCTCCAGTTGCTGTTCGACCAGGAGGATGCCGAGGAAGACCAGGGCGAGGATCGGCCCCTTGGCCCCGAGCGTCACCAGCGCGGCCAGGCCGCCGGCGATGAAGATGCCGACGATCGGGATGAAGCTCGCCAGGAAGATCAGCACCGCGAGCGGCGCCCACAGCGGCACTCCCATGGCGAACAGCACGATGCCGATGATGACGCCGTGGATGGCGGCCACGATGACCGTGCCGTGGATGTACTGCGAGAGGGTGTGCCAGGCGGCGCGGCCCGCCCGGTCGACCCGGGGCGCGGCCGAGCCGAAGGCGCGCAGGAACCACGCCCAGATGCGGTCGCCGTCCTTGAGCATGAAGAAGGTGATGAACAGCAGCAGGACGATCGAGGTGAGCACCTCGATGAAGACCGCGGCCGTCGACAGCAGCGTGCTGGTGATCGCGCTGCGCTGCGCGTTGAGCTGCCGGATGACCTCGTCCATCATGTCGGTGAGCTGGGCCTCTTTGAGGTGGAACGGCCCGGTCAGCAGCCAGCCCTGGACGTCGCGGGTGGTCTTTTGGATCTGCTCGAGGAGGCCGGGGAACTCGTCGTTGGCCCGCGTGCCGATGATGAAGCCGACGGCGACCAGGATGGCGAGCGCGAACAACATGGTGATCCACGTCGCCCAGATGGGACGCAGCCCCGCCTTGCGCAGCCGGTCGGTGAGCGGGAAGAGCAGGGCGGTCAGCAGTAGCGCGATCGCTATCGGCAGCGCCACGAAGCTGAGGCGGACGATGATCTGGGCGGTGAAGTAGATCACCACGCCGATGACGATGAGCCGCCAGCTCCAGGCCGCCAAGGCCCCCAGCACCGGTGGCACGCTGTGCCCGTCAGTATCCCGTTCCGCGATCACCTCTCCAGACTGGCACGTCAGGCGGCCGAACGCGCGCAGGTTACGGCCCGCGTCAAGCGATGGTCTGCTTCCTCCCTATTTCCCGCCCGGCCGCCCTGCCGTCCGCCCCGCCGGTCTAGCCTGCGGTCGTCGCGGCGAGCGTGACGCGCACCGTGAGCTCGCCGTCGCCGGGTGCGAGGACGAACTCCTCGACGGCTCCGGCCGCGCACAGGTCGTCCTGCGCGGAGCGGACGAGGCCGACGGCGGCGCCGTCGACGCTCAGCAGCGCCACCTCGGCCCGCATGGAGAGCTTGGCCGAGGACTTGGCCTTGCGGACCTCGCGGAGCACCTGCGACACCGCGCCCAGGACCGCCGGGTCGCCGGAGGAGGTGAGCTCGCCGTCCGCCGGCCAGGGGGCGCGGTGCACCGAGCCCTCCCGCCACCACGACCAGACCTCCTCGGTGACGAACGGCAGGAACGGCGCGAAGAGCCTGAGCATGACCTGCAGCGCCTGCCGGAGCGCGGCGCGCGCCGACCGCGCGCCGGCGTCGGACCCGTACGCGCGGGTCTTGACCAGTTCCAGGTAGTCGTCGCAGAACTCCCAGAAGAACCTCTCGGTCGCCTCCAGGGCGCGGGTGTAGTCGTATGCCTCGAAGGCGGCCGTGGCCTCCCGCACCACCCCGGCGAGGCGCGCGAGCATCGACCTGTCGATCGCCTCGGTGATCTCCTGCCCGTCGGTGGCGTCCCGGCCGCCGCCGGCCGGGTCACCCTCGGCGGCCTCGCCGAAGCCCAGCACGAACTTGGAGGCGTTGAGGATCTTGATGGCGAGGCGGCGGCCGACCTTGATCTGCCCGGTGTCGAACGCCGTGTCGGTGCCGGGACGTCCCCCGGCGGCCCAGTAGCGGACCGCGTCGGAGCCGTACTCCTGGAGCAGGCCCATGGGCGTCACCACATTGCCCTTGGACTTGGACATCTTCTTGCGGTCGGGGTCGAGGATCCACCCGGAGATCGCCGCGTGCCGCCACGGCGGCACGCCGCTCTCCAGATGCGCCCTGACGACCGAGGCGAACAGCCACGTACGGATGATCTCGTGTGCCTGGGGCCGCAGGTCCATCGGGAAGACCCGGCCGAACAGGTCGTCGTCGCGCTCCCAGCCCGAGACGATCTGCGGCGACAGCGAGGAGGTCGCCCAGGTGTCCATGACGTCGGGGTCGGCGGCGAAGCCGAACGGCTTGCCCCGCTGGTCCTCTGCGTAGCCCGGCGGCACGTCGCTGGACGGGTCGACCGGAAGGGTCTCCTCGCAGGGCACGATGGGGGCGTCGTAGATCGGCTGGCCCTCGGAGTCCAGCGGGTACCAGACGGGGATGGGCACGCCGAAGAACCGCTGGCGGGAGATCAGCCAGTCACCGGCCAGGCCCTGGACCCAGTTGTCGTACCGGACCCGCATGTGCGGCGGATGCCACCGCAACTCACCGCCGCGCTCGAGCAGAGCCTGCCGCAGCTCGGCGTCCCGCCCGCCGTTGCGGATGTACCACTGGCGGGTGGTGACGATCTCCAGCGGCCGGTCGCCCTTCTCGTAGAACTTGACCGGGCGAGAGACCTTCCGCGGGTCGCCTTCCAGCTCGCCGGACTCCCGGAGCATCTCGACGATGCGCTCCCGGGCGCTGTGCGTGGTGTTGCCGGCCAGCTCGGCGTACGGCTCGGCGGGGACGCCCTCGGGCGGCTCGGCCAGCAGGCGGCCGTCCCACCCGATGACCGGCCGGGTCGGCAGGTCGAGCTCGCGCCACCAGACGACGTCGGTGACGTCGCCGAAGGTGCAGATCATCGCGATGCCCGAGCCCTTGTCTTTCTCGGCCAGGTGGTGTGCCAGCACCGGCACATGCACCCCGAACAGAGGGGTGCTGACCGTCTTGCCGAAGAGCGGCTGGTAGCGCTCGTCGTCGGGGTGGGCGACCAGGGCCACGCAGGCCGGGATCAGCTCGGGCCGGGTCGTCTCGATGTGGACGCCGCCGGCGTACGCCGTGCCGGGCACCCCGCCGAACCTGACGCGGTGGAAGGCCCCGGGCCACTCGCGGTCCTCCAGCTCGGCCTGGGCGACGGCCGTGCGGAAGGTGACGTCCCACAGGGTCGGCCCCTCGGCGACATACGCCTCGCCGCGGGCGAGGTTGCGCAGGAAGGCGCGCTGGGAGGCGGCACGGGAGGTGGCGTCGATCGTGGCGTAGGTGAGCGACCAGTCGACCGAGAGCCCGAGATGGCGCCACAGCTCCTCGAAGGCCTTCTCGTCCTCCTGGGTGAGGCGCTCGCACAGCTCGATGAAGTTGCGCCGCGACACGGGGACCTGGCGCTTTGGGTCGGGCTTGGGCGGCGGCTCGAACTCGGGGTCGTAGGGAAGGGAGGGGTCGCAGCGCACGCCGAAGTGGTTCTGCACGCGGCGCTCGGTGGGCAGGCCGTTGTCGTCCCAGCCCATGGGGTAGAACACCTCACGCCCGCGCATGCGCTGGAAGCGGGCGATCGTGTCGGTGTGGGTGTAGGAGAAGACGTGGCCGACGTGCAGCGCCCCGGACACGGTCGGCGGGGGCGTGTCGATCGAGTAGATCTGCTCGCGCGTCTTCGACCGGTCGAAGCGATAGGTGCCCTCGGACTCCCAGCGGCCTACCCATACCTGCTCCAAGCCGTCGAGTGAGGGCCTTTCGGGAACGGTGGTATGGCGCAGTCGCTGTTCGGTCATGGCGCCCTATGGTATGGCGTCACGCCGCGCTCCGGTACAAGAGGCTAGGGTTCTCCTAGATCGACGAGGGGAGAGGTCATGGGCAGATCAGATGACGTCGACAAGCCCGACATGGCGTGGCGGCTGATCGGCGCGGTCGTGGCGCTCGGCGTCGGGTACGGCGCCCGCAAGGCCATCGAGTTCGGCTGGCAGAAGGCCACGGGCAAGAAGCCTCCGGCGGACCCCAACTCGCTGGAGACCAGCCTCGCCGAGGCGGTCGGCTTCGCGGTGGTGCTGGGCGTCGGCATGGAGGTCGCGCGCATCGTGGCGACCCGCTCGGCCCACAAGAGGTATCAGGCGTGGAAGGCCATCCCCGAGAAGGCCGAGCGCGTCATCAAATCCTAGGCGTCCCGGACGTCAGCGTTCCAGGGCCGCGAGGAAGTCCCCCGCCCACCGGTCCACGTCGTAGGTGGCCACGCGGCGGCGCATCGAGCGCATGCGGCGCGACAGTTCGTGGGGTGTCGCCCGCATGGCGGCGACCATCTGCCGCTTGAGCCCTTCCACGTCGTAGGGGTTGACGAGGAAGGCGTGCTTGAGCTCGTCGGCCGCCCCGGCGAACTCGCTCAGCACCAGCGCGCCCCGAAGGTCGTGCCGGCAGGCGACGTACTCCTTGGCGACGAGGTTCATGCCGTCGCGCAGCGGCGTCACCAACATGACGTCGGCGGCGCAGTACAGCGCGGCCAGCTCCTCGCGGTCGTAGGACTGGTGGAAGTAGTTCACCGGCGGGACGCCGAGCACACCGTGCTGCCCGTTGATCCGCCCGACGCGCAGCTCGATCTCGTCGCGCAGGTTGCGGTACTCCTCGACGCGCTCCCTGCTGGGCGTGGCGATCTGGACGAACACCGCCTCCCCCGGGCTGATCGTCTTGTCGGCGAGCAGCTCCCCGAAGGCCTTCAGGCGCTGGCCGATGCCCTTGGTGTAGTCGAGGCGGTCGACGCCCAGCATGACGTGCTCGGGCTCGCCGAGCTCGGCGCGGATCTCCTTGGCCCGGGCGAGGATGTGCGGCTCGCGCACCAGCGTGTCCAGCTCGCCGAAGTCCACCGAGATGGGGAAGGCCTCGGCACGGACGGTGCGGTCGCCGACGAAGATCTCCTGGCGCTGGTTCTGCATGCCGAGCTGGCGGCGGCAGAGCCGGATGAAGTTGGAGGCGCCGCCGGGCCGCTGGAAGCCGACCAGGTCGGCGCCGAGCAGGCCCTCCAGGATCTCGCGCCGCCACGGGAGCTGCCAGAACAGCTCGGCGGGCGGAAAGGGGATGTGCAGGAAGAAGCCGATGCGCAGGTCGGGACGCAACGCCCGGAGCATCGTCGGGACGAGCTGGAGCTGGTAGTCCTGCACCCAGACGACGGCGTTCTCGGCCGCGATGTCGGCGGCCGCCCGCGCGAACCTCTCGTTGACGGCGCGGTAGGCGTCCCACAGCACCCGCGAGTAGATCGGCGTGGCCACCACGTCGTGGTAGAGCGGCCACAGGGTCGCGTTCGAGAAACCCTCGTAGTACAGCTCGATCTCGTTGGCCGAGAGCGGGACCGGGATGAGGTTCATCCCGTCGTGCTCGAAGGGCTTGAGCTCCTCGTTGGGAGCGCCGTGCCAGCCCAGCCACGCGCCGTCGCGACGCTGCATCACGGGCGCGATCGCCGTCACCAGACCCCCGGGACTGCGCCGCCAGCTGGCGGTGCCGTCCGCTGCGACGGTCCTGTCCACGGGCAACCGGTTCGCGACGATCAGAAATGAGCTGCGCACACGTCCTCCCTCGCTACCACGTGATCGGTCATGCCCACCTTACGAAACCGGGCGTGGCTCTCAGTACGCGGGTGAGCGCCAGGAGAAAGCAGATGAGGGAGAAGACGGACGGGGAGAGAGGGATGAGGTGGGAGGAAGGGGAAGCCGGGTCAGCCGGCGGAGGGCAGGGCGCGCTGGCGCTGGAGATCGGCGCGCACCGCCTGGGCGAGACGCTTGGTGGCGGCCCTGTTGAGCGCGCCTCCGGCGACGGCGCCGGTGAGGAACGGCCCGAGGGTGGTGAGGTGACGGCCCAGGGTGCGCATCAGCCGGTTGCGCAGGGCGATCTTGGCGGCGGCTCCGAGGGCCACCTGCACTGAGGTCGGCGCGAGGGGGTCGACCCCCCGCTGTTTGGACCAGGCGACCGTGAAGGCCATCGCCCGCTGGCTGCCGGTGCCCGGCACCTGGACGCCGTACACCTCGTACAACTCGGCGATGAGCTTGACCTCGATCGCGGCGACCACGAGGGTCTCGGCCACGAGCTGGGCGGGCGCCGACAGCAGCAGCGGCGGGGCGGCGAACTCCGCGGCCGCCAGCACTCCGCCGATCGCCCCGACCGCCGTGGTCGCCTTGCCGGCGGTGCGGACGAGGTCGTCGGCGAGCGCGTCGCCGCTGAGACCGTAGTGGTGCTCCTGCAGTGTCGCGAAATCCCTGATGGGAAGGCGCGGAGCGATGGCGGCGAACATGTCGGCGAGCCAGCGGCCCCGTGCGACGCCCGATGTGCGCGCCCTCTTCCGCGCCTTCACCAGCGCAGCGCTGAGGCGGCCGAGCAGCCTGCGCCGCTCGGCCCCATCCATGTCGCCCGCGCCCGAGAGTTTCCCGACGAGCTCGGCGACCTCGGCGTCGGCCTCGGTCTCCGGCCCGGGCACCGCGGGCCGCCCGGGCTGGTCCTGCGATGATCGATCCGTTCCAGGTGTCACGGACCCTCCCTGAGTCTCAGGCGGCGCATTCCCTGCAGATCTGCTGCCCGCCCTTGTCAGAGGCGAGCTGGCTGCGGTGATGCACCAGGAAGCAGCGCGAGCATGTGAACTCGTCCGCCTGCCTGGGAATCACCCGGAGCGAGAGCTCCTCGTTCGACAGGTCCGCACCGGGCAGCTCCAAGGACTCGGCGAGATCGGTCTCGTCGATGTCGATGCTGCCGGACGACTTGTCGGTCCGGCGAGCCTGCAGCTCCTGGAGGCTGTCCTCACTCAGGTCGTCGTCGGTCTTGCGCGGGCTGTCGTAATCGGTGGCCATTTGCGTATTCATCCCCCTCATCTATTGCTTGCGCGTCGCGCGTCGCGCGTCTGTAACGTCTGGGCGGTCCATCTTGTGCCCGCATCTCTCGGGGAATTTTGCAATCGGTACCCCGTGGGAACGGTCGACGAACCTCCTCACACGTGAGGGCCTTGCCGCCTTCGCCACCTGGTTAGCCAAATATGGCGAAAACCTAAGCATTGGCCACAGGACCCATCGTGTTCGACGGCACATCCAACCACATGTCTGGCGTGAACGAGACGCCCCCCGCCGTATCGACCCGCCGGAAGTCGCACCGCCACCACGAGCCCCCTGCGGTGTCGGCCCGCCGGGAGTCGCAGCATCATCACGAGCCCCCTGCGGCGTTGCGCCACCGGGAGCCGCACCATCATCACCAGCCCCCTGCGGCGTCAACCCGCCGGGAGTCGCACCGTCATCACGAGCCCCCCGCCGTCCCTCGGGATCGCCTTCACGGTCCCGTGGTGGGCGCGGACCACCGCACGCACGATGGAAAGCCCCAGTCCCGCGCCGCGCGCCGATTCCACGCGGTCGGAGTGCAGGCGCCTGAACGGTTCGAACAGGTCGTCCACTTCGTACGCGGGAACGTGCGGCCCGGTATTGGCCACCTGAACAACCGGAGTGCCGTCCACCATTCCCGTACGGAGCCAGACTTCTCCGGACTCCGGGAGATTGTGCTTGATCGCGTTCTCCACGAGGTTGGCGACGAGCCGCTCCACCAGCACCGGGTCGCCCATCGTAGGCCCGGGACGAAGGTCGGTGTGCACCGTCACCCCGGACTCCTCGGCGAAGGAGGCGTGCTGCTCGACGACCGTCTGCCCGACGTCGCGAAGGTCCACGGGCTTGCGCGTCGCCAGCTCGCGTTCGCTACGGGCGAGCAGCAGCAGGCCCTCGATGAGGTGCTCGTTCCTGGCGTTGGTCCCGAGCAGGGTGCGGCCCAGGACCTTGAGATCCTCCGACGCGTGGGAGTCGCCCAGCGCGACCTCCAGCACCGTCCGGTTGATCGCGAGCGGGGTGCGCAGCTCGTGGGAGGCGTTGTCCACGAACCGCCGCTGGGCGTCGAAGGCGCGGTTCAGCCGGGTGAGCATCGCGTCGAAGGTGTCGGCGAGCTCCTTGATCTCGTCGTTCGGGCCGTCGAGGTCGATGCGCTCGTGGGCCAGCGAGGTCTCCGACAGCCGCCGGGCCGTCGTCGTCATCTTCTGGATCGGCCGTAGCGCCCGGTCGGCGACGAAGTAGCCGAAGACGAGGGCCAGGATGCCGACCCCGCCGAGGGCCAGCAGCGACCGGATCAGCAGTTGGTGGCGCGCGGCGACGATGGTGTCGGCCCGGAAGTTCGCCCACCTGTCCTGGATGCCCGCCGCCACTGCCGGCGGGTAGTCCTCCAGGTTGAACGGGAAGTCCGGCCAGGAGTCCCAGATCGCCTTGCCGACGAAGGAGTAGATCACGAAGAGCAGCAGCGCGCCCGCCGCGAAGAACAGCGCGCCGTAGGTGAGCGTCAGCCGCACCCGGATGCTCATCCGCCCGGTGATCCGCCTCAGCCGCGCGAGAAGGTTCTCCGCGACCGGATTCGGGGAGATCGGCGGGGGGCCGTCCCAGGCGGGCGGCCCGCTGGGCGGCGGGGGCGGCGTCTTCGTGCGGAACGGGTGGCGCGCGCTCTCGACCGTCGGCTGCTCGCTGCGCCAAGGGCCGCCGGACAGCACCTCGGCCCCGGAGGGGGTCTGCGAGCCCGGACGGCCGGGCGGCTTGGGCGGGCCCTCCGCCGCGGACGACTGCTGCGCCGGCCGGATCCCGGCCGTGCCCGTCAGCGGCTGCGTGCCCGCGCCTCCCGCTCCCGCCGCGGCCGGCATGCCCTGCGTGCCGGCGCGGACCGACAGTGCGGCCGGCCCAAGGGCTCCGGGCGAGTCCTGAACGCCCGGCGGCAGTGGGGACCCCGGCGGTACGATCACCGGCTGGGGCGCGGAGAAGCTCGGGCGACCTGCGTCCGCCGGTACCGCGTCGTGTTCCTCGCTCACAGCTTGTAACCCACTCCCGGCACGGTCTCGATCACCGCCGGCTCACCGAGCTTCTTGCGCAGCGTCATCATCGTCACCCTGACCACGTTCGTGAACGGGTCGATGTTCTCGTCCCACGCCTTGTCCAGCAGGTCCTCCTGGCTGACGACGGCGCCCTCGGCGCGCATCAGCTCCTCAAGGACCGCGAACTCCTTCTTGGTCAGCGCGATCTCGTTGCCGTCCCTGGTGACCAGGCGCTTGCCCGGATCCAGGCGGATGCCGGAGCGCTCCAGCACCGGCGGCAGCGCCGGGGCCGAGCGGCGCCCGAGCGCCCGCACCCGCGCCACGAGCTCCATGAACGCGAACGGCTTGGCGAGATAGTCGTCGGCGCCCAGCTCCAGGCCCTCGACCTTGTCGTCCACCTCCCCCGAAGCGGTGAGCATCAGGATGCGCGAGGCCGTGCGGTCGGCCACCAGCCGCCGGCACACCTCATCACCGTGGATCTTCGGCAGGTCGCGGTCCAGCACGATCACGTCGTAGTCGATGTACCCGGTGCGCTCCAGCGCGCCCGCGCCGTCGTAGGCGACGTCCACGGCCATCGCCTCCCGGCGCAGCCCCGTCGCGATCGCGTCCGCGAGCACCCGCTCATCCTCCACCACAAGCACCCGCACGGCCCTGGCACCTCCTGTAGTTCCCGACCTCGCGCGATCAGCCTTGCCGCACGGCCGCTCGGCGGCGCTCCTCGCACGCGCCCGGCCGTACCCCTCGCAGGCTCATTGTTGCCACATTCGGCTTAAGCGCATGGTAAGCACTCGTTCGCCGTGCGGCGGACGGGTGACATAAAGCACACCACGGACATCCGGCATTCATGGTTTAGGGGCGACGGCGTGGTGGGTAGACCCGCAAGACCCACTCAGGCGGCCGGGGAAGACTCTGTGCTCTCCGCAGGCGGTACATGGCCACACTGCTCCTTCGCCCCTCGAGAAAGAAGGTGAGATGGGCGAGTTCACCAGTACGATCACACACCGGCTCGACCAGGCCTACAAGGGTCTCCAGGAGGCGCGCACAAGCGGCGACGACTTCCTCGCCGACACTCTCACCGCCGAGATAGAGGATCTCCGCCGCATCGCCGACGACAACGGCGTGGCGGTCCAGGGCTGACCCTCCGCACAGGCGTCAGGGCCCACCCGCCTCGGCGAGTGGGCCCTCGTCATGTCCGGCCTCCTGCGGCGTGTCGCCGCCGGCGCGTCCGGGCGGCCCTCAGGCGTCGCGCTCGGGGTCGAGCGGAACGAGCAGGCCGTGCAGGGCCTCGAACAGGCCGGGCGAGGCGCACAGCGTGAGACCCGAGTTGTACGGCCGTCCGCGCAGGCCTCCGATCCTCGCCCCGGCCTCGGTGGCGACCAGGCCGCCGGCCGCGAAGTCCCAGTACTTCGGTCCGCGCTCGAAGTAGCCGTCCACCCGTCCCGCGGCGACCGAGCAGAGGTCGACCGCGCACGACCCGCCCCTGCGGATGTCCCTGACCACCGGCAGCACGTGCGTAAGCACCTGCGCCTGCACGGCGCGCCGCTCGGACAGGTAGCCGAACCCTGTGGCGATCAGCGCCTGGGAGAGGGGCACGTCCTCGGTGCACCGGAGCCGTTCCGCGGGGAGGCCGTCCCGCAGCAGCTCGGCCCCGCCGCCCTTCTCCGCGGCGAACAGCTCGCCCCGCGGCACCACGTTGACCACGCCGGCGACGACCTCGCCGTCGACCTCCACCGCGATGCTCACCGCCCATTCGGGCAGGCCGTACATGAAGTTGACCGTGCCGTCGATCGGGTCGACGATCCACCGGACGCGTCCCTCGCCGGTCTCGGCGCCTCCGGTCTCGCCGCCCTCCTCGCCGAGGATGGCGTCGTGAGGCCGTGCCGCCTTGACGCGGGCCCTGATCAGCTCCTCGGAGGCGCGGTCCAGGGCGGTGACCACGTCGGTCAGGCTGGACTTGGTGTGGACGGCCTCCGGCCGCGCCGGGCGCTTGGCGAGGAGCATGTCCCCCGCCTCGCGCGCGATGTCGGCCGCCAGGCGCAGGAAGTCCGTCATGCCACCGACTCCGGCCTCTTCCACTCCTCGCCGAGGACGTGCTGCGCCAGGAACGCCAGCATCGCCCCGTTCCCTGACTGGTACCTTGGTCTCATGCGTGCAGCCTCCTACTCCAGACGATCAGATGCCAGAGGCAAACGATCAGATCAACGCTCCGTAGAGGAACAGGACAACCTTAATCTCCAGGTTGCTCAACGGAATGACTGGGACCTACCTCCCAATCGCATGTACCGAGACAACGACATCTCTGCGTCTCGATACTCCTCAAAAGAACGTGCCGACTGGACGAGGCTGCACAACACTCTCGTCAACGGAGAGATAGACGTTCTCATCCTCTACGAGACCTCTAGAGCATGGCGCAAGGTCTACGAGTGGGTTCCGCTAGTAGAGCTATGCGCGGAGAACAAAGTCCTCATCCACGTCACTAGCGATCGTCGTACGTACGATCCAAACGACGATAGAGATTGGGAGACGCTCCTAGAAGACGGCATAGACAGCGAGAAGGAAAGCCGGAAGATCTCCAAGCGAGTTAGACGAGCTATGGATGCCAACAAAGAGCAAGGCAAGCCGCACGCTACCCCTGCCTATGGCTACGAGATCCAGATAGACCCTGCCGACCACAGGACAAAGATTCGCGTACCTGTGCCTGAGCAAGCAGCCATCGTCAAGGAAGTCATCAGGCGAGTAGCACAGTCGGACCCGATCACGGCTATCGCTAGGGACCTCAATGAGCGAGGCATTCCTAGCCCATCGGTCGCACTAGGGCTCAACACAGAGAAGAGATCTAAGGGGAAGACTCCCCTGTGGTCTCCCGCGATGATTCGCAAGATGTGTAAGAACGTCGCCTACATCGGCAAGCGAGAGTATGTAGAGGATGGAAGAACCATCTTCGCGGACGGCACGTGGGAACCGATCGTAGATGAAGAACTCTTCTGGAAAGCTCGGAACCTTCTGAGTGACCCAACGAGGAAGACGACTAAGCCAGGAAGGAACAAGTACCTTCTAGGTTTCCTCGGTACGTGCGATGTCTGCGGAAGCTACCTCGCTCGCATGGGAGGAAGAGATCCGTATCGGTATCGCTGCAACGCTGACAAGTCATGCGTCACCATTCGCATGGACTGGACAGACATGTTCATAGGAGAGCTTGTCTGTCAGCGTCTCGCGAAGAAAGACATCTACGAACTACTCACTAGACAAGACGATGCGGACAAAGCTCGTGTTGTCGAGCTAGAAGCACTCAGGGCAGACCACACAACGGCACTGGACCTCAGGGCTAAGGGGAAGCTCTCACTACTGGCTCTAAGCCAGGAAGAGGAGAGGCTACTCCCCCGCATAGCAGAGCTAGAGCAAGCTCTACGGCCGGTCACTATTCCTAAGGCTCTGGAAGACCTGACGAGAGACGCTCAGGGCAACCTACAAACCATCAGGGCTAGGTGGGCAGCTCTAGCAATACCGGCGAAGAGAGACGTCCTTAGGACCCTGTTCAAGTCCATCAGCATCAAGAAGACGAAGACTCCAGGCCAGCACAAGACTGGAGAGCAAGTAGAGCGCATGCTGATAGAGCGCGTGGCGTTTGAATGGCTCAATGAAAGCTAGCTAGTACTACAACCGAAATCGAAAGCCCCCTGGGACCACCCAGGGGCTTTCTTGCGTTCTAGGAGAGTGACGTGATCTCAGCGACTTTCCGGTAGGTGGTTATGCTCGAAATGGGTGAGACAAGCGCTGCGCGGGGTTCTTGAAAGTTAAGTGGGGTCGTGTTTTCGAGCGGTCACGCTTGGTGATCGCCTGTTGGTTGCGTTCTGTGACCGGCGGGCCGAGCGGGTGCCGGCGATGCGGTTGCGGCGTTCCTGGTTGCCGCGGTTACGGAACACGCACGCCTTGCCTTGTTCATCCTTGATAACCCTGTTTATCCCTTCGCTTTGGCGTTGCTGATCCCACTGACCACGCCGCAGATGATCTCCTTGCGCCAGGCCTTGACGGTTCGCGCGAGGGTGGCGATCTCGGGTATCCAGCGGTGGGTGTGGCAGAACGCCAGGAAGGCGTCCATGGCCCGCTCCACCTCATCGGCGTCCGGTGCGCGCCCGCTGAGGGCTCCCGCAGCCGGATCACCTCGCGGAGCAACTCTTGGCGTCCCAGCCCACCAGGATCATCCGCCCGTACAGGTCCCGGTCCAGTAATTTGCGGATCCGCTTCACCTCGGCCGCATCCACCTGCTCGCGGTTGGTCCGAAGCACGCTGATCAGCGTGTTCTCCTCGTCCGTACGCCGTCCCGGCCGCTGGTACTTCTTGCGCACGGCACGACGGCGTACCGCGTCCAGGCCCCGATTGCCAGTTGCACCACATGAAAGGCGTCGACGGCGAGCTGCGCCTTGGGCAGCATCCGCCAGACCGCCGCCTTAAAGACCGAACACATGTCCCTCGGTAAACGTGCCCACCGGGCAGTCGGTGGTCAGGCACTCCCAGCGCCTTTGATCCACGGGACCCGGATCGGGGCGAACCCGCATCCCACGTCAGCCGGCGCGGTCACCTCGACGGCCTTGACCCGCCCACCGCTCTCCCCGCACCCGGGACACCGTGATCATCGTTTCGTGAGAAAAACCATGATCCCATCGATCACGGGCACCCTGATCTTCACGCAGCCGCACGGCCACACACGCACTAACCTAGGCCGGGCATCACGCACAGTCACACATCACGATCACGAACGGTGATCAAGTGACAGCACGACCCCGCTTAACTTCCGAGATCCGCCGTCCATGGGGTGCGAGCGCATGAGGAAGATGGTCGAGTGCGTGTTCCTCAGCATCATGAGTCCGAACATGACGAGAGCCGCTAGCCTTCCCCCTTTGGCTAGCGGCTCTCTTTGTCTGTCCGGTCTATAGTGCGTGTGGCAGGCAAATACCGGTGCTCCCTGCCTAGAGAGACCTGCTGGCACTTGTCCCTCTATGAATCTCGCGCTGTCGAGTTCGGTAATCCTAAGTTCCATAACCCAACTGAGTCCGCAGACTACGCATGCGAGACCTCGCTCTTGCTCTTGAGTCAGAGTCTCAGGATCGAAAGTTACTTCGGTCATGAGACGACTGGCTCTTGAGTAGGGGTGTCGATTCGTCCAAGACACTTGATGCGAACAGGGCGAGTCGGAATGGTGATGTCGTAGGCGAGTACGTGGCCATGGCCACCCCTACGATGTTGTTTCGGATGAAGTTCCAAGCCCTTTCGCTGTAGTGGGTCGCGTACATGTGAGTTGGGACGGAAGCGAGCGAGCAGAGTCCTAGAACAAGATCAAGAGCCCCTGAGAGCGCATCTCAGGGGCTCTGTCGGCATGCCTGCGAGACCTCTGCTAGTGCCTGTTGGGGTCGAGTTCTCCCAGGTCAACCAGGCCGGAGAACGTCGGAGGCTCAAAGTTAGGCTTTAGGTACCTATACAAGAACGCCAGCACCGTCTCGTACCAGGCGACAGCGTTGCCCGGTTTGAGGATCCAGTGGTTCTCGTCGGGGAAGTACAGGAACTTCGACTCGACCGAGGATCTGCGCAGGTCCCACCACAGCCGCAGCGCCTCGCCGATCGGCACGCGGTAGTCCTTGTCCCCGTGGATCACCAGCATCGGTGTGCTGATCTTGTCCAGCCACAGGTGCGGCGACAGCGCCTCGTAGCGCGCGGATCCCGGCGGGCCGAACTCCCGCTGCCAGTAGACCGCGGAGTCGGTGGTCCCGGAGAACTGCTCCAGGTCCCACAGGGACGCGTGCGTGACGATGGCCCGGAACCTGTCGGTGTGCCCGGCGATCCAGTTGGCCATGTAGCCGCCGAAGGAGCCGCCCATGGCGCCGGTGCGCTCGGCGTCGATGTCAGGGCGGGCGACGCACGCGTCGGTGATCGCCATCAGGTCGGCGTGCGTGCGCGGGCCCCAGTCGCCCCAGCCCCGCTGGATCATGTCCTGGCCGTAGCCGCTGGACATGCAGGGGTCGGGCATGAGGACGGCGTAGCCGTGCTCGGCCATGATCCAGCAGTTCCACCGCCACATCCAGTCGTTCCAGCTGCCGACCGGACCTCCGTGGATCCACAGCAGCAGCGGCGCCGGGTTGTCCGCCGAGGCGCCCGGAGGCAGCGCGAGCCAGCCCCTGACCTCCACGCCGTCGTCGGCGACCGCGGAGATCTCGGTGAGCGTCCCGGGGACCTCCACCCGCGGCGCCGGGGAGGGCAGCTCGGTGACCTCGCCGCTGGAAAGGTCGATCCGCACGGGGACGTGCGGGGCGTCCAGGGTGCCGCGCAGCGCGTACAGGTGGCGCCCGTCGGGCGAGGGGCACAGCTCCACGTAGGCGCCGTCGTCCTGGGTCAGCCGCACGGGCTCACCGCCGAGAGGGACCCGGTAGATCGGGCGCCTGCCCTGGTGGTCGGCGGCCACGTAGATCGACTGGGAGTCGGGCGCCCAGGCCGTGGCCCCGGGGACGAGGTCGGCGGAGTACGCGGTGCCCTCTCCCGTGGCGAGGTCGGCGATCCACAGCCGGTACTCGACGGCCTGGTCCTCGGTGCCGTGCCGCATCCGGCGGCAGGCCACGTGACGCCCGTCCGGGGAGATCGTGAGGGGTTCCTCGAAGTCGTGCTCGTCGGAGGTGGCCAGGACGCGCCTCTGGCCGGTGGCGATGTCGATCGCCACCAGATCGGTGCGGTGGTGGCCGGCGTCCAGTGGGACGACCCACGTGGTGACGGCGGTCGAGCCGTCGGGGGTGACGGCGAACGCCACCTCCGTCAGGGCTCCCCCGGGGTCGGGGGTCAGGTCGCGGGGCTCGGCGAGGCCGGTGAGGGTCGCGGTGAACAGCCTCGTCCGCCCTGGGCCGAGGTCGTGGTCCCAGTAGCGGACGGGGTAGCCCTCGTGGAGGATCGCGCTGATCCCGGCGTCCTTCCTGGACTTGCGGCGCTCGGCCTCGGTGGCCGCGTCCCCGGCGAGCACGTCGGCGCTGAAGACCACGGCGCCGCCGCCGACCTGGACGCCGCCGATCCCTCCGGGCCGGTCCGCCACCCTGCGCGCCTCGCCGCCCGTTCCGGGAAGCATCCAGAGGGCGGGCGCCTCGTCGTCGGGCTGGTCCTTCACTGTGGGATCGGGACGCCGCGACACGAACAGCAGGTCGCCCTCCGGCGTGAACTGGGCGCCGGTCTCGCCCTTGGCCGAGCGGGTCAGCCGGTACGGCTCGCCGCCGGGCTCGACCGGCACCTGCCAGATGGAGGTGCCATAGGACTTGCCATCGGGATTGAGGGACTGGACGACGGTGACCAACCGGGAACCGTCCGGAGACAGCCGCAGCGACAACAGGCGCGGTATGCCGACAAATTCGCGTATGTCCTTGAAGAGGCTCACTTCTCTGAACCTACCCCTCCCGCCCGGCCCTCCCCTAGCGGCACGCTCCCCCGGATGGGGTTGGATGGAAACCATGGCACGTTACGACGCGTTGCTGGTCGTCTCCTTCGGCGGCCCCGAGAAGCCCGAGGACGTCATGCCGTTCCTCGAGAACGTCGTCCGGGGACGAGGAGTCCCCCGCGAGCGGCTCCTGGAGGTGGAGAAGCACTACCAGGGGCTCGGCGGGGTCAGCCCGATCAACCGGCAGTGCCGCGACCTGATCGCGGCTTTGCGGCCCGAGGTCGACCTGCCGATCTACTGGGGCAACCGCAACTGGCACCCCTTCCTCGCGGACACGCTCGGCAAGATGGCCTCCGACGGCGTCACCCGGGCGGCCGCCTTCATCACCGCCGCCTACAGCTCCTACTCCAGCTGCCGGCAGTACCTCGACGACATCGCGCGGGCACGCGCGGAGGTCCCCGGCGCGCCCGAGATCGTCCGGCTGCGGCGCTACTACGACCACCCCGGCTTCATCGCCGCCATGACCGACCACACCCGTGAGGCGCTCGACCGGCTCCCGGAGGAGCACCGCGACGGCGCGCGGCTGGTGTTCACCGCCCACAGCATCCCGACGTCCATGGCCGCCTCCGCGGGGCCTTCGGGCGGGGCGTACGAGGCCCAGCTCCGCACCGCCGCCGGGCTCGTCGCGGGCGATCGCCCGTGGGACCTGGTGTGGCAGAGCCGCAGCGGGCCGCCGCAGGTGCCGTGGCTGGAGCCCGACGTGTGCGACCACCTGAGGGCGCTCGGCGCGGCGGGCACGCAGGCCGTGGTGCTGGTGCCCATCGGGTTCGTCTCCGACCACATGGAGGTCGTCTACGACCTCGACACCGAGGCCGCCGGCGTGGCACGCGAGCTCGGCATGCACCTCTCCCGGGCCGCCACGGCGGGCACCCATCCGCGGTTCGTCTCCATGGTCCGCGAGCTGATCGAGGAACCCGAACCCCTGCCCTGCACCCCCACCTGCTGCCCCGCCCCGCGGCGCCCGGCGGGCGGACGGCCTCAGGCGTAGGCGCGGGCGTAGGCGTCGGCGATGCCGAGGACCTTGTTCACGTAGTCCCAGGAGTGGTTGTAGCGGTAGACGGCCGAGCGGAGCTTCGTCCCGCCTTGGCCCGCCCCGTTGGCGCACAGATAGCGGGCCGCGGACGGCACAGCGTCGTACGGGCTCCAGATGTCCGACTTGCCGTCGCCGTCGCCGTCCACCCCGTACGCCTTCCACGTGGCGGGCATGAACTGCATGGGGCCGAGCGCGCCCGCCGAGGAGGGGCCGTTGTTACGGCCGTGGCCGCTCTCGACCTGCCCGATCGCAGCGAGCACGGTCCATGACAGGCCGGGGCAGACCCGCGCGGAGATCTGGTACAGCTCCAGGTAGCTGCCGGGCCGCCCGACCAGGGAGGTGGCGGGCTGAGCCGCCGGCGTCGTCTGGACGGTGCTCGGGGCCGGCACCGGCACCGGCGAGGCCGCCTTGCGGCCTGCGGCGCCGACCACCACGATCTGCGCCCCCGCTCCCAGCAGCCGCTTGATGCGCGCGCCGACGGCGGCCGCCTTGCCCGCCGGGGTGTGCACGAGGACGGCCACGCCGGGGACCAGGCCGAGCGCGCGGCCCACGTCCTTGCCGACCAGCCCGTCGACGCCCGGCAGCCCGAACGGCGCCGAGGCGGCGACCCGCAGCCGGGGCCCCGCGCCCGTCTCGTACTCGCCGCCGAGCTGCAGCATGTAGCGGCCGGCCGTCTTGGACTCGGCGATGAACTCCCCGCGCGCGAGCGCGTTCCACACCTCCGGCTCCTCGGCCACGGCCTTCGGCGCCCACGGCCGGAACTCCGCCGGGTCGACCGCCAGCAGGTTCAGCGTGGCCGTGGAGAACCGGACGGCTCCCCCGTCCGCCACCGCCACCTTCGTGACGTACTTCATGGCCCTGAGCCTGCCCAGCGCCGCCTCGGTGACCGGCTTCCGCGCGACGGCGATCAGCCTGGGCGGCGTGGCGGCCACCTTGACCGGCACGGTCGAGACCGCAGGCGTGGCCCGGCCCGAGACGGCCGCGGCCGGCGTGGACGGCGCGGGCGGGGCCGGCGTGGATGCGGGCGGGGTCAGCACCGGGAAGGGGGTCACCGGGGCCGTCAGGTCGCTGACCTCCGCCAGGGGCGTGCGTACCGCACCGGCCCGCGCGCCCGCCGGGTCGCGGGTGATCAGGAACGCGCCGCCCGCCGCCACGCCGAGCACGATGAGGAGGGCGAGCCCCGCCATGACGGCACGCGCCGGCATGAGCCGAGGACGAGGGGACACTTGGCCCACGTTAGCCCCTGGAGTCCGAATTCGTGTACGTTGCCGGAAAATCACTTGATGCGCCGCTGGACCGTGCGCAAGGGTAAAAGAGCACAGTGCGACGCGCGCCGGGGGCGCGCGAAAGGGGCGAGATCGTGGTCGGGCCATACAGAGGGCTATTCAGCGCGCCCGGCACCAAGGGTTTCGTGATCGCGGGCTTCATCGGGCGGATGCCCATGTCAATGCTCGGCATCGGCATCGTCCTGCTCATCTCGGCCCTCACCGGCTCGTACGCGACCGCGGGAGCGATCTCGGCGACGGTCGCCATCGCCTACGCGGTCGCCGCCCCGCTCTCCGGGCGGATGGTCGACAGGTTCGGCCAGGCAAGGGTACTCATTCCGTTCGTGCTCCTGCACGGCGCCGCGCTGGTCGCGCTGATGCTGTGCACGGCCGCCGGCGCGCCGATGTGGACGCTGTTCGCCTGCGCCGTGGTCGTCGGCGCGGCCGCCACCTCGCTCGGCTCGATGGTCCGCGCCCGCTGGTCGCACATCCTCGGCCGTTCCGCCGGCCTGCACACGGCGTTCTCGTTCGAGTCGGTCGCCGACGAGGTCATCTTCGTCGCCGGTCCGGCCCTGGTCACCGGCCTCACGACCCTGGTCAACCTCTACGCCGGCCTGATCCTGGCGCTCGTGGCCACCGTCGTGGGCACCGTGGCGTTCTCGCTGCAGCGCGGCACCGAGCCGCCTGTACGGACGGCCATCGCGCAGTCGGGCAGCCCGATCACGATCCCGGGGGTCGCGCTGCTTTCGTGCGTGTTCCTCGCGATGGGCGCCGTGTTCGGCTCGGTCGACCTGATCACCGTCGCCTTCGCCGAGGACAACGGCGCGAAGGCCGCCTCCGGCCTGCTGCTCGGGTCCTTCGCCGGCGGCAGCATGGTCTCGGGCCTTTGGTACGGGCTCCGCCAGTGGCGGATCTCGCTGCGCCACCGGTTCATGCGCGGCCTGGCGGTGTTCGCCACCGGGCTGACGCCGATCCTGCTCATCGGGGACACCCGGATCATGGCGGTGGCCCTGTTCTTCGCCGGCCTGGCGATCTCGCCGACGATCATCACGGGCTACGCGCTCATCGAGCGGCTGGTGCCCGGCCACCTGCTCACCGAGGGCATGTCGTGGATCTCCACGGCCGTCGGCTTCGGCGTCGCGATCGGCGCGTGGGCCGGAGGCCGGCTGACCGACTCGTTCGGCGCCTCGAACGCGTACGCCTTCTCGTTCATCTGCGCCCTGCTCGCCGTGGCGATCGGCATAGGCGGGAACACCTTCCTGCGCATCCCCGAGATCGGCTCCTCCGAGGCCCGCTCCACCCCGGCCTGACCCGCGGATGGCGCCATAGATCATGAGTAGTGCTCACGTCTATGGCCATCCGTCCGGTTCCTGATTATCGTGCTGCACCTTGACCTTCTCTCCCTCGTGGACGAGGGGGATTCCGACCCTCGCGGGTCGGGTTTCCTGCTTCGCCGCCGGTCGCCCGCCAGAGAGGACTCTCTCTTTGAGGTCTTACACCAGCTCCACAGGCGTTTCACCTCTCGGCCGGCCCGGCCGCGAGGACGTTCCTGGCCGCGTTGACATCCCGATCATGCAGCGCGCCGCAGCCGAACGTCCGGGCAAGCTCCTCAGCCTGCCCAGGAGCCGGATGAAAGCGGAACTTCAACGCCCGCCTCACGATGCGCGCCACAGCAAGCACCCTGGACACGATCAACCACATACGAACACCGATTCGACTCCACACCATCCGACACCGTTCCACACCGTGCCGCGTTTCCTCCCCCGCCTGAAGGCGGAGGTCTCCACGCTCAAGGAGATTCGATGAACGCCGTGTTCAGGAACTGGGCGGGAAACCAGACCGTCACCCCCGCCGAGGTTCGCACCCCCGCCTCCGCCGGCGAGGTGGCACAGGCCGTACGGGACGCCGCCGCGCGAGGGCTGCGGGTGCGCATGGTCGGCACCGGCCACTCCTTCACCGGGGTGGCGCTCACCGACGGCATCCTGCTGCGGCCGCACGCGCTGACCGGCGTCCAGGACGCCGATGAGGGCCGCGTGCGGGTCGCGGCCGGCACCCCCCTCCGCGTGCTGAACGAGGAACTGGACCGCCGCGGGCTGGCGCTCGCCAACATGGGCGACATCACCGAGCAGACCGTCGCCGGCGCCATCCAGACCGGCACCCACGGCACCGGCCGGGACGTCGGCGGGCTCGCCGACCAGGTCACCGAGCTGGAGATGGTCCTCGCCGACGGCTCGATCACCACCGTCTCCTCCGGCGACCTCTTCGACGCCGCGAGGGTCGGGCTCGGCGCGCTCGGCATCCTCACCGCCGTGACCTTCAAGGTCGAGCCCACCTTCCTGCTGCGCAGCGTCAGGCGGCCGATGCCCCTCAGCGAGATCCTGTCCTCCCTGGAGGAGATCACCGGCGACAACGAGCATCTCGACTTCTTCTGGCTGCCGCACACCGACACCTGCCTGACCAAGCGCAACAACCGGTCCTCCGGCCCCGCCGCGCCGCCCGGCGCCTTCCGCCACTGGCTCGACAACGTCTTCCTGGAGAACACCCTCTTCGGCGCGCTCTGCGCGGTCGGGGGACGCTTCCCCGGCGCGATCCCCGCCCTGAACGGGCTCTCCGCGGGCGCGCTCAGCCCTTCGGACTTCACCGACAAGGCCTACAAGGTGTTCACCAGCGTGCGGAACGTCCGCTTCCTGGAGATGGAGTACGCCATCCCGCGCGAGCACCTCGGCCAGGCGCTGCGCGAGACGCGCGACCTGATCGAGCTGAACGACTGGCGGATCACTTTCCCCATCGAGGTGCGCGTCACCCCGGAGAGCGACGCGTGGCTGTCCACCGCGTACGGCAGGGCCTCGGCCTACATCGCCTGCCACATCTACCGGCCGACCCCGAACCCGGCCTACTTCGAGGGCGTCGAAGCGATCATGACCCGCCTGTCCGGGCGCCCGCACTGGGGGAAGCTGCACACCCGCGACGCGTCCTACCTCTCGACCGTCTATCCCCGGTTCGGCGACTTCCTCGCCCTGCGGGACGAGCTCGACCCCGGCCGCCTGTTCGCCAACGACTACTTGGACGTCGTCCTCGGCTGACCTGGGACCCCGGCCCCACCCGTCGTCCCGTCGGGCACCACGATGCGGAGAAATGAACATCTTGCTCTGTTTTGGCCTGTCAAAGGCGATTCCTCACCTAGGAGAACCGGCCATCCGTTCCCTCCGCGCACACAACCCCGCCGCCCCATCTCCCGCCGCGTCCGTCTCGGGCGCACGTTTCCGCCCGTCCGGGACTCGTCACGGACGACACGCCAGACCGGGTTCCGTGCCTTCCCGGTGTCTGTTGGGTGAAGTGGAGGGCGAGGGCGCGCGCGAACCGCGAGAATCGGTTCAGGACGCCTAACCCGTTTGCTGCATATCGAGCAGCCGATAGATAGGGTGAAAGCGACATATAAAACCGCCTCTCATCGCTTCCCACGTCTCTGAGGAAGGCGATGTTCGGACATGCCGGGTACGGTGCTGGCAGGCAACCGGCTCACGCGAGAGACTCAAGGGTCCGGGGGAAGATTGAGCACGACGACGAAGGGACTCGCATGCAGGAGCTCCGACTCGTCGCGGTGAGCGAGGACGGAACATACCTCGTGCTGGCCACGGCCGGCAGGGGTACACGGTTCACGCTCCCCGTCGACGAACGGCTCCGAGCGGCGGTCCGCGGCAACTTCTCCCGTCTCGGCCAGTACGAGATCGAAGTGGAGAGTCCGTTGCGCCCCAAGGAGATCCAGGCCCGCATCCGTGCGGGGGAGACCGCGGAGGAGATCGCCGCCACCGCGGGTATTCCGGTGGAGCGTGTCCGCTGGTTCGAGGGACCGGTCCTGCAGGAACGCGAGTACACCGCGCAACAGGCGCAGCGTGTCGCCGTGCGCCTGCCCGGCGAGACCACCCCCGGTCCCACACTGGGCGAGCTGGTGACCGAGCGGCTGAGCCGCCGCGGCGTCCCCAGCGACGAGATCGACTGGGACTCCTGCAAGCGTGACGACGGCCTCTGGCGCATCAAGCTGGGCTTCGTCTGGAACGGTCACACCCGCAACGCCGAATGGCTGTTCGACCTCAGGCGCCGCCACGTCACCCCCTACGACGACGAGGCGATGCGGCTCTCCGCCGCCGAGTACGTCGAGCCTTCCGAGGAAGCCACGGTGACGCCCTTCGTGCCGCGGCTCGCGGCCAAGCTCGCTCCCGTCCCCACGATCCCGGTGGAGGCGCCCACGACGCTGCCCGGCGTCGTCCGGCACGACTCCGGCCCGAGAAACCACCCCGAGCCCGCCCTCCCGCACCTCCGCGACCTCCCCGAACCCGCCCACACCGCCCACCACGAGCCCGCAGGACACGACCGTTACGAGCCTGCGGTGCAGGACCGCCACGAGTACGCAGGACCGGACCGCGAGTTCACGGGACAGGACCGCCACGAGCCTGCCAGGCACGACCGCCACGAGTTCGCGGGACAGGACCGCCACGACGCCCCTGCTCCGGTCCTGCGTGATCTGCCCGGCACCACCGGTTCCGACCTCCCGGAGGCCCCGCGTCGGGGCCTGCGCCATCTCGCCGAACCCGCCGAACCTGCGGCCTTCCGCCAGGAGCCGACCTCACCGCGCCCCGCCGCCCCGGCGAACGGCCAGACCAGCGAGCCGGTGAACCGCCAAGCCACTGAGCCGGCGAACGGCCGCGACGACGCGCCGTCGGCCGTGCCCGCTCCGGGCGCGGTGGCAGGGCGTCAGGCCGAGCGTGGCCCCCGGCCCACGTTCGAGCCCGCCGTCCAGCGGGCCTTCGAGCGTTCCCCGCAGCCCACCTTCGAGGCCGCCCCGCAGCACTCCACGCACCCGGCCACCCCCGAAGCCGCCGCCCACCACGCCGCCGGACCGCACACCACGGGAGCCGCCGCCCACCACCCCGCGGGACCGCACATCACGGCCCCCGCCGCCCAGCACCCCGCCGGACCGCAGACCACCGACCCCGCCGCCGGCGCCGTACCGCGCGCGGCGTCCGCACCAGTGCCGGCCGAGCCCTCGGAGGTCCGTCCGCACTCCCAGGCCGCGGCCACCAGTGCGGAGACCGGTACCGCGCCGGCGGCCTCGCCCAGCACCCCGCAAGGCTCGCCCGTCCCCGGAACCGCGTCCGTGCCCGGCGACCAGGCACCGGCCGCGCGCGCCCCGATCACCGCACCCGAGGTCCAAGCGGCCACCGCCCCGGCGTCCGAGCCGCTTCCCGCGACCCCGAACACTCCAGCGGCCGAGGCGCCGTCCACGACCTCGGCCGCTCCAGCGGCACCGTCCGCACCCACTCCAGCGGCCCAGACACCGACCGCGGCCAATCCCGCGGCGCAGGCACCGTCCGAGCTCCCGCCTGCCCAGGCGGCCCAGAACTCTTCCGAGTCCCCGGCCGCTCAGGTAGCCCAGCCGAAGGCTCAAGCAGCCGAGGAAGCTCCCCCTGCCCCGGCCGCGAAGGCACCAGTGCCCAAGGAGGCACCGCCCGCCCCGGCCGCGAAGGCGCCCGTGACCCAGGAGACATCTCCCGCCCCGGCCGCGAAGGCACCCGCGGCCCAGGCGACATCTCCTACGCCGGCCGTCTCCGGTCAGCCGGGAGGCAAGGCCGCACGGCCGACCCCGCCGGCCCCCGCCGCGCGGCCTGCGGCCTCCGCCAAGAAGGCCGCGGCCGCCAGGAAGTCCGAAGCCGAGGACGCCGCGGTAGCCGTACCGGCCGCGCGCACCAGCGGCGAGACGGCGGAACGGCCCGCAGCCTCCGCCGAGCCGGAGAAGGCCGACCAGCCAGACAAGGACCCGAAGGCCGCCGAGCCTGCGGTTCCTCCGCAGGCACCCGCGCCCAAGCCGCGGCCGGCCCGAAAGGGTTCCCGAGGCCGCCGCGCCTCGGTCCCGACCTGGGACGAGATCATGTTCGGCGCCCGCCGCCAGGACTGACCCGCGAAACCGACGCCGCCAGGGCTCGATGCCCCAACAACATCGAGCCCACCCCGGCGCCCCCTCCCCCACCCCGGACGAACCGCAAGCACGGGCGGCCCTGAACGAACCGCAAGCACGGGGCCGCCTCCCCCCTTCCGCCCACTGTCGCCCGCGCACATCCGGCGCCGCGACGACGAGAAGCGGTACGGCGACACCGGCGCCGCCCTACGTCGGCCAACCCGGTGTACGGTCCCGGAGACCGCCCTAGCGGACCCGCTCCCTGGACAACGCGCCTCCAACCGGCCCTCTAGTCCAGCAGCCCCGTCTATCCCCGTTGACCCGGCCCCCTTCCCCACCCCGTTGTCGGGCCTTCATTTCGGCGCCGGGGCGGCGGGGCGTGGTACGGGGAAACCGGCGCCCCCGTGCGGGCGGTCAGTTGGTGGGCTTAGTTCTTGCTTTGAGGGCTTAGTTCTTGCTGAGGAAGGGGGTGATCCACTCGGGGGTCACTTCGGCGGCGAAGTGGACGCCTTGTTCCTCGCCTGTGTCGATCGCGGGGTAACCGCCGCTGCCCGCCCCGACTCCGGCGATCACGGTCAGGACGCGGGAGCGCCGCTGGAACCAGGTCTGGCGCAGTGTCCAGCCGACCACGGCCCGGCGCTCGACCACCGCCTGCGACCGGGGTAGCGACCCCGATCGCACCGAGAGCCGCACGCCGTCGTAGGCGTGGCCGAGCGAGCGGTACCGGTCCAGCCCGAGCGGGACGCCGAGCGCGGCGACGACCAGTCCGAGCACGCCGACCGCGACCCAGCCGAGCAGCAGGGCGACGGCGGCCACGGCGACGCCGGGGGCGACCGCCCGGAAGAGCCGCCTCCGCCGCGCCACGGACGGATGCGGTCGCAACTCGGCGTCGAACGGGCCGATCGCCTCGGCCGCGACCTGGAGGGCGAAACGGCGCGGTACGACAGGCAGCAACTGGCCCCGGGTGCGCGAGTCACCGAGCCCGGTGACGATCGCCCAGAGCCGCGCTACCTTGGCCCGCCGCTCCAGGAGACCGTCGGCGATCTCGTAGCCGCGAATCCGGCTGTGCTCGAGTGACACGCTGCGCCGGGTGATCAGCCCTCGCCCGGCGACCAGCGAGGAACCGCGGCGGCGAAGGGTGAAGTTCCAGTTGAAGACGGTGTACATGACCGCACCGGCCAGAGGCATGGCGAGGATCAGCGCGATCCCGGCCAGCACGAGCAGGATCGGCCGGTGCCACAGCCACTCCCCCACGCCGATGGCTGCGCGCTCGCTCAGCCCGAACTCGTTGCCCCACTGGAAGGCCAGGCCGATCGCACCGCCCAGCAGGGCGAACGGCGTGAACAGGAACGCCCCCGACAGCGGTCCGTACAGCAGCCAGCGCCAGGGCACCCGGGCGTAGACCCGCTCCTCTACCGCGGCGGGCTGTCCCGCGTGCGACGGACCAGAGGGAAGCGCGGGCGCGGTACCCGCCGCCGGCCCTGCACCGGGAACGGCGCCGACGTCCGGATGTGTGGCCCGGCTCCTGCGCAGAAGCACCTCGCGCAGCCGTTCGGCCTCGGGGAGGGGAAGCCCGTCCAGTTCCCCTTCCTGTTTGTCACCGCCGCTCGCACCGGTGTCGATGCGGACGACGGCGAGACCGAACAGGCGGTGCAGGGGCGGCGTCGTGACGTCCACGCCCCTGACGCGGTCCAGGGGGATGGTCCGGACCGTACGGCTGATCAGCGACCGCGTGAGCTCCAGCCGGTCGCCCGCGATCCGGTACGTGAAGGTGGCCCACCGCACCGCGGCGTACCCGATCGAGCCCAGGACCCCGAGCGCCGCCCAGACGAACGACGACGGGGAGAATCCGCCGACGAAGAGCACGCCTGCCAAGGGAAAGAACAGGGAAGGCAGCATCCGCACAGGGTCGATCAGCAGCACCAGCGGGCTGAGCCGTGACGGCACCGCCCACGGCCCGGCACGGCGTTCTTGCTCGCTGGACGGCTCAGATGGGCCCTGTGCGCCGGGGACGCCTGATCGGTTGTGCTGTCCGGAGGGGCCGGCGTCCTCGGTCATGTGGCGTCGTCCCTCAGTTCGTGGGCGCGGTGGGCGAGGTCCTCGGCTAGACGGGCGGCCACGCCGACGTCCAGGCCCTTGATGGAGGACGAACCGGCGTAGGACGCCGTGCGGATCTCAACGGTGGCGAGGCCGAGAAGGCGCTCGAACCAGCCCTGCTCCTTGTCCACGGTCTGGATGCGGCTCACGGGAACGAACACCCACTGCCGGCTGAACCACCCCGACCGCGCGTAGACGACATCGTCGGCCAGTTCCCAACGGTGGACGGCGTAGCGCCACAACGGCTCGATCACCACGAAGGGAAGCTCCACGACACCGATCAGCACGGGCAGCCACCAGATGTGCTCGGGGATCCACGACGGCAGCCACGACCAGCCGGAACCGGAGATCCAGGATGCCGCGACGGCCGACCCTCCGACGAGCAGGAGGAACCCGACCAGTGCCTCCAGCAACCACAGCGTGATCGCGCGGCGCGACACGCGGTGAGCAGGATCACGCAGGGGAGCAGTCACGCCCCCAGCCTAACGAGATCGTCCCCGCCCGGCGGCACCACCGGTAACCCGTGATGTCCAGGAGCGACACACCTTTACAGAGGACCCCGCTTCCCCCCTGTCACACGCCCAGGTGCCTCGGTATCAGCGATCTGTCAGCCGCTGACTGCGGGGAGCGGTCAGGTCTCAGAGAAATGTCAGTGCCATGCAGCAGACTTCGGGTCAGTCACCCGGACCGCGAGCCGAGAGTGACCGCCAGCCCGTTCACTGAGGAGTCGAAACGATGCGATATGCGGTCCAGGCCGAAGGTCTGGTGAAGCACTACGGCGAGACACGTGCGTTGGACGGCGTCGATCTCGTCGTTCCCGAGGGGCGCCTGCTGGGGGTTCTCGGGCCGAACGGCGCCGGGAAGACGACGGCCGTCCGGATTCTAGCGACCCTGTTAAGGGCCGACGCCGGGCATGCCAGGGTGGGCGGGTTCGACGTCGTGAAGGAGGCGCACAAGGTCCGCTCGCTGATCGGCCTGACCGGGCAGTACGCCGCCGTCGACGAGACGTTGACCGGCGTGGAGAATCTCGTGATGATCGGCCGCCTGCTCGGGATCTCCCGTGCCTCGGCGAGGCGACGGGCCGAGGAGCTGCTGGCGCGGTTCGACCTGACCGACGCCGGAGGCCGGGCCGCCAAGACCTACTCCGGAGGCATGCGACGCCGGCTCGACCTCGCGGCGAGCCTGGTGGGGCGGCCGCAGGTGCTGTTCCTCGACGAGCCGACGACCGGCCTCGACCCGCGCAGCCGCACCGAGCTGTGGGAGGTCGTGCGCGGCCTGATGGCCGAGGGCGTCACCGTGCTGCTCACCACGCAGTACCTCCAGGAGGCCGACGAACTGGCCGACGACATCGTGGTGTTCGACCACGGCCGGGTCATCGCCTCGGGCACCTCCGACGAGCTCAAGGCCACCACCGGCGCCCAGGTTCTCCAGGTCAGGCCCCTGCTGGGCGAGCACCTTCACCTGGTGGCGGAGGTCATCTCCGACGTCCTCGGCGACCGGCCCGACCTGACCGGCGGCCAGGCGACCGTGAACATCAAGGATCCGAAGGTGGTCCCCGCGATCGTGCGCCGCCTCGACGACCTCGGGGTGGTCGCGGCCGAGCTGAGCCTGCGCAAGTCCAGCCTCGACGAGGTGTTCCTGGCACTGACCGGCCACCGCGCCGAAGAAGAGCCCGCCGAAGAGACCTCCGTCGCGGAGATGAAGGACAAGGAAGAGGTGTCCGCGTGACCACGTTCACCGAAGCCGCGCCGGCGGCCGCCATCTCCAACCGCGTCGGCCCGGCCGCCGCGCTGCGGCACACCATGACGCTCGCCTGGCGGAGCCTGGTGCAGATCAAGCACAACCCGATGGAGCTGCTCGACCTGTCGGTCCAGCCGATCATGTTCTTGCTGCTCTTCACCTATGTGTTCGGCGGTGCGATCGCCGGGTCCACCAGCGACTACCTGCAGTTCTCGCTGCCGGGGCTGGTCGTGCAGAACATGCTGTTCGCGACGCTGACGACGGCGATCGGCCTGAGCACCGACATCACCAAGGGCGTGTTCGACCGGCTTCGCAGCCTGCCGATCGCCCGCTCCGCGCCACTCGCCGGCCGCATCGTCGCGGACACGCTGAAGCAGGTGTGGGCCTTCGCGCTGTTCGTCGGCCTCGGCGCCGTGCTGGGCTTCCGGGTGCACACCGGAGTGGCCGGAGTCCTCGGCGCGCTGGCGCTGCTGCTCGCGTTCGCCCTGGCGATGTCGTGGCTGTCGGTCCTCATCGGCCTCACCGCCTCCGAGCCCGAGAAGGTGCAGATCGTCGCCTTCTCGTTGATGATGCCGCTCACGTTCACCTCGAACGCGTTCGTGCCGACCAAGACGCTGCCCGAGTGGCTGCAGAGATGGGTCGAGGTCAACCCCGTCACCCACCTGGCCGACGCGGTCCGCGGCCTGCTCAGCGGCGGTCCGGTCGCCACGCATGCGACCATCTCGCTGATCTGGGCTCTCGGCATCGCCTTGGTCTTCGCCCCACTGTCCCTGCGCGCCTTCCGCTCCCGCGGCTGACCACCCGGCCGGCGGACGACCGGCCCGGGCGGACGAAAGATCAGCCCTGGCGGGCGGAGGATCAGTTCCGGCCGGTGGAGGGCGGGTCCGGCACCGCGGGGGGGCGGATCCGGCACCGCGGAGGATCAGTTCCGGCCGGTGGAGGGCGGATCCGGGACCGCGGAGGGGCGGGCCCGGGTCATGGTGGAGTGTTCGCGGGCGAGGGTGAGGAGGCGGGGATGGGGCAGCGAGCGGCCGCGTTCGAAGCACCGGGAGTACTCCTCCCGGCCGAGCGCGGCCATCGTGGCGTCGGTGATGCGCACATGGTCGTAGCCGACCACGTCGTCGACGCCCCGCAGGCGAGCCGCGCCGCCCAGCAGCATGGCCGCGGCGGCGGCGTCGCCCTCGAGCACGACCAGGCCGGCGAGCGCGATGAGCACCAGGCCGAGCGCGGAGCCGTCGTGGGTGTCCCGCGCGAGCCGCAGCGCCTCGGCGTGCGCGTCGCGGGCCGCTTCCAGGTCGCCTTCCTGCTCGGCGAGCAGCCCCAGAGACGAGCGCAGCATCGCGCGGAAGTGCGCGGGGGAGGTCATCTCCTCGGAGGCCAGGTTGAGGGCCCGTTCGTAGTCGCGTCTCGCGAGGCGCAGGTCGCCGTTCTCCCTGGCGAAGTCGCCCCGCACGATGTGCACCCCGGACTCCCCCATGCGGTCGGCCGCGGTCCGGCAGATGTCCAGCGCCTCGTCGAGCACCGCGTCTGCGCCGGCCGGGTCGCCGGAGGCGTGCAGTGCCATGGCGAGCCGGCTGCGCATGTACGGCGTGTCCTCCACGGCGCCGATCTCGTCGACCAGCTCGAGGGCCTCCTTGATGACCGCGATCGTGGTGGCGTTGTCTCCGCGCAGCGTGCTGACCTCGGCGAGGGCGGCCATGGCGGTGCTGATGCCCCACCGGTCGCCCACGGCCCGGTAGTGCTCAAGGGACGCGCGGACGTCGGCCTCGCCCTTCGCGATCTGGCCGGCGTTGTAGTGGATGTGCGCGCGCAGGAGATGGGCGCAGGCGACCACCCACCGGTCGGGGTCGTCGAACAGCTCGGCCATGAACCGGCCGGGGTCGGGGGCGACGTCGAGGAAGAGGGTCAGCACCGGTTCGGCCAGCGAGATCATCGGCGGCCAGGGGCGCGGCACCGACGACCTGGCCAGCCGCAGGGCTGTTCCGAGCACTTCCTTGGACTCCTGCCACTGGTCGGTCCCACCCGCCATGAGGATGCCGTGCACCGTGAGGGCCAGTGCCAGATCACGCTGGCCGACGTCGACGGCGTCGCCCGTGAGGGCGATGACCTCCGCGGCCCGCTGCGCGCCCTCGGCGCGGCGTCCCATGAGGAACCAGTACCACCCGAGCGCGCCGACCAGCCGCAGCCCGAGGGCGAGATCGGCGGATCCGACGGCGCAGCGCAGCGCCGCCGTGAGGTTGTCGTGCTCGGCGGACAGCGCGGCGAGCCATTTGACCTGCTCGGCCCGGCGCAGCTCCGGCTCGGCGGTCTCGGCCAGGTGAGTGAAGAACCGCGCGTGCGCCAGCCGTACCGGGTGCTCCTCCCCCGACTCCACCAGCCGTTCGGTGGCGTACGCCCGGATGGTCTCGAGCATCCGGTAGCGCTGGTTCTCGTAGACCACAAGAGATTTGTCGACAAGCCTGGCGAGGAGGTCGAGCACCTCTTCGCGCGGCAGGGCATCATCGGAGCACACCGTCTCGACCGCCTCCAGGGTGGCGCCGCCCGCGAACGCGGCGAGCCTGCGCGCGAGCACCCGTTCACGCTGGTCGAGCAGGTCCCAGCTCCACTCCACCACCGCCCGCAGGGTCTGGTGGCGCGGCAGCGCCGTACGGCTGCCGCCGGTGAGCAGGCGGAACCGGTCGTCGAGGCGGTCGGCGATCTGCCCGGCGGACAGGGTGCGCAGCCGGGCGGCGGCCAGCTCGATCGCGAGGGGCATGCCGTCGAGCTCCCGGCAGATGCGCGCGACCGCCCCCGCGTCGCCGTCCAGGACGTAGCCGGGGCGGGCCGTGGCGGCACGGTCGGCGAACAGGCTCTGCGCGTGTTCCTGGGCCAGGGGCTGGACGGGCCAGAGCAGCTCGCCGGTGATGCCGAGCGGTTCGCGGCTGGTGGCGAGGATGCGCACCTCCGGGCACTCGGCCAGGATCCGGTCGGCCAGCCGCGCGGCGGCCTCGACCAGGTGCTCGCAGTTGTCCAGGATGATCAGCCGGCGGCTCGAGCGCAGGCCGGCCACCAGGCGTGTGGTCGGATCGCCCGCTTCGGCGGTGGCGAGGCCCTGCGTCCGTACGGGGGCGCGGCCGGTGTCGCGGATGCCGAGAGCGGCGAGCACGGCCTGCGGCACGTCCTCGGCTTCGCGCACCGGCGCCAGCTCGGCCAGCCAGACGCCCTCGGGCATCCTGCCGGCGAGCGCCTCACCTGACTCGACGGCGAGCCTCGTCTTGCCGGCGCCACCCGGGCCGAGCATCGTGACCAGCCGATGCCGGGCCAGCAGCTCGCCGGCCCGTTCGAGGTCCTTCTCCCGCCCGACGAAGCTGGTGAGCCGGGCCCGCAGGTTCCCCCTCCGCACCGCCGCCACCTGCGGCATGTCCTCGGACGCAGCGGCGGCGGGCGGTTCCGGGGCGACCGGCGGACGCGTGGCCGCGGACGGTTCCGCTACCACGGCCGGGCGCGGGGCCGTTCCCGCGCCCACAGCCGGGCGATGGTCGCGGAACATGGAGGGGTCGTCGTCGCGGAGCATCGAGAGGTGGAGCTCGGCGAGTGCGGGTGAGGGGCCGGTGCCGAGCCGGTCGGCGAAGGTCTCCCGCGCGACCTGATAGGCGGCGAGCGCCTCCACCCGGCGCCCCGACGCGTACAGCGCGCGCATGAGCAGGCCGTGCGGACGCTCCCTCAAGGGATGGGCGGCGATCAGCGCCGGAAGGTCGGCGAGGACCTCGGCGTGGCGGCCGAGGCGCAGGTCGGCGTCGATGCGTTCCTCGATCGCGGCCAGGCGGAGCCCTTCCAGGCGGGCGATCTCGGCCTCGGCGGCCCCGACGCCGCTCAGGTCGGCGAACGCGGGGCCGCGCCAGAGGGCCAGAGCGTCCCTGAGCGTGCTCGCGGCCTCGCCGGACTCGCCTCGGGCGAGCGCCGCACGGCCATCGGCGACAAGGCGGACGAATCTGTGGACATCCACTTGATCCGGAGATATAACCAACCGGTAACCTGACGTCTCGGCGGCCACCAGATCGCGCCCGACCGCGGCCCGGAGACGTGAGACGAGGGCCTGCAACGCGTTCCCCACGCCACTGGGCGGATCGACATCCCACACCCCGGAGACGAGCATCTCGAAGGGCACCATGCGACCCGGGCTGAGCAGCAACGATGCCAGGAGCGCACGCAGCCGCCGCCCGCCGATCTCGAGCGGAGCGCCGTCGTGACGCACCTCCAGCGGGCCGAGCAGGGCGAAGCTCACACGCGTGTCGGGCTCCGCCGCATCCATGCCTCGATTGTGGCCGATTCGGCGGCCTCGCGGCGCCGCCCGTTCGGGCGATGGGGTCAGCGCACCCTCCAGACGCGCGTAGCATCAGCGGGCATGGGGCAGCCGAGAAATTCCGTGCGTGTTGGGCGCATGGGACGCGTACGCATAGTGGTTGCCGCGGCGATGGTCGTGGCGGCATCGGCCGGCTGTGGCATCGTGGGCGGCGGTTCACCGACCGACAGGTCGTTGGACGGGCTCAGCGTGTCCAGTCCGCGTTTCCGTGACGAGGCTCCCCTTCCGGCCGAGTACACCTGCACAGGGCAGTCCGGGAACCCACCGCTCCGGTGGTCCGGTGTCCCGCAGAAGCAGACCAAGTCGATCGCCCTGGTGGTCGACGCCAACAACGCGCAAGGAGCGGCGGAGGTGCACTGGGTGTTGTTCAACATCGACCCACTGACCACCGAGCTGGCGCAGAGCAGCGTGCCGCGGGGAGCCGGAGCCCTCCAAGGGCTGACCTCGTCGGGCAAGGTCGGCTACTCGCCCCCGTGCCGCCCCGATGACACTTATCGTTTCAGTGTCTACGCGCTCGACTCGAAGCTCGATCTCAAGGAGGGCGCGGGCCTCCTGAAGACCCTGGAGACGATCGCCCAGCACACCATCGCTCGCGGACGGCTCTCAGCGGCGCACATCGAGTGACATGCTGAGTACCACAGGTAGTACTCGATACCGGATCTTCTCGTAGGGTGTGACAACGGTCATAGTGGTCGGACAGAATCAGATGCAATCCTCGAGCGCAGGTGGTCAACGGAGGCAGGTCGCGTCGATGGCCGCGCGATCTCACCAGCGCCACTGGAAGGCCATGGCCATGAAGGTGGTGCAATGATCGCGGTCATTTTCGGCCTTGTCGCCGTCGTGCTCCTCGTACTGGTGGTCGTTGCACTCGGCATGCGGTCCATGAACCGCCGCGAGAGCAATCTGCCTCCTGAGCGGCTGCGGAAGATGGCCGAGCAGGCGGACGATCCGAACGCCAAGCGTCCCGGCCGTCCCGCCGAGGAGACGTTCTTCGAGAGCTTCCCCGAGGGCTTCGACGCCTTCCAGGAGCCCGAGCGGGTCACCGCGCGCCTGCGCCCGGGCAACGGCAGGCCCTCGTCCCGTCCCGCCGGGCGGCCCGGCGGGCGTCCGGCCCCGCACGGCAAGCAGGCATCCTCACGTGGCAAGCGCGGCGTCGACGAGTGGGGCGACGCCGACGACTACGACGACGACTACTGGAGCCGGGTCCGAGCGGACGACGGCGCCTTCGGCGGCACCATCGCGGCCCGGGTAGGGGCGAGCCGCCCCGACGTGGCCTCCCCGTCCTCGCCGTCCCCTTCTCCCAAGGCCGCCGCGCCGAAGGAGAAGGAAGAGATCGACGCGAACGCCGCCACCGTCCAGGCGCCTCTTCCCACCCGGCCGACCGGCCTCGCCGGACTGGTGGAGCCCGCCCGCAACACCACGCCCACCTCCGCCGCCGCGGCCGCGGAGCGCACCGTCACCTTCTCCGCGCCCGTCCCGCCGCCGTCGGCTCCCACGCCGGCCGCGTCCGCAGCCGACGTGCTTGGCGCGATCGGCACCTCGCAGCCGTCCTCCCGCACCCGTCGCGGCTCCCGCCCCGACCCCGCCGACCCGCTGGGCGTCGCCGACGCCGGGCGCGCCAAGCCCCGGCGCCGGCCGGACCCCGCCGCGGGCGACCCCGGACGCCCGGCCGCTCCCGGCCGTGGCGCCGACGCCCGCCGTGGCGGCGACCCCAGGCGCGGTGGCGTGAGCGGCTCCGGCAGATCCGCCGACACGGGCCGTACCGACTCCGGACGAGCCGTCCCCGGCCGGCCGGACCCGCTGCGTGCCGACCCGCTCTCCAGCGGTCCGCTCGCCGGCCCTTTGCCGACCGGCTCACTCGCGAACGACCCGCTGTCCAGCGGGCCCCTCTCCGGCGGCGCGGCATCCGCCAACCCGCTCGCCGGCAGGCCGCGACCCAACGGCGCGGCCTCCGGCGACCCGCTCGCGACCGGTCCGGCCTCCCGTACCGGCGGTCCGGGCTCCGCCGGCTCCCGTCCGGCCGGGCCCGCCTCCGCCGGGCCGCGCCCCAGCGGGCCTCTTGACGCCCAGCGCACGGTGACGGGTCCCTTCGACGCGGGCCGCTCCTCCACGGGCTCCTTCGAGGCCCCTCGCACGACGGGGTCCTACGAGACGCCCCGCTCGACCGGCTCGTACGAGACGCCGGGCGCGTCCCGTGCGACCGGCCCCTTCTCCACCTCCGGCTCCTATGGCCCGGCGGGCGACGCCCTGAACGGCGCCCAGGGGGCGACCGGCGACTTCCCGGCCGCCCAGCCACCGGCGCCTCAGTCGCCGGCCGCGCAGTCGTGGCCGGCGCGCCCGGCCTACCCGGCCACCGGTTCCTACGACATCCTCGATGAGCCGACCCCGCCGTCGAGCTCTTCCAATGAGACCTGGAAGGCCTCCGACTACCAGCTGCCCTCCTATGAGGGGTACACCGCCGCCACCCCGTCCGCTCCGGCCCCGTCCTCCTACGAGGTCCGCCCGGGCTGGGCCGTGATCGACGACTCCGACACGGTCAACGGTCCCACTCACCCCGCCGGGCTGCCGGCGGACACCTCCCGTGGGACGGCCGGGTACGACTCACGCGGCGGGGCGGGGCCCCGCGGCGACGACGCGCTTTCCGCGCCGGGCCAGGGGCAGGGACAGGGACAGGGCTACGGCGGCTACGAGTCCGGCCGCTTCCCGGCGTCGGACCCCACCTCCTCCTCGTGGGCGCAGCCCCGGCAGAACACCGGCGGGAGCTGGCCGTCGTACGGCGAGCTGTACGGCACGGCGGCGAACGGAGACGACGTCCCCGACGAGTCCGCCACCCAGTCGTCGCAGGCGTCGCCTTCGCGCGGCGGCCACCGCCGGCCGACCGACACCGACTATCCGGACTATTACCGCTAATCGCGCCTCTTTCCCCCGGCAGATGCAAAACGCGGCGGCCAAACCCTTAATCCGGTGGCCGCCGCGTCGTATGGTCGCACCATGACCGCGGACACGGAACGTGCTTGCACCAGTACAGAACGTATTCGATCGGTGCTCCGGCATGACCTCCCGGCCTCGCTGGTGGTCTTCCTGGTCGCCGTCCCCCTCTCGCTCGGCATCGCCGTCACCTGCGGGGCGCCGCTCATCGCCGGCCTGGTCGCCGCCGTCGTCGGCGGCCTGGTGGCCGGGCCGCTCGGCGGCTCGGTCGTCCAGGTCAGCGGTCCCGCGGCCGGCCTCGCCCTCGTCGTGGCCGAGCTCGTCCGCACGTACGGCTGGCGTGCCACCTGCATGATCACGCTGATGGCGGGCGTGCTGCAGATCGTGCTCGGCAGGTTCAAGGTGGCGAGGACGGCGCTCGCCGTGTCACCCGCCGTGGTCCACGGCATGCTCGCCGGGGTCGGCGTGGTGATCGCCCTCTCGCAGCTGCACGTGGTGCTCGGCGGGCAGCCGCAGAAGTCGGCCGTGGAGAACCTCCTGGAGCTGCCGAACCAGATCGCGAACAACCACAGCCACGCGGTGGCGGTGGGCGTGCTGACCATCGCGGTGCTCGTTCTGTGGCCTCGCCTGCCGCGCCTCAACGTGGTCCCGGCCCCGCTGGCGGCGCTGGCGATCGCCGCGCTGACGGCCGGCGTGCTGGGCTGGGACATCGCCCGCGCCGACCTGTCCAAGGGGTTCGCCGACTGGGCGACGCCGGTGCTGCCGCGCGGCGACTGGCACGGCATCGCCGGGGCCGTGCTGCTGGTCGCCCTCCTCGCCGGCGTGGAGTCGCTGCTGTGCTCGGTGGCGGCCGACCGCCTGCACGACGGCCCGCGTGCCGACCTCGACCGCGAGCTGACCGGGCAGGGCCTGGCGAATCTGGTGTCGGGAGCGCTCGGCGGCCTGCCGGTCGCCGGGGTGATCGTCCGTACCACCACGAACGTGCGCGCGGGGGCGCGCAGCCGATGGTCGGCCATCCTGCACGGCGTGTGGGTGCTGCTGTTCGCGGTCTGCTTCGGCTGGAGCGTGACGCTGATCCCGCTGGAGGCGCTGGCGGCCCTGCTCGTCTTCATCGGCGTCCGCATGGTCAACCTCGGCACGATGCGCGGGCTGCACGGGCACGGGGAGCTCCCGATCTACGTGCTCACCATGGGCGCGGTCGTGGTGATCGGCCTCGCCGAGGGGGTGCTGCTCGGCCTCGGCCTCGCCGGGCTCTTCGCCCTGCGCCGCCTCACCAGGGTGTCGGTTCAGGTGCGCCTGGAGCCGGACGACCGCTGGCACGTCGTGGTGACCGGATCGCTCACCTTCGTGAGCGTGCCGAGCCTCACCTCCAACCTGCGGGCCATCCCCGCGGGCGCCGCGGTCGACCTCGACCTCAACGTCGACTTCATGGACAACGCCGCCTTCGAGGCCCTGCACGGCTGGCGCCTGGAGCACGAGCGCACCGGCGGCACCATCGCCATCGACGAGATCCACGACGAGTGGTACACCTCGGCGGCGAGCGGGACGCGCGTCTCGGCGGCCAAGACGCCGCCGCGGGCGCCCGAGCGCTGGTGGCTCCCCCGGGCGTACCGGCGAGGCGGGCCGCTGTCGCGGATCCCCGTCCGCCACGGCAACGTGTGGATGCCGGCCCGGACCGAGGCCGGCGGGCCGGCGACGGGGTCGAGCGCAGTGCCCGACCTGCTGGCGGGCACGGTGGACTTCCAGCGGCGCACCGCGCCCCTGGTCCGGCCGTTCCTCACCCGCATGGCGCGCACGCAGGAGACCTCCAACCTGTTCATCACCTGCGCCGACTCCCGCGTGGTGCCCAATCTGATCACCTCGAGCGGTCCGGGCGACCTGTTCACGGTGCGCAACATCGGCAACCTCGTGCCAAGGCACGGCACGTCGCCGCCCGACGACTCGGTCGTGGCGGCCATCGAGTACGCCACAGCGGTGCTCAACGTCTCGACGATCACGATCTGCGGGCACTCCCGGTGCGGCGCGATGGCGGCCCTGCTCAGCGCCGGCGAGAACGCGAGCGGCCTGCCGGGCCTGGGCCGCTGGCTGCGGCACGGCGACCACACGCTCGCCCGCTACATCCTGTCCGACCACACCGGTGAGGACCAGGGACCACTCGACCGGCTCTGCCGGGTGAACGTGGCCCAGCAGCTCGACAACCTGCGCACCTACCCGTCGGTGGCCCGCCTGGAGGGGGCCGGCCGGCTGCAGCTCGTCGGACTGTACTTCGACATCGGCGCCGCCCGCGTGCACGTGCTCGACCGCGAGGGGTTCAACCCGGTGGCCACCTGCCCGCTCTGAGGTGCGGCCGGGACGTCCGGCCGGCGCCGCCTGTCAGCTCGCAGCGGATCCGCTGCCGGTGAAAGGTCTCGGCACGAGGGGGTCGCAAGCCCGAGAGTGGTCGCCATGAGAATTCTGGTGATGGGTGGTTCGGTGTTCCTCGGACGGGCGATCGTTGAGGAAGCGCTGCGGCAGGGGCATGAGGTCACGACGTTCAACAGGGGCAGGTCGGGCGAGGATCTGCCGGGAGTGCGGGCCGTCCGGGGCGACCGGGAGGTCAGGGACGACCTCGAAGCGCTGGCGGCGGGCGGCGAGTGGGACGCCGTCGTGGACGTGTGCGGCTTCACGCCCCGCGTGGTCGCCGAGTCGGCCCGCGTCCTTTCGGGTCACGCGGGCACTTACGCGTTCATCTCCAGCATCTCGGCCGTCGCAGACTGGCCGTCCAAGCAGACCGACGAGTCCTCGCCGCGGTGGGAGTGCTCGCCGGACGCCGGTCCGGACGACGGTGACTACGGGGTGCTGAAGGCCGGCTGCGAGCGGGCCGTGGAGCGCTACTTCGAGGGCAACGCGCTGATCATGCAGCCGGGGCTGATCCTCGGCCCGTGGGAGAACGTCGGCCGGCTGCCCTGGTGGTTGCGCCGCGTCGCCCGCGGCGGCCGCGTGCTGGCCCCTGGTGACCCCGACCTCCCCATGCAGCTCATCGACGCGCGTGACATCGCGAGCTTCACGCTTGACCAGGCCGCAAAGGGGGTGAACGACCGCTTCTTCACCACCGGACCCGCCGGGAACACCACCTTCGGCCGGTGGCTGGCGGACTGCGCCGAGGTGACCGGGTCGGGCGCCGAGCTGGTCTGGGTGGCGGACGGTTTCCTGCTCGACCGCGAAGTGCAGCCCTGGCAGGAGCTGCCGCTGTGGACCCCGATCTCCGACGCCGCGGGGGTGTGGAGCTCGTCGACCGCGAAGGCCGAGGCCGCGGGGCTGCGGTGCCGCCCTGTCGCCGAGACCGTGCGGGACACCTGGGACTGGCTGAAGGATCGCGACCACGCCGCCCTGGAGGCCCGGTTCGCCTCCTGGCAGCGGCATGGCATCGCGCCCGACAAGGAGGCCCGGATCCTCAGCGAGTGGGACGCCCGCTGACTCCGGCAGCACGGGAGCGACACGGCACGGGCCGGGGCGCTGCCCACCGTCTGTGGGCAGTGCGACTAGTGAAGGAGAATGACCTTGCTCGTAGTCACTGACCCCTTCGAGGGGTTTTGACCCGTGCGCCCCCTGTGGGCCGTCTTTGGGTGTTACGGTCGCGGCGTGGCAGAAGCACGGACCAGCGGTCCTGATGAGCACGAGTTCTCGAGGACCTACACGGGTCCCCGGCCGGATCTGGCGCTGGTGAAGACGCTGCGACCTCAGGACTACAACGAGGCTCTCTACGTCGGGCACTTCTTCCGCAAGGGACTGCCGGTGGTGATGGACCTCACCGGCATGTCGGACGCCGACGCCAAGTCTCTGGTCGACTTCGCGGCCGGGCTGGTCTTCGGCCGCCGCGGGGACATGGACCGCATCGCGCACAAGGTCTTCCTGCTGGTGCCGCACGGCATGGTCATCAGCGCCTGAGCCGCCGCCCCCCGGCGGTCCGCACCGTGCACGGCGGTGCCGCATCCGGGACACCCCCAGATGCGGCACGCGCTGTCGTTACGTCAGCCCGCGCCGGGCCTAGAGCGGCGGGGTGAGCTCCTGGAACGAGCTGCAGTTGCCCGGCCAGGCCGGGTTGCCACCAGTGCCGGGCGTGGGGTTGACCGTGCACGTCGTCTGGCGGATCAGACCGGTCGAACTGAGCACCGTGACGTGGAGGTTGTTCCCCATCACGGCCAGGCTGACATCGGTCGCGTTCCCCGGATACCCGGGCAACGTGGAGACGTCGTGCCAGGGTGAGGCGGTCCTCGGGTCCCGGACGAACGTCGGGCCGTTGCCCTGGGCGTAGCCTACGAACTTGTTGTTGCCCTGGAAGGCCGTGTCGATGCCGGCGCTGCGGCCGGGAGGTCCGGGAGGTCCGGGAGGACACTCCTTGCAACACTTCTTCTTGCTGTCCTCGTCGCAACACTTCCTCTTGCCGTCCTCGTCGTTACCGACGGGCCTGTTCTTGGCGACGGCGACGAAGCCGGCGGGAGCGACCTGGTGAGCGACCCGGTGCCCCGGGACGCTCCGCACTTCCGTACCGTCCGTACCGGCCTGGGCCGTGGCCGGGAGCGACAGCGCGACGACTCCACCGGCGATCGCCGTCGCGAACGCCAGAGTCCACGCGCGCTTGCCTATGAAAGGACCTGTTTCCCGAGGAATCACTCGGTTCCCCCATATCGCTTGAATTCCGATGAATCGGACCTTTTCCGTGCCACTGCGGTAGCACTGCGACCAGGGAATACCCATTCAGCGAACCAGTGACGCCGCACCGGCGTAGTGATAGAGAAAACAGACGAACACAATAAAGAAAAGAAACCCCGACTCCCAGTCCATGCCATTGCCGAATACTCATTAGCCGAAAATCCGTCCACTATCGAGCGTTCACCGGATTTTCCGACATAAGCAGTGCTCAGCCACCCATGTCACCCACCGGGGCACCAGGGGAATGCGAAACGCACCACCACCGGGTGCGGTCCGACCACCGCGTGATCGCCTCACCTAAGGAGAAATCGGGTTAACGCCGCGAACCATGACGTGGGCCCGATCTCAGCCGGGCGCTCCGTTCTCGTAGTGCTCGTGCGCCTGGTGCGCGCTGGTGAACCGCCCGATGAAGTCCGCGGCCGAGTGTTCCGGTCTGCTCGGCCGGAAGTACCCGTTGTCAACGGCCGAGTCGTAGATCGGAGCGTCGAGAGGGTACTCGGTGAGCAACCCGGTCAGACTTCGGGCACTGATCCACTCCTCGGCCCGGCTCCGGGAGCTGAAGATCGCCGATGGCCACCGTCCGCCCTCGCCCACGAACGCCCAAACCGTTCGCCGACCGTCTTCCATCGCCGCGAGCCTCTCTTGTCTGACTCGCCTCAACGTATCGGGCGTACGATCCCCTGCTCTACCGCGGCCGTGGCCACGGGCCTGGAGGATGACGCAGGAACAGGCGCCCTTGGTAATCGATCATTGCGCACAATGATGCATCCTCATTGGCGTTAATCGCAACGTAGATGACCCGGCCGTCGACAGGCTTCATCGCTCCGGCGATGCATCCGTAACACATTCGAGCATACGAAGGCAGGGTCGACTCATCGATCGAGAGGGGCGACCAGCCCGCGGCAAGGAAGCCGCGCTGGCGGGCATCGGGACCGCCATCGACGCGGTGGGGGGCGGCTTCACGATGCGTTACGCGACAGTGGTGGTCACCGCGGCGCGAACCGACGCCGTCTGACCCGCCGAACCCGCTACCAACCAGCGAAACGTCAGCCAGCCGACGGTCACCCATTCTTCGGTATCGGTGCGACCGAAAGACCGTTTTCAGCTTGTCCGAGCCTGGCGTAGCCCGTTCCGTTCGACTTTGGTCGAGCGGAAGCCTACTTAAGTCCGTTGTGGGCGCCGCCGGATCAGGATCACGATGGGCGCATGGCTTGGCGTCCCGTCCTCGCACTGCTGCTGATGGCGCCGTACCTGGGGGAGGTGCTGTCGACCGCGACATCCCCGCTCGATCTGCTGCTGCCGTGGAACCTCGCCCTGTTCGTCGCGCTCTACGGCAGCGGCGCGCTACTGTGCCGCGAGATGGCTCACCGGTGGGGGCTCGTCCTGCCCGGACTGGCTCTGCTCGGCGCGGCGTACGGTGTCTACGAGGAGGCGCTGGTCGACCGGTTCTGGTTCGACCCCAAATACGCGCACGACACCGGCATCGGCGACTACGCCCAGGTCTGGCACACGAACCTGTTGCTCGCCACGCATCTCACCGCCTTCCATACCGCGGTGAGCGTGTGCTCGTCGGTCCTCGTCGTCACGTGGCTGTTCCCGGGCGACCGCGACCGCGCCTGGGTCCGCCCGCGCGGCCTGGTCGTCGCCGGGATCGCGATGCTGCTGGTCCTGTTCCTCGTGTACGAGGACCACGTGCGGCCAACGCTCGGCCCGGTGCTCGTGGCGCTCGGGGTCAGCGTCCTGATCGTGGTGACCGCGCTGCTCTCCCGGCGCCTGCCGCGCCTGGCCCGCGCTTCCTCGCGTCGCCCTCGACCGCGCTTGCTCGGCGTCGTGGCGTTCGTCTGTACCGGCACGCACTTCGTGCTCGTCTATGCGGTCCCGTCGACGGGCCTGCCGTGGCCGGCCGGACTCGCCGCCACCCTGACACCGCTCGTGGTCGGCGTCCTGGCCGCCCGACGCTGGGCCACGACGGGGCCGCTCGGACGCGACGGGCTCTGGGTGGTCACGGGGATCCTCGGTTTCTTCGTCGTGCTCGACGCACTCGTCGGACTCGGCGGCCGCTACGACCTCACCGTCAGCGCCGTGCTCACGGCTCTGGTCCTGGCCTGGCTGCACCGCCGCGTCCCCGCAGCCGCCATACCAACGCCACCGCGTTGACCAGTGTGAAACAGGTCAATGCTTCATTCAAGCTGCACTGGATCCGGGGCAGCCCGCGGAGGGCTACCCGGTCGAGCGCGACGACCTGGCCGATGACCGCCGCGCCGTTGACCTGGCCGGCTGACCCTGCTCAGTCCTGCGGCTTGCGCCAGATGATGCTGTAACGCAACAGGAGGTGACGGCGATACTGGGAGCCGGGCAGGATCTCGGCGGCCAACGCTCGCATCTGCGGGTACGTCACCGGCGGCGGCCACACCATGGGGGACGGATGCACCCAGTGGCCCTTCGTGGCGCGATGGAAGGTACCGACGACGACACCGGCCAGGTCGCGCGGCAGGTCGTTGGGCATGGCGCTACGGGCCAAGCCGACGATGGCCAGGACGCCGCCGGGGCGCAGCAGGTCGCGCATGCGGGCCAACCCAGCGGCGGCGTCCATGTGGTGCAGAGTGGCCACCGACGCGATGACGTCCAACGAGGCGGGCTCGAAGGGGTGGGTCAGGAAATCGCCGAGGATGTAGTCGACGTCGTCCGGGTACTCGCGGGCTTGGTCGATGCTGGGCGCGTCGAGGTCGATGCCGGTGACGTGCGGCACGGCCTGCCGCAGTTCACGGGCGAGCATGCCCTCGCCGCAGCCGACATCGAGGGCGCGCTGGGCGCCATCGGGGACCGCGCGCAGGATGCGGGGGTGGTAATGGATGTTGTGGTTCCACCGCTTGCCGTTCTTCACCGTCATGTGATCATCCTGCCGGACACAGGTCCTGCTGGTCGGCACCGCTGAGCCTTGCCTAACAGTCGCCCGGCTCCTCTCATCCCCCCGGGGAAACCGGGGTTGAGGAACAGCGGAACAGCCGTTAGCGCTGGGGCATCGACATAGTGCTCGCCGAGGTCACGGCGCACATGCAGGAGTACGAACCCGGTCCGCACCTGCTCATCATCACCGGTCGGAAGGGGGACAGCGGGCGAGTCGGCCTGCAGGCCGGGTTCTTCCGGCAGGGGTTGACCGACCTGCTGCTACTCCCCCGATAGGGCCATCTACCAGGCGCAACGCATGTGAACAGTGATGAACAAGGCTCCCGCAGGCTACCTGCCCAGCTCCGCCAGGACGGCGCACGTGGTGGCCCACCGTCGGGGGCCGACCCGCTCCCGCCACTCCCGCTCGAGTTCCTCAATGGCTGCCGCGCTCGCCTTCTGTAGCTCGATCCCCCGGGGCGTGGGCGTCACGAGGCGTACCCGCCGATCGTGCGGATCGGCCAAGACTCGCACGAAGCCTTCCTGTTCCAGGGTCGCGACGAACTCACCCATGGCCTGCTTCGTCATCGACGCACGAGTGGCCAGGTCGGTCAGCCGGATTCCATCGGCGGGGATCAGGTTCATGACCCGCAGAAAGGACGACCGCAGGCCGGGCGCGTGGTCGGCCATCAGTCCCTCCATGACGCGCTTGGCTGCCCGCATCGCCCGATCAAGGAGCGCGAGAATGTGCTCAGGGTCGTTGACCAATGTCATAAGGTTGCCTTACTATCCCTACTAGTCAGGTAACCTTATCTTCGGAGGGGCTCCATGTCGACCCATCTGATCGGCTCCGCCTCCGTGAGCGACGACGAGTTCGCCGACATCGTGAGCAAGGCACTCGGCCGCGCCGTTGCCGTCAAGGATTGGTCGGCCGAGGTTGTGGACTATCCGCTCTTCGGCTCACCCGCCACGGGCGCGCTCCGGCGGATCCGCGGCGTCACCGATGACGGCGAGCCGTTCCGCCTGTTCCTGAAGGTCATCCACAGCCCCCGGCACTGGCCTCGCCTGGACCTGGTGCCCGAGCACTCCCGGCAAGACTTCGTCGACGAGTTCCCGTGGCGGATGGAGCTCGCCGCATGGGAGCCCACCTTCGTCGACCACCTGCCCACCGGCCTGCGGGTACCCCGCCTCTACCGCCTCGCCGAACTCGGCGACGACCGCGCCGCGCTGTGGATGGAAGACATCCAGCAGAGCGCCGATGAGTGGGACGTGCCGCGTTTCGCACGGGCCGCCCGGCTGCTCGGAGGTTTGGCGGCCGGCCGGTCGGATCCCGGTCTGATCGCCGGTGCCGGCAGGCCACCCGGGTTCGGGCTGCGCATGTACCGGCACGCCCGGCTGATGGGGGCGCTTGCACAGCTTGAGGATGACGCCCTATGGGCACATCCGGTGGTCGCCGCGTCCGTTGACGAACACCTCCGAGCGGACCTGCGGACCCTCGCCGGAAGGATCGACCAGATCATGGACCGGCTCGACCAATTGCCCCAGGCGCTGCCGCACGGTGACGCAAGCCCGCAGAACCTGCTCGTGCCGTCCGACGAACCCGACACCTTTGTCGCCATCGACGTCTCCTTCCAGACGCCGCATGCGATCGGCTTCGACCTTGGTCAGCTCCTCGTAGGTCTGGTCCATGCTGGACAGTTCCCGGCTCACCGGCTGTCTGAGCTGCATGAAGTGCTCGCACCGTCCTTCGTGGACGGAATGGCCGAGCACGGAAAGCCGTCGGCATCAAACGACGTCGCGTACGGATTTCACGGCAGCCTCGTCGTCCGCTCCGCGTTCACGGCGTTGCCCTGGGAGCGGCTCGACGGGCCGCCCAGCCCGGAGCTCGCCGCCGAATTCGGTGAACGCGCTCTGCTCACCCGGTTCATCGTCGACTGCGGGCTGGCGCTGTAGATCACGGACCACGTACAAGATGGCGTCCACGATGTCGCGGCGTGGGTGCTGGCTTTCTGGCCTGCCACCGGTGTTGGGGGGATGGGAGCAGCGGATCCGAAAGTCATACAGACTCGACTAGGTCATGCGACTATCGCGGAAACCATGGATACCTACGGGCATCTCTTTCCGAGCGATGAAGACCTAGGCCGAGGAACGATCGAGAACATGATCCGTTCCGCAAACGGAACCGAGACGGAACTAGAGATCATCCAACAGACGTTGCGCCTGGTAGAAGGCTAAACAGCGGGCGAGTCGGCCTGTAGGCCGGGTTCTGTCCTTTGCTGTGCAAAGGGGCGACCATCCATCTAGGGCCGCCGTTGCCGGCGGCCTCAAGCGGTCTACCCGCGCGACTCGGGCGGGTCACCCTCGAACGCCGCGCGCGGGATCCTCCGGGGAGGATCCCTTCTTGACCTTGCTCCAGGTGGGGTTTACCTAGCCGCCCACGTCACCGTGGGCGCTGGTGGTCTCTTACACCACCGTTTCACCCTTACCTCCCCCGAAGGGGAGGCGGTCTGTTTTCTGTGGCACTGTCCCGCGGGTCACCCCGGGTCGGCGTTACCGACCACCTTGCCCTGTGGAGCCCGGACCTTCCTCGGCGGGGCTGGAGAGCCCCGACGCGGTCGCCCGGCCGACTCGTCCGCTGTCGTAGCAGTCTATCGGATCACAAGTCGCCTCCAACCCGGTGACAAGCATCACCAGGTCAAATGGGACACGTGCGGCGGTGGTCCGTGCCCCCGTGGCCGCCGCCGCACACCGCTGCCTCAGCGAAGGTGGGAGGTGTCGTTGAAGGCCCTCACCAACTCGGGACCGTCGGGGAAGTAGTCGACGGTGGACAGGGACGCCACGTCGAGGTGCATGCGGTAGAGCGCGGCGGGGGGCGCCAGGAGCGCGAACCGCAGGAGCAGCTTGATGGGGGTCACGTGCGAGACGAGCAGGACCTTCTTGCCTTTGTGCTCGAGCAGGAGGCGGTCCCTGGCGTCCTGCACCCGCAGCGCCGCCTGGTCGAAGCTCTCGCCGCCGGGCGGGGCCACGGAGGGGTCGGCGAGCCAGGCGGCCAGCTCGTCGGGCCAGCGGCGCTGGATCTCGGTGAACGTGTGCCCCTCCCACGCGCCGAAGTCGACCTCGCGCAGCCCGTCGTCCACGGCGACCTTCAAGTCGGCGCGCGCGGCGACGATCTCGGCGGTCTCCCGGGCGCGGCGCAGCGGGGAACTGACGATCACCTCCAGCTCGTACGGCGGGCGTGACAGCCGTACGGCGGCGGCCTCGGCCTGGGCGACGCCCTTGGGGGTCAGCTCGGGGTCGCCGATGCCGGAGAACCGGCGATCCACGGAGAACGGCGTCTCGCCGTGCCGCAGGAGCAGGAACGTCGTGGCGGTCGCCGCCGGGCCCATCCAGCCGCTGCCGGACTTGGGTCCGGGCCTGGTGGACGCCGCGGCGGTGGTTGCGACCGGCTCCCCGGCCGGCCTGGTGGCGGCGGGGGCACGGCTCTCCGCACCCGCGGCGGGGGCATGGTCCTTCAGCTGACCGGTGAGGGCGGGGGTGGGGAGGGTCGTGGCCTGCCACTTGCCGCCTCGGGCGGCGGCGTCCATGGCCTCGTTGGCGAGGCGGTCGGCGTCGCGGTTGCGCTCGCGGGGGATCCACTTCCACGTCACGCGCAGGCGGCGCGCGAGGTCGGCGGCTTCGTGCGCGAGCGGGCGCAGCCCTTCGTTCTTGATCTTCCAGCGGCCGGCCATCTGCTCGATGACCAGCTTGGAGTCCATGCGCACCTCGACCGTGGCGCCCTCGCCGCCGAGGCTGAGCGCCGAGCGCAGGCCGGCGATCAGGCCCTGGTACTCGGCGACGTTGTTGGTCGTGACTCCGAGGGAGTCGGCCGCCTCGGCCAGCACCTGGCCGTCAGGGTCCTTGACGACGGCGCCGTATCCTGCGGGCCCCGGGTTGCCCCGGGAGCCGCCGTCGGCCTCGATGACAAGGTTCACAGGCCTGACTCGGGGGTGCGGACCAGGATCCTGCGGCACTCCTCGCAGCGGAGCACCTCGTCGTGGGCTGCGGCCCGGATGCGGTTGAGGTCGGCGATCGAGAGCGACACCTTGCAGCCCTGGCACCGCCCGCCGTGCAGCATGGCGGCGCCCACGCCGTACTGCCCGCGCAGCTTCTCGTACAGGGCGAGCAGGTCGGCGGGGATGTCGGCGGTGATGCCCCCGCGCTTGCCCTTGGCGTCCTCGCTCTCCTTGTCGAGGGCGGCCAGGGAGACGTCGCGCTTCTCCTCGAGCGTGGACAGGCCGGCGCCGATCTCGGTGCGCTCGGCCGACAGCCGGGCGACCTCGGCGTCCGCGGCCTCACGGCGCTCCATGATCTCAAGGACGACGTCCTCGAGGTCACCCTGGCGGCGCTGGAGCGAGACGATCTCGGACTGCAGGTTGGACAGGTCCTTCGCCGAGGAGACCTGCCCGGAGTCCAGGCGCTTCTGGTCGCGCTCGGCTCGGACGCGTACCGCGTCGACGTCGGACTCGGCCTTGGTCTGCTCTCTGGCGAGATCGCCGGCCTCGGTCTCCGCCGCGATCACCTCGGTCGCGAGGCGGGCGAGCTTGGCCGACCGCTCGTCGATCTCGGCCAGCTCTGGCAGCGTGCGGCGGCGGTGTGCCAGCCGGTCGAGGACGGCGTCGAGCTCAGCGAGCTCGAGCAGACGCTTCTGTGCTTCAGGGGCTGCTTTCACTTAATCCTCGCACTGTGCTGTTGTCGTCCAGGCGTCCGTGACCGTCTCGGAGACGCGCGTCTCCACATTAATCCCCTTGGCGGCCAACCCGGACGCGAGAATCTCGGCGGCCTGTGGCAGCCATGGCCATTCGGTCGCCCAGTGGGCGGCGTCGATCAGGGCCGGGCCGCCCGAAAAGGCCCCGGACTCCATGAACTCGCCGGCCGGGTGGTGCCTGAGGTCGGCGGTGAGGAAGACGTCGGCGCCGGCGGCGGCGACGGTGCCGAGCAGGGAGTCGCCCGCGCCGCCGCTGACGGCGACGGTGCGCACCGGGCGGGACGGGTCGCCGGCGACCCGCAGCCCCCAGGCGGTGCGCGGCAGGCCCCGGGCGGCCCGGGCGGCGAAGTCTCCGAGTGTCGTCGGGGACTCAAGTTCGCCGACGCGACCGAGGCCGCGTCTCGGGTCCTCCGGCGCCGGCTTGAGCGGGCGCAGGTCTCCAGAGAGCCCGACGGCCCTGGCGAGGGCGTCGGAGACTCCGGGATCGGCGACGTCGGCGTTGGTGTGCGCGGTGTGGAGGGCGATGTCGTGCTTGATCAGCCGGTGGACCAGCGCGCCCTTGGCGGTGTCGGCGGCCACGGTGGTGGTCCCCCGCAGGAAGAGCGGGTGGTGGGTGACGATGAGGTCGGCGCCCCACTCCAGCGCCTCGTCGGCGACGCTCGCCACCGGGTCGACGGCGAACAGGATCTTGCGTACCGGTTGTGCGGGGTCTCCGCAAACCAGGCCCACAGCGTCCCAGGGCTCCGCCCAAGCGGGGTCATACGTGGATTCAAGTTCCGCGATGATCGCGGACAAGGCTGGCGGGGACACGTGCGCAGACTACCGGCACGATCTACCGTAAGTACGTCCTGACACCCGGAGGGCTGGCGAATGGCACCAACGGTAGCGATCATTGGGGCGGGCTTCGGCGGGCTGTGCATGGGGATCCGGCTTCAGATGGCCGGGATCACCTCGTACACGATCTACGAGAAGGCCGGCGGCATCGGCGGAACGTGGCGCGACAACACCTATCCGGGAGCGGCCTGCGATGTGCCCTCCCATCTCTACTCCTTCTCCTTCGAGCAGCGCCGGGACTGGACGCGGCGCTACCCGGCCCAGCCCGAGATCCTGGCCTATCTCGAGCACTGCGCGGACAAGTACGGCGTGCGCCCGCACCTGCGGCTGAACACCGAGGTGACGAGCGCCGTGTTCGACGAGGCGGTGAACCGCTGGCGGGTGACGACGGCCGACGGGGACGAGCGGCTGTTCGACGTCGTGGTCTCCGGAGTGGGCCAGCTCAACCGGCCCCGTTTGCCCGACATACCAGGCATGTCGTCATTCGAGGGGACGAGCTTCCACTCGGCACGCTGGGAACACGGCCACGATCTCACCGGGCGCCGCGTCGCTGTGATCGGCAACGGCTCCTCTGCCGCGCAGTTCATCCCCCGCATCGCGCCGATCGCCGATCACCTGGACGTCTTCCAGCGCACCCCGAACTGGGTCATCCCCAAGGTGGACGGAGAGTACGGCCCGCGCGAGCGGCTCGCCTTCCAGTACGTGCCGCTCCTGCAGGCCGCCAACCGTGAGCGGATCTTCCAGTTCGTCGAGAACGTCATCTACCCGGTGCTGGTCGACGGCTGGAGCAAGCGCCTGGTCACCAACCGGGCCCAGGAGCACCTCAAGCAGCAGGTCCAGGACCCGGCCCTGCGCGCCAAGCTGACGCCGGCCTACCCGATCGGCTGCAAGCGGATCGTCATCGACAACGACTTCTACCCGGCGCTGACCCGGCCGAATGTCGACCTCGTCACCGACCCGATCACCCGTATCGTCCCCCACGGCATCGAGACGGCCGGCGGCACGGTGCGCGAGGCCGACACGATCATCTTCGCGACCGGCTTCCGGACGACCGACTTCCTGGCCCCCATCGAGATCGTCGGGCGGCAGGGCCACCTGCTGCACGAGAGGTGGAAGGACGGCGCCGAGGCCTACCTGGGCATCGCCATGCCGTACTTCCCGAACCTGTTCCTGCTGTACGGGCCGAACACCAACCTCGGCCACAACTCGATCATCTACATGATCGAGTCGCAGGTCCGGTACATCATGGGCTGCCTGCCGCTGCTTTCGGCGCACGGCCCGATGGAGGTGCGGCAGGCCACCATGGACGCCTGGCGCCGCGCACTCGACCGGGCCATGGCCGGCACCGTCTGGGAGGCGAGCTGCCACAGCTGGTACAAGAACGCCGCCGGCAGGGTGACCAACAACTGGCCGCGCCCGGCGGCGGTGTACCGCAGGATCTCCAGGGCGCCGCGCCGCGAGGCGTACGACTTCGGCTGACCCCCGGGTGCCCGGCCTTCCCGGATACCGGATCGCTCCGAAGTGCGGATACGGTCGGTGAGACCGGGCACCAGCGGGGAGAAGGAGTCCATCAGTGTTCGCAGACCTGCATCAGGACGCCATCGTGGCGGACACCCACAACGACCTGCTGATGGCGGTCTCGGCCAGGCCGCCACGGACGTGGGCGTCGTTCTTCCGGGAGCAGTGGCTGCCGCAGCTGCGCGAGGGCGGCGTCGACGTGCAGGTCCTCCCGGTCTTCATCGACGCCCACTATCGCCCGGAGGGCGCGCTCCGCCAGACCCTGCGGATGATCGAGTGCGCCCACGTGCTGGCCGAGGGCAACCCCGGCGAGGTGGCCATCTGCCGCGACGGGCGGGAGATCGACGAGGCCCTCGCGCTCGGCAAGATCGCGCTGGTCATCGCGCTCGAGAGCATGCCCGGCCTGGACGCGAGCGTCGAGCTGCTGCCCACCCTGTTCCGCCTCGGCGTCCGGGTCGCCTCGATCGCCCACTGGGGCCGTACGCCGCTCGCCGACGGCAGCGGGGAGGACGCCACCGGCAGCGGCCTGACCAGCCACGGCGTCGCGGCGCTCCAGGAGATGGAACGGCTCGGCATGGTCTTCGACATCTCCCACCTCGGCGCCTCGGGCGTGGCGCACGTGCTGGAGATCGCCACCCGGCCGGTCATCGCGACGCACTCCTCCGCCCGCGCCCTGCGCGACCACCACCGCAACCTCACCGACGAGCAACTGCGCGCGGTCGGCGCCGGCGGCGGCGTGGTCTGTGTCAACTTCCTGGCGGCGTTCCTGTCGGAGAAGCCCGAGGGGTACACGGTGGAGCGGCTCGCCGACCACATCCTGCACGTCGCGGACGTCGCCGGCATCGACCACGTGGGGCTCGGCCCCGACTTCATGCGCGAGGTGATGGTCGACCTGACCCCGCCCTGCGAACCGGTGAGCACCACCGGCCTGGACACGCTCGCGGCCATCCCCGGCCTGGACGGCCCCCGCGGCATGCCCTTGGTCACCGAGCAGCTGCTCAAGCGCGGTCTCGCCGAGGACGACATCCGCAAGATCCTCGGCGGCAACGTGATGCGGCTGTTCCACGCCGAACTGGGACGTCCCGCATGAAGATCACCGGCGTTGAGCTGCGCAGGGTCGCGATGCCCCTGGTGTCGCCGTTCCGGACGTCCTTCGGCACCGAGACCGAGCGGGACGTGCTGCTGGTCAAGGTCGTCACCCCCGAGGCCGAGGGGTGGGGCGAATGCGTGGCGATGTCCGGGCCGCTCTACTCCTCCGAGTACGCAGACGGGGCCGCCGACGTCATGCGGCGGTTCCTGATCCCGGCGCTCGCCGCGCTCCCGGACGCCGGCGCCCACGCCGCGGAGCGGGCGCTCGCGCCGTTCAAGGGCCACCGCATGGCCAAGGCCGCGCTGGAGACGGCCGTGCTGGACGCGGAGCTGCGCGCGGCGGGCACCTCCTTCGCGAGCTTCCTCGGAGCGTCCCGCGACCGGGTGCCGTGCGGGGTGTCGGTGGGCATCATGGACTCGATCCCCCGGCTCCTGGACGCGGTGGCGGGCTACGTGGACGAGGGCTACGTACGGGTGAAGATCAAGATCGAGCCCGGCTGGGACGTGGCCCCGGTGCGCGCGCTGCGCGAGCGCTTCGGCGACGACCTGCTGCTCCAGGTGGACGCCAACGCCGCCTACACCCTCGTGGACGCCCCGCACCTGGCCGAGCTGGACGCCTTCGGCCTGCTGCTCATCGAGCAGCCGCTGGCCGAGGACGACCTGGTGCAGCACGCGGCGCTCGCCAAGCGGCTGAGGACTCCCCTGTGCCTGGACGAGTCCATCGAGTCCGCCCGGGACGCCGCCGCGGCGATCTCCCTCGGCGCCTGCTCCGTCATCAACGTCAAGGCGGGGCGGGTGGGCGGATATCTCGAAGCGCGGCGCATCCACGACCTGTGCCGGGCGCACGGGGTGGCGGTGTGGTGCGGCGGCATGCTGGAGACCGGTCTCGGCCGGGCGGCCAACGTGGCGCTCGCGGCCCTGCCCGGGTTCACCTTGCCCGGCGACACCTCCGCCTCCCGCCGCTACTACGCCACCGACGTCACCGACCCCTTCGTCCTGCAGGACGGTCACCTTCCCGTTCCCACCGGCCCGGGCCTCGGCGTGACCCCCGTCCCCGAGATCCTGGACGAGATCACCACGTTCCGGGAGTGGATCCCCGCCTGAGAGGGCCCGTGGCCGTGGCGCCTCACCGGCCGTCGCAGGGGGCGACGCTCGTGGCGCACCGGTGCCCGCGGCCAGGATGGCCTGGCATCCGCGATCGGTACATCGTGCGACGACAGGTGATAGACCTGGTCGGTGTGACGATCGAAGGACAGAAGATCATCAAACAGCTCAGGGTGGCCGCCTACGCCGTCTGCATCGACGACGGGAAGATCCTGCTGGCTCGATGGGTCGGGCCCGATGGACGGCGCTGGACGCTTCCCGGTGGTGGCATCGACCACGCCGAGGATCCCCTCGACGCCGCCATCCGCGAGGCGGAGGAGGAGACCGGCTACACCATCGCGATCGACGACCTTCTGGGCATCGACACGATCCGCCGGCGCTTTTCGCGCGAGGCCGGGGGCGAGGCCGACTTCCACGGGCTTCGCGTCATCTACGCGGCCCGGGTCGTCGGCGGCGCTCTGCGGCATGAGGTCGGCGGCAGCACCGACCTGGCCGCGTGGGTGGACCTCGGCCGAGTGGCCGACCTCGACCGGGTCGAGCTGGTCGACATCGCCTTGGACCTGCACCGCGTCCGCCCCCGGGACGGCAGGGTGCCGGTCAGGCCCGGTTCGTAAAGCGCCGTGGGGTGTCGTCACGTTCCGCGCAGATACTCCTCGCGGACCTTGTAGCGGGAGAGCTTGCCCGTCGGGGTGCGCGGCAGCTCGTCGCGGTACTCGATGGCGCGGGGGTGCTTGAAGCGGGCGATGCGCGGGGCGCAGTGGTCCAGGAGCTCGGCGGTCAGCTCCGGGCCGGTGCGCGTGCCGGGCGCCGGCTGGACCACCGCGACCACCTTGTGCCCCCACTCCTCGTCCGGGACGCCGATCACGGCGACGTCGGCGACCGCGGGATGCTCCAGCAGGGCGGCCTCGATCTCGGCGGGGTAGATGTTCACCCCGCCCGAGATGATCAGGTCGGTGCGGCGGTCGCACAGGAACAGGTAGCCGTTCTCGTCGAGGTAGCCGATGTCGCCGGGCGCGTACCACTCGCCGCGCTTGCTGGCGGCCGTCCGCCCGGGGTCCTTGCGGTACTCGAAGGCTCCCATGGACGACTTGACGTAGACCATCCCGGGCTCGCCCGGGGGGAGCTCGTCGCCGTTCTCGTCCAGGACCCTGGCCTCGAACGAGGGCGCGGGACGGCCGACGGTGCCCGGGCGGGCCAGCCAGTCGTGCGGCTTGACGGAGAAGGCGATCGTGGACTCGGTGGAGCCGTAGTACTCGTAGAGCACCGGCCCCCACCAGTCCATGATCGCCTTCTTCACCGCCACGGGGCAGGCCGCGCCGGTGTGGATCACCTGCTGGAGCGAGGAGACGTCGTACCGCTTCTTGGCCTCGTCGGGCAGCCGGAGCATGCGGTGGAACATCGTGGGGACCATCATCGCGTTGGTCACCCGGTACCGCTCGATCAGCTCGAGGATGTTCACCGGGTCGAACCCGCCGGTGATGACGACGGTGTGCCCGAGGTTGAGCGCGATCATGGTGTGCGCGCACGGCGCCGAGTGGTACATCGGGGAGGTGACCAGGTGAACGGCGTCACCGGGCCGCAGGTCGCAGACCTCACCGACGAACCATGTGGTGAGCGGGACGGCGTCCTCGGGCGCGGCGCCCGACAGCCGCCGCTGCACACCCTTCGGGAACCCGGTCGTGCCAGAGGTGTACCACATGACCGATCCGCTGGACCGGTCATCAGGGGTGGTCGCCGGCTGCCCCTCGGCCAGGCCGGCGTACCCGGCGTAGGTGGCCTCGGCCGGAACGCCCGCCGAGGCGCAGGCCTCCTTGACCGCGCCGGCGAGCGCGCCGCCGTCGTCTCCGTACACGACGATCCGGGCGTCGCAGTCATTGAGGATGTACGCGATCTCGGCGGCCGTCAGGTGCCAGTTGACGGGGACGTAGTACAGGCCGATCTGCCCGGTCGCCAGGAGCATCACGACGACGTCGATGCCGTTGGGCAGGACGCCCGCCACCACGTCGCCCTGGACCAGCCCGCGCGCCCTGAGCCCGTGCGCCACCTGGTCGGCGCGCGCCAGCAGCTCGCCGTACGTGGTGACCGATCCGTCGGTGTCGACGACCGCCCTGCGGCCGGAGTCGGCCTCGGCGATCCGGTAGAAGCCGGGCAAGGAGCTGATGTCCATGGGCACTCCTATCGGTTCATGGGCGGATGGCGGGTCAGATCACGAGTTCGGCGAGGCGGGCGCGGTGCGTTCTGGGCGGTCCGAGCAGCACTTCGTCGCTCTTCGCCCGCTTGTAGTAGAGATGCGCGTCGTGCTCCCAGGTGAAACCGACGCCGCCGTGCAGGAGCAGGTGGTCGCGTGCGACCTCGAAGCAGGCGCGCCCGACGTACGCCTGGGCCAGGGCCGCGGCCTCGGGGAGCTCTCCGGGTGACTCGTCGGCGGCCCAGGCGGCGAAGCGGACGATCGCGTCGGCCTGCTCCAGCTTGCAGTGCATGTCGGCGAGCCGGTGCTTGACCGCCTGGTAGGAGCCGATCTGCCGGCCGAACGCCACGCGGATCCTGCTGTAGGCGACGATCGCGTCGAGCCCGGCGCGCAGCACGCCGAGCTGCTCGGCCGCGAGCGCGACCGACACCAGGTCGAAGGCCCGCGCGAGCACGTGCCCGTGGGCGTCGCCGTTCACGTCGAGCCCGCCGGTGGCGACGAGCCGGGCGGGGGTGCCGTCGAAGGTGAGGCGGGCCTGGCGGCGCGTGGGGTCCAGCGTGGTCAGCGGCGTGCGGGACAGGCCCGGCGCGCCGGCCTCCACCGCGTACAGCGCCTCCCCCTCCCCCGTGCGTGCGACGACCAGGAGCAGGTCGGCCTCGGCGCCGTTCGGCGCCACGGGGATCTGGCCGGTCAGCGTGCCGCCCGAGGCGGTGACGCCGCCGCGGTCGCCGGAGAGCGGCGCGAGCGTGGCGACCGTGGTCCCGGCGGCGATGCCCGGCAGCAGCTCCTTGACGGCCTGACCGTCGTACGTCGCGGCCGCCTCGGTCAGGACGATGGCGGCGAACACGGTGGCGAGCAGCGGGCCGGGCAGGAGCGCGGCGCCGGTCTCCTCCAGGGCCACCGCGAGGTCGGCGTGCCCGGCGCCCGCTCCGCCGTGCTCCTCCGGGACGATCAGGCCGGACAGACCCAGCTCGCCGTTCAGCCGCCGGTAGACGGCCCGGTCGTAGCCGTCGGGACTCTCCATGTCCTGCCTGACCTTGGCGAGCGGCGAGGCGGCCGCGAGGAAGGACCGGACGGCGGCGCGGAGCTCCCGCTGCTCAGGGGACAGGATGAGCATCACGACTGGGTACCCACCTTCAGGTCCTTGAACGGCACGTTCTTGTCGGCTCTGGGCTCGGGAGGCAGGTTGAGCACCCGGTCGCCGATGATGTTGCGCATGATCTCGTTGGTGCCCCCGCCGAGGGACATGGCGGGGGCCAGGGCGATGGCGCCCGCCAGCCCGCCGCCGCCGGGCTCGTACGCGAGGGCCTGCGGTCCGGCGAGCGAGACGGCGAGGTCGGCCTGGAAGTTGGTGAGCTCGGCGAGCAGCAGCTTGGCCGCGCTGCCCCGGGCGCCGGGGAAGATGCCGGCCTTGGTCTCCTGGGAGAGCTTGGCATTGAACAGCGCGAGCGCGCGGCTCCTGATGTGCAGCTCGACGAGCTGGTCGCGCACCAGGGGGTCTTGGACGTCCACGACCTCGCGCAGGGCGTCCAGGGACGCGGGGTTGTCGCGCGGCCCGCTCATGCCGACGCCGCTGGAGATCGACAGCCGTTCGTGCAGGAGCGTGGTGACCGCGCTGCTCCAGCCGCCGTTGACCTCGCCGACGACGCTGCCGGGGGCGATGTGCACGTCGTCGAAGAAGATCTCGTTGAAGTGGGCGCGTCCGGTCATGTCCTTCAGCGGGCGGACGGTCACACCGGGGGCGTGCATGTCGACGATGAGCATCGTCAGGCCCTTGTGCTTGGGCACCTCCACATCGGTGCGGGCGAGCAGCAGGCCGTAGTCGGCGTGCTGGGCGACCGAGGTCCACACCTTCTGCCCGTTGACGATCCATCCCCCGTCGTCGGCTGGGACGGCGCGGGTCTGGAGCGCGGCCACGTCGCTGCCCGCGCCGGGCTCGGAGAACAGCTGGCACCAGATCTCCTCGCCGCGCAGGAGCCTTCTGATGTGGCGGGCCTTCTGCTCGGGGGTGCCGAGGTCGACGAGCGTGGGCCCGCACATGCCGAGGCCGATGGAGAACACGTAGATCGGGAGCGAGACGCGGGCGGCCTCGGCGGCGAAGGCGCGGTCCTCGGCCTGGGTCAGCCCCTGACCGCCCCATTCGGCGGGCCAGGTGATGCCCGAGTAGCCGGCGTCGTAGAGCCTGGCCATGAATTCCCTGGCCGTGGCGACGCCGTCCTCGGCCGCGGAACCCTCGGCGGGGGCGCCGGGGACGTTGGCCGCCAGCCAGTCCCTGGCCTGCCGCCGGTACTCCTCAAGATCCATGTTCACTCCACCACGTGGACATCAGTGAACACTTACTCTAACGAGCCCCGAGTCGGTCGTACAGATCATTGCTCTGTTCGGCCATCGCCCGCAGACGGATCACCGCGCCACTCCGGGAAGGGTGAGCGAAACGTCCAGCCTCGGTTGCGCCCGCCGAGCGGAGGGGCACGATGCGGAGACGTGAGCGACAGTAACCTTCTCAGCGGCCGTACGTTCGTCATGATCAGCTCGACGGCGAGCGAGGTGAACGCCGACGATCCGACCCGGTTCGTGTACGAGGAGGCCGACGGCGTCATCTGGGGCACCTACACCGGGGACACCGTCGTCCAGGGCCGGTTCGTCGGCACCAGGGACGACGACCGCCTCGTGCTCATGTACGTGCACGCGCTCAAGGCCGGACCCCGGGCCGCGGGACGCAGCGACAGCCGCATCGAGTCGCTGCCCGACGGCCGCCTGCGCCTGGTCGAGCACTTCACCTTCGACGGCGACGACACCCCGCAGGTCAGCGTCTGCGAGGAGCTCCCGACGCGCTGACCCCCTCGCCACGGACGCCACGCCGCCCGCCGTACAACGGCGCCGGCATCGCCGTACTCCTTCCCGCCGCCCCGGCGCCGAACACCGGATCCCCAGCGGGCGGGGGGAAGGGCGAACCTAGACGCCCGGCGGGGAGGGGGCCAGGGCGCCGGTCAGGTGTCCTTGTGCATGTCGGCGCGGCCCTCCGCCGCTCCGACGAAGCGCATCTTGCCCAGCGGCACGCCGGAGGGCGGAGGCTGGGCGGGATCGGTGGCGGGGGGCCTGCGGGGGGCCTGGCGGGGACGGCGGTCGGAGGGCAGCACGTAGGGCCGCTTGAGGACCTCGTCCAGGATGAAGACGGTCTCGGTGGCCTTGACGGCGGGGATGCTCGCCAGGCGTTCGGTCACCAGGGCGTGCACCGCCGCGACGTCGGCCATCCTGACCTGGATCATCGCGTCGTGCTGCCCGGTGGTGATCGCGCAGTACTCCACTTCGGGCATCTGCGCGAGCTGGGCGCGGAACTGCTTCCACATCTGCTGGCGCACCGTCACGAAGACCAGCGCGGTGATGCCGAGCCCGGCCCGCACGTGGTCCACCTCGGCGGTGAACCTCTTGATCACGCCGTCTGCGCGGAGCGCCTCGAACCTCGTGTAGGCGCTGGCCCGGGAGATCCCGACCCGCTCGGCGAGCGACGCCACCGAGATGCGGCCGTTCTCCCGCAGCACCTCGAGGATCTTCATGTGGGTCGCGTCAAGCTGGAGGCCGATGCCGATCCGTCCAGGGACCCCGGTCCCGGACGGTGGCGTGCTTGACATTTCGGTCATACATCTTTCCTATGCGCTATATCCGTCTCGGCACACTGCCATGAGCTGGACGTTCTACCGGACAATCCTGGACCACACGCTGACAATCGTCTACTTAGCACCAATTCCGGAGGACACAGAATGGCGACCCGTCCGCGGCGCCGTACGGCATGGCAGGCGAGGGCGGCTCTGCTGCCGGTCCTGCTCACCGGCGCTCTCTCCCTCGCCGCCTGCTCCGGTGGCAGCACGTCCACCACGTCACCGCAGAGCAGCGGCGGCACGAGCAAGACCCTGGTGATGGACGCCTCCTTCACCCTCAAGACCGCCGACCCCGGCCGCAACTACGAGCCCACCGGACTGATCGTCGGCAAGGCGCTCTACGACACCCTGCTGACCTTCGAGGGCTCGGACGTCACCAAGCCGCTCCCCTCCCTCGCCGAGTCCTACGAGCAGTCCGCCGACGGCAAGACGCTCACGCTGAAGCTGCGGCAGGGCGCCACGTTCTCTGACGGCTCGCCTGTCACCGCCGACGACGTCGTCTTCTCCCTCAACCGCGTCCGCGACCTGAAGGGCAACCCGTCCTTCCTGCTCGACGGGGTCGAGGTGGCCAAGACCGACGAGTCGACGGTCACGATGACCTCCAAGACCGCGAGGCCGGAGCTGCCGTTCATCCTCCCGAACCCGGCACTCGGCATCCTGAACTCCAAGGTCGTCAAGGCGCACGGCGGCACCGCCGACGCCTCCGACAAGGCCGAGCAGTACCTCAACGGCGCCTCCGCCGGCTCCGGGCCCTACGAGCTGGAGTCGTTCAACACCCAGTCGCAGGTGGTGCTGAAGGCCAACGCGAAGTACTGGGGCGCGAAGAAGCCCACCTACACCAAGGTCGTCATCCGCAACGTCGAGTCGGCCACCCAGAAGCTGAACGTGCAGCGCGGTGACAGCCAGGTCGCGCTCGACCTGTCCGGCGACCAGATCAAGAGCGTCGGCGGGAGCTTCCAGACCCTCAAGACCGCCTCGGCGAACGTCGTCTTCCTGCTGAGCAACCAGGACGCCGCGGTCAGCAAGACCACCAGCAACCCCAAGATCCTCGAAGCCATCCGCAAGGGCGTCGACTACCAGGGCCTGCTGGAACTCGCCGGCGAGGGCTCGGTGCAGGCGCCGGGCGTCATCCCGACGATGCTGCTGGGCGCGCTGCCCGCCGACCAGGCCGTCAAGCGGGACGTCGAGGGCGCCAAGGCGGCCGTGGCGGCCAGCGGGGTGAGCAACCCGAGCATCAAGCTGGAGTACCCGAGCGACCTAACGCTCCAGGGGCTGTCGTTCCAGCCGTTCGCCGAGCGCATCCAGGCCAACCTCAAGGAGGTCGGCATCACCGTCGAGCTCGCCCCCGCCCCGGTGGCGACCGCGCTGGACAACTACCGCAACGGCAAGGAGGAGCTCGGCCTGTGGTACTGGGGTCCGGACTACCCGGACCCGACCGACTACCTGGCCTTCCTCCCCGGCAAGCTGGTCGGCCTGCGCGCCGGCTGGAAGGCCGGCGCCGACAAGGAACTGGAGGCCGTGGGCGACAAGGCGGCCACCACGATCGGTGACGACACGCGCAAGCAGCTCTACACCGACATTCAGAACAAGCTGAACGCCTCCGGCCCGTTCATCCCGCTGATCCAGCCCAGCCAGAACATCGTGACGGCGGCGTCCGTCACCGGCCTCGCGTTCCACCCGGTGTGGACGGTCGATGTCGCAGCTCTCGGCGCCAAGTGACGAACCGGCGGGTGGCGCGGCGCGGAGCCGCGCCGCCCGCCGGCGCGGGAGCGGCCATGTGCGGCACCCTCTGGCGCGGTTCCTGCTGCGCAGGATCGCCGTCGCGGTGCTGCTCGGCCTCGGGATCACGCTGGTCACCTTCGTCCTGACCAACCTCGTCCCCGGCGACCCGGTGACGGCCAACCTCGGCCAGCGGGCGCTCGGCGACCCGGCGATCGTCGCGCAGTTCCGCGCCGAGCACGGCCTGGACAAGTCGCTGCCGGTGCAGTACCTCACCTACCTCGGCGGGCTCGTCCAGGGCGACCTCGGCATGAGCCAGCAGAGCCACCGTCCGGTCCTGGACGATCTGGCGGAGTTCGTCCCCTCCACGATCGAACTGGCGGGCGGCGCGATCCTGATCTCCCTGGTGGCGGGCGTCGCCTTCGGCGTCATCGCCGCGCTGCGCCGCGACCGGCTGTCGGACCAGGTGCTGCGCGTCCTCAGCCTGGTCGGCATCTCGGTGCCGACGTTCTGGCTCGCGCTGGTGGCGTTCTACGTGTTCTTCTTCCGGCTGCAGATCACCCCGGGCAGCGGCCGTATCGCCCCGGACATGAACGCCCCGCCGGGCGTCACCGGCCTGTACACCCTCGACGCCGCCCTCGCGGGGCAGTGGGACGTGTTCGCCTCGGCCGTGGGCCACCTGCTGACCCCCGCGCTGGTGCTCGCCGCCTACACGATCGGGCTGCTCACCCGCTTCACCCGGTCGGCGGTGCTGGAGGTGCTCGGGCAGGACTACGTGCGCGCGGCGCGGGCCAAGGGCCTGCCGGGCCGGGTGATCCTGTTCCGGTACGTGCTGCGCTCGGCGCTCGTCCCGATCATCACGGTGGCCGGTCTCGCCTTCGGCAGCCTGCTGTCCGGCACGGTGCTGGTCGAGTCGGTGTTCGCGCGACCGGGCATCGGCCAGTACGCCTACAAGAGCGCCACGACGCTGGACCTGCCCGCCGTCATGGGCGTCGGTCTGGTCGTCGGCTGCGTGTACGTCCTGATCAACCTGGTGGTCGACATCCTGTACGGGGTCATCGACCCGAGAGTGAGGCTCGCGTGATCGCCCGCGTCCGCCGGACAGGGGGGCCGGCGTGAGGATCCTTTCGCGCCTTCCCGAGGCATGGCGGCAGCCGCTCGCCATCGCGGGCGGGGTGGTGGCGCTGGCCTGGCTGGTCATCGCCGCCGCGGCTCCGCTGCTCGCGCCGCACGACCCGCTGGCCCAGGACCTGCCGAGGCTGGCCGCTCCCGGCCCCGGGCACTGGTTCGGGACCGACCAGCTCGGCCGGGACATCCTGTCCCGGATCATGTACGGCGCGCGGGTGTCCATCCCGCTGACGTTGCTGCTGGTGGTGCTGTCGCTGCTGATCGGCGGCCTCCTCGGCGCCTGCGCCGGATATTTCGGCAGATGGGTGGGAGAGGGGATCATGCGGCTCGCCGACCTGGTCTTCGCCTTCCCGACCGTCATCCTCGCGATGGTCGTCGCCGCCGCCCTCGGGGCCAGCCTCACCAACGCGGTGCTGGCGGTGCTCGTCGTGGCCTGGCCCGCGTACGCCCGCGTGACGCGCGGCCTGGTCCTCGGCATGCGGGAACGCGAGTTCGTGCTCAGCGGCCGGCTGCTCGGCTTCTCCGCCTGGAAGTCCCTGCGCGTGGACGTGCTGCCCAACGTCACCGGGCCGATCCTCGTGCTGGCCACCCTCGACATCGGCACCGCGCTGCTCCTGCTGTCGGGACTGTCCTTCCTCGGGCTCGGGGCCAAGCCCCCCTCCCCCGAGTGGGGCGCGATGGTCGCCTCCGGCGTGGAGGTCTTCGACAGCTGGTGGGTCGCGACCTTCCCGGGCCTGGCCATCCTGACCGTGGTGCTCGCGTTCAACTTCCTCGGCGACACGCTGCGCGACGCCCTGGACCCGCGCACGGCCCGCGCCATCAAGGAGCGTGCGCTTTGACCGCCAACGACCAAAGGGACGCGGCGCCGGTGCTGAGCGTCGAGGGCCTGACCGTCTCCATCGGCGAGCACGAGATCCTGCGCGGAGTGGACCTCGTCCTCACGCCCGGCCGCGTCCATGGCCTGGCGGGCGAGAGCGGGTCGGGCAAGACGATGACCGGACTCGCCGCGCTCGGCCTGCTCCCGCACGGCGCCCGCGCCGGCGGCCGGATCCTCCTCGACGGGCGCGACCTGCTCGCCCTGTCCCAGCGCGACCTGAACGCGATCAGGGGACGCGAGATCGCCATGGTGTTCCAGGACCCGGCGACCAGCCTCCACCCGATGCTGACGATCGGCCGCCAGCTCACCGAGCACATGCGGCACCACCTGCGGCTCGGCAAGGCCGAGGCGCGGGCCCGGGCGATCGGGCTGCTCGGGCAGGTGCGGATCCCCGGCCCGGCGGCGGCGATCGACCGCTACCCGCACCAGTTCTCCGGCGGCATGCGCCAGCGCATCGCCATCGCGATCGCGCTCGCCTGCGGCCCGAAGGTCCTGATCGCCGACGAGCCGACCACCGCGCTGGACGTGACCGTCCAGGCGGGGGTCCTGCGGCTGCTCAGAAGCCTGTGCGACGACCTCGGGCTCGCCGTGCTGCTGGTCACGCACGACCTCGGCGTCATGTCGGCGGTCGCCGACGAGGTCAGCGTCATGCGCGAGGGGCTCGTGCTGGAGACCGGCCCGCGCGGGCGGGTCCTACGCGAACCGGAACACCCCTACACCCGCGCCCTCCTGGACGCACTGCCGAGGGAGGGCTCCGCGACGCCCACCGACGCACCACCGAAGGACGGCTCGGACGCACTGCCCGGCGAGGGCTCGGACGCACTGCCGAGGGAGGGCTCGTGAGCCTGCTGACCGTGGAGGACCTGGTCGTCGACCACCGGACGCCGGGCAGGCCCGCCGTGCGGGCGGTGGCCGGGGCCAGCCTGAGCGTGGCGGCCGGCGAGGTGGTCGGCCTGGTCGGGGAGTCGGGGTGTGGCAAGTCCACGCTCGCCCGCGCCGTGTGCGGGCTGGTCCCCGCCGGCGGCGGGACGGTCTCGTTCGAGGGCGGCCCGGTCACCCCCCTCGGCCTGCGCCGCAGGGACCGGGCGCTGACCAAGATCCAGATGGTCTTCCAGGACCCCTACGCCTCGCTCAACCCCCGGCGGCGAGTCGGCGCGCAGATCGCCGACGGCCTGGCCACGGCCGGGGACCGCGAGACCACCGCCGGCGGCATGCTGGAGCGGGTCGGCCTGCCGGCCCGCATGGCCGAACGCTATCCGCACGAGTTCTCCGGCGGGCAGCGCCAGCGGATCGCGATCGCGCGGGCCCTGGCGGCCCGTCCCTCGCTGCTCATCGGGGACGAGCCGATCTCCGCGCTGGACGCCTCCGCGCAGGCGCAGGTGGCGACCCTCATGCGCAACCTCGCCGTCGAGTCGGGCGCGGGTCTGCTGTTCATCAGCCACGACCTGTCGGTCGTCCGGCTGATCGCGGACCGGATCGCCGTGATGTACCTGGGGAAGATCGTCGAGACCGGGCCGACCGCCGAGATCTGGGCCGATCCCCGCCATCCCTACACCCAGGCGCTGCTGCGGGCCATCCCGGAGCCGGACGGTCTCGGCCGGCTGCCGGAGGAGCTGCCCGGAGACGTGCCCGACCCGGCGGACCCGCCACCTGGATGCCGGTTCCACCCGCGGTGCCCGGTGGCGATGGACGTGTGCGCCGAGAAGGAGCCCGCCTTCGGGCCGGTGTCCTGCTGGCTGCATCCGCCCGCATGACCGGCGAGGTCATGGCGGCCGTCCTCGCGCGGATGTCGGAGGCGGGCCTGGACGCGCTGGTGCTGCGCTCTTCCCCCGATCTGCGCTATGTCGCGGGGCGCGACGCCTCCGGGTTCCTCGTGCTCGTCCCGGGCCTGCCGCCCGGGTTCGCGGCGGACGCGGCGCAGGCCGCCGAGCTCATCCCGGCCTCGGTGTCGCGGGTCGGGGTGGACGGCGAGATGCGGGCGCACGAGTTGTTCGTGCTCCGCGTCGACGCCGATCTGGTCCTGGCCTCGGCCGTGCTGGACCCGCTGCGCATGCGCAAGCGCCCGGAGGAGATCGCCGCGATCGAGCGGGCCGCGGCGGCGGCCGACCGCGTGCTGGCCGCGGCGCGGGAGCTCTCCTGGTTCGGCGCCACGGAGGACGGCATGGCCCGGCGGCTGGCCGCCGGGCCCGATCCCGAGGTCGGGGTGTCGGTCGTGGTGGCGGCCGGGGAGAACACGGCCCGGCCTCGTCATGTGCCGTCCGGCCGCGTCATCAACCCGGGCGACGCGGTGACGATCCGGGTCGCGGCGCGGGCCGACGGGTACCACGCGCTCGCCAGCCGCGCCTTCGTCGTGGCCGAGCCGCCGGAGGACTTCGACGCGGTGCACGCGGTGCTGCTGTCCGCGGGCACCGCCGCCGCCGACGCCGTGCGTCCGGGCGTGACGGCCGCGGAGGTCGACGCGGCCGCCTGGACGGTGCTGGACGAGAGCGGGTACGGCCCCTACGCCACGCGGGGGACGGGCCACGGCGTCGGGCTGGACCCGCAGGAGAGGCCCTGGCTCACCGCCGCGGACCGTACCGTGCTCGCTCCGGGCATGACCCTGGCGATCGAACCTGGCATCCACGTACCTGACCTTTACGGAGCCCAAGTCGGTGATGTAGTGGAATGCACCGAAAGTGGGGGCCGGACGATGAACCGGGCACCCCGCGCACTGCATGTCCTTGATCCATAGTTTGTGGCATCTTGCCCTTCCACTGCCCTGACCTCGAATGATGCGGATTTAGGGTGATCACGAGGCGGACAGGGGGGCACGGTGAGGCTCTGGCACGACCGGTCCGTGCGGACCAGGCTGACGTGGGTCGCCAGCGTCGTGACGGCCTTGGCGTGCCTGGGCGTGAGCGTGCTCGTCTTCCTGGGACTGTATCGCCTGGCGATCAGCCACCAGACCCAGGACATCACGCTGGCCGATCTCCGGATCGCCCGCTCGGTCCATCAGGGCCAGCTGACCCCGATCATCAAGCCCGAGGACGACGTCAAGTACGCCCAGGTGGTCGATGACACCGGCCGCGTCATCGCCGCGACCGCGGCCATGATCGGCAAACCGCGGCTGGCCGGCTTCGCCCCGCCGGCCGAGATGGCCGAGGCGCACAAAGTGATCTGCTCGCCCCCCGGATTCCCCGACACCTGCCTGAACGTCGTCGTCCTTCGGCACTACCGGCCCCAGGGTGACTGGCTCGTCTACGGCGCCGCCCCCGTGGTCCCCTGGTACGTCGATGCGAAGCTCCTCGCGCTCGTCACGGGCACGTCCCTGTTCCTGATGGTGGTCACGGCCATCGGCACCTACCGCATCGTCCGCAAGACGCTCGCCCCCGTCGACGACGTCTGCGAGGAGCTGGCCGAGATCACCGCCTCGGACCTCAGCCGCCGGGTGCCGCTCCTCCCGCACCACGACGAGATCGGCCACCTGGCCGAGACCGTCAACCAGACCCTGGACCGGCTCCAGCAGGCGGTGGAACGGCAGCGGCGCTTCGCCTCCGACGCCGGGCACGACCTGCGCAGCCCCATCACCGCCATGCGCACTCTGGTGGAGGAGGCACTGCTTCATCCGGACGAGACCGACTGGGTCAAGATGGCTGAGGCGGTGGTCGCGAGCCTGGACCGGCTGCAGGCCATCGTGACCGACCTGCTGGTGATCGCGCGGCTGGACTCCGGCGAGAAGGTCAGCCGCAGCTACATCAACCTGCCCGAACTGGTGCGCGGCGAGGTCGGCCGCCGTCCTCGCGGTAAACGCGTCGTGCTGGACCTCCAGTCCGGCGTGGTGGTCAGCGGCGACAGGCTCCAGCTGGTGCGGCTGCTGACCAACCTGCTGGACAACGCTGAACGGCACGCCATCTCGACGGTGACCATCCTGCTGGGCCGCGACGACGGCCAGGCCATGCTGCAGGTGATCGACGACGGTGAGGGCGTCCCCCCCGAACAGCGGGAGCTGGTGTTCCAGCGCTTCACCCGGCTGCCCTCGGCCCGCAAGAAGGACCTCCAGGGGACCGGCCTCGGGCTGGCGATCGCGCGGGACATCGCCGAGCACCACGGCGGAACCCTCACCATCGAGGACTCCCCCGTCGGCGCCCGCTTCGTCCTGCGGCTGCCCATCTTGACCTTGTAGCCGCTCGATCAGGCCAGGTTCGCCGCGTACACGGACACGTCGATCTCGCTCACCTGCTCCGCCCCCATGGCGAGAGCCAGCTTGCGGTAGCGCCGGGCCTCGTCGGCGCGGCTACAGCGCTCCAGCGTCCGGGCCAGCGCCTCGTACGCCCAGCCGTTCGCCGGATCCAGGTCCAGCAGCCGCCGGAAGGTCTCCTCCGCGCGGCCAAGCTGGGCGCTGTGGAAGTAGGCCCGCCCCAGCAGTTCGACGGCCGCCCGGTTCCCCGGCTCCCGCTCGACGATCGAAGCGAGAATCCGCGCCGCACCCGGGTAGTCCTTCGCCTCGAAGAACATCGTCCCCCGCTGGTACTCCTCGTAGCTCACCGGCTCGTCTCCCTCCGCTGAGGGCCCGCCGGACCGGCAGACCACCCAACGCCCCTCAACACCCCCCCACCCCCGCATCTTCCCAACGGCTGCCCCCCGTCACGCCATGGGGACTCCACCCGGGATCGGAAGGTCGCACGCTGGTCCTTGAGGGTTGTTGATGATGGTCTTTGGAGGTGGGCGGGTAGGGGCCCGGGTGGCGTTGCTGTCCGCTTGTTCAGGAAGGCACTCTACGATCGACCGCCGAGATGGCCGGGGTGCCGGCGAGTGGGCCGGATGAGTGCCGGGGCGCCTTCCGGGGGGACGCCGGGTGCGCACGGGCGGGAAGGTCCTGACCCGCGCCGGTGGAAGGCGTTGAGCGTCTGCCTGGTCGCCGGGTTCATGACGTTGCTGGACGTCAGCATCGTCAACGTGGCGCTGCCGTCCGTCCGCGCGGGGCTCCACGCCTCGCCGAGCGACCTGCAGTGGGTGGTGTCGGGGTACGCGCTGGCATTGGGGCTCGTGCTGGTGCCGGCCGGACGGTTCGGTGACATGCGGGGCCGGCGTACGGCCTTTGTGTTCGGCGTCACCATGTTCACCCTGGCGAGCGTCCTCGCCGGAGTCGCCCCCGGGTCGAGGTGGCTCGTCGTGGCCCGGGTCGTGCAGGGGGCCGCCGGTGGGGTGATCACGCCTCAGATCAGCGGGCTCATCCAGCAGCTCTTCCGGGGCGCGGAGCGGGGCCGGGCGTTCGGGTTGTTCGGCGCCACGGTCGGCATCTCCACGGCGGTCGGCCCGCTGCTCGGCGGGTTGCTCATCCAGGTGGGCGGCCATCAGGAGGGCTGGCGTTACGTCTTCTACGTCAACGTGCCGATCGGCGTTCTCGCGGTGCTTCTGGCCTACCGGTATCTGCCCGGGGGCTCACCGGAGTACCGGCGGCGGGAGAGCATGGATCCGGTGGGGGTGCTGCTGCTGGCCGCCGGCATCTCTCTGACGCTCCTCCCGCTCGTGGAGGCCCATCAGTGGCACGGCCAGGCCAGGTGGCTGCTGATACCGGCCGGGTTCCTGGTGGTCGCCGGGTTCACCGGCTGGGAGCGCCGGTACGGGCGGCGGCACGACCCGATGGTGGACCTTTCCCTGTTCCGCATGCGCTCCTACGCCCTCGGCACCCTGCTCGGAACGCTGTACTTCGGCGGGCTCACGGCGATCTTCTTCATCCTGACCCAGTACCTGCAGGAAGGCGTGGGCTATTCGGCCCTGCAGGCGGGTCTGACCAGCACGGCGTTCGCTCTCGGATCGGCGCCGAGCGCCGCGCTGGGCGGCAGGGTCGTCGCCCGGTTCGGCCGCCCGCTGGTCGCGTTCGGGCTGGTGCTGGTCACGGTGGGGCTGGCCGCCACGGATCTCGCCGTGCGGCTGGTGCCCGGCCACGAGGTGGGATGGGCGCTGGCGGCGCCGTTGCTCGTCGCGGGGCTCGGCAACGGCATGGTCATCTCACCGAACCAGACGCTGGCGCTGTCGCAGGTCCCCGTCGCCAGGGCCGGCGCCGCCGGCGGCGTCCTGCAGACGGGACAGCGGATCGGCTCCGCCATCGGCATCGCGGCGGTGGGCTCGGCGTTCTTCACCCAGGTGGCCTCGACGCACGGCGACTACACGGTGGCCTTCCGGCACGCGCTCCTGGTCAACATCGCATTCGTCCTGGCCGCCCTCGTCACGGCCCTCATCGACGTGGCCGCCGACCGCCGATCACATCCGTGACGGCGCGGATCTCCGCCTGGCGGTCCGGCCGCGTCTGGGGCCCGTACGAGTTGGCACCTCCCGTGCACGCCGGCCCCGCCTCGGCTGAAAGGTGCCATGTTCCTGCCTTTCCAGGCTATTGGATGCGTCATACAATTACGGCCCTGGGAGATGTGGCCAGGGTCATGCTGTCGCCGCCAGGAGCGATGATCAAGAGGTTCGGCATTCCGGAGGACGTCTCAGAGGGATCCGTACAGCTTGAGGTGCAATGCGGCGGCTTGCGGCCAGGTGTGGCGGGCGGCCAGGGCGCGGCCGGCGGCGAGGCGTTCGGGGTCGGGGGCCGACAGCGCCTCGCGCATCTGGCCGGCCAGGCCGCGCGGGCCTGAGGCGAAGCGCGCCGCGCCGCCGAAGACCTCCCTGAACACCGGTAGGTCCCGGGTGACCAGCGGCACCCCGGCCGCCAGCGCCTCCATGGCGGCCAGGCCGAACCCCTCCTTGAGGGAAGGGAAGGCGAAGACCCCCGCCGCCGCGACCAGCGCGGGCAGCTCCTGGTGGTCGATCCGGCCGAGCACGACCGGCTCGACGCCCAGGGCGGCCGCGCGGTCCTCCCATCGTGCCCGGTAGTCGCGGTAGTCGAACAGGGTCTCCCCGCCCGCGACGACCAGGCGAAGATCCGGGTCGGCCAGCAGGGCGTACGCCTCGAGCAGGTCCATCGACCCCTTCCTCGGCTCGATGCCGCCCACCGTCAGCACGTACCGCCCGAACCGGGCGCGCCAGCGTCCGTCGCCCTGTCTGGCCGCCGCGGCGAACCGCTCCGCCTCGACGCCGTTCGGGATGACCGTCGCGGTGATCCCCCAGCCGGCGGCGAGCTCCTGTGCGACGGCCGAGGATACACAGATGTGGGTGTGCGGCCGGACGATCGCCCGCTCATGGCAGGCGACCAGCTCGGGAGTGGTGAAGTGGTCGATGTGGTGGACGGTGCGCACGCAGTCCTCGACGGCGTTGGCGCTGATGCAGTCCTGGGCGTGCACGACGTCGTACCGCCGGGGGTCGAACGCCTGACGCAGGACCGAGATGGAGCGCAGGATCCGGTCGCCCGTGGTCTCCCCGGGAATGTCGGGGAAGGGGACGAGCACCTGCCGCACCGCCGGGGCCACCGCGCGGAAGAAGCCCGCGTCACCGCCCCGGGCGAGCGTCCAGACCGTGACGTCCTGGCCCGCGGCGGCCAGCGCCTCGGCGAGGTTCAGCGTGTGCACCACCCCGCCCCGGGGCTTGGTCGAGTAGGTCAGCAGCGCGATCCTCACCGATGACCTCCGGGGCTCAGCGTGGTCGAGTGGCCCCGCACGGCGATCCTCACCGGTAGCTCCCGGGCCTGAGCTCGTCCAGGTGCTTCAGCACCCGCCGGGCGGTGGCGATCTCCGCGGCCACGTCCAGCTCCGCCACCGCGAGCCCGGCCTTGGACCACGTGCGGGCGAGGACGTCTCCGCCCGGGCCGACCACCTTGGCCTGGCCGAGGAAGCGCATGCCGCCCATCGCCCCCGTCTGGTTGGAGGAGGCGAGCACGACCTGGTTCTCCGCCGCCCGCGCGCAGTCGTACAGGTCGAACAGGCGGGACTGGCGGTCCTGGGCCATCCGGGGCGCCCTGTTGGTGATGCTGGTCGGCCAGGCGGACAGGCAGGCGAGGATCTCGGCGCCGTCCACGGCCAGGCTGCGCGCCGACTCGGGGAAGGTCTTGTCATAGTCGATGAGCATCCCGATCCGTCCGACCGGGGTGTCGAAGGCGTCGAACCGGTCACCGGGGGTGTAGGCGACGGTCTCCCCGGCCGGCAGGTGCACCTTGCGATGCCGCCCGAGCACGCCGTCCCCGGTCAGGCACACCGCCGCGTTGTAGCGGACCGGCCCGGCGGCCTCGCAGTATCCGGCGCAGACCACCATCTCGGCGGCCAGCGCGCTCAGCCGCTTGAAGATCGGGTCGTCGGGTTCCAGGGCGGGCGGCAGGGCCTCAGGGTCGGGATGGCGCAGGTCGGCGAGGTAGCCGCCGAGCGAGGCGTCGGGCAGGACCAGCAGCGCGGCACCGGCCGCGCGCGCGTCACCGACCAGCTTGGCGATGCGCTGGAGGTCGAACTCCAGGTCCCGCCCGAAGTGCGCGGAGGCCGCGGCCATGCGGATCACGGGATCAGGATCTCCCGGCGGCGGCGACCGTGGAGACGCCGGCGCCCCAGGCGTAGGCGTCGGGACGGCGATCACGCAGGTGGCCCATGGAGCGGCGGGCCGTCGCCAGCGCCTGCTCGACGTCCACCTCGGCGACCGCGACGCCGCCGGGCACGCCGGTGCGGGCGAGGATCTCCCCGCCGGGGCCGACGATCTTGGCGCTGCCGACGAAACGGAGCGTGCCGAAGGCGCCGGACTGGTTGGCGGAGACCCACACCACCTGGTTCTCCAGGGCGCGTGCCTGGTCGAACAGGTCGAAGCGCCGCGTCCAGCGGTCGTCGGCGAGATCGGGGGACGGATCGGTCCTGCTGGCCGGCCAGGCGGACACGCACACCACGATCTGCGCCCCGTCCAGCGCGAGCGACCGCGCCGACTCCGGGAACGCCTTGTCGTAACAGATCATCATGCCGAGCCGCCCGACGGGGGTGTCGAACGCGGCGAACCCCCCGCCCGCCGCGAACGAGGCGTCCTCGCTCAGCGGCTGGTGGACCTTGCGGTGGTGGCCGAGCACGCCGTCGCCCGTCACGCACACCACGCTGTTGTAACGCCAGGGCCCGGCGGACTCGCAGTAGCCCGCGCAGAGCACCATGTCACCCGCGATCGCCGCCAGCCGCCGGATCTCCGGCCCGTCCGGGTCGAGCGCGGGCGGGACGTCCGACGGGTCGCCGTCCATGCTGAGCAGGTAGCCACCCAGGCACGCCTCCGGGAAGGCGAGCAACCCGACGCCGTCGGCTCGCGCCTCGGCGACGAGGTGCTCGATCGTCGCGAAGCACGCCTCCACGTCACGGTCGAACGGCGCCGCCACCGCACCCATGCGTACCTTCATCGCCAGCCCTTCTCGCCCGACGGCTCGCGACCGACCGCACCCGGCCGGCTCACGCCGCGCCCAGTCCGGTCACCGGGCCGGTGATCACTTCGGTCAGTTCGCCGTCCGGCCAGCGCAGCGCTACCCCTCGCCCGGGGACGAGCTCGCCGCACTCGGCTCCGGTCGCGGGCCCGGCGTCGAGCCCGGGACGGCCCGGCGCGTCCGCGGTGAGCATCGCGAAGCCGGGGAAGCAGGTGAGCCAGTCGCCCATAGTGGCCGCGCCCGGACGGGGGACCGCGGCGACGTCCAGGACGGCGCCGCACCCGGAGGCCTCGGCGAGCATGCCGAGCGTGCCGGCTACCCCGGCCATCGACACGTCCTTGGCCGCCGCGGGGCGGGCGGCGGCGACCGCGCCCAGCATGGCCCGCAGTTCGGGGGTGCGGCGGCGGGTGGTTGAGTCCCACTGCCGCCCGGTGTATCCGGGCCGCCAGCCGCCGCCGAGGTCCGCGGTGAGCCGGACCCGGTGACCTGGGCGCCCGCCGCCGCCGGGGACCGGGTCCGCCGTGCGGCCGAGCGCGGTCACCGACAGCGACGCGGGCACGCCGAGCTGGGTGTGCCCGCCCAGCACCGGGACGCCGTACGCGCCGGCCGCGCGGCGCAGCCCGCCGAGCACGCGGGCGGCGGCCGGGGCGTCGCGGGCGCCCAGAGCGTCCAGCAGGCCCACCGGCGTGGCGCCCATCGCGGCGAGGTCGTTGAGGTTGACCAGCACCGAGCACCAGCCGGCCCATTCCGGGTCCCGCTCCACCATGGCGGGCAGGATCGCGTCGCAGGCCGCGACCAGGTCGCTGCCGGGGACGGGGGCGCCGTCGTCGCCGACGAACCCCGCGCCTCCCGGGGCCAGCCCGGCGAGCAGCGGGCCGAGCGCCTGCTTGGTGCCGGCGGCGAGCGCGGCGATCCGCCCGACCGGCCAGCGCATCAGCACGTGCGGGGCGCCCGCCACCGGCACGCTCCGCACGGCCCGCCAGCCGAGCCGGGTGAACATCCGCTCGTTGCGGGCCTGCACCGTGGCCTCGAAGCGCAGCGCCCCGGCGGCCTCGGCCCGGGCGCAGGCGGCCCGGACCAGCGCGGGCCCGATGCCGGAGCCACCCCGTACCGACGGGTCGACCGCCAGGCGGCCACCCCGCCACCAGCCGATGTCGGGGCCCTCCCCGGCCGGGCCGAGCCGGACGCCGCCGAGGACGGCGCCCGCGCGGTTCCTGGCCACCAGCACCACGGTGCGCGGGTCGTCGTCGTGCTCGTCCAGGTCATGACCGTGGAAGAGCCCCTGCTCCCGCACGAAGACCTGCGCGCGAAGCGCCCGGTAGGCCTTGGTCGCGGCCCGGTCCGCCTCCTCGATCAGGAAGTACGGCCGCCGCCCGCCGAGCAGCACGTCGCAGATCGATCCTGCGCTCGCCTCGCGCGCCAGGCCGTAGGAGGCGGCGTCGAGGTCGAAGGTCGCCGTCATCCGCCTCACCCGCCCGCCACGGCGAGGGCGCTGCAGGCGCCGCACGCGGCGCATCCGGCCTTCTGCTCCGCCCCTGTCATGCCGGCCGCGCGGAGCAGCGCCGCCACCTGTTCGGTCACCTCGCGGACGACGTCCGGCGAGGGGGCCGGCACGCCGTCCCGGCCCGCCAGCGAGTCCTTCATCGGCCGGAAGGGCACGACGAACGGATAGACGCCCCGCTCGATCAGCCGCGCGGCGCCCGCGACCAGCTCCGCCGGGTCCTCGCCGAGGCCGGCGAGGAGGTAGGTCGAGACGCGGTTGCGGCCGAACACGCGCACCGCCTCGTCCCAGGCCGCCTCGTAGGCGCTCAGCGGCACCGTCGCCTTGCCCGGCGTCCACCGGCGGCGGACCCGCTCGTCGAGGGACTCGACGTGGATGCCGATCGCGGTGGCCCCGGCCTGTCTGAGCGCCGCGATCCACGCCAGGTCGGCGGGCGGCTCGCACTGCACCTGGATCGGCAGGCCGGGGACGGCTTCGAGGACCGCCCGCACCGAGCGGGCCAGGACCCGCGCGCCCCGGTCGGGACCGCTGGTGGTGCCGGTGGTCATCACCATCTGCCGTACCCCGTCCAGGCGCACCGCCGCCTCGGCGACCTCGGCGAGCTGTGCCGGGGTCTTGGCGGCGACGGTCGCTCCCGCTCTGAGCGACTCCTCGATGGTGCAGAAGCGGCAGCGGTCGGCCTCGCCGTACCGGACGCAGGTCTGCACGACGGTCGTGGCCAGCACGTCCACGCCGTGCAGCTTGGCGATCTTCTCGTACGGGACGCCGAGGTCGGTGACCAGGTCGTAGAACCGTGGCCGGCGGACCGGCCGGACCGGCAGGCCGAGATCGGTCTCCCCCAGCCACAGTGTGCCGTCGCGGACGATATACGGACTGTCGGGATTCAGCGGGATCGCCGCGCCGGCGCCACCCATGACCAGGTGGCCGTCGTCGCTCGGTCCCGCTCCGCCCGCGCGGCGCACCGGCGCGTCCACCCGCACGCCCCTGATCGCCACATCGACCCTGGTACCGACGCTCACGCGTGACCTCCTAGAACATGTAGGTCGAGTTGATGATCGCGCCCTTGCGGCCGTAGTGGATCAGGGCGTCCTGCACGTCCAGCGGATGAGTGGGGATGACGCCGTCGATCAGGTCCTCCTCGCGGGCACCGTGGAGGGACAGGCCGAACCGGCAGCAGTAGACCTTGCCGCCTTCGTCGATGAAGGTCTTGAGCGAGTTGTTGATGTTGTGCTCGCCGGGGAACGCCGAGCTGCCCGTGGTGGGGAAGCCGCGGGTCGCCAGGCAGTTGAGCGAGCCCGGCCCGTAGAAGTAGATGGCGGACTCGAAGCCCTTGCGCAGCGCCCTGGTGGCCTGCAATATCGCCACGAAGCTGACCGAGGACTCGTGGGCGATGCCGTGCACCAGCGTGAAGTAGGACTCTCCGTTCTCCGCCTGGTAGTCGGGGAATACCTTGGTGCCGCCGTAGAGGCTCGAGCCCTCCGGGAGCGAGGGGTGCGGGATCTCGGTGAGGCTCTGCTTCTCGAGGTCGGTCAGGTCGGGCATGGTGTCTCCTTTGTCGAGCCGGTCGGGGTCCGTGGTCGGGGTCCGTGGTCGGGGTCCGTGGTCGGGGTCCGTGGTCGGGGTCCGTGGTCGGGGTCCGTGGTCGGGGTCCGTGGTCGGGGTCCGTGATGGAGGTCCGGGGTCGGGGTTCGTGATCGGGACGCGTGGAGGGTCAGCCGTAGAGTTTCTCGAAGGTGTCGTGGAACATCAGGCGGGCGAGCTCGCCGTCGCCCACCGCCGCGCCGAGCCGGGCGCGCTCCCCCGTGTGGTCGCCCCAGGGCTCGTCGCTGGCGAACAGCACCCGGTCGTGGCCGATGCCGCGCCGGTCGATCTCCTGGACCAGCCAGCGGGGCGCGAAGCCGATCGCCCAGGACAGGTCGGTGTAGACGCGCTTGCCCGCCGCGATCCAGTCGAAGAACCGGGATCCCGCGAGCTTGATGTGGCCGCTCATCCCGCCCCCGAAGTGGACCAGGTGGACGGCCGTTTCGTCGCCGTACCACTCGACCAGGTGGCCGACCTCGTCGATGTCGGAGGCGGCGCCCGGTGAGGTGTGCACGTGGACGACGAGGTCGTGGAGGCGGGCGACGGCGAAGATGCGGTCCAGCGCGGGCCGGCAGGCGGGATCGGTGGGCCGGCCGCCGAGCAGGAAGCTCAGCTTGAGCGCCCGCACGCCGGGCTCCCCCGCCAGCGCCAGCGCCGCCGACGTGCGCTCGGCGTCCTCGGGCCTGGGCGAGACCCACAGCCCGCAGCGGACGCGGTCGTCGCGCGCGGCCGCCTCCAGGCAGAGCTCGTTGAACCCGAAGGCGACCTCGGGGTCGGGGACGCCGTAGTTCGGCAGCACCAGGGCCCGAAGGGTGCCCTCGGCGTGCAGGTCCTCCAGCAGCCGCTCCACCGTGGCCCGCGCCGTCACGTCGGGCCGCACGGGCGGGCCGCCGTAGAAGGGGTAGGCGGGGAGCACGCCGAGGTGGCGGTGCGCGTCGAAGACCACGGCTCAGCTCCCCAGCAGCTCGGGATGGACGAAGTAGTGCCCGGCGGCGGGCACGGCGCGCAGCCCCGGCCTCGGCGTGCCGCCCGAACCGATGTGGCGGGCCAGGTGCTCGGCGTCGGCCCCGACTCCGGAAAGCCGGCCCGACCCCCAGGTGTGCTGCCACGGCAGCCCGAGGAAGTAGAGCCCGCGCACGCCGGTCACGCCGCGTTCGTGGACGGGGTAGCCGGTGCCGTCGAAGACCGGCACCCTGATCCAGCCGTGGTCGCGGCGGAACCCGGTGCACCAGATCACCGAGGTGACGCCGCCCGCGTCCAGGCGGTCCGGCTCGGTCGAGGGCTGCCACACCGGCTCGTACCGCCGCTCGGCGGGCGCCTCGATGCCGTGATCGGCGATGAAGGAGTCGATGGTGTCCTTGATGCTCTCGGAGACGGCGTCGGCGTGGTCGAGATTGCGCCGCAGGTCGGGGGCGAACCTGATCGTGCCGTCCTCGACGCCGGCGAGCCTGCCGTACAGGCGCATGCCGTCTCGGGCGAAGGCCCGCAGGTCGATGTCGCGGCCCCCGTCCCGCCCGGTGACGTAGTGGTTGGCGCGGGCCCGTACCACGTCGTGGTCACCAAAGGAGTCGATGGGCCTGTCGTAGTGGCCCATCAGGTCGAGCCAGGCGACCACGTCCCTGCCCCGGTAGAAGCGGGCGACCCTGGGCGCGGAGCCCACCGCGAGATGGACTCGGCGCCCGTCCAGGTGCAGATCCTCGGCGATCTGGCAGCCGGACTGGCCGCTGCCGACCACCAGCACCTCGCCCGGCGGCAGCCGCCGGGAGCTGCGGTACTCCCCCGAGTGGAGCTGCGTCACCTGCCGGGGCAGCCGCTCGGCCTGCCGCGGGATCACCGGCGTCTGGTACGGCCCGGTCGCGACCACCACCTGCTCGGCGGTGAACGTGCCGTGGTCGGTGTGGATCTCGAACCCGGGGTCCGCGGCGGCCAGCCGGGTCGCGGTGACCCCCTCCAGCACCGGGGGCTGGAACGAGGCGGCGTACTCCTCGATGTAGCGCACGATCTGGTCGCGTGGCATGAAGCCGTCGGGGTCGTCGCCGGCGTAGGGGAAGCCCGGCAACCGGCACTGCCAGTTCGGCGTCACCAGGCAGAACGAGTCCCATCTGCGGGCGCGCCACTCGTGCCCCACCCGGTGCCGTTCCAGCACGACGTGGTCGACGCCGCGCCGTTTCAGGTGGTGGCTCATCGACAGGCCCGCCTGGCCGCCGCCGATCACCACGACGGCGTGGTGGCCGGCGCTCACCTGACGAACCTCTCGACCGTCACCGAACCCTCACCGGCGCGAGCCATCGGGCCATCTCACCTGGAAATACATCTCAGGCACGCGGGCCTCCTCCGGGAAAAGCGACCATACCCAACCAGCGGTTCACCACTGGTCGAAGTTCACTTCCCGGAGGTTTCCCATCGGTTTCATCCGGAACAAAACCGAGTTAGCCGCTCCGCACCCCGCCCGATTCGCCATTATGACGACGCGATGAAAGCGGCCTCGCTCGGCAAAGGGCCTTCAGGACGCCGAAATCACCTTTCCCGCCTGGATGACCGTGCGGCGCTCGGGGGCGGACCACAGGATCGACGGGTCGCCGAACGGGTCGCCGTCCAGGATGAGGAGGTCGGCGACCGCGCCCGGTTCGACGCGGCCGAGGTCCGGGCGGCCGATCAGGTCGGCGTTCACGGACGTGGCGGAGCGGAGGGCCTCCAGCGCGCCGTCCACCTCCACCTGGAGCCGCAGGCCGTTGAGCTGCTCGTCGTCGAGCGCGCCCATGAGGTCGGTGCCGAAGCCGATGCGCACCCCCTCCGCCCGCGCGATCTCGACGGCCCGGCGGCCGGCCTCCAGCACCTCGGCGTTCTTGGCCCGGCCGACCGGGCCGAGCCCGACGTCGGTGCCCCGCCTGCCCATCGCGTCGTACGTCGCGAGGGTGGGCACGAGGAAGGCGCCGTGCTCGGCCATCAGCTTCGCCGTCGGCGTGTCCAGCAGGTTGCCGTGCTCGATGGATCGCACGCCGTTCTCCACCGAGTGCACGATGGCCTCGGGCGAGTAGGCGTGCGCCGCCACGTAGCTGCCCCGCCGCGTCGCCTCGCCGGTGACCGCGCGGACCTCCTCGGGCGAGTACTGCGGCACCCGGATCGGGTCGGTCAGCGACACCACGCCACCCGAGGTCATGATCTTGATGGCGTGGGCGCCGCGGCGGAAGCGGTCGCGCACGGCCCGGCGGAGCGGGTCCACGCCGTCCACGATCTCGCCCGTGTGCGACCCGCAGGCGCACAGGTCCTGGTCGCCGGGACGCGGATCGCCGTGCCCGCCGGTCTGGGTGAGGGCCGGCCCGGTGTACAGGTAGCGGGGCGCGGGGATCAGGCCCTGGGCGATGGCCCTGGCCAGGCCGGGGTCTCCCCCGGCCACGTCCCGCACCGTCGTGAACCCCCGGCCGAGCGCCGCGGCGAGCCGGCGGGCGCCGGCCAGCGCGAGGTAGCTCAGCGGGGCCGACTCGATCTCCAGCAGGCTCAGCGAGACGCCGTAGGCGTGGAAGTGGGCGTCGATGAGGCCGGGGACGACCGTGCCGCCCCGCGCGTCGATCACCCGGTCCGCCGCCTCCGCGGTGCCGCCCACCTGGACGATCGTCCCGTCCGAGATGTGGACCGGGCCGTCGGACAGCTCGGCCGACCGGCCGTCGAAGACGGCGGCGTTGACGATGGTCAGGCTTGCGCCGGACGTGGATCCCATTCAGCCTTCCTTTCCGGTGGTGGGGCCGCTCCCGCCGGGCGAGGATCCCATGTCAGCGTTCCTCTCCGTCGGCGGGGCTTCCCGCGAGCGATGATTCCAGGTCGTTCACGCGGTCACCTCGCCCCGGAGCCGGATGGTGGCCTCGAGGTCGATCTGGAAGGTGTCCGGGTCGAGCACCACGCCGTAGTCGCGGGCGGCGGCGGCAGCGGTCACGAAGCCGTTGCGCACGTCCTTGGCGACCCGCTCCGGTTCGCGCTCGAAGGGGTGGCCGTACCCGCCGCCGCCACCGGTGTTGTTGACCAGCACGTCACCGGCCGCCAGGTGGTTGTAGCTGCCGCCCTGCACCACCTCGCGGTCGGTGCCCGGGTTGAGGACGATGTGGTTGTTGTCGCCCGGGAGGCCGTCGCCGATCGGCCACGGCTTGGTCTTGGTCTTGTACACCAGGCAGATGCCGGTGGAGGGTGCGGTGAACCGGTAGGTGCGCCCGACGCCGACGCCGCCGCGGTAGCGGCCCGCGCCGCCGGTGTCCGGCCGGTAGCCGTAGGACTCGATGAACATCGGCGACTTGGTCTCGAGGATCTCGACGGGGTTGTTGCGGCATCCGGGCTCGGAGAGGTGCATGATGCCGTCCTCGCCGTCGCCTGTGGCGTGCCCGCCGAACCCGACCGCCTCGTTGGTCGCCTCCAGCCACGACTCGCCGTTGCGCGGGTTGACCCCGAGGCCCATCATCGAGCAGACGTCGCCGCCGGAGCAGGCGGGCACCCGGTCGGGCATGCCCTGGGCGAGGGCCTTCAGCACGACCTCGCCGCCGATGAGCGCGGTCCAGAGCGTGAAGGTCGGCATGGGCGGGACCGCGTGCATCACCGATCCGGGTTCGGTGATGACGCGCATCGGCCGGAAGTTGCCGGCCACCACCGAGGTGTCGGGAGTGGTCAGGGCCTTGAAGATGAGGCTGCAGAAGGCCTCGGTCTGCCCCACGGGCAGGTTGATGGGCCCTCGCACGTCCCGGTCGCTGCCGGTCCAGTCGATGATCATCTCGTCGTCGGTGATCGTGACCGTGACCTGCATCTTGATCAGGCGGTCCAGGTCGATGCCGTCGCTGTCGACGAAGTCGTGCGCGCTCCAGGTGCCCTTGGGGAGCTTGGCCAGGGCCAGCCGGGCGAGCTTCTCCCCGTGGTCGTTGATCGCGTCCATCGCGGCGAGCAGCGTCTCGGCGCCGTACTTGTCCGCGATCTCCTGGGTGCGGCGGACGCCGGTGACGCAGGCGGAGACCTGCGCCTGGATGTCGCCGATCGTGCGCTCGGGCATCCGGCTGTTGAACCGGATGAGGTTGAAGACGTCGTCGTTCTGGACTCCCTCCCGGTACAGCTTGGTGGCCGGGAAGAAGATGCCCTCCTGCGACATGTCCGTGGAGTCCAGGACGTACCCCGGGTCCTTCTGCTTGAGGTCGAGGACGTGGATCCGGCAGGACGCGAAGCCGATCAGCTCGCCGTCGTGATGGACGGGGGCGAAGACCAGCGGGTCCAGCGTGTGGGCGGAGGACCAGTACGGGAAGTTGAGGATGATCACGTCGCCGGGCCGCATGGCGTCCTTGCCGAGGAACTCCACGGCCTTCTTGATGCCGTGGTCGTTCCCCCGGGTGAACACCGCGATGCCGGGAGCGTCGGCGACGACGTCCCCGTTCGCGTCGTGGATGCCGATGCCGTAGTCGTGGATCTCGTAGACCACGGTGTTGTACGCGGTCCGGCACAGGTTGCGGGCCATCTCCTCGGCGGCGGCGAGCAGGCCGTGCCGGATGATCTCGGTGGTGATGGAGTCGCTCATCGGGTGACCTCCTTGGTCGCGGGGTTGACGGAGATGACCATCTCGCCGTACGGCCCGACCTCGAGGCGGTCGCCGGCGTGGATGACGGAGGTGGCCGTGTGCTCGGCGATCACGGCGGGGCCTTCGATGACGTCACCGGCGAGCAGCGACTCGCGGGTGTAGAGGGCGTAGCCGACGGCCGGCAGGTCCGCCGACAGGTACACCGGGCGGGTGCCCTCGGCCTCCAGCGTGCCGGACTCGCGCCGCGCGGCCGGCGGCAGCGCCGGTTTGTCCACCGATCCGGTGGCCCGCAGGCGCAGCGTCGTGACCTCGACCGGGTCGTCCATGGTGTGGCCGTACTGCCGCTCGTGCAGCCGGGCGAAGGCCTCGGCGACCGCCGCCAGGCCGGTCGCGCTCGCTTCTCCCGCGGGGAAGGCCACGGTCACCGAGTGCTCCTGGCCCGCGTACCGCACGTCCAGGGACCGGACCAGGCTCACGCTGTCGTCGCCGAATCCCTCCGCGGCCAGCTGCGCCTGGGCCTGCTGCTCCATCTCGCCGTAGGCGGCGTCGACGGCCGCGGGGTCCAGCCCGTCCAGCGACGCGACGGCGGTACGGGCGAAGTCGTGCTGCACGTCGGCCATCAGCATCCCGAAGGCGGAGAAGGCTCCCTGGCCGGGCGGGACGATGACGGTGGGAATGCCCAGCTCGCGCGCCACCTCGACGGCCACCAGCCCGCCTCCGCCGCCGAAGGACAGCAGCGCGAAGTCCTTGGGGTCGCGGCCCAGCTCGACGGTGATGGCCCGCACCGCGCCCATGATCTTGGTGTTGGAGATCCGGACGATCCCCTGGGCGAGCGCCTTGACGGTCATGCCCAGCTCGGCGGCGATCGGCTCCAGCGCCTTGTCCGCCAGATCGGCGTCCAGGGTGAGCTTGCCGCCCAGGGGGTTGCCGCTCCCCAGGTATCCGAGCGCCAGGGCGGCGTCGGTGAAGGTCGGGATTGTGCCGCCGCGGCCGTAGCACGCCGGTCCCGGCGCCGCGCCCGCGCTCTGCGGGCCCACCTGAAGCGCGCCCGCCTCGTCCAGCCAGGCGATCGAGCCGCCGCCCGCGCCGATGGTGTGGATGTACAGGGAGGGGGTGTTGATCGGCATCTGCTCGAACTCGGCGCCCTGGTACAGCACCGGCTCGGAGTCCAGGATCAGCGACGCGTCGAGGCTGGTCCCGCCCATGTCGATGGTGATGAGGTTGGGCCGGTCGAGGATCTTGGACAGCGCCGCCGCGCCGATGACGCCGCCCGCCGGGCCGGAGAGGATCAGGCTGACGGGTTGCTCGCGTGCCGAGCTCGCGGTCATGGCCCCGCCGCCGGAGCGCGTCATGAGGAACCGCCCGCCGAACCCGCCCAAGGTCAGCTCCTGCTCCAGCGTCGCCAGGTAGCGGCGCACGATGGGCTTGACGTAGGCGTCCAGGACGGCCGTGCTGGTGCGCTCGTACTCGCGGTACTCGCGCGACAGCTCGTGCGACAGCGTGACCGCCACCTCGGGCGCGACCTCGGCGAGCACCTCGCGCATCCGCAGCTCGTGCGCGGGGTTGGCGTAGGAGTGCAGGAAGGCCACCGCCACCGACCGGTACCCGCGCTCGCCGATGACCGCCGCCACGCGGCGCGCGTCGTCGTCGTCGAAGGGGGTGTGCACGGTGCCGTCGAAGCGGCTCCGCTCGGTCACCTCGAAGGTGTCGTAGCGTTCGAGCAGCGCCGGCGGCTTGCGGTAGGTGATGTCGTAGTTGGTCCGGCGATCGGTCCGGCCGAGAAGGTAGACGTCGCGGAAGCCCTTGGTGCCGATCACCGCCGTACGGGCGCCGGTGCGCGTCAGCAGGGCGTTCAGCCCGAGGGTCGTCCCGTGGGTGAACATGCCGATGTCGCTCATGGGCGCCCGCGCGACCTGGAAGGCGTCCATCACGCCCTTGGTCGGCTCCTCGGGGGTCGTCGGGACCTTGTCGAAGCGGAGCTCCCCTGTTTCGGGGACCAGCTCGACGACATCGGTGAACGTCCCCCCGACATCGATCGCCAGCCTGCTCGTCCTGTCCATCGTTGTCCTTTCTTCCTGTCCTGGAGGTTCAGAGGCCGTGCGCGGCGGCGACGAACGCGAGGGCGCTCGACGGCGTTCCCCTGCGGTCGTGGGCGCGCGGCCAGTGAACGGTGATCTCGTCGAAATCGAGGTCCTTCAGGCGCCCGAGGCAGTCGGCGTACCGTTCCGGGCTTTCGAAGGGCCAGGTCACGTCGAGGGGGATCTGCGCGATCCGGCGTATGTCGGAGGCCGGCCGGCCCTCGGCCGCGAGTGCCCTGGTCAGCTCCTGGCTCTGTGCCCCGACGGCCTGGAACCAGGACTCCGGATCATGCTGCCGCTGGTAGCCGCCGTAGGTGACCCATGCCTGGCCGTACCGGGCGGCCAGGCGCAAGGCCCTCTCGCCCGCCGCGGCGACCGTCAGCGGGACGCGCGGCTGTTGGACGCAGCCGGGCATCTGGTGGGCGTCGACGGCGCTGAAGTGCCGCCCGCGAAGGGTGCTGACGTCATGCGTGAGCAGATGGTCCAGCATGCCGAGCCATTCGGTGAACCGCTCCGTCCGCTCCTTGCGGCTGCGGGCCGGTCCCCCCAGCACGGCCGCGTCCGCGCTCTCGGCGCCCGCGCCGACGCCGATGTCCAGCCGGCCGGCGCTCAGACGATCGAGGGTCATGATCTCCTTGGCGAACGTGACCGGGTGCCGGTAGTTCGGGGTGGCCACCTGCGTGCCGAGGCGGACCTTGGTGGTGGAGGCCGCGGCCGCCGCCAGGAGCGGGACGGCGGCATGCCATGGCCGGTCCTCCAGCGGGGGCCAGGTCAGGTGGTCGTAGGTCCATACGGTGCGCACTCCGACGGCCTCGGCCTCACGGACATCGGCGATGAGGTCCGCGGGTGAGTCGCGGTCGGGAAGCACAAGGGCCGACAGGGTGATCAAGTGGTTCTTCCTCCTCCACGGGCCGCGGCCGGCGTCGCCCGCGACGAAGAGCGCCTCGGGGGCCCTCGTCCCTGGCCGCGGCAACGCTGCATCATGCGACCGGTTTAGGCCTTACGGGAAATTTGGAGGTTTTTGACGGTTTTGCCCAGGTTTACTCGGCAGAGCGTCAGTACAATGTCACACTGCAACCGCATGGTCAATGCTCCCCCAACCGCTGGTGAACGGGACAAGGACGAGCATCACCGGTTCCCCGTCAGGGAGGTGCGGCGGACTGCACAGCGGCCGCACATCCGGATGTGCGGCACGCCCAGGGTGGTGCCGAGCCGGTTTCTACAGTTTCTGCCACGCCGTCCCAGGACGGTGGGCACCGCCCGCTCGATGCGCTCGGAGGAGCACGTGATCCGCAGTGTTCTCTACCTCAAACCCCTCCCCGGCAAAGACGGCGATCTGGAGGACTTCTTCGCTCGCCATGGCGTGCTGAGCCGGTCGGCCGCGCTGCCGGGCTGTCTCGGAGCCGCGCTGCACCGGCCGACCGGCCCCGGCGAGCCGTATCTGGTCACCGCCACGTGGCTCGGCCCCTCCGACTACCAGCAGTGGCTCGACGACCCCTGGCGCCAGAAGGTGACCGGCGAACTGGGCGCTCTGCTCGACGGCGGGCCGGACGCCGGCCAGGGCGGCGGCGTCTACACGGTGGTGGCCGCCACCGGCGATGGGACCGGCGACAAGACCTACGAGACCGGCGGAACCCCTGGCGGGACCCGCGCGGGCGAACTCGCGTAACCGAGGAGCGGAATCACATGCAGATCAGGAAAAAGGGACTCGCCCTCGGTGTCGTGGCCGGGGCGCTGGCGCTGAGCACCGCGTGCGTCGCGCCCGAGTCGGGCACCACGGCGACCGGTTCGTCCTCCACCGCCGCGCCGGCCGGCGCGGCCGCCGGGCACAAGCGCATCGCCTTCTTCGGGTTCGCCCGGGCCAACTCCTTCGCCGCGGCCACCTGGTCGGGCATCGAGGAGTACGCCAAGGCCAACGACGCCGAGGCCGAGTTCTTCGACCCCAACTTCGACGCCCAGACCCAGGTCCAGCAGATCCAGGACGCGGTGACCTCCAAGCGCTTCGACGTGTTCGTCGTCCAGGCCAACGACGGCGCCGCCGTGGTGCCCGCGGTCAAGCAGGCGCTGGCGGCCGGCATCACGGTGGTGGCCGAGTTCACCCCGGTGGGCACCCGCTACGACACCCCCGACCCGCAGGTGCCCGGCATGATCACGCTGCTGGACGTCCCGGTGGACAACGGGCGCAAGCTCGGCGAGCTCGGCGTGGCCGCCTGCGAGAGCAAGAAGCTCGACCCCTGCGAGGTCGCCTACCTGGAGGGCTTCAAGTCGCTCCCGCTGGACAACGCCCGCACCGAGGCCGCGGTCAAGGCCCTGTCCGCCGGGGCCGGCGTGAAGCTGGTCGCCCAGGTCGAGGGCGGCTACACCAAGGAGAGCGGCCGCAAGGCGATGCAGGACGTGCTGCAGTCCCAGCCGGGCGTCGACGTCGTCATCGGCTCCTCCCAGGCCATCGCGGGCGCCGAGGCCGTGGTCAAGGGCAAGGACGTGCAGCTGATCGGCAACGGCGGCTCCCACCAGGCGGTGCAGGCGGTGACGGCGGGCCGCTGGTTCGCCACCTACTACATACCGGAGAAGACCGCCGGCGCCAAGGCGGCCGAGCTCGGCCTGGCCAAGGCGCGCGGCCAGAACGTGTCGGCGACCAACAGCGAGACCGCCCTCGCCCCCAACGACGGCAAGGGCACCAAGGAGGGGCTCGCCGGCATCCAGGGCGAGTACGACGAATAGCCACAGCGGCTCGGAAGGGGGTCACCCGATGTCCCAGCCGGTCAGGATCGACCTGGAAGGGTTCGGCAAGGCTTACGGCGGGGTGCCCGTGTTGCGTGACGTCTCGTTCACCCTTTACGGAGGACGAGTGCACGGGCTGCTCGGCGAGAACGGCGCCGGCAAGTCGACGCTGCTCAAGGCGGTGTGCGGGGCGGTGGCCCCGGACACCGGGCGGGTCCTGCTGGACGGCAGGCCGATCTCGGTCGGGTCGCCGCGCGACGCGCTGAGGCACGGTTTCGCGCTGATCTCCCAGGAGCTCGCCCTGGTGCCGGCGATGACCGTGCTGGACAACGTCTACCTCGGCCGATGGCACAACCGGCTGGGCTGGCGGTCCGGCCGCAAGGACGGCAGGACGTTCGCCCGGCTGCTGGAGCGCACCGGGTTCGAACTGGACCCCTCGGCCCTGGTGCGGGACCTGCCGCTCGCCGCGCAGCAGCAGGTGGAGATCCTGCGGGCACTGGTGTCGGGCGCCTCGGTGATCGGCATGGACGAGCCCACCGCGCTGCTCACCAAGACCGAGACCGACCGGCTGATGGCCGTCATCAGGCAGCTCGCGGCCGACGGCACCGCCGTGGTGCTGATCTCGCACTTCCTGGAGGAGGTGCTGTCGGTCTGCGACGACGTCACCGTGCTGCGGGACGGCCGGCACGTGGTCACCGGGCCGGCCGCCGAGCAGACGCCCGACAGCCTGGTCCGCCACATGGTCGGCCGGCCGCTCGAGCTGATGTACCCCGAACCGGCTCCGGTCGCCCCGTCCGCCCCGGTGCTGCTCAGCGCGCGCGACGTGCGCCGCGGCACGGCGGTGCGGGGCGTGTCGGTGGAGATCCGGGCCGGGGAGATCGTGGGGGTGGCGGGGCTGGTCGGCAGCGGCAGGTCCGAGACGCTGCGCGCGATCTTCGGCGCCGACGCGCGGGACGGCGGCACCGTCGTGGTGGACGACCGCGCGGTGCCCTCGGGCTCGCCCCCGCAGGCCATGGCCGCCGGCATGGCCATGGTCCCGGAGTCCCGCAAGGAGCAGGGCCTGGTGCTGGCCCGCTCGGTCCGCGAGAACATGGCGCTGGCCAGCCTGGGTTCCCGGCAGCTCGCGGGTTTCGTCCAGGGCGGCGCCGAGCGATCGGTGGCCGGGACCATGCTGCGCGACCTGGACGTGCGCGGCTCCGATCTGAGCGGGCCCGTCTGGACGCTGTCGGGCGGCAACCAGCAGAAGGTGCTGTTCGGCAAGTGGCTGCTGGAACGGCCCAGGGTGCTGCTGGTCGACGAGCCGACCCGCGGCGTCGACGTGGCCGCCAAGAGCCAGATCCACCGGCTCCTGGTCGACCTGGCCGCCGAGGGCATGGCGGTCCTCATGGTGTCCTCCGAGGTGGAGGAGGTGCTGGGGCTCTCGCACCGGGTGCTCGTCATGCGGCACGGCCGGCTCGTCGCCGAGTACGCCCGGGGCGAGGCGACCCGCGAGCAGGTGCTCGCGATGGCCTTCGCCGACGACCTCCCCGGCACGGACCCGCCCCCCGAGCCGGGCGGCCGAGCAGCGCCCGGCCGAGTCGACCCGACGACCCCCACCGTATCCAGCCGCACCAGCACGGAGGAGCAGCGATGACCATCACCGCCGACACCGAGGCGGCGACCGAGACGACCGGCCGGGCCGCCGCGAGCAGGTTCACCAAGCTGCACGACTTCGGCATCGTGCTCAGCGTGGTGGTGATCGTGATCGCGCTGTCGGTGACCACGCAGACCTTCCTGAGCACCGGCAACCTGGTCAACCTGCTCGACCAGGCCGCGGTGATCGGCCTGCTGGCCTGTGCCGCCACCCTCGTCATCATCTCGGGCGCCTTCGACCTGTCGATCACCGCCGTGCTGGCCGTGTCCGCGATCGTCGCCGTGGTGGTCACCACGCACGCCGGGGTGCCGGCCGGCATGGCCGCCGCGGTGCTGACCGGCGGCGTGCTCGGCGCGATCAATGGCCTGGTCGTGATCACCGTCAAGGTCCACTCGTTCATCGCCACGCTCGCGCTCAGCATCATCTACCGGGGGCTCGCCGTGATCCTGACGGCCGGCGCCATCGTGTACCCGCCGGACGACCGGGTCACCGCCTTCCAGGCGCTGAGCTGGCCGACCACGCTCGGCGGGATCACCGCGGCCTCGCTGCTGTTCCTGGTGGTCGCGGCGGTCTGCTGGGCGATGCTCGCGGGATCGACGTTCGGCCGCCGCATCTACGCCGTCGGCGGCAACGAGGAGGCCGCGCGCCTTTCCGGCATCCGGGTCGGCGGGGTGCGGGTGGCGGTCTTCGCGATCAGCGGCGTGTGCGCGGCGCTGGCCGGGCTGGTCCTGGCCGCCCGCGGTGGCTCCGCCCAGGCGAGCATGGCCACGGGCATGGAGCTGACCGCCATCGCGGCCGCGGTCGTGGGCGGCACGAGCGTGCTCGGCGGCGAGGGCGCCATCTGGCGCGGGCTCATCGGCGTGCTGCTCATCACGCTCATCGGCAACGGCTTCAACCTGCTGGGCTGGGATACCATATATCAGCAGGTCGTACAGGGTGCGCTGATCCTCGGAGCGGTGAGTTTCGACCGGCTGCTGCGAGGACGAAGGAGCTAGGTGGAGGGTGCGCGGATCGGCGTCCGGCTGGCCGCCGGCCACGCCCGCGCCGCGCTCGTCGTCGGTGGCGAGATCCGGCATGCCGCGTGCCGCTCCGGCGACGAGCCCGAGCTCGCCCGCGAGCTGCGCGACCTCGCCCGGGGGACACCGGTCCGATCGGTGACCTGGGACGTCTCCGCCGAGCTCGACCCGGCGAGCGCCGGGTCGCCGGTGGCCGCCGTGCGGGTCATGCCCCGGCTGCCGGCCCGCGGCCTTGGAAGTGCCCACCCTTCCCCGCTCATCCGGGCGCTGGTGCGGCGCCAGGCCGCCGTGATCGGAGGGCACGACCTGTTCGGGGTGGAGCTCGCGACGCTGGACATCTACGAGATGCTCCGCACCGCCGCCGCGGCCCAGGCCGAGGGGGTGAGCGCGCTGGCGCTGACCGCGACGGGCGCCCTCGGCTGCCCCGACCACGAGCTGGCCGCCGCCGAGATCATCCGTGACGCCTTCCCCCGGCTCAGGGTCTCGCTCTCCCACCAGGTCGGCGGCCTCGGCCTGCTGGACCGCGAGGCGGCGACGGTGATCAACACCGCGCTGCTGGGCCGGGCCGAGCAGGTGGTGGAACGCTGCGTGCGCATCGCCCGCCGGCTCGGGGCCTCGACGTCGGCCTGGTTCGTGGCCGGGGACGGCGGCCGGATCTCCGCCGAACGGCTGCGGGTGCTGCCCGTGCTGGGGCTGTGGGCCACCGGCGCCGCCGCGCTGACCGGCGCCGCCCGGCTCGCGGGAGTGGACGACGCGGTCGTCGCCCTGGCCCGGCCGGAGGGTCTCGCCGTCGGCCACGTCCGCGACGGCCTCCCGCACGTGGCGACCGACCGCCCCGGGCCGGGCGGTGTGCGGATGGCCGTGCCGCAGGCGTCGCTGACGCCGATCCACGGCTCGCACGCGGCCACCGCGTCGGCGTTCGCCCTGCTCGCCGAGCACGACCAGCACACCGCGGTCGTCGCCGTCGCCGGTACCGGTCCGCAGGGGGACGGCCGCGACGGGATCGCGACCGACCGCGGGCGGGCCGCCGCCGCCCGGCTTTCGTCGGCGTCTGTGCTGGTGGAGCCCACGGCCGAGCTGGCCGCCATCGGCGCGGCCGGCACCGAGCCCAGCGCCTGGCTGGACACCGTGCTGTACGCCGAGACCTCAGAGGTGCTCGCCCGCAAGCAGGCCGCGGTGGAGCAGCGCGCCCTCACCCTGGTGGCCGAGAGCGGCGCGCGGCTCGGCAGCGAGCGCGTGGTCAGCTCCCGCGCCCTGTCGCTGTCGTTCCTGCGCAGCGGCTCCTACCGCCTGGTCGTCCGCGCCGGCGGCCGCGCGGAGGACGAGGCATGACCGGCACGCGGATCGATGACGGTGACGTGACCCGTACGCGGAACCATGGCGGCCACGTGGCCCGTGCGCGGATCGGGGGCGGGGCATGACGCGCTCGAGGATCACCGTGGCGGACGTTCCCGCCCTGCTCGCGGGGGCCGAGTTCTTCTCGACCAGCGCCGCCGGCGAGGGGATCGAGTTCGCGGGCTTCTGGCTGGAGGACATCCTCGCGCAGACCGGGCCGGTGGAGCTGGTCACCGCCGACGAGCTCGACCCGGACACGTTCTGCGCGGCCGTCGGCGCCATGGGCTCGACGATCGCCATGGCCGAGCTGCCGCCCTCCGGACAGGAGCCGGTGCTCCTGGCACGAAGCCTGGCCGAACGGTTCGGCGGCCCGCTCGGTGCGGTGATGCCCCTCAACGCGGCGAGCGTCAACGCGCTGAACCCGGTGGCCGCGGCCGCTTTGCTCGGCCTGCCGCTGATCGACTGCGACGGCATGGGCCGGGTGTTCCCGCTCATCCACCAGACCACCTACGAGCTGGCCGGACTGTCGCTCAGCCCGCTGGCCATCGTCAGCGCCGGGCACGACTCGCTCCTGCTGGACACCGGCTCGGTCCGGGCCGAGCACATCGCCCGGTCGATCGCCCAAGCCGCCGGGGGGTGGCTGCTGTGCGCGATGTACCCGACCCGGGCCGGACGGCTGGGCGAGGCCGCGATCCACGGCTCGGTGAGCCGCACGCTGGAGGTCGGCCGGCTGCTGTCCGGGCACGCCTCCGCCGGCGGCCGGACCCCGGAGTCCGCCGGCGCCAGGACTCCGGACTCCGCCGGCGACTCCTCGTGGTCGGGCCTCACTCCGGGGCAGGCCGACGGCGACCCGCTGTGGTTCTCCCCCGGCCCCCCGTACGGGCACCCCGGCGACGACGGATGGCCGTGGCGCGGGGCCCCGCCGCACGAGCGCCTGCTGCGCGATCTCGCGAAGGCCACCGGGGCGACGTCCCTGGGCGGCGGCCGGGTCGTGGAGATCGGCCCTTCGGTGCGGCAGGCGGGCACCGTCTATCCGGGCAACCCGATGGGCATGGTGGTCCACGACCACGACAGCGGCCGCCTGATCCGGCTCGAGGCGCACAACGAGCTGGTGCTCGCCCTCGCCGACGGCGCGCTCACCGCCGCGGTGCCCGACCTGCTCTGCCTGCTCGACCGGGGCACGCTGCGGATGACCGGGCCGGAGCGGCTGACCGTCGGCGACCAGGTGGACGTGCTCTGCGTGCCGGCCGCGCCGGTATGGCACAGCGGCCCCGGGCTGGGGCTCGGCGGGCCGGGCGCCTTCGGCTTCCCCCTGCGTCACCCTCGCCAGGAGTCTCGATGAAACGCGCCGGACGCCCCGCCGAGCAGCTGACCGTGGAGGAGCTCGTCAGGTACGGGCCGCTCGGCCACGCCGAGATGCTGGTCGGGGAGAACCTCGCCCGGCCGGTGTCGCGGGTGGCGCTCATCTCCGAGCTGGACCAGGTGCGCCGTTGCGGTCCCGGTACGGCGGTGGTGCTCTCAAGCGCGCTCGCGCAGGGCGCCTGGGCCGTCGAGTCCGCGCTGCGCCTGGCCTGGGAGCGCAGCGCCGCCTGCCTGGTCAGCCCCGCCATCATCGGCCTGAACCAGGCCACCGCCCAGCTCGCGCGGCGGATGCGGCTGCCGGTGTTCGTCGTGACCGGGGACACGGCCGTCTGCGCCCTTGACCTCGCGGCCGCCATCGCCAGCCCCGAGGCGGCCCGGGCCCGCCTGGCGGCGCGTTGCGCGGAGCTGTTCGCGGAGCGGAGCAACGCCCGCGGCATCGTCGGCGTGATCAACTCCGAGGTTCCCGGAGTGGCGGCCGCGCTGGTGGCCCCGGACGGTCACGTGCTCGCGGGCCAGTCCTCCGCCGACCGGGCCGAGCACCGCATCCGGGTGGACGTGCCCGGCCCGGACGGCCGCCGCTGGGCCGACCTGGTCGCCGCCCTGGCCGGGCCGCCCTCCCCCACGTGGGCCGAGACGGTGCACCTCATCTTGCGGCTGGCCCGTGGACCGCTGGCCGCCTCGGTCGCCAGAGAGCGCGTCGACGCCGTCCACGACGCGGAGCGCGGCCGGGCCGCACTGCGCGCCGTCTTCGCCGCTGCCGGCTCAGAACCCGGGCAGGTGGCGCACGAGGGCCCCGCCGCCCGTGGTCACGGAACCGGCGCGAACGGCGGGAACCGCGAAGAGCCCCTCCGCGGCGCGGCGCACGGGCAGCAGACCGTCGGCGGCGGAGAGAACGAGGAGGAGACCGTCTCGGAGCGGGCGCTCGGATGGCGTGTCACCGGGCGGCACATCGCGGTGTTCCTGCGTTCGGACACGACGCTGGACCCCACGGCCACCGGGCCGGGCGTCATCTCGGCCTGGCAGGAGGTCTTCCCCGACCTGCCCCTGGTGCCGTGGGACACCGGCTGGGCCGGCTGGTGGACCGGCGAGGAGGTCACGGTGGAGCAGGTGGCGTCGGCGTTGCGGCGCAACCTCACCCGGATGCGCTCGCCCATCCCGCTGAGCGGGGGCGTGGGCCGGGTCGCCGATGGAGCAGGAGGGCTGCGGGAGTCACTGTCGCAGGCGATGCTCGCGGCCGGGGTGACGGTACGGGAGGGCCACGGGACGGTGCGCTCCTTCGACGAGCTGGGCTTCCGGGTGCTGCTGGCCTCGCTGTCCCAGGCGGAGCTCGTCGGTTCCGCGCGGATGGTGCTGGCCGACCTGCTCGCCGCGCCGGACGGGCCGGTGCTGGTCACCACGCTGGCCGCGCTGCTCGACTGCTCGAACTCCACCAGCCAGGCCGCCGCCCGGCTCGGCGTGCACCGCAACACGGTGCTCGGCCGGGTGGAGCGCATCAGGGCACGCGGCATCGACCCCGACCGCCCCGACCAGCGGCTGGCCCTGCACCTCGCCTGCTACGCCCTCCTCCCCGAGGTGAGCTGACCCGTCCCGGCCCACCCCTCGGAACGGCTCCGGCGGTACGGCATGCCGGCCCGCTCGCGTCCCGGTACAGCGGCGCCGGCCCGGTCAGCTCCTGTACGGCGGCGCGGGCCCGGTCGCGTCCCGGTACGGCGCCGCCGCAGCCCGCTCGCGTCCCGGTACGGCGGCGCCGCGGCCCGCTCGCGCCGCCGTACCGAGATCGGGGCGACGGCTCAGACGGACACCGGGTAGAGCTCCCCCGCCCGCGCCGCGGACACCTGCCCGTCGAGCACGTCCGTCCGGACGGCGTCGGCGTCGCGCTCGGCGGGATCGCCGAATCCTCCGCCACCGCCGGTCATGCAGCGGATCACGTCACCGGCGGCCAGGCGCAAGCCGTTGCACTTGAGGATGCGCCGCTCGTCGGAACGGCCCGGGTTGATGATCACCTCCGGCGGCACCGCGTCGTGCCCGCCGAACAGACCCCACGCGGGGGTGGAGGACCGCTCGAACCAGAGCGAGACCGTGCAGTCGTGCAGCACGGTGTACTCGCGGACCACGCCGTTGCCACCGCGGTAGCGGCCGGGGCCGCCGGAGTCGGGCCTGATCTCGTACCGGCTGACGCGGATCGGGTAACGGGTCTCGAACACCTCGATCGGCATGTCCTTGAGCGAGCCGTTCACGCTGTTGATCAGCGCGGTCTCGCCGTCCGAGCCGTCCCAGGCGCCCCAGCCGCCGAGAGTGGCCTCCAGGCTGACGTAGTCGCGCCGGGTACGCGGATCGGTGCCGGCCAGCAGCACGATCATCGAGTCGCCGTGGCTGGCGCCCGCGACCTTGTCCGGCATCGCGGGAGCGAGCGCCTTGGCCACCATGTCGATGAGCAGCCCGAGGTGGGAGAAGTACCACTGGCAGGCGGCCGGGGCGACCGCGCCGAACACCGACCCCGCCCGCACCTGGACGGTCATCGGGCGGAAGGATCCGCCGTTGCCGGGAACGTCCGGGCTGACGAGCAGCTTGTACCCGACCCGGCAGGCCGACACCGTCTGGGAGGCGCCGCAGTTGATCGGCCCGGTCGTCTGGTCGGCCGACTCTGTGACGTCGAAGTCGATGTCCGAGCCGGAGACCGTGATCTTCAACTTGATCGGGACGCGGGTGGCGAGGTCGATGCCGTCGTTGTCCAGGCAACCCTCGGCGGTGTAGACGCCGTCCGGGATCGTCGCGATGACCTCCCGCTCCAGCGCCTCGGTCTGGGCGAAGATCTCGTCGCGGGCGGCGCGCAGCGTGTCGAGGCCGAAGCGCCGGACGATCTCCTCCAGGCGGGCCTGGCCCATCTTGATCGTGGCGATCATGGCGTGCATGTCGCCGCTGGTCTGGTAGGGGAAGCGCACGTTCGTGGCGATCGTGCTCATCACCCCGGGGACGTCGCGGCCGCCCTCGACCAGCTTCTGCGCGCCGAGCCGCAGGCCCTCCTGGAAGATGTTCACCGAGTCCATGGACCCGCCGGGGTCCTTGGAGCCCACGTCGATCCAGTGCGCCCGGGTGGCGGTGAAGCCGACCAGTTCCTCGTCGACGAAGACCGGCCCGAAGATGGTCACGTCGTTGAGATGGGTGCCGCCGAGGTAGCTGTCGTTGAGTATCCAGACGTCGCCCGGCTGCCACGCCTCGCGGCCGAACTGCTCCTCGGTGGCCCTGGTGCAGATCTCCAGGTTCCCCAGGAAGATCGGCAGGCCGGCGGACTGGCCGAGCACCTGGTGCTGGTCGTCCAGCAGCGCGACGACGCAGTCGCCGCCCTCGTAGATGATCGGGGTGTAGGCCGATCGGATGAGGGTGGCGTTCATGTCGTCGGCGGCCGCGGCGAGCGCGTTGCGGATGATCTCCACCACGACCGGGTCGACGGTCCTGTCTTCGGTCACGACTCCTCCTGTCACAGCGTTGCTCACAGCGTCACGTCCGCATCCGGTCCGGTGCCCGCTCCGGCGCGGACGACCAGGGAGCCGATGGGGTCGACCGACACCGAGAATCCGGGTGGCACCACGGTGGTGGCGGTGCCCTCCACGATGATCGCCGGGCCCTCGAACTGGTGCCCGGCCGCGAGGTCCTCGCGGCGGATCAGCGGCGTGGAGTGGGTCTCGCCGTCGAACACGACGTCGCGCAGGCGGTGCGGGAACGTCGCGTCCGCCGCGCGCTCCACCCGCTCGGCGGCGCCCCGGCCGAGGTCGCCGAAGGCGGTGGTGCGCAGCGTGACGAACTCGATCGGCGCGCCGAGGTTCGCGTGGCCGTACCGGGTCTCGTGCTGCTGCCCGAACCGCTTGGCGATGATCTCCACGAAGTCGTCCCTCGCGGGCTCGTCCGCGTCCAGGAGCGGCACGGTGAGCGTGTACTCCTGGGCGGCGTACCGGATGTCCACCGCGTACTCCACCCGGCGGTTCGCCTCGGGCACCCCCTCCTCGGCCAGGGAGGTCAGGGCGGCCTCGGCCATCGCGCCGAGCTTGGCCGCCATGTCGGCGGTGTCCAGGTCGGCGTCGAGGAAGAAGTAGGTGTCGGAGAAGTCCTTGCGGATGTCGGTCTGCAGCATCCCCCACGCGGAGAACGCGCCGGGGAAGCGCGGCACCACGACCTCGCCGATGCCGAGTTCCCTGGCCAGGAACACCGCGTGCATCGGACCCGCGCCGCCGAAGGCCACCAGCGTGAAGTCACGCGGCTCGATGCCCCGCGAGACGGTGATGGTCCTGATCGCCTGCGCCATCTTGGCGTTGGCCACGTCGCAGACGCCCTCGGCCATCGCCACGGTGTCCAGGCCCAGTCCCTGCGCCAGTCCCTCAAGCGCCGTCCGCGCCGCGCCGGTGTCCAGCTCCAGCGAACCGCCGGCGAACCACTCCGGGTCGATGCGGCCCAGCAGCAGGTTGGCGTCCGTCACGGTCGGCTCGGTACCGCCGCGCCCGTAACAGGCGGGCCCAGGGGTCGCGCCCGCCGAGCGGGGGCCCACCCGCAGGCCGCCGGCCTCCAGCCAGGCGACCGAGCCGCCGCCGGCCCCGATGGTGTGGATGTTCACGACGCTCATCAGCATCGGCAGGCCGTCGATCTTGGCCTCCGGCGAGATGTCCGGCTGCCCGTCCACGACCAGCGACACGTCGAAGGACGTGCCGCCCATGTCGACGCAGATGAGGTTCGGCCGGCCGATCGCCTTGGCCAGCTCGACCCCGCCCATCGTGCCGCCGACCGGACCGGACAGCAGCGTCTGCAACGGGCGGCGGCGGGCCGACTCGGCGGTGAGGATTCCTCCGGACGACTGCATCACGTGCAGCGGCACGGCGAGCCCCCGCTCCGTCAGGTTCCGCTCCAGTCGCTCCAGGTACCGCCGCACCACCGGCCCGGTATAGGCCTCGACGACCGCCGAGGAGGTGCGCTCGTACTCCCGCCACTCCTTCGCGGCCTCGTGCGACAGCGAGATCGTCAGCTCCTCGCCGAGCTCCTCGGCCAGGATCTCCCGGGTGCGCAGCTCGTGCGCGGGGTCCAGGTAGCTGAAAAGGTAGGACACCGCGATCGCGCCGAACCCGCCGTCACGGTAGCGCCGCGCGGCCTGCCGCACGGCCTGCTCGTCCAGCGGCTCCAGTTCGGTACCGGCGGCGTCGAACCGGCCGCCGACCTCGACGATGTCGCGCAGCGGCACCAGCGGAGCCGGCTTGCGGAAGTGCAGGTCGTACAGCTTCGTACGCGGCCCGCGGGCGATGTGGTAGGTGTCCTTGGCCCCCTTGGAGGACAGCAGCAGCACCTTCACGCCGCGCCGTTCCAGGAAGGCGTTCAGCCCCTGTGTGGTGCCGTGCACCGTGAACGAGATATCACCTGGAGAGTCCACCAGGGACTCAAGCGCTGTCAGCACTCCCTCGGTCAGATCCTCCGGCGTCGTGGACGACTTGCCCACCTGGTAACGGCCGGTGGCTTCGTCGTAGCCGATGACGTCGGTGAATGTGCCGCCGATGTCCATGGAGACCCGGAAACGGCTCATCAACGAGCTCCTCTCTGCAAGGCGTAGCGGCGAAGGTAACCCGGCCGGGACCGCCCCCGATGTGCACGGCGACCAGCCCATCGCCGGATCACCGTGCCGGATGCCCTGCCGGCGCCCGGCCGCCGGCGGAAGACTTGGCGCCACGCCGGGACGGGGAGAGTGCCGCGCCGGGACGGGGAGAGGAAGGCGATGGACGTCGCGATGGGTGGCGGCCGAAAAGACGCACCGGAAGTGAGAGGGGTCTTCACCGAGGAGGTGGAGAGCCTCCGCCTGGCAGGCCTGCTGCGCTGGGAGGGGTTCACCGCCGAGCCGGGCTCCACCACGCCGGCCGAGGACAAAGGCCCCGTCCTGCTCGCCGGCCTCGGGCCACGCGCGGAGTCCGACCCCGAACGGCTGCGCGCCGCCGCGTCCGCCGCGGCGGCCCTGGTACCCGGCGACACCGTGCGGGTCGACCTGGCGTCTCGGACCGCCGACCGGCTCGGCGCCGCCGAATCCGTCCGCGCGGTCGTGGCGGGCCTGGCCCTGACCGCCCGGAGCGCCCTCACCGTGACCCTCACCGGCCTGACGGCGGACCGAACCCCCGCCGACCCCGGAGAGCACACCACCACCGGACCGGCCGGACCCGAGACCGATGCCATCACCATCCAGGTGTCAGGACCCGAGACCGATGCCATCACCATCCAGGGGTCAGGACCCGAGACCGATGCCATCACCATCCAGGGGTCAGGACCCGAGACCGATGCCATCACCATCCAGGGGTCAGGACCCGAGAGCGACACCGCCGCCACCGGACCGGCCGCGCCTTACAGCGACGCCGTCACCGCCGGGCTTCTGGACGCCGAAGCCCTGGCGCTCGCGCGGGAGCTGGTAAACCGGCCGCCGAGCGAGCTCGTCCCGGACGACCTGGCGTCGATCGCGCGGGACGTCGCCACCCGGGAAGGGCTCGCCGTGCGGATCCTGGACGAGCGGGACCTGCACGAGCTGGGGATGGGAGCCCTGCTGGGCATGGGCGCCGGGTCTCCGCACCCGCCGCGGCTGGTGGACCTGCGCTACGAGCCGCCGGACGCCCGATGCTCCATCACGCTCGTGGGCAAGGGCATCACGTTCGACTCCGGCGGCCTGTCCCTGAAGTCGCCGGCGGCCATGATGGGCATGCGGTCCGACATGGCGGGCGCGGCGGTCGTCCTCGCCGTCATGTCGGTACTGGCCAGGCGAGGGCTCCCGGTCGCGGTCCGCGGCCTGCTGCCGCTCGCCGAGAACATGATCGGCCCGAACGCCGTGCGCCCCGGGGACGTGCTGCGCGCCTGTGACGGCCGGCGGATCCAGGTGCTGGACACCGACTTCGAAGGCCGGGTGACGCTGGCCGACGCGCTCGCCCTGGCCGCGCGGGAACGCCCGGACGCCATCGTCGACGTCGCCACGCTGACCTACCAGATCGTGACGGCGCTCGGCCCGGAGATCGGCGGGGTGCTCGGCCGCGACCGAGGGCTCACCCGGCAGGTGCTCCAGGCGGGCGCCCTCGCCGGCGAACCGCTGTGGGCGCTGCCCTGGGCGCGTCGCTACCGGGGTCAGATCACCTCAAGCTATGCCGAGGTCCGCAACTTTCCCGAAGCCGACACCGGCCGCGCCATCACGGCGGCCCTGCTGCTCGGCGAGTTCGTCCCCGAGGACATCCCGTTCGCCCATCTGGACATCAGCGGACCGGCCTGGCGCGGCCCCGCCTCCGGCCACGGCGCCACCGGCTTCGGAGTGCTCACCCTCACCCGCCTGCTGGAGTCCGCCGCCACCCGGGAAGTCGATCCCGACACCCCCCTGGAGGCCGACGGCGCCCGGGGACTGGAACCCGACACGACCCTGCAGCCCGACAGCACCCGGGGCCTGGAACCCGGCACGGCGGCGAGCGCGCGCCGGCGGCACGGGCACCCGGCCGGGGACGCGGCCATCCCGCCGGACCGCACGTGACCGTCCCCCAGTACGCGACCGTCCCGCCGTACATCACCGGTGAGCAGATGCGGCGCGTCCTGCCGATGGAGCACGCGGTGATGGCGCTGGAACAGGCCTTCCGCGCCCATGCCGGTGCGGCCGACCCGCCGCACACTACGATCGCGTGGCGGCACGGCGAGCTGCTGGTGACACCGAGCGAGCACGGCGAATGGGCAGGCGCCAAACTGGCCACCGTCACCCGCGGCCACCGCGGCGACCCCCCTGACCGGGACGACCGCAGCGCCTCCGGCGACTCCGGCACCCGCAAGCCTCGCGACTCTTCGCATCCCGGCGCTCCCGTCCATCCGTTGGACCCCAGCGCCCCCTCCTTGGACCCCAACGCTCCCCGAGACGCCGGCGACGTCGACGACGTCGACGACCCCGCGGGCTCGGTGGGCCGGATCAACGGCACCTACGTGCTGTTCGACGCGACGGCCCTGATCCCGCGGCTGCTGGTGGACGCGGCCGAGCTGACGGCGCTGCGGAGCGCCGCGGTCAGCGCGCTCGCCACCCGCTATCTGGCGCACACCGACGCGCGGACCCTGGTGGTGTTCGGCACGGGGCCGCAGGCCCGGGCGCACGTGCGGGCGATGCTCGGCGTCCGGCAGCTGGCCGAGGTGCGCGTCGTGTCCCGCGCCCCCGCGCGAGCCGCCGCGCTGGCCGCCGAACTCACCGTGGAGCACGGGTTACCGGTCATCCCCGGTACCGCCGCCGACGTGGCGAGGGCCGACATCGTCTGCACCTGCACCGACTCCTCCACCCCGCTGTTCGACGGCAGGCTCCTCGCCGACACGGCCCACGTGAACGCCGTCGGCGGCCACCGCCTCGCGTCCCACGAGCTCGACGACGCGACCGTACAGCGGGCGTTCGTCGTGGTCGAACGGTCCGGCCCGTCCCACCGCGCGGCCGAAGACCGCCGCGACACCCGGGTCCGCCGCGATACCCCGGTCCACCTCGAGGCCGGCGACCTGAGCACAGCGCTCGAATCGGACATCACACACGATTTCCGCTCTGACGCCGATCTGCGCCGCATCGTCACCGAACCATGGACCCGCCCGCACCGCCCGACGCTCTTCAGATCCATCGGCCTTCCCATGGAAGACCTCACCGTCGCCGCGGAGATCGCCACGAGGGTACTGACGCCATGACCTGACCAGACCCGGCCGGTCGTGCTCACTGCCAACGGACGCAACCCGTACTGGGCGCAGTTCATGTCCGAAGAGCAAATGCGCGCGGCACACGCCGGCATCCACGCCATGCACGTCGCCATGGCGGCGTCCGTCCCCCAGGGAGAACACCGGGAACTAGAGGGCGCCTCCCACCAATACCTGCACGTGGAGCAGCCCGACGCCATCGTCCACGCGATCCGCGACCTCCTCGCCAAGGCCGCCAAGCAGCAGTAGGAGCCCCACGGTTCCAACAACGAGGTCAGTTCGGGCAGACCAACTCGACCAGGTCCGAGGCAATGGCCGGGAACTTTGGATCGGCAGTGAGCAGCACATCGGCTCCGGCCTCCCGCGCGGTCGCGACGATGAGCGCGTCCGGCATGCGAACGGTCAGGTCCTCGGCTCTGATCTGGGCCGCGGTCTCGGCCGTTCCCTCGTCCACCGCGATGACGTGATCGATCGCGGCGGCGCGGAACTCCGCGAGCGCCTTCTCGGCTTCCAAGCCATCCGCGGGACGGCCACCCGGCGGCTTGTCAGGGGTGGGATTTGCGGTAGCTGTCGTACAGGGCGGCGAGGTTGTCGGTGTAGAGCTCCGTGTAGCCGCAGGCCGCGCAGATCCAGGCGCGTACCGTCCCCGACGAGGACCCCCGCTTCCAGATGAAGCCGTGGTCCGGCGGTTCTGGCTCGTCGATGTGGACGCGCAACGGAACCGCACCGTTCGACCCGCGGTCGCGCACCTCCACGCCGGCCATGACATAGGCCGAACCGCACTTCACACAGAGATCGTTTCTCACGGTCTTCCCGTTCCGAATCCAAGGCCGACATGACCGGGGCCGACTAGCGGTCAATCGTCCCATGAGCGATGACCCCACGGGGAACCTGCGACCGGTACGGCCGGAGCACAGAAAGCCAAAGCATACTTTGACATTTTCCAATGCCAAAGTATGCTTTGGGATATGGAGATCAGCGACCCGAAGGTGATCAGGGCTCTGGCTCATCCGCTCCGCCTCGACCTGCTGGAGCTGCTGGCCGCGATCAGCCCGGCGACGGCCGCCCGCTGCGGGCGCATCCTCGGGATCCCCCAGGCGAACTGCTCCTTCCACCTCCGCCAGCTCGCCAAGTACGGGTTCGTGGAGGACGCCGGGCCGGGACGCGACCGGCGCGAGCGGCAGTGGCGGGTACCCGATCCGCGGCCGACACTGCGCATCGCGGGCAGCGACGCGGTGGTCAGAAGGCAACTCGAACGGGTCGTGGTCGAGCGGGAGGCACAAGCGATCCTCGACTACGCGGAGCGCCAGGACGACGAGAGCTCCGCATGGCGCCACAAGGCGGGCATCGTGACCGCGATAGCCGTCGTGTCCGCCGACGATGTCGCCGAAATCAGGGACAAGTGGAAGGCGCTCCTCGAGCCTTACCTCGCCAGGACCGAGGCCGGCGGCCAGCAGCTCCGACCCGGACAGCGCCATGTCCGGTACTTCATGGCGGCGACGCCGACACCAGACCTCGACTCGGGGGACAACGAGAATGAATCCGATGACTGACGGCCTGATCGATTTCGTGAGCGCGGCCCCCACCACGGGCTCCCTGGACGTCAGGTGGATCCACGGCGCGCCCTCCAAACGGCACGCCCAAGATCCTGAGATCCAGGTCCACCGCTACGACGAGCACACCGTCGTCCTGCGCCAGAGCAAGTCGGTCAACTACGAAGCCCCGTTCCTCTACCTGCTGTTCGGCAACGACCGTGCCCTGCTGCTCGACACCGGCGCGACCGCCGATCCCCGCCTGTTCCCGCTGCGCGCGACCGTCGACCGGCTCATCGCCGCGTGGCTCGACGAGCACCCGCGCGAAGGATATGAACTGGTCATCGCACACACGCACGGGCACAACGACCACGTGGCCGCCGACCCCCAGTTCTCAGACCGCCCCGGGACGACCGTGGTGCCCCGGGAGGCGGACGCCGTGCGATCCTTCTTCGGATTCGGTGACCGCTGGCCCGCTCAGACCGTCACCTTCGACCTGGGCGGCAGGGTGCTGGAGATCCTGGGCTCTCCGGGTCACCACGAAGCGGCGATCACCGTCTACGACCCGTGGACCGGGATCCTGCTCACCGGCGACACCGTCCTGCCCGGCCGGCTGTACGCCTTCGACTTCCCCGCCTACCTCGCGACGCTGGATCGCCTGGTCGACTTCGCCGCGGCCCGGCCCGTGACCCACGTGCTCGGCTGCCACGTCGAGATGACGCGCCGGCCCGGCCGCGAGTACCCGCTCGGCGCCGCCTACCAGCCCGACGAGCGCGCGCCCGAGATGACCACCGCCCAGCTGACGGCGATCCGCGACGCGGCCGCATCTGTCGCCGGCGAACCAGGAGTCCACAGGTTCGACGACTTCATCATCTACAACGAGCCCCGCAAGAGCGACCTGCTCAAGCTGATGGCGCGCGGAATGGCACACCGAATCCGAACCTCCATCACCGGCCACTGAAGCCCGCGCACAGCTTGGATACAGAGGGTCCCTGACCTGCGCGATCGGTGGATGTCGGCGCGATGATCAGCGTGGAAAGCGGTCGCCGCGGCAAGATGCACTCCTTGAACCCCGAGGCGTCCATCTTGCCGCGGAGGACGTCCGCCGCACTGGACAGGTGGCGCTCCAATTGAGGAGACGGGCGCGTCAGTACCTGCGCCGACCTCTACCGCCCGATCTCAGCTGCCTACGCCACCTTCCCCGCCGAACCGCTCCTGCTTCACGCCATTGAGGAAGGACGACCAGCAGGCACCCCTGAGAATCACGACAGGGCCGATGTTTTTGCTGTCTCGTACGGCGACTCGCCCATCGGCGAGCCCGGCGACTTCGACGCAACTCCCGCCGTTTCCGCCGCTGTAGCTGCTCTTGTACCACTTAACCTGCGATAGGTCTGGACTGGACACCGACATCACCCCTTCCACCGCGGCCTACAGAATGTCCTCGGCCGCCTGCCTTATCAGGGTCAACGAATCTCTTGGATCAAGTGCTGACGCGCGCAGGTGATCGAACATAAGCGTATAACTTCGCACTTCATCTGGTCTTTCCAGATAGAGGCTTCCTGTGGCGTGCTCCAGATAGGTGACGTCGTCTCCACCGTGATCGGTGAAAGAGAGGATGGCGAATGGACCGAGCATGGCAGCATGTGCCCCGACCCCATAGGGAAGAACCTGCAATGTCACGTTCGGCAGGTCGGCGAGGTCAGCGAGCCGGCGAAGCTGTTCCCGCATCACCGCCGCCCCTCCAACGACCCGGCGTATGGTCGCCTCGTTGAGGATGGTCCAGAACCGCAGAGGATCCTCGCTTTTCGTGATGATCTCCTGTCGCGCCATACGAAGCGCTACATGCCGCCCGATCTCTTCGGAGCTGTCGGTGACGCGCGCCGCCTGGTAAACGGCTCGTGCATAGTCCTCGGTCTGCAGAAGTCCGTGCATCAACTCCGATTCGTAGTTGCGCAGCGACAGTGCCTCCGCCTCCAGCCCCACGTAGACCTGGAACCATTGGGGAATGACGTCGTTATACGCGTGCCACCAGCCCTTCTCGCGAGACTGCCGGGCCAACTGGACGAGCGCATCATGCTCCACGCCCTGGCCCACCCCATAAAGCAGGAGCATCGCGCGCACGTCGCTGACGGAGATTCGGAGGGTTCCACCCTCGACCTTGGTCATCCGGGACGGTGACCATCCGAGATGCTCGGCCACTTGCTCCTGCTTGAGCCCTGAGCTGAGACGCAGCCGCCGGAGTTCCTGGAGCAGACGGCGGTGGCGGACAGTTGGGGAGAACCTCGCCATACAGGACTTCCTCCTACCTCTTCGCAGTTGAAACACTACCGACTGTAAAGATTTTTTGCCGAATCGGTTGCATGTTCAGAAGATGCAGGTGCAAATTCACCATGTGACTTTCGGTGAGGCCCCGTCACTTAGGGTCTCGGCGATCGGCCACGCGACAGGGTCGTGCGCATGGGAGCGCAGGCCGCAGGAGCCTGCGGAGGTCGATGGTGGGGCGCGAGGCGGGGCGGTTGGAGTTGCTGGGGGGTGGGGCGCGGGTGCTTCACGTCCTGGAGCGGGAAGTGTCGCGGATCGGCGTCCCGCTGTGGGACGGGGTACCCGCGCAGCGTGTCCCGGAGGCGGCCGGCGGCGAGAGGGTCGAGCCGGTACGGAACGGTGCCGCTGCCCCCGGCCCGGGAGCGGATCCGCCGGGCGTGATCGTCGTGGGCGGTGCCACCGGCCACGACGAGGATCGCGCGAACGCCGCGGCGCCGGGCGCGCGGACCGTCGCCGGGTACGTCACGCTCGCCGGCCGGGTCGAACAGGTGGGCGTGGCACGCGCGTTCGCGCGCAAGCTTCTCAACGCCGATCCGCTCCTGGACACGGCTCTGCTGGTGGTGTCCGAGCTGGTCTCCAACAGCGTCCAGCACTCACGGTCGTCGCTTCCGGGCGGCACCGTCACGCTGTACCTCCTGCACGCGGGCGCCCGCGTACGCATCGAGGTGCACGACGACGGCGCGGACGACGGCATCCCCTGCATGCGCCCCGCCGGCACGGAGGTGTTCCCGGAGTGGAGCGGAGACCTCGGCGAGGTGGACCTTCGAGGCAGGGGCCTGCGCCTGGTCGACGAGGTCGCCACCTGCTGGGGCTTCGCCATCGGCCACCGCAGAACCACCACCTGGGCCGAACTCTCCCCCGCCCTTACGCCAGGGGCCCCTGCGTGACGGCGGCACCCACCGCCACCGATCCCGACCCCGCTACAGCGCGCCAGGACATCGGTCTGGGCATTTTCTGGGCGTCCATGTGGGCATTCTCTGGGTGTCGCTGAGACACTGGGGTCATGACCTCTTCGGGAACCGCGACGGCCGACGTCCTCGCGGAGGAGATCCGGACCTTAGTACGGTCAGGGCTGCCCGTACGGTTGTCGCAGTGCGGACCGCATCTGCTGGCGCTGCACGGCGTCCGAGGGCGTTGCCTGCGTCCAGACGACCCAGCCAGCCGGGCCCGCGCGCTGGATGCTCTGCTGCGCGAACAGCTCGACCGGCTGGAGAATGCCGAGCTGGCGGCCTCAGTGCGCCTGTTGTTCGGTGCCGAGGCGGCGACATCGGGCGCGACGCTGACGGCGCGGCGGGCGGCGGCCGCACGGGCGGCCGGCTACGAGGTCCACCACTTCCGCAAGCGAATCGAGCCCAAGCTCACCGAGTTGCTGGCCTGGCAACTACGCCGCGACAGCGACGCCTTCACCGCCCGCCGCGCCGAACCACCGCAGTTGCCGGCGGCCCGCGCGCCACTGGTGCTGCCGACCGACGTGTTCGCCTGGGAGGCCGCCGAGCATCAGCACGCGGTCGCTCGCCTGTGGGGGGCTGTCTACCTGCTGCGTGCCGAGTTGCTCACCGTGGCCCGCTTGGTCAGCATGGCCGCTGCGGACGACGTCCTCGCGGCGGCCTCCCAGGCAGCGCTGTGGCGCCAGGCCTTGGTGCTACAGGCCGCCGGACTCTACCGGAACGCCTACGGGGCGGTGCTGCTGCACGCGGCCGGTGATCTCGGCCCCGACCAGATCGCCGCCTTAGCCGGGTGGACTCCCGGACTCAGCCCCGCCCAGGAGCTTCTGCTGGCCGCGTGCGCGGACCGCGAACAGGGCGTGGCCCACTTCAACGCCCGGCTGAACGCGGCCGAGGGCGGTGCGGAACTCGCCGCCGCTTGGCTCCAGGCGCTGACCGGTCGTGACAGCGGCCCCGACAGAAAGCGAGCGCATCGCGATGAGCCTTGATCAACTGCTCACCCCTTCCACGCCACCCCGCCGGTATGTGATCACCGGTGGCCCCTCCGCCGGCAAGGAGGCGGTGATCGCGGAACTGCACGCCCGGGGCATCCCATGCACCGAAGGCGAGCCGGCCCGGGAGATCTACCGCAAGCACCGTGACCGCCTCGGCCGCCACCTACAGGTCGGCGACCGGCGGGACTACTCCCGCGACGTGCTGGAGGCCTTCGTCGCCGAGTTCTGCGACCACAAGTTCGGGCTGCGGTTCTACAACCGTGGCATCCCCGACGGCTACGGCTGGGACGCCTTCTTCGGCCTCGGCCCCTACCCGGAGTTGGAAGAGGCCTCGCGCGTATACCGCTACGACGCGGTGTTCATCCTCGACCCGCTCGATGACTTCGACTCCGAAGACGACCTGGTGTGGGCCAAGGAACGCGAGATTCGCCGCGTACACGAGTTGATCATCCAGGGCTACTACGACGCCGGCTATCGGCCGATCTTCGTTCCGGCCGACGAGAGCGGCCGCCGCGTCGACTTCATCCTCGCCCAGCTCCCTGTCCCCGCCACCTGAGCGAAAGGCCCTCAGTTCGATGAACGGCCATAACGACGCTGTGGAGATCATCAGCCCCAACAACGTGCTGGCCAACGCGATGCTGCGAAGTGTCGACATGGTGCGCCCCCGCCTGCAGGCCACCAGTGTCGACCGAGTCGCCTTCTGCGTCGGCACCCAGATCAACGGCGCCCCCCACATGGGCACCTCCTTGGTGCAGACGGCAGCGTTTCTGTTGGCCAAGGCCACCAAACGCACGTTCAACGTTGACGCGGTCGTCCGGTTCGGGGCACTGGACAACGCCCCTTACGACATCCGCCTGGACCCCGAGACCCACCACGCCTACCAGCAGACCTACTTCCACGCCCTCTGCTCAGAAGCGATCGACGACCTGATCGGAAAGTACTACCGGGGTACGTTCGACTCCCTGGCGGACGCAACCGGTGTCGACTACGAGATAGAGACCTACTCTGCCCAGCAGGCCGATCCGGCCTTCCGACACGAGTTCCTGGCCACACTCGGCCGCCTGGACCAGGTTCGCTGGCCGCTGGCACCCTCCCACGGCCAGGTACACCTACGCCTGCCCTGCCCGCAGTGCGGCTGGGCGGAAAAGCGGGCCGAGCGGACTCGGCTGCTGCGCACCGGGTCCGGCGGCGCCGACTTCTCCGCCGTCTGCACCGACCATGGCGACTATGAAATCGCCGTCAGCACCGACACCGGCACCTACCTGGACCTCGCCACCCTGTACCGGAACCTGATCAAAGAACGCCTGGCCGCCCGCGACCACGTCACCTTGTCGGTCATGGTCAAGGGCGGCGACTGGGCGTACGGCTGCCAGCTCGTCGACGAGGCCTTCGCTCAGCTGCCCGGCCCACCCCCGCCACCGCGGATCTTCACTCCGATGGTGCTGACCGACACCGGCGCGAAACTGTCCAAGTCACTGATCCGCGATGGCAAGGTCCCACCGCCACCCGGCACACACCCGTGGATGCTGGATGTCACCGAATGGCCCGGCGACACCGACTCCTACGTCGATGCCCTGGTCTGGCTGGTCGGCAAGATGCTCGCCGATCCCAAGCATTTCTACCGCAGCTACACCGCTCAGGAGCTGGATCGCATCATGACCGCACGACCCGGACCCGTCACAGGCGTGCGCGCCCGCGAGATGAACCTGTACCGGCGCTACTTCGACTTGGTGGCCACCGGCCGCAAGACCATCGAGGTCCGAGTGCAGTACCCGAACCTGCGCACCTTGAAGGCCGGTGACCATATCCGGTTCGTGTGCGGCCGCGATGAGGCCCTCACCCGAGTCATGCGCGTTGCTCGCTATCCCTCTTTCGAGGAGATGCTGGATGCCGAGGGCCCCGCCCGGGTCAACCCCGACAGCCCTCGCGAGCAGCAACTGGCCAATATCCGCCGCATCTACGGCCCCGAGAAGGAAGCTCTGGGCGTCCTGGCCATCGAGATCAAGCTACTCGACTCCATCACCTAAGCGATCTCCCCGCGAAGCCGATCACGCTCAGCCCTGCAGGCCGAGGCCCCGAAGCTCCCTCTGCAGCGAGGAACCCGTTACCAACCGCCGGGATAGACGGTTCCACGCCAGGTCCCCGCGGACGTCCTCGCACTCGCTCAGGAGCAGCGGTGACCCAGCTCGTGACGGGTGAGGAGTTCCTCTCCCTGTTGACGCGCTTCCAGCACACCGCGTTCCGGCTCGAACTGCGCGACCGTTACAACGTGCCCGCCGAACGAGAGCGCTGGGAGGCGTTCCTTTCCGGTGACAACGACCACACTGGAACAGCTCAACATCGAGCAGACGCGTGTCCTGGATGAGCTGGCGGAGCGCTTCTTTCCCGAGGTACCCGCCGCCGGGCCGAGCAATGGCGAGAAATAGCGAGCAATCTCTTTGGCTCCGAGATAGCGCGGTGCCTGCCAGGTATGCCGACGCCCAGGACCGGCGACCGAGGCTGTGATCATGTTCAGATGAGGAGGCCGAGCATGACGTGAAGGGCTTCGTCGATCTCCTCGTTCTCTGCGGGATCCAACCTGCCTGCGAAGTCGCCCAGCCTGCTCGTGTCCACGGCCTTTAGCTGATCGACAAGGACCCGAGTGGTCTTTCCGTTCAACTCGATCTCGGGCCGGAACGTCATCGGGCGCGCGCTGGTCGATGTCGGAGCAATGATCAGTGTGGAGAGCGAGGCAAGTGCGTCGGACTGCAGAAGCACGGCGAACCGCTCGCCTCTCTGCTCGTGACCGACGGCTTCGTGCGCCATGCGCAATCTGTAGACATCACCGCGCACAGTCTTCACCCAGGTCGTGGCGTACGGCACGGAGTTCCTCCAGGTCCTCCGGGTCGTTGGCAAGCTCCTGCGCTTCCATCCGGGCCACTTCCATGCGGCGGAGGCGGTTGGCGATAAGGAGCGCTTCACGGACCACATCGGTGGCGGACCTGCCATCAGCGGTCAGCTCCGCGAGGGCCTTCTCGGTCTTCGCATCGATTTGCACGGTCAGCACGGCCATATCATCACTGTACGACGGCTCTACTCGCAGGCGTTTGACCGAATTCCGTGACCTCTCGACTACACCATGCGATCACAGTGGCCTCTCCGGAGCCCAGTAGCCGGTGACGCCGGGCGAGACCACTTTGGTGAGCAGAGAATCGCCGTCCCTGCTCGCCGAAGCTTCGATGGGGCCTGCCGGTTCAGGACCTCGTGATACCCGGGATTCGGGGGGGTCGGACTCAGGTCTCTGGCAGGGGGAGGTATTCGAACCAGGCGAAGTCGGCGATGTTGCCGGTGGGATGGCCTTCGCCGGAGAGGTACATGCCTATGTAGGCGCCGATGAAGCCGCCGGCGAGGGTGGTGCTGAGGACGCGGCCGTCGACCGGGTCGCCGAGGGGGCGCCACTCCCCCGGCCGGGTGGCGTAGAGCATCTGGTACTCCTGCCCGTGGGCCTCGACGCCGAGCCAGAGCCGGCCCGGCGGCACGTCGGCCTGGGCGAGGGTGTGGTCGGCGCCGTCCTCTCTCCTGACCACCACCAGGCCGTCGACGGTCATGACGAGCAGGATGTGGAAGTCGTCGTTCTGGACGAGGGCGAGGCCGGCGCGCTCGTCGTTCTCGGGGACGAACTCCATGGCAGCGTGCACGGCGAAGTGCGCGTGCTGCTGGCGGCGGGCGATGAGGCTCGGGTTCGTCCGCTCGGTGATCGACTCGGGGCGGCCGCGGAGCCGCAGGTGCCCGGGCCGCTCGTTGAGGGTCCAGTACGGCTCGCGCGGCGTGCGCAGGTGGTTCCACTGGGGGCCGAGCCGCAGGGTGTCGAAGTTGTCGCAGGCCGGCGGGACCGGCCACCGGTGAAGGGGGAGGCCGGGCGCCTCGGCGGTGAGCTCGACCGGGCCTACCACCGGCCAGGCGTCCTCCCAGCGCACCCGGGTCAGGAAGGTCTCCCGGCCGAGGTTGTAGTGGTAGCCGCCGTAGGGCCGGATGGCCAGCAGCACCATCCACCACTCGCCGCCCGGAGTCTGGACCAGGTCGGCGTGGCCGGTGCCGACGATGGGGTGGTCGTGGCCGAGGTTGCGGTGGGTGAGGATCGGGTTGCGCGAGCTGCCGGTGTAGGGGCCGGTGACGCTCTCGGCGCGGGCGACGCTGACGGCGTGGTCGTGCTCGGTGCCGCCCTCCGAGACCAGCAGGTAGTAGAACCCGTCGATCTTGTAAATGTGCGGGCCCTCGGCCCAGACGGCGCCCTTGACCGCGCCGTCCCAGATCACGTGCTCTTCGCCGACGAGCTTCATGCCGTCGAGGTCCAGCTCGCGGACCCAGATCTCGGTGTGGCCCTCGTACCGCGGGGGCCGGGCCGGGCGGGTGCCGTGCACCCATGCCCGGCCGTCGTCGTCGAAGAACAGCGACGGGTCGAAGCCGTCGGTCTCGGTCAGCCAGTACGGGTCGCTCCACGGCCCGGCGGGGTCGGTGGCGGTGACGATGAAGTTGCCCGACTCCATCAGCCCGTCGACCAGCGTCGTGATCATGTAGAAGACGCCGTCGTGGTGCCTCAGCGTGGGCGCGTAGACGCCGCCGCTCGGCCGCACGCCGTCCAGGGGCAGCTGGGACGCCCGGTCGAGCACGTACCCGATCTGCCGCCAGTGCACCAGATCCCGGCTGTGGAAGATCGGCACACCGGGGAACCACTCGAAGCTCGACGTGACCAGGTAGTAGTCGTCGTCCACCCGGCAGATCGACGGGTCGGGATGGAACCCCGGCAGGATCGGATTGCTGAAACGCACCGCATACGGCCTTTCTTCTTACGTCCGGGCTACTTGCCCAGTTCGAGCACTCCCCAGCCCGCCGTGCTCAGGTAGGACAGACCCGTGGAGTCGTTCCAGGTGACGGCGCCCGTGCGGGCGGCGCCGGTCGCGTCGTTGACCTGGACGTCGAAGCCGAGCAGGTCCCCCTTGGCGGGTGAGATGGTCGGCAGCGCGATCGACGCCTCGACGAGGTAGCCTCCCGGCACGGCCTTGGCCGCGCTCACCAGGTTGTCCCTGACGCCGGAGGCGTCGAAGGTGCCGCCGACGGTCTGCATGCCGGTGAAGGAGACACGGTACTGCCCGTCGTCATCGTCGTACCCCTTGGTCTTGCCGTTCCCGGGATCGACGAAGATCTCGACGGAGTCCTGCTCCCAGGCGTTCTGCGACTCCTCGCTGAGCTGGGAGTCGGTGACGCGCGCCAGCACGTACAGGTGTCCGGCGTCCCACAGTGCGCGCACCTTGGCGGTGGCGCCGGTGGTGCCCTGGATCCAGGTGGCGGTGCCGATCTCGGGGGCCTTGGCCCAGACGGCGTCGGCGACCCCGTCGACGACGGGCGTTCCCTTAGCCGCCGTGGCCAGCCCGACCGCCGGGGTGAGGGCCAGCTCGCCCTTCCAGGCGATGTCACCGCCGCCCTTGGCGTCGTGCGCGACCAGCTCGAACGGGACCTTCCCGCCGAGCGCGGCCGTCGCGGGCACGAGCGCCTCTGCGCGGTAGCCGCCCTTGCCGGCCTGGGTGCGGTACCACCCCGCGCGGCCGTCGCGTTTCATCACGTGGCCGTCGCCGCCGACACGCACCGTCACGGTGTCGGCCCTGTCGCACGTCGGGTCGTCGATCTCCGCCAGCACGGCGAGGCCCGCGGGCGACCAGCGGGCCTGGAACGCGGCCGCGAGGTCGCCGACGCGGGCGATCGGCGTGTCGGGCAGCAGGTCCCACTGCCGCTCGCGCTCGGCGTCGACCTTCACGGTGGCGCGCGGCGCGTCCAGGCGACGGGTCAGGGGCGGCAGCTTGGACGGGTCGACGACGCCCCAGTACGCCGGCTTGGCCTGCAACTCGTCGTCGAACAGCAGCGGCGGGTTCAGCCGGGTGATCGGGAAGGAGGACAGCCAGGTGGCGTCGTCGGCGAGGCCCCATACGGTGACCGAGGACAGGTGGGAGGCCTGGCGGCGGAAGACGTCGAAGATCTCCTTGTAGCGGTACCCCTGCTGGGCCGGCACCTCGGCCGGCACGGTGGTGTAGGAGGAGACGAAGTCGGTGTAGACGCTCACGTCCAGCTCGGTGACCTGCTGGTCCACGCCGAGCCCGGCGAACAGCCGGATGGTCTTCTCGATCTCCGAGGCGGGGACCTGCTCGATGTTCACGTGGAGCTGGTGGCCGACCGCGTCGATCGGCACCTTCTCGGCCTTGAGCTTCTTGACCAGGTCGTACATCGCCTGGCGCTTGCGCGGGAACTCGGTGTTGTAGTCGTTGAGCACGAGCGCGGCGGCCGGGTCGACCTCGTGGGCGACGCGGAAGGCCGTGCGGATGAAGTCGTACCCGGTGACCTGGAACCAGGGGCTGCGGCGCATGCCGTCCGGCTGGTTCTCGTCGACGACCTCGTTGACCACGTCCCAGGTCTGGATCTTGCCCTTGTAGCGGCCCATCACGGCCCTGATGTGGTTCTCCAGCCGCTTGAGCAGCAGCGCCTTGTCCTCGGGGGTGGCGGTCAGGTCCCGGTCACCGTCCTTGAACACCCAGCCGGGGGTCTGGCTGTGCCAGGCGAGGGTGTGGCCGCGGAACTTCAGGCCGTGCTCGGCCGCGTAGTCCACGAGGTGGTCGCCCTCGTCGAAGGTGAACTCGCCCTCCCGCGGTTCGGTGGCGTCCCACTTCAGCGCGTTGCCGGGGGTGACGCTGTCGAAGTGCCTGGTCAGCAGCTCGCCGTGCTCGCCGAGCGTCTGGGCCCACGCGATGGCGGCGCCCACCTGGAAGGGCAGCGTGTCCTTCACCGGCGGGATGTCGGTCTGGACGGGCTTGGCGGGCACGTAGGCCAGTGTGAAGTCGTCGATGTAGAACGGGAAGGTCCCGCTCGGGGACTCCACGTAGACGCTGAGGAGGTCCACGTCGTAGGCGAGCGTGTACGAACCTTTCAGCTGCGTCCACCCGTCGGCGGTGATCGCGGTGGGCGCGGCCACCCGGTCGTAGCTCGCCGTCCCGTTCAGCCGGCGCTCGATGGACAGGCCGAGGTCGCCGGCGGTCGTGCCGGGGCCGAGCCGCACCCAGACCGACAGCGCGTACTTGGATCCCTTGGTCATCTTGCCGAGGATCTTGAGCGCCGGCCCGTCCCAGGACGCGCTCCTGCCGGTCGCCAGCAGGCTGGACGTGCCGCCGTGGGCCTGCTCGGCGCTGACGGCGAGCGATGCGGAGGCGCGCGGCGACCATCCCTGCGCCGTGCCGCTCTCGAAGTCGCTGGTCACGCCGGACCGGCCGGGGTCGCTGTCCGAAGTGATCGTGATGTCGTCCAGGTAGAACGCGCTGGTGGCGTCCGAGCTCTCGGCGTAGAGCAGCAGTTCGGGCGAGTCGGCCGTGTAGGAGTAGGTCCCGGAGATCTCGACCCAGGCCGCGTCGGTGACCGTGCCGGCGCCGACCCGCTCGTAGGTGGTCGTGCCACCCTCCGGGGTGCGCTGGACGGTGAGAGCGACGGTGCTGGACGGCGTCCGGGCGGCGAGGCGCGCCTGCGCGGTGATCGCGTACGTCACGCCCTTCTCCAGCGGGGGGCTGACGGCGGCGCCGTGCCAGGTATCGGTCCTGCCGGTGGTCAGCAGGGAACCGCTGCCCGAGTGGGCGACGTCCGGGGCCACCCTGACCGAGACCCCGGAACCTCGCGGCGCCCATCCCTGAGTGGTGCCGTCTTCGAAGTCATATTTCGCGATTTGTACGGCTTGTGCTGATTCCTGTGCTGCTCGTCCGGCATTCGCCGCCGCCGGTGACGGCAGAGCGGACAGCGGAAGGCATAAAAGAACAGCCGTCACCCAGGAACGGGGTAACCGCATGCTGGTCTCCTCATAGGTCAGGTAGATAGAGCCAGTTCGGGGGTCGATGGACATCGCCGGTTCCCCGCCGTACGACGGCGCCGGCTTCGCCGTACCACCACCCGCCGTACCGGCGCCGACCACGAACAGGACGGTGGCGGGAAGGGGGTGACGGTAAGGCGGTGACGGTAAGGCGGTGGCGGTGAGGGGGTGGCAGGGAGGCGGTGGCAGGAAGGGGGCGGTAAGGCGGTGGCAGGAAGGGGGGACGGGAAGGCGGTGACGGTAAGGCAGTGGCAGAGAGGCCGTGGCGGGGAAGGCGGTGGCAGGGAAGGCGGTGGCAGGAAAGGCGGTGGCAGGAAAGGCGGTGGCAGGAAAGGCGGTGGCAGGAAAGGCGGTGGCAGGAAAGGCGGTGGCAGGAAAGGCGGTGGCAGGAAAGGCGGTGGCAGGAAAGGCGGTGGCAGGAAAGGCGGTGGCAGGAAAGGCGGTGGCAGGAAAGGTGGTGGTTGGGGGAAGGGTCGCGGGGCTAGGTCAGGTTGGCGGTGAGTTGGTTGATCAAGGGGGTGCGGCGGACGCAGTTGGCGAGGGCGAAGGAGTCGGCGAGGGCGATCAGCTCGCCGTCGTCGAGGCCGGCGAGCAGCGAGGCGTACTCGGGCACGAGCGCCTGCGCGATGAGGATGTGCCGGATGAGGTCGTCGGTCTGGTAGCGGGCGCCCCACGGGTAGGGCTCCCACTGGGGGAACTCCTCCTCGACGAGCCGGTGCAGCGGCGCCAGCACGTCGCCGGACTCCTGCATGGTCGAGCCCCAGCGGTCCGCGCCGAGCCGCTTCTTCTTGGCCACGAAGTCGCCGAACCGGCGCAGGTAGGACCCGTCAGGGTCGGCGTGCACCACTCCCTGGAGCCCCACGTCCTTATACGTCCACAGCGACCAGCCGGCCTCGTACCCGTCGTAGATCTCCAGCTGGTCGGCGAGGATCTGGTAGCGCTGCTCGTCGACGGCGGGGTCGCCGGTGTAGACGGGGCCGAACTCGCCGACCCACAGGGGCGTGCCGGTCTCGCGCTGGAAGGTGGTGCGCTTCTCGAAGGCCCGCTCCAGGTGGCCGCGGTCGACCCATTCGCCGAGCGTGTACCCCGGGTACGGGCCGCCGTGGGCGAACCCGGCGAGCGCGTAGTCGTGGCACACGAACACCGTGTTCTCGTACACCTCACGGAAGATCGAGAAGTCCGTGGAGTAGGTGTTGCCGTCGAGGAAGAGCACGTGGGCCGGGTCCACCGCCCGCAGCGCCTTGACGAGGCGGTCGTAGAAGGGGCCGATCACCCGCCCGCCGACGTCGCCCGGCTCGTTGATCGGGTTGTACCCCGCCACCCACGGGTCGTCCTTGTAGCGGTCGGCGATCACCTCCCACAGGTGGACGGCGCGGTCCTGGAAGTGCCGGTGCCGCCAGAACGACGCCACGTGGGTGGGGTTGTCGGAGTGCCAGTGCTGGTTCTGCGCGCCGGGGAGCGCGTGCAGGTCGATCACGCTGTAGATGCGCTGCTCGCCGAGCAGGGCGATCACCCGGTCGAGGTGCCGGAAGCCGTCCTCGATGACCTCAAGGGGCCGGTCGTCGGACTCGAAGTGCCGGTAGTTCACCGGGATGCGCACGCAGTTGACGCCCATGCTCGCGAGCAGGGCGGCGTCCTCGGGGCCGAAGAAGGAGGTCAGCAGCCGGTCGAAGAACAGCTCCTGCCGTTCCTCCCCCAGCACGTCGCCTACGGCCGCACGCATGGTCGACTCGTTGGCCGGGTAGCCGGTGATGAAGTTCTCCATGTTCATCCAGCCCCCGAGGCCCACTCCGCGCAGCCGTACCGGGGTACCGTCGGCCGCGACGAGGCGGGATCCGGACACGCGCAGGGTCATCAGCTACTCCTTGGTCAGAGCCGTACAGGCCGTGAAAGCTCGGAATACCGTGGGACGCGGGTCAGCCCTTTGTCGCTCCCGCGGTCAGGCCGCCGATGAGCTGGCGCTCCGCGACGGCGTAGAACGCGAGGGCCGGCACCATCGCGAGAACGACGTAGGCGAGGATCCGGGCGGTGTCGGAGGAGTACTGGCCGTAGAACTGCTGGACGCCCAGCGGCAGGGTCCACCAGTTGGGGTCGTTGAAGATGACCAGCGGCAGGAAGAAGTTGTTCCAGCTGGCGACGATCGCGAGGACCGACACGGTGGCCAGGGCCGGCCGTGCCATCGGCAGCAGGATGCGCCAGAAGAAGCCGAAGGCGCTGCAGCCGTCGATCGTCGCGGCCTCCTCCACCTCGCGGGGGATGGTGCGGAAGAAGGCCCGCAGGATGATGATCGTCAGCGGCAGCCCGAAGGCCGCCTGCGGCAGGATCACGCCGAAGGGGTTGTCCAGGAGCCCGAGGGTCCGCAGCAGGACGAACAGCGGCAGGATCGCCACGGCGAAGGGGAACATCAGCCCCATCGCGAACAGCGTGTACAGGAACTCCCTGCCCCTGAACGCGAACCGGGCGAACACGTACGCCGCCATGGCTGCCAGGCTGACGAGGATGACCGTCGTGGCCAGCGCGACGAAGAGGCTGTTGACCAGCTGGCGCCAGAACGAGCTGGAGAACAGCACCTCGGTGTAGTTCTCCGGGACCCACGGCGAGGGCAGGCCGAAGGGGTTGGTGGAGAGCTGGCTCGTGCTCTTGAACCCGCCGACCAGGGCGAACAGGAGCGGGATGACGATGAACGCGCCGAGCACCAGCACGACCGAGTGCAACGAGATGGTGCGGAGCCAGGTGAAGCGGGAGCGTCCGTGGGCCTTGGCGTGCGCGGTCATCGCTGGTCTCCCATGGTGGTGATGGCTCCTTGGGTGTCGCGGCGCATGACGAACCGCTGGTAGCCGAGCGCGAAGACGAGGCTGATGAGGAACATCACGACGCTGATGGCGCTGGCGTAGCCGATCTGGGTCCGCTTGAAGCCGAACTGGAACATGGTGACGGCCATGGTCTCGGAGGAGTGGACGGGCCCTCCGCCGGTCAGCACCCACACCAGGTCGAACAGCTGGATCGAGTAGATGATGGACAGGAAGACGCTGATCCGGATCGTGGGCCCGAGCAGCGGCAGGGTGACGTAGCGGAACTGCTCCCAGCTGGAGGCGCCGTCGATGGCCGCGGCCTCGCCGAGCTCCTTGGGGATGCCCTGGCGCCCGGCCAAGTAGAGGATCATGTGGAAGCCGAAGTACTTCCAGGTCATGACCAGGAACAGCGACATCATGACGGTGGAGGGTTCGGCCAGCCAGCTCGACTGCAGCCACTCCAGGCCGATGGCGCCGAGGATCTGGTTCGCCAGCCCCTCGTCCGGCGACAGGATCATGGTGAACAGCACACCGGTGATCACTTCGGACAGGACGTACGGGGCGAAGAACAGCAGCCGGTAGAACGCCCGGCCGCGCATCTTCTGGTTGAGCAGCATGGCGATCGCCAGGGACAGCGGGAGCTGGATCGTGATCGACAGGATGATCAGGACCGCGCCGCGCTGGAGGTCGCCGATGAAGACCTCGTCGGCGAACATCCGGGTGAAGTTGTCGAGCCCGATCCAGTTCTCCGGCAGGCCGCCGAGGCCGTTCCACTTGAAGAAGCTCGTGTACACGGCCACGGCGATCGGCGCCAGGACCAGCAACCCGAACAGGACGAACGCCGGCAACAGGAACAGGGTTATCGTCGCCAGACCCCTGAACCGGCGACGACGGGCGGAGGATACGGCCGGAGGGCCGGCTCGGCGGGGCATACCCGCGGTGGTCTTCGGCCGATCGGTCAGCGCGGGTCGTGTCATCGTCTTCCCTCAGCGTGGAGCCCCGGGCGCAGCCCTGCGGAAAGGCGGCACGGCGCCGCCTGGTGATGGGTGAGATGCCGCGCACGCGGCAGCGTGAGGTGCCGCGGGCGCGGCGGGGTGTGGTGCCGCGGGCACGGCGGGGTGTGGTGCCGCGGGCGCGGCGGCCGGGGACACCGCCCCCCGCCCCCCCGCTAGGGATCCCCGGGGGGCGGGGGCCCGGGGGGGGTTGGGGGCCGCGGGGGGGGGGGGGGAACCCCCGCCGCCGCGCCCGCGAGATGGGATGCCCGGGGGGCCGGGCCGCGTCGCGGCCCGCCACTGCTCTCGGCGTGCGTGGTTCCCACTTCGATGTCCGCGCCTTCGCTACTCGGACTTGGCCGTCTGGGTGATGGCCTGCGCGACCTGCTCGGGGGTCTTGGAACCCGCCATGAGCGCGGCGACGCTGTCGTTGACCTCCTGGCCGACCGCGGGCGGGTAGGCCTGGTCGAGGTAGAGCTGGAACCCGGACGCTCCGGCGAGCGCCTTGGCGACGACGGAGAGGTTCGGGTCCTTGACCGCCTCCTCCTCGCCCTTGAGCACGGGCAGGACGGCGCCGGTCTCCACCGCCTGGCGGTGGATCTCCTTGCTGGAGATGAACTTCAGGAAGTCCACGGCCGCGGGCGGGGCGTTGACGCCGACCGCGTACCCGCCGCCGCCGCCGAAGGCGTCCATCGCGGAACCCTTGCCGCCGTCGACCGCGGGGAAGCCGAAGAAGCCGAGCTTGTCGCCGATGCCCTTGCCGGCATCCTTCTCGACGGTCGGAGCCCACTGGCCCATCAGCTCCATGGCGGCCTTGCCGTTGCCCATGGTCGCGGCCTGCCCGTCGGGCGTTCCGTAGCCGGCCCCGAGGAAGCCCTTCTGGAACGGCTGGAGGTCGACGAGCTCCTTCAGGCGCACGCCGGCCGCGATGAAGTCGGGCTTGGTGAAGTCGTCGTCGATGGCGGCCTGCCTGAGGGCGTCCAGGCCGGCGATGCGCATGGCCAGGTAGGCCCAGTAGTAGTGGCCGGGCCACTTCTCCTTGCCCGCGAGCGCGATCGGGGTGACGCCGGCGGCCTTGAGCTTCTTGACCGCGTCGAGGAACTCGGTCCAGGTGGCGGGCGGCGCGGTGATGCCGGCCTTGGTGAACAGCGCCTTGTTGTACCAGAAGCCGACCATGCCGATGTCACTCGGAATGGCGTAGGTCTTCTGGTCGAACTGGTAGGCCTGCAATGAGGCGGGCGTGAAGTCGGCGATCCAGGTCGCGGCGTCGGAGGAGAGGTCCTTGACCAGCCCGGCGTCGATCTGCTGCTTCAGGACGCCGCCACCCCATGTGGAGTAGATGTCCGGAGTCTTGCCCGACTGGGTGACCGTGGCGAGTTTGGCCTTGAAGGCTTCGTTCTCGATGGGTACGTTCTTGATGGTGACGTTCGGGTGCGCGGCCTGGTACTCCTTGACCTTCTGCACCCAAAACGACTTCAACGGCTCGGTGGTAGAGATGTTCCACCACTCGACGGTGACCTTGCCTGCGGAGGTCGACCCGCCCGTCGCGTTTCCCGTGTTCGTCTGGCCACCGCAGCCTCCGACGAGCAGCGCGGCCGCCGCCATTAACACCACACTTCGCCGACTCAACGACATCTCCGTGGTTCCCTTCCTCACTTACGCACCCGCTGCGAGAGCTACGGACTCCGCGCCGAGAACTTCTGAAAGTTTCTTTGGCACCCCCGAATATTTCGTGACCCGGAGAGTACGTAAACCCCGTGTAACACGTCAATAGCCAAGCGGGGACGGGTTCGCGATGACCAGGACAGCATGACGTGCCCAAGGACGGCAGGAACAGTGCGCCCGGCGAGGAAATTCCGAAAGCTTTCGGATACACTCCGTCGCATGTCAGCGAAGAGGCGGGTCACCATCGCTCTGATCGCCGAGGAGGCCGGAGTCTCGGTCCCGACGGTGTCCAAGGTCGTGAACGGGCGCCCCGAGGTCGCGCCCGAGACGCGCCGCCGGGTCGAGCGCCTGCTCCATGAACACGGATACCGGCGGCGCACGGGCCAGGGGGACGGCCCTGTCGGGCTGATCGACCTGGTCTTCGCCGAGATCGAGAGCCCGTGGGCCATGGAGATCATCCGCGGTGCCGAGACGGCCGCCCGCGAGGCGGAGGCCGCCGTGGTGGTCTCGGTGCTGCACACCCACTCCGGCCCCGGCCGCGACTGGCTCGACCGCATCGCCGCCCGCCGCACGGACGGCGTGGTCCTGGTCGCCTCGCGGCTGACCCGCCGGCAGCACGGCCAGCTCCTGGCCCGTTCCATCCCGTTCGTCATCGTCGACCCCGAGGGCGAGCCCGCGCCCGACGTCGCCTCGGTGGGGGCGACCAACTGGCACGGCGGCCTCGCGGCCACCCGCCACCTGCTCGAGCTCGGGCACCGCCGCATCGGGATGATCGGCGGGCCGCCGGAGATGCTGTGCAGCCGGGCGCGCATCGACGGCTACCGCGCCGCCCTGGAGACCGCCGGGGTGGCCGTGGACCCCGAGCTGATCCGCTACGGCGACTTCCTCGTGGACTCCGGCCACGTCCACGGCAAGGCGTTCCTGGAGCTGCCCGATCCGCCCACCGCCATCTTCGCGGGCAGCGACATGCAGGCCTTCGGGGTGTTCGAGGCCGTGCGGCGGGCCGGGCTGCGCGTCCCGGACGACCTCAGCGTGGTCGGCTTCGACGATCTGCCGCTGGCGCGTTCGGCGTGGCCGCCGCTGACCACGGTGCGCCAGCCCCTGGAAGAGATGGCCGCGCTGGCCACGCGCATGGCGCTGGAGATCTCGCGGGGCGATTCTCTGGAGACCCGCCGGGTCGAGCTGGCCACCGATCTGCTGATCAGGGACAGCACGGCCGCGCCGCGCCCGCGGTAGCCCATTTCCGCCGACGCGAAACTTTCGCCGCCCGTTCTCCCGGAGGCGCAGGATCTTGACGTGGGCGCCAAGTCGTCCTAGTTTCAGGGCACGAAAACTCTCGTAAACGTTCTGAAAAGTTTCGGAGGGTCCGGGTGCCCAGACGAGCGCGAGTCGCCATCGTCGGAGCCGGAGGCATCGCGGGCATCAGTCATATGCCCGCACTGGCCGCCGAACGCCATCGCACCGATGTCGTGGCCGCCGTCGACGTCGACGGGACGCGTGCCAAGGCGTTCAGCGCCGACCACGGCATCCCGCAGGCCTACACCGGCCGCCCGCTCCGCCAACAATCAGCAGGGGTGGATTTACGGGCGGTATAGCGCCGTTTGGGCGATTTAGCGGCCGGGTAGGGAATGGCGGGGCCATCCGAGGACGATTCGGAGGAGGCGACGACCATGTCGGACCGGGTCTTCCAGGACAGGCGCGAAGCCGGCCGGATCCTCGGAGGTCTCCTGCGACGGCACCGCGGCCGGCCGGGGCTTCTGGTCCTGGCCCTGCCGAGGGGCGGCGTGCCGGTCGCCTACGAGGTCGCCCTCGCCCTCGACGCCCCGCTCGACGTCTTCCCCGTCCGCAAGCTCGGCGTTCCCGGACACGAGGAACTGGCGATGGGGGCCATCGCGGCCGACGGGATGGTCGTACTCGACGAGGACGTCGTACGCGCCATGGAGATCCCCGCCGAGGCCGTCCAGGAGGTCGTCCAGCGGGAGGGTCGTGAGCTGCTGCGCCGCGAGGAGGCCTACCGGGAGGGGCGCCCGCCGCCCCGCCTCACCAGCACGATCGTCGTGCTCGTCGACGACGGCCTGGCTACCGGCTCGAGCATGCGCGCCGCGATCGAGGCCATCTGGCCGCATCTGCCCGCCGAGATCATCGTCGCCGTGCCGGCCGCGTCCGCGTCCACCTGCCGCGAGCTGGAGTCCATGGTGGACCACGTCGTCTGCGCCACCACCCCGTCGCCCTTCCTCGCCATCGGGGACGCGTACTGGGACTTCACCCAGGTCACCGACGAGGAGGTGCGCGACCTGCTGCGCGCCGCGGCCCGGAAGCGGCCCCCGGTGGGCGAGGAGGTCCCGGCCGACGTCGCGATCATCCGTTCCGAGGCGATCCCGACGCAGGACGGCGTGCCCACCGACGACGTCCTGTTCGACCTGGTGGGCGACGCGCGGTTCGTCCTGATCGGCGAGGCCTCGCACGGGACGCACGAGTTCTACGAGGCCCGCGCGCACATGACCCGGCGGCTCATCGAGAGCAGGGGGTTCTCCGCCGTGGCGGTGGAGGGCGACTGGCCCGACGCCTACCGGGTCAACCGGTACGTGCGCGGCCGCGGCGGCGACGAGAGCGCCGAGGAGGCGCTGCGCGGCTTCCGGCGCTTCCCCACCTGGATGTGGCGGAACTCCGCGGTGCTGGACTTCCTCGGATGGCTGCGCCTCTACAACGACGAGGGCGCGGGCGACGAGCGCGCGAAGGCCGGCTTCTACGGGCTCGACCTTTACAGCCTGCACGCGTCGATCCGGGAGGTGATCGCCTACCTCGAACGGGTCGACCCCGGCGCGGCGGCCCGGGCCCGCGAGCGCTACTCGTGCTTCGACCACCGCGCCGGCGAGGACGGCCAGGCGTACGGCTTCGCCCCCGCCTTCGGAGCCGGCGAGAGCTGCGAGCGGGAGGTCGTCGAACAGCTCGTCGACCTGCGGCGCAACGCGGTGGAGTACGCCCGCCGCGACGGGCTGCTCGCCGAGGACGAGGTCTTCTACGCCGAGCAGAACGCCCGGGTGATCCGGGCCGCCGAGGAGTACTACCGCACGATGTTCGGCGGCCGGATCTCCTCCTGGAACCTGCGCGACCGGCACATGGCGCACACCCTGGACGCCCTGGCCGACCACCTCGGCCACCGGCAGGGCCGGCCGGCGAAGATCGTGGTGTGGGCGCACAACTCCCACGTCGGCGACGCCCGGGCGACCGAGGTCGGCGCGCGCGGCGAGATCACCATCGGCCAGCTCGTGCGCGAGCGCCACCCGGGCGACTGCCGCCTCATCGGCTTCACCACCTACAACGGCACCGTGACGGCGGCCGACGACTGGGGCGGTCCCGCGGAGCGCAAGAGGGTGCGGCGGGCGCTGCCCGACTCGGTCGAGGAGCTGCACCACCAGGCCGGCAGCAAGGAGTTCATGCTGCGTTTCGACGCCGCGCCGCGCGGAGGCGAGGCACTGCGCGGGGCGCGGCTGGAGCGGGCGATCGGCGTCATCTACCGGCCGCACACCGAGCGGCGGAGCCACTACTTCCGGTCACGCGTGTCCGAGCAGTTCGACGCGGTGATCCACATCGACGAGACGCGGGCCGTCGAACCTCTGGAGCGCACCGCCAGGTGGGAGGCCGGCGAGGAGGTCCCGGAGACCTACCCCTCGGCCCTGTGACCTCGCCTCCGTCCGCTCCCGTCAGGGAACGGAACGGATCTTCCACACCAGTGCCGCGCCGAGCAGGGTCAGCGCGGCGGCGGTGAGGTAGAGCACAGGGTAGCCGCCCAGCCCGGCGACGATCGGGCCCGCGATCACCGGGGCGAGCACCTGCGGGCCGGAGTTGGCGATGTTGATCACGCCGAGGTCCTTCGCCCGGCCGGCGGCGGCGGGCAGCACCTGGGTGACCAGGGCGTTGTCCACCGACAGGTAGATGCCGAAGCCCACGCCCATGATCACGGCGGCGGCCATGACCACCGTCCAATGGGGCCAGCAGGCCATCATCACCGCGGGGACCGCGCTGATGACGCCCGACACCGTCACGAGGGTCTTGCGCCGGCCCAGCCGGTCGGAGACCACGCCGCCGACCACCGCGGTCAGCACCACCACGGCCGTGTAGATCAGGATCAGCACCAGCAGGCCGTCCTCCACCTTGCTCCCGGGGAACAGCCGCTCGTAGCCGACCTCGTCGGTGAGGAAGTACAGCAGGTAGAGCAGGACGATCGCGTTGCCGAGCTGCATGAGGAACCGGGTCAGCCAGGCCCAGGCGAAGTCGGGATGGGCGCGCGGGCTGATCCAGAACCCGCGCAGGAACGAGCGCGCGTCGAAGGCCGGCCGGTGCGCCACGGGCAGCGGGGCGTCCGGCGTGGTGAGCACGAACGGGAGCACGCACAGCGGCACGAGGGCGCCGATCAGCAGGTAGCCGGACGCGGTGGTCGTGACGACCATCGTCACCAGCACGACCGCCAGCACCACCCCGAGCGTCTGCGGGATGCCGATCCACCCCGACACCTCACCGCGCTGGCCCACCGGGACGTGGTCGGGGACCCCGGCCGTCAGCGCGGCCTGCATGGTGTTGAGCCCCGCCTGCGCGAGGCACCAGCCGATCATGACGCCGACGACGGATCCCTGGAAGCCCAGGAACACCAGGCCGAGACCTCCCGCGATCGCTCCCAGCAGCGTCCACGGGTGACGCCTGCCGAACCGGCCCACCGTACGGTCGGACAGGGCTCCCGCCACCGGGTTCAAGATCATGGCCACGGCGGCGCCGACGCCGGTCACCCAGGCGAGGGCGGCCTCCTTGCCCGCCGGGTCGGCCGCCGCGATCTGCTGCGGCAGCAGCACCTGCAGCGGGCCGAAGTAGGCCATCCACAGGCCGAGGTTCGCCAGCGAGATGAAACCGATCCAGCGCGGGCCCACCCGCCTGACGGGCTCGGCGAGCGCGACGGGGAGATCATGCGGCGGCGTGACGGGGGGGACGGTACTCACCAGCGCGGCTCCTAGTAACGGGCGTGCCCGGATCGTAGTAGCCCCGCCCCTCCCAATAAAGACCCATTTCCACCGCCAGCCCCCGGCCACGCCCAGCCCACTCCCCCCACCCA
>NZ_JALLPO010000016.1:0-143820 GCF_023276435.1 Sphaerisporangium perillae
CCCAGGCAGAGCGCCTCACCGCAGAGTCGTGATCCCCGGAACGCGACAAGCCCCGCACGGTCGCCTGTGCGGGCTCGAACGGCGGAACCTCGTCAAGGTAACAATTTGTAGATTGTTGTTGCGCTGTGAAACCAAACGGAATCCGGCGCTATCTGATTGCGGAAGCTCTCTTGAGACCCGCTGAGTAGTTTCCATCCTGTTTCCGCAAGTGGGAGGTGCTGGCCTGACGGTATCGGGAGTAATCTCCGCTGGTAGGCGGCAGAGATCATGGCTCCTGATCGTCTGTCAGGTCGACAAAGGTGGATCTTCCGGGATTCGGCTGCGGCGACTTAAAAGATCGGAACTCCGAACACGCCCTAGTGGGCGGATCCCGGCGGACTCTGCAGGAACTGGCGGCGTTGCGGGAGGTCGCGGGGGAGTCCTCGGAGTTCGCGCAGCGATATGACCAGATGCTCGTGGCCTAACGGTTCGAGTCGTACCGCGACGGGCGTTCGCCGGGCCGGTCATCCGCCGTACGGGGGCGCCGGCATCGCCATACCACCACTCGCCGACGCGGCGCCCATCACGGGGGTCACGATGCCGGATGGGCACGGGGGGTCACGATGCCGGATGGGTTGGGGAGGTCGGCGTGTGGGAGGGCTGGACTCGCGCGGTTCGGATGTTCGCCCATCACGGGGGGTCACGATGCCGGATGGGTTGGGGAGGTCGGCGTGTGGGAGGGCTGGTCTCGCGCGGTTCGGATGTTCGCCCATCACGGGGGGTCACGATGCCGGATGGGTTGGGGAGGTCGGCGTGTGGGAGGGGCTGGTCTCGCGCGGTTCGGATGTTCGCCCACGCGGCGCTCGACGTGGGGGACGATCGGGTCTGTCCAATAGATCACCATCGAGAGACAGGGCCATTCTGTGTACAGTCCCAGCGCAGGTGCGGTGACGCGATCGCCGGTGGCATTTGATCACGGGTGCATGATCGTTGGAGCCTGATATGACACCGGCGAGGATGCCGAGGCCCATGCTGCCCACCGGGTACCACTTGTAGGACCCCGTACGGTGGACGACGCGCGCGCTGACCACCGACGAGGCGACCAGGCCGAGCATTATCGGCAGCAGGATGAGGCCGGACACGGTGGCGCTGGACCCGGTGACCACCTGGAGGAAGAGCGCTGGGTGAGCCAGGTGCGCCAGGGGCCGAGTCACAGGCTTGGGCGGCGCCCGGAAAGAGATGATCCGTGGGGTGAGGCGGGCCTGTCGGGTCGGGCCCGGTCTCGTCCGGTGACGTTCCGGTAAGTGGTGATCGGTGGGGTGAGGCGGGCCTTTTGTGTTCGGGCCCGCCTCACCCCGTTACGCCTGGGCGGTGTGGGTTACGGTTCTAGGACGACTCGGCCGAGCTGGGTTCGTGCTTCCATCAGCTCGTGGGCCTTGGCGGCGTCGTCCAGCGGGAGCCGGGCGTGCACGACGGGTCGTACCTTGCCGGAACCGACGAGGTCGAGCAGGGCGGTCGCGCCGTCGGCCATGAGCCGCGGGTTCCGCATCACGCCCCACATGCTGAAGCCCATGATCGCCTTGTTGTCCATCACGTCCAGGACGCTGATGGAGGGGACCTCGCCGCCGGCGGTGCCGTAGGCCACCATCCGGCCGAACTGGCCGATCAGCGGGATGCTCCTGCGGAAGACGTCGCCGCCGACGGTCTCCAGGACGACGTCGACACCCTTGCCGTCCGTGGCGGCCATGACCAGGTCGTCCCAGCCCTCCTGGTCGTAGTCGAAGGCGAGATCGGCGCCGAGCGACCTGGCGAAGTCCAGCTTGGCCGCGCCGCTCGCGGTCGCGATCACGGTGCCTGCGCCGATCTCCCTGGCGAGCTGGACGAGCAGGTGCCCGATCCCTCCCGCCGCGGCGTCAATGAGGACGGTCTCGCCCGGCTGGAGCCGGGCGGCCGTCACGATCACGTGGTACGCCGTCTGCCCGGGAATGGGCAGTGAGGTGGCCTGGGCCGCGTCGATCCCGTCGGGAACCCGGAACAACCGGGCGCCGTCGGTGACGACGTACTCGGCGTAGGCGTCCCTGGCGACACCGGTCACCACGCGGTCACCGGGCCGGTGACCGGTGACGTCCCGGCCGACGGCCTCGATCGTGCCGGCGACGTCGCCGCCGGGTGACCCGGGCAGCTCGGCCGGGCCGCCCATGGGGACGCCCTGCCGGCGCTGGCATTCGGCGAAGTTGACGCCGGCCGCTTCGGTACGGATGAGGACCTCTCGCGGGCCCGGCTCGGGCTTGTCCACCTCCTCGACACGCAGCACCGAGGGGTCCCCGTGCTCGTAGTGACGAACGATTCGCATTGCGCTCTCCCAAAGGGGGAAGTGCGATCGAGCTGCGGGCCTCGGCCCACGCTCCGCCCGGCGATTCCGGGTTACATATGCATGCAGTCATGCATCTATTTGTAAATATACGCATGTCTGCGTGAAGGTCAACACGCCTAGACTTGGCCGCATGACGTCCACGAGAGGGAAGGCGTCCGGAAGCGGGAAGGACGGCACCCCCGCGGGCGGGAACCAGGACGCGGAGGCGGCGGCGCTGCTCGACGCGGTGGGGCCCGCCTTCTCGCGGCTGCGGCGCACCGTGCTCCTCGACGTCGAGAACCCCGTCTCGCGCAAGGACATGACCAGGACCCTGGTCCTCAACATCGTGGAAGAGGGCGCGGAGAACCGCGGTCAGGAGATCACCGTCGGCGTCGTCGGGGAGCGCCTCGCGGTGGACCCCTCGGTGGCCAGCAGGATGGTTTCCGACTGCATCTCCGCCGGATACCTGGTGCGGGCCGCCTCGCAGCTCGACGGCAGGCGGACGATCCTGCGGCTGAGCCCCGAGGGGGCCGGGATGCTCGCGAACTTCCGGCGCCACCAGCGTCAGGCGTTCGAGTACATCACCCGCGACTGGGCCGAGCGCGACCGGCTGGACTTCGCGCGCCTCCTGCTGAAGTACGTCGACTCCATCGCGGATCTCGGCAAGCATTCCTGAGCGCCGGCGCTCGGCGCTCGGCGCTCGGCGCTCGGCGCTCGGCACCCGGCACCCGGCACCCGGCACCCGGCACCCGGCACCCGGCACCCGGCACCCGGCACCCGGCACCCGGCACCCGGCACCCGGCACCCGGCACCCGGCACCCGGCACCCGGCACCCGGCACCCGGCGTGATCATATACGGGTTTTCCACGATGCCGTGCTTTGACCGCGATGATATCGTGCCGATTCTTTCCAGTGCTTTCACCGGGTGACCAGGGTCTTCGTGGCCGGCACATCGGGCGCCGGTATTCATTGGATCGCCCGGATTTAATAAGCATCTTGGCCGTCCTCCGGGCGAGAAATAGTTTCCCGGCGACCCGATCAGGGGGATCGATATGAGAAACCTCCGCGAGACCCTCCTGTGCACGGCTGTGATCATGGCGTTGGGCTGCGCGGACGCCGACCAGACCCGGCCTTCCCTCGAAGGTGATGGGGGATTCGGAACCGGCATGTGGAAAAGCGTTGCCGGACAGCCGTATCTGTTCGGGGACATGCCGCTATGCCTGGATCGTCGTGGCACGGTCGTGGTGGAGAGCGTCCGCTTCGAGAACCCGCAGGGCGGGATCCGGCTCGAATCCTTCGCGCTCCGCCCCGCTTACAGGCCGGCCGCGAGTAACGGGACCGGAGGTGGGCAGCCGATCACCCTGCGGGACAAGGGGATCCCCGAAGGACCGCGTGCGGTCACGGAGGTCTGCCGGCCGCCTGACTCCCTGGACCAGCGGTTCTCCGAGCTGGTGGTGCAGGTGTCCCACACCGGTGAGGCCACCGGCTTCAGCCCTGAACTCATCGTCACCTATACGAGCAATGGACACCGCCAGGAATCGCGGCTGCCCGTCGAGTTCAGTTTCTGCGGCCCTAAGAAATACGTGGGCGAGCGATGCGTGGGCGCCGGATCCTTGCTGGAAGAAGCGCCGCAGGATTTCGCCGGCACGAGCCAGGTACCGCACTATGGGAAAAGAACGTCGCAATTCGCGCTCCACCCCTCTCACGGGCCTGGCCGCGAGCAATGGAACCGCGTGATCCTCCGGGACGGCGGCGACCATCGCCGAATCTAGGGCTGCTGGGTGCGGGCGCGGAAGGCGGCGGTCTTCACGCGGTTCTGGCAGGGGGTGGAGCAGAAGCGGCGGGTGCCGTTGCGGGAGGTGTCGACGAAGACGCGGTCGCAATGGGGCGCCGTGCAGACCCCGAGCCGGTCGTACAGCTCGCCTCCCAGCACGATGGCCAGGCCGGTGGCGCATGCCGCCGCGTAGTCGTCGCCCGTGGAACTGCTCCTGCCGTGGAAGTGCAGGTGCCAGGGCTCGCCGTCGTGCCGTTCCAGATGGGGCCGTGCCTGGGTGCGGTCGAGGACGCGGTTCACCTGGCCGGCCGCGGCGTCCACGTCGCCGGCCTCCACCGCGTCGAACACCACGCGGAGCTCGGCGGCCACGCCGGTGAGCTCGGCGGCCTCCTCGTCGGTCGCCTCGCGGGTGCGCCGGCCGCCGGCGCTCAGGGCGTCGGTGACGGCGGCGCGCAGCGCGGGGCCCTCGGGTGGCGGCGCGTACGCGCGGCCGCGCGCCTCGCCGGCCGTCAGCGTGTTCACCAGAGCGGCCGCGATGGCCACCACGGTGTCCGAGTGACTGTTGAAGTTCACTTGACCGGTTACATCCTCACGTTCTATCTTGTGACTGGCGAAAGTCTATACGACAGTTACAGGGAGTTCTCATGTCCATTCTTCCTCGTGAGCGGGCGCAGGACTGGATCAGCCGGTGGGACCGCCAGCAGGAGGGCTACCTGCCCGACCGGGAGGCGCGCTTCACCGCCATGATCGACGCGGTGGAGGCGGGCGCCGGGCGGTCCGACCCGCTGGTGCTCGACCTCGGCTGCGGCCCCGGATCGCTCGCCGCCCGCCTGCTCGACCGCCTTCCCGAGGCCACCGTCGTCGCGGTCGACACCGACCCTCTGCTGCTGGCGCTCGGCCGCGCCGCCCACCAGGACAGGTCCGGGCTGCGCTTCGAGGATCTCGACCTGCGTGCCGCCGGGTGGAGCGCGGCCCTCGGGCTGGAGCGGCCGGTGGACGTGGCCATGAGCACGACTGCGCTCCACTGGCTGCCGGAGCGGGAGCTTCGCGGGATGCTCGCCGAGCTGGCCCGGCTGCTGCGGCCCGGCGGCCTGTTCCTCAACGGCGACCACTTCGAGGTCGCCGACGTCTCCCCGGCCCTGGCCAAGCTGGAGCACGCGATCCACGACCGGGCGACCCGGCGGCACTTCCGCGAGGGCATGCCGGAGGACTGGCGCCAGTGGTGGGACGCGGTCGGCGCCGATCCCCTGCTGGCCGAGGTCTGTGACGAGCGCGCGCGCCGGAGAGCAGCCGAGCACCACGGTTCGGAGTCCGGAGACCTGTCCACGCACGTCACCGCGCTGCGCGAGGCGGGTTTCTCCGAGATCGGCACGCTGTGGCAGAACGGGAACAACCGGCTCCTCTGCGCCGTCCACCCGTGATCGGCAAAAGCTGACACATTCGTGTGAGATTCCAGCGGCTCTGCTTTCGCCGGCGCGATCTCGCTGTTTAAGGTCGGGCACCATGACGGAAAGCAGCACATCCCTGGAAGCGTTCATCGCCGCACTGCCCAAGGTGGAGCTGCACGTCCACCTGGTGGGGTCCGCCTCGGTGCCGACGGTCCTGGAACTCAGCCGGCGGCACCCGGGCAGCCGGGTTCCCTCCACCGAGGAGGAGCTGCGCGCCTTCTACGTCTTCCGCGACTTCCCGCACTTCGCCGAGGTCTACGGAGGTGTCAACGGCCTGGTGCGCGAGCCGGAGGACGTCGCCACCCTGGTCACCGGGGCCGCACGCGACCTGGCCGCGCAGAACGTCCGCTATGTCGAGCTGACGGTCACGCCGTACTCCCATCAGCGGATGGGCATGCCGATGCGGGAGATCACCGAGGCGCTGGACGTGGCGGCGCGCCAGGCCGCGGGCCATGGTGTCCGGGTCGGCTACATCTTCGACATCCCCGGCGAGTACGGGGCCGAGGCCGCGCGGGCGACTCTGGACCACGCGCTGTCCGAGCCGCCCGAGGCGCTGGTCGGCTTCGGCCTCGCCGGCATCGAGCAGGAGCGGCCGCCGCACCGCGACGCCTTCAGGGACGCCTTCCGAGCCGCCACCGCGGCCGGCCTGCACAGCGTGCCGCACGGCGGCGAGATGACCGGGCCGGAGACGATCTGGGAGGTCATCGAAGGGCTCGGCGCGGAGCGGATCGGCCATGGCATCAGCTGCGTGGACGACCCCCGGCTCATGGCGCATCTCAAGGAGACGCAGATCCCGCTGGAGGTCTGCCCGACGTCGAACGTCCGCACCCGCCAGGTGCCCGACATCGCCGCCCACCCGCTGCCCAGGCTGCTCGCCGAAGGACTGTTCGTCACCCTGAACAGCGACGACCCGCCCATGTTCGCCACCACGCTCAACGAGGAGTACGGTGTCGCGGCCCGCGTCTTCGGCCTGGAGCCGGCGGAACTTTCGGCGCTCGCCCGCAACGCCGTGGAGGCGTCCTTCCTCGACCAGGCGGCCAAGCAGGCGATCATCGCCGAGATCGCCCAGAGCGCCCGGTAGTTCGTGGTACGGCGCACCCTCTACAACGCCTTCGCCTTGTCCACCTCCGCCGATGGCACGCGGTTCTCGTTGAGCAAACCTGTTCTCACCGCCGAACGGCTCGTCTAGGTGGGCCTGAGCGGTCGGGACCCATCAGGGGCGTCAGGGGGAGGCGCGGCGGGTCAGGTCGGGGGGGATTTTGGAGGCGGCGGCGCGGTCCAGGAGGAACAGCGTGCGCAGCCGGCCTCTGGCGGCGGCGCCGGGCACCTGGAAGGGGCCCGACTCCTGCAGGGCGAGCCGTACTGCTCCCGCCTTGTCCTCGCCGGCCACGATCACCCACACCTCGCGCGCCGCCCTGATGGTGGGGGCGGTCATCGTGATGCGGGTCGGCGGCGGCTTGGGGGCGCCGTGGACGGCCACGACCGGGCGCTGGTCGTACACCGCGGGCATCTCGGGGAACAGGGAGGCCACGTGGCCGTCCGGGCCGAGGCCGAGCATGAGGATGTCGAACGACGGCACGGGCCCGTGGTCCTCGGGCCTTGCCGCCTTGCGAAGCTCCTCGGCGTACTGCTCGGCCGACTCCTCGGCGGTCAGGCCCGAGTCCGGCCCGAGCATCGGGTGGACCCGGGCCGGGTCGACGTCGACCCGGTCGAGCAGCGCCTCGCGGGCGCCGGTCTCGTTGCGCTGGGGGTCGCCGCTGGGAAGGAAGCGCTCGTCACCCCACCAGATGTCCAGCCGCGGCCACTCCACCGCGTCACGCGCCGGGGTGGCCGCCACTTCGGCCAGGCTGGCCGTGCCCATGCCGCCGCCGGTCAGCACCAGGTGCGCCGACCCCTTGGCCGCCTGGGCGTCGGCCAGGCCGGTGATCAAACGCGCGGCGACGGCCTTGGCCAGCACGTCGGCGTCCCGGTGGATCAGGACCGAGGGAACACTCACGGGAACAACCGTCCTTCGATAGCGGATGCCCCCAACACCCTCCATACGCCGAAATATCGGGGCATATGGGGGTGTCGGGTTGCCGGGTCAGGAGCCGGCGTAGTCGGCGACGCGCTTGATCGCCGAAGCGTACACCTCGTCGGGATCGAGGCGCCGCAGCTCCTCGGCGAGCAGTTCGGAGGTCGGCCTGCGAGCCAGCGCGACCTGCCGGTCGGGCTGCCCCGGCCGGATGAGGGTGGCGGTGCGCGCGTCGTGCCGCTCCACCACGACCTCGCCCTCCTCAACTCGCAGGTGCACCGCCGTCAGGCCGGGCCCCTTGGACTCGGTCACCTTGATCGGGGCGCCGAGCTTCTCCGACAGCCACACCGCCAGCAGTGCGGCGCTCGGATGGCCGGGCTCGGCCTCGACGTAACCGTCCAGGACCTTGCCGACGGGCAGGTCGAACGCCGCGGCCAGCAGGCTGCGCCAGGGGGTGATGCGCGTCCAGGCCAGGTCGGTGTCGCCCGGCGTGTAGCCGTCGATCCGGCTCCTGATCGCCGCGATCGCGTCGGGCGCGGAGCGGGCGTCGGTGACGCGGCGCTGGCCGAAGGACCCGACCGGGTCCTTCCCCGGCACCTTCGGAGCGTTGCCCGGCCACCACACCACGACCGGGATGTCGGGCAGCAGGAGCGGGGCGAGCACCGAGTCGGCGTGCTCGGTCAGCTCCCCGTACAGGCGCAGCAGCACGACCTCCCCGGTGGTGAGTTCGCCGACGCGGATCTCGGCGTCCAGCCGGGTCGCCTCCTCGCGCTCCCTCGGCACCACCGCGAGGATGCGCGACGGGTGCTCGCGCGAGGCCTCGGAGGCCGCGCGCACCGCGTCGTACTGGTGGCTCTCGTCGGACACCACCACAAGGGTCAGCACCATGCCGACGGCGGGTGCTCCGACCTGGTGGCGCAGGCGGGTGAGCTGCGAGGAGATGTCAGAGGCCGTGGTCGAGCCCATGAGGAAAGTGGTCACAGCGCCTCCCGCGTTCCGTTTGCGAGCCCCGCCCCGGCACCGCATGGCCGCGCCGGAGCGCCGCCGGGCCTCGTGGCGCCGCCGGGTCCTGCCTCGTGCACGTCGATCACAGCCTCCTCCAGGCGCGGCCGTCGCGGGCCATCAGCTCGTCGGCCGACGACGGGCCGCCGGTGCCGGCGGGGTACCCCTCCGGCCTTTCCTTGCCGGCCGCCCAGAACTCCTCGATCGGGTCCATGACCTTCCACGACAGCTCCACCTCCCGCTGGTGCGGGAACAGCGGCGGGTCGCCGATGAGCACGTCCAGCAGCAGCCGCTCGTAGGCCTCGGGGGAGGACTCGAGGAACGCCTCGCCGTAGGCGAAGTCCATGTTGACGTCCCGGACCTCCATCGCCGTGCCGGGCACCTTGGACCCGAACCGCACGGTGATGCCCTCGTCGGGCTGGATGCGGATCACCAGGGCGTTGTGCCCGAGGATCTCGGTGTCGGTCTTGCTGAACGGAAGGTGCGGCGCCCGCTGGAACACCACGGCGACCTCGGTCATCCGCCGGCCGAGCCGCTTGCCCGTGCGCAGGTAGAACGGCACGCCCGCCCAGCGCCGGTTGGCGAGTTCGAGCTTCACGGCGGCGTAGGTCTCCGTCGTGGAGTCCGGCGGGATGCCGTCCTCCTGCAGGAACCCCTTGACCGGCACGCCACCCTGCCAGCCCTCGGTGTACTGGCCCCGCGCCGTGGCCAGGCCCAGGTCCTCGGGCAGGGTGACGGCCTCCAGGACCTTCTCCTTCTCCCTGCGCAGCGGCGCCGCGCCGAAGGCCGTGGGGTCCTCCATGGCCACCAGCGCCAGCAACTGGAGCAGGTGGTTCTGGATGACGTCCCTGGCCGCGCCGATGCCGTCGTAGTAGCCGGCCCGGCCGCCGACGCCGATGTCCTCGGCCATGGTGATCTGCACGTGGTCGACGTAGCGGCGGTTCCAGATCGGCTCGAACAGGGTGTTGGCGAACCGCAGCGCCAGGATGTTCTGGACGGTCTCCTTGCCCAGGTAGTGGTCGATGCGGAACACCGAGTCGGGCTTGAAGGCGGAGTCGACGATGTTGTTGAGCTCGCGGGCGCTCTGCAGGTCGTGCCCGAACGGCTTCTCGATGACGATCCGGCGCCAGGCCCCCTCGGGCGGCTTGGACAGGCCGGTGCGCTTGAGCTGCTCGACGACGACCGGGAAGGCCTTCGGCGGTACCGACAGGTAGAAGGCGTAGTTGCCGCCGGTGCCCCGGGTCTCGTCGATCTCCTTCAGCGCCATGGCCAGCGCGTCGAAGGCGCCGTCGTCGTCGAAGGAGCCGGGGACGAAGTGCAGGCCCTCGCAGATCTGCTTCCAGACCTCCTCCCGGAAGGGAGTGCGGGCGTGCTCCTTGACCGCGTCGTGGGTGATCTGGGCGAAGTCCTGGTTGGCCCAGTCACGCCGGGCGAAGCCCACCAGGGAGAACCCCGGAGGCAGCAGCCCGCGGTTGCCCAGGTCGTAGATCGCGGGCAGGAGCTTGCGCCTGGCCAGGTCGCCCGTCACACCGAAGATCACCAGCACGCAGGGGCCGGCCACCCTCGGCAGCCGCTTGTCGCGGGGGTCGCGCAGCGGGTTCGCCTCCGCGACCTCGATCGTGGTGGCGGTGCTCGCCACGGCCTGGGCCGCGGTCAGCGAGTCGTCCGGGGCGACCTTCTGCGGCTGTTCAGCCGGGATGGCGAGCTCGACCTCGTGGACCGACAAGGCAGGCGCGTTCGCCGGCCCGGTCGGATCGTAGCCGTCCGAGCCCGGCTGCTCGCTGTCGTTCATCAAACCTCCCGTGCGGCGGTGAGCAGGTGCCGGACACCGGCCTCGCGATCTGTCAGATGCAGGCGGACGACCGGACGCCCCCGCTGGCGCAAGGCGTCCAGGTCGCCGAGTGCCTGGGCCAGCTCCAGCCTGCCCAGGGTGTACGGCTTGCCCGGGACCTCGAGGTCTTCTTCCACGGCACCGGTGATCTGCAGGAAGACGCCGTTCTGCGGACCTCCCTTGTGGTACTGGCCGGTGGAGTGCAGGTAGCGGGGACCCCAGCCGAAGGTGACCGGCCGCTCGGTCCTGACCGAGAGCAGCCCTTGCAGGCTGGCTGGGTCGTGCGCCGCCCAGATGTCGGTGATCTCCTCGAAGGACGCCTCCTCGGGGACCGGCACGTCGAAGGCGGCCTCGCGGTCGAGGAAGGCCAGGATCGCCAGGTATCCCCGCTCGGGGATGCTCTCGAGCAGCATGGTGAAGACGTCGGAGAGGTCCCTGACGTGCTCGGGGATGTCGCCGTACACCGCCACGGGACCGTCGACGATCACCGGGGCGCCGGTCGGCAGCGGGCCGTCGCCGGCCTCGCGCAGGATGCGCGCGGTGTTCTCCTTGGACTCGGCGACGTTCGGCTGGTCGAAGGGGTTGATGCCGAGCATCCGCCCGACGATGGCCGTGGCGTACTCCCAGACGAGGAACTGCGCGCCGAGCGGGCCCTCGACCTGCACGCCGCCCTCGGTGTCGATGCCCGCGATGAACTCGTCGGGGGCGTCGGTGGGGTCGATGCCGACGACCGGCAGGACGCCCTTGCCCTGCTTGCCGGTGGACTCGGCGATCAGCTGCTCGGTCCAGTCGGGCAGCCCGTTGATCTCGGAGAGGCTGTCGTCCAGCAGCAGCTTGTCGCGGCCTGCCAGGGCCGCCGCGCCGATCGCCGCGCCGAGCTCCAGCCCGGGGTTGCCCTCGGTCTCGGCGAGGCTCGGGCGCACCTCCTCGGCCTGGTCGAGCAGCCGCGCCACATCGGCTCCGGCCAGCGCGCTCGGCACAAGGCCGAACGCGGTGAGCGCGCTGTAGCGGCCTCCGACGTTGGGGTCGGCGAGGATCACGGGGTACCCGGACTCGATCGCGGTCTGCTCCAGCGGCGAGCCGGGGTCGGTGACGACGACGATGCGGTCGGCCGGGTCGATGCCGGCGTCGCGGAAGGCCTTCTCGTAGATGCGCCGGTGGCTGTCGGTCTCGACGGTCGAGCCGCTCTTGCTGGACACCACCACGACGGTCTGGCCCAGCCGGTCGGCGAGCGCCCGCCGCACCTGGCCGGGGTCGGTGGTGTCCAGGACGGTCAGCGGCACGTCGAAGGTGGCGCAGATCACCTCGGGGGCCAGCGAGGAGCCGCCCATGCCGGAGAGCACCACGTGTTCCAGCCCTTCGGCCTGGACGCGCTCGACCAGCTTGCCGATCTCGGGGAGCAGTTCGCGAGAGGTGACCGGGAGGTTCAGCCAGCCGAGCCGGAGCTTGGCCTCCTCCTCGGCCTCCGGCCCCCACAGGCTGGGGTCGCCGGCGGCCAGCGCCTGTGGCACGCCCTCTTCGACGAGCTTCCGCACGGCCGCCGAGGCCTGCTCGGCTACCGCCTCGTCACCGAACGTTACGGACATATCCATCCTAAAGTTTTCTCCTCGCGAGGGCCGGCCGGCGGATGCCTTCCGTGCCGGGCGCCGCTCGGGTGCCCGGCCGGCCGGGTTGCGGGCCCGGCCGGCTCATGAACGCCGGCCGGCCTGCCTTGGATCCAGGGGAGATGCCCGTCAGCCGGCCTTGGCCAGCTCCGACTCGACCGTCGTGAGCAGCTCCTTCCAGGAGACGATGAACTTGTCCACGCCTTCCTCCTCCAATGCCCGCACGACGTCGTCGTAGTCGACGCCCACCTGCTTCAGTGCGGCCATGGTGTCCCATGCCTCCTCGTAGCGCGATCGCACGGTGTCGCCGTCGATGGCGCCGTGGTCGGCGACCGCGTCGAGGGTCTTCTCCGGCATGGTGTTGACCGTGCCGGCCGTCACCAGCTGGTCGACGTACATGGTGTCGGGGTAGGCGGGGTTCTTGACGCCGGTGGACGCCCACAGCGGGCGCTGCGGGTGGGCTCCGGCGGCCTTCAGGGCCTCCCAGCGCGGGCCGGCGACGACCTCCTCGTAGGCGGCGAACGCCAGGCGCGCGTTGGCGATCGCGGCCTTGCCCCGCAGCTCGAGCGCCTCGGGCGTGCCGATCTTCTCCAGCCGCTTGTCGATCTCGGTGTCGAAGCGGCTGACGAAGAACGACGCCACGGACTCGATCTTCGACAGGTCCAGGCCGGCGGCCTTCGCGCGCTCCAGGCCGGTGAGCCAGGCCTCCAGCACCGCGCGGTAGCGCTCCAGGGAGAAGATCAGCGTGACGTTGACGCTGATGCCCTCCGAGAGCGCCTGGGTGATCGCCGGCAGGCTCTCGACGGTCGCCGGGATCTTGATGTGCACGTTCGGGCGGTCCACCAGCCACCACAGCGCCCTGGCCTCGGCGACCGTCTTCTCGGCGGTGTCGGTGGCAAGGCGCGGGTCCACCTCGATGGACACCCGGCCGTCCACGCCGCCGGTCGCGTCGAATACGGGACGCAGCACGTCGGCGGCCCAGCGGATGTCATAGGTCGTGATGGCCCTGACCGCCTCGCCCACGTCCACACCGCGTACCGACAGGTCGCGGAGCTGGCCGTTGTAGGCGTCGCCCTTGCTGAGCGCGGAGGCGAAGATCGTCGGGTTGGACGTCACGCCGACGACGTGCTTGTCGCGGACCAGCGCTTCGAGATTGCCGCTGCGCAGGCGCTCGCGGCTGATGTCGTCGAGCCAGATCGACACGCCCTGGTCGGTCAGGCGCTTCAGATTTTCACTCATGACTAAGGTTCCCTAGTTTCCGGTTGTCTGGCCCTTGTCGGCCCCGGTCCTGGCGAGGCTGCCCTTGGCGGCGGCGGCCACACGTTCGGCGGTGAGGCCGAACTGCTCGTACAACGTCTTGTACGGCGCGGAGGCGCCGAAGTGTTCAAGGCTCACGACCTCACCCTCCTCACCTACGAACTGCCGCCAGCCCAGGCCGATTCCCGCCTCCACGGCGACACGCGCGCGGACCGCCGGAGGCAGGACCGTCTGCTTGTAGGCGTCGTCCTGGGCCTGGAACCACTCGACGCACGGCATCGACACCACGCGGGCCGTGATGCCCTGCTCCTCCAGCAGCTCGCGCGCGCCGACGGCGAGCTCCACCTCGCTGCCGGTGCCGATGATGATCACCTGCGGCTGCCCGTCGGAGGCCTCCTGGAGGACGTAGGCGCCCTTGGCGACCTTGTCGAAGTCGGCCGTGCCCTCGTACACCGGAAGGTTCTGCCGGGTCAGCGCCAGGGCCGCCGGGCGGTCGGTGTGCTCAAGGACGGCCTTCCACGCGCCGGAGGTCTCGTTGGCATCGGCCGGGCGGACCACGTCCAGGCCCGGGATGGCCCGCAGCGCCCACAGGTGCTCGATGGGCTGGTGCGTCGGGCCGTCCTCGCCGAGGCCGATGGAGTCGTGCGTCCAGACGTAGGTGACCGGCAGCCCCATCAGGGCGGCCAGGCGCACGGCCGGGCGCATGTAGTCGCTGAAGACCAGGAACGTGCCGCCGTAGGGTCGCGTGCCGTCGTGCAGGGCGATGCCGTTCAGGATCGCGCCCATGCCGTGCTCGCGGATGCCGAAGTGCAGCGTGCGGCCGTATCTGTTGCCGGGGAACGCCTTGGTCTGGTGCTCCTCGGGGATGAAGGACGGCTCGCCCTCCATCGTGGTGTTGTTGGACTCGGCCAGGTCGGCGGAGCCGCCCCACAGCTCGGGCAGCACCGGGGCCAGCGCGTTCAGCACCGTGCCCGAGGCCTTGCGGGTGGCGACCGACTTGCCCGCCTCGAAGGTCGGCAGGGCCTCCTCCCAGCCCGCCGGGAGCTTGCGCTCGCTCATGCGGTCGAACAGGGCGGCACGCTCGGGGTTGGCGGCCCGCCAGCTCTCGTACCCCTTGTTCCACTCCGTGTGCGCGGCGCGGCCGCGCTCCACGACCTCGCGGGCGTGCTTCAGGATCTCGTCGGGCACGTCGAAGCTCTTGGCCGGGTCGAGGCCGAGGACCTCCTTGGTGGCGGCCACCTCGTCGGCGCCCAGCGCGGAGCCGTGGATCTTGCCGGTGTTCTGCTTGTGCGGTGCGGGCCAGCCGATGATCGTGCGCAGCTTGATCAGCGTCGGCCGGTCGGTCTCCTCGATGGCCGCACGGTAGGCCGCGTACAGCTCCTCGACGTCCTCGACGTACTCGCCGGTCTTGGTCCAGTCGACGTTGATCACGTGCCAGCCGTACGCCTCGAAGCGCTTGGCGACGTCCTCCGACAGGGCGATCGCGGTGTCGTCCTCGATGGAGATGTGGTTGTCGTCGTAGATGACGTTGAGGTTGCCCAGCTTCTGGTGGCCCGCGATCGCGCTCACCTCGTGGCTGATGCCCTCCTCCATGTCCCCGTCGGAGGCGATCGCCCAGATGCGGTGGTCGAACGGGCTGGCGCCGGGCTCGGTGCCGGGGTCGAACAGGCCCCGCTCGCGCCGCGCGGCCATGGCCATGCCGACCGCGTTGCCGAGACCCTGGCCGAGCGGCCCGGTGGTCGTCTCCACCCCGATCGTGTGGCCGTGCTCCGGGTGCCCCGGGGTCAGGCTGCCCCACTGGCGCAGCGACTCCAGGTCGTGCAGCGTCAGCCCGTACCCCGAGAGGTAGAGCTGGATGTAGAGGGTGAGGCTGGAGTGGCCGGCCGACAGGACGAAGCGGTCACGCCCCGTCCACGCCGGGTCGGAGGGGTCGTGGCGCAGGGCGCGCTGGAACAGCAGGTAGGCGGCGGGCGCCAGGCTCATCGCGGTGCCCGGGTGCCCCGAGCCCGCCTTCTCCACCGCGTCCATCGCGAGCGCCCGTATGACGTCGACCGCGTGCCGATCGAGGTCGCTCCACTCAAGGTCTCGCACGAGTTCGCTGCTCAACTGCTCGGTCTCCTATTGTCATTGGCGCCGGTTCGGCTCGCGCCCGTCCGGTCTGGTCTTCCTCCCCACACCGGACCTTAATGGGTCGATCCCCCCACCGTAGATGCATCCCATGTCCGGGGATGCGGCCGGGGAATGCGGCGCTCGCGTCCTTACAACCTTGCCCTATGGACGCGGTCTGGAACGTGATCCTCCCCACGGGCCACGGACCGGGCCATCGGTGCGCCGACGGGCCGTTCACCAGCGAGGATGAGCGCCTGATCGAGCCACCCGCTCACGCGGCATTCGCCCCCGATGCCGGGACCGGACACTCCCCGCACTACAGTGAGTCCTCAGCGTTGGCTCATGCCCGCAATCACGGATCCGCTCTAATCAGAGGTTACGCGTTGACCCCGCACCCGCTGGAAGCGCCTTGACGGTGCTGACGCCCAAGCCACCGACGGCCTCGCTCTCGGCCGCGCGCCGATCGACGCTCGCCACCGTGCGGGCCTACGTCGCGCTGACCAAGCCGCGGATCATCGAACTGCTGCTGATCACGACGCTCCCGGTGATGTTCCTCGCCGCCCACGGCCTGCCTCCTTTGTGGACCGCCGTGGCCACTCTTGTCTTCGGTACCCTCTCGGCGGGCAGCGCCAACGCGCTGAACTGCTACATCGACCGGGACATCGACGCCACCATGCGCCGCACCCGGCGCCGCCCGCTGGCGATGCACGAGGTCACACCGAGGAACGCGCTGATCTTCGGCGTCGTGCTCGGCGTGCTGTCCACCCTCGGGCTCGGCCTGACCGTGAACTGGGTGGCGGCGGGGCTCTCGCTCGCCGCGATCCTGTTCTACGTCTTCGTCTACTCCATGCTGCTCAAGCGCCGCACCTCGCAGAACGTCGTCTGGGGCGGCATCGCGGGCTGCATGCCCGTGCTGATCGGCTGGGCCGGCATCACCGGGCGGATCGACTGGGCACCGGTGGTCCTGTTCGGCGTGGTGTTCTTCTGGACGCCCCCGCACACCTGGACCCTCGCCATGCGCTACCGCGAGGACTACGCCGCCGCCAAGGTGCCCATGCTGCCGGTGGTCGCCGGCGAGCGCCGGGTCGTGCTGGAGAGCGTCGCCTACACCTGGGCGACCGTGCTGTGCTCCCTGCTGCTGTGGCCGGTCGCCGGCACCACGCCGTTCTACGCGGTAGTGGCCGCCGCCCTCGGCGCCATGTGCCTGTGGGAGGTCTACCGCCTGCTGGGCCGCCTGAATGCCGGCAAGACCGGCGTCGCGCTTCGTCCCATGCGCTTCTTCCACTGGTCCAACGCCTACCTGGCGCTGCTCTTCCTCGCCGTGGCGGTCGACTCCCTGCTGTGAGCCCGGGCGGGCGTCCGGGCGGGACGAAGGCGGGGCGGCCTTCCGAAATCGTGCCCGTATCTGACTGTTTCGGTCATCCTATGTGTGATCGTCCGGCAGAATGATCAGTCGTGTGCCGCCCGGCAGGCGGGTGGCGTCGACGAGGGGACCGACCGCATGCGCAGGACAACCAAGACCATTCTCCTGGCCGCCGCACTGTCGATCGGGGGAGTCATCGCCAACCCTGCGTACGCGGTCGCCGCGGCGCACAGCCCCGAAGGGGTGTGCGGCTCGGGGTTCGCCCGGGTCGCGGACAGCAAGCGCGCGGTGAAGACCCCGTCCGGCCAGGTGTTCGGCTACGTCTACCTGATGTACAACCGCAGGACCGGCTACAACTGCGTGACCACGATCAAGACGTCGTACGTCGGCACCGCGACCATGACCAGCGCCACGCTGATGACGCAGACGAAGCGCATCAAGGACGAGCCTGCACGCACCAACAAGAAGACCGACAACCGCAAGTACAAGTACTACGCGGGCCCGGTGAAGCTGTACGCCAAGGGGTTCTGCGTCAAGTACTCCGGCACGATCGCGGACACGCGGCCCCAGGGGGAGATCGCCTCTGGTGGCCGCTCCGCTTGGGGCAACTGCGGCTGATCGGCCGACACCCGGCGGCCGCCCCGCGCTCGGTGAGAGCGCGGGGCGGCCGTTTCTCATGTGCGCCCGCCAGGAGGATCCGGCCGCCCGGGAGAACGCGTTCATCGCCGAGCACGGGTACGGCAAGGGACCTTCGCCCCGCGACGGGCGAATCACCGAAACTCACTGACGTCTCGGTGAACGGTCAGCGTCCCGAGATGAGGTTCGCCACGCGGGCGTAGGCCGACGTGCGGCCCATCTGGGCGTTCTCGTGGCGGTCGGCCGCGCGGAACAGCGCGTAGATCGCCTGCACGCCCATCCAGCGCAGCGGCTCCGGCTCCCACTGGCGCACCTGGCGGCCCACCCACGGCAGCCGGGTCAGCTCGGTGTCGCGCCGCAGCACCAGGTCGCGGAGCGTGCGACCGGCGAGGTTGGTCGTGGTGACGCCGCTGCCGACGTACCCGCCGGCCCAGCCGAGACCGGTGGCGTGGTCCAGGTGGACGGTCGAGCACCAGTCGCGGGGCACTCCAAGGACGCCGCACCACGAATGCTGGATCCTCGCCCCGGCGGTCGCGGGGAGCAGCGTGGTCATGATCTTGTAGAGCGCCGCGACGGTCTGCGGCTGGGTGGCGCCCCGCACGTCGGTGCGCGACCCGAAGCGGTAGGGCACGCCGCGCCCGCCGATGGCGATGCGGCCGTCGGCGGTCCGCTGGGCGTAGCAGTAGGCGTGCGCCTCGTCGCCCAGCAGCTCGTAGTCCTTCAGGCCGATTCGCTCCCACACCTCCTCGCCGAGCGGCTCGGTGACGATCATCGAGCTGTTCATCGGAAGCCACTGGCGGCGCTGTCCCCGGATGCTCGCGGTGAAGCCCTCGGTGGCGCGGATGACGTACTCGGCGGTGACGGTGCCCTGGTCGGTGACCGCGGCCGCCCTGCCCGCCTCGCCCACCGCGCCGGCGTCGCGCGGCCGGATCTCGGTGACCGTGGTGCCCTCGAAGACGTCCACCCCGAGGTCCGTCACGGCGCGCGCGAGGCCGACCGCCAGCTTGGCCGGCTGGATGCGCGCGCAGTGCGGGCTGTAGGCGGCCGACAGCGTCCCCGCCGTGCGGATGCGCTCCTCCCGCTCCTCCCTGGTCAGCAGGCGCATGTCCTCCTCGGCGAAGCCCCAGGTGCGCAGGTCGGCGAGCTCGGCGTGCAGGCGGCGGTTCTGGGCGGGGTTGGTGGCGACGTGGAGGAGTCCGCCCTTGTGGATGTCGGCGTCGATGCCCTCGGCACGTGTGACCTCGATCACCTCGTCCACCGCGGCGAACATCGCGTGCTGGAGGTCGATCATCGCCTGTCGCCCGCGTGCGGCCGCGTGCCGCCTGCGCGACCCGGCGAACTCGGCCGACAGCCAGCCGCCGTTGCGCCCCGAGGCCCCGAAGCCGGCGAACTCCTTCTCAAGGATCGCGATCCGCAGGTCCGGCTGCGCCTTCTTCAGGTAGTAGGCCGTCCACATGCCGGTGTAGCCGCCGCCCACGATCGCCACGTCGTAGTCACGCGACCCGGGCAGCGCGGCGCGGCGCCGCGGGACACCGATCTGCCGGTACCAGAACGAGACTCCGCCGTTGGCGAAGTCGTCGGTCACGGGGGTGCCGTTCAAGCCGTTCATACTTCTCCTCCACCGGCCGCGTGACCGGGGTCGTGCTTGGCTAAACCGACACACAGCCTACTTTCGGGCGATTCCCTGCTGGGTCTGCCTGCCACCCGGCGCGATGAGTCCGTTTGAAAGGCAGAGAAGTGCGTCACTTGCGGAGGTGTGGGAGGGTTGTCACGGGGGAAGACCTGAAGGCTCGGGACCGGGTCGGTGCGGGGTGGTGCGGTGATCACGAGGGGCGAGCCGTACGGGCATGGCGGTCGCCGGCCATGCGAGGCGCGCGGGAGCGTGGCGGACAGGCCGTGGCGGGTCGATTACGCTCGCGACCATGACGAACCGTGATCCCCGCTGGGTGCTGAGGGAGCGCCCGTCCATCGGCCTGATCATCGGGCTCGTCGTGGCCGGCATCTGCGCGCTGGTGTCGTTCTCGTTCGACATCTTCAACGGCGAGCCGGTCCAGTTCTTCATCGCGCTCACGCTGGCGCTGGCCCCGGTGCCGCTGCTGCTGGCCGGGCTGCTCGGGCTCGACCGCATGGAGCCGGAGCCGCGCAAGGACCTGGTGTTCGCGTTCATGTGGGGCGCGGGCATCGCCGTGCTGGTGGCGGGCATCCTCAACAGCCTCAACCTGAGGTACGTCACCATCGCCACCCAGGACCCGGCCGGAGCCCGCAACCTGGTCGCCACCTTCGTGGCCCCGGTGGTCGAGGAGACCATGAAGGGCCTGGTGCTGCTCGGCCTGCTGCGCTGGCGCCGGCATGAGCTGGACGGGCTGACCGACGGCATCATCTACGCCGGCATGGTCGGCCTGGGCTTCGCCATGAGCGAGAACGTCAGCTACTACATCATGGCCCAGGACTTGCACGGCGTGGAGGGCCTGGCGGTCACCGTGGTGCTCCGCGGCATCCTGTCGCCGTTCGCCCATCCGCTGTTCACCTCCATGATCGGCATCGCGGTGGCCTACGCCGCGCAGCGCCGCGGCCCGGTGCGCGGGGGAGTGGTGCTCCTCGGCTGGATCGGCGCGGTCACGCTGCACGGCATCTGGAACGGCTTCACCTCCTACGGCGGCTTCCAGGGCCTCGCGCTGGCCTATCTGCTGCTGATGATCCTGTTCTTCGTCGAGCTGAGCGTGGTCGTCAAGGACCGCAAGCGCATCGTCGGCCTGATCCAGCACTACCTGCCGCCGTACGGGGGGCTCGGGCTGGTCACCGACGTCGACGTCTTCATGCTGTCGTCGCTGCCGGGACGGCGGCAGGCCCGGCAGTGGGCGAAGGCCTACGGAGGCCCGGCCGGCCTGCACGCCATGCGCGACTACCAGGTGGCCGCGACCGAGCTCGGCCTGCTGCACGAGCGCGGGGTGCGCGGCGTGATCGACAGGGACACCTTCGAGACGCAGCGGGAAGCCCTGCTGGCCTGCATGAGCGCGGCCAAGTCCGCCTTCCCCGTCCCCGAGCGGCATCAGACCACGATCGCCAAGGGGATGGCCCCGCCTGGCTACGCGCCGGGGCACGACACCTGGCACTCCGCCTCGCCGTACCCGCCGCGCGACGGAGTCCCGCGCGACCCGTACCCGCCCGACGCCCCGCCGGGACACCGATGGCAGGGCCCGCCCGGGCCGCAGGGCACCCCCGGCGGCGGCCGGTAGCCTGCGCGCCGGTGCTATTGCCGCGCGCGGGATCATCGTGTTTCAATCGCCTTACGCGGATGTCAGTGGCTACTTTCCGATGACCTTTTCCGGGTGGCCGAGCAGGAGAAGGCGCGCGGCTCGCGCCGGCGCCGAGCATGCCCTGCGATGACACCAGAGGAGCGGTGCGCCGCCGGCGCGCGCTCTCGCCCACCGTCGTCCCGCGCGGCGGCATCCGCGAACGTGAAGAGGAAACACGTGAAGACCAAGGCAAAGGTGGCGATCCTGACCGCGGTCGCGGTCGTGGCCGCCGGGCTGACGACGTTCGGCCTGCAGCGTTCGGCCTTCGCGCACGGAGCCCTGCAGGCGCCCGCCAGCAGGACGTACGCCTGCTACACCGACGGGCTCACCCCGAGCAACGAGATCAAGCCGAAGAACCCGGCCTGCGCGCAGGCCGTCGCCGTAGGCGGCACCCAGCCGCTGTACGACTGGTACGGAGTGCTGCGCTCGGACGGCGGCGGCCGTACCCGGGGCTTCATCCCCGACGGCAAGCTCTGCAGCGGCGGGTTCGCCAAGTACGCCGCCTACGACGCGCCGGGGGCCGACTGGCCGGCGACCGTCGTGCAGCCGGGCGCGACGTTCGACTTCGTCTACGGAGCCTGGGTGCCCCACCCCGGCGGCTTCAAGCTCTACGTCACCAAGGACGGCTACAACCCCACCGAGCCCCTGACCTGGAACGACATCGAGGAGCAGCCGTTCTTGACGGCCGATCCGGAGCCCGGGGTGAGCAACGGCGCCTACCGGTTCTCCGGGCGGCTGCCGAACAAGAGCGGTCGGCACCTCATCTACTCGGTGTGGTACAGGTCCGACAGCCAGGAGACCTTCTACGGCTGCTCGGACGTGATCTTCGGTGGCGTCGACGCGACCCCGCCGCCCAGCTCGCCGCCGCAGGTGACCCCGGCGCCGACCGTGACGCCGTCCACGCCTCCGGCGATCGCGTGCGCGGCGACGGTGACGGTGGCCAACAGCTGGTCGGGCGGGTTCCAGGCCACGGCGACCATCAAGAACACCGGCAACGCGGTGCTCAGCGAGTGGTACATCCAGTGGATGATGCCGATGGGGATCACCATCACGCAGGCGTGGAACGGCACGTCGATGCAGAACGGGCCGAGCGGGATGATCCACGCGCCCTCATGGGCCCCCAAGCTGGCACCGGGGGAGTCGGCGACCGCCGGGTTCCTCGCGACCATGACCGGGGCCACCCCGCCGACCTTCACCGACATCGGCTGCGGCTGATCCGGTAGGTCCGGGAACGCGAAGAACCCGGGCGCCGCTCCGTGAGGCGGAGAGGCACGTCCGCCTCACGGTCGGCAGCGTCCGAGTTGGACGGGATACGCGGTCGTCGTGGCACCTTTCGAGAGGCGTCACCTCCTGCGGGCGGGCGAGGGGAAGGTGTTGGAGCGCTCCCATGCGTTATCAGGCGGGTCAGGACGGGGTGGCGAGGATGCGGTCCAGGGAGGTCTCGCGGGGACCGGGGAAGACCGGCGCCGACCGCAGCACGACCGAGTCCAGGAAGCCCTTGGCCGTCGCCGCGAACTCCCGCACCGCGTAGATGGACGTCTGGGCGGGCAGCGTGGCCGCGGAGTCGTCGCCGACGCCGAAGGCCGAAAGGCCCGCGGTCCGGCACAGCGCCACGGCGCGGGGAAGGTGGAAGTTCTGGGTGACGACGATCAGGCGCCGGACCCCGAAGACGTCACGGGCGCGGACGCAGGAGTCCCAGGTGTCGAACCCGGCGTAGTCGAGCACCTGCACGTCCGCGGGCACCCCGTGCGCGACCAGGTAGTCACGCATGGCCGACGGCTCGTCGTACCCGACCCGGCTGTTGTCGCCCGACAGCAGCAGCGCCCGCACCTTGCCCGCGCGGTACAGCTCCGCGGCGATGTCGAGACGGTCGGCCAGCATCGCCGTAGGGGAGGAGTCGCGGTACAGGCCTGCCCCGAGTACCAGGCCCACCGGCGCGGCGGGGACCTCGCGCGTCCACCCCGTGCCGGCGCCCGCCGTGACGCGGTGACCCATGCTGGACACCCACGCCCAGGTCATCGGCGCCAGGCAGAGCAGGCTGAGAGCGACGGCCGAGAGGTACGCGCGGCGCTGCGCCGTGCGCGACCACCGGTGGGGCCGCACGGCGCGAGACCACCGCGCGATGGAGATGCCGATCATGAACGGTCAGACGCCGGCCACGTCCAGTTGGTTCTCCGCGGACGCGAGCGCGTCCGCGGGGCCGCGCGACCGCATGAGGTACACCACCCGCAAGGTGGCGATCCAGACCAGCGTTGACCCGAGCACGTGCAGGGCGACCAGCAGCGCCGGCACCGCCAGGAAGTACTGCACGTACCCGATGACCCCCTGGGCCAGCTCGACGCCGAGCAGGATCAGCGCGCCGCGCCGGGCCCGGCCCGGGGAGTCGGTGACGTGCAGGGCGAACAGCAGCGCGAAGGTCAGGCCGAGCACGATCCAGACGATGTCGGCGTGCAGCCGGACAACCGACTGGATGTCGAAGCCGAACCGTGAGGCGGCCTCGTCGCCGGAGTGCGGCCCGGTGCCGGTGACCACGACGCCGGCCATCAGCAGGACGAACACCGCGGCGACCAGGACGAAGCCGAGGGTGCGGATGTCGCGGTGGACCAGCCGCCGTGGCGGCGCGTCCCCTTCCCCCGAGCGCGCGTACAGCGCGAACGCCGCCACGATCATGACGATGGACAGCAGGAAGTGGACGCTCACCGTGACGGGGTTGAGCAGGGTGCGCACGACCAGGCCGCCCCACAGCGCCTGGACGGCGACGCCGATCGGCTGGATCCAGGCGAGGCGCACGAGACTGGCGCGGCGCGGCGCGACGCGCATGACGGCGACCACGCAGCCCACGGCCACGGCCAGGACCAGGAAGGTCAGCAGCCGGTTGCCGAACTCGATCGCCATGTTGGCGGGGGAGTGCGCGTCATGCGCGGCGGGGACGAAGCTGTCGGGGGTGCAGCGCGGCCAGGTGGGGCAGCCGAGCCCGGAGCCGGTGAGCCGGACGGCCGCGCCCGTCACGGTGATGCCCGCGTTGACGATCACGGCGGCCAGCGCCCACCGCCTGATGGAGGCTCGGGTGGGCGACCACGCGGAGTGGAAGAGGTCGAGGGCCTTGCCCTGGACCTGGTCTCGGAGGACGCGCGGCCTGGCGTCCCCCGTACGGTCGCGTGGCTGGTCTGCTGCGGTCACGCCACACATCGTAGGCGGCGGTGGGTCCGGTCCCGCCCCGAACCCTCGGCTCAGGCGGCCCGTGGGGAGCATTGATTACCTCGGCGGATATGTGACATATTACTGATTCGTCAGAGAAGCCTGTGGGGGGTGAGGATGTCCGACGTCGTGGTGATCGGTGCCGGAGTCGTCGGAGCGGCATGCGCGTACTTCGCCGCGCGCTCCGGCCTGCGAGTCACCGTGGTCGACCGGGGGCCCGTCGCGGCGGGCACCACCGGAGCCGGCGAGGGCAACATCCTGGTCTCCGACAAGGAGCCCGGCCCCGAGCTGGAGCTCGCCCTGCTGTCCAACCGCCTCTGGCGCGAGCTGGCCGGGCTCGGCGGCTTCGAGTTCGAGCCCAAGGGCGGCCTGGTCGTCGCGGAGACCGCCGAGGTGCTCGAGGCCCTGACGGGACTCGCCACGGCCCAGGCCGATCACGGCGTGGAGCCCGCGCCCGTGCCCCGCGCCGAGCTGCCCGGCTACGAGCCGCACCTGACGCAGGCTCTGGCGGGCGGCGTGTTCTACCCCCAGGACGCCCAGGTCAACCCCATGCTCGCCGCCGCCCGGCTGCTGGAGCGCGCCCCCGGCGCGCGGCTGCTGACCGGGGTCACGGTCACCGGGTTCCTGCGCGACGGCGACCGGGTCACCGGGGTCCGTACCGACAAGGGGGACATCCCGGCGGGCGCGGTCGTCAACGCGGCCGGCACCTGGAGCGGCCAGGTGGCGGCGCTCGCCGGCCTGGAACTGCCGGTCCTGCCGCGCCGGGGCTTCATCCTGGTCACCGAGCCCATCGCCGCTGGGCCGGACGGCCCGCTGATCAGGCACAAGGTCTACACAGCCGCCTACGTCACCGACGTGGCCAGCGACTCGGCGGGTCTTTCGACCAGCGCGGTGATCGAGGGCACCCCGGCCGGCACCGTGCTCATCGGCGCGAGCCGGGAGCGGGTCGGGTTCGACCGGACCGTGTCGATCCCGGTGCTCGAGAGGCTGGCCCGCCAGGCCGTCGCGCTGTTCCCAATGCTCGCCGAGCGGCGCGCCATCAGGACCTACTGCGGCTTCCGGCCGTACTGTCCCGACCACCTGCCCGTGATCGGCGCCGATCCCCGCGCGCCGGGGCTGTACCACGCCTGCGGGCACGAGGGCGCGGGCATCGGCCTCGCCCCGGCCACCGGGCACCTCATCGCGGGGCAGCTCACCGGCGCCGCCCCCGAACTCGATCCGATCCCCTTCCGCCCGGAAAGGTTCGCGGCGTGACCCCTTCGCGTGATTCCGACGGGCCGCGTCCCGTCGATCCCTCGCACGGCTCCGGCGGGCCGCGTCCCGTCGATCTCCCGCGCGGCTCCGACCGGCACCGTGCCGGGTCCGCCTCCCGCGACTCGGGGCCGCCGCACGCCGGCCGCCTCGTCGGGGCACGGCCGGAGCCCGGCTTCGAGATCACCGTGGACGGGCGTCCCGTCACCGCCGTGCCGGGCCAGAGCGTGGGGGCCGTGCTGTACGCCGCCGGCGTCAGATCATGGCGGACGACCCGCGCCGGCGGGCGTCCCCGGGGCCTGTTCTGCGGCATCGGCGTGTGCTTCGACTGCCTGGTCACCGTCAACGGCGAGGCGTCGCTGCGCGCCTGCCAGACCGAGGCCCGCCCGGGGGACGAGGTGACGACCGGATGAACGCCCGCGATGGCGGACAGGTGATGGACCTGGCGATCGTCGGAGGCGGTCCCGCCGGGATGGCGGCGGCCGTCGCCGCCGCCGGCGCCGGACTCAGCGTCGTGCTGATCGACGCGGGGGCGCGCCTCGGCGGCCAGTACTTCCGGCACGCGCCGGAGGGTTTCCACGCCCGGCGTCCCGGAGCGCTCCACCACGGATTCCAGCGGTACACCAGGCTGTCGGACGCGCTCGGCGCGCGCGGAGTCGAGATCCGCCTGCGCCACCGCGTCTGGGCCGTCGAGCGGACCACCGGCCAGGCGCCCGGCACCGCCCCCCGTCCCGGCGCGGGGACGGGCTCCGCGGACGGTACGGGCACGGCGGCCGGAGCCGGGGCAGAGGGCACGGTGGTCGTGCACTGCCTGGTGGGTGACCGGCGGGAGCGGCGGGAGACCGTCGCCGCCCGGCGGTTGCTGATCGCCACCGGCGCGCACGACCGGCCGCTGCCCTTCCCCGGATGGGACCTGCCCGGCGTGTTCACGGCGGGCGGCGCGCAGGCGCTGCTCAAGGGTGATCTCGTGGTGGCCGGGCGCAACGTGGTCGTCGCGGGCACCGGCCCCTTCCTGCTTCCCGTCGCGGCCGGGCTGGCCGCGGCGGGCGCCCGCGTCGCCGGGGTGTTCGAGGCCAACGGCCGCTTCGGCCTCGCGCCCGCCATGGCCGCGATGCCGGGCAAGCTGGCCGAGGCCGCGGGATACGGCTACCGGCTGGCCAGGCACCGGATCCCCTACGCCGGCCGCCACGCCGTCATCGCCGCCCACGGGCGGGACGAGCTGACCCACGTCACCGTGGCCGACCTCGACCGCGACTGGGTGCCCCGCCGCCGGCGCACGATCGCGTGCGACGCGCTCGCCGTCGGGTACGGCTTCGTCCCGCAGATCGAGCTCGCCACCCAGCTCGGCTGCGCCACCCGGGCCGACCGGGACGGCACCCCGGTCGTCTCCGTGGACGCCGGGATGCGCACCAGCGTGCCCGGCGTCTACGCGGCCGGCGAGCCGACCGGCGTGGGCGGGGCCGAGCTCGCCGAGGTCGAGGGCTGGATCGCCGGGCGTACGGCCGCCGCCGACCTCGGCCGCCCGGTGCCGCCCGTCCCCGGGCTTTCGAGGAGGAGGGACCGGCTCGCGGCCTTCGGCAGGGCGCTGCAGGAGGCCTATCCCGTCCGCGACGGATGGAAGGGCTGGCTGGCCGACGACACGCTGATCTGCCGCTGCGAGGAGGTCCCCTACTCGCGCATCAAGGAGGCAACGGCGCTCGGCGCCGTCGACGCCCGCTCGTTGAAACTGCTGGCACGGCCCGGAATGGGCTGGTGCCAGGGCCGCGTGTGCGGCTACGCCGTGGCGTGCCTGGCGGGCGAGGACCCCCAGCCGCCACGGCGGCCGATCGCCCAGCCCGTCCGGCTCGGCGATCTCGCAGGAGATCCACAAGGAGAGGACCCCCGATGACGACCCGTGAGAAACCCTGGCGCGGAGTTATGGTCGCGACCGCGCTGCCCCTGCGCGAGGACCTGAGCGCCGACTACGAGGGCTACGCCGAGCACTGCCGCCACCTGGTCGAGCAGGGATGCGACGGCGTGGTGCCCAACGGCTCGCTCGGGGAGTACCAGACCCTGACCCCCGAGGAGCGCGCCCGCGTCGTGGAGACGGCCGTCGCGGCCGTCGGCTGCGACCGCGTGATGCCCGGCATCGCGGCCTACGGCGCGGACGAGTCCCGGCGCTGGGCCGAGCAGGCGAAGGACGCAGGCTGCCAGGTCGTGATGCTGCTGCCGCCGAACGCCTACCGCGCCGACGAGCGCGCGGTGCTCGAGCACTACCGCGAGGTCGCCAAGGCCGGCCTGCCGATCGTGGCGTACAACAACCCCTACGACACCAAGGTCGACCTGGTCCCCTCGCTGCTGGCGAAGCTGTACGCCGAAGGGCTGATCGTGGGCGTCAAGGAGTTCACCGGCGACGTGCGCCGCGCCTACGAGATCGCCGAGCTGGCCCCCGGCCTGGACGTGCTGATCGGGTCGGACGACGTGGTGCTGGAGCTGGCCCTCGCCGGCGCGGCCGGCTGGGTGGCCGGATACCCGAACGCGCTCCCGGCGTCGTGCGTGGCGCTGTACAAGGCCTCCGTCGAGGGCGACCTGGCCACGGCGCTGCCGCTGTACCGCACGCTGCACCCCCTGCTGCGCTGGGACGCCAAGACGGAGTTCGTGCAGGCCATCAAGCTGTCGATGGACCTCGCCGGCCGGTACGGCGGTCCCTGCCGCCAGCCGCGCGTGCCGCTGACGCCCGAGCAGGAGGGCGCCGTCCGCGCCGCCACCGAGAAGGCACTGGCCGAAGGGCTCCGGTGACGTCGTGGTGCGAACCAAGAAGATCTACCACGTGGTCGACTCGCACACCGAGGGCATGCCCACGCGGGTCGTCACCGGAGGCGTGGGCGTCATCCCCGGCGCGAGCATGGCCGAGCGCAGGGAGTACTTCCTGGCGAACCTCGACCACATCCGCAAGCTGCTGATGTACGAGCCGCACGGCCATTCGGCGATGAGCGGCGCGATCCTGCAACCGCCCACCCGCCCGGACGCCGACTACGGCGTGCTGTACATCGAGGTGTCCGGCTGCCTGCCGATGTGCGGGCACGGCACCATCGGCGTGGCGACGGTGCTGGTGGAGACCGGCATGGTCGAGGTGGTCGAGCCGGTTACGACGGTGCGCCTGGACACCCCCGCCGGGCTGGTCGTCGCCTCGGTGCGGGTGGAGGACGGCGCGGCCCGGGCGGTGACGATCCAGAACGTCCCCTCCTTCAGCGTCGGGCTCGACCGGGTCGTGAAGGTGCCCGGCCTCGGCGAGGTGACCTACGACCTCGCCTACGGCGGCAACTTCTACGCGATGCTGCCGATCGAGTCGGTGGGGCTGCCGTTCGACCGCGCCCACGGCCAGCGGATCCTGGACGCCGGCCTGGCGATCTCGGCGGCCATCAACGAGGCGGACGAGCCGGTCCACCCGCTGGACCCCGGGATCCGCGGCTGCCATCACGTCCAGTTCGTCGCGCCAGGGTCGGACGCACGGCTGTCGCGCCACGCGATGGCCATCCACCCCGGCTGGTTCGACCGCTCGCCCTGCGGCACGGGCACCAGCGCCCGCATGGCCCAGCTGCACGCCAGGGGGGAGCTCGGGCTCGGGGCGGACTTCGTCAACGAGTCGTTCATCGGCACCCGCTTCACCGGGCGGCTCCTTGAGGAGACCGAGGTGGCGGGCCGGCCGGCGGTCGTCCCGACGATCACCGGCAGGGCGTGGGTGACCGGCACGGCGCAGCACTTCCTGGACCCGGACGACCCCTTCCCCGAAGGGTTCCTGCTCTGAGGTCCGGCGGCCGGTGGCCGATCGATGACGTGGACCAGGTTTCGATGAAGCGGGATTCGACCCCTGATGTTGGAGAGGGATTCACGATGGGTGTTGTCGAGAGCCGGTCGCCCCAGAACCCGGCCGACGTGGTCGCGAGCGTCCCGGCCGCCGGGGGCGAGGGCGTCGCCGAGGCGGTGCGGCGGGCACGGGACGTGCAGAAGAGCTGGGCCCGGGCGAACGCCGCCGCGCGTGCCACCGCGCTGGCCGCCGCGGCCGAGGCGGTGGCGGCGGCCGGAGACGAGCTGGCCGCGCTCGTCGTCCGCGAGGTCGGCAAGCCGATCACCGAGGCCAAGGGCGAGGTGGCGCGGGCGGTCGCGATCCTGCGCTACTACTCCCAGCAGGTCTTCGACCCGGTGGGCGCCCTGCACGAGCCGTCCGGCGCGGGTCTCGCCTACACGCGCAGGCGCCCGCGCGGCGTGGCCGGGCTGATCACGCCGTGGAACTTCCCGCTGGCCATTCCCCTGTGGAAGGCGGCCCCCGCCCTGGCCTTCGGCAACGCCGTCGTGCTCAAGCCCGCGCCGCAGGCGCTCGGCTGCGCGCTGCGCCTGGCGGAGCTGCTGGGCCTGCCGGAGGAGCTGTTCCAGGTGGTCCCGGGCGACGCCGAGGAAGGGGCGGCGCTGGTCGAGGCGGCCGACGTGGTGTCCTTCACCGGATCGGCCGCCGTGGGACGCAAGGTCAGCGTGGCCGCGGCCGCCCGGGGCGTGCAGGTGCAGGCGGAGATGGGCGGGCAGAACGCCAGCATCGTGCTGGACGACGCCAACCTGGAGGCGGCCGCGGCCCAGATCGCCGCCGCCGCGTTCGGGTACGCCGGGCAGAAGTGCACCGCCACCAAGCGCGTGATCACGGTGGGCAACGCGGAAGAGGTGCGCGAGGCGCTGGTCGCCGCCGTGGCCAAGCTCGGCGTGGGCGACCCGGCCGACCCGGGCACCGCCGTGGGCCCGGTGATCGATGAGGCCGCCCGCGACCGGGTGGTGGCGTCGGCCGCCGGAGGCCGGGTGCTCACCGGCGGGCAGGCGCTCGACAGGAACGGCTGGTTCGTGGCCCCGACGCTGGTCGACGGGGTCGACGCCGGTCACGTGCTCGCCTGCGACGAGGTGTTCGGGCCCATCTGCCTGGTGCAGGACGCCGGCTCGGTGGACGAGGCGGTCGCCCTGGCCAACGGGGTGCGGTACGGTCTGGCCTCCGCGGTGTACACCCGCGACCTGGACCGGGCGCTGGACGTCTCGGCGCGGCTGGACACCGGGCTGATCAAGGTCAACAATCCGACGAGCGGCGTGGACTTCTACCTGCCGTTCGGAGGGGAGAAGGACTCCAGCTTCGGCCCGCGCGAGCAGGGCAAGGCGGCTCAGGAGTTCTACACCTCCACGCACACCGTCGCTCTCGGCCCGGCCGGAAGCTGACCGCGCGGGAGCCGGCCGGCCGGAAGGCGACCGAATCGACGGCCGGGCCGCCCGGCGGGCGCGTCGCGCGTGCCCGCCGGCGAGGCCGGACACCGGCTTCTTCCAGGCTTGCAACGGTCTGGTCTCGGGCCTTGACGGGCGCTTTACGGGGCATGTGCAATGTCACACATCATGCCGAGCCGTGAGTTCGCTAGGAGATACACGATGGGCAAATCGCGCGTAGCAGTGATCTGGTCGCTGGCCGCGGCCGTAAGCGTGCTGACCGCCGGATGTGGCCAAGGACTCCTCGGTGGCGGCTCCGACGGCGGCGGTGACGAGGGCCCCATCCCGCTCGGGATGCTCATCCCGCAGTCCGGCAGCGAGGCGGCCATCGGCCCGTACATGAAGAACGCCGCCCAGCTCGCGGTGGACGAGATCAACGGCAAGGGCGGGGTGCTCGGCCGCAAGCTCGAGCTGAAGGTCGCCGACGACGCCTGCGACGCCCAGACCGCCGTCGCCGGCGCCAACAAGCTCGTCACCGAGGGCGTCAAGATCTCGGTGGGCGGCTACTGCTCCGGCGCCACGCTCCCCACCCTTCCGGTGTTCGGCAAGGCGAACATCCCGATGATCATCCCTGCGGCCAACTCGCAGGAGCTCGTCGATCAGCACCTCAAGCACGTCTTCCTGATCAACGGCACCGGCACGCAGCAGGCGACCGCCGCCGTGGCCTGGATGACCAAGCAGGGCGCCAAGAACGTCGCGCTGGTGCACGACAACACCAGCTATTCCAAGGACATCGCCGTCCGCACGCAGAGGCTCCTCGACGAGTCCGGCGGCCCGGAGACGGCGATCCTCGAGGCCGTGACGCCCAAGGAGAGCGACTACAGCGCCAACATCAACAACATCCTGGCAAAGAAGCCCGACTTCGTCTACTGGACCGGCTACTTCCAGGAGGGCGGCCTGATCACGCGCCAGCTCCGGCAGGCCGGGTACAGGGGCGCCATCATGGTCGGCGACGGCTCGGTGTCGGAGAAGCTCGCGGAGATCGCCGGTCCCGAGGCCGCCGAGGGCGTCTACGCCACGATGACCCAGACCCCCGACACCCTGCAGGGCGCCGAGGGCTGGATCGCCAGCTACAGCAAGAAGTTCGGCTCTAACCCCGGCCCGTACTCCAACCAGGCCTACGACGCCGTGCGGCTCGCCGCCGAGGCGCTCAAGCAGGCGGGGTCCACCGACGGCGCCAAGGTCATCTCCGCGCTCGAGGGCATCAACGGGTTCCAGATGTTCTCCGGCCCGCTGAAGTTCACCCCCGACCACACCCTGTCCACCGGCGGCTTCCAGATCCTGGTCGTCAAGTCCGGCAAGTTCGCCCTCCAGGACGCTCTGAAGTGACCCTGCGCGCCGACCACCCCGGAACGGCCGGCCGTCCCGCGCCGGCCGTCTCCGGTCCCGAAGGAACCTGACATGTCACAGCTGATCTGGAACGGGTTGTTCGTCGGCTCGTTCTACGCGCTGGTGGCGCTGGGCTACAGCATGGTCTACGGGATCATGAAGCTGCTCAACTTCGCCCACGGCGACATCTATATGCTCGGAGCCTTCACCGGCTTCGCCATCCTCGGCGCCGTCGGGGGCATCTCACCCGGCATGGCGCTTCCCGTGCTGCTCGGCGTGCTCGTCGTCACCATGGCCGTCACGGGTCTGTCCGGCGTCCTGATCGAACGCGTCGCCTACCGCCCGCTGCGCAACGCGCCCCGGCTGTCGCTGCTCATCACCGCCGTCGGCGCCTCCTTCGCCCTGGAGTACGGCATGCGCGCCGGCGCGGGCGCCGACCCGCAGGTGTACCCGCTGCGGCTCGGCGGCACCGCCGTCGAGGTGCTGGGCGCCAGGATCACGCTGCAGCAGATCGCGCTCATCATCGTGGCCATCGTCCTCATGGTGGGGCTGAACCTGCTGGTCACCCGCACCCGCGAGGGCCGCGCCATGCGCGCCATCGCGCTCGACCCGCGCACCAGCGCGCTGATGGGCATCAGCGTCAACGCCGTCATCTCGCGCACCTTCTTCCTCGGCTCCGCCCTCGCGGGGGCGGCCGGGGTGATGGCCGGGGCCTACTACGGCAAGATCGACTTCATGATGGGGTTCCTCATCGGGCTGAAGGCGTTCACCTCCGCCGTGATCGGCGGCATCGGCAACATCCCGGGCACCATGCTCGGCGGCCTGCTGCTCGGCCTGCTGGAGTCCTTCGGCACCTACTGGCTGGGCGGCGAGTGGCGTGACGTCTTCGCCTTCGGCGTGCTCATCCTCTTCCTGTCCGTGCGGCCGACGGGCCTGCTCGGCGAGCGCGTCACGGAGCGTGTATGACGACCCGCACCAAGACGCGCGGGCAGGGCACGGCGCTCGGCCGCGCCGCCTCACGGCTCTTCGACAGCAAGTGGGCGGGCCTCGCCGGGCTGGCCGTCGCCGCACTGGCCCCCTTCCTCATCGCGACCCCGTACGCGCTGTCGGTCATGACGAGCGCGGCGATCTTCGTGATGCTGGCCTCCGGCCTCAACATCGTGGTCGGGTTCTGCGGGCTGCTCGACCTCGGCTACGTCGCCTTCTTCGCCGTCGGCGCCTACACCAGCGGCGTGCTCAGCACGCGCTTCGGGCTTCCCCTGCTGATGACCGTCCCCGCCGTCATCGTGGTCACCGTGATCGCCGGCATCGTGATCGGCGCTCCGACGCTGCGGCTGCGCAGCGACTACCTGGCCATCGTCACGCTCGGCTTCGGCGAGATCATCCGCATCACGGCCAACAACCTGGACGTCACCGGCGGCCCCTCGGGGATCTACGGCATCCCCGGCCTCAGCGGCAGCCCGGTCGTCTTCTACTACATCACCGTGGTCATCGTCTCCCTCGCCGTGATCGGCGCCTCCCGGCTCGGGCGCTCCCGGCTCGGGCGGGCCTGGCGGTTCGTCCGCGAGGACGAGGACGCCGCCGAGGCCATGGGCGTTCATACCTACCGCGTCAAGTTGGCCGCCTACATCGCGGGCGCGGTGTGGGGCGGGCTCGCCGGGGTGCTGTTCGCCGGGCAGCTCTCGGCCATCTCCCCGGGCAGCTTCACCTTCCTGCAGTCGGCCCTCGTGCTCATGGCCGTGGTGCTCGGCGGCATGGGATCCACTCCCGGCGTCGTCGTCGGAGCCATCGTCATCAGCCTGCTCCCCGAGGTGCTGCGCGACTTCGCCGACTACCGGTTCTTCGCCTTCGGCGTGCTGCTCATCGTCGTCATGCTGGTCCGCCCGCAGGGGCTGTGGCCGCACCGATCCCGGGAGGCGAGCTCATGACCCTGCTGTCGGTCGAGGAACTGCGGCTCTCCTTCGGCGGCCTGCTGGCCATCGACGGCCTGTCCTTCACGGTCGACGAGGCCGAGATCGTCTCGGTGATCGGGCCCAACGGCGCCGGCAAGACCTCCGCCTTCAACTGCGTCACCGGCTTCTACCGGCCGACCGCCGGGCGCATCCTCCTGAAAGGCCGGGAGATCACCGGCATGCGGCCGTCCCGCGTCGCCGGTCTCGGGGTGGCGCGGACCTTCCAGAACCTGCGGCTGTTCGGCGAGATGTCCGTGCTAGACAACGTCCGCGCCGGATCCCACCTGTGGCTCAAGCAGAACTTCGTCGACGCGCTGCTGCACACCCCGCGCTACCGCCGAAGCGAGCGGGAGGCCACCGAGCAGGCCAACCACTGGCTCGACTTCGTCGGCCTGCGCGGCGACCGGTTCGCCGAGGCGCGCAACCTGCCCTACGGCGAGCAGCGCAGGGTCGAGATCGCCCGCGCTCTCGCGCGCAAGCCGGAACTGCTGCTGCTCGACGAGCCCGCGGCCGGGCTCAACCACGGCGAGAAGGCCGAGATGCTCGACCTGATCCGCAGGATCCGGGAGCTCGGCATCGCCACCGTGCTGATCGAGCACGACATGGGCCTGGTGATGGAGGTGTCCGAGCGCGTGGTCGTGCTCAACTTCGGCCGCGAGATCGCCGACGGCCGTCCCGAGGACGTACGCCGCGACCCCGCCGTCATCGAGGCCTACCTCGGCAAGGACGACGACGACACCGGCGGCGCCGTCCAGGACGCCGAGGACGTGCGGGACGTCGCCGGCGGCAAGGCGGGGGGAGGCCACGATGGCGGCGCTTGAGATCGACGCGCTCGACGTCCACTACGGCGGTGTCCACGCCCTGCGCGGGATGTCGCTCACCGTCGCGGAGGGCGAGATCGTCGCCCTGCTCGGCAACAACGGCGCCGGCAAGACGACCACCCTCTCGGCCGCCTCCGGCCTCGTCCGCCCGACCTCCGGGAAGGTCGTCTTCGACGGCAAGGAGGTCACCCGGGCAAGACCCGAGGCGATCGTGCGCGCCGGGCTGATCCACGTGCCCGAGGGACGCCGGGTCTTCAGCACCCTCACCGTGCACGAGAACCTGCAGATCGGCGGCTACCTCGTCCGCGACCACGCGGAGATCCGCAAGCGGATCGACCGGGTGTACTCCCTGCTGCCGCGCCTGGCCGAGCGGCGGGCACAGCAGGGCGGCACGCTGTCCGGCGGCGAGCAGCAGATGCTCGCCATCGGCCGCGCGCTGGTCTCCGGCCCGAAGATGCTGCTCCTCGACGAGCCCTCGATGGGCCTGGCCCCGCTCGTGGTCGCCTCCGTCATGGAGCTGGTCCGCGACGTGAACGCCGAGGGGGTCTCCGTCCTGCTCGTCGAGCAGAACGCCAAGGCGGCCCTGAAGATCGCGCACCGCGGGTACGTGATCGAGAACGGGGAGTGCGTGCTCGGCGGGTCCGCGGCCGAGCTGCGGAGCGACTCCCGGGTCGTCGAGGCCTACCTGGGCGGCGTGTGACCATGGGTGCGACGCCAGGGACCGCCCGCCACGACACATGGGGGACCGAGATGCGCACACCCGGCCGCGAGCGGCCCGCCTCCGGCACGGAGATCCACACCGTCGACTACCACACCGGCGGCGAGCCGTTCCGGATCGTCACGGCCGGGGTCCCCGAGATCCCGGGCGCGACGATCCTGGAACGCAGGGAGAACGCCTCCGCGCCCGAGATCGACCAGGTCCGGCGGATGCTGTGCCACGAGCCTCGCGGCCACGCCGACATGTACGGCTGCTTCCTGGTCCCGCCGGACGACCCGGGCGCCCACCTCGGGGTGCTGTTCTGGCACAAGGACGGATACTCCACGGCCTGCGGCCACGGCACGATCGCGCTCGGCGTCCACGCCGTGGAGTCCGGCCTGGTGAAGGCCGACCCGGACGGCGACACCGACGTGGTCGTGGACGTACCCTCGGGGCGGGTCACCGCGCGGGTGCGCCGAACCGGCGGGGAGATCGAGTCGGTGACGTTCCGCAACGTCGCCTCCCGCGTCACGGCCCTGGCCGTGCCGGTGACCGCGGCCGCCGGCGGCGCCACGTTCACCGCCGCGGTCGACATCGCCTACGGCGGCGCGATGTACGCCTCGGTGCCGGCCGCCGCCTTCGGCCTCGCCGTCGAGCCGGAGCACCTGACCGAGCTGATCGCCCTCGGGCGCTCGATCAAGGCGTCGCTCGCCGGCCACCCCGCCGCGCGGCATCCCGCCGACGACCGGCTCTCCGGCATCTACGGGGTGATCTTCTACGACGAGCTCGGGCCCGGTCACCAGCGCAACGTCACCGTGTTCGCCGACGGCGAGGTGGACCGTTCCCCTTGCGGCTCCGGGACGGCCGCGCGGCTGGCCCTGCTGCACGCCGCCGGGTTCACCGGGGAGCTCACCCACGAGAGCATCGTGGGCAGTGTGTTCACCGGACGGGTCGCGGAGGTGCGCGGCGACGCGGTGATCCCCGAGATCACCGGCATGGCCTACCGCACGGGCGTGCACCGGTTCACGCTCGCCGCGGGAGACCCCATCGGCGCGGGGTTCACGCTGCGATGAGCACCCTGCCCTACATCGACGGGGACACCGTGGCGGCCCTGGTGCCGATGGACCAGGCCGTCCGAGTGCTCTCCGACGCCCTGCGGGAAGGGCTCGACCCCGAGGGCGGCCCGCCCCGCCCGGTCATCGAAGTGCCGGCCGGCCAGCTGCTGCTGATGCCCGCGGCGCACGGCCGGTACGCCGGGATCAAGGTGGCGAGCGTCACCCCCGGCAACCCGGCCCGCGGACTGCCGCGCATCCAGGGCACCTACCTGCTGTTCGACGGGGCCACCCTCACGCCGCTGGCCGCGATGGACGGCGTCGCCCTCACCTCGCTGCGCACCCCGGCGGTCTCGGCGCTCGCCGTGCGCCACCTGGCCCGGCCGGACGCGCGGTCGCTCACCGTCTTCGGCACCGGCCCGCAGGCGTGGGGCCACGTCGAGGCCGTGCGCGCCGTCCGGCCCATCGAGCACGTCACCGTCGTCGCCCGTGACCCCGCCCGCGCGCACGACTTCGCCGCCCGCTGCACCGCCCTCGGCCTCTCGGCGCAGGTCGCCCTGATGGAGGCCACGACGGGCGTGGCGCCGCGGGCGCCCGGCGGGGCCGGCGTTCCGGCGGAGAACGGCGAACCGGGAACCCCGGCGGGAGGCGGGTCGGCCGGGATCTCGGAGGAGGTCGCGCGGGCCGTGACGTCCGCCGACGTGATCGCGTGCTGCACGAGCGCCAGGGAGCCGCTGTTCCCCGGCACGCTCGTCGCCGACGGCGCTACGGTCGTCGTGGTCGGCTCGCACGAGCCGGACGCCCGTGAGATCGACGGTGACCTGGTCGCCCGGTCCACCGTGGTGGTCGAGTCGCGATCGACGGCGCTCGCGGAGGCCGGTGACCTGATCATGCCCATCCGGTCGGGCCTGATCGGGGCCGGCCATCTCGCCGGAGACCTCGCGGAGCTGGTGAACGGGGCCGTCGAGCCCGGGCCCGGCCCGCGCGTGTTCAAGAGTGTGGGCATGGCCTGGGAAGATCTGGTCGTGGCGGCCGCCGTCCACGACGCGTGGGCGGGCCGATGAGCCCGGGAGAGGATGCCGGCATGGCGAGCGGGTCCGATGGGGGTGGTCGCGCATGAGCGAGGCCGGCAAGCTCGACCTGCCCGTGATGGGCGGGCGCCAGAGCCTGCGTGAGCAGGTGGCCCAGGCGCTTCGCAACGCGCTGGTGGCCGCCGAGATGCGTCCCGGCGTCGTCTATTCGGCCCCGGTGCTCGCCGCGCAGTTCGGCGTGTCGGCCACCCCGGTGCGCGAGGCGATGCTCGACCTGGCCAAGGAAGGGCTGGTCGAGGCGGTGCGCAACAAGGGGTTCCGGGTCACCGAGCTGTCCGAGCGCGACCTCGACGAGCTGACCGAGATCCGTCAGCTCCTGGAGGTCCCGACCGTGGCCCGGCTCGCCGGCGTCTCCCGCGCCGAGGAGTTCGAGCGGTTGCGGCCGGTCGCCGAGGAGATCGTCTCCGCGGCCGAGCGCGGCGACCTGCTCGCCTACGTGAACGCCGACCTGCGCTTCCACATGGACCTGCTGGCGCTCTCGGGGAACGCGCACCTGGTGGACATCGCCCGCGACCTGCGCTACCGCGCCCGGCTGTACGGGCTGCGGACCATGTCCGAGCGTGGCACGCTCGCCGACTCCGCCCGCGAGCACCTCGGCATCCTCGACGCCCTGATACGCGGCGACGCCGACGCCGCCAGGACCATCATGGACCACCACATCCAACACGTCCGAGGCATCTGGGCCGACCGCCCCGAGTGACCCGGCCGTTCCGGGTCGAATTTGCGTGATACGCAAAATTTCTGAACCAGCATTCTTGCGTGGCCCGCAAAAAGTGGGTAGCTTTGTGGTCGTGAGCACAGAAGGCGGCGACCGCGCAGGTCTGCGAGAGCGCAAGAAGCAGGAGACCCGTGCCGCGTTGAGCTGGGCGGCTCTCCGCCTCGCCGTGGAGCGTGGGCTGGACGACGTCCGGGTGGAGGACATCGCCGCCGAGGCCGGCGTCTCGCCCCGCACCTTCAACAACTACTTCTCCAGCAAGGGCGAGGCGATCGTCGCCCGGCACGTCGACCGCACCCGCGGGCTCGCGGCGGAGCTGCGCGCCCAACCGGCGTCCAAGCCGCTGTGGGACGCCATCACCGACGCGACGCTGGCGCAGTTCCAGGTCCAGGAGGGCTTTCCGGTCCAAGATGGCGCGCAGGAGGGCGTGCCCGACATGTGGTGGGTCACCGGGGTCCGCCGGGTGCTCGCCGAGCCTGCGCTGCAAGGCGAGTGGTTCAAGGCCTCCGCGGCGGCCGAGGCCGAGATCGCCGCGGCGATCGCCGACCGCACTGGCACCGACGTCACCCGCGACCTGTATCCGCTTCTCGTCGCACGCACGGTCGGGGCCGCCGTGACCGTCGCCATGGACCACTGGCTCCACGCCGACTCGCCCGTCCCGATCACGACATCGCTGCGTGAGGCGCTCCGCCTGCTCGCCGCGGGCCTCCCGGTTCCCTGACCCAAGGCCACCCCTACTGAAACCGACGGTCTCGGGCGGAGCTCGGTGACCTGCGGGCCGTCCAGATGTGCCGCCACCTGCCTCTCGGGCTGTCAGCTCGGCGGCTTGCGGCCCGGTCCAGACGTACCAGTACCGCCCGATCTCGAGCCGTGAGCTCGGCAGTTTGCGGCTTGCCCAGATGTATCACGACCGGCTGATCCGGGGCCGTGAGCTCGGCACTTAGAGGCCCTGTCCAGACGTACCAGGACGACCCGGCGCCGCCGGTCGATCCGCCATGCCCTTTTCCGCCGTCCCAAGGAGGACCGCCATGCCCGCCGACGTCGTCATCGCAGGAGGAGGCCCGAACGGGCTCATGCTGGCCTGCGAGCTGAGTCTGGCCGGAGTACGGCCCATCGTGCTGGAGCGCCTGCCCGGCCGCAGCGAGGATAACCGGGCGAACGGCCTGGTCGGCCAGGTGGTGCGGATGCTCGACCGCCGGGGCCTGTACCAGAGCCTCAGCGGCGGCCAGGAGCCGCCCCGGCCAGGGCCCGGCTACGTGTTCGGCGCGCTGCCGCTGGACCTGAGCGTGCTGGAGGACAATCCGCTCTACAACCTGATGGTGCCGCAGCGCCGCGTCGAACAGGTGCTGGAGGAGCGCGCCACCGACCTCGGCGTCGAGATCCGCCGAGGTCACCAGGTCACCGGGCTGTCGCAGGACGCCGACGCCGACGCCGTAACCGTCGACGTCGAGGGGCCGGACGGCGCCTACCGGCTGAGCACCCGCTACCTGGTCGGGGCGGACGGAGGACGCAGCCTGACGCGGAAGCTGTCCGGCATCGGCTTCCCCGGAGTCACCACCGACGACGTGATCTCCCGCACCGCGCACGCCACTGTGCCGGCCGCGATGATCGACCCGGCCACCGGCGGGCTGAACGTGCCCGGCTACGGGATCATCCCGCCGTTCATGCACCATCGCACCGAACGAGGGCTGTTCGTGTTCGGCCCGTTCCCCTCCGGCCCGACACTGATCAGCACCACGGAACGCGGATCGGCCGAGGCCGCCGCTGGGCCGTCGCTGACCCTGGACGAGCTGCGCGAGAGCGTCCGCCGGGTGCTCGGGGCCGACCTGCCGCTCGGCCCGCCCGAAGGCGAGGGTCCGCACCTGCTGCGCCGGGTGACCGGCGGCAACACGCGGCTGGCCGACCGGTTCCGCGACCGCCGGGTACTGCTGGTCGGAGACGCCGCGCACGTGCACACCGCGATCGGCGGGCCCGGGCTCAACCTCGGCCTGCAGGACACGGTCAACCTGGGCTGGAAGCTCGCCGCCGAGATCCGCGGCTGGGCCCCGGCCGGGCTGCTGGACAGCTACGAGGTCGAGCGCAGGCCGGTCGCCGAGCGGGTGGTCATGTCCACGCAGGCGCAGTCCGCGCTGATCGCCCCAGGGAGCGAGGTCACCGCGCTGCGCCAGCTGTTCACCGAACTCCTCCGCGAGCCGAGGAACGTCCAGCACATCGCCGACATGATGTCCGGCGCGGACGTCCACTACGACATGGGCACCGGCGCCCACGACATGGGCACCGGCGCCCACGGCCTGGGGACCGGCGGCCACGACAAGGGGATCGGGGGCGGCGACAGGGGGACCGGCGGCGGCGACGCGGAGGCCGGCCGTGCGCACCCTCTGATCGGCAGGTGGGCTCCCGACCTGCTGCTGGACACCGGGACCGGCCCCGTCCGGCTCGCCGAGCTGACCAGGAACGCCCGGCCGCTGCTGCTGGACCTCACCGAGGACAGGTCGCTCGCCGTGGAGACGTCCGGATGGCACGACCGGGTGGACACCGTCACCGCGCGCCCAGTGGACGCCGCCACCCCCGTCACCGCCGTGCTGCTACGTCCCGACTGCTACATCGCCTGGGCCTCGGCGTCACCCCGCCCGGCCTCCGGCGAGCGGGAGACCCTCCACGCGGCGCTGGCACGGTGGTTCGGCGCTCCCGTCCAAAGGGGCACCCTCACTCGCGAGGCCAGAGCCTGACAGCCCGCGAGGCCGCCGCGGGCGGCCTCGCGGTGGCGGGTTCCGGACGCGGCCGTACGGGCGGTTCGCCAGGCCACATCACAGAGGGTATGCGGCTACCGGGTCGCAGGAGGCGGATGCAACGCGTTCCGCCCCCTGCGACCCGGTTCCGACCTCGAACCAAACTAACTGACGGCTCCGCGTCCGGCGGCGTGCCGGGCGATCCATTGCTTCAGGGCGTCGATGCATTGCTCGTTATACCGATCGAAGTCCTTTTCCGCTGGCTTGGCCCATCTAGTGAAGCTGGCCGAGGAAAATGCCCGGATATGCGTAAACTTGGGCCAGCCGTGCTCGTCTTCCCAGCGTAGATCGGCCCCTCCTGTCAAAGTCCGGCGAATACCCGTGATCCTGTCGACCCGAACGCGACGGGTCAGCAGAGGTCCCTGTACCTTGACGACGGTCTCGCCGCACGTGACGCCGAATATCGGCGCTCGCACAGCCAGCCACGCGCCGAACACCAGCAGGGGAATGGACCCGACGGCCGCGCCCGTGAGGTCCGAAGGCTGTGCGTGCCAGAAACGCTCCAATCGCAGCAGATCGTCTTCGCCCGCGAGCGCTATCCGCGTCCATTCCAGGCCGAGCACGACGAATATGAGTCCCAGTGTGGCAAGGGATAAGCGGCGGAGCACGTGAGCGCGCAGTTTCACCACCTCATGATGTCCCGCACACGACACGGTGAAAAGCCGGAAGGCTTGGGGCTGAGGTTGAACGTATCCGCATCGACCACCTTCGTAGTCGTCAGGTGAGGCGCAGGGCCTCGGCCGGGCAGCCTGAGACGGCGGCCTCCACATCGATGAGCAGGCGCTCGGGAACCTCCTCGTTCAGCAGCAGGCCGGGCGGTCGCGCCCCCTATAATCCTATTGATAAGGTAGGTAATGTCTGAAACCTTGGGATCACGTCAGAGATCGGCCGATCGACAACCTCGGAGGCACGCATGAGCGTCACCGATGAACTGCTGGCCAACGCCGAGCGTTACGCCGCGGACTTCGACAAGGGGCATCTGCCGCTTCCTCCGGGTAAGGGCGTCGCGATCCTCGCCTGCATGGACGCGCGCCTGAACCCGTACGGGCTGCTCGGCCTCTCCGAGGGCGACGCGCACGTGATCCGCAACGCCGGAGGGGTCGTCACCGCCGACGAGCGGCGCAGTCTCGCCATCAGCCAGCGCCTCCTCGGCACGCGGGAGATCATCCTCATCCACCACACCGACTGCGGCATGCTGACCTTCACCGACGACGGCTTCAAGAACGCGATCGCGGAGGAGACGGGGGTCAAGCCCGACTGGGCGGCCGAGGCTTTCACCGACCTCGACCAGGACGTCCGCCAGTCCATCGGCCGGATCCTCGCCGACCCGTTCATCCCTCGCAAGGACTCGGTGCGAGGTTTCGTGTACGAGGTGGAGACGGGCCGCCTCCGCGAGGTCCAAGCCTGACGATCCACCAGGCCGCCGCGAGGACCTGAGGCAGCGGACACCGCCGCTCTGTCGCTTCAGCGTTGAGGACAGAGATACGGCCCACCCGGCACCCATGCCGGTGGTGAGCCGGTGGTGCCCACCCGAGCATTGCCGTGAACTCAGCGGTCAAGGTGGGCGCCACCCCCAGATGACGCGGGAACTCGCCCCCATCCTCAGCGGGCGGTGCCGGGTGGCCCACCAACTGCGGGGGGTGCCGTCCGGTCTGGTCGCCCGCGTGATCCGCCACGCCGGGTAGGTCTGCTCAAGAGCGGTGATCTGGCGTTCGACGAGCGCGGGCACTACCTCGGGTACGGGCGGCGACTCGACGGGCCGGCCGGTGGTGCCGGGGAAGTAGCCGCCCACGGAGATTCCCGCAGTCGGGGGGAAGCCGTATGGGTCGCACACCTTGTCGCCGTCATGGATCGATTCGCGAGCGCGGTCGCCTCCGCCTGTCATGCCGCCCCCACGGTCAAGTCCGCCACTCGCGCCATCGCCCCGAGTTCGGCCTCACGCATCCGCTCCCGTAGCTCCTCCACGGTCACGGCTTCGGCCCGTAGCGGCGATGGGACCTGCCAGGCGGCGATGGCGGTGAACCGGCGGCTCCCGACGCCGTACAAGACGTGCCACCCGGGTTCTTGTTGGTCGAGTTGGGCGGCTGCCGCCTCCTTCGCCGAATCCCAGCGTCGGGGTATCACGTGGCAGGGCTGTGCGCCGAGCCTGCTGCCGTCCAGGTGCCCGCCTCACGCGGCCGCCTTGCTTTCGTACGTCTCGCACCGGCCGCGCACGGGGACGGTGCCGAGGGCGTGACCACGGCCGTACGGGGGGTGATCGACGTGCTGGTGGACCTGGATGCCTCTAGCCGCCGTGTCGCCGCCAGCGACGTAGGGAGCGAGACCGTCGAGCGGCTCGAAGTGGCCGTTGACGAGCTCGCTGTCGCCTACCCAGGTACCCCACCCGCTGAGCTACTCGTGCGGGTACGGCGGCACCTCGGCTACGTCGTCCACCTGATCGACGCCCGCAAGACCCTCGACGAACATCGGCGCCTGCTCGTCGTGGGCGGTTGGCTGTCGCTGCTCGCCGCGACATGTCACATCGATCTGCAGCAGTTCCCCGCGGGGGCGGCCCGGCTGCGGACGGCCGCGCGGCTGGCCGAAGATGCGGCGCATCCCGAGATCGCCGCGTGGTGCCTGGACGCGGGCGTGGCAGGCGCTCATAGCCGGGGACTACCGGCGGGCGCTGGCCCTTGCCCAAAGTGCGCAGCACGTCGCCCCCAAGGACGGTTCGGCGTACATCCAGGCGACAGCGCAGGAAGGCCGCGCATGGGCCCGGCTCGGCGCCGGACGCGAAACCAGGGACGCCCTCGACCGAGTGGCCCGCCTTGTCGCCCCGCTGCCGAGCCCCGATCGGCCAGAGCATCACTACCGGTACGACCCAGCGAAATCCGGCGCCTACCTCGCGACGACGCTGTCCTGGCTTGGAGACCCTGCGGCGGAGCCGTACACCCGCGGAGTGCTGACCCGGCTGGAGTCCACGACGGACGGCCCGCCACGCCCGCGCAGGGCGGTCTCCGCACGGCTGGACCTGGCGCTCGCCCTTCTGGCGGCCGACCAGCCCGACGAGGCCGGCCACATAACGCTCGCCGCTATCACCAGTGGCCTTCTGGTGCCGTCGAACTACTGGCGCGCCACGGAGGTGATCGCCGCCGTGGAAGCACGCCGGGTGCCTGAGGCGGTCGAGTTGCGCGAGGCCTATCGGGACCTGCGGAACCGGCTGAGCCATTGAGCTGATCCCGTCACGACGATGCCCTTTGGCCGGGTGAGGCGGCCCTTCCTTGAACCTTCAGGGCGAAGGGGCGCTCGCTGTCGGGCGATTCACGAGGGTGCGGTTCGGTATGAGGGGGGCAACTTGGGTGGGCACCACTGGTTCACCACCGGCATGGGTGCCGGGTGGGTGAATTCGATCATCAGTGGCAGTGCTGTACCTCTTTCCTCGGAGCCGATCACCATTGCTGGGCTCCGAGGTTTGCGGGGGCGCACGTCTTGGGGTCGGTCCTCCGGTGGCCCAGCCGAGGTACGGGCGCCACTGTGGGCTCTCTGGTGGTGAGCCGGGAGCATCGAGGAGGCGGGAGGCGGTCAGCGGGTGGTCTGGTCCAGTGGGATGGCGGGGTCGGCGAGTTTGGCGCGGTCGACGGGGTGACCCGCGCGGATCAGCGTCTTGATGTCGTCGGTGACGTCCCAGATGTTGACGTTCATGCCCGCCGTGACCTTGCCGTCGTCGAGCCAGAACGCGATGAACTCGCGGGAGCCGAGGTCGCCCCGGACGACGACGTCGTCGGTGCGGCCGGGCAGGGTGTGACCGGTGTACTCCATGCCGAGGTCGTACTGGTCGGTGTAGAAGTAGGGCAGCCGGTCGTAGGAGGCGTCCTGACCGAGCATGGCGCGGGCGGCGACGGCGGGCTGGTTGAGGGCGTTGGCCCAGTGCTCGACGCGGATGTGGGTGCCGAGCAGCGGGTGGTAGGCGTTGGCGACGTCGCCGGCGGCGAAGACGTCGGGGTCCGAGGTGCGCAGGCCGGCGTCGACCACGACGCCGTTGTCGACCTTCAGCCCGGCGGTGGTCGCGAGTTCGGTGTTGGGGATCGCGCCGATGCCGATGATGACCGCGTCCGCCACGAGGAGGGTGCCGTCCGCCAGGCGTACTCCGGTCACCTTTCCGCCCTCGCCGGTGATCTCGGCAACCTGCGTCTCCAGCCGCAGGTCCACGCCGTTGTCGCGGTGCAGGCCGGCGAAGACGGAGGCGATCCGCGAGCCGAGCACGCGCAGCAGCGGTTGCCGTTCGGTCTCCAGGACGCTCACCTCGACACCGGCGCCCCGGGCCGCCGCGGCGACCTCCAGGCCGATCCAGCCCGCCCCGATGATCACCACTCGGGAGGCGGTGGACAGGGTGTCGCGGAGGCGCTCGCTGTCGTCCACGCTGCGCAGGTACAGCACGCCGTCCAGGCTCGCGCCGGGGATGGCCAGGCGGCGGGGCGAGGCGCCGGTGGCCAGCAGCAGCTTGTCGTAGCCGGCGTGCTCGCCGCCGGACAGGGTGATCTGGCGGCGGCCGCGGTCGATGCCGGTCACCGTCGTGGCCGGACGCAGGTCGACGTCGTGATCGCGGTACCAGGCGGCGTCGTGCACGAAGATCTTCTCTCGCTCAGACTTGCCCTGCAGGTAGCTCTTGGACAGCGGCGGCCGCTCGTACGGTAGGTGCGGTTCGTCGCCGATCAGCAGCACGCGGCCGTCGAAACCCTGCTCGCGTAGCGCCTCGGCGGCCTTCGCCGCGGCCAGGCCGCCGCCCGCGATCACGAAGGTGGGGAGTGTTGACATGGTCAGGCTCCTGTCGGGTTCGTCGCCGGCGAGGGCGAGGGCGAGGGCGAGGGCGAGGGCGAGGGCGAGGGCGAGGGCGAGGGCGAGGCGGTCGCGCCGAGCTCGACGCAGCAGGCGCCCGGGCGGGGCGCCAGGCGGGCGTGGACGGCGGTGGCGCCGAGCCCGTCGAGGTATCCCGTGAGGAAGGCGTGGTTGATCGCGCAGACCAGGCCGGGGTCCTTGGCCGCCAGGGGATGGAAGGGGCAGTTCCGCAGCCTCACCAGCGTCGGGGTGACGCGCGCCGGCTCGAAGCCGTGGCGTTCGAGCATCCGGCCGGCCCAGGTGAGGGCGCGCTCGGCCCCCAGCCGCCCCGGTTTCATCTGGTCGCGTTCGGCATGGCCGACACCGTGGCCCCGGCGGGCGGCCACGCGCAGCGCGGCCGCCCGCCCGCTCTCCGCCGGTCCCTGGTCGCGTACGGCGTCGAGCAGGATCTCGGCGAGCAGGCCGTGCTCCCGTGGCGGGATGCTGATCTGGACGTCCAGCTCAGTGGGGCGGTAGACCTTGGGCGTGCGGCCCACGCGGGGCAGCGCGTCGGGCTGGGCGTACGCGGCCGACAGCAGCCCGACGGCGACCAGCTTGTCCAGGTGGAAGGCCGCGAGCTTGCGGGAGATGCCGACGCTCTCGGCGGCCTGGTCACGGGTCACCGGGCCGTCCGACCGCCGGATGAAGTCGTACATGCGGCGCCGCGACTCGTCCCCGAGCACGGCGACGGCCGCCCGGATGGGATCCTCCACGGTCACCCGGTCAGATTACACCCACGATCGTTGGCTAAATAGGGGGTACGCGCCTGTGTCCTGGGTAACTCGTGGTTGGTGCGATTATGACCAACACTTGGTGGTGGAAATCGGAGGTAGGACATGGAAATCTGGATCAACCCCGGCTGCTCCAAATGCCGCTCCGCGCTATCGGTCCTGGACGCGGAGAACGCCGAGTACACCGTCCGCCGCTACCTGGAGGACCCGCCGGACGAGCGCGAGTTGCACGAGGTGCTGACCAGGCTGGGCCTTTCGCCCTGGGACATCACCCGGACCGCCGAGACCGCGGCCACCGAGCTCGGCATGGCCGACTGGCCTCGCACTCCGGAGAGCCGCGACCGCTGGATCCAGGCGCTGGCCGCCCATCCGATCCTCATTCAGCGCCCGATCCTCACCGCCGACGATGGAACGGCCGTCATCGCCCGGAGCGAGGAGGCCGTCCGCTCAACACTCCCGCGCTCACGAGCACCGGAACACGACCGGCCTGCTTGACCGGTGGACGGCCCTTCTACCTCGCGCGGCCGTCCAAGCCTGTCGTATTGCGGAACCTCTCGCCTCTGCCGGGAGTACGGAGAGGCGAGGAGGTTCCATGAGGTGGATGATGGCGGCGGTCCTGCTGGTCGCCGGGTGCACGACGAGCGGACAGGCGGCCGCCCCCGCTCAGAGTCCGGGTGTGAGTACGGCCCCGAGTGCGAGTTCGGGTCCCAGTGCGAGTATGGGTTCCAGTGTGAGTCCGGCCCCGAGCGTGCGTCCGAGTCCGGGCCCGACTGCCACCGGGGTGGCGTGCAACGGCACCCCGCTGCTCACCGGTGCCGGGTTTCCCGAGGTCAGGGGCACGGCCACGGACGCCGAGCTGTGGGGTCTGCTGTTCATGGACGTGCCGTTTCCCCGAGGCAGGGAGGTCAAGATCGTGTGGCGGATGACCGGCGAGGGACCATTGAAGATCAAGGCCACGCTCCCCGACGGCACGTCCGCCAGGCTGGCGTGGGGGCCCGAGGAGCACGGTGGGTCCACTTGGCGCCGCCCAGGCGACGAATGGGGCACCGGTCTCGTCTTTCCCAAGCGCGGCTGCTGGAAGGTCGAGCTCACCAGGACCTGCGGCTCAGGCCACGTCTGGCTACCCGTCCGCTAGAGCGGTGTCCACGAACGTTAGCCGGGTCGCTCGCCGTACCACTCCCCGCCGGCCCGGCGCCGACGGGACAAGCTCCATACCGGGCGGGGAGGAGAGGCTCGCCTCAGTCGCGGCGAGGACTCGCCACGGTCATGGCCCCAGGTCGGGCGAATCCGCTGGAACCGCAGGCCAGGGGCTCGCTGGGCGGACAGTCCTCGTCACAGTTACGGCACCAGGCCGGGTGAATCCGCTGGAACGCAGGCCAGGGGCTCGCTGGGCGGAGGGTCGGGAAGGGTGGGACGGCGGTCGTCCCGCCGCTTAGGTGGAGGTGCGGGTGGCGCCGAGGGAGGCGATGACGACGCAGCCGATGGCGGCCCACTCGCGCATGTCGAGGAACTCGCCGAGGATGATCAGGCCGACCAGCGCGGCCACGGCCGGTTCCAGGCTCATCAGGATGCCGAAGACATGCTTGGGCATCCGGCGCAGCGCCTCCAGCTCCAGGCTGTAGGGGATCACCGAGGACAGCAGGCCGACGCCCGCGCCGAGCAGGAGCAGCTCGGGGCGCAGCAGGTCGGTCCCGCCGGTGGTCACCCCGATCGGCGCGATCACGATGACCGAGACGACCATCGCGAAGGACAGCCCGGTGGTCCCGGGGAACCGGCCGCCCACGGCCGCAGAGAGCAGGATGTAGCCCGCCCAGCAGACGGCCGCCAGGGCCGAGAAGGCGATGCCGACCCAGCTGAGGCCGTCACTGTCGCCCCAGGGGGCCAGCAGGAGGATGCCGGTCGCCGCCAGCACCACCCACAGCAGGTCCATCCGGCGGCGCGAGGCCGCCACCGCGACGCCGAGCGGCCCGAGGAACTCGATGGTCACGCAGATGCCCATGGGCAGCCGGGCGAGCCCCTCGTAGAACGAGAGGTTCATGACTCCCAGCGTCACGCCGAAGGCGACCCCGACGGCGATGTCACGCCGGGTCAGGCCGCGCAGCCGGGGCCGGGCCACGACGACCAGGATCGCCGCGCCCGCCGCGATGCGCAGGAAGACCACCGCGCTGGGCGGCAGCGCCGTGAACAGGTTCTTGGCCAGGCCCGCGCCGATCTGCACCGACAGGATCGCCAGCAGCACCAGCCCGGACGGGGGCACGGCGCCCGCGGCCGCCCGCGCGAGGGCGCCCGGCCGGACGCGGTCCGGAGGATAGGACCCGGCGGAGCTGGACAGGGAGGGCACGGTCATGGGGGTCGTTCTCGCGTTCCTCGCACGTGCGCGTGCGGTCGGGGGGAGAAGGGAGGAAGGTCTGGAGGAGGTGTCGCCGCCGTCGAGCGTACGGGGATGGGGCCGGACGGGGGGATACCGGGTTGGTCGTCACGGCCGGGGTGTGAGGGGCGGGGTCGTCACGGCCGGGGCGTGGGGGTCGGGGTCGTCACGGCCGGGGCGCGAAAGTCGTTCCCGCCGTGGGGCGGCTACTCCCAGCGGAAGGTGCGGGAGGCGAGGGCGAGGGCCACGGCGGCCCAGGCCAGCAGGACCAGCAGGTCGCGGACCGGCAGGCCGCTCGCGTGGGTCAGCACGGCCCGCAGTCCCTCGGTCAGCGCCGTGATCGGCAGCAGCTCCACGATCACGCGGACGGCGTGCGGGAACGTCGTGACCGGCACCACCACCCCGCCGAGGCCGAGCAGCACGAGGTACACGAGGTTGGCGGCGGCGAGCGTGGCCTCGGCCCGCAGCGTCCCGGCCATGAGCAGCGCCAACCCGCTGAAGGCGGCGGTGCCGGCCAGGATCAGCAGGGCGGCCCAGAGCGGGTTGCCGTGCGGATGCCAGCCCATCGCGAGCGCCACGGCGGCGATCACGACGATCTGGAGGACCTCCACGATGATCACGGCAAGGGTCTTGGCCAGCATCAGCCCGGACCGGGACAGGGGAGTGGCGCCCAGGCGCTTCAGCACCCCGTACCGCCGTTCGAACCCCGTGCCGATCGCCTGCCCGGTGAAGGCCGTGGACATGATCGCGAGCGCCAGCACGCCGGGGGCGACGAAGTCGATGCGCCTGCCGGGCACCTCGAGGAGCGCGATGGTGGAGAAACCGACCAGCACCAGGATGGGGATGATCAGCGTGAGCAGGAGCTGCTCGCCGTTGCGCAGCACGGCGCGGACCTCGGCGGCGGCCTGGGCGAGGACCATGCGCGGCAGCGGCGCCGCGCCCGGAGCCGGCGTGAAGTCCAGGGCGGCGGTCAACGCAGTTCCCTTCCGGTGAGTTCGAGGAAGACGTCTTCCAGGGTGCGGCGCTCGACGCTCAGGTCGTCGGCGGTGACGCCTTCGGTGGCGCACCAGGCGGTGACCGTGCCGAGGAGCTCGGGGCCGACGTGGCCCTCGATGACGTAGTGGCCGCTCGGCGACTCCTTGGCCGCGCTGCCCGAGGGCAGGGCGGTGAGCAGCTCGTCGAGGTCGAGGCCCGGCCGGGCGCGGAAGCGCAGCTGCCGCTCCGCGCCGGTGAGTGACTGGGGGCTGCCCTCGGCCACGACGGTGCCCCGGTCGATGATGACGACCTTGTCGGCGAGCTTCTCCGCCTCGTCCATGTGGTGGGTGGTCAGCACCGTGGACACCCCGCGGGCGCGCAGCTCGCCGATGACGTCCCAGCAGGCGTGCCTGGCCTGCGGGTCGAGCCCGGCGGTCGGCTCGTCGAGGAAGACCAGCTCGGGACGGCCCACGACGGCGGCGGCGAGCGACAGGCGCTGCTGCTGCCCGCCGGACAGCCGGCGGTAGGGCGTGCGGGCGTGCTCGGTCAGGCCGAGCCGGTCGAGCAGGGCCCCGGGATCGAGGGGATGGGCGTGGAAGCGGGCCACCAGCCGCAGCCACTCGCCGGCGCGGACGGCCGGAGGCACGCCGCCGGACTGGAGCATGACCCCGACGCGGGGCTTGAGCTGGGCTCCCTGGCGGATCGGGTCGAGGCCGAGGACCCGGACGGTGCCGCCGTCGGCCTTCCTGAACCCCTCGCAGATCTCCACGGTGGAGGTCTTGCCGGCGCCGTTCGGGCCGAGGATCGCGGTGACCGCGCCGCGTTCGGCGTTCAGGGTCAGACCGTTGATCGCGAGAGTGCGGCCGTATCGCTTGACCAAATCGGTGAGCGCGACGGCTGGGGAGTCCATGGTGACGAGTTTAGGGACCCTGTGCGGTGGTTCCCGCGCCGACCGTGGCCTGCCGTGCCGCGTGCCGGTAAAGCTTGGGAGCACCTCCTACCAAGGTGATATGTCGGGCGACATGTCGGCCCTCCTCCCATGTGACGCTGGCCCTCGTCCCGTGCCGGGTCTGCACGAGGGAGGCGGCTCGGCGCGGGAGCGGAACATCCGCCGACAAGGAGGTCCGGCATGCCCACGCGTACCGGTTACAAGCCCGGCGTGCCCTGCTGGGTGGACCTCGCCAGCACCGACCTCACCGTGTCGGTCAGCTTCTACCAGGCCCTGTTCGGCTGGCAGGTCGCCTTCGACTCCTGCGCGGACGCGGGGGGATACGGCCGCTTCACGCAACGCGGCCGGCTCGTGGCGGGCATCGGGCCGACGTTCGGCCAGGACAGGCCGTCGGTGTGGAACACCTATTTCTCCACCGGCGACGCCGAGTCGGTGGCCGACAAGGTCAAGGAGGCGGGGGGCCGCGTCGAGGTCGGGCCCGTCCAGGTATTCGACGAGGGCACGATGGCGGTGTTCCAGGATCCGGCGGGGGCGTCGTTCACGGTGTGGGAGCCGATGCGGCACCACGGCGCCCAGCTTCTGGACGAGCCGGGGGCGCTCTGCTGGAGCGAGCTGGCCTCCCGCGATCCGATGGAGGCCAGGACGTTCTACGCGGAGGTCTTCGGCTGGGGCGTGCGCGGCGTCACCGGCACGGCGGGCGTGGAGTGCACCGAGTGGCTGGCGGACGGCAGGCCGATCGCCGGCATGGCGCCGATGGGCGACAGGTTCCCGCCGCAGGCCCCCTCCCAGTGGCTGGTGTTCTTCGCCGTCGCCGACTGCGAGGTGGCCGCCCGCCTCGCCGAGCGGTGCGGCGGCAAGGTGCTGCTGCCTCCGCGCGATGCGCCCATGGGCCGGTACGCCGTCCTCACCGACCCCCGGGCCGCCGTCTTCGCCGTCATGACCCCACGTCCGCCGCGCGCGTAGCCGTCCCGGCGCCGGCGCGGCGACGGCGCCGCATCCCGATTGGTCGGAAAAGTTCCTTTATTCGGGAATTGGACCGTCTTTAATGTGGTTGGTGTCCCCTTGGCCCCCATGGGCTGTTTCGCATCCAGCTTGTGAAGGGGACCGCATGACCGCGACCACTGTGCAGGACGACGCCGCGGCCCCCGCCCGCACCACCGGGCGCCGGCGCGGGCTGCTCCTGCTGATACTGGGCGCGCTGTCGGCGATCGGTCCGCTGTCCATCGACATGTACCTGCCCGCCCTGCCCGCCATCCGCGGGGAGATGCTCACCGGAGCGGCCCAGGTCCAGCTCACGCTGACCGCGTGCCTGATCGGCGTCTCGGTGGGCCAGCTGATCGCCGGCCCGCTGAGCGACGTGCGGGGACGGCGGATCCCGCTGATCACCGGCCTCGTGGCCTACGCGCTGGCCTCGCTGCTGTGCGCGTTCGCCCCGTCGGTGGAGGTGCTGGTCGGGCTGCGCCTGCTGCAGGGGATCGCGGGCGGCGCGGCCCTGGTGATCGTGCGCGCGATCGTGCGCGACCTGTACGACGGCCCGGCGATCGCCCGCATCTTCGCGACGCTGATGCTGGTGAGCGGCCTGGCGCCCATCCTCGCCCCGATCGCCGGTGCGCAACTGCTGCTGGTCACCTCCTGGCGCGGCGTGTTCGTGTCCCTCAGCGTGGCCGGGCTCATCCTGCTGGCCGCGGTGCTGGCAGGGGTGCGCGAGACGCTGCCCGCGGGCGAGCGGAACGACGGCGGGCTGCGGCACACGCTGTCGACCTTCGGCGTGCTGCTCCGCGACCGGTCGTTCATGGCGGCGGCCATGGCGGGCGGCCTGGGGTTCGCCGGCATGTTCGCCTACATCTCCGGGTCGCCGTTCGTGCTGCAGGAGGTCTACGGGGTGACCCCGAGCGGCTTCTCCGTGATCTTCGCCACCAACGCGCTCGGGCTCACCGTCATGGCGCAGCTGGGAGGGCGGTTCGCCGGCAGGTTCTCGGCGGCGCGCCTGGTGCTCATCGGGCTCCTGCTGAGCCTGGCCGGCGCGACCGCACTGGTCGCGGGGGTGCTGGCCGGCCTCGGCCTGGCCGTGGTCGTGGCGTCGCTGTTCACGCTGATGTGCGGCGCCGGCCTGTCGCTGCCCGGTTCGGCGGCGCTGGCGCTGTCAGGGCAGCGGCCGCAGGTCGCGGGCAGCGCCTCGGCGCTGCTCGGTCTGCTGCAGTTCGCCCTCGGAGCGGTCGCCGCCCCGCTCGTGGGGCTGGCCGGGACGGGGACGGCGCTGCCCATGGCCCTGGTCATGGCCGGGTTGACCGCGGTGGCGCTGGTGACCTTCCTGGTGCTCGCCCACAGCAGGCAGGCGCCGGATGTTTCCCCTGCTTAGGTAAGGCTTGCCTGCGTGACCAACCGCATCGCGATGCGCCGAACATCGAGTTGTGTGCCGGGAAGGAATTACGGCACACTGATGTTGTGAAAAACGTGGCCGGGATAACGCACGCTGAGAAGGGCGCCGAGCGCGGAACGCGCGCGCGCGTCGCTCGGCTGATCCTGGAACACGGTCCGATCAACGCCGCCGCCCTGGGCGAGCGGCTCGGGCTGACCCCGGCGGCGGTGCGGCGTCACCTCGACGCGCTGCTCGCCGAAGAAATGATAGAACCCCGCACGGTACGCCCACGCGGCCAGCGCGGGCGCGGGCGCCCCGCGAAGCTGTTCGTGATCACCGACGCGGGACGCAGCGCATTCGTGCACGCCTACGATGGCCTGGCAGGGAGCGCGCTGCGCTTCCTGGCCGAGCGTGTGGGCGAGGAGGTCGTCGCCGAGTTCGCCAGATCTCAGGTGAGCGGCCTGGTGCGGCGGCTCGCGCCGACGATGCGCGAGGTGCCCGCCGACCAGCGGGTGCGCGTGCTCGCCGAGGCGCTGACCGCCGACGGCTACGCCGCCTCGGCCAGCCAGGCCAAGTCCGGCGGCGAGCAGCTGTGCCAGCACCACTGCCCGGTCGCGCACGTCGCCGCGGAGTTCCCGCAGCTGTGCGAGGCCGAGACCGAGGCGTTCGGGCAACTGCTCGGCACACCCGTGCAGCGCCTGGCCACCATCGCCCACGGCGACGGGGTGTGCACGACTCATGTGAGTCCGCGCGCCCTGGGCGCGCAGCGGAACCAACCTGTGAACCCCCGGCGGAGCGCGACCGTAGACACGTCAGACGGCTCCGGCGACGTGACCATAAGCACTTCGCGGAACGCGATCGAGAGCAAGGAGACCGGAAGGTGACCATCACCGACCGCCCGGAGCTTGAAGGCCTCGGGAATTACAAGTTCGGCTGGGCCGACACCGACGTGGCCGGCGCCACCGCGCGCCGTGGCCTGTCCGAAGAGGTCGTGCGCAATATCTCCGGGCTGAAGAACGAGCCGGAGTGGATGCTCGACCTGCGCCTGAAGGGCCTTCGGCTGTTCGGCAAGAAGCCCATGCCGAACTGGGGATCCGACCTCTCCGGCATCGACTTCGACAACATCAAGTACTTCGTTCGCTCCACCGAGAAGCAGGCCGCCAGCTGGGACGAGCTTCCGGCGGACATCAAGAACACCTACGACAAGCTCGGCATCCCCGAGGCGGAGAAGCAGCGCCTGGTCGCCGGCGTCGCCGCCCAGTACGAGTCCGAGGTCGTCTACCACAAGATCCGTGAGGACCTCGAGGAGAAGGGCGTCATCTTCCTCGACACCGACACCGGCCTCAAGGAGCACCCCGAGATCTTCAAGGAGTACTTCGGGTCGGTCATCCCGGTGGGCGACAACAAGTTCGCCTCGCTGAACACCGCGGTGTGGTCGGGCGGCTCGTTCATCTACGTGCCGCCGAACGTCCAGGTCGAGATCCCGCTGCAGGCCTACTTCCGGATCAACACCGAGAACATGGGCCAGTTCGAGCGCACGCTGATCATCGTCGACGAGGGCTCCTACGTCCACTACGTCGAGGGCTGCACGGCGCCGATCTACTCCTCCGACTCGCTGCACAGCGCGGTCGTGGAGATCATCGTGAAGAAGAACGCCCGCTGCCGTTACACGACCATCCAGAACTGGTCGAACAACGTCTACAACCTGGTCACCAAGCGCGCCGTGGCGTACGAGGGCGCGACCATGGAGTGGATCGACGGCAACATCGGCTCCAAGGTCACGATGAAGTACCCCGCCGTCTACCTCATGGGCGAGCACGCCAAGGGCGAGACGCTGAGCGTCGCCTTCGCCGGCGAGGGCCAGCACCAGGACGCGGGCGCCAAGATGGTGCACCTCGCGCCCAAGACCTCCTCGACGATCATCTCCAAGTCGGTCGCGCGGGGCGGCGGGCGCACCTCCTACCGCGGCCTCGTGCAGATCGAGGAAGGCGCGGCGGGCTCGGCCTCCACCGTCAAGTGCGACGCCCTGCTCATCGACCAGATCAGCCGGTCCGACACCTACCCCTACGTCGACGTCCGCGAGGACGACGTTTCCATGGGGCACGAGGCCACGGTCTCCAAGGTGTCGGATGACCAGCTGTTCTACCTCATGAGCCGGGGCCTCAGCGAGGACGAGGCCATGGCGATGATCGTCCGTGGCTTCGTGGAGCCGATCGCCCGCGAGCTGCCGATGGAGTACGCCCTCGAGCTGAACCGGCTGATCGAGCTGCAGATGGAAGGAGCGGTGGGCTGATCATGGGCCTCGAGTCCAAGCCTCTCTCGACCTTGCGTGGGAAGGCGTCCTACGAGCTGGCGGACTTCCCCGTCCCCACCGGCCGTGAGGAGACGTGGCGGTTCACCCCGCTCTCGCGCCTGCGCGGCCTGCACGACGGCACCGCCGTCGTGTCCGGCAACGTCGTGGTGCACGTCGACGCCGCGCCGGAGGTCTCGGTGGAGACGGTCGGCCGTGACGACCCCCGCATCGGCAAGGCGTACGCGCCGACCGACCGGGTGAGCGTCCAGGCGTTCACGTCCTTCGAGAAGGCGACCGTGATCACGGTGCCGAAGGAGGCCGTGATCACCTCGCCGATCGTGGTCAACCTGCGCGGCGAGGGCGGCGGCGCCGTGTACGGCCACACCGTGGTCGTCCTTGCGCCGCTCGCCGAGGCCGTGGTCGTGCTCGACCACCAGGGCAGCGCGGTGTACGCCGACAACGTCGAGTTCGTCGTCGGCGACGGCGCGACCCTGAAGGTCGTCAGCCTGCAGGACTGGGCCGACGACGCCGTGCACGTCTCGCAGCACCACGCCCACCTCGGCAGGGACGCGACGTTCAAGAGCTTCGTCGTCACCATGGGCGGCGACCTGGTCCGCCTGTCGCCGTCGGTGTCCTACACCGGGCGCGGCGCCGACGCCGAGCTCAACGGCCTGTACTTCGTGGACGCCGGCCAGCACATCGAGCACCGGCTGCTGGTCGACCACACCGTGCCCGACTGCCGGAGCAACGTCGACTACCGCGGCGCGCTCCAGGGCGAGGACGCGCACGCCGTGTGGATCGGTGACGTGATCATCCGCGTCGAGGCCACCGGCACCGACACCTACGAGCTCAACCGCAACCTCATCCTGACCGACGGGGCCCGCGCCGACTCGGTGCCGAACCTGGAGATCCTGACCGGAGAGGTCGCGGGGGCCGGCCACGCCTCGGCGTCCGGCCGCCTGGACGACGAGCACACCTTCTACCTGCAGGCGCGGGGCATCCCGTACGACGAGGCTCGCCGCCTGGTCATCCGCGGGTACTTCGCCCAGCTGATCCAGAAGATCGAGGTCGGCGAGATCCGCGACCGCGTGCTGGCCGCTGTGGAGGCGGAGCTCAACTCATGACGTTCGTGAAGGCCTGCTCGGTCTCCGACATCCCCGACGGCGGGGTCATCGGAGTCGAGGTGGAGGGGACGCCGGTCGCGCTGGTCCGCAAGGACGGCGAGGTGTTCGCCCTGCACGACGTCTGCTCGCACGCCGAGGTGCGGCTGAGCGAGGGCGATGTGTACGACGACACGCTGGAGTGCTGGCTGCACGGCTCGTGCTTCGACGTGCGCAGCGGCAAGCCGACCGGGCCGCCCGCGGTTAAACCGGTCCCTGTCTACCGAGTGAAGCTCGAAGGCGACGACGTGCTCGTCTCGCTCGACAGCGCCGACCATGCTGAAAATGGGGAGTCTTAAGTGTCCACCCTGGAAATTCGTGACCTGCATGTCGCCGTGGAGGACAAGGAGATCCTGCGCGGCGTCAACCTGACCGTCCGCTCGGGGGAGACCCACGCCCTCATGGGGCCGAACGGCTCGGGCAAGTCGACGCTCGCGTACGCCATCGCCGGTCACCCCAAATACACCATCACCTCCGGCGCCGTCACCCTCGACGGTGAGGACGTGCTGTCGCTGACGGTCGACGAGCGGGCCCGCGCGGGCCTGTTCCTCGCCATGCAGTACCCCGTCGAGGTGCCCGGCGTCTCGGTGTCGAACTTCCTGCGCAGCGCCGTCACGGCCGTGCGCGGCGAGGCGCCCAAGCTGCGCGCCTTCACCAAGGAGCTCAAGCAGGGCATGGACGCGCTGTCCATCGACGCCTCCTTCGCCCAGCGCAACCTCAACGAGGGCTTCTCCGGTGGCGAGAAGAAGCGGCACGAGATCCTCCAGCTGGAGCTGCTCAAGCCGAAGATCGCCATCCTGGACGAGACCGACTCGGGGCTGGACGTCGACGCCCTGCGCGTGGTCTCCGAGGGTGTCAACCGATTCGGCGCCGGCGGCGAGACCGGCGTGCTGCTGATCACCCACTACACCCGCATCCTGCGCTACGTGAAGCCGGACTTCGTCCACGTCTTCGCGGGCGGCCGGGTCGTCGAAGAGGGCGGCCCGGAGCTGGCCGACAAGCTCGAGGCCGAGGGCTACGAGCGTTACACGAAGGCGAGTGCATGACAAACGGCATGTTCGATGTGGACAGGATCAGGAAGGACTTCCCGATCCTGTCCCGCGAGCTGCCCGGCGGGAGGCCGCTGGTCTACCTCGACTCGGGCAACTCCTCGCAGAAGCCCGCGCAGGTCATCAACACCATGCGCGAGCAGATGGAGCAGCACTACAGCAACGTCGGCCGTGCCCTGCACACGCTGGGCAGCGAGTCGACCGAGGCCTACGAGGGCGCGCGCGACAAGGTGGCCGCCTTCATCGGCGCCCCCGACCGCGACGAGGTGATCTTCACCAAGAACGCCTCCGAGGCGCTCAACCTGGTCGCGTACTCCTTCGGCAACCCCACCTGCGACGACGAGCGGTTCCGCCTCGGCCCCGGTGACGAGATCGTCATCTCCGAGATGGAGCACCACTCCAACATCGTGCCCTGGCAGCTGCTCGCGCGGCGCACCGGCGCGACGCTGCGGTGGTTCCCGGTGACCGACGAGGGCCGCCTGGACCTGTCGGGTCTGGACGAGCTGGTCAACGAGCGCACGAAGATCGTGTCGATCGTCCACCAGTCCAACGTCCTCGGCACGGTGAACCCCATCGGCGGCATCCTCGCGCGGGTGCGCGCGGTCGGCGCGCTGATGATGCTCGACGCCTCCCAGTCGGTGCCGCACCGCGCGGTCGACGTGGCCGCGCTCGGGGTCGACTTCGTGGCGTTCACCGGGCACAAGATGGTCGGCCCGTCCGGCATCGGCGTGCTGTGGGGCCGTCAGGAGCTGCTCGAGGTCATGCCGCCGTTCCTCGGCGGCGGCGAGATGATCGAGGCGGTCTGGATGGACCACTCGACGTTCGCTCCGGTACCCCACAAATTCGAGGCCGGCACCCCACCCATCGTCGAGGCGATCGGTCTCGGCGCGGCCGTCGACTACCTCACGGCCGTCGGCATGGACGACGTCCAGCGTCACGAGCACGAGCTCACGGTCTACGGCCTGAAGGCGTTGGGCGAGGTCCCGGGCCTGCGCATCGTCGGGCCCGCGACGGCGGAGGACCGCGGCGGCATCCTGTCTTTCACGATCCCGGGGATTCACCCCCACGATGTGGGGCAGATCCTTGATGACCAGTTCGGCGTCGCCGTGCGCGTCGGGCATCACTGTGCGCGCCCGCTGCACCTGCGCTTTGGAATACCGGCGACGACACGAGCGTCTTTCTATCTGTACACCACCACGGACGAGATCGACGCGCTGGTCCGGGGCCTCCATCACGTCCAGAAGGTGTTCGGATAAAAGATGATCGCCGAGTCGTTGTACCAGGAGCTGATCCTAGAGCACTACAAGCATCCGCAAGGTCGTGGCCTGCGAGATCCGTACGACGCCGAGGTGCACCACGTGAACCCCACGTGTGGCGACGAGGTGACGATGCGGGTCAAGCTGGGCGATGGCGGTAAGGTCGAGGACGTCTCCTACGACGGCCAGGGCTGCTCGATCAGCCAGGCCGCCGCATCCGTCCTCCACGAGCTGGCCACCGGGTCGACCGTGGTCGACTCCCTTGCGGTGGTGGACGAGTTCACCCGGCTCATGCAGGGCCGGGGCAAGATCGAGCCCGATGAGGACGTGCTGGGTGACGCCGTCGCGTTCGCGGGTGTGGCCCGGTTCCCGGCCAGGGTCAAGTGCGCACTGCTCGCCTGGATGGCCTACAAGGACGCGGTGGCGAGGAGCTCGGCGTGAGCGTTATGAGTGTTGTCGTGAAAGCGAGCGGCCCCGCCCGAGGGGCGGCCGGAGTCTGGCGAGGTGTGGAGGCGGCGTGAGCAAGCCTGTGGAGACCCCTACGGGGTTCGACGGTGTGACGACGCTGGACGAGGTCCTTGAGGCGCTCAGGGACGTCGTCGACCCCGAGCTGGGAATCAATGTGGTCGACCTCGGGTTGGTGTATGGTGTGAATCTTGACGCCGGGGATGCCGGTGCGGCACCGGTCGCGACCATCGACATGACGCTGACCAGTGCGGCCTGCCCACTGACCGATGTCATCGAGGAACAGGCGCATTCCGCCCTCGACGGCATGGTCTCCGATGTCAAGATCAACTGGGTCTGGCTTCCCCCGTGGGGGCCGGACAAGATCACCGACGATGGGCGCGAGCAGCTTCGCATGCTGGGCTTCAACGTCTGATCGCGAACGTCCCGGCCATCTCCGGGACGGTGTTCGACCCGCCGGGTTCTGCGCGTGACGTTCACACGGGCGTCTCTCCCGGCCCCAGCATGACCCCGGTACGGCCGGCTCCGGCGCACTGTCGCCTGGCGTGGGCCGTACCCGCTTGATCGCGGCTTGACCAGGTTGGGCTAGACTCTTGGTCGCCCACCATGATGAGTGGTGCTCGCGTGTCGCGACTGAGCGCACCGCTCGGCGTCCCCCCCGGACGCCCACTGTTCGAGTGCGGCACAGGCCGCACGCCCCGGCTCGTCCTTTCGCAGAAGTGACGTGCCATGTCTCTTCGATCGAAAGGCACGACATATCGTGACCAGCATCAACGCCGCCATGCCCGCAGACGCCCTGACCGGCGCGGGGCACGATGAGGCCGCGCCGACCGCGCTGCCGGACCAGGCGGTGTCCAGCCGGAAGGGCTCCGCGACCGCGGCTCCCGCCGAGGCCGCCGCCGGCGACCTCACCGGTGAGACCATCGACGGGCCGGCGGAGTTCTCCCTCCTCGGCCTGCCCAAGCCCCTGATCACCGCACTGGCGCGGCAGGGCATCTCCAGCCCGTTCCCCATCCAGCGGGCCACCATCCCCGACATCCTCTCGGGTCGCCACGTGCTAGGCAGGGGTCAGACCGGCTCGGGCAAGACCCTGGCGTTCGGCCTGCCGACCATGACGCTCATCTCCGGCACCAAGGCCGCTCCGCGCCGGCCGCTCGCCATCATCCTCGTGCCCACCCGCGAGCTGGCGATGCAGGTGACCGACGCCCTGGAGCCCCTGGGCCGGGGTCTGTCCCTGCGCATGAAGACCGTCGTCGGCGGCATGTCGATGGGCAGGCAGATCGAGGCGCTGCGGCGCGGCGTCGAGATCGTCGTCGCCACCCCCGGGCGGCTCACCGACCTCATCCAGCAGGGCGAGTGCTCGCTGCAGGACGTCCAGGTCACCGTGATCGACGAGGCCGACCACATGTGCGACCTCGGCTTCTTCCCGGTGGTGAGCGCGCTGCTCCAGCAGACTCCCGCCGACAGCCAGCGGCTGCTGTTCTCCGCGACGCTCGACGGTGACGTCGACAAGCTGGTCCGCCGCTTCCTGAAGGACCCGGTCACGCACTCGCTGGCCCCGGCCACCTCCTCGGTGGAGACCATGGAGCACCACGTGCTGCAGGTCTCGCGGGACGACAAGTTCGCCATCACCGCCGAGATCGCCAACCGCGAGGGCCGGACGATCATGTTCGTGCGCACCCAGCACGGCGTCGACCGCCTGGTCAAGCAGCTCGCCCGGGTCGGCGTCCGCGCCGGAGGCCTGCACGGCGGCAAGCGGCAGAACCAGCGCACCCGCATCCTCGCCGAGTTCCGCGAGGGCGCCATCGGCGTGCTGGTGTGCACCGACGTCGCCGCCCGCGGCATCCACGTGGACGACGTCAGCCTGGTCCTGCACGTGGACCCGCCGATGGACCACAAGAGCTACCTGCACCGGGGCGGCCGTACGGCCCGCGCCGGCGAGCGCGGCACGGTCATGACCCTGGTGCTGCCCAACGAGCGCCGCTCGACCGAGACGATGACCCGCCGCGCGGGCGTCGAGCCGTTCCGCCTCAAGGCCACGCCGGGGCACCCGCGCCTGGCCGAGGTGGCCGGCGCGCAGCGCCCGAGCGGTGTGGAGATCCCCGTCTGGGAGCCGTCGGCTCCGGCCGCCAAGCGCCCGCGCCGTGAGGGCGGTCACGGCGGCGGCGACCGCCGCCCGCGCCGCTTCCACGACCGACCCAGCGAGGACGGCGAGCGTCGCGCCGAGGGCTCGCCGAGCGAGCGTCCGGCCCGCGGTTTCCAGGGCGAGCGCCCGGCACGGGGCTTCTCGGCCGAGCGTCCGGCCCGGGACGCGCGCGGCGACCACCGCCGCGGCGGTGCCGACCGTCGTGACGGGGGCTTCCAGACCGAGCGTCCGGGTGGCGCGCCTCGTGGTGCGGGCGCGCGCGGCGGGCGTCCGGCGGCGGGCTCGCCCGACCGTTCCGGCGGCCGCGGCTACGGCCGCTGACCGGCGCTGACCACACGCTGAACGAAGAGGGGCCCAGGACGGCATGCCGTCCTGGGCCCCTCTTCGTCCGCCGTCCTGGCCGGATCAGGTGCCCATATGTCAAGACAAGAGATGATCTAGGCGGATGGGGGAGCGGTGCTGCCGCGCGGGGTCAGGCGGGCCGCCTGCTCCTCCAGCCCCGCGGGGTGCTCGCCGGCGATGAGCGCGAGCAGCCGCTGGGCGGCGTGCGCGCCGTAGGCGGGGATGTCCCGGCTGAGCGCGGTGAGCGGCGGCCGGACCACCTGCGAGAGCGGGGAGTCGTCCCAGGCGACGATCGACAGGTCGCCCGGCACGCTCAGCCGCATCTCCTGGGCCACCGACAGCCCGGCCACGGCCATGATGTCGTTGTCGTAGACCACGGCGGTCGGCCGGGAGGGTGAGCTGAGCAGCCTCCTGGTCGCGCGGGCCCCCTCCTCGCCGGTGTAGTCGGTGTGCACGGTGACGGCCTCACTGAGGCCGAGGCCCGCGCAGATGGCGCCGAACGCCTCGTCGCGCAGCACGGTGTGCAGGAGCCTCGGCAGGCCGGCGACCCGGGCGATGCGGCGGTGGCCGAGCGCCGTGAGGTACTCGACGGTCTCGCGGACGGCCGCGCCGTCGTCGGACCAGACCGGCAGCAGCGACCCGGACCCGGAGGGGTGCCCGAGCACCACGACCGGCATGCCCAGCGACTCCATCTCGGCCACGCGCGGGTCCATCGAGTGCAGGTCGACCATGATCGCGCCGTCGACGCGGCCCTCGCCCCACCAGCGGCGGTAGACGGCCATCTCCTGCTCGTGGTCGGTGACCACCTGCAGCATCAGCGCGTACGACTGGGCCGACAGCTCGCCCTCGATGCCGCTGATGAGCTCCATGAAGAACGGCTCGACGCCGAGGAAGCGGGCGGGACGGCACAGGGCGAGGCCGATGGTGTTGGCCCGCGCGCCGTTCAGCGCCCGGGCGGCGCTGTTGGGCCGCCAGCCGATCTCGTCGGCGATGGCGAGGATGCGCGCCCGCGTGGACGCCGACACCCCGGGCTGGCCGTTCAGCGCGTAGGACACCGCCCCTTTGGAGACACCGGCCTGCCGGGCGATGTCTGCGATCGTCGGACGCTTCACAGGGCCCCTCTCGCTGAACCGGTCTAGACCAAGGCGTCTGCAGGTACCTTACTACGCCCCTCACGGGGGCGAATGACCTGGCCCGGCACCGCTTCGCGCCTCCGGGAGCGCTCCATCGCACCCTGTCCGGGCAGGGTGGTAAAGATTGGACACGACGGCAACCGGCCGTTGACACTCCCGACACACGAGTCGTAGTTTCACGTTACTTATCCGGTTCAGTACCTCCCGGCCCACGTTTCAGGAGGATCAGGCGTGCACAAGAGACCGGCGGTCCCGGCGGCCCACCGTCGTCCTCTCCCTGCTGTTCCAGAGACACTTCACCCGCGGTATCGCGCCATCCGGCCTTAAGGGCTGACCCTCTAAGGAGAGAACACTTGAGCATCTACCGTCCGCTGCACGACGGCTGGACCCTGACCGCCGTATCGGACGAGGTGGACATCGCCGGCATCCCGGCGACCGTCCCCGGCTGCGTGCACACCGACCTGCTCGCGGCCGGTCTCATCGACGATCCCTACCTGGACGACAACGAGAGCCGGCTCACCTGGATCGGCCGCACCACCTGGGCCTACGAGACGTCCTTCACCTGGCACGCGGACGAGGACGCGGAGCGGGCCGACCTGGTCTGCGACGGCCTGGACACGGTCGCGACCGTCGTGCTCAACGGCGCCGAGGTGGCCTCCACCGCGAACATGCACCGGTTCTACCGCTTCCCCGTGCGCGACCTGCTGCGCGAGGGCGAGAACACGCTGCGGGTGGTGTTCGGCTCCCCGTACGCCTACGCCGAGGCGCGGCGGGCGGAGTGCGGCGACCGGCCCGGGGCCTACGACGAGCCGTACCAGTTCATCCGCAAGATGGCCTGCAACTTCGGCTGGGACTGGGGACCGACCCTGGTCACCTCCGGCATCTGGCGCGCCATCGGCCTGCACGCCTGGAGCGGCGCCCGCCTGGCCGCCGTACGCCCCCTGGTGACCGTCGAAGGGGGCGAGGGGCGCGTCGAGGCGCACGTGACGGTGGAGCGCGCGGCCGGGGAGTTTTCCGGCGGCGCGCTGACCGTGACCGCCACCGTCGCCGGGGTGCGGGCGCAGGCCCGGCTGGCGCCGGGGGAGTGCGAGGCCGTGCTCACGATGGCCGTGCCCGAGCCGGACCTGTGGTGGCCCCGGGGGTACGGCGAGCAGCCGTTGTACCCGCTGGCCGTGCGTCTCGCGGCGGACGCCGTCACCGGCGCCGGCCGGGACGGCGCGGCCGCGAGCGGTGAACGGACCGGCGGCGCCGGCGCGGAGCTGGACGCCTGGACCCGCGAGGTCGGGTTCCGCGCGGTGCGGCTGGACCGGGCCGGCGACGGCTTCACCATCGTCGTCAACGACGTCCCGGTCTTCGCCAGGGGCGCGAACTGGATCCCCGACGACTGCTTCCCCACGCGGATCACCCGGGAGCGCCTGGCGAAGCGCCTGGACCAGGCGTGCGAGGCCAACCTCAACCTGCTGCGCGTCTGGGGCGGCGGCCTGTACGAGAGCACGGACTTCTACGACCTGTGCGACCGGCTCGGGCTGCTGGTCTGGCAGGACTTCGCCTTCGCCTGCGCGGCCTACCCCGAGGAGGAGCCGTTCGCCTCCGAGGTCGAGGCGGAGGCGCGCGACAACATCGTGCGCCTGGCGCCCCACCCGAGCCTCATCCTGTGGAACGGCAACAACGAGAACATCGAGGGCTTCGCCGACTGGGGCTGGCGGGACAAGCTGGGCGAGCGCACCTGGGGCGCCGGCTTCTACTACGACCTGCTGCCCCGGGTGGTGGCCGAGCTGGACCCGGCCCGTCCCTACTGGGCCGGCAGTCCCTACTCCGGCGCGCCGGACCTGCCGCCGAACGACCCCGCCCGCGGCACCGTCCACATCTGGGACGTGTGGAACCGCGAGGACTACCTGCGCTACGGGGCCTACCGGCCCCGGTTCGTCGCCGAGTTCGGCTTCCAGGGACCGCCCGCGTACGCCACGCTGCGCCGGGCCTTGAGCGACGACCCGCTGGCTCCCGGCTCGCCCGGTGTGCGGCACCACCAGAAGGCGATCGACGGCGACGACAAGCTGACGCGCGGCCTCGGCGGCCACCTGCCCGCGCCCGAGACGTTCGACGACTGGCACTACCTGACGCAGCTCAACCAGGCGCGGGCCATGGCGTTCGGCATCGAGCGCTTCCGCTCGCTCGCGCCGTACTGCATGGGCACGGTCGTCTGGCAGCTCAACGACTGCTGGCCGGTCGTCTCCTGGGCGGCGGTGGACGGGGACGCGCGCCGCAAGCCCCTGTGGTACGCGCTGCGCCGCGTCTACGCCGACCGGCTGCTGACGTTCCAGGACGCCGCGGTGGTCGTGGTCAACGACGGCGCAGCCGAGTGGGCGGGGGAGCTGTCTGTCGTGCGGCGCGGGCTGGGCGGAGAGGCGCTCGCCGAGGAGCGGTTCCCGGTCGTCGTCCCTGCCCGCGGGACCCTGCCCGTGCCGCTCCCCGAGGCGCTGACGACGCCGGGAGACCCCGCCAAGGAGCTGCTGACCGCGCGTCTGGGCGGGGAGAGCGCCCTGCGGTTCTTCGCCGAGGACCCCGATGTCGCCTTTCCCGAGGCCGAGTTCGACGCGGTGGCAGAGCCGGTGCCCGGCGGCGTGCGGGTGACGGTGACGGCGCGCACGCTCGTGCGCGAGCTGGCGCTGTTCCCCGACCGGCTTGACCCGGCCGCCGAGGTGGACGACATGCTCCGCACGCTGCTGCCGGGGGAGACCGCCACGTTCACCGTGCGGGCCCCGGGCGGCCTGGACCCGGTCGCGCTGACGTCCCATCCGGTGCTGCGCTGCGTCAACGAGGCCGGCCGGTGATCGCCGCGGCGACGGGAGGCGCTGAACCGATTAAGTGAAACTTTCATCGAATCCCTTAAGCGTGGAGACCCGGCCCACCCCTACACGCGGCACCCGCCCCGCGCGCCGCCCGGCCGCCCCTCCCGGACGGCGACGGCCGCCCGTTCCTGCCCCGCTGCCCACACGCGATGGACGCCTGCGCCGGGCCGATCCCGGTCGTGTCCCTGGGCGAGGGCCACGACGTCGCCTGCCTCCTGCCGCGGCCCGGTCCCGGCATGTCCCGCATGACGCGCTGATCGCGAGGCGGGTGGTTAGCACGTCTCTCGCCCGTGGCCGACTACTCTGGACGGGCAGGCACACCGACGTGAGAGAGACCATGAAGACCTTCGAAGAGCTGTTCGCCGAGCTGTCGGACAAGGCGCGCACCCGTCCCGCCGGGTCGGGCACCGTCGCGGCCCTGGACGCCGGCGTCCATGCCATCGGCAAGAAGGTCGTGGAGGAGGCCGCCGAGAGCTGGATGGCGGCCGAGCACGAGTCCACCGACCGGGCGGCCGAGGAGATCTCCCAGCTCCTCTACCACGTGCAGGTCCTCATGATCGCAAGGGGCATCGGCCTCGACGAGGTCTACAAGCATCTTTAGGCCGGTCCTCCGGCCTTCGCCGCCCGACCTCGTCCTCGTCATCTCCGATCCGAAGGAACCCGCGACAGCCATGCTCCGTCTCGCCGTACCGAACAAGGGCGCGCTCACCGAGGCCGCCCAGACCATCCTGAAGGAAGCGGGCTACCGCCCCCGCAAGGACTCCAAGGAGCTCGTGGTCCTCGACCCCGACAACTCCTGTGAGCTGTTCTTCCTGCGCCCCCGCGACATCGCCGTCTACGTCGGCGAGGGCACGCTCGACGTCGGCATCACCGGCCTGGACATGCTCTTCGACTCCGGCGCGCCCGCCGAGGAGATCATGCCGCTCGGCTTCGGCGTCTCCACCTTCCGCTTCGCGGCCAGGCCCGGCACGTACTCCTCCGTGCAGGACCTGCAGGGCATGCGCGTCGCCACGTCCTACTCCGGCCTGCTCGGCAAGTACCTCGCCGACATGGGCGTAGAGGCGAGGGTGATCAAGCTCGACGGCGCCGTGGAGACCGCGATCCACCTCGGCGTCGCCGACGCCGTCGCCGACGTCGTCGAGACGGGCACCACTCTGCGCAACGTCGGACTGGAGGTCTTCGGCGAGCCGATCGCCCACTCCCAGGCCGCCTTGATCAAGAGGGCCGGGGCCGAGGAGACCTCCGGGGTCAAGCAGCTGGTCCGCCGGCTGCAGGGCGTGCTGGTCGCCCGCGACTACGTCATGATCGACTATGACATCCGGGCCGAGCGCATCGACGAGGCCATCGCCATCACGCCCGGCATGGAAGGCCCCACGGTCTCCCCGCTGCACCGTGAGGGCTGGGTCGCCGTCCGCGCCATGGTCCCGCGCAAGGGACACCAGCAGATCATGGACCAGCTCTGGGAGATCGGCGCCAAGGCCGTCCTGGTCACCGCGATCTTCGCCTGCCGCCTCTGAGCCGTGGCGGCCGCCGCGTGGCGGTCTGACAATTGTCATCGCAAGGCCCGGACGGCAGGCACTGAGGATCTCCGGCGTTCCTTCCTACCGTTGGGGCCATGAACGCCATCGCCCTCACCGACGTGAGCAAGAGCTATGGTGAGGTCCGCGCCGTGAACGGCATGGACCTCACCATGGAAGCGGGGCGCACGGTCGCCCTCCTCGGTCCCAACGGGGCCGGCAAGTCCACGACGATCAACATGCTGCTCGGCCTCATCAGGCCCACCGCGGGACGGATCCGCGTCTTCGGCCGCACTCCCGACCAGGCGGTCGCCGCCGGCGACATCGGCGCGATGCTGCAGGAGGGGACGCTGATCCCCGAGCTGACCGTCCGCGAGCTGGTCGACTTCGTCCGGCGCCTGTACCCCGACCCGCTGCCGCTCGACCAGGTCCTCCAGATGGCCGATCTGACCTCGCTGGCGTCGCGGCGGTCCGACCGGCTGTCCGGCGGGCAGACCCAGCGCGTCAGGTTCGCCCTCGCCATCGCGGGCTCGCCCAAGCTGCTGGTGCTCGACGAGCCGACCGCCGCCATGGACGTCGAGTCGCGCCGCGCCTTCTGGGAGAGCATGCGCGCCTACGCCGCGCAGGGCCGCACCGTGCTGTTCGCGACCCACTACCTGGAGGAGGCCGACGAGAACTCCGACCGGGTGATCGTCGTCGCGCGCGGCAAGGTCGTGGCCGACGGCACGGCCGCCCAGATCAAGGCCGGGGCAGGCGGGAGCTCGGTGGAGTTCTCGCTCGGCGGCCAGTCGTCGGCCGGCCTGGACGCGCTTCCTGGCGTCACCGGCGTCACGATCCTCTCCGGCACGGTGACGCTGCGGACCGCCGACGTCGACGCGACCGTGGCGGCGCTCTACCGTAAGACCACGCTGGACGTGCGCGATCTCCGGATCGGCGGCGTCGACCTGGAGGACGCCTTCCTCGCCCTCACCAAGTCCGCGGAGGCCTGAGCCATGCTGAACTATGTGAAGCTCGAGGCCACGCGGATGCTGCGCAACAAGCGCTACATCATCTTCGTCGTGGCGTTCCCCGTCGGTTTCTATCTGCTCTACTCCAACCTGTGGGGGAACCAGGTCGACCAGGCGACCGGCGTCCGGGCCAGCGTCAGCCTCATGGTGTCGATGGCCGCCTACGGCGCGCTGGCGGCGGCGATCATGTCGACCGCCGTGCCGTGGTCGCAGGAGCGGCAGAGCGGCTGGCTGCGCCAGCTCCAGATCACCCCGCTCCCGAGCTGGATGATCATCGTGACGAAGATGATCTCCTCGCTGCTGCTCGTGCTGCCCGCCCTGTTGCTCGTCGTCCTGGCCGCGGTGCTCACCCAGCACGTCTCGCTGCCCGTGGGGGAGTGGGCCGCGCTGATCCCGATCATGTGGCTGGGCACGATCCCGTTCGCCGCCCTCGGCCTCATCATCGGCTCGCTCGTCCCGCCGGACACCGCCCAGCCGCTGGCCATCATCGGCATGTTCGGCCTCGCGCTCCTCGGCGGGCTGTGGTTCCCCATCGACATGCTGCCCCAGACCATGCGGACCATCGCGCACGCCCTGCCGTCCTACGACTACGCCAGCATCGGCTGGGAGATCGTCGCCGGCCACACCCCGCCCGCCTCGGCGGTCGCCGGCATCCTCGGCTGGGCGGTCGCCCTCTGCGCCCTGGCGATCTACGCCTACCGCAGGGCGACGGCGCGGGTCTGAGCCGATGAGCAGGCTGAGCGAGATCTTCACCTTCGGCGGGACGGACGAGCGGCCGCTCCGCTGGAGGCGCCTGCTGGGTATGTCCTTCGGGCTGGTCTACCTGTTCTATCCGGTGCTCGACGTCGTCTCGGGGAACATCACCGGAGCCAAGGCCTACTGGGGGATCGCCTCGCTGGTGGCGTTCGTCATCGCCTACTCCGCCACCGTGGTCAGCCCGGAGAACTTCGGCCGGCCGGGCAGGTGGACCTTCCCGCTGCTCGGCCTCACGGCGCTGATGGCGGTCGTGTTCCCGCTCATCTTCGGCGGCGGCTGGCTGTCGCTGCCCATCTATGTCACGGTCGTGATCAGCATGGCCATGCCCGTGCGCGGGGCCGTCATAGGGATCGCGGCAATGGGCGTGGTCGTGCTCGCCGACGGCCTGGCCACCGGGGCCGACCTGGGCGGCATCTCGCTCCTGCTGCTGCAGGTCGTCACGCTCGGGGTCCTGTTCATGAGCGTGCGCAACACCCGGGTCCTCGTGATCGAACTCCACCGCGCCCAGGGTGAGGTGGCCCGGCTGGCGGCCGGCGAGGAGCGCCTGCGCATCGCCCGCGACCTGCACGACCTGCTCGGCCACAGTCTGTCGCTCATCGTGCTGAAGAGCGAACTGGCCGCGCGGCTCGCCGAGCAGGGCTCTCCGAGGGCGGCCGGCGAGATCCGCGACGTGGAGTCGGTCGCCCGCCTCGCCCTCCAGGAAGTCCGCGAAGCGGTCACCGGCTACCGCCAGCGCGGGTTGTCGGAGGAACTCGACAGCGCCCGCGCGGCGCTCACCGCGGCCGGTGTGACCGTCACGGTGCGCACCACGGGCACGCCGCTGCCCGACGCGCTGGACGGCCTGTTCGGCTGGGCCGTCCGCGAGGGCGTCACCAACGTGGTGCGCCACGCGCGGGCCGGGCGGTGCGACATCGCGGTGACCTTCGAGAGCGACGCCGCGACCCTGGAGATCACCGACGACGGGCGGGCGGCGGGGCCGTGCGAGGCGGGCAGCGGCCTGACCGGGCTGGCCGAACGCGTCCAGGCCGCCGGAGGCACCCTGGCCGCCGGCCCGCGCCCGGACGGCGGGTTCCAGCTGCGGGTCCTGGTGCCGGCCGCGGTGGGATCGCGAACGTGACCCCTCGCCTGCCCGCACGCCGAGCCGATGGTCCAGGATCGTGGTGACCGGCTCCCGGCCCGGCGGGCGGCTCGGCGACCGGCCCCCGACCTCCCAGGAGCGGCAAGTGATCAGAGTCGTGCTCGCCGAGGAGCGGTAAGTGATCAGAGTCGTGCTCGCCGAGGACCAGGCCATGATCAGGGGCGCGCTGGCGAGCCTGCTCGGCCTGGAGGCCGACATCGAGGTCGTCGGCGAGGCCGCCACCGGCGAGGAGGCCGTCGCGGTCACCCTCAAGGCGCGGCCCGACATCGCGCTCCTCGACATCGAGATGCCCGTGATGGACGGCATCACGGCGGCGGCCGAGATCACCCGTGCCGTGCCCGGCTGCCGGGTCATGATCCTCACGACCTTCGGCAGGCCCGGCTATCTGCGCAGGGCGATGGAGGCCGGCGCGGTGGCGTTCATGGTCAAGGACAGCCCCGCCCGTGAGCTGGCCGCCGCGATCAGGCGCGTCCTGGCCGGCGAACGCGTGATCGACCCCGCCCTGGCCGCCGCCGCGCTGAGCGCCGGCCCGAACCCGCTGTCCGCGCGCGAACGCGACGTGCTCGCCGCCGCCGCCGACGGGTCCACCATCGGGGACATCGCCCTGCGCCTGCACCTCTCGGAAGGGACCGTCCGCAACTACCTGTCCTCCGCCATCCAGAAGACCCACGCCCGCAACCGCATAGAAGCCGTCCAGCGCGCCCAAACCCAGGGCTGGCTCTGACGACCTGAGGCGGACTTCCAGACCGTGTGCCCGTGAGGGTCATCCACGGTGGTGCGGGCCCGTCTCGGCGAGACGGCGGGCGAGGAAGGCGCGTTCGGCCTCGTTGGCGGCCAGCGCGATCGCCCGCTCGTACGCTGAGGCGGCGTCGGCCTCGCGGCCCGCTCGGCGCAGCAGGTCGGCCTTGATCGCCGGCAGGTACCGGTAGCCGGCGAGCCGCTCGTCGCGTTCGAGCGTCTCGACCTCGGCCAGCGCGGTCGCCGGCCCGCTGACCATCGCGACCGCCACGGCCCGGTTGAGCGCGACGACCGGTGACGGCCATGCTTTCACCAGCTCGTCGTAGAACACCAGGATCTGATCCCAGTCGGTCTCCCCGTAGGTCGGTGCGGTGGCATGCAGGGCCGCGATGGCGGCTTGCAAGGCGAATCGGCCGGGATCGCCACCGCGGAGCGCTGCCAGGACCAGGTCGTGCGCCTCGGCGACGGCCTCCCGGTCCCAGGCCGAACGGTCCTGCTCCTCCAGCAGCAGCAGGCGTCCGTCCGCGGTGGTACGAGTCGCCCGGCGTGCGTGGTTGGCCAGCAGCAGCGCGAGCAGTCCCCGGACCTCGCGCTCGTGCGGCATCAGATCGTGCAGCATGCGAGCCAGGTCCAGCGCACGCTCCGCGAGGTCGTTCTTGGTCAGGGCGGGCCCCGCCGGTGCGGTGTGGCCGGTGGTGAAGAGCAGATGGATCACGGTGAGGGCCGCGTCCAACCGGTCCGGCAGCTCGTGTGGGGCGGGCATCCGGAAGGGGATCCGCGCCGCCGTGATCTTCTTCTTGGCCCGGGTGATCCGGGCCGCCATGGTCGTCTCGGAGACCAGGAACGCCTTCGCGATGTCCGGGGTCGTCACGCCGCAGACGAGCCGCAGCGTGAGCGCGACCTGGGCCTCGGTGACCAGCGCCGGATGGCAGCACAGGAAGACCAGCCGCAGCCGGTCATCGTGGACCACCGGGTCGGCCGGGAGATCCGGGCCGCCCTCCGCCGGTTCCACCAGCAGGTGCAGCTTCGACCGGAATGTTCGGGCCCTGCGCAGCGCGTCCAGAGCGTTGTGCCGCGCCGCGGTGGTCAGCCAGGCGCCCGGGCTGGCCGGCACGCCACCACTCGTCCAGGCGTCGAGCGCGGCGACGTACGCGTCCTGGACGCACTCCTCGGCCAGTTCGAGGTCGCGGGTGACGCGCACGGTCGCGGCGAGCACCCTGGCCCACTCGCGACGGTGCGCGTCGGCGACCGCCTGCCGGATCGCGGTCACTGCGCGAGCAGCGGCCGCACCTCGACGGCGCCATCCATGATCGGGAGCAGCTTGCCGATGGCGATCGCCTGGTCGAGGTCCGCGGCCTCGACCACGAAGAACCCGGCGATCACCTCCTTGCTCTCGATGAACGGACCATCGGTGACCAGGCCGTTCTTGTGGATCGTCCGCGTGGTCGCGCTGGGCTGCAGCGCCTGCTCGTTGATGACCGTCGCGCCCATCGCGGCGATCTGCTCCCCGGCGCGCATGTTGGCTTCCATCACCTCGGGCGGGATGTCGGCCACACCTCCGGGGGTCTCCTTCTCGTAGATCAGTACCGCGTACTGCGGCATGGCTCCTCCCGTCTCTTCGCTTTTCGCGATCACCAGTTGCCGGTCTCGGGGCCCATCGCACCGTACTGGAGCTTGCCGTCCCGTGCGTACGTGCTGACCACGACCCCGGTGCTCGACGTCGTGGTCCCGGTCGGCTTGAGGTGCCCGGGGATGGTCCCCTCCGCGAAAAGCCGCTTGCCGGAGCCGATGAGGACCGGGAAGGTCAGCAGGTGGAACTCCTCGACGAGGTCGTTCGCGAGGAGCGTCTGGACCAGCCTGCCGCTGCCGTGGACCTGGATCTCGTCGCCCTCGCCCCGTTTGAGCTCACCGACCGCCTCGGCGACGTCGCCGGTGAGCAGCGTCGAGTTCTGCCACGACACGCTGTCCAGCGTCCGCGACGCGACGTACTTGGGCAGGCCGTTCATCCTCGCCCCGATCGGGTCACCGGCCTGGGCGAGCGGCCAGGTGGCGGCGAAGCCCTCGTACGTCCTGCGCCCGAGCAGGAGCGCGCCCGCCCTGCCGGTCAGCGCGGTCATGTGCTCGATGAGCCCCCCGTCGAAGTGCGGTACGGCCCAGCCGCCGTGCTCGAACCCGCCGTCGAGGTCCTCGTCGCGGCCGCCCGGTGCCTGCACGACCCCGTCCAAGGACATGAACGCCATCACCATCAGTTTCCGCATGTCGTTTCCTTCGCTCGTACCCGCGGTGGGGCGTCGCGGTGACGCCCTCACCCACTACGGCGAACGAGGCCGCCCGCAATCGACACCCCGAGCGAAATTCGTGCGGTCGGTCGCCGAGGCCGTCACATCGTGCGGGTGAGCGACAGTGATGAGCCCTCGCCGGCCAAGACGAACACGTATGCGGCTCCATGCGGATATGAAGTTGCGAATTTATGCAATTAGACATATTGTTCGCTTCGTAAGCAGGGGCATGTCCAGAACGGAGCGGCGGATGGGCCACTTCGCGGGGCCCGAGGGCCTCCCGGAGCCCGGCGCGGGCTCGCGGGCCGGCGGCGGGGGTTGACCGTGCCTGTTCCGCTGTACCAGGCGAAGGCCGACTTCTTTCGCACGCTCGGGCATCCCGTACGCATCCGGGTGCTGGAACTACTGCAGAACGGGCCGCTCCCCGTGCGTGACCTGCTGGTCGCCACAGATGTTGGGGCACCCGGTCTGTCTCAGCAGCTCGCGGTGCTGCGGCGGGCGGGTATCGTCTCCGCCACCCGGGAGGGCTCCACCGTGGTGTACGCCCTCAGCAGCGCGGATGTCGCCGAGCTGCTGGGAGCGGCGCGCCGCATCCTGACCGACGTGATCGCCGGTCAGGGCGAGCTGCTGGCCGAGCTGCGCGAGGCGAGGCCGGAGCGGCTCACGTGAACCGCCCATGGGCGGGCTGACGCCTGCCGTGTGTCGCCGACGTCCCATGTCTCTTTCCAGGTGTCGAGGTGTTTCATCGCCGTGATCGGTCTGTGGCGAAAGATCAGGAAAACCGGCCGAGTGGCCGAGCCGGCGCCCGAGCGCGCCGATGGCGAGGTCGTGCCGCGTGCCGCCGAGCTCGGCGGATCGGTGCAGATCCGGCATGTCGACGCCGGGTCGTGCAACGGCTGCGAGGTCGAGATCGCCTCGGCGTTCGGGCCGGTCTACGACGCCGAGCGGTACGGGGCGCGGCTCGTCGCCTCTCCCCGGCACGCCGACGCCCTGCTGGTGACCGGCCCGGTGACGCGCAACATGGAGGTCGCCCTGCGCCGCAGCCACGAGGCCGTGCCCGAGCCGCGCCTGGTGGTCGCCCTCGGTGACTGCGCCCGCGACTGCGGCGCGTTCGCCGGGGCGTACGGCGTGGTCGGCGCGGTCAAGGACGTCGTCCCCGTGGACGTCGAAGTGCCCGGGTGCCCGCCGCCGCCCGAGGCCATCGTCGAGGCGCTGCGCGGGCTGACCGGCCGGTGAACCTCACCGGAACCCTTTTCGTCGCCGCGCTCGGCCTGTGCCTGGCCGCGGCGCCGGCCGCGGTCCTCACTCCCCGCCGCGCCCGGCCGCTGCTCGCGGGAGCCGCCACCACCGCGGCGGGCCTGGCCGGGGCCGCGGCCGGCGTGACGGCGCTGTCAGGTCAGGGCTGGTCGGCCCGGCTCGACGGCGTGCTTCCCCTGGCGGGCGTGCGGCTGGACCTCGACCCGCTGGGCGCCATGTTCGTCGCCGTGACCGGCGCGGTCGCGGTCTGCGCGGCCGTCTACGGCGTCGCCTACGCCCGGCACGGCCTGGACGGCCGGGTGGCGCAGGCGACCCCGCCGCTCTTCGTCGCCTCGATGCTGCTGGTCCCCGCGGCGGCGAGCGTCAGCACTCTGCTGGTCGCCTGGGAGCTGATGGCCCTCACCTCGCTGCTGCTGGTGCTCGCCGAGCACCGCCGCCGGGCGGCGGTGGGCGAGGCGGCGCTGTGGTACGCCGTCATGACGCACCTCGGCTTCGCCGCGATCCTCGCCGGGTTGGCCGGCTTCGCGGCCCTCGCCGGCGGCGAGACCTTCGAGCAGCTGCGCGCCGCCGGCCTGCCGCCCGGGGCGCGCGACGCGGTGTTCCTCGCGACGCTGGCGGGCTTCGCCTCCAAGGCCGGCATCGTGCCGCTGCATGTCTGGCTGGCGCGTGCCCATCCTGAGGCGCCGAGCCAGGTGTCGGCGCTGATGAGCGCGGCCATGGTCAACATGGGCGTGTACGGCATCCTGCGGGTCGGCCTGGACCTGCTGCACGGCGGCCCCGCCTGGTGGTGGCTGCTGGTGCTCGGCGCCGGCGCCCTGTCGGCGCTGTTCGGCATCCTGCAGGCGGCGGTGGCCTCCGACCTCAAACGGCTGCTCGGCCACTCCACCACCGAGAACATGGGGCTCGTGCTGATCGGCGTGGGCGCCGCCGGGTTCCTCGCCTCCGGCGGCGACTCGATGCTCGCCGCCCTGGCGCTGGCCGCCGCGCTGCTGCACGTGGTGAACCACTCCGCGTTCAAGACGCTGCTGTTCCTGGCGGCAGGCTCGGTGCTGCACGCCACCGGGACGCGCGACCTGGACGCCCTCGGCGGGTTGCGCGCCCGCATGCCCTGCACCACGGCGCTGTTCGCCGTCGGAGCCCTGGCCGCCTCCGCCCTGCCGCCGGGCAACGGGTTCGTCAGCGAGTGGCTGCTGCTCCAGAGCCTCATCCACGCCCTGCCCACCTCCGGGGTGGCGGGCGCGGTGACGATGCCGCTGGCCGTCGGGGTGATCGCCCTGTCGGCCGGCCTGGCGATCGCCACCTTCGTGAAGGCCTTCGGCGTGGGCTTCCTGGCCCGCCCGCGCACCCCCGGAGCCGAGCGCGCGAGCGAGAGCCCGCCCGCCATGATCGGCGGGATGGCCCTGGCGGCGGCGAGCTGCGTGATCCTCGCGCTCGCGCCCGCGACCGTCCTGCCGGGCCTCTCGCGCCTGGCCGCCTCGCTGGTCCCCGGCTCGGGGCACCCTCCTGGACCCGTCCCGGTGAGCGGAGAGGTGACGCTGCGGCTGACCGGGTACGAAGGGACGATCTCGCCGCTGCTGATCGCGGTCGCGCTCGCGATCGCCGTGATCGGCCTGCTCGGCGCGGTGCGCCTGTTCGCCTCACGCAGGGCCCGGCGGGCCGCCCGGCTCTGGGACTGCGGGGCCGGGCCGATGTCGCCCCGCATGGAGTACACCGCCACGTCCTTCGCCGAGCCGCTTCAGCGAGTCTTCGATGACGTGCTGGAGCCGGAGAGCGACCTCGACGTCACCCCGACGAAGGAGTCGGCCTACCTCGTGGAGAGCGTCCGGTTCCGTGCCCGGATACCCGACCGCATCGAGCGGCGGCTGTACGACCCGGTGCTGGCCGCCGCCGGCGCCCTCGGGCGCGCCGCGACAGGGCTGGCCAACGGCAGCGTCCACCGCTACCTCGCCTACGGCTTCTACGCCCTGACCGCTGTGCTCGTCGCCCTGGCGGTGATCTGGTGATCGAGATGGGGAACGTGCTCACCCTGCCCGCCCACCTCACCGTGTCCGCGTCGCTCGTCGGGGAGGGCGCATGACGGGCCTGATCGGGGCGGTGTCCCAGGTGGTGCTCGTGGCGGTCGGCTCACCGCTGCTGGCCGGGCTGATGCGGCAGGTCCGCGCCCGGCTGGAGGGCCGGGCGGGGGCCGGCGTCGCCCAGCCCTGGCGCGACCTGCGCAAGCTGGCCCGCAAGGAGCCGATCACCCCGCACGGCACCGGATGGGTGTTCCGTCTCGCACCGCTGGTGCTCGCCGGCACCGTCCTGGTGGTCGCCGCGGTCGTGCCGCTGGTGACCACGCTGTCCCCGATGGACGGCGTCGCCGACCTGTTCGCGGTGACCGCCCTGCTGGCCCTGGGGTCGGTGGCACTGGCCCTCGGCGGGCTGGACACCGGCACCGCCTTCGGCGGAATGGGCGCCAGCCGCGAGGTCACGGTGATGGCGCTGGTCGAGCCCACCATCCTGCTGTCGGTGTTCGCGCTCTCGGTGCGGGTCGGGTCGACCAATCTCGGCGCGATCGTCACCTCGGCCGTGCACGACCCGCTGGAGGTGATCTCCCCGGTCAGCCTGCTCGCGGCCGTCGCCCTGGCGGTGGTCACCATCGCCGAGACCGGGCGCATCCCCGTGGACAACCCCTCGACGCACCTCGAACTGACGATGATCCATGAGGCGATGATCCTGGAGTACTCCGGCCCGGACCTGGCGCTCATCGAGTGGGCGTCGGCGATGCGGCTGTCGGTGCTGCTCGGACTGCTGGCGAGCCTGTTCGCCCCCTGGGGCATCGCCACCGCGGGCGCCGGCCTGGCCGCCGTCGTCCTGGGCATGGCCGCCCTTGTGATCAAGGTCGCCGCGCTCGGAGTGCTGCTCGCCGCCGGCGAGGTGTTCATGGCCAAGCTGCGCCTGTTCCGCATCCCGGAGCTCCTCGCCGGATCCTTCATGCTGGCGCTCCTCGCCGTCGCCGCCTCCTTCTTCCTCGCGTGAGATGACATGACCGACTCGGTGTACGTACCTCTGCTCGACCTGGCCTGCGGGGCGTTCCTGCTGACGGGGGTGCTCGTGCTGTGGCGGCGCGACCTGGCCGCGATCGTGCGCCTGTTCGCCGTGCAGGGAGCCGACCTCGGCGCGCTGGTGATCGTGCTCGGACTCCACAAGGGCTCGGCCGAGCTGATGATCGCCGGTGTCGCTGTCGGCGGGCTGCGCGCGGGCCTGCTGCCCTGCCTCATGCGCCGCGCCCTGATGGCCGGAGGAGAGGGCAGGGAGACCAAACCGCTGGTCAACGTGGCCGGCTCGCTGCTGGTGGCGGCCGTGCTCGCCATGGTCGCCTACGCCGTCTCCCAGCCGCTCGTACGGCTCACCCCCACCCCGGCGACGCAGGCGGTGCCGGTCGCCCTCACCGTGCTGCTGGTCGGCTTCTTCGTCCTGGTCACCCGGCGCAGGGCGCTGTCGCAGGTGGTCGGGTTCCTGCTGATGGACAACGCCATCACCGCCACGGCCTTCCTCACGACCAGCGGGGTGCCGATGGTCGTGGAGCTCGGCGTCTCGCTCGACATCCTGCTCGCCGTTCTGGTGCTCCAGGTGCTCACCACGCGCATGCGGGCGGCGTTCGGCGGCACCGACCTGGACGAGCTGAGAGAGCTGCGCGACTGATGCACGAGCGACTTGACGACCGTGTCCTTCCCGCCGCCCACACGATGCCCCGCCGACCGGCGATCCTCAGGCGGTCGGTGTGCGGACCAGTGGTTTCCGGGCGGCCGGTGTTCGGGACGGTGGACGAGGTGACGGCATGACCCTGTTGATGATCGCCCCCATCCTGCTGCACGTGCTCGCCGCGTGCGGCTACGCCGCTCTCGGGTGGCGGCCCGCCACCGCCTGGCTGGGCGCCGTGGCCTCCGCGGGGACGTTATGCGCGGCCATCGCGCTGGCCGTGGCCACCACCGATCATCCCCGTACGGCCATCGGCGGCCTGCTGCGCGCCGACGCGCTGAGCGCGTTCATGCTGATCGTGATCGGCGTGGTGGCCCTGCTGGCGATGCTCGCGAGCCCCGGCTACCTCGCCGCCGAGGTCGCCGCCGGGCATACCGGGGAGCGCGCCGCCCGCCGCTACGGCATCCTGACCCAGGCCTTCGTGGCCGCCATGGCGCTCGCGGTCCTCGCGGCGAGCCTCGGGGTGCTCTGGGTGGCGGTGGAGGCGACCACGATCCTCACCGCGTTCCTGGTGGGGCACCGCCGCACCCGGCAGGCCGTCGAGGCCGCCTGGAAGTACGTCGTGATCTGCTCGGTCGGCATCGCCTTGGCCCTGCTCGGCATCGTCCTCACCAACTACGCCGCCGTCCACGCCCGCGTGCCCTCCGCAGGCGTGCTCGACTGGGCCGTGCTCGCCGGCCACGCCGCCGACCTCGACCCCGGGGTGATGCGCATCGCCGTCGCCCTGCTGGTCCTCGGGTTCGGCACCAAGGCCGGTCTGGCGCCGATGCACGCCTGGTTGCCCGACGCCCACGGCCAGGCCCCGGCGCCGGTGTCCGCGCTCATGTCGGGGGTGCTGCTGTCGGTCGCCTTCTACGCCGTCCTGCGGGTGAAGGTCATCGCCGACATCGCCCTCGGCGCCGGGTTCGCGCGCACGCTGCTGGTCATCGCAGCCCTCGCGTCCCTGGCCGTCTCGGCGGCCCTGCTGCTGGCACAGCGCGACTACAAACGGATGCTCGCCTACTCGAGCATCGAGCACATGGGACTCGTGGCCCTCGGCGCCGCCATCGGCACCCGCCTCGCCATGGCGGCCGTCCTGCTGCACGTGCTCGGGCACGGCCTCGGCAAGTCGGTGCTGTTCCTGGCCTCCGGGCACATCCACCAGGCCTACGGCAGCAGCAAGATCGCCGCGGTCGGCGGGCTGACCGTGCGGGCTCCGGTGCTCGCCGGCGCCTTCGGCCTCGGCCTGCTGGCGCTGCTCGGCCTGCCGCCGTTCAGCCTGTTCGCCAGCGAGCTCGGCATCGTCCGCGCGGGCTTCTCCGCCGGTCTCGGCTGGGCGGTGGCGGCGGCGCTCGTGCTGGTTCTGCTCATCGGCGCGTCCATGCTCTCGGGCTGGCGCAGCATGCTGCTCGGCACCCCCTCGCCCGAGGGAGCCGCGCCCTTGCCCGCGGTCGTCACCAACGCAGCCGGCGGCGCGGCGCCACCCGGCCAGGCCACCCCCTCACCCGGCGGCACGTCGCCACGGCTCACGTGGACCGCCGCCGTCCCGCTGGTCGCCGGACTGCTCGCCTGCGCCGTCCTCGGCGTCACGACCGGACCGCTGCGCCCGCTGCTGGAGGCCGCCGCGACCATGGCAGGAGCCACGCCTTGACCGATCGACTCATCGCCCACGTCACTCCCGACGAGCTGGCCGGCCGGGCCGGACGGCTGTTCGCGGACGGGTACCGGCTCGCGCTGGTGGCCGCGCACGAGGACCCCGGCGCCCTGCGGGTGGTGTACCTGTTCACCGCGGGCGCGCCGGACCGGCGTACCGAGCTGCACGTGCGGCTCGACCCGAACGAGCCGGTGATCCCGAGCCTGGCCGCGCTGTCCTTCCCGGCGGGCAGGTTCGAGCGGGAGATGCGCGACCTGTACGGGGTGGTGCCCGCGGGCCACCCTCTGCCCCGTCGCTTGGTCCGCCACCACCACTGGCCGCGCGGCTGGTATCCGATGCGCGCCGACGCCGGACCGCCTCCCGCCTTCGGCGACCCCGAAGGCCCCTACCCCTTCGTCACCGTGGAAGGGCCGGGCGTGTACGAGATCCCGGTCGGGCCGGTGCACGCGGGCCTCATCGAGCCCGGCCATTTCCGGTTCTCGGTGGTGGGGGAGACGATCCTGAAGCTCAAGGCGAGGCTGTGGTTCGTCCACAAGGGCATCGAGAAGCTGTTCATCGGGCGGGACCCGGGCGAGGGGCTGCCGCTCGCCGAGCGGGTCAGCGGTGACACCTCGGTCGGCCACGCCCTCGCGTACTGCCTGGCCGTGGAGGAGGCGACCGGGTGCGTCGTCGCCGCGGAGGCGCAGCGCATGCGGGCCGTCCTGCTGGAGCTGGAACGCCTGTACAACCACGTCACCGACCTCGGCGCCCTGTGCAACGACGTGGCCCACGGCATCCTGAACGCCCAGAGCGGGCGCGTGCGCGAGCAACTGCTCCGGATCAACGCCGAGGTCACCGGTCACCGGTTGCTACGCGGCGGGGTGACGCTGGGTGGCGCGGTGCTGCGCGCCCGGCCCGACCCGGGCAGGCTGCGGGCCATCGCCGCCGACGTCGCCGAGATCGCCGAACTCGCCCTCGGGCACACCGTCGTCGCCGACCGGTTCGCCGGCACCGCCGTGCTGACCCCCGGGGCCGCCCGGGACCTCGGCGCGCTCGGGTACGTCGCCCGTGCCAGCGGGGTCGCCGTCGACGCCCGCCGCGACCACCCGTTCACCGACCTTGGCCCGTTCACCGTGGTCGCCGGGGAGACCGGGGACGTGATGGCCCGGTTCCAGGTCCGCGCGCGCGAGATCGCCGCGTCCGTCGAGGTGATCGCGTACCTGCTCGACGGGCTGCCGCCGGGCGGGGTGTGCGGCCGGCCTCCCTGCACCACGCCGGGCGGGGCCACCTCCGGCGTCGGCATCGTCGAAGGCTGGCGCGGGACCATCGCGCACCGGGTGGAGCTGGCCCCCGACGGCACGCTGACCCGGGTCAAGATCGCGGACCCCTCGTTCTTCAACTGGCCGGCCCTGCCCGTCGCGCTCAGCGGCGCGATCGTGCCCGACTTCCCCCTGGTGAACAAGAGCTTCAACCTGTCCTACGCGGGCAACGACCTCTGACCGGCCCGCGCGTTCCGCGGTGTCGGCCCCCGCGCCTGCCTTCCGCGGTGGCGGGCGCGCCCCCCGCGTTCTGCGATGGCGGGACGGTGGCTCAGCCGCGGTGCGACGTCGGTGCGGTGGACTCCGAGGCTCGCAGGTCCTGCAGGATCTCGGCCTGCCCGGACAGCACGTCGGCGAGGATCTGGCGCGCGACCTTGAGCAGCTCGGCGACCAGGGGGCTGGTCAGCGAGTAGTGGACCGTCGCGCCTTCCTTGCGGGAGACCACGAGGTTGGCCCGTCGCAGCACGGCGAGCTGCTGGGACAGGTGCGCGGCCTCGATGCCCACCTCGGGCAGCATCTCGGCGACCGTGTGATCGCGCTCGCTCAGCAGCTCGAGGACGCGGATGCGAGCGGGATGCCCCAGCGTCTTGAAGAACTCCGCCTTCAACTGGTAGAGCGGCGTGCTCACCGATCCCCCTTCGCGGCCGGATTCCGGCTGTCATCTCAGCGTACGGGCGTCGCACTCCGATGGTCTGGACCCGACGGGCCATCTCATCACACCGCGTTCCCGGTGCGGACGCCACATTAGCGGCAGGGATGTCCGATCTCGACTATAGTAAAGTGAGCAATTTACAAGTTTCGCAATCTGGAAGCGGGTGAGTCTTGATGAGAGATGCCGCACGCAAGCGGCCCCCGATCCTGATGTGCCTGGGCTGCCGTCGCCATCATCGCCCTTCGGCGCTCCGCCAAACCCGCTGCCCCGCCTGTGGCCACCCAAAGCTCATCGGCTACACCGGCCCGACCGGCTTCACCGTCGCCGGCACCTCTCGCGTCTGCTCGCCGGAGGAGGCCGTACAGGGGCCGCGCGGCCGGCGCGGTACCACCTGAGGGCGGTTTTTTACCTAGAGGTCAAGAATACTGTTATCATCGCCTCATGGGCAGGCCGAAGCAGTTCGATCCGGACGCCGCGGTGGAGAAGGCCGTGGAGATCTTCTGGTGCAAGGGATACGGCGGGACCACGCCGCAGGATCTGGTCGACGGGCTCGGCGTCGGCAAGGGGAGCCTCTACAACACCTTCACCAGCAAGCAGGCCCTGTTCGAGAAGGCGTTGCGGCGCTACGGCGACAGGCGTGTGGCGGGGCTGGTGGAGGTGCTGGAAGGGTCCGGTCCCGTACGGGAACGGCTCCGTGCCGCGCTGGAGAGACTGGTGGACACCGGCCTCTCCGACCCGTACCGCCGGGGTTGCCTGGCCGTCAACACCGCGGCCGAGCCCGCCGGGGCCGACCCGGCGCTCGGCGAGATCGTCAGGAGCGTGTTCGACCGCATGGAGGCCGCCTTCCAGGCGGCGATCGAGGAGGGCCGGCGCCACGGGGAGATCGACGCCGATCGTGATCCCCGCGAGGCGGCGAGCCTGCTGCTCAGCACCGCCATCGGCATGAGCGTCGTCGCCAAGACCGCCGACCGTCCCGACCGGCTCCGCCGCGTCGTCGACGCCGTGCTGGCCACCCTCTGAGTCCCGTCGAAATCGACTCGCCTTCGGCATGCCCATATTTTGTACCTGTAGGTCAAGAAAGGAACCGGCAATGAGCGCACAGCACCCCGATCAAAGCGACACCCCCGTCACGCTGGGCTTCTTCGTCCGCGTCCAGGCCAGGCCGGGGAAGCGGCAGTGAGCTGGTATGGCAGGCCCGCCGCCTGCACGCCCAGCTCACCGGCCCAGTCCCGTGATCTACAATGTAAAGGCACCCGCCTCGAACAGTGCCACGTCAGCGGGCGGTCGGCTGGAGGTCGGCGACGTGGCGGATCAGGTCGCCGACGTGCACGACGCCCATGCAGCGGCCGACCTCGTCGATCACGACCAGGTCGTCGTACACACGGGCAGCGTCCTTGCCCGCCACCTGCATGGCCGCGATGGCCGGGGTGGTCTTCGGTACGACGCGCGGCGGGTCGGCGAGGCGGTGCGCCGGCTTCTTGGCGTGCAGGGCGTGCCCGTAGGGCCCGGCGATGGAGAGCAGGAAGCGGCTCCGCTCCACGCTGCCCCTCGGACGCTGGTACTCGTCCACCAGGATGACGCTGGTGATCGAGGGCTCCGTGCCGAGGGCCTCCACCACCTCCTCGGCCGTGGCCTGCATGTCGAGGGTGATCGCCGGGATGAGGAACTCCTGCACCCGCGGCCCGAGGTCCACCATCGACGGCTCGGGTTCGGCGACCGGCACCGGCAGCGGGACGTGCACCCGGCCGTGCGAGGGACGCCAGTCGAGCGGGGCCAGCAGCGGCCCCTGCGCGAGCCTGACGCCCCAGGTGCGCAGCGCGGTGAGCTGCGTCTCGTCGCGCACCTGCGGGGCCAGCACGTGGATGCCCATTCCCTTGGCCATGCGGGCGACCGCCTCGCCGAGCGCGTTGCGCCGCACGTCCCGGGGAATGCGCTCCATCAGCTCTGGAGAGAGCACCACCGTGTACGGCGAGGCGTCGGCGATCAGGTCGAGCGGGACGTGGGAGGTGCCGACGCCGCCGAGGGCGACAAGGTAGCCGATGGTCCGCAGACCGTCCATGCCGGTCAGCAGGGCCCGGCGGTCCTCCGCGGGGAAGTCGCCCGCGATCACGAGGATCACCTCGCGAGGGCGGCGCTTGGTCGCCCGCATCGCCTCGTGCAGGGGTGCCAGGGCGGCGGAGCCCAGGATCACGGCTCCGGAGGGCACGGTCAGCAGCAGGGGCAGCAACGCCTCCTCGCGGGCGGCGGCGTACGCGGCGGCCACCGTGGGGGAGATGTCGCGGGACATCCCGAGAGGGGTGACCTCGGTCGTCGCCTCGACGGCGATCACCCCGCCGGTGTCGAGATCGACGACCGGGAGGAAGGTCGCGACGGCACCAGCCGCTCCTGGACGTCCGGGCGCTCCAGCACGTCCGGGCGGCTCGGGTGCGCCAGAAAAGCCGGTGGAGCGGTGTGCGCCGGGAAGTCCGGGCGAACTCGGCGTGCCCGGGAATCCAGGGGAGGTCGGAGGGGCCATCGAGGCTCCCAGGGAGGCGGGGTGGGGGGTGGCGGTCGCCAGGGACGCGGCGGCCGGGGAAGGGGTTCTGAGGACCGTCACACATGGATTGTGCTGGGGGTTCGTGGGCCGGAGGGGACCTGACGGAGGGAATTCACTGTTATTTCCCCATCCGTTGCATGGAAGGATTCCTTTACGGTGAGTCGGGAAGAATGTCACGCCCCGTAACGACCATTTCGGCCCCACCACCCCAAACCACCGCCTTGCCGCCGATCCGGCCTGGACTCTCACGTGGGTGTGGCCGAGCGGTGCACGCCGTAGGGATGCGGTCGCTTCCTCTATGCGGGCTGCTAGTGTCGCGCCTCATGGCGGGACGACCGGCGGCGGGTGGGGGGCGATGGGTGTCGGTCGCGCCCGGACGTCTGGAGACCTGGTCACGCGGGTTCGCCGAGCGGCACGGGGGAGCGGAGAACGTTCTCTCCGGCGACGTCGTACGCCTCCAGGGCCGTGACGGCGCCGTGGCCGAGTTGCACGTTCCGTTCCCCCCGCTGGGCGGGGCCCGTGCGGACGCCGATGCCGTAGCCGCGGCCGAAGGTGACGATCTCCTGCATGACCTGGTGGAGCACGCGAGAGCCGAGCGCGTGGTCGGAGTGCTTCTCGTCCGCCTCGGTGGTCACGCCGCCGGGGTGTTCGAAGGGGAGCGGCTGATCGCCTCCAAGGTGGGCTCGCGCCTGGTGCATGGGCGCAGCGCGGCCGGTGGCTGGTCGCAGCACCGCTTCGCCCGGCGCCGGGAGAAGCAGGCGGCGGAGGCGTCCCAGGCGGCGGCCGAGGTCGCCGTGCGGGTGCTGGTGCCGAAGGTGGACTCGCTCGAAGCCGTGGTCCTCGGCGGAGATCGCCGCGCGGTCGACGCCCTGCGTACCGACCGGCGGCTCGCACCCATCTTCGCGCTCGAGACCGGCCCCTTCCTGGACGTGCCCGACCCCCGGCTGGCCGTCCTGCAGGACACCCCCCGCACCTTCCGCGCCGTCCGAATCCGCCTCCTGGATCCCCCCACCACCTAATAGGAGCCACCAGGTCAGCTGATCGGCGCCGCTTCCTGGAGCCGAGGACCATGGCTTGCTATCGTTTTCCGCGGAGCAAGCCCGGCGGTCAAGCCTCCAGGAGATGAGCATGAGCGACTCGGTGGCGTTGCCGCTCTACATGCGGCGGTCGGGGTTCGATCCGGCTCCCGAACTCTCGGAGTTCCGCGATGGGGAAGGCGTCCGGCGAATGAGCACGCCCTTCGGGTTCGACGCCTGGATGGTCACCCGGTTCGCCGACGTGCGCACGGTGCTGAGCGATGCCGAGCGGTTCAGCAACGCCAGGCTGATGAGCCTGCGCCCGGCGGAAGCGCCGGAGCTCAGCGACGAGGAGCTCGCCGCGATGCGGGCGGGGAACCTGCTCGCCTTCGACCCTCCCGAGCACACCCGCCTGCGGCGGATGCTGACGGCGGAGTTCACCGTCCGCAGGATGCGCAGGCTGGAGCCGCGCATCCGCGACATCGTGTCGGAGCACCTGGACGCCATGGAGCGCGGCGGTCCTCCGGTGGACCTGGTCTCCGCGTTCGCGCTGCCGATCCCCTCCCTGGTGATCTGCGAACTGCTGGGAGTGCCGTACGCCGACCGGGAGGACTTCCAGCGGCGGAGCAGCCGGATGCTGGACATGTCGGAGCCGGTCGAGGAGCGGATGGCGGTGAACCAGGAGTCACGCGCCTACATGGCCGGCCTCGTCGCCCGGGCGCAGGCCGACCCGGGGGAGGACCTCCTCGGGATGCTGGTGCGCGAGCACGGCGGCGACGTGACGGCCGACGAGCTCATCGGCATCGGCGGCCTGCTGCTGCTGGCCGGCCACGAGACCACCTCGAACATGCTGGCGCTCGGCACGCTGGCCCTGCTGCGCCATCCCGACCAGCTCGAATTGCTCAGGAAGGAGCCCGAGCGCATCGACGTCGCGGTGGAGGAGCTGCTGCGCTGGCTCAGCATCGTGCACTCCGGCTCGATCAAGGTGACCACCACCGAGGTCGAGCTGGCGGGCCGGCGCATCCCGGCGGGCGAGCTGGTGATGTGCGCGCTGCCGGCCGCCAATCGCGACCCGGAGCTCGTGGCCGATCCCGACCGGCTGGACATCGGCCGCGATGACCTCGGGCACGTCGCCTTCGGCCACGGAGTGCACCACTGCCTGGGGGCGCCGCTGGCGCGCATGGAGATGCGCATCGCTTTCCCCGCCCTCCTGGAACGCTTCCCGGGGCTGCGGGAGGCCGGCGCCGGCACGGACTTCCGGTCCCACCACGTGGTGTACGGGCTGCGCTCCCTCGAGGTGGCCTGGTGACGACCCCGAGCGGGACCTGATCCGGGCGGCCGGAGCGGCCGCCCGGACGCGCGTCTAGGAGAGGGACGGCGAGGGCGCCGGGGCGCCGCTTCCAGCACCGCCCCAGGTCCGTGAGCCGCTCGGCCGGCTCGGCGGGGTCCTCCGGGCGCGGGCGGTCAACTATCAACCGTGCCCGGAGGCTGCCCGTACACTAGGCGTATGCGCACTCCCGATTGATCGGCGCACTCACCGAAGCGGGCCGAGCCGCGTGGCCGCCCTGCGAGACCCCGGTCTCTTTCCGACTGCACGTTCTTCGACCTTGTTCCCCGCTCTGGGAGTGTTCCCTCATCATGATCATTGCCTCCGACATCGAACTGCGCGCCGGTTCCCGCCTGCTCATCGAGGAGGCGTCTTTCCGCGTGAACCCCGGCGACCGCATCGGGCTGGTGGGCCGCAACGGCGCGGGCAAGACCACGCTCACCAAGGTGCTGGCCGGCGAGGGCCTCCCGGCCGCCGGTACGGTCTCCACCTCCGGCAGCATCGGCTACCTTCCCCAGGACCCGCGCACCGGAGACCTCTCGGTGGTCGCCTCCGACCGCATCCTGTCGGCCCGCGGCCTGGACGAGGTACTGCGCGAGTTGCGCGAGGCCGAGCTCGGCATGGCCTCCGACGACGTGCGCGTCCGCGACCGCGCGGTCCGCGCCTACGGCCGCCTGGAGGACCGGCTGCACGTCCTCGGCGGGTACTCCGCGGAGGCCGAGGCGGCGTCCATCGCCTCCAGCCTCGGGTTGCCCGACCGGGTGCTCAAGCAGCCCCTCCAGACCCTGTCCGGTGGCCAGCGCCGGCGGGTGGAACTGGCCCGCATTCTGTTCAGCGGAGCGGAGACTCTCCTACTTGACGAGCCGACAAACCACCTCGATGCGGACTCAATCGGGTGGCTTCGTGATTTTTTACGATCCCACCAGGGCGGCTTGATCATTATTAGCCACGATGTCGGCCTTCTTGAAGCGACGGTCAACAAGGTCCTGCACCTGGACGCCAACCGCTGCGTCATCGACACCTACAACGTCGGCTGGACCACCTATCTGGCCCAGCGCGAGACCGACGAGCGGCGCAGGAAGCGGGAGCGGGCCAACGCCGAGCGCCAGGCCTCGCAGTTGCTCTCGCAGGCCGACCGCATGCGCGCCAAGGCCACCAAGGCCAAGGCCGCGCAGGACATGGAGCGACGGGCCAAGCGACTGCTGGCGGGCGTGGAGGAGGAGCGGCGCAGCGACAAGGTGGCCAAGCTGCGCTTCCCCGACCCCGCCCCCTGCGGCCGCACGCCGCTGACGGCCGCCGGCCTGTCGAAGTCCTACGGCTCGCTGGAGGTCTTCACCGACGTCGACGCGGCCGTCGACCGGGGCAGCAGGGTCGTCGTGCTCGGCCTCAACGGCGCAGGCAAGACCACGCTGCTGCGCATGCTCGGCGGCCTGGAAAAGCCCGACTCCGGCGAGGTTCGCCCAGGTCACGGCCTCAAGCTCGGGTACTACGCCCAGGAGCACGAGACGCTGGACGCCGATCGCAGCGTGCTGGAGAACATGCGCTCCGCCGGGCCCGACGTGCCGGACGTGGCGCTGCGCAAGGTCCTCGGCTCGTTCCTGTTCTCCGGGGACGACGCCGAAAAGCCCGCGTCCGTGCTGTCGGGCGGGGAGAAGACGCGGCTGGCCCTGGCCACGCTGGTGCTCTCGAGCGCCAACGTCCTCCTGCTCGACGAGCCCACGAACAACCTCGATCCCATCAGCCGCGATCAGGTTCTTTCAGCGCTAAGGTCCTATTCTGGGGCAATTGTCCTCGTTACACACGATGAGGGGGCCGTAGCGGCTCTACGACCGGATAGGGTGATCTTGCTACCGGACGGAGTTGAAGACGCTTGGAGCGACGAATTTTCCGATCTTGTGGCACTCGCCTGATCTTAATTTGAGCGGGTACGGATCTTTTCCCATGGAGTAGGTAGCCGATCCGGCTGAAATGACTGATCATGGCGTGAGTAACGCTGCGGAAGTCTGGCACTACAGGAGGTACTCGTGGCCGAGACTCTGAAGAAGGGCACCCGGGTGACCGGGGCCGACCGTGAAAAACTGGCCGCCGATCTCAAGAAGCGGTACGCCGCGGGTGAGAGCATCCGTGCGCTCGCCGCTTCGACCGGCAGGTCATATGGGTTCATCCACCGCATCCTCAGCGAGTCCGGCGTGACTCTGCGCGGGCGCGGCGGAGCCACCCGAGGCAAGTCGAAGCGCTAGGCAGGCCGCCTCGGAAACGCGCGACCGCAGCCGCTCGTCCCGTTCAGCCGATACCCGTCCCGCCCGCGCCGGTAGAATCTGATTCTGGAACCCTACTGGGTTCGGGCGTGACGGGACAGCGACGTACGGACGGAGCGAACGATGCCGGAAGCGACGCTTGGGGGGAGTGCGGCGGACATCTCGGCGAGCAAGGATGCCGACCCGGGCACGGATGGAGCGCTGACGCGCGCCGGAGGGGTGCGCGGCGAGGCTGACAGAGCCCCTGACAGCGAAGAGCTCGCGGAGATCGGTCTGCGCTTCGAGGTGGACGGCGAGATCGCGACGGTCACACTGGACCGGCCGGAGAGGCGGAACGCCCAGACGTTCGCCACCTGGTCGGCTCTCGCTCGGATCGGCGGAACACTGCCGGAGCAGGTGCGCGTCGTCGTGGTCCGAGGCGAGGGGCCGTCCTTCTCAGCGGGCATCGACCTGCGATTGTTCACTCCGGAAGGGGTGCAGGGGCAGGGGTCGTTCACGTCCGCGGCGGCGCTCGACGGCGAGACGCTCGAAGAGCGCATCAAGGAATTCCAGAAGGGCTTCCTGTGGCTGCGCCGCCCGGACATCGTGTCGATCGCGGCAGTGCACGGGCATGCGATCGGGGCGGGCTTCCAGCTGGCTCTGGCCTGCGACCTGCGGGTAATCGCGGACGACACGAAGTTCTGCATGAAGGAACCCGCGCTTGGGCTGGTCCCTGACCTGACCGGCACCAAGCCGCTGGTCGACCTCGTCGGCCTGTCCAGGGCCGTGGAGATCTGCCTGACGGCACGCTTCGTCGAGGCGGAGGAGGCGTTGAGGCTCGGCCTGGCCGAGCAGGTCGTTCCCAGAGAGGAGCTGGGAGCGGCGGCGCGCGCGCTCGCCTCGTCCCTGCTGGCGACCGACAGGGGCGCGGCGACGGCGACCAAGCGGCTGCTCCAGGGGGCCGTGGGCCGGACGCTGGAGGAGCAGTCCGCGGCCGAGCGCGCCGAGCAGGCGGTGCGCATCAGGACGCTCTTCGGGGGTGCCGGCCGGACCGGGTGATCGTTCGCCGTGAGCTGATCGGGGAATCGCGCGACCGGTTCTCACGCTTGGCGGGAAGAGGGAACGGGGGAAGACCTCCGAGCCGAGCGTGCGGGGAGAGGACCGGCGAAAGACCACGATGTCGATGATGGGCGGGGGATACGGGCCCCAGGTGATGCGGTCCCTGCGGCGGGACAGCTCGGTGACCAAGGAACGGCTCACGCCGGGAACGGTGCCGCGCATCGTCCGGTACGCGCGGCCCTACCGCCGCCAGATCGCCGCCTTCCTGGGGCTGGTCGTCCTCGACGCGGTCATCGTGATCGCCAACCCGCTGCTGCTGAAGTCGATCATCGACAACGGCATCATCCCGCGCCGTACCGACGTCGTCATGGCGCTGTCGCTGGTGATCGCGGGCCTGGCCCTGCTGGACGCGGGGCTCGGGCTGGCCCAGCGCTGGTTCTCATCGCGCATCGGTGAGGGCCTGATCTACGACCTGCGCACCGAGGTCTTCGACCACGTGCAGCGCATGCCCGTCGCGTTCTTCATGCGCGCCCAGACCGGTGCGCTGGTCTCCCGGCTGAACAGCGACGTCATCGGCGCGCAGCGCGCCATCACCAGCACGCTGTCGGCCGTGGTGTCCAACGTGGTGAGCCTGGTCATGGTGCTCGGCGCGATGCTGATCCTGTCATGGCAGGTCACGCTGGTGGCCCTCGTCCTGCTGCCGATCTTCATCTTCCCCGCGCGCTACGTCGGGCGCCGCATGTCCAAGCTGACCCGCGAGCAGATGCAGCTCGACGCCGAGATGAGCTCGGTCATGACCGAGCGCTTCAACGTCGCCGGCGCCATGGTCGCCAAGCTGTACGGCCGCCCGGACGACGAGGCGACGCACTTCAGCGAGCGCGCCGGCCAGGTGCGCGACGTGGGCATCACGGTCGGCATGTACGGCACGGTGTTCCGCGTCGCCCTCGGGCTGGTCGCCGCGCTCGCCACCGCGCTCGTGTACGGGGCGGGCGGCGTGCTGGTGGTCGACGGCGCCTTCCCGCTCGGCACCCTGGTCGCGCTCGCGGCGATGCTCATGCGCCTGTACGGCCCGCTGACCAGCCTGTCGAACGTGCACGTCGACGTGATGACCGCCCTGGTGAGCTTCGACCGGGTGTTCGAGGTGCTGGACCTGAAGCCGATGGTCTCCGAGCGCCCGGACGCGAGGCCGCTGCCGAGCGGGCCGGTCACCATCGAGTTCGACGACGTCCAGTTCCGCTACCCCGCGGCCGAGGAGGTCTCGCTGGCCTCCCTGGAGTCGGTCGCCCGTCCCGACACCGGCCCGAGCCAGGAGGTGCTGAAAGGCGTCACCTTCACCGCCAGGCCCGGCGAGCTGATCGCCCTGGTGGGGCATTCGGGCGCGGGGAAGACCACGATCACCTCGCTGGTCTCCCGCCTGTACGACGTGACCGGCGGCGCGGTGCGGATCAACGGCGTCGACGTGCGCGAGGTCACCCTCGCGTCCCTGCGCGAGGCCGTGGGCGTCGTGATGCAGGACGCCCACCTGTTCCACGACACGATCGGGGCCAACCTGCGCTACGCGCGGCCGGGTGCCGACGAGGAGGAGATCTGGGAGGCGCTGCGCGCCGCGCAGATCGCCGAGCTGGTCGAGGGCCTGCCCGAGGGGCTGGACACCGTCGTCGGCGACCGGGGGTACCGCCTTTCCGGCGGGGAGAAGCAGCGCATCGCGCTGGCCCGGCTGCTGCTGAAGGCGCCGAGGGTCGTCGTGCTCGACGAGGCCACCGCCCACCTGGACTCCGAGTCGGAGGCCGCCGTGCAGCGGGCGCTGAAGACGGCGCTGGCGGGCAGGACGTCACTGGTGATCGCCCACCGGCTCTCCACGATCCGCGAGGCCGACGAGATCCTCGTCGTCCAGGACGGCCACGTGGTCGAGCGCGGGCGCCATGACGACCTGCTCGCGGCGAACGGCGCCTACGCCGAGCTGTACAGCACGCAGTTCGAGCACCAGAGCAGGTGACCGGCCGGGGCCGGCGCGGGTCAGAGGTAGCCGAGCCTGGTCAGTTCCTCCCGGGCGACCTTCTCCACGAGCGTGACCTGGTCGGGCTTGAGGCGGGAGCGCCAGGCGCCGACCTTGGGCGCGGTCGTGCCGTACAGGGCGACCTTGGACACCCGGCTCTCCAGGAAGTCGGAGATCGTGGCGATGGTCCGTCCGGGGGAGCCGGCCATGTCCTCGTAGCGGACGGTGAGGAGCTGACCGGCGGGCATCTCCTGGCGCAGCGCGGCGCTCAGGCGCACGGCGCTGCGCCAGCGCAGGGCGCACTTGCCGGCCGGCTCCATGGCCGTCCACCTGTCGCGGTGCTCGCTGGAGTTGACCCCGAGGAACGGGTTCGGGAACTCGGTCTCGTCGCTGAGCATGCTGGTGCGGAACCAGCTCATGGAGACGCGGTCGGCGAGCATGTCGGTGGTGACGTCCCTGCCGTCGCGGATGAACTGGACGAAACGCGCGTCAGGGAAGGCCTGGAGCAGCACCGGGGCGCTGTACAGCAGGTCGGGGTTGGCGTCGCCGAACCGGACGATGGTGCCGGGGGACGCGCACGGGCCCCCGCCGGTGACGCCGCCGGCCTCGCGGCACGACGCCGGGCACTCGGCGCACGCCCCGGGGATGATCTGCCACGCCTCGGCGAGGGCGTCGCGCAGCACCCGTACCGCGCCGCCGCCCTTCCTGCGCATGATCGACGGCCGGCGGGCGAAGGCGTAGACGACGTGCGCGACCGCGGCCCTGCCCATGGTGACGTGGAAGCCGGGAGAGCGTTTCAGGGCACGCGCGAGGAGGTCCGCGCCGGAGTGCGGCGCACCGAGGACGAACACCGGCCGTCGGACCTTGATGCCGTTGACCACGAGAATGTGGGTCGGGGGTCGCATAAGTGAGGACAGTCTGACACCCTTTGCGAGGTGAACGAACCGGCCACGCCCCGCCCATCGGTGGTACATGGCGTCACCTGGGTAAGACTACTCACTGTGGCGGCTGTTTCCGCCGATTCATGCGTTTTCGGCGTCCATGAATCAGGGCGAATCCACCGGCTTCCCGGTCACGGAGGCCCACGATGAGCGCCCGGCGGCTCTGGATCCCCGCCCGGCTCCGTCCCGGCGACCGGGTGGCCGTCGTCGCGCCCTCCGGGCCGGTGGACCCGGTCCGGCTCGCGCGGGGCCGCCAGGTCCTCACCGAGGTCGGCCTGGACGTGGTCGTGATGCCCAGGGTGCTCAACCGCCGGGGATACCTCGCGGGGTCGGACGCGGGCAGGGCGGCCGACCTGCAGGAGGCCTGGTGCGACCCCGACGTCCGTGCCGTGATCTGCGCGCGCGGCGGCTATGGCGCCACCCGCCTGCTCGACCTGCTCGACTGGCAGGCCATGGAGGCCGCCCGGCCCAAGATCCTGCTCGGATCGAGCGACATCACCGCGCTGCACCAGGCCTTCGCCGTGCGGCTCGGCGTGGCGAGCTGCTTCGGCCCGATGCCGGCGTGCTCGACGCTGAGCGACGCCGAAGGGCCCGAGCAGGCCACGCTGGCCCACCTGTGCGCGTCGCTGTTCGAGTCCGAGATGCCCGACCCGGTGGCCGGCGAGCAGGTGATCGTGCCCGGCCATGCCGAAGGGCCCCTCACCGGCGGCAACCTGGCGCTGCTCGCGGCCCTGTGCGGCACCCCGTACGCCATGCGCGGCCAGGGGCACATCGTGCTGCTGGAGGACGTCGGCGAGGATCCCTACCGCATCGACCGCATGCTCACCCAGCTCCTGCAGGCCGGGTGCCTCACCGGCGCCCTCGGCATCGTGCTGGGCTCCTGGGTGGACTGCGGGGACCCGATGGGAGTGCTGGTCGACCGGCTGGCCCCGCTGGAAGTGCCGACGATCGCCGGGCTGCCCATCGGCCACGGCACACCACAGTTCACCGCGTGGCTTGGGGCGGACGCGGTCATTGATACCGAATCGTGCTCTTTGACTTGCCTGTTCCGCGACCCCGCTACGGCACTGTAGGCCCGGGTCGGGGCAACACAGTGGCGGTTGGGAGCCTGCGTGGGCTGGTTCAGGCGGCATCGGGCCGGGCGGGCGGAGGCCCCGCCACGTTCCGTCGAGGACGTTGACCTCGACTCCCTGCTGGCGCTCGTGGCAGAGAACCTCGGCTACGAGCACGACTTCCAGCCCGGCGGATCCACGCTGACGCTCTCGGGGCCCCGCGACGTCACGGTTCGGCTCGACGGGCTGCGCCGCGAGGCGGGGCGGCGCTCCCGCGAGGACTGGCCGGTGCTGGTCTCCGAACACCTCTCGCGTGCCGTCTCCCGTACCGACGACCTGCCGGACGTGTGCGACTACGCCCAGATCAAGGCCCTGCTGCGCACGGGGGTCGTGCTCGCCGACGGCCTGGAGGAAGACCCCTCCCGCCTGATCGGCCGTCATGTCGGCTCCGACCTGATCGAGATCCTCACCGTGTCCGGACGTCCCGTACGGCCGGAGGAGGCCTTCTGCTGGCCGGTCCCGCCGGCCGAGGCCCTGGAGGTGGCGGCGGCCAACGTCCTCGCCGACGAACGGCTGTCGGCCGAGCGCGTCGACCTCGACGGGACCCCGGCCTGGCACATGACCGGCTCGGCGGCGGGCGCGGCCGTGCACCTGCGCAGGATCGACGACTACCTGCTGGTCTCTCCGGACGGGCTGATCGTCGCGATCCCCCGCCCTGGCGAGATGATCGTCCACCCCATCGGCGGCCTGTCGGTGATGCGGGCGATCGAGCGGCTGTGGCTGCTGGCCCACCGCGAGTACCGCGCGCACGACGACGGCCTCAGCCCGCACGTCTACTGGTGGAACGACGGGCGGCTGACGCGCATCCAGGCCGACCTGGTGGTCCAGAACGGCCAGCGACGCCTGGTCGTCGCCCCGCCCCCCGACTTCGCCCGCCTCCTCGCCGCCCTGGCCCGGGGCCGCTAGACCTCCCCGGCCTTCGCTAGCGGAGCAGGTCGGTGTAGCGCGGGGTGTGGCCGGGGCGCGACAGCGTGTGCGCGGTGTGGATCAGGGGGACGTGGCTGAACGCCTGCGGGAAGTTGCCCACCAGGCGCTCGTAGCGGGGGTCGTACTCTTCCGACAGCAGGCCCACGTCGTTGCGCAGGGCCAGCAGCTTCTCGAACAGCTCGACGGCCTCCTCGTGCCTGCCGGCCATGGCCCGCGCCTCGGCGAGCCAGAAGCTGCACGCCAGGAACGCCCCCTCGCCGCCGGCCAGGCCGTCCACGGCGTTCTGCTGGGCCAGGGGGTAGCGGAGCACGAAGCCGTCTGACATCAGCTCGCGCTCGATCGCGTCGATGGTGCCGGTGACCCGGGGATCGGTGGGCGGGAGAAAGCCGGTCTGCGGGATCAGCAGCAGGGCGGCGTCCAGCTCGCGCGAGCCGTAGGACTGGGTGAAGGTGTTCCGCGCCGGGTCGTATCCCTTGTGCATGATCTCGGCGTGGATGCGCTCGCGCAGCGCGCGCCAGCGCTGGAGCGGGCCGGTCTGGCCGAACTTCTCGACCTGCCGGATCACGCGGTCGGTGGCCACCCAGGCCATCACCTTGGAGTGGACGAAGTGCCGGCGAGGCCCGCGGACCTCCCACAGGCCCTCGTCGGGCTCGTCCCAGTGGGACTCCAGGAAGTCCATCAGCGACCGCTGGATCGCCCAGGTGCGCGAGATGCTCGCCAGCCCGGACTCCTGCGACAGGTAGAGGCAGCTCATCACCTCGCCGTAGACGTCGAGCTGGAGCTGGTTGACGGCAGCGTTGCCGATGCGCACCGGCCCGGAGTCCTCGTAGCCCTCCAGCCAGGGCAGCTCCATCTCGGGCAGGCGCCGCTCGCCGGCCACGCCGTACATGATCTGCAGGTCCTGCGGGCGGCCGGCGATGGCGCGCAGCAGCCACTCGCGCCAGTCGCGGGCCTCGTCGATGTACCCGGCGCCGATGAGCGCGTCGAGCGTCATCGTGGCATCGCGCAGCCAGCAGTAGCGGTAGTCCCAGTTGCGCACGCCGCCGATGTCCTCGGGCAGGGAGGTGGTGGCCGCCGCGACGATCCCGCCGGTGGGGGAGTAGGTCAGCGCCTTGAGGGTGATCAGCGAGCGGACGACGGCCTCGCGCCACCGGTCCTCGGTGTGCAGGACGCAGCGGGAGACCCACTCCTTCCAGATGGCCTCGGTCTCCACCAGCTCGGCCAGCGGGTCGATCTCGTCGGGCTTCGGGGAGTGGGAGGGGTGCCAGGTGAACACGAACGCCAGCCGGTCGCCCGCCGACATGCGGAACGTCGCCTTGTGGGCGTAGTCGCCGCCCTGCAGCGGCACCGGGGAGCGCAGCCAGGCGGAGTCGGGGCCGCCGATGGCCTGGAGCAGCCCGTCATTGCGGCGCACCCAGGGCACGATGCGGCCGTAGTCGAAGCGGATGCGGATGTGGGTGCCCATCTCGACGCTGCCGGCGAGGCACTCGACGACCCGGACCAGGTCGGGGTTGGCCTGCCGGGGCGGCATGAAGTCGGTGACGCGCACCGTGCCGCCCTCGGTGTCCCATTCGGTCTCCAGGATGAGGGTGTCCTCGCGGTAGCGGCGCCGGGTGCTCAGCGGGTGGTCGCCGCTCGCCGGGCCGATCCACCAGTGGCCGTTGCGCTCGTCTCCGAGCAGGGACGCGAAGCAGGCCGGGGAGTCGAACCGGGGCAGGCACAGCCAGTCGATCGATCCGTTCCGTCCGACGAGGGCGGCCGACTGCATGTCCCCGATGATGGCGTAGTCCTCGATCCGCATGGTCGTCACGCTAGTAGACGTGGCGGGCTCCGGTGCATGCGCGCGGGAGGCGGATCAGTCGCGGAGACGCATCAGCGGCATGAAGTACTGCGTGAGCGGCCCGATCGCGAGCGCGAAGACGATGGTGCCGACGCCGACCGTCCCGCCGAGCACCCATCCGGTGGCGAGGACGGTCAGCTCGATCAGCGCGCGGGCCGTGCGGATCGACAGGCCGAGCCGGTGCAGCCCGGTCATCAGGCCGTCGCGGGGTCCGGGGCCAAGTCCGGCGCCGATGTACAGGCCGGTGGCCGCGGCGACGCACACCACGGCCACCAGCAGGTACGCCCAGCGCAGGGCGAGGTCGCTTGGGGTGGGCAGCAGCCAGAGCGTGAGGTCGGCGAACAGCCCGACGAAGAGGATGTTGCTCAGCGTGCCGATCCCGGGGCGCTGCCTGAGCGGGATCCAGAAGACCATCACGACGGCGCCCACCAGGATGATCCACGTCCCGATCGACCATCCGGTGCGGACGGCGAGCCCCTGGTGGAAGACGTCCCAGGGATCGTTGCCGAGCCGGGACTCGATCTGGAGGCCGATTCCGGCGCCGTACAGCGCGAGGCCGGCGTACAGGCGCAGCAACCGGTTGGGCAACGATCCGAGGCGGGGGAGGGAGAGTTCGCTCATAATGGAAGTAATGGTCTGATGCCATTGGCTTGCTGTTAAAGGGCCAATCAGAGAAAGTGGCCTTATGGAGCGTTATCTCAGCGGACCACAGCTCGCCAGGCTCGCCGACGTGCCCGCCGGCGCCCGGCCGTACTACCGGGCCCTGGCCGACCGCGTGCGGGCGCTCATCCTGGACGGCCGGCTGCCCACACGGGTGCGCATGCCCGCAGAACGCCACCTCGCCGAGGCGCTCGGCGTCAGCCGCACCACCGTGACCACCGCCTACGACCGGCTGCGCGAGCAGGGATACCTCGACAGCCGCCAGGGCGCGGGAAGCTGGACGGCCCTGCCCGAGCCCGGCGCCCTCGGCATGGAGAACCCGTGGATCGCCGCGGGCGATGACGGCCTGCTCCCGATGCACTGCGCCGCCCCGCAGGCGACGGCGCTGCTCCCGGAGGCCATTGCCGCCGCGACGGATGACTACCCCTGCTACGGCCTCGGCACCGGCTACGACCCGGTCGGCTTGCGCCCGCTACGCGAGGCGATCGCCGCCCGCTACGTCGCACGCGGCCTTGCCACCCGCCCTGACCAGATCCTCGTCACGGGAGGCGCCCAGCACGCCATCCACCTGCTCATGACGCTCCTGACGGCGCAGGGCGACCCGGTGCTGGTCGAGTCGCCGACCTACCCCCACGCGCTGGACGCGGCCCGCATGCAAGGCGCCCGCCTGGTCCCGGTGGGCGTCCCGGACGACGGCTGGGACCTGGACCTGGTGACCTGCGCCATGCGCCAGTCGGCCGCGCGGCTCGCCTACCTCATCCCCGACTTCCAGAACCCGACCGGGCTGCTGATGGGCGACGCCGACCGCGCGGCGCTGGCCGGGGCCGCCCGCCGGTACGACACGACGCTGGTGGTGGACGAGAGCTGGGCCGAGCTGGCCATCGACGAGGTGCCCGAGACCCACCCGCTGGCGGCCTTCGACACCGACGGCCGGGTGATCAGCATCGGGTCGGCGTCCAAGCTGTGGTGGGGCGGCCTGCGCATCGGCTGGATCCGGGGGACGAGCGCCCTGATCCGCCGCCTGGCCGTGCTGCGCTCCGCCGTGGACATCGCCGCCCCGCTGTTCGAGCAGCTGGTGGTGGCCCACCTGTTCGAGCGCATCGAGGAGACCCGGGCGGAGCGGCGCCGCACCCTCGGTGCCTCACGGACGGCGCTGGTGGAGGCGCTCGGCGCCGAGCTGCCCGAATGGCGCTTCGCCGTGCCGGCCGGCGGCGGCTCGCTGTGGGTGCGGCTGGACTCCCCGGCCGCCACGCCGCTCGCCGACGCGGCGGCCGCCCAGGGGGTACGGCTCGCGCCCGGCCCGTGGTTCGGGGTGGACGGCACGCTGGAGCGCCACCTGCGCCTGCCGTTCACCATGCCGCCGCAGGCCCTCACCGACGCGGTCCGCCGCCTGGCCGCCGCGCGGGCCCTCGGCCCGTCCCTCGCCTCCTACCGGCAGGCGCCCGCCCCGCTGACGCCGACCCTGTGAGCGGGGGGAGGGTCAGGGACGTTCCTCGCCCATCAGCACGCGGAGCCGGTGGGCGAACGCGAGAAGGACGCCGGAGGCGGCGATCGCGATGACGGCGAGCGTGAGGAAGTAGGCGGGCTGCGACATGTAGCGCAGCAGGCGCGCCGTCTGGCCGCCGATGGCGTCGCCGACGGCGAAGGACAGGAACCAGACGCCGAGCATCTGGCTCTTGAAGGCGTGCGGGGCGAGCTCGACGGTCACCGACAGCCCGACCGGGCTGAGGGACAGCTCGCCGAACACCTGGATGAGGTAGACCAGGAACAGCCACCAGACCGAGATCCGGCCGGTCTCCGCGAGCCGGGCCGCGAGCGCCATCACCACGAAGCTGACGCCGATCATGAACAGGCCGAAGGCGAACTTCTGCGCCGCCCCCACCCGGGCGCCCAGCTTCACCCACAGGGCCGCGAAGATCGGCACGAAGATCATGATGAGCAGGGGGTTGAACGACTGCGTGGTGGCCGCCGTGATGGGGTGCCCGAAGAGCTTCAGGTCGGTCTTCGACGCCGCGAACTCGTTCAGCACCGTCGGGGCCAGATCGTAGATCATCCAGAAGATCGCGGCGGCGACGAACAGCCAGATGTAGGCCTTCATCTTCGAGCGCTCTTCGGAGGTCAGGTTGTGGCTGCCGAGCAGGATGTAGGCGAAGTAGCCGACCGGGACCAGCACCGTGAGCACGGTGAGCGCCACCGTGAAGCGGTCGACGGTCAGCGTGCCGCTCAGCGCCCACAGGGCGATCGCGACCGCCGCGCCGCCCAGGCCGATCGCGGCTATGAGCCCGAAGTGCCGGCGCTCCTCGGGGGTGAGGCGGTGCCCGGGCGTCTCCCCGGCGCCCCTGAGGTGGCGGCCCCCGGCGATGTACTGCGCCAGGCCGAGCGCCATGCCCACGGCCGCGGCGCCGAAGCCCAGGTGCCAGCGGCCGTCCTTGGCCAGGTTGCTGACGACGTAGGGGGCGGCGAACGCGCCGAGGTTGATGCCCAGATAGAAGATGGAGAAGCCCGCGTCGCGCCGGGCGTTGTCGTACTCGGGGTAGAGCCCGCCCACCATCGTGGAGATGTTCGGCTTGAGCAGCCCGGTGCCGACGACGATCAGCGCGAGCCCGAGCCAGATCAGCCCCGGCCCCCTGATCGGGATGGCCATGCTGATGTGGCCGATCATGATGACGGTGCCGCCGATGAGCACGGCCCTGCGCGCTCCGAGCAGGCGGTCGGCGATCCAGCCGCCGGGCAGGGCCAGCAGATAGACCAGGGCCCCGTAGACGCCGACGACGGCGGTGGCCGTCGGCTTGGAGAGCCCGAGGCCGCCTCCGGCCGCGGTGGCGATGAGGAAGAAGTACAGGATGGCGCGCAGGCCGTAGAAGCTGAAGCGCTCCCACATCTCGGTGAGGAAGAGCGTGACGATGCCGCGCGGGTGTCCGAAGACCCTTCTCTCCTCCACCTGCGTGCCGACCTCGTGCGACATACCGGTACGCCCCCGTTCCCGTTTGTCGTCATATATGCGGTTTATCACCTAGTGAGCTATATGGCCGGTTTATGGGCTGATATCCATAAAAAGGGTCCTGTTCTCCATTGAAGTGATCACTCTTCGTAAGGGAATGGATGCCCATCGCCCGGTAGGAGCAAGCACGCTCCTACTTCTCGCTTCCAGGGGCTTGTCTGCCGTCACAGCCTGTGGTGCGATGCATCCCACTCGTGTAAGTGAGCACTTTTGGAGGCGAAATGGCCGACCCCCGGGTCCTTGCCGAACTTTCGGAGATCGAGCAAGAGATCGCCGGCCACACCATCTGCGAACAGCTCAGGCTCACGGCGGAGCGCTTCCCCGACGAGCCCGCCTACTCCGACCGCGCCGCCGGCGGCGGCTGGACGACGCTGACCTACGCGCAGGCCCGGCACCGGGTGCTCGCGATCGCCTCCGGCTTCGCCGCGCTCGGCCTCGGCCGCGGGGACTCCGTCGCCCTGATGATGGTCAACCGCACCGAGCACGTGCTGGCCGACCTCGGCGCCGTCCACGCCGGCGGCATGGCGTGCTCGATCTACTCCACCTTCGCCCCCGAGCAGATCGCCTTCGTCGCCAAGGACCTCAACGCCAAGATCGCGGTGCTTGGGAGCACCGCCGACCTCGAGCGCTGGCTTCCGATCCTGGAAGAGCTGCCCGGCCTGAGCAAGGTCATCGTGATCGACGGCGCCCCCGAGGGCGAGCGGTTCATGAGCTGGGACGACTTCCTGGCGCTCGGCGAGCGCTCGCTCGCCGCCGACCCCGCCGCCGCCGAGGAGCGCGCCGCCGCCGTCAGCGCGGACGACGTGCTGACCGTGCTCTACACCTCCGGCACGACCGGCAACCCCAAGGGGGTGCCGCTGACCCACTCCAACATCGTCTTCGAGGTCTACGTCAGCGTCCGCCTGACCGGGCTTCCCGACCACGGCGACCAGATCTCCTACCTCACCTACGCGCACATCGCCGAGCGGGTGCTCAGCCTGTACATCCCGCTGTTCAAGGTCTACCACGTCCACTTCTGCCCCGACCTCGCCGAGCTCGGCACCGTGCTCGGCCAGGTCAAGCCGCTGTTCTTCTTCGGCGTGCCGCGGGTCTGGGAGAAGATGCAGGCCCGGCTGCAGGCGCTGCTCAGCACCCAGCCCGAGGAGCAGCAGCAGAACGTCCGCGCCGCCATGGCCGCAGGCCTCGCCTACGTCGAGGCCTGCCAGTACGGCCGGACCCCGAGCGCCGAGGTCACCGCGGCGTACGAGGCGGCCGACGCCGCACTGCTGTCGATCATCCGCTCCATGATCGGATTCGAGAACGCCCGCTGGCTCGCCACCGCCGCCGCACCCATGCCCCTGGAGGTCCAGCGCTTCTTCGCCGGCCTCGGCATGCGGGTGGTCGACGTGTACGGGATGACCGAGACCAGCGGTGCCTTTACCGGCAACAGCACCGAGATGTACAAGCTCGGCACGGTCGGCCGCGCCTTCCCGGCCGTCGAGGTGCGCATCGCCGAGGACGGCGAGATCCTCACGCGCAGCCCGGCCAACACGAAGGGGTACTTCCACCGCCCCGAGGCCACCGCCGAGCTCCTCGACGAGGAGGGCTGGCTGCACACCGGTGACGTCGGCTCCATCGACGAGGACGGCTTCGTCCGCATCGTCGACCGCAAGAAGGAGCTCATCATCACCGCCGGGGGCGAGAACATCTCTCCGGCCAACACCGAGAACCTGCTCAAGGAGCACGCGATCATCGGCCAGGCGCTCGCCTACGGCGATCGCAAGCCCTACGTCGTGGCGATCCTCACCCTCGACGGCGAGACGGCACCGGCGTGGGCCAAGGGGCGCGGCATAGAGTTCGCCGATCTGGGCGAGCTGGCCGAGCACCCCGACGTCCTGAAGGAGGTGGAGGCGGCCGTCGCGGTCGCCAACGACAAGCTCGCCCGTGTCCAGCAGGTGAAGAAGTGGCGGTTGCTGCCGGTCGAGTGGACGGCAGAGACCGCCGAGCTCACGCCGAGCCTCAAGCTCAAGCGCCGCGTCATCCATGCCAAGTACGCCACCATCATCGACGAGATGTACGAGGTCTGAGCCGGGGCGGCCGGCCGCCGGCACGGTGCCGCGCGTCCCCTCGTGTTTTGCCGGGCGGGGGGCGTGTCGGCCCCGTGCCGTTACCCCCGGGTGCCTAGCCTCCAGGCCATGACCCTGAGAGGTTTGATCACGTCGTCGGCGCTGGGGCTGGCCGCGCTCACGGTCCTGGCGGAGGCGTTCCCGTCCGTGGCCGCGCCCGGGACCGGGACGAGGGAGGCGCGCCCCGCGATCACCGCGCCTCCCGTGGCGCCGCCCGCCCTGGCGTCCCCTCCCGTCCCCGACGGGCCCGCCATCCGGTCGGTGAAGGTGCGCCCGCGGTCCCCGGTGGTCGGCCCGAGGGGCGGGACGAGGCTGGTGGTCGAGGTGGTGGCCCGCGGCGTGGCCGGTCCCAAGGGGGTGACCCTGCGGGTGGAGCCCGGCGGGCGCCGGGCACGGGCGCACGCCGCCGCCCCGGCGCCGGTTCCGGCGGACGCCTCCGGCTGGGAGGTCTGGCGGTTCGACCCGCCGGTGCGCCTCACCCGGTGGTACCCCGCCGGCCGGTGGCGGGCGGTCGCGACCGCGAAGGACGCCTCGGGACGCCGGGCGACGGCGTCCGCCTCGTTCCTGCTCAGGAAGGCGACCGTGCTGACCGGGGTCCGGGTGGCGCGCGCGCGGAAGCGGGGCCGGGCCGTGCGGGTGGCGGGGACGCTGATGCGCGTGGACCCGACCGGCAGGTTCGACTACTGGTTCTTCCCGCGGCAGCGGTTGACGCTGCAATTCAGGAGGCACGGCGGGCGGGCGTGGAAGAGCGTCGCCAGGACGCGGACGAACCGGGACGGGCAGTTCGCCAGGCGGGTCGGGCGCTCCCATGGGACGTGGCGGGTCGTGTACGCCGGCACGCGGCATTACGCCGGTGTTTCGCGCACGGTCCGACACCGAGCTCATAAGTAGGACATACAGCAATATTTCTCTATATAACAATATGATTGCACGTCCGATTTGTGCGTTTTTGCTGGCGATCGCCAAGCAACTTTTCCTGCCCTGAAGACGTCTATGACGTAGGCACACCCCCACTTGGGATGCCTTTCTCTACGGGGAGAGGAAGTTCCGCATGATGAAACGCATCGCCACCGCTTTGGTGGCGGCCGCCATGGGCGCCTCGGTGCTCACGGTGGCGGCGCCGGTGCTGGCGGATTCGGCACCGGACGCCGAGGTGAGCATCGAGTCCATCAAGGTGACCCCGGACCCCGTGGTCATCCGTGGACGCGAGAACGTCTCGGTAACGGCCACGGTCGGCACTGTGAACGCCACGGACGTGAAGATCGACTTCGAGCCGACCGGACAGGGTGGGCAGCCCGACTGCAACCCCTGCCCGGGGGCCGCGAAGGCGTCCGCGAGCGACTCGCAGTGGAAGACCTGGGACAAGACGATCGTTCTCGACCGGCACGATCCGGCCGGGAAGTGGTACGTCTACGTCGAGGCCACCGGCCAGGACGGCAAGGTCGTGACGGCGAAGTCCTCCTTCTACGTCAAGATCGTGCAGTCTCGCCCGCACCAGGGCCCGCGCGCGACGCGGATCGCTGGATTCGACGCGGGCCCTGAGCCGGTCAAGAAGAACCGCAAGCTCTCCCTCTCGGGCAAGCTCGAGACGGCGCGGTGCTACGGCGACTGGTGGTTCGACGGTGACGCCTACGTTGTGGGCGGCAGCCGTTGCCAGGACGACTACCGCTGGCACAACTGGCGTCAGCTCGGCTGGCAGGAGATCAAGGTGTACTTCCACCGCGCCCACGGTGGTAAGTGGGAGTACGTCGACACGATCGAGACCAACCCGGACGGGACCTTCTACACGAAGATCCCGGCCTACTGGTCCGGCACGTGGAAGGTCGTGTTCGAGGGCTCGCGCGGCCTGTACGGGTCGTCGGCGACCGACTACGTGAAGGTTGTCCGCTAGTCCTTCGGTTCGGCCGAACCAGAGCGCCTGGCACCCGGACTCCGGGAGCCAGGCGCTTTGGCCGTCTTCAGGGGTGTTCCGGCGTGGCGTGGCGCGCGGGCCGGCGGGCTCGCGGCCTATCCTTCGACGAGACCGGCGATTCGACGAGACCGGCGCGCGGCACCCGCCGGGCCGGCGCAAGGGAGGTCCCATGCCCGAGGATCACGCGACGCCCGGCGACCCCTTCCACCGGCGCCTGCATCACGTGGCACCGGGCGGCCTCAGCGCGGAGACCGCGCAGACGCCCGGGATGGTGCGCCAGGCCGCGATCAGCGAGGCCACGGTCGGATCGAGCAGGCTGTGGATGGGCGAGACGCACGTCGCGCCGGCGACCGTCTCGGCCGACCACCACCACGGCGACTCCGAGACCGCCATCTACGTGGTCAGCGGCACTCCGTCGTTCGTCTTCCTCGACCTGGACGGCGACGAGCCGCGCGAGGTGCGCATCGACGCCGGGCCGGGCGACTACGTCTACGTGCCGCCGTTCGTCCCGCACCGGGAGGAGAACCGCGACCCCGACAACGAGGCCGTCGTGGTGGTCGCGCGCAGCACCCAGGAGGCGATCGTGGTCAACCTGCCCGGCCTCCGGCCGCCGACCGGGCCCTAGACCGCCCACCCGGCGGCCCCGGGCCGCCTACGCGGTCCAGGGCCGCGTCCGCCCGGCCCTGGGACTCCACGGGCCCGGCGGATCCGTCAGCGGCGCCGTCAGGGGCCCGTCTCGCGCGCGAGCTCCAGGGCGGTCAGGTCCAGGGCGCTCAGCGTCAGGATGTTCGCGATCTGCTCCAGGGGCATCCCGGCGTCGCCGAGCTGGGTGATGGTGACCGCGGTCCGAAGGAAGACCCTGCCGATGACGACCTCGTCCACGTCCGGCATGTCCTTGCGGAAGAAGTCGGCGAGCTGCTGGCCGACCTCGCGGTCGGCGTGGACGCGTGGATCGTTGAGTTCCGGGCTGGCCAGGATGTCCGCCAGATCCCTGCGCTCGTCTTCCGTGAGCTTGCTCAAAGGGTCGCCTCCCGCAGCCATGTCGTTATTGGGAGACTATGCGCTCGCGGGCCCCGGAGAGAATGCCCTGGGGCCCGCGATGACCGGCCGGCGGGGGACGGCATGGCCGCCGCCCCCCGCAGCCGGCCCGGCGATCAGGAGGACACCGCCTCGACAAGCTTGCGGCGCTGCTGGACGCCGAGGCCGCCGATGCGTCGCTTGTCGTCGACGCCGGCACGCTCCATGAGCGCGGCGGCCTTCGTCGGGCCGATGCCGGACAGCGCGCGCAGGGCCTGGGTGACCTTGATCTTCTTCGCCGTGTCGTCGTCGCGCTCGAACAGCTCGGCCAGCGTGAGGTCGCCGGTCTTGAGCTTCGCGAGGAGCGCGGCCCGGGCCTGCCGGGCCTCGGTCGCCTTGACGAGCGCGGCCTGGCGCTGCTCGGGGGTGAGGACGGGAAGGGTCATGAGGGTTCTTTCTCCTTGGGGGGTCGATGTCGTGGGCCGTGCGGCCCGTGGTGTGGTCGGCGAGTGTGCTACCCCCACGGCGGACGTTAATCATGCTTCCGCAGTTCGACGTCCGTTCTTCGCCGATCCGCACCGAAGCCCGTATGCCGCATAAATCGTGAAATTTGGGCCTTCTAACTTCGGACCGTTGACCTGACTCTCAGTGCAGGCGCGTGACAACACCCGAGAGCGCGCGCCTCGAGGAGGATTCAGGTGAGACGTCGTCTGCTCGTAGGGTTGGCGATCCTGACCCTGCTGTGCGCCAGCGGGATCACCGGGGTCGGCGCCACCGCGGAGCCACCCCCCAGCGGCCAGTACCGGATCGACGGCCCCAGCACGGCCGGTCAGCGTACCGCGATCGCGGCCACCGGCGCCGCGATCGACGAGGTGGCCACCACATCGGTCGTGGTCACCGCCTCCGACACCGAGGTCGCCGAGATCAAGAAGCTCGGCTACGCGGTCACGCGGCTTCCCCGCCCGTTATCCCCTGTCCTGCCCAAGCCACAGGACTTCCCGCCCGCCGACTCCGGGTACCACAACTACGCCGAGCTGACCGCCCTGGTGAACCAGGTGGTCTCCGGCTACCCGTCCATCGCCAGGAAGTACAGCTACGGCACCTCCTACGGAGGACGCGACCTGATCGCCGTCAAGATCAGCGACAACGTCGCGACCGACGAGAGCGAGCCGGAGGTGCTGTTCACCGCCCACCAGCACGCCCGCGAGCACCTCACCGTCGAGATGGCGATCTACCTGCTGAACCTGCTCACCAGTGGTTACGGCTCCGACAGCAGGATCACCGGGCTGGTGAACTCGCGGGAGATCTGGATCATGCCCGACCTCAACCCCGACGGCGGCGAGTACGACGTCGCCACCGGCTCCTACCGTTCCTGGCGCAAGAACCGGCAGCCCAACTCCGGCTCCTCCTACGTGGGCACCGACACCAACCGCAACTGGGCCTACCGGTGGGGCTGCTGCGGAGGCTCCTCCGGGTCCCCCTCCAGCGAGACCTACCGCGGCGCGTCGGCCGAGTCGGCGCCCGAGGTCAGGGCCCTCGCCGGCTTCGTGCGCGGCCGCGTCGTCGGCGGCACGCAGCAGATCAAGACCAACATCGACTTCCACACCTACAGCGAGCTGATCCTGTGGCCCTACGGCTACACCTACAGCGACACCGCCGCCGGCCTCACCCAGGACGACCACGACGCGTTCGCGGCGCTGGGCCGCAACATGGCCGGCACCAACGGCTACACCCCGCAGCAGGCCAGCGACCTCTACATCACCGACGGCTCCATCGACGACTGGCTGTGGGGCACCTACAAGATCTTCAGCTACACCTTCGAGATGTACCCCAAGAACGGCTCGCCCGGCTTCTACCCGCCGGACGAGCAGATCGTGACGCAGACCACCCGCAACAAGGAGGCCGTGCTGCGCTTCCTGGAGTACTCCGACTGCGTCTACCGCATCATCGGCAAGCAGGCCCAGTACTGCTGACGGGCACCCGCCCCGAGGCGCCCTGACTCGGGGTACGGCCGCCGCCTGGCGCATGCGGCGGCCGTACCCCGGGCTTCGGCCGGCGCGCGGCCGTACTCAAGCCCCGGGGTCAAGTCCGGGGTTTGATGGCGCTTTGAGGGGGCTTTGAGCGGCCGGGGGCGGCGCGGTGATGGCGCGGAGGCGGGCGAGACGCGAAGATCCTGAAGAGAGGGACCAAGCGGCCGTCACCCTCCGCACAGGGACGGACCGTCGATATAGCGAAATAGGGAGTTCAGCAATGAGACAGCGACGGCTGGGCAGCCAGGGCCTCAGCGTCTCCGCCGAGGGGCTCGGCTGCATGGGGATGAGCACGGCCTACGGGCCCGCGGATGAGAAGGAGGCGACCGCCACCATCCACCGCGCGCTCGACCTCGGCATCACCTTCCTCGACACCGCCGACATGTACGGGCCGTGCACCAACGAGAGCCTGGTCGGACGCGCCATCGCCGGGCGCCGCGACGAGGTGGTGCTCGCCACCAAGTTCGGCAACGAGATCGAGCAGGGACGCCTGGCCGGCCGGATCAACGGGCGTCCCGGCTACATCCGCCAGGCGCTGGACGCCTCCCTCAAGCGCCTCGGCGTCGATCACATCGACCTCTACTACCAGCACCGCGTCGACCCGGACGTCCCGGTGGAGGAGACCTTCGGCGCGCTGTCGGACCTGGTGGCCGAGGGGAAGGTCCGCTACCTCGGCATCTCGGAGGCCGCCCCGGCGACCATCCGCCGCGCGCACGCCGTCCACCCCCTGACGGCCCTCCAGACGGAGTACTCCCTGTTCACCCGGGACGTCGAGGAGAACGGCGTCCTGGACACCACCCGCGAGCTCGGCATCGGCTTCGTCGCCTACAGCCCGCTCGGCCGCGGCTTCCTCACCGGCACCATCCGCAGCGTGGACGAGTTGTCGGAGGACGACGGCCGCCGCTTGTCGCACCCGCGCTTCCAGCGGGAGAACTTCGCCAGGAACCTCGCGGTCGTCGACCGCATCCGCGTGCTGGCCGACGCCAAGGGGGTCACCTCCTCGCAGCTCGCGCTGGCCTGGGTGCTCACCCGCGGCGAGGACATCGTGGCGATCCCCGGCACCAAGCGCCGTGCCTACCTCGAGGCCAACGCGGCCGCCGTCGAGATCACCCTGACCTCGGGCGACCTCGCGGCCATCGACGCCGTCGCGCCTCGCGGCGTCGCCGCCGGTGACCGCTACCCCGCCGCCGCGATGAACGCCGTGCACCGGTGACATCGGGCCGCTGACCGACCCGCGCTCGCACGGCGCGGAGCCCGCCGGACCTCCGCTGACCCGCGCCGCTCCGCGGCCGGTCGCTTCTGAAGTAAGCTTTCACTCCCGTAAGCGTGGAAAGGCCGGTCCTGTAACAAGGACGGGCTCCCCGCATGCCGGAGAGCAGCACGCAGGGGTGGGGTGACGCGCCGGTGTGGGACCCCGGCGCACGGGAAGCAGACCACGGCAGTGGAACATGGTGTCGACAGCGATTCCATGCGCGTCCGAACGAGGAGCCCGATCATGACCACGCCCAACGCCACCGAAGACTCATCGGGCTTCGCTGACCTTGGGCTGCGACCCGAGCTCCTGCGCGCGCTGATCGGCCTCGGCTACGAGGAGCCGACGCCGATCCAGCGCGAGGCGATCGGTCCGCTGATCGAGGGGCGCGACCTGCTCGGCCAGGCCGCGACCGGCACCGGCAAGACGGCGGCGTTCGCCCTGCCGATCCTGCAGCAGATGCCGGGCGGCGGCGGCGACGGGCGTCCGCTCGCGCTGGTGCTCGTGCCCACCCGCGAGCTGGCCGTCCAGGTGTCGGAGGCCATCCACCGCTACGGCCGCGACCTCGGCGCCCGCGTCCTGCCCATCTACGGCGGCCAGCCGATCGGGCGGCAGCTCAGGGAGCTGCAGCGCGGCGTCGACGTCGTGGTCGCCACCCCGGGCCGCGCGCTCGACCACATCGGCCGCAGGACGCTGAACCTCGACGCGCTGAAGATCGTCGTGCTGGACGAGGCCGACGAGATGCTCGACATGGGGTTCGCCGACGACATCGAGGCGATCCTGCAGGAGACGCCCGAGGAGCGGCAGACCGTCCTGTTCTCCGCCACGATGCCGCCGCGCATCAACTCGATCGCCCGCCAGCACCTCACCGACCCGGTGCGCATCCAGATCGAGCGCGAGACCGCCGCTCCCGGCGAGGCGCCGCGCGTGCGGCAGAGCGCCTACGTCGTGCCGCGGGCGCACAAGCCGACGGCCCTCGGGCGGGTGCTGGACGTCGAGGCCCCAGAGGCCGCGATCGTGTTCTGCCGCACCCGCGAGGAGGTCGACACCCTCACCGAGACCATGAACGGGCGCGGCTACCGCGCCGAGGCGCTCCACGGCGGCATGGGGCAGGAGCAGCGCGACCGCGTGATGGCGCGGCTGCGCGCCGGCACGGCCGACCTGCTGGTCGCGACCGACGTGGCCGCCCGCGGCCTGGACATCGAGCAGCTCACCCACGTGGTCAACTACAACGTCCCCTCAGCCCCCGAGTCCTACGTCCACCGCATCGGCAGAGTGGGGCGCGCCGGGCGCGAGGGCGTCGCCATCACGCTCGCCGAGCCGCGCGAGCACCGCATGCTCAAGACCATCGAGCGGGTCACCAAGAGCCGCATCACCGTCGAGAAGGTCCCGACGGTCGCCGACCTGCGGGCCCGGCGGCTGGAGCTCACCCGGTCGGCGCTGGAGGAGAGCATGCTCGAGGACGACCTGGAGCACTTCCGGGTCGTGGTCGACACGCTCGCCGACGAGTTCGACCTCGTGGAGATCGCGATGGCGGCGGTGAAGCTCGCGCACGAGGCGAGCGGCGCGGCGGCCGACGAGGAGGAGATCCCGGAGGTGCCGCTGCGGCCCGAGCGCGACGGGCGCGGGCGGCGCGAGCCGGGCGGGCGCGAGGAGCGCCGCGGCCGCGGGCCATCCACCGGCATGACCCGCGTCTTCATCGGCGCGGGGCGCGCCGGGGGCGTCCGCCCGCAGGACCTGGTCGGCGCGATCGCCAACGAGTCGCGGCTCAGCGGCCGTGACATCGGCGCCATCGAGATCGCCGACCGCTTCTCCCTCGTCGAGGTCCCCGACCACGCCGCGGACGACGTGATCACCTCCCTCCGCCAGACCACCATCAAGGGCAAGAAGGTCACCGTCCGGCGCGAACGCTTCGAGTCGCGCTAGCCTCTGGCACGGGCTTTGCCCGGCTCTGACCCCGGATCGGCCGCCGCCCGCGCGCGCATGGGGGCGATTTGGGGCCGGCCGGGGACGCGGCGCACCCTCGGCCACGTAGCGTCGAAAGAAACCGAGGCGAATGGATCGTCATGGACTACGACCGGTTTCTCTCGATCATCCAGCGTGAGGCAGGGGTGGACCGGCAGGCCGCCGAGGCCGCCGCCCGCGCCACGCTGCGGACGCTCGCCGAGCGGCTCTCCAACGGGCAGACGCGCGACCTCGCAGAGCAACTGCCGCCGGAGGCCGCGCGGTGGCTGCCGGTGGATCACCAGCGGGAGAAGTTCCACGCCGACGAGTTCCTGCGCCGGGTCGCCGAGCGCGAGGGCACCGACGTCCAGACGGCCGAGCGGCACGCGGTGGCCGTGTTCGCCGCGCTGAGCCGGGCGGTGACGGCCAAGGAGTTCGAGGACGCGGTGTCGGAGCTGCCGAAGGACTTCTGGCCGCTCATCGAGAAGGGCCGCCGCCCCGAAGTCCCGGTGATGCCGTACGAGGAGTTCCTCAGCCGGGTCGCCGACCGGGCCGGCCTGGACGAGGAGGGGGCCCGCCGCGCCGCCGAGGCGGTCCTGGACACCCTCGCCGAGCGTATCGCCGGGGGAGAGGTCCGCGACCTCATCAAGGAGCTGCCGCCCGAGCTGGGGCCCGCGCTGGAACGGGGCAAGGAGCGCACCCACGGCGTCGCCAGGGCCATGTCGCTCGACGAGTTCCTCGCCCTCGTCGCCGAGCGGGAAGGAGTCTCGGTGGACCAGGCCCGCGAGCACGCGCGAGCGGTCCTGTCGACCGTACATGACGCGGTGACCGAGAAGGAGTTCCACGACCTCACCTCGGAGCTGCCCCGCGTGTACATCGAGGAGTTCGCCCACGCCTGACCCCGAACCTGTCAGGCCAGCGCGTTGACGGTGGCGGTGAAGACGGCCGGCAGACGGCGTGCGGCGGGGACGATGAGCCGCGCAGAGGCGGTACGCCTGCGGGCGGCCAGCAGCGCGCCCGTCAGCAGCCGGTGACGCAGGGACAGCCGCCGCCACGCCCGCTCGTACGCCTCCGGCCGGCCCGCGCGCAGGCAGCCGACCAGGGCCCGGGCCGACAGCAGCCCGAGCGAGACTCCCTCGCCGGTGAGCGCGTCCATGTATCCCGCCGCGTCGCCGACCAGCAGCACCCGTCCGGTGACCCGGGCGCGGACGCGCTGCCGCAGCGGTCCGGCGCCGCGTACCGAGGTGGCCGCCGGACCCTCCAGACGGGCGAGGAGCGCCGGAAACTGCGCCAGGTGCTCGTCGTAGCCGCGCCGCTCGGAACTCAGCACCGCCACGCCGACCAGGTCCGGTCCCACCGGCGTCACGTACGCCTCGCCGCGCGCCGCCCAGTACACCTCGACGAAGTCCGTCCAGGGGGCGATCTGGTAGTGCCTGCGCAGCCCGTACCGGCGCGGGCCACGGCTCGCCACCTCAAGGCCGAGCCGGCCGCGCAGCGGGGAGTGCAGCCCGTCGGCGGCGACCAGCCAGCGGGCCCGCATCCCGGCGGCCTCCACCGAGTCCGGGTGCTGCCGCACGCCCTCGACCCGTCCGTGCACCACCTTCACCCCCACCTCGGCCGCGCGTTCGGCCAGGGCGGCGTGCAGGCGGGTGCGGCGCACGCCGAGTCCCGGTCCTTCTCGGAACTCGGCCTGCGCGCGGTGCCGCTCGTCGAGGTAGCGGATGCCGCGCAGCGGCCATCCCTCCACGCGCACGCCGAGCGACCGCAGGGCGGAGGCGCCGGTCGGCATCAGTCCCTCGCCGCACGCCTTGTCGACGGGCGCGGAGCGGGGCTCGACGACCACGGCCTCCATGCCGGCCAGGGCGGCGTGGATGGCGGTCGCCAGACCGGCGGGCCCGCCGCCCGCGACCAGGACGTCGATCACGCCGTCGCCTCACCGGCGGCGTGGCTCGCGGGTCCTGGCGTGAGCGAGGCCAGAGCCGTCTCCTCGCAGCGGATCCGCACCACCATGAGGACGGCGTTGAGCACGGTGAAGGTCACGGCGGTCACCCACGCGCTGTGCACCAGTGGCAGCGCCGCGCCCTCCACGGCCACCGCCACGTAGTTGGGATGGCGCAGCCACCGCAGGCGGTAGGGCCCGCGCGTGACCAGCGGAAGGCCGGGCACGACGATGACCTCGGTGTTCCACTGCCGGCCCAGCGCGGTGATGCACCACCAGCGCAGGGCCTGGGCCGCGAGAACGAGGACCAGCATCGGCCAGCCCAGGGCGGACACGAAAGGCCGGTCCGCGAGGCCGGCCTCCAGCAGGCAGCCGGCGAGCAGGCCGGTGTGCAGGGCGACCATCCAGGGATAGTGGCCGCGTCCGAAGACCCGGCCGCCCCGGGCCAGGCTCCAGCGGGCGTTGCGACGCGCGACGACCAGCTCGGCGAGGCGCTCGACGCCGACGAGCAGGACCAGCAGCAGGTACCACATCGACATGCCTTGCGACGATACGGGCACGGAGGCCAGAGGGAGGGCTCCCAACGCGGATGAGATGTCCGGAGCCGACAGGGGCCCGGCTGCCAGGAGAGTGTGCGGCGAGAAGGGCACCCGGCGCTACCAGCGCAGCAGGACGAGCTCGGAGCAGAATCCCGGGCCCATCGCGATGAGGACCCCCGGCGTGCCGGGGGGCGGCGGGCGCAGGGCCAGCGTGTCGCGCAGCACGTGCAGCACGGAGGAGGAGGACAGGTTGCCGATGTCCGCGAGCGACCGCCAGGTGAGGTCCAGGGCGCCGTCGGGCAGGTCGAGGGTCTCGGCGACGGCCTGCAGCACCTTCGGGCCGCCGGGATGGCACACCCAGGCGGTCACGTCCCGGGCCGTCAGCCCGTGGTCGGCGAGGAAGCCGTGGACGTCGTCGGCCAGGTAGGTGCGCACGACCTCCGGAACGGTGGTGTCGAGCACCACCCGGAACCCGGTGTCGGAGACCTCCCAGCCCATCACGGCCTCGGAGTCCGGGTACAGGTGGCTCCGGGTGGCGATCACGGTCGGTCCGGCCGCGTCCGGGCCGCCGGGCGTCGGTCCCGTCCCGGGCATGCCCCCGCTCCCGACGGCGCCTTCGCTCCCGGGCACGGACGCGCCTTCGCTCCCGGGCACGGCGCGGCCGGAGCCGCAGGCGACGACGGCGGCCGCGCCGTCGCCGAACAGGCCGCTGGCCACCAGGTTGACGGGGGAGGAGTCCCCGCGTTGCAGGGTGAGCGAGCACAGCTCGACCGACAGCAGCACGGCCACGTGGTCGGGCCACCCGCGCAGGTAGTCGTGGAGGCGGCCGATGCCCGCCGCGCCCGCGACGCAGCCGAGGCCGAACACCGGCACCCGCTTGACGTCGGGGCGCAGGCCCAGCCGGCCGGCCAGCCTGGCGTCCACCGAGGGGGCGGCGATGCCGGTCACCGACGTGAACATGATCATGTCGACATCACGCGGGGTCAGCCCGGCCGCCTCCAGCGCGGCGCCCACCGCCTCGGCGCCCAGCTCGACGGCCGCCTCGATGAAGATCTCGTTGGCCATCCCGAACCCGTCCAGCTTGGCGTACTGCTCGAGCGGCAGCACCAGGTTGCGGTGCCCGACGCGGGCGGAGGTGTGCAGCCGGTCGAGCAGCCGCCGGTCGGCGCCGGGGGGAAGGCATATGCGAGCGAACGTGTCCGTGATCTCTGTCTGGGGGTAGCGGTTCGGAGGGAGGGCACCGCGGACAGCGGCAATTCGGGTCATATGGATTCCCGGTTCGCTGACAGTGGAGGACACCTGTGTCTTGCCCACGGCGCCCATCCGCATACCTGACCTACCGGACGGGACACCGCAACCGGCGTCCTCGGGCGTGGCGGACGCGGCGATGGGGGAGGTCGGCGATCAGGCAGTGAGCGGCCGGTGGCACGACGACGGAGTGCCATGCACCCGGCCCCTGGTCAAGGCGGAAGGCGCCGGTCCCTGGGTGGGACCGGCGCCTTCCCGTCACCTTGGAGGGGTGGCCGTCGTGGGCCGCCGGCGGGTCAGGAGGCCAGGCCGGGCAGCTCGGTGTAGGACTTGCCGCGGACGAACCACTGGAACTCGGCCGAGTTCTTCCCGCTGGGCGAGGGCAGGCCGGCCCGGACGTTCACCGCGGTGTTGATCAGGCCCCAGTTGAGCCCGCATCCGCTCGCCTTGGGCACGGCGAAGGCCGAGTCCTTGGCGGCGACCTTGAAGACCGGGACGCCGTCGATGGAGGTGAGCTCCAGGGAGGTGACCTCCGGGTTGAGCAGGAGGGGATTCGCGTCGCTGCCGATGTAGCACTTCTTGCCGAGGAGGCTGTGGATCATGCGGATCTTGATCCCGACGTTGGTCGGGAAGATGGGGCCCGCGTCGACCCGCCCGGTGCCCTGGGTCTCGACGTAGACGTCGGTGAGCTTCGGCACCTCCAGGGGCTTGCCGATCAGGCCGCCCGGCACCTTCATCCGCTCGCCCTTCACGCTGCCGAAGGCCGCCGCCGTGCTGCCGTCGGACAGCTTGCCCTGGGCGACGGTGATCCGCATCGGCTGGGAGATGTCCTGCTCGATCTGGCCGAGCCTCATGGTGCCGCCCACCGTGATGATGAAGATGCAGCTCCAGGTGTCGGCCTGCGCGTTCTGCGGGAGCCGCGGGCAGTCGGACCAGTCGGCGTCGCTCGGATGGTAGTCGTAGGCCGCGGCCTGAGCGGGAGTCACCAGCCCGCCCGCCAGTACCACCACGGCGGCGCCGGTCACGAGCGACCGGGCGAGAACTCTCATCCGAACTCCTTAAGTGTGGAGACCCCTGCCTTCGGGCGGGGGAGGGAACGCGGCGCGGTGTGGAACGGTGTCGGATGGTGTGGAGTCGAATCGGTGTTCGTATCCGGTTGATCGTGTCTAGGGTGCTGGCTGTGGCGCGCATCGTGAGGCGGGCGTTCAGGTACCGCTTTTATCCGACTCCTGAGCAGGCTGAGGAGCTTGTCCGGACGTTCGGGTGTGTCCGTTTGGTGTACAACAAGGCACTGGAGGAACGCACCCGCGCCTACCTGCTGGAAGGCAGAGGGGTTTCCTACGACGAGTCGTCGGCGGCGCTCACCCGGTGGAAGCGCACTGAAGAGCTCGGGTTTTTGCGTCAGGTGTCGTCGGTTCCGTTGCAGCAGGCGCTGCGGCATCTGCAGGCGGGGTTTGCGAACTTCTTCGCCAAACGTGCCAGGTATCCGGTGTTCAAGTCGCGGAAGAGGTCGCGGGCGGCGGCGGAGTACACCCGTTCGGCGTTTCGTTACCGCGATGGTGAGTTGTTCCTGGCGAAGCTGGACGGTCCGCTGGACATCGTGTGGTCGCGTCCGTTGCCCGAGGGGGTGGAGCCGTCGACGGTGACGGTGTCGCGTGATGCGGCGGGACGGTGGTTTGTGGCCATCCTTTGTGAGGAGACGATCCGCCGGTTGGACCCGGTCGGGGAGTCGGTCGGTATCGACGCGGGGATCAGCGCGCTGGTCACGCTGTCGCGTCCGATCGACGGTCTGACCGACAGCGACGGGAAGGTCGCCAACCCGCGGCATGAGCGGGCCGAGCGGCGCCGGCTGGCCAAGGCGCAGCGGGCGCTGGCCCGCAAAGCCAAAGGCAGCGCCAACCGCGCGAAGGTGAGAGTGCGGGTGGCGAAGGTGTACGCGCGGGTCGCCGACCGGCGCCGCGACTTTCTGCACAAGCTCACCACACGGCTGGTTCACGATAATCAAGTGATCGCCGTGGAAGACCTCACCGTGCGGAACATGGTGAAGAACCACTCGCTGGCCCGCGCCATCTCCGACGCAGCCTGGCGGGAACTCCGCACGATGCTGGCGTACAAGGCCGCCTGGTACGGGCGGGAGCTGGTCGTGGTCGACCGGTGGTTCCCCTCCTCCAAGCTGTGTTCGGCGTGCGGGGCGATCGCCGGGTCGATGCCGCTTGATGTCCGCAGTTGGCAGTGTGGCTGTGGCGCGGTGCATGATCGGGATGTCAACGCCGCGAAGAACATTCTCGCTGCCGGGCCGGCAGAGAGGTGAAACGCCTGTGGAGCTGGTGTAAGACCTCAAAGGAGAGAGTCCTCTCTGGCGGGCGACCGGCGGCGAAGCAGGAAACCCGACCCGCGAGGGTTGGGATCCCCCTCGTTCACGAGGGGGAGGAGGTCAAGGATTCCTCCTTGGACCCCACCGAAAGGCGTGGACGCGGGAAAGGGTGAATCCTGGTTATATCGACGCCATACGCGGGTTTCTATGCACTTTTCACAACGCGCTGCGGGGCCCCGTTATCACTTCCGCGCAATCGGGGCCCGCGATGTGCGATGGCATCGCCTGCCTGTGCCCGCGCCTAGAAGGGCTTGCCGATGCGGCGCCGCACGTGGCCGGGTACGGGATGGGTCACCAACGGGGCGGTCACCGGAGGCGCCCACGAGTGCGCCATCGGGAGCACGCCGGCCCAGACGTCGTGCGGATCGTCCGCGTCCCCCGGCGGGCCCTGCCGTACCTTGACCGACGCCTCCTCCAGCGGCACGGCCAGGATCGTGGTGGCCGCCAGTTCCTTGCGGTTGGGCCGCCTGGCATGCTCCCACTGGCCCGGGGCGATGTGCTCGGTGAGGCACCGGAGCGCCTCCAGCTTCTCCGTCCCTTCCAGCGCACGGGCGACGCCGTAGATCATGGCGCTGCGGTAGTTGACTCCATGCTCGAAGACCGACCGCGCCAGTACCAGCCCGTCGACATGGGTGATCGTCACGCACGCCTCCGCCCCTTCCGCGAGGCTGCGGCTGGCGACGGACCCGTGCACGTACACGTGGTCGGCATCGAAGCCGTAGACGGTCGGCACGACCATCGGAGCGCCGTCCACGATCACGCCCAGGTGACAGACGAACCCCTCGCGAAGCACCTCGAACAGGGCCTCCCGATCGTGGCGCCCCTGCTCGCGGAGCCGCCGATGCCGCGTTCGCGCTGTTCCCGACAGATCACTCACAAAGCCTCATTTAATCGCTTCTCCGCCCGCTAGGACGACAGGGCCGCCCGTGCCCGGGCCGCGCGGACGGCGGCCGAGAGTGTCGTGATGTCGTACGCGCCGTGGTGGCGCCGCCCGTTGACGAAGAACGTCGGGGTGCCGGACACGCCGCTGACGTCGGCGGAGTCGACGTCCTCGGCGATCCGCGCCGCGCCGGCGCGCCCCTCGAGATCGCGGCGGAACCGGTGGACGTCCAGCCCGATCTGCCCGGCGTAGCGGAGCAGATCGGGGAGCAGCAGCTCGCCCTGGTGGGTGAGGAGCAGATCGTGCATCTCCCAGAACGCCTCCTGCTCGGCCGCCGCCTCGCTCGCCTCGGCGGCGAGCTGCGCGGAGGGATGGACGCCGTTCAGCGGGAGGTGCCGCCAGACGTACTGGACGTCGCCGAAGTCGGCGAGGAGCTCCCGCACGACGGGCTCGGCCAGGCCGCAGTAGGGGCATTCGAAGTCGCCGTACTCCACCACGGTGACCGGCGCGTCCTGCGGGCCGCGCAGATGGTCCCTGCCGGGATCGACGGGGAAGGCGAGGTCCACGATGCTCTCGGCGGTGCCGAGCAGCGCCCGCGTCCGCTGCCGCCAGGGAAGCCGCACGGTCACCCGGGAGATGCCCCAGGTCAGCAGCGACGCGCACAGCGCCGCGGCGAGGATCCCGAACTTCGCCTCCTCCAGTTGCGGCCCGGTGAACGCGAGCGTGGCGATCAGCAGCGACACGGTGAAGCCGATCCCGGCGATGGTGCCACCGCCCGCGACCGCGGCCCAGCCGACCGGCGGGCGCACCCGCCCGCGGCTCAGCCAGGAGACCAGCCACGTCGACCCGATGATGCCGACCGGCTTGCCGATGACGTAGGCGAACAGGATCCCGAGCGTGATGGGGGAGGTCAGCGCCCGGACGAGGAAGTCGCCGCTGATCGCGATCCCGGCGTTCGACAGCGCGAACAGCGGCACGATCACGTAGCTGGTCCATGGGTGGTAGAGCTGCTGGAGCCGGTGGTTCGGCGACACGGCCTTGGCCACCCCCGCGCTGGCCGACCGGGCCAGCTCGGGCGTCGGCTGCTCGCGGAAGAGCCGGAACAGGTCCGTCGCCCGCTCCAGGTCATCCCGCGCGGCCGGCGAGGCGTAGGTCAGCAACCCCATGGCCAGGCCGATGACCACCGGTTCGACCCCGGACCTGAACAGCGCCACCCAGACCGCCAGCGCGAAGGCCGCGTAGACCACGCCGGACCGCAGGCCCGTGCGCTTGACCAGCAGCATCACCGCGAAGATCGCCACAGCGGACACGAGCGCGGGCGCCGTGACGTGCTCGCTGTAGAAGATCGCGATGACGCAGAGCGCCACCAGGTCGTCCACGACGGTGACGGTCAGGATGTAGGTGCGCGCCCGGGCCGGGAAGCGGGCGGCCACCAGGGCGAGCATCCCCATGGCGAACGCCGTGTCCGTCGACATCGCCGCGCCCCAGCCGTGCATGGAGGGATGGCCCGCGTTCACCAGCAGGTAGACCGCGATGGGCACGATCATGCCGCCTACGCCGGCCACGACCGGCAGCAGCAGCCGCCGCCGGTCGCGCAGCTCTCCCATGTCGAACTCGCGCCGTGCCTCCAGGCCGACGACCAGGAAGAACAGCGTCATCAGCCCGTTGTTGACCCAGTGCCGCAGATCCTGGGAGAGACCGAAGTCCCCGATCTGGACCGACAGCCGCGTCCCCCATAATCCCGCGTAGGACCGCATGTCGATGTTGGCCCACGCGAGCGCGGCCACCGTGGCGGCGAGCAGGAACGCCGCGCTGCCGGTCTCGGTGCGGAGGAACTCGCGTAGCGGCGTATCGAAACGTCGCGCCCAGGCGGTCCTCCCGAGGAACGACGGGGACGTCTGCCGGGATTCGGTCACTCCTCATCCGACACCCGGCGCCCCTCAGACATTCCCGAGATCACCGGCTCGCCGGACTGCTAGGCGAGGACCGACGCCCTGGACCAGAGCCGGTCGATCTCCCGCTCCGCCGCCGCGAGGCTCTCGGCGGCCAGCGGGATCAACTCGGCCATCGCCGGCGTCACCTCGGCGAGAGTGAGTTCGGCCGTGATGAATCGCGGCGCGAGGCCGGTCATCGACAGGCCGTGCGGAAGCCACGGCTGGGCGTGGTCCCATCCTTCGCGAGGCGTCCCGGCGCCGTAGCCGCCGCCACGCGAGGCGAGCACGATGAGCTCGCGGCCGCCGAGCAGGCCGGAGCCGGTCGCGGGATCGATCGACAGCCCGGGGGCGATGAGGTGGTCGACCCAGGACTTGATGCTGCTCGGCGCGCCGAAGTTGTAGAGCGGAACCCCCAGCAGGATCGTGTCGGCCTCCCTCACCTCGCCGATCAGTCGTTCGGTCAGCGCCCAGGAGGCGGCCTGGGCCGGGGTGTGCTGGTCGGGCGGCACCATCCGCGCCAGGCCGCCTGCCTCGTCGAGATGCGGCAGCGGGTCGGCTCCGAGGTTGCGGTAGGTGACGGTGCCCCCGGGATGCGCGGCCCGCCAGGCGGCGGCGGCCCGGGCGCTGAGCCTCCTGCTGGTGGAGCGGTCGCCCTGGATGCTCGAGTCGATGTGCAGCAGATGAGCCATCTCATTAATCCTTCGCAGATAGTTGGTGTAGGACGAATCATTAATGGCACATCGATGAGCTGTCAACTCGGTTAGACTGGGCCCATGGCCTCCCAGCCCGTCATCGACGAAGCGGTGCACCGCTCAGGCGCGCTGCTCGATCACCTCGCGCGCCGCATGCGGTTGCGCGCCGAGTCGGTGCTGGCGCCGCTCGGCCTGCGGCCACGCCACCTCGTCGCCCTCACGGTGCTGCGCGCCCGCGGCGGCAGCACCCAGCAGGCGCTCTCCACCACGCTCGAGATGGACGGGACGAACATCGTCGGGCTGCTCAACGAGCTCGAGGCCGAAGATCTGGTCGAGCGTCGGCGCGCCCCCGAGGACCGCCGCCGCCACGTCGTCGAGCTCACGGAGACGGGCGCCAGACGACTCCAGGAGGCCGAGTGCGCGCTGGCCGTGGCCGAAGACGAGGTGCTCGGCGCGCTCGACGAAGCCGAGCGCGAGACCCTCTACAACCTGCTCCAGCGCGCGGCCACCGGCACCGTCGTCAGCTGTACCGAGGCCATACCCGACTGAGCGCTCGCCACCAGCGCCAGGTGTTGGGGCTGGTCTTCGTCCGCGAGGTGATGCCGAGGAAACGCAGCTTGAGGCGGACGACGCTCCAGGGCTCATGTGCGTCGCCGATCCAGTCGCGCAGGAATCGGTACAGATACGAGCAGGTCGTCCCACCGTGGACCAGGTCGGTGAAGACGATCGGGCGCTTGCGCCGGGCGAGGTGGTACGGGGTGACGCCCAGCGCGCCGAGGTTGGTCCGGAGCTTCCGGATCTCGGCGGGCCGCAGCGGGTCGTCGAACCGGTAGGAGAACGATCCAGCCCGTGTCGGTCGGGCCGGGGTTGATCACGTTCGCGGTGACGCCCAGGTGGGCGAGCTCCCTGGCCGCCGCGATCGTGATCCGGTCCAGGGCCGCCTTGCTCGCGCCATAGGGCAGGTTGAAGACGGTGTGGTCGCTGGTCAGGCCCACGATCCGCCCTTCGCCGAACGGAACCCGGTGCCGGAGGCCGTATTCACGGATGAGCAGCCAGGCGACGTCCCAACCTGATTCGGCGAGCCACCCAACGACGGCCGCCGCGATACCCGCCGTACGACCGGCCCCGGTGACCAGGGCCAGCGGCCGGTCACTCGCTCTCCGCATCGGCCCCGCCGCTGTCCGCCGCCCGCGGCCGCGCCGCTGTCCGCCGACGCGCTCGTCCTTTGAGAGATCTTCGGGGGGTGTGTCGATCCGGCCGGGTCCCGTTCGTCGTCATGGTGTACGGCGACCGGTAGCGCGAGAACACAATGGAACACAAAGGAGTCCGACCATGAAGTACATGTTGCTGATCTACAGCGGCGCGACGGCCGACGCGGCCGACCAGTGCGTCTTCGAGGACTGGGTGGTCTACGACAAGACGCTGAAGGAGGCGGGGATCCTGGTCGGCGGGCACTCGCTTAAGGACCTGACCACCGCCACGACGGTCCGGGTCGGCCCGGAAGGCGACCGGATCGTCACCACCGACGGGCCGTTCGCCGAGACCCGGGAGGTCCTCGGCGGATACATCGTCATCGACGTGCCGGACCTCGACGTCGCGCTCGACTGGGCCGTCCGCTGCCCTGGCGCGCGCGACGGCGGTTCGGTGGTGGTGCGGCCCATCGCCGAGTTCGAGGACTGACCCGGTGGACGAGCAGGCCGGTGCCACGTCGTCCGTGGAGTCGATCTTCCGGGAGGAACACGGCCGGCTGCTCGCCTCCCTGGTCCGCCGCTTCGGCGACCTCGACCTGGCCGAGGAGGTCGCCTCCGAGGCCATCGAGGCGGCGCTGGTGCACTGGCCGGTCGACGGCGTTCCCTCCAAGCCCGGCGCCTGGCTGCTGACGACGGCGCGGCGCCGGGCCGTCGACCGGCTGCGGCGGGACCAGGCCTACGCCGCCCGGCTCGCCGTCCTGCAGGTGGAGGTGGAGCGGGCCGCCCCCGCCCCGCCTGCGGACGCGGACAGCGATCTGCCCGACGAGCGGCTGCAGCTGTTCTTCACCTGCGCGCACCCGGCTCTTCCCGCCGACGATCGCGTGGCCCTGACCCTGCGCTGCCTTGGCGGGCTGACGACGCCCGAGGTCGCTCGGGCGTTCCTGGTCCCGTCCGCGACGATGGCCCAGCGGATCGTGCGGGCGAAGAAGAAGATCCGCGAGGCGCGCATCCCGTTCCGGGTGCCCGGTGCCGACGAGCTGCCGGAGCGCCTGCCGGGCGTGCTCCAGGTCGTCTATTCGATCTTCAATGAGGGCTACGCGGCCAGCTCGGGCCCGGATCTGCAGCGGCCCGGCCTCGCCGAGGAGGCCATCCGGCTGGCGCGGATCCTGCGCAGGTTGCTGCCCGCCGAACGGGAGGTCGCCGGACTGCTCGGGCTGATGCTGCTGGTCCACGCGCGCTGCGACGCCCGGACCGGTCCGGCCGGCGAACTCGTGCTGCTCGACGACCAGGACCGCGGCCGCTGGGACCGCGCGATGATCGACGAGGGCCGCAACCTGGTGCTCGTCGCGCTGACCGGCGGACCGCCCGGCCTGTACGGAGTCCAGGCCGCGATCGCCGCTCTGCACGACGAGGCCGCGGACGTCGCGACCACCGACTGGCCGCAGATCGTGGCGCTCTACGACGTCCTGCTCAGCCTCGCGCCGTCCCCGGTCGTCGCGCTGAACCGCGCCGCGGCGGTGGCGATGCGCGACGGCCCGGAGGCAGGCCTGGCGCTGCTCGACGAGTTGGCCGGTGAGCCTCGGCTACGCGGCCACCACCCCTACCCGGCGGCCCGGGCGGACCTGCTGCAGCGCCTCGGACGGTTCCCCGAGGCCGCGGCGGCCTACCAGGAGGCACTCGACCTCGCCGGCACCGAACCCGACCAAGCACACCTGCGCCGCAGACTGCAAGCGACCACAACCCCCGACCCAGCCGACACGTAACGGAGGAAATCCACCACCCTCGACATCACGTCCACCTCCTGCCTGAGCAGAGTTCGACATGCACCGCGACCAGGCCCTTGCCTAGGTGAAGCCGAGGAAAGCCTGACGGATGTCATGGTGGATCTCCACCGCATTAGCAGGGTATCTAATATATTGTAGCTACTTGAGTATTTTGGTCGATGTTGTAACGGTCCAAGCCAATTAATTAGATTTGTCGCACTGTATTGAGAGTCATTTCTGTATCGATTGAAACTTCATTCATGCGTTGATCTTCCAGAAGTGCTTAGCCTGCCTTTTCCCGGCTGAATTCAGGAGGAAGTCATGACCGAGCCGGTGCAGGCCGGCGCAGATCCCCGACAGGAGGTGCAGGTTGATTCGGTGGTCGGGTGCGGCACGGGCGGTCAGTGGTTCAGTCGAAGCCGGCATGCGGTGCGCTGGTGCCCTGTGGCACGCGGACCGGGCCGGACGCGCCCGGACGGACGTCGAAGTCGAAGATCGCGGTTGGCAGGTAGACGGTGGCGCAGGAGTTGGGGATATCCACCACCCCCGACAGCCGGCCCTCGATCGGCGCGGCGCCGAGCAACAGGTACGCCTGCTCGGGGCGGTAGCCGAACGCCGTCAGGTAGTCGATCGCGTGCAGGCAGGCCCGCTGGTAGGCCAGGTGTGAGTCGAGATAGCGCTGCTCGCCGTCCAGGGTGACGGACACCCCGGAGAACGCGAGCCACTCGCTGTACTGAGGGCTGGTGCGGCCCGGCATGAAGATGGCGTTCTCGCCGACGCCGTACGTCTGCATGCCCTCCTTGATGACCTCGACCCGCAGGTCGAGGAAGCCGCCCATCTCAATGGCACCGCAAAAGGTGATCTCGCCGTCGCCCTGCGAGAAGTGCAGGTCGCCGACCGACAGGTTCGCACCGGATACGAACACCGGGTAGAACACGCGGGAGCCCTTGGTGAGGTTCTTGATGTCCTGGTTTCCGCCGTTCTCCCGCGGCGGCGCGGTGCGGGCCGCCTCGGCCGCGATCCGGTCGAACTCGGACGGGGGCACCGAGCCGAGGACGGCGTCCCGGGGCTCGGGAGGCAGGGCCAGCGGCGGCACTCTCAGCGGGTCGGTGGCCCTCAGCGCCGACTCCCGCGCGTTCCATTTCGACAGCAGCGCCGCCGACGGCGCGGTTCCTATGAGCCCGGGGTGGACGATGCCGGTGAACGACACCGCCGGGATGTGGCGCGATGTGGCGGTCTGACCGGAGAAGTCCCAGATCGCCTTGTAGGCGTCGGGGAACTGCTCGGTGAGGAACCCGCCGCCGTTCTTGGTCGGGAAGATTCCGGTGTAACCCCAGCCTTGACCGGCCAGCGGGCCGCTGTCCTCCTGAGGGATGGGCCCTACGTCGAGGATGTCCACGACCAGCAGGTCGCCCGGCTCGGCCCCCTCGACCGCGAACGGGCCGCTGAGCGCGTGCACCGTCGTCAACGGGGCATCACGGATGTCCTCGGCGGAGTCGTCGTTGTGGATCGCGCCGTCGAACCACTCCCGGCAGTGGACCCGGAAGCTGTCGCCGGGCTTGACCCATGCCACGGGCGGGATCTCGGGGTGCCACCGGTTGTGACCGATCTTGGCCTGGTCGGTGAACCTCTTATTCGAGTCGAGCGGGAAAATCAACTCTGGCACGGCTGGATTCCTTTCGGCGCTGCGAGACAGAGACGGTCACGGCCGCGGCAGGCGGCTGGTGGCGGGATGGGCGGCCACCGCGCCTCCGCCGCGGCGCCGCGGCAGGGACGTGACGACTTCGGGCTCGGAGGCGCTGCGCTGCGCGCGCTGCAATTGAGCGTGCATGGCGGCCGGAGTGCGCGCCAGCATCGGAGCCGACAACACCCGGACCGAGGCCGCGCCGCAGTTCGGGCACGGCACCGCAGCGGGTGCGGTGCCGATCGGAAAATTGACCTCGATTTCAGAGCAATGCGGACACCGATAGGCATATATCGCCATAGCATGCGCCCTTCGAGCGAGTTCGAACCATTCCTTCCCGGGTCGCGCCCCTCTCTACCCGGCGCGACCTCGGGAAACAGGGTTAGAGTCGGATGTATCCGCAATTTAACGTGTGAATGAAATGCAATCGATCTCACTTCCGCCAACTTGCTCGCACAATGAGGTAGATCGCTTAGTCCATAGGTAAACCCATGCAAGATAAGTCGCCCGCGTGACCTTTGGTTCTTCTATGGATTGAAATCGTTGTCAGTTATGAGGGCTTGGCGCGAGTGCGGTAACACGGCAACTCCGCCTTGCCCGGCCTCCGGCGCCGAGTGGCACGAGCGAGAGTCGCCAAGGTGCGCGACCAGCGCTGCGCTGCGCCGCGGCGTCTCTGGGGCGAGGGCGCGAAGGACCGGCCGCCCAGGGCCGAAGCCTGGATCGATCCACGACCACGGCCCCGCCATCACCGCGCGGCCACCTGCGGGCACATCCTTCGGATCCGCCACTCCGGAGCCTTCGACGGGGTGCATCTGGTCCCCGTGGCCCGGTACCGGGAGGTGGCCGCCCGCCTGGAACCCCTTCACCCGACCCTCGCGCATGGGCGTGATGTCCGAAATGTCATGATGCGTAGAGAAAATCGGGAAAGGTGTGATCATGGATAAGCGTGTTCTGGGCGACGGTGGCCCCGAGCTCTCGGTGGTCGGGGTCGGCTGCAACAACTTCGGCGCGCGCATCGACGCGGCGGCGTCGGCCGCTGTCGTGCACGCGGCGCTGGACGCAGGTATAACCCACTTTGACACGGCCGAGATGTACGGCGGCGGAAGATCGGAGGAGTTCCTCGGCGCCGCGCTCGGCCCGCGCCGCGACGACGTCGTGATCGCCACGAAGTTCCTGCCCCGCTCCGCGGACCAGCCGTACCGGCCCGGGACGCTCAGGGACCACATCCGCAGCTCGGCGGAGGGCAGTCTGCGCCGCCTCGGCACCGACCACATCGACCTCTACTATCAGCACTTCCCCGACGCGGACGCGCCGATCGAGGAGGTGCTGGAGGCGATGGACGAGCTGGTGCGGGAGGGCAAGGTCCTGCACATCGCCAGCTCGAACTTCTCGGCCGAGCAGATCGAGCGGGCGGCCGCGGTGGCCGCCGACAAGGGATGGGCGCGGTTCACCGGCACGCAGATCCACTGGAGCCTGCTGTCCCGCGACGTCGAGGAGTCGGTCGTGCCGGCGGCCACGGCGGTCGGCCTCGGGGTCGTCCCCTACTTCCCGCTGGCTTCCGGCATGCTGACCGGCAAGTACCGCAGGAACCAGGAGTTCCCATCCGGCAGCCGCCTCGCCGGCAACGCCGAGCGGGCCTCCAGCATCGCCACCGACGAGAACTTCGCCAAGGTCGAGGCCTTCGAGGCGTTCGCCGCCGATCGTGGCCACACCGTCGTCGAGCTGGCGATCGGCTGGCTGCTGGCCCAGCCGTCGGTGGCGTCGGTCATCGCGGGCGCCACCAAGCCCGAGCACATCGCCGCCAATGCGGGTTCGGTCTGGACGCTGTCCCCCGAGGAGGTGGACGCGGTCGCGCACCTCGCCCGCTGAACGGGTACGGCCCCGGACGGCCCGCCCTGATCGTTCAGCGGTGCACGCGCGAAAAGGTGCGGGCGTCCGGTTTCGGGACCAGGTCAGACCTGTCGGGCGAGGCCCTTCTCGACCGCCTCGATGATCTGCGGCCGCAGCTCGGCGCAGCTGATGATCGCGTCCACCGAGCCGACGTCGACGGCCCGCTGGATGCTGTGCACGCGATCGAACTCGGTGGCCACCTCGGTGAGCTTCTCGGCCCGCACGGACGACCGCAGCTCGGCCATCTCGGCGGCCAACGCGGCCCGCGTGGCAGCCGGCGCCTCCGCGACGCGGGCGGCGAGCGCGAGCACGCGGGGGTCGTTGCCGGTCCGCTTGTCGACGTCGCGCGCGAAGACCACCGCGGCGGCCGGAGCACCGCCGAGCACCGAGGCGAACGAGCCCTCGACCGCGAGCACGGTCATGTTCGGGTTGAGCGCCTTGGAGAACACCACGAACGCGCCGCCGTGGTACCGCGAGATCACGCAGAACACGATGGGGCCCTTGAAGTTCACCACCGCGCGGCCGATCTCCGCGCCGTACTCCAGCTGCAGCTTGCGCATCGACTCGGGCGACCCGTCGAACCCTGACAGGTTGGCCAGCACGACCAGCGGACGGTTCCCGCTGGCGGCGTTGATGGCCCGAGCGGCCTTCTTGGACGACCGCGGGAACAAGGTGCCCGCGGTGTAGGTGTCCGGGCCGTCGGTGGGAGGGAATCCGCGACGCGGCACGGACCGGGACTCGATGCCCAGCAGGCACACCGGTCGGCCACCGAGGTGGACGTCCTGGACCGCGGCGGTGTCCGCGTCGGCCATGCCCGACCACCGCTCCAGCACCGGGTGGTCCTGATCGGACAGCGCGCGCATGACTGTGCGGATGTCGAACGGCTTCTTGCGGTCCGGGTTGGACTCGAGGGAGAAGATCTCGCCCACTGTCGTGAAGTCGCTGCCCGGCACGGCGTGCGGGAACGTCGACACGTCGCGGTCCACCGGGTCGCTGGTGACCGTCTTGCGCGGCCAGATCTCCCCCGGCGCGACGTAGCTGTGGTCGTAGTGCGACATCAGGACTTCCCGCGCACCGCGGATGTCCGGCGCCCAGTACTGCGCCTGGCCGTTCGGGCCCATGATCCGGTCGTACCCGCCGATGCCATGGTTGTCCTCGGCCGACACACCGCCGGAGAAGTCGAGCGACTGCTTGCCCGTCAGCACCATCGCGGAGTCCGGCGTCATCACCAGGATTCCCTTGGTGTGCATGAGCATCGTGGCCTCGGCGTTCCAGTACGGCTGGGCGCCGACGTTGATGCCCGCGACCACGATGTTGATCTCGCCGCCGTCCTGGGTGAAGTTCACGATCCGCTTGAGCGCGGCCGCCACCCAGTCCATGTTCTCGGTGCCGGACGACATCGAGATCCGGGCGCCCGCGGAGAGCGCGAACCACTCCAGCGGCACCCGCATCTGCTCGGCCAGGTCGAGTGCGGCGATCACCCGCGCGCACTCGGGCTCGGACAGCGCGCCGAGCGCCTTCGTCGGGTCGCCCAGCAGCACGACGCGGGTCATGCCCTCCGGGTGGCGCGGCGTGGGCGTGCTGACGACACCCGCGACGAGCGCCGCGGTGTTGCGCCCCTTGGGCCGGTTCACCGGCACCAGCTTCGAGTGCTCGTCCAGGTCGTACTCGGTGAACGAGCCGAACGGCCCGGCGAGCATGCCGGTCAGCTCGTACGGGTGGTGCGTGCCGCGGCTGTGCGCGCGCAGCACTTCCTGGCGGTAGTCGTCCAGCGGCTCGATGGGCTCGGTCGGCGGCGGCACGATGGACAGCCGCACGCCGGAGCCCACGTCGTAGCCGATCCGGACGGCGATGTCGACGAGCTCTCCGGTGGCGCTGTCGCGGCGTCTGCCGAGGAACAGCACCTCCTCCAGGCCGGCGCCCGCCGTCGTCGGCAACACGCGCTTCGCCACGGTGTTCAGGTCGTCCGGCGAGAGGTCGGTCGGCGGCCACACGTAGATGACGATCCGGTTCGTGGCGGACGTCTTCGCGCCGGGCTTCTTGGCCCGGCGGATCGCGTCGAGGCACGTGGCCAGGATGTCCTCGGCCGCGGGCAGCGCGACGAGCCTGCCCTCGTCGTCGCGCAACGGGGTCAGGTCGCGGACCTGCCCCAGGGCGACGAGGCGCTCGTCGGACGGGTTCTGTCGTGCCGCGGCCCGGAAGAGGTAGACCTCCTCGTCGGGCGAGGGCAGCCGGGTGAGGTCGAAGTCGCGCAACCGCTCCAGCTGCATGCGCTCGGCGATGCGCGGGTGCAGACCGCGCAGCAGCCGTTCCTCCACGAAGCCGTGCGCGGACGGCCGGAAGGTGAAGTGGGGGTGCATCACGGCGCCGCTGTTGCCCGCGACGGTCGTGGTGATGCGGCCGACCCGGTTCGACGGCTGCTGGGCGACCAGGACCTCGCGCAGGCGCGTGGCCATCTCGTCGGGGTCGCTCGGACCGTCCGGCCAGGTCAGGTAGACGTCCGCCACCAGCTCGCCGTCACCGGCGAACTCGTCGACCGCCTTGACCGCCTCGGCCAGCGCCGGGAAGTCGACCGCGGTGGCCACGACGCGGCCGTCGCCGGTCGCGGTGCGGTGGCCGGCGACGACGAACGTGCAGCCCGCCACCTTGCTCACCCGGATGTCGCTAAGCGCGCGGTTGCCGTAGTAGCGGCGGCTCAGCACCTCCAGCAGCGGCACGGGGTCCGCGCCTTCGCGGCCGATCCGCTGGCCGACCAGCCGGACGAGCGGCTCGGCGCTGGCGACCATCGCGGAGATCCGCTCGGCGCGGTCGGGCGCGTCCGGGTGCTGGTCGAGGTGGCGCAGGTGCCTGCGCACGGCCGTGTAGACCTTGGCGCGGGTGCGGCGCAGCAGCGGCTGGGCGAACCAGACGAACACGACGCCGCGCGCCAAGTCCGCGACGGCCGGGAACCGGACCTGGGTGGCGGCGACCAGGTGCTCCAGCGCCAGGCCGACGGTGACGCGGTCCGCCTCGGCGGGCGGGGCCTCCTTCACCCACTGGCGCAGCAGGGTCGTCACCACGGCGACGTCGGCGGACGCGCGCTGCTGGGCCAGGAAGATCCGGAAGACCGCGTCCTCCAGCTCCGGCGTGCGGTCCAGGCCTTCGACGCCGTAGCGGGACAGCACGTGCGTGAGCCGCTGCCGGAAGCTCTCCGACAGCCCGGACCGGTCCGAGTCGAGGTACTGCAGGTACGTGTGGAAGTACTCGCGGGGGCTGTGCACCGAGGAGTCGGACTTCGACTCCTCGCCGGCGGGCCGGTTGCGGCTCAGTTCGCTCAGGTCGGCGAACAGGCGCAGCAGCTCGACCTCACCGGCCAGCTCGTGTTCGCCCTCCGCAACGAGCTCGGCGCGCGCGGCCAGGTAGTCGGCGAGCAGGCGCTTCTCGTCCTGTGAGTCGATGTCGAAGCCCAGCAGGAGGCTGCGCAGGTCCTGCAGACCACGCGCGGCCCGCTCGGCCGCGGGCACGTCCACCGGCTCGGACGGCAGATCCAGCTCGACTTCCTTGGCCGCGGCCGCGGGACCGGCCGCCGCGTCTCCGTCACCCAGCGGCTCCAGGCGGAGCAGGCGGGTGCCCGTCTCCACCTGGCTGCCCACCGACACCGCGAGTTCCCGCACGCGGCCGCGGAACGGCGCGCGCAGCACGGTCTCCATCTTCATGCTCTCGACCACGAGCAGCGGCGCACCGGCCTCGATCTCGTCGCCCGCCTGCAGCGGCGTGGCCACCACGAGCGCGGGCACGGGCGAACGCACGATGCCGCCCTCGTCGCGGCTGATCCGGTGCGTGACGCCGTCGACCTCGACCAGGTGGATCGGGCCGTGAGTGCTCGCGACGACCCTGAAGCGGACGCCGTTGACGGTGATCTGGCCGCTGTGCTCGTCGAAGCGCTCGATGTCGACGTCGGCCGCGTGCTCGGGGCCGCTCGCCGAGATGCCGATGCGGAACCGGTGGCGGCCGGTGCGGGCGACCTGGACGCGGTAGTCGACGTCGCGGAGCTTGAGCTCCAGCGCGCGGCCGCTCTCGTGCTGCGACTGCGGACGGCCGCCGTGCGCGGTGGACAGGAAGCGCTGCCGCGTCACGGCCTCCTCGTCCTCGTAGGCCTCGATGGCGGCGGCGATCAGCGCGATCGCTGAGTGCTGGTGCGACACGAGGGCGCCCCGGGCGCGCACGCGGTCGATCCAGCCGGTGTCGGCGGACCCGTCGATCACCGCGGGCTCGTCGAGCAGCATGCGGACGAAGCCCTTGTTCGTCACGCCGCCCTCGATGATGACAGTCGTCTGCGTCATCGCGCGGCGCAGGCGGGCCAGCGCCTCCGTGCGGTCACGGCCATGCGCGATGATCTTGGCGATCATCGAATCGAAGTCGGCGGGGATCACGTCGCCCTCGCTGAACCCGGTGTCCACCCGGATACCGGGGCCGCTGGGCAGCGCCAGCCGCGCGATCCGGCCGGGTGAGGGCGCGAAGTCGCGGTCGGGGTCCTCGGCGTTGAGGCGCGCCTCAACGGCGTGACCCCACTCCTCGGGCGCGTCACCTTCGAGCTTGCCGCCCGCCGCGACGTGCAACTGGGCCTTCACCAGGTCGACGCCGGTGGTGATCTCGGTGATCGGGTGCTCGACCTGCAGGCGCGTGTTGACCTCAAGGAACGCGAACAGCCGCTCACCGGGGTGGTAGAGGAACTCGATGGTGCCCGCGCCCTGGTAGTCCACCGCGAGCACGAGCCGCTCGGCCGACGCCTTCAGCTCGGCGACCTGCTCGGCGTTGAGGACCGGGGACGCGGACTCCTCGATGATCTTCTGGTTGCGCCGCTGCACGGAGCAGTCGCGCACGCCCAGCGCCCACGCGGTGCCCTGCCCGTCCGCGATGACCTGCACCTCGACGTGCCGGGCGCCGGTCACCAGGCGCTCCAGGAACACGACGCCACTGCCGAACGCGCGCGCGGCTTCCTGGCGCGTCAGCTCGTAGGCCTGGGTCAGCTCGTCGGCGTTGGAGACCATCCGGATACCACGACCACCGCCGCCCGCGGTCGCCTTCAGCATCAACGGGTAGCCGATCCGGTCCGCCGCCGCCTTCGCGTCCTCCAGCGTCTCCACCGGACCGCGGCTCCACGGCGCGACGGGCACACCGACCTCTTCGGCGATCAGCTTCGAGCCGATCTTGTCGCCCAGCTTGCGCATCGCCTCGGCGCTCGGGCCGACGAACGTCACGCCGATCTCGGCGCACAGGTCGGCGAACGCCGGGTCCTCCGCCACGAAACCCCAACCGACCCAGGCCGCGTCCGCACCGGTCTCGACCAGGGCTCTCTTCAGGACCGCGTGGTCCAGATAGGGCCGGTTCGCGGCGAGCCCCAAGTCGTAGGCGATGTCCGCCTCGCGGACGAACGTGGCCGTCCGGTCGGAGTCCGTGTACAGGGCGACGGTCTCGATCCGTGTCCCCGTCTCCGCGGCTAGGTCCCGAACGGCGTGGATGAGCCGCATGGCGGCTTCACCGCGGTTGACGATGGCGACACGACTGAACACTGAGCGGGCCTTTCGAAGGCGATGAACACGGCGGCCGTCCCCGCCCTAACCGGGATACATACTCTCGGCTGCCCCCGGATACCGGAATGGCGGGGACTAAGCGTGCTTCGCGGCCGGAGTTGTGGGGATCACACAAACGCGCCCGTCGGGGTGGTGTGACATGCGGCTGGTGTGATCTTGGTCGCGCAGCGGCTCGTGGACTCGGGGGGCCGTTCGGACTGGCCACGGGCGAGAGTGCTCCGTTTGTCAGGCAGCGACAAAGACGGCAGGTGGGCCGCTCTGGTGCCGGACATGCTCCCATGGTGCCCGGGGCGGGAGATGACCTTCGGCGAGCGTGTTCACTCCCGGCATCCTCGACGGGCCCCTGCTCGTCGGCGCCATCAGTCAGTGGTCACGAGGGTGGCGTGCACTGCTGCCGGGGGGTGACCGTCAGGTCCCTCGCCCGCCTGGAGGAGAAGGGCTGCACCGACGGCGCCGGCTCCCCAACGAGATCAAGGCGAGGCGCTGACATTCCAGTGGAGTGAGGCACCGTGCACCACGAGGCCACCTGACCCTGCGACAATCGCCGTGTGATCGATAAGCCGGATGCCAGGCGGCGGTGGCGCTGGGTGACTGCCCTGGTATGGCTGCTTCTCGTGCCGTTCGCCGCGTGGGCCGTGCTCCGCCTCACGGAGTGGGACCTCGGCCTGTACTGGATCCAGCTCGTGGCCTTCACCCCGTTCGTCGCTGCCGCTTCGGCCGTCGTGCCACTGGTCGCCCTGCTCCTGCGCAGGTGGCCGGTCGTGGCGGCGGGCGTGCTGGTGACGGTGGTGCTGGGTGTGTGCGTGCTGCCGAGGGCGCTGGCCGAGGGCAACCCGGCGGCCGCCGGGCGGGAGCTCCGGATCATGTCCACCAACATGGCCGTGGGCGCGGCCTCACCGGAGGAGATCGTCAGCCTCGCGCGGCGGCTGAAGCCGGACGTGCTGACGATTCAGGAACTCACGCCTGGTGCGGTGGAGAGCCTGAAGAAGGCCGGGCTGGACGATCTGCTTCCCAACCGGGCAGGAAAGCCCGCGAACGGGCCTTGGGGGTCGGGCATCTACGCGCGGTTCCCGCTCCGCGCCGGGCCCATCATCGAGTACGGGAACTTCCGCCAGGCCGAGGCCGTCGTGAAGGTGCCCGGCGGTCCGGAGGTGTACGTGGCGTCGGTGCATCCGTGCGCGCCACGCTTCGACTACAAGGTCTGGTGCTGGGCACAGGGCCTGCGCGCACTTCCCGTCGCCGAACCCCGAGGAGTGGTGCGCGTGCTCGCCGGCGACTTCAACGCCACGCTGGACCACGGGGCGCTGAGGCGCCTGCTCGGTACGGGTTACCGGGACGCTGCCGACGTCACCGGCCAGGGGCTGTCACCGACCTGGCCCGCCAAGGGGTGGAAGCCGATCCCCGGGGTGACGCTCGACCACGTGCTGGCCGACCCGCGCATCGCGATCCGCGCGTACAGCACCCACCTGATCCCCATGACCGACCACCGCACCCTTTTCGCCCACCTGGTGCTCCCCTGAGGCGGAGCCGGCCAGCCCACGACCCCACCTGACCTACGCCGATGCGATCAGGCGGGGTTCACCCATGTCCGGCCGTCTACGGCTCTCACCGGCTGGACGTGCGCCTCGGCGGCAGCCGTAGAAGCCAATGTCTTGGGCGGCCACGATCGCGGCGGGGCGTGTGTTTATCTTCAGCCTTTGTAGTTGAAGATCTGGTGCAGTGTGTGCTGGATCTCGACGAGGTCCTTCTGGTCTTCCATCACCTGGTCGATCGATTTGTACGCGTCGGGGTGTTCGTCCACTAGGGCGGCGGCGCGGTTGGCGTTCCAGGTTCGGCCGCGCATCGCTTCGGTGAGCGACTTGGCTGACAGCTCTCGCTTGGCCCGGGTGCGTGACATGCGGCGGCCGGCGCCGTGGGAGCAGGAGTTGTAGGAGTCGGGGTTTCCGCGGCCGCGGACGATGTAGGACTGAGTTCCCATCGAGCCGGGGATGACGCCCTCGTCGCCTACGTCGGCCTTGATGGCGCCCTTACGGGTGATCCACAGGTCCCGGCCGTTGTGCTTCTCCATCTGCGTGAAGTTGTGATGACAATTTCGGGTAAGGATGTTGTCCTCCAGCGCGAACGCGTGGGTGCCCTCCACCACTGCGCAGAACACCTCCTCGACCCTGTCCGTCTCCTCGACCGTTGACACGGTCCACCCTCGCCGCTCCACCACGCGGCGACCTGCCTGGAACCGCTCTCGATGGGCGGGGATGAGGAAGAATGAAGGGTCGAGATCGCCACGCATGAGGCCCATGAGGTACATCGGCGCCGGCTCCTTGTTGTACCCCAGGGTCATCCGCGTGCGAATCCCGTACGTTCCGATACCGAGCAGGCCGCATATCCTTCGTACCTGCTCCAGGTTCTCGCGAACTGCCGAGACGAGGGTGGGACGACCTGTCTTGCCGACATCGCCATCGGCCGCGAAGTATCCGGCTACCCAGCCGTACAGGTAGGAGGGCCCGCAGTCGAGACCCGGCACGCACGTCTTCCGTTCCAGAGGTAGCCCGTTGATCACCTTCATGGCTGGATACGTTCGCGGTGGCCTGCCGAAGCCCTCGAAGAAAGGCGGCAGGGAGAGGTCCTTCTCCCCGCAGAAGTTCGCAGGAGACCTGTTGGGAGGGCTCACTGCCCCGTCACCGAAGACGAAGCCTCTCGCCGCGCCTTCCTTGTCGACGACCATGCCGTCCGGCCGCTTAGGGAAGGTCCAGGCAAGGCGATCACCTGGCTTCAGTTCAGCAGTGGTGACCTCTGTGGGCCGCTTGCCCCAGTACCGTGTACCGCCGCTGGAATGGGTTCGTAGCAGCCATCGATGCTCGGGGGTGGCGTAGATGTCCTTCTTGACGCCGTTCCGTGACAGGCGTACGCGCATGACCGGCTGCCGGCCGAAGGACTGGACAGGGGCCTTGACCCACTCGCCGTCCGTCGTGAGCAGCTCGTGGATGCCGCCTGCCAATTCGGCGATGGGCCGTACGCCCGAACTCGTCAGCACGCCGGTCTCGCCGGAGAAGCAGTTGATCGTGCGGACTCGCTCGCCCTTGCCGACGACCCGGAACAGGGCGTTGATCAGGACCCTGTCCATGCGGGCGCGCGAGGCCATGGCGTAGCGCTGGGCCCACAGCATGTCCTCGATGTACGCCGTGAACTCCGGTGTGCTCTGGATCAGGTAGGCCAGGTCGGGGTCTTCCAGGCCGATGGCCTGCTGCTTCATGAGCTTCTTGGCGTCCACGATGTGCATCGTGGCGAGCTGGTTGCCGATGCCGCGCGAACCGGAGTGCAGCACCGTCCAGACCCGGTCGCGCTCGTCGAGGCAGACCTCCACGAAGTGGTTGCCGGAGCCGAGGGTGCCGAACTGCTCGGATACCTTCTTCACCTGCTTGGGGGTCAGGTCGGTGTGGGGGAGTCCCAGTTCGCTCAGGGCACGGTCCATGGACGGATCGGCGTGGCCCTTGCCGACGCCGGCCGGGATGCGGTGCTCGACCATGGGCATCAGCGCGGCCATGGTGTCGGGCAGGTCGGCGGCGGTGAGCGTGGTCTCGGTCGCGACCATGCCGCAGCCGATGTCCACACCCACGGCGGCCGGAATGATCGCACCCTCCGTAGGAATCACGGATCCGACCGTCGCGCCGATGCCGATATGCGCGTCCGGCATGAGCGCGACATGACCTGACACGAAGCGCAGGCGGGCGGTGCGTGCCGCCTGCTCGATCGTGCCCGCGTCTATTTCGCTGGCCCACGACAGAAGGTTCGGTGCGACCTGGTTCGGCATGACGGATCTCCTCTTGATCGAGATCTACTCTGCCCAAGTCCTCACTGAGATCCCACTCATTATCCAACGCTCCCGCGTCGGCCCCGCCGCTCCGTACGGGGCTCGTCAGTCGGGCCGGCCGGAGCCGCTGCCGCCGAGGCGGCCCCAGCCGGGCGGGCTGCTCGGCGTTGGATCAGGCCGCGGTGATCTCGCGGGCGCCGGGGTGGCGGAGGCTGTCGAGGGCGGCGGTGAGGGCGACGAGCATCGGCTGTTGGTCCCGCAGGACCTGTTCCGCTTCGTGCCCGGCCACGGCCAGCAGCAGGTCGGATCTGCCCGGCGCGGGGCGGGCGCCGGTCTCGCGGGAGCATGGCGTGCGGGCGGCCGGTTCGCGGCGACCGGCGGGGGCGCGGCCGGTCGCGGTAGGTGTCAATTGGAGAACAGCCTTTACAACGGCCATGTGAACGTTAACAATTGACCCACCCCAGCCGTGGGCCGGGCGTTCGTGCGAGGAAGGAGGCGGGGCCAGGGTCATGGTTCGCAACGTCCATCGCTCGCCCGTCATGGCGGATGTGGCAAGGGTCGCCGGTGTGTCCCACCAGACCGTGTCCAGGGTGCTCAACGACCACCCCAATGTACGCCAGGAGACGCGCGAGAGGGTGCTCGCCGCCATCGAGGGCCTCGGCTACCGCCGCAACTCGACCGCCCGCGCGCTCGTCACCAGGCAGACCAACACCCTCGGGGTGGTCGCCTTCGACACGACGCTGTACGGCCCGGCCAGCACGCTCTACAGCATCGAGCGGGCCGCCCGTGAGGCCGGTTACTTCGTGAGCATCGTGAGCCTGCGCGAGCTGACCCGCGACGACCTGTCCGAGGCGCTGGACCACCTCGCCCGTCAGCAGGTGGACGGGCTCGTGGTCATCGTCCCGCAGAGCGCGGTCGCGGTCGCGCTGGCCGAGATGCCGCAGCCCGTCCCGGTGGTGACGGTGGAGGGGGACGCCGACGTGGGCCTCCCCGTCGTGAACGTCGACCAGCGCAAGGGCGGCGTGCTCGTCACCGAGCACCTGCTCAGGCTGGGCCACCGTACGGTCTGGCACGTCTCCGGGCCGCCGGACTGGCTGGAGTCCCAGGGGCGCATCGAGGGCTGGCGCGAGACGCTCACCGCCGCCGGCGCGCCGATCCCCGACCTCCTGTACGGCGACTGGAGCCCGCGCTCGGGCTACCGCTGCGGCCAGCTCCTCGCCGGGGTGCCCGACCTGACGGCCGTCTTCGTGGCCAACGACCAGATGGCTCTCGGGGTGATGCGCGCGCTCGACGAGGCGCGCATCCGCGTCCCGGACGACGTGAGCGTCGTCGGCTTCGACGACATCCCCGAGTCGGAGTTCTTCACCCCGCCGCTCACCACGGTGTCCCAGGACTTCTCCGAGGTCGGCCGCAAGGCCATTGAGCTCCTCCTCGACGCCCTGGCCGACGAGGAGTCCCCCTGCGGCCGATCGGCGCAGCCGCCCGACGGCCTGCTCGCGGGCGCCGGGGGAGTGGCGCTCACAGAGGCCGCCCCGCCCGCGCGCATCGTGGTGCAGCCGCACCTGGTCGTGCGCCGCAGCTCCGGCCCCCCGCGGACCACCTGAGCCTTCTGCGGACCACCTGAGCCCTCCGCGGGCAACCTCAGCCCTCCACCTGAGCCCTCCGGGCGGCTCTACCCGAGCCGCCCGGACGGGACATGCCAAAGCCCCCGCTGGGGCACGCGGACGACTCGTCCGCGTGCCCCCACGGGGGTTCAGGGCCTACGTCGGGTCAGAACCCCTGGGCCAGGCGGTAGTAGGCCTGGTTCCAGCGCAGTTCCTGGGCGAACCTGCGGGTGGTGGTGTCGGCGTCGATCAGGAGCAGCTCGACGCCGAGCATGTCGGCGAAGTCGGTCAGCTCCTCGGCGCCGACCGCCGCCGACAGCACGGTGTGGTGCGGGGCTCCGGCGGTCAGCCACGACTCGGTCGAGGTGCGCAGGTCGGGGCGCGGCTTCCACACGGCCCGCGCGACCGGGAGGCGGGGCAGCGGCTCGGCGGGGGCGACCACGTCGATCTCGTTGGCCACCAGGCGGAACCGTTCTCCCATGTCGGCCAGGCCCACGACGACCGCGGGTCCCGGCTGGGCGTCGAACACCAGCCGCACGGGGTCCTCGCGGCCGCCGATGCTCAGCGGGTGGATCTCGCACGAGGGGGTGCCCGAGGCGATCGTCGGGCAGACCTCCAGCATGTGGGCGCCGAGGATGACCTCCTCGCCCGGGGTCAGGTGGTAGGTGTAGTCCTCCATGAAGGAGGTGCCGCCCGGGAGCCCCGCCGACATGACCTTCAGCGTCCGCAGCAGCACCGAGGTCTTCCAGTCGCCCTCGCCGCCGAACCCGTAGCCGTCGGCCATCAGCCGCTGGACGGCCAGCCCCGGCAGCTGCCGGAGCCCGCCGAGGTCCTCGAAGCTGGTGGTGAACGCCTTGAAGCCGCCGCCCTCCAGGAAGTGGCGCAGGCCGAGCTCGATGCGCGCCGCGTACCGCAGGGAGTCGTGGCGCTCGCCGCCCGCCCGCAGCTCCCCGGCCACCAGGTAGCTGTCCTCGTACTCCTTGACCAGCGCCGTCACGTCCGCGTCCGCGGACGCCTCGACCGCCTCCACCAGATCGTTGACGCCGTAGGTGTTCACCGAGACGCCGAAGCGCAGCTGCGCCTCGACCTTGTCACCCTCGGTGACCGCGACGTCCCGCATGTTGTCGCCGAACCTGGCCAGCTTCAGCGAGCCCACCTCGGCCCGGCCGGCCGCGGCCCGCGCCCAGGCGCCGACGCGCGCCACCACCGCGGGGTCGCTGACGTGCCCGGCCACGGTCTTGCGCGGCACGCCGAGCCGGGACTGGATGTAGCCGAACTCGCGGTCGCCGTGCGCGGCCTGGTTGAGGTTCATGAAGTCCATGTCGATGGAACTCCACGGCAGCTCGACGTTGGCCTGGGTGTGCAGATGCAGCAGCGGCCTGCGCAGCGCGTCCAGGCCGGCGATCCACATCTTGGCCGGCGAGAAGGTGTGCATCCACGCGATGACGCCGCCGCACTCGTCGTCGGCGTTCGCCGCGACGCACATCTTGCGGATGGCGCCCGCGTCGGTGAGGACGGGCTGCCAGACGACCTCGAAGGGCAGCGCGCGGTCCAGGGCGTCGGCGATCTGCCGGGACTGGTCGGCCACCTGCCGCAGCGTGTCCTCGCCGTACAGGCTCTGGCTGCCGGTAAGGAACCACAGTTTCACAGATGACTCCTCTGCCCATAAACGTTCTGATAGCGGTCGTACAAGCGGTCGATGTCGGCTTGGGGGATCGGCAGCGGCTCGCCGAGCTGCCGCGCCACGTGGACGGTGCGGGCGACGTCCTCGCACATCACGGCGGCCTTCACCGCCGCCTTCGGCGAGTCGCCGATGCTGAAGACCCCGTGGTTCTGCATCAGCACGGCGGGGGAGCGGTGGCCCGAGAGCGTGGCCACGATGCCCTTGCCGATGTCGTCGTTCCCGATCAGGGCGAAGGGCCCCACGGGGATCTCGCCGCCGAACTCGTCGGCCATCGCCGTGAGCACGCAGGGGATCGGCTCGCCGCGCGCGGCCCAGGCCGAGGCGTAGGTGGAGTGGGTGTGCACCACCCCGTTCACCTCCGGCAGGTTCCGGTAGGTGTAGGCGTGCGCGGCGGTGTCGCTGGAGGGCGCGTAGTCGCCCTCGACCAGGTTGCCGTCGAGGTCGCACACGACCATCGCCTCGGGGGTCAGCTCGTCGTAGGAGATCCCGCTCGGCTTGATGACGAACAGCTCGCCGCCGGGCGCCCGCCCGGAGACGTTGCCGGCGGTCCACGCGACGAGGTTGTAGCGCACCAGCTCGGCGTGCAGCCGGCTGACCGTCTCGCGCAGCTCCTCCAGCATCATGCCCCGGCCTCGTTCCTGATCGCGCGGAGCCGGTGCAGCAGCTCCCCGTCGGCGAAGTGGTCGTGCAGGCGCCGGTACTCGGCGTACAGCCGGTCGTAGGCGTCGGCGCGGGCGGCGTCGGGCACGTAGGCGTCCGTGGTGCGCTTGCCCATCGCCGCGGCGGCCTGGGTGATGTCGCCGTAGGCCCCGGCGGCGACGGCGGCGTGGATCGCCGAGCCGAGCGCGGGCCCCTGGTCGGAGCCGATGACCGACAGCGGGCGGCGCAGCACGTCGGCGTAGATCTGCATGAGGAAGGCGTTCTTGAGCAGCCCGCCGGCGACGACGAACTCCTCCACCGGCACCCCCGACTTCTCGAAGGTCTCCACGATGACGCGGGCGCCGAAGGCGGTGGCCTCGATGAGCGCCCGGTAGACGTCCTCGGGCCGGGTGGCGAGGGTCTGTCCGGCGATCACCGCCGACAGGTTGTGGTCCACCAGCACCGAGCGGTTGCCGTTGTGCCAGTCGAGCGCGACCAGGCCGTGCGCGCCGACCTTCTGCTCGGCGGCGAGCGAGGTCAGGTACTCGTGAACGCCGAGGCCCAGCTCGGCGGCCCGCTCGGTGTAGGAGGCGGGCACCGAGGTATCGACGAACCAGGCGAAGATGTCGCCGACTCCCGACTGCCCGGCCTCGTATCCCCAAAGGCCCGGCACGATGCCGTCGCGCACGACTCCGCACATGCCGGGCACCTCGGCCAGCCGGTCGGAGGGCATGACGTGGCAGGTCGAGGTGCCCATGATGGCGACCATCTGGCCCGGCCGCACGGCGTCGGCGGCGGCCGAGGTGACGTGCGCGTCAACGTTGCCGACGGCCACGGCGATGCCTTCGGGGAGCTTGGTCCACTCGGCCGCCCGGGCGGTGAGCCGCCCCGCGAGGCCCCCGAGGGGGGAGGGCTCGCCGCCGAGCTTGCCGGTGAAGCCGGCGAACCCCGGGTCCAGGGCGGCCAGGAAGCCGGCGGAGGGATAGCCGCCCTCCTGGTAGATCCCCTTGTAACCGGCGGTGCAGACGTTGCGGGTCTCCACGCCGGTGAGCTGCCAGATGATCCAGTCGGCCGCCTCGATCCAGCGCTCGGCCAGGTCGTACACCTCGGGGTCCTCCTGGAGGACCTGCAGGCCCTTGGCGAACTGCCACTCCGAGGAGATCTTGCCGCCGTAACGGGGCAGCCAGGGCTCGCCGCGCTCGGCGGCCAGGGCGTTGATCCGGTCGGCGTGCGGCTGGGCGGCGTGGTGCTTCCACAGCTTCGGCCACGCGTGCGGCCGGTCGGGGAGCAGCTCGCACAGCGGCGTGCCGTCGGCGGTGGCCGGCAGCACGGTGCAGGCGGTGAAGTCGGTGCCGATGCCGATCACTTGCGAGGCGGGCACTCCGGCCACGGCCAGCGCCTTGGGCACCGCGACGCGCAGCACGTCGCGCCAGTCCTGCGGCGACTGCAGCGCCCAGTCGGGACCGAGCCGGACGCCGCTGCCGGGCAGCGCGTCCTCGATGACGCGCTCGGCGTACTCGTGGACGGCCGCGCCGAGCTCGGCGCCGTCCTCTACGCGTACCACGACGGCGCGGCCCGATAGCGTGCCGAAGTCCACGCCGACCACATAGCGACTGTTGTTATCGCTCACATTCACTCTCAGGTTGCTGGCTGTCCTAGACCGTGCTTGCGGTGCCATACCCATGGCGCCGGAGCGGGTCGCGCCGGGTGTCCGCGGGGGCGGGGCGCCGGCGCACCTGGGCTTGACTGTGAACGCTAACAACCGGGTCCGTCAAGAATTTCCAGGTCACGGTCCGATTACGCCGAAATGGCACGTTGACACCATGTTGACGTCGTGGCCTGCGCGGCGTTTACTGATGCGCGCTCTCCTCGCCGTGCTCACCCGCGAGGCCGGCCCCGGCCGTGCCCGCGTGGCGTATCCCGGGGCGGGAACGCGTGCGAGCCGCGCGCGAGCCGCGCCGGGAGCCCTGCCTGCCGGCGCCCCGCTCCGACCCCTCGCCCCGCCGGTGGCGAAAGCGCTGGTCGCCAAGAGTTTCGCTCTTGTTATAGCGACGTTATCGGACTCTATTGACAGGCAAATTGTTAGCGATAACACTGAGCCGCTCAGGCGCACGGTACTCATGCTCGCCTGATCGCGATTCGGGAGGTCCGTACATGCCAGCCGGCCATGAAGCCGATCCTGTGATCGGCTCGGGCGCGCCGTCCACGCGGCCGGGACGGTAACCGGCATGTGCGGGCATCGAGCTCTCCGGCGCCGGCCGGACGCCTCGCCCCCCACCGGCCGCCTCACCCCCGCCGTCCGCGCCCACCCGGCGCCGGGCACGGGACGGGCGGCCCAGCGGCCGAAAGACCCCTCGCCACGACGGATCCACCGCGATTCGCACCGGGCCCCGCAGGCCGGGGCACGGCCGGACTCCACCCGCTCGCATCGGGACCCCACTCGCAAGGAGTAGAACGATGAGATTCGCAAGACTGGCGACGGTGGCATCCACCTTCGCGCTCGCCGCGGCACTGACCGCGTGCGGGTCCAGTGAGAAGACCGTCGACGCCCAGGCCTCGGCCAGCGGCGCCGCCGGCACTGCCGGTGCCCTGGTGGGCGTCACCATGCCCACCAAGTCGTCGGAGCGCTGGATCCACGACGGTGACAACGTCAAGGCGAGCCTGGAGAAGCTCGGCTACAAGGTCGACCTGCAGTACGCCGAGAACGACATCCCCACCCAGGTGAACCAGCTGGAGAACCAGATCACCAAGGGCGCCAAGCTGCTCATCATCGCCTCGATCGACGGCACGGCCATCACCACCCAGCTGCAGGAGGCGGCCGACAAGCACATCCCGGTCATCGCCTACGACCGGCTGATCCGCAACAGCCCGAACGTCGACTACTACGCCACCTTCGACAACTTCAAGGTCGGTGTCCAGCAGGCCACCTCGCTGCTGGTCGGCCTCAAGCTGAAGACCGCCGATGGCGGGGACGGCGACGCCAAGGGCCCGTTCAACATCGAGCTGTTCGCCGGCTCGCCCGACGACAACAACGCCACCTTCTTCTTCAACGGCGCGATGTCGGTGCTGAAGCCCTACATCGACAAGGGCACCCTGAAGGTCCAGAGCGGCCAGACCGACTTCAAGACCGTGGCCATCCTGCGCTGGGACCCGGCCACCGCGCAGAAGCGCATGGAGGACCTGCTCACCAAGACCTACAGCGGCGGCAAGAAGGTCGACGGCGTCCTTTCGCCCTACGACGGCCTGTCGATCGGCATCCTGTCGGCCCTGAAGAGCAACGGCTACGGCACCGCCGGCCAGCCGTACCCGACCGTGACCGGCCAGGACGCCGAGCTGGCCTCGGTGAAGTCCATCATCGCCGGTGAGCAGTACTCCACGATCTACAAGGACACCCGCCAGCTCGCGGACGTCACCGTGAAGATGGCCGACACCGTGCTCAAGGGCGGCAAGCCCGAGGTGAACAACACCAAGGACTACGACAACGGCAACAAGGTCGTCCCGTCCTACCTGCTCGACCCGGTGATCGTCGACAAGACGAACTACCAGAAGATCATCATCGACAGCGGCTACTACACGCAGGCGCAGCTGGGCTGATCCAATGGGGTGGGGGGCCCCCCCCCCCGCCCCCCCCCCCCCCCCGACGGTGCCCGTATACACCAAGATTGGGGCCCGGTGCCCCGCCCCCCCCGC
>NZ_JALLPO010000016.1:143830-183940 GCF_023276435.1 Sphaerisporangium perillae
CTCCCACCCCCGCTCAACACCCCGCGGGGCGGGGGGGGCCTGACCGGGGGGGGGGGGCCCCCCCCCCCGGGCCCCCCCACCCCGCCGTGACGTTCCCTGAAGACCGAAGTCTGCGGCACTGTGCAGCGTCCCCGCCTGAAGGTGGGGGTTTACACGCTCGAGGAGTTTCGATGACCGACGACATCCTGCGGATGCGGGGAATCACCAAGACCTTTCCCGGAGTCAAGGCGCTCCAGGACGTGAACCTGTCCGTACGCCAAGGCGAGATCCACGCCATCTGCGGCGAGAACGGCGCGGGCAAGTCGACTCTGATGAAGGTGCTGTCGGGCGTGTACCCCCACGGCTCCTACGAGGGCGAGATCCTCTTCGACGGCGATCCCTGCCGCTTCGCCACGATCCGGGACAGCGAGCAGCGCGGGATCGTCATCATCCACCAGGAACTGGCGCTGTGCCCCCAGCTGTCGATCGCCGAGAACATCTTCCTCGGCAACGAGCGGGCGGCCCGCGGCCTGATCGACTGGAACCGGACCAACCACGAGGCGGGCGGCCTCCTCACGCGCGTGGGGCTGCGGGAGAATCCCGTGACCCAGGTCTCCGACATCGGCGTGGGCAAGCAGCAGCTCGTCGAGATCGCCAAGGCGCTGTCCAAGGAGGTGCGGCTGCTCATCCTGGACGAGCCGACGGCCGCGCTCAACGACGAGGACTCCGCGCACCTGCTGGACCTGCTGCGCGGCCTGCGCGACGAGGGCATCACCTGCGTGATCATCTCGCACAAGCTCAACGAGGTCATGGCGATCGCCGACTCGATCACCATCCTGCGCGACGGGCGGACGATCGAGACCCTGGACATGAAGACCGACCACGTCACCGAGGACCGCATCATCTCGGCGATGGTCGGCCGTGACCTGGAGAACCGCTACCCGCCGCACGAGCCGAAGATCGGCGACGAGGCGCTGCGCATCGAGGACTGGACGGTGCACAGCCCGACCCAGCGCGAGCGCAAGGTCGTCTCGGGGGCCGGCCTGACGCTGCGGCGAGGCGAGATCGTGGGGCTCGCCGGCCTGATGGGCGCCGGGCGCACGGAGCTGGCGATGAGCGTCTTCGGCCGCTCCTACGGCACCGACATCTCAGGGCGCATCTACCGGGACGGCAAGCTCGTCGAGATCCGCTCGGTGCGCGACGCCATCGACCACGGCATCGCCTACGCCACCGAGGACCGCAAGCGCTACGGGCTGAACCTCATCGACGACATCAAGCGCAACGTCTCGGCCGCCCAGCTGTCCAAGCTGGCCAGCCGGGGATGGATCAACGACAACGAGGAATACCGGGTCGCCGAGGACTTCCGGGCGAGCATGAACATCAAGGCGCCCAGCGTGCTGAGCGTCACGGGCAAGCTCAGCGGCGGCAACCAGCAGAAGGTCGTCCTGTCCAAGTGGATCTTCACCGACGCCGACGTGCTCATCCTGGACGAGCCGACCCGGGGCATCGACGTGGGTGCCAAGTACGAGATCTACTCGATCATCAACCACCTGGCCGACCAGGGCAAGGCGATCATGGTCATATCCTCTGAGCTGCCCGAACTGCTGGGTCTGTGCGATCGGATCTACACGCTCTCGGCCGGCCGTATCACGGGCGAGGTCAGCCGGCAGGACGCGACCCAGGAACGCCTCATGCAGTACATGACGAAGGGACAGGAGTAGATCCGATGAGCAGCATCTCCCCCGCCGGCGCCGATGTCACCCCGGGCGGGAAGGACGCCGGCCCCGCCGGGCCGCCGGGCCGCACGTCGCTGTTCGGCATCTCGCTCAACATCCGCCAGAGCGGCATCTACATCGCCTTCGCGCTGATCGTCGTGCTGTTCTCCGTGCTGACGGACGGTGCTCTGCTCCAGCCGCAGAACATCTCCAACATCATCGTGCAGAACTCCTACATCCTGATCCTCGCCATCGGGATGATCCTGATCATCATCGCCGGGCACATCGACCTGTCGGTGGGGTCGGTGGTCGCCGTCACCGGCGCCATCGCGGCCGTGCTGATGGTGAACTACGGCGTCCCCTGGCCGCTCGCCCTGCTGCTCACCCTGATCGCGGGCGGCCTGATCGGCGCCTGGCAGGGGTTCTGGATCGCCTACTTCGGCATCCCGGCGTTCATCGTCACCCTGGCCGGCATGCTGCTGTTCCGCGCGCTCACCCTCACCGTGCTCGGCAACCAGGGCATCGGCCCGTTCCCCGACCCGGTGCGCACGCTGGCCAACGGGTTCACCGACGGCTACCTGGGCAACATCGGCCTCGGCCCGCTCGGCGGCGCCGACCTGTTCAGCATCCTGGTGGGCGTCATCGCGGTCGCGGGCATGGCCACGTCACAGTGGCGCACCCGCAGCGCCCGGCTGCGTTACGGCCAGGATGTCGACCCGCCGGCCCTGTTCCTGCTGAAGATCATCGCCGGGGCCGTCGTGGTCATGGCCGTCGTGGTGCAGCTGGCCCGCTTCAAGAACCTCCCGTGGGTGCTGGTGCTGCTGGCGTTCCTGGTGCTCGGGTACTCCCTGATCACCACCCGCGCGGTGTTCGGCCGGCGCATCTACGCCATCGGCGGCAACCTGCAGGCGGCGATGCTGTCCGGCGTCAAGGTCAAGTCGGTGGTCTTCTGGATCTTCGTCAACATGGGCGTGCTCGCCGCCCTGGCCGGGGTCATCTTCGCCGGCCGCCTCAACCAGGCCGGTCCGACGGCCGGCAACTCCTTCGAGCTGGACGCCATCGCGGCCGCGTTCATCGGCGGCGCGGCGGTCCAGGGCGGCGTCGGCAAGGTGGTCGGCGCGATCACCGGCGGCCTCATCATGGGCGTGATCAACAATGGCATGTCCCTGATCGGCGCGCCCAGCGAGCGGGTCATGCTCGTCAAGGGCATCGTCCTGCTCGCCGCGGTCGCCTTCGACGTGTGGACCAAGCGCCGCGCCGGCAGCGCCGCGTAGCGGGTCGCCCGGCAGCGCCTGGGGGGCGGACCTTCGCGGACACGCGGCATGCCTCGGGGCGGCCCGATGTTGCGGCGGGAGCAAGGTCTACAGTGAACGTTGTCGGACCTTCGCCGTAGGCTGGCGGTTTCACCGACATCTCGCCACGCACAACAGGAGGGCCCCCCGGTGCTCGTTGACTCGTTCGGGCGAGTGGCCACCGACCTCAGGGTCTCGCTGACCGACAAGTGCAATCTCCGCTGCGCCTACTGCATGCCTCCGGAGGGCCTCGACTGGCTGCCGAAGCCTGAACTGCTCACCGCCGACGAGATCTGCCGCCTGGTGGCCATCGGCGTCGAGCGGCTCGGCATCACCGAGATCCGCTACACCGGCGGCGAGCCGCTGCTGCGGCGCGAGATCGTCGACATCGTCGCGCGGACGGCCGCGCTGCGTCCCCGCCCGCAGATCTCGATCACCTCCAACGGCATCGGCCTGGCCCGCCTCGCCGAGCCGCTGGCGCAGGCGGGCCTCGACCGGGTCAACATCTCGCTCGACACCCTCGACCGTGAGGCCTTCATCCGGCTGGCGCACCGCGACCGGCTCGCCGACGTCCTTTCCGGCCTGGCCGCCGCCGAGGCGGCGGGTCTTCGGCCGGTGAAGGTCAACGCGGTCCTCATGCGCGACGTCAACGACCACGAGGCGGTGCGGCTGCTGCGCTTCTGCCTCGAGCAGGGCTACGAGCTGCGGTTCATCGAGCAGATGCCGCTCGACGCCCAGCACGGCTGGCGCCGCGAGAACATGGTCACCGCCGACGAGATCCTCGCCATCCTGGGCGCCGAGTTCAGCCTGACTCCCGACGACCCGGGGGAGCGGGGCAGCGCCCCGGCCGAGGTCTTCCTGGTGGACGGCGGTCCCGCCAGGGTCGGGGTCATCGGCTCGGTGACCCGGCCGTTCTGCGGCGCCTGCGACCGGGTGCGGCTGACGGCCGACGGCCAGATCCGCAACTGCCTGTTCGCGACCGAGGAGTCCGACCTGCGCGGCGCCCTGCGGTCGGGGGCCTCCGACGACGAGCTGGCGGAGCGCTGGGTCGCCGCCGTGCGCGGCAAGCGCGCCGGCCACGGCATCGACGATCCGAGCTTCCTGCAGCCGGCCCGCCCCATGTCGGCCATCGGCGGCTGAGATGCCCGCCGCGCCGCGTGGGACGCCGGGCGCCGCGAGGGTGCCCGGCTCGCCGCCTGGCCTGCCGTACGCCGGGCCGGAGCCCGGCGCGGCGCCTGGGGCCCCCTACGACGCCGTGGTGCCGGCGGCCGGGCCGTACGACGCCGTGGTGCCGACCGCGGTGCCGTACGACGCCGTGGTGCTGGCGGGGGGCGAGGCGCGACGGCTCGGCGGAGGGGACAAGCCCGGCGTCAGCGTGGGCGGCCTGACGCTGATCGAGCGCGTCGTGGCGGCGGTGCCCGGCGCCGCCCGGCTCGTCGTGGTGGGCCCGGCACGCCCGGGCCTCCCGCGCGGTGAGTTCGCCCGTGAGGACCCGCCGGGCGGCGGCCCTATCCCCGCACTGCGCGCGGGCCTGGCGCGCGTCCAGGCGCCGTGGGTGGCGCTGCTGGCGGCCGATCTGCCGTTCCTCCTGCCCGGCCACGTCGCCGCGCTGCTCGCCGCCGCGGGGACGCCCCCGCGGGCCGGGGCCGTGCTGGTCGACGAGGACGGGCGTGAGCAGTGGCTCACCGGCGTCTGGCGGACGGAGACGCTCGCCCGCGCGCTCGCCGGGTACGAGGGGCGGTCCCTGCGCGGGCTGCTCGGCCCGCTCGACCCGGTGCGGCTCGGCCTGCCGGTGGGCGACGGCGGCCGCGTTCCGTGGTTCGATTGCGACACGATCGACGACGTGGCGGACGCCAGGAGGCGGATGCCGCACGCGGCCGGGGAAGCGACGGAATCCGGCGGGCGGGCGGCACTGCCGTGACCGCCCGTGAAAGGTTCACGAGGAGAGGGACTTCATGAACGTGCTGGCTGAGTGGACGGCGCTGGTCTGCAAGGAACTGGACATCGACCCCGAGAAGGTGGACCGGGACGCCGTTCTCGATCTGACCAGGGATGTCGCCCACGGGGTGGCTCGTCCCGCGGCGCCGCTCACCGCCTACCTGCTCGGCCTGGCGCAGGGCGCCGGCACCGCGTCGCCGGAGGCGCTCGAACGCCTGTCGACGCTGGCGAAGAACTGGGGACAGGCGACGGCGGAAACGCTCGGCGACCGCTGAGCGGGCCGGGCCGGCGCATTTAAAAAAGCTCTTTTATGAAGAAATGGGCGACGCCGGGTGGTTACGGGGGCAAACCACCCGGCGTCGCTTCATCGGCGTTCCGACGGGGGCCCGGAACGCCGGCACGAGCGCTCCGACGGGGGACCAGAGCGCTTGTCTAAAGCGTACACCTACAACCCATGGGGTGCGTCAAGACTTTGTCACGACCCGATCTCGCGTCGGTGGATTGGTATCTCGGTTTGGTTAGGTCCTTCTCCGTCAAAGGTAGAGCTCACGCCACGACTCGGCTCGTTCGCGCCGATGACGGCGATGTACGGCAGGAAGATCGCTCCGGCGACGAAGAGAGCCCGGACAGGCCAAGGGACGTTCAGCACCACGGCCAGGATGAGGCACAGTGTCCGTATGCCCATCTGGATGAAGTAGCGCTTCTCCCTGCGGCCGATGTCGGCCGTGAGGGAGGGTCTCGCGTCGGTGACCTCATGAACGACCGTGCGGCCGCGCCGAACCTTCACGCAATCCACGTTAGTCCCCGAACTCATCGGTGGTGACGGCGGCCGTGGCAGGACGGGCGTCATACGATCAAGGGCGACGCTAAGGAGACAACGATGAGCGATCGTACGTACCGCGTGACCGAGATCGTCGGCACGTCCGCCGAGAGCGTGGACCAGGCGATCCGCAACGGCATCCGCCGGGCGGCCGAGACCCTGCGCCATCTCGACTGGTTCGAGGTGACCGAGGTCCGCGGCCACATCGAGGACGGCGAGATCGGCCACTACCAGGTGGGCATGAAGGTGGGCTTCCGCCTGGAGGACTCCTAAGAGCTATCCCGTGCCGGCCAAGCGGAAGGTCTCCCACGCACGTGGCTTGGTGTGGGAACGAGCCCGGCCAGGGATCCGGGTGAAGTCCCAGGGTGTGCCTGCGACGCTACGATCTTCGCGCCCAGGGTGGTCCCGGTGCCGGGAGGGGGCCCGGCACCGGGGGGGAGTGGCTCAGCTGGCCTGGCTGACCGTCGACATGTTGAAGTCGGGCACCCGCACCGCCGGCATGATCGTTCGGGTGAAGTAGTCGTTCCACTCGCGGGGGAGCGTCTGCTCCTCGCGGCCGATCTCGGTGAGCCGGCCGAGCAGGTCGACCGGGCTCTCGTTGAACCGGAAGTTGTTGACCTCGCCGACCACCTCGCCGTTCTCCACGAGATAGACGCCGTCACGGGTGAGGCCGGTCAGCAGCAGCGACTGCGGGTCGACCTCGCGGATGTACCACAGGCAGGTGAGCAGCAGGCCGCGCTCGGTCGAGGCGACCATCTCCTCCAGCGAGCGCCCGCCCTCGGGACCCGACATGATCAGGTTGTCGATCTGGGGGGTCGCCGCCAGCCCGGTCAGCCCGGCCGAGTAGCGGGTCTGCAGCAGCGCCGCCAGGGAGCCGTCGCGGATCCAGTCGGTCCGCGACAGCGGCAGCCCGTTGTCGAAGACCGAGCGCTCGCGGCTGCCCGCGTGGGCGACCACGAAGGGCGCGGAGGCGATGCCGGGGGCGGCCGGATCGCTGTACAGGTCGACCGGGGAGTTCGACAGCGACTCGCCGACGCGGGTGCCGCCGCCGGGCTTGGAGAAGACCGTGCGGCCGTCGGCGGCGTCCCTGGCCCCCGCCGACCAGTACAGGTAGATCATCAGGTCGGCCACCGCCGTGGGCGGGATCAGCGTCTCGTACCGGCCCGCGGGCAGGTCGACGCGGCGCTTGGCCCAGTCGAGGCGGCGCGCGAGGCCGGCGTCCAGCGCCGCGACGTCCACGTCGGTGAAGTCACGGGTGGCCACGCCGGACCAGGCCGAACGGGTCATGTCGGGCGACTTGGCGTTGAGCTCCAGGCGGCCGGTCGGCTGGTCGTGGCGGAGCCGCAGCCCGGTGGAGGACCCGACGAACGTCGAGGTGAGGATGTGCTCGGCGAAGCCGTACAGCTTGCGGTTGGCGGTCTCGGCCACGGCGAACGCCTCGCCGAGCGCGGGGGCGAACCGGCCGAACACCTCGATCGAGGTCGACTCGGCGGGCCGGTCCCAGTCGGGGGACTGCGCCGCCGCGACCAGCGGCCGGGCGTCCTCGGCGGGCGGCGCCTCGTGCGAGGCCAGGTCGGCCGCGGTGACGACGTCGGCGAGCTGGTCGGGACGCACCGCCGAGCGCGAGACGACGCCGACACCCTGGCCGGTGATCGAGATCACCGTGAGCTGGGAGGAACGGGCCACCCCGTTGGTGGTCAGCGTGTTGCCGGCGAAGCGGAGGTTCGCGGTGGACCCCTCGTCGACGATCACGACGCAGTCGTCGGCCTTGCTGAGCGCAAGGGCACGCTCGACGGTCTCCTGAGGAGTCACTTTCCACCCTCCTGAACGGTGTTGAGTATCTTGACCCCGCGGAACAGCGCGGAGGGGGACCCGTGGCTGACCGGCGCGACCTGGCCCGGCTGGCCCTTGCCGCAGTTGAAGGCGCCGCCGAGCACGTAGGTCTGCGGCCCGCCGACGGCCTCCATGGACCGCCAGAAGTCGGTGGTGGTCGCCTGGTAGGCCACGTCGCGCACCTGGCCGGTGAGCCGGCCGTTCTCGATGCGGTAGAACCGCTGGCCGGTGAACTGGAAGTTGTACCGCTGCATGTCGATGGACCAGCTCTTGTCGCCCATGACGTACAGGCCGCGCTCGACGCGGGAGATCAGCTCGTCGGTCGAGGGACCGTCGGGCGTGGGCTGGAGGGAGACGTTGGCCATCCGCTGGATCGGGGGGTGCCCGGGCGAGTCGGCGAACGCGCACCCGTTGGAGGGGCCGAGGCCCTTCAGCAGCGCCATGCGGCGGTCGAGCTGGTAGCCCACCAGGGTGCCGCCGCGGACGATGTCGAACTGCCGCGTCGCGACGCCCTCGTCGTCGTAGCCGATCGAGGCCAGGCCGTGCTCGGCCGTGCGGTCACCGGTGACGTTCAACGCCGGGGAGCCGTACTCGAGGGTGCCAAGCTTGTCGAACGTGGCGAAGCTCGTGCCGGCGTAGGCCGCCTCGTAGCCGAGCGCCCGGTCGAGCTCGGTCGCGTGCCCGATCGACTCGTGGATGGTCAGCCACAGGTTGGAGGGGTGGATGACCAGGTCGTAGACGCCCGCCTCGACCGAGGGGGCCTTGAGCTTCTCCTCCAGCAGCTCCGGCAGGGTCGCCAGCTCGGCGGGGAAGTCCCAGCCGGTGCCGGTGAGGTACTCGTAGCCGCGCCCGGCGGGCGGGGCCAGCGTGCGCATGTCGTCGAAGCGGCCGTCGGCCGCCCGCATCACCGTCAGGACCGGGTGGGTGCGCACGCGTTGCTGCGTGGTGTCGGTGCCGGCGGTGTCGGCGTAGAACTTCTGCTCCTTGACCTGCATGAGCGAGGCGGAGACGTGGTCGACGCGCGGGTCCTTCAGCAGGCCGGCGGACCAGTCGGCCAGCAGGGCCACCTTGTCCTTGAGGGCCACGGAGAAGGGGTCGACGTCGTAGGGGGACACCCACGTGACGCCGGAGTGGACCGGCTCGGGAGCCAGCTCGACCGGCTCGCGGTTGACGGCCGAGGCGACCTCCGCCACCTTGACGGCCTGCTCGGCGACGTGGGCCGCGGCCTCGGGGGTCAGCTCGATGCCCGCCGCGAAGCCCCACGTGCCGTCGCGGATCACCCGGACGGCGTAGCCGAGGTCGTCGGCGTCCATGGAGCCTTCGAGACGGGCGTCGAACAGGCTGAGGGTCTCGCCGCGTACCCGTTCGAGCCGGAAGTCGGCGTGTTCGGCGCCCAGTTCACGGGCACGCTGCAGGGCCGCGTCCGCCAGCCGCCGGAGCGGCAGGGCGAGAAAGTCGGGATCGATCTGGCGCATGTCCACGATCCTAACCGTGTGATCTTGTACGGCACGGATAAGGGTTTACCTGCGAGTAGGCGATAGCGTCTTGCCCATGGCTCGATCAGTACTCGTAACCGGTGGCAATCGCGGGATCGGCCTTTCGATCGCCCGTGAGCTGGCCGCGGCCGGTGACGCCGTCGCCGTCACCTACCGCTCTGGAGAGCCCCCTGAGGGGTTGTTCGGGGTGAGGTGTGACGTCACCAGCTCCGAAGACGTGGACGCCGCCTTCTCCAAGGCCGAGGCGGAGCACGGGCCCGTCGAGGTCGTCGTGGCCAACGCGGGCATCACCAGGGACACCCTGCTGCCGTTGATGAAGGAGGACGCCTTCACCGACGTCATCGACACCAACCTGACCGGCGCCTACCGCGTCGCGAAGCGGGCGACCCGCGGCATGCTGCGGATGCGGCGCGGCCGCATCGTGCTCATCTCCTCCGTCGTCGCAATGCTCGGCTCGGCCGGCCAGACCAACTACGCCGCCTCCAAGGCCGGCCTGATCGGCTTCGGCCGGTCGCTGGCGCGCGAGCTCGGGTCGCGCGGCATCACCGTCAACGTGGTGGCGCCCGGCTTCGTCGAGACCGACATGACGGCCGCCCTGGAGTCCGAGCAGCAGCAGGCCATACTCAAGAACATCCCGCTCGGCCGGGCCGCGAGCGGAGCCGACATCGCGCGGGTGGTCAAGTTCCTGGCGAGCGACGACGCCGCCTATATCACCGGGGCGGTCGTCCCGGTCGACGGCGGCCTGGGAATGGGGCACTGACATGGGAATTCTCGACGGCAAGCGGCTCTTGGTGACCGGTGTCCTCACCGACGCCTCGATCGCCTTCTCGGTCGCCAAGCTGGCGCAGGAGGAGGGCGCCCAGATCGTGCTCACCGGCTTCGGCCGCCTGAGCCTGGTCGAGCGCATCGCCAAGCGCCTCCCCGAGCCGCCACCGGTGATCGAGCTGGACGTGCAGAACACCGAGCACCTCGACTCCCTCGCCGACCGGGTCGGCGAGCATCTCGGCGGCCTCGACGGGGTGGTCCACTCGATCGGCTTCGCGCCGCAGACGGCCCTCGGCGGCAACTTCCTCAACACCACCTGGGAGGACGTGGCGACGGCCGTGCACGTCTCCACCTTCTCCTTCAAGTCGCTGGCGGTCGCCTGCCTGCCCCTGATGAAGGAGGGCGGCGCCGTCGTCGGCCTCGACTTCGACGCCACCAAGGCCTGGCCCGTCTACGACTGGATGGGCGTGGCCAAGGCGGGCCTGGAGTCGTGCTCGCGCTATCTGGCGCGCGACTTCGGCAAGCACGGCATCCGGGTGAACCTCGTGGCGGCCGGGCCGCTGCGCACCATGGCGGCCAAGAGCATCCCGGGCTTCAAGGAGTTCGAGGAGAGCTGGCCCGCCAAGGCGCCCCTCGGGTGGGACCTCGCCGATCCCGCGCCCGCGGCCAAGGCGTGCGTGGCGCTGCTGTCCGACTGGTTCCCGGCCACGACCGGCGAGATCGTGCACGTCGACGGCGGCGTCCACGCGATGGGCGTCTGACCCGCCGGCGGCTTTCGCCCACATCGTGGGCCCGGGCCGCCGGCGCGCGGCGTCAGGCGAGGCGGTGGCGTCCGGCCTCGGAGGAGCGCAGGCCCTCGAAGGGCATCGAGCGCGGCGTGTCGGCGGCCCGGCGCGACTGCACGACACGGGTCGCGAGGATCGCCGAGGCCAGTAGCACGGCGGTCAGCGCGGTGCCCACGGGGTCGTACGGCCTGGGGGGCGCGGTCTTGCGGGCCTGCAGGGTGCCGGTCAGCACCGGGAGGGGCTGGCCGGGCCACAACGGCACCAACGGCGGCATCTCGATGTCGGCGCGGGGCGGCGAGGTCGCGTGCACGGACGGCATGGCACGGTCCACCGGCTCGGCGGGCAGGGTTGCTCCTTGCACCGGGGGTTCGCCGGTAGGGGGCCGGTCGGCGGGCGGCCGATCGTTGTCCATGCGCGGGGCGCTACGCGTGGCGGGGTGATCGCCCGAGCCGGAGCGGTCGGGGCCGGCGGGTGACTTCGGCGCCGGTGAGGCGTCGGTGTCCCCGCATTCGGAGGAGCCGATCAGTGGCAGGCAGCCGGTGTCGATCGGCAGCCCGAGCAGGTCGTCACCGGAGCCGTCCCCCGACCCGCCGGAGCCGCCACCGGCCTCGCCGGGCGCCTGGGACGGAGAGGCGCTCGCGCTGGGCGGCCGGGTGGCCATGGCCCCGTTCCCGCCGCCGAGGACCTTCTCCGTGGTCGTCTCGACGGTCGTCTCGACCGTCTTCTGCACCGTGTCGGTCACCGGCTTCAGCCCGCCGCCGAGGTCGCCCACCGTGTCGGTGACCTCGCTCAGCAGGTCGCACACGCCGCCGGTGAGGCTGGACAGGGGAGTGCCGCCCCGATCGCAGTCGGCCAGGCGCGACGAGGACCCCGCGGCGGGCGCGGCCACCAGCAGTGCGGTTCCCCCGCTCAGCGCCAGCGTCAGCGCTCCCGCCGAGATGGCGGTCGTGCCCTTACGCATGGTTGCCCTCCATCGTCTTCCGGGGTAGGCGCTGGCTCCCCTCCCGCCGCCTCCGGAAACCATCGTGTGCCAGAACGCCGGTCTTTCCAGGAAAAGTTGCGATTCGGTATCGACTAGTGATACGCGAACGAGTTTCCCGTTCGGTGGTTACGGGTGATCGCGGCGCTACTCCACGGCGGACACGTCGTCGAGCGCCTCGCGGATCTCCACCGGCAGCGTCAGCTCCTCTGCCTGCAGCACTCCCTTCAGCTGTGCGTGCGTGCGCGCGCCGACGATGGCCGCGGCCACCCCCGGCTGGTCGCGCACCCAGGAAAGGGCCACCGCGAGCGGGGATACCCCGAGCCCCTCGGCGGCCGTGGTCACCGACTCGACGACTCGGCGGCACCGCTCGTCGAGATACGGCTGGACGAAGTCGGCGAAGTGTGGCGTCGCGGCCCGCGAGTCGGCGGGGATGCCCACGCGGTACTTGCCGGTCAGCACCCCGCGCCCGAGCGGCGACCAGGCGAGCACCCCCGCGCCGACGTGCTCGGACGCCGGCAGTACCTCGCGCTCGGCGTCCCTGGCCAGCAGGGAGTACTCGATCTGGGCCGAGACGATGGGCACCCGCCCCGGAGCCGCGCGCTGCCAGACCCCCGCCGCGGCCAGCTGCCACGCCGCGTAGTTGCAGACCCCGGCGTACATCGCGCGGCCGGAGGAGACGGCGGTGTCGACCGCCGCCAGGGTCTCCTCCAGGGGCACCTCGGCGTCGAAGGCGTGCAGCTGCCACAGGTCGACCTCGTCGACGCCCAGCCGGGCGAGCGAGGCGTCCAGCGCCGCCAGCAGGCTGCGGCGCGAGGCGTTCCTGGACCTCGGGCCCCGGGGCGTGAGGACCGCCTTGGTCGCGATGACCATCTCCGAGCGCGGCACCGAGTCGCGCAGCAGTCGGCCGAGCAGGCGCTCGGCGTCGCCGCCCGCGTAGACGTCGGCGGTGTCGACCAGTGTGCCCCCGGCTTCGGCGAAGGCGACGAGCTGCGCGGCGGCCTCCTCCGCGCCGGTGTCGCGCCCCCAGGTCATGGTGCCGAGCCCCACCCGCGACACCGAAAGACCGCTGCGCCCGACCATTCGCTGATCCATGATCCGGCCAGGTTACCGTGTTGGCACGCCTCACTTCCGTGGATGGCGAAGGACGCGCCTTGCCGGCCACCGGCCGCCGAAGCCCGCGCCCGTCACGAATCCGCACCGGTTACCGGCCGGCATGGCTGACCTCCCTCATGCCGCTGCCATAGGCTGGCGCGCACTATGGACGCACTGCAAGCGATCGTGCTGGGCATCGTGCAGGGGCTGACCGAGTTCCTGCCCATCTCCAGCTCCGCCCATCTGCTCATCGTTCCCCGCCTGTTCGGCTGGGGAGACCCCGGAGCCGCCTTCACCGCGGTGATCCAGCTCGGCACGATGCTGGCCGTGGTCATCTACTTCTGGCGCGACATCGTGCGCATCGTGTGGACCTGGCTGCGCAGTTTGTGGACGCCGGAACTGCGCGACGACCTGGACGCCCGCATGGGCTGGTACATCGGGCTCGGCACGATCCCCCTCGGCGTGCTCGGGGTGGTGTTCAAGGACCAGATCGAGGGCCCTGCGCGCAACCTGTGGATCAACGCGACCGTGCTGATCGTCTTCGGCCTGCTCCTGCTGCTGGCCGAGCAGATCGGACGGCAGCGGACGCCGATCGGCGAGCTGACGCTGAAGCAGGGCCTCATCATCGGCGGGTTCCAGGCGCTCGCGCTGGTGCCGGGGGCGTCCCGGTCCGGCTCCACCATCACGGGCGGGCTGTTCCTCGGCTTCACGCGCGAGGCGGCGGCCCGTTACTCGTTCCTGCTGTCCATCCCCGCCGTGGTGCTCTCCGGGCTGTTCGAGCTGCGCGACGTCGGCGCGGGCGGCGGCCCGGACCTGGTGCCGACGCTGATCGCCACCGTGGTGTCGTTCGTCGTGGGGTACGCCTCGATCGCCTGGTTGCTCCGCTACATCACCAGGCACTCCATGATGGTCTTCGTCACCTATCGCGTCTTCATCGGCGCGTTCCTGCTGACACTGCTGTCTCTAGGGGTGATCACGGCCCAATAAGCTTGCTTTGTGACCACTTTGCTTCTGGTGCGGCACGGTCTTACGGACATGACCGGCCCGGTGCTCGCCGGCTGGACCCCCGGGGTCCATCTGAGCGAGCGAGGCCGCGCCCAGGCCGAGACCCTGGCCGCGCGGCTGGCGCCCCTGCGTCTCGACGCCATCGTCGCGAGCCCGCTCGAACGGTGCCAGGAGACCGCCCAGGCGGTCCTCGCCGGGCGTGAGGGCCTCCAGATCGCAAGCGACGACCGGTTCGGCGAGTGCGGATACGGCGACTGGACCGGGCGCCCGCTGAAGGAGCTCGCCGAGGAGCCGCTGTGGCGGGTGGTCCAGCAGCACCCGAGCGCGGCGGTCTTCCCGGGAGGGGAGTCACTGGCCGGCGTGCAGCGCCGCGCGGTCGCCGCCGTGCGCCACTGGAACGCCAAACTCGGTGACGAGGCGGTCTACCTGGTGTGCAGCCACGGGGATGTCATCAAGGCGATCGTGGCCGACGCGCTCGGGGTCCACCTCGACCAGTTCCAGCGCATCACCGCCGATCCGGCCTCCCTGACGGCGATCCGGTACACCACCCTGAGGCCGTTCGTCCTGAGGGTCAACGATGTGGGCGGCGGGGTAGAAAATCTGATACCCCCCGCGCCCCAAGCCGAGGGTTCGGAGCAGCAAGACGGGGGAGAAAGTTTGACCGAGAGCGACGCCGCTGTCGGCGGCGGAGCCGGGACCACGTAAGGTCGGGCTATGCCGGTCTTCGACTACGATCCGCCAGAGAGGTTCGTGGCCGGTGCCGTTGGGCAACCGGGAGCACGCGCCTTCTTTCTGCAAGCCCGTGGTCAGGGGCGCATGACGACGGTGGGCCTGGAGAAGTTCCAGGTCGCGGTCCTGGCCGATCGCCTCGACGAGCTGCTCGACGAGGTGCTGCGCCGCAGCGGCGGCACCGCCCCGGTGCCCGCGCTGGCGCCGGTGGAGCTCACTGACAAGGCCCCTCTCGACCTGCCCATCGACGAGGACTTCCGGGTGGGCACCATGGCCCTGGCCTGGGATCCCGACACCTCGCAGGTCGTCATCGAGGCGCAGGAGGTCACCGACGAGGACGAGGAGGAGGACGCGCTCGCCGCCGTCGACGACGACCGGCCCGGATCGGCCGTCCTTCGCGTGCACATCAGCGCCGCCGCCGCCCGTGCCTTCACCCAGCGGGCGCTGGAGATCGTCGCGGCCGGGCGCCCGCCGTGCCCGCTGTGCGGGCAGCCGCTCGACGCCGAGGGACACATCTGCGTACGCCTGAACGGCCACCGGGGGGAGCGCAGTTGAGCGCAGAGAGCGACCCCCGGCTCAGCAGCATCCCTGGCACCTCCGGGCTGGACGACGTCACGGCCCTGCGGCTGCTGCGCGAGGGCACCATCGAGGTCGCGGGCCGGCTGGTCGAGGCGACCAACATGACGCTCTACTGCTCGATCCGCCTCGACGGCATGGTCGCCGAGTGCGTGTACAAACCGGTCAGGGGCGAGCGGCCGCTGTGGGACTTCCCCGACGGCACGCTGGCCGCGCGGGAGGTCGCCGCGTTCGAGGTGTCGGCGGCCACCGGCTGGCGCATCGTGCCGCCGAGCGTCTATCGTGACGGGCCGTTCGGTCCCGGCATGTGCCAGCTCTGGATCGACACCGACCCCGACGTCGACCTCATGGCCCTCATCCGCAGCCGCGACCCGGTGCTGCGCCGCATGGCCATCTTCGACGCCGTCGTCAACAACGCCGACCGCAAGGGCGGCCACCTGCTGCCGCTGCCCGACGGGCACATCTACGGCGTCGACCACGGCGTCTGCTTCTCCACCGAGGACAAGCTGCGCACCGTGCTGTGGCAGTGGCGGGGCAAGCCGCTCCCGCGCGAGGCGGTGAACGTCCTGGCCCGGCTCGAGCGCGAGATCGAGCGCGGCAAGCTGGGCCGCCGGCTGCGCGAGCTGCTGACGCTCGCGGAGGTCGAGGCCACCTGGGAGCGCGTGCGCCGCCTGCTCAGCACCGGCATCCACCCCTTCCCCTCCGAAGACTGGCCCGCGCTGCCCTGGCCGCCTATCTGATCGTCCGCCCGGGGCGTACCCTTCGGGAGGTATGTCCATCTCTACCGGCATGGAGGGAACGGGCGTGTGCACGGTGATCGTGAGCTTCGAGCCTGGCGCGGAGACTCCGGTGGTGCTCGCCGGGATACGGGACGAACTGGCGTCCCGGCCATGGGAGCCCCCGGCGGCGCACTGGCCCCGGTTCCCCGCCCTGGTGGGCGGGCGCGACCTGTCGGCGGGCGGCACGTGGCTGGCCGTCGACCCCGGCGGCCCCGTGGTCGCCGCGCTGCTGAACGGGTGCGGCGAGCCGGCGCCCGAGGCGATCCGCAGGTCCCGCGGCGACCTGCCGCTCAGGGCGGCGGCCCAAGGTGAGCTGCCCGACGGGGACCTCTCCTGCTACGACCCCTTCCACCTGCTCGTCGCCGACCCCGGCGGCGTGCGGCTGTGGAGCTGGGACGGGCGGGAGGTGACCGACGCCAAGCTGCCGGCGGGCCCGCACATCGTGGTCAACAGCGGCTGGGAGCCCGGCGGGTCCGACCCCCGCGTCGCCTACTTCCGGCCGCGCTTCGCCTCGGCCGAGCGCCCCTCCGCGCGCGACGCGGGCGAAGGCTCCTGGGCGGCATGGCGGCGGCTCGCCTCCGGCGCGGGGCTGGCGACCTCCGACCCCAGGGCGCTGGTGGTCCGCAAGGAACTGCCGGACGGGCAGGTGTGGGGGACGTCCTCGATCACCCTGGTCGCCCTCGGCGACGACGCCCTGCGCTACGACTTCTGCTCTCGTCCCGCCGATCCGTCCTCCTGGCGGGAGGTCCTGCGCGTGCCCGCGCCCCGATGACCGGCCGGCCGGTACCGCCGGCGGTCACGGCGGCCACGGCGTTCACGGCGGTCAGCAGAGGATCCCGCCCCAGATGATGGTCACGGTTCTGGAGCCTCCGTTGGAGGTGAAGCGAACCTTGGAGGTGCTGCAGTACGGCGTGCCGTAGGCGGTGATCGTCGCCGAGCTCCCCGCCTGTATCCGTCCCTTCGAGGAGCTCAGGATGCCGCCCTCGGTGATCGTCGCGCGCCAGCTCACCGCCGCGCCCGGCGCCCTCAGCTTGATGTTCACATACGAGATGTAGTCGGAGTTCACTCGGATCTTGCTGGGGCTGACCTGCAGCAGGGGCTTGACCGTCCGCGTCGGCGAGGCGCGCGGGATCGGCGCGGGCTCCTTGGTGGGCTTCTCCTTGGTCTTGGACGGCGAGGGGACCGGCGTCGGTTCGGTCAGCGGCGGCGAAGCCGCAGGCGTGGTCGCCGTCACGCCGGGGGCGGGAGTGGGGGGCAGGGCCACTCCCGGGCTCTCCTTCTTCGCTCCACCGGTGGCCGAGGAGACCAGGGCCACGGCGGCGGCGAGCGTGACGACGCCCGCCCCCGCGACGAGGGCGCGGTTGCGGCGCCTGCGGCGGCGCAGGCTCGTCAGCGCGTGCCTGTCCGTCCCCGGGAACGGCTCCGGCGGCACGGCGGACGGTCCCGTGCCTCTCGCCGCGGAGGCCGAGCCGGTGCCCGGAACGGCGGAGGCCGCGCTCCGCGGCAGGGTGGGCCGGCCCCGGGCCTGCGAGCCGGCCCGGCCCACGTCCGGGGACGCGGTGGGCCCGTCCGTGCCCGGAGGGGGGAGAGCCGGGCCGGCCCCCGGTGCCGGCGACCCGGGCGGCGCCTGCGATGACGCCCCCTCCCTGGGACCCGGCCACAACGGCCGGGAGCTCAGCGGGATCGGCCCCTGGTAGGTGGGCGGAGTCGCGGGCCGGGGCGGCGGTGGCCCCGGCCAGGCCGGGCCGGCCGTGGCGGGCGGGATCTGCGGGACGGGCCCGAACCCGGCGGGCGGGGTCTGCGGACCGGGGCCGAACCCGGCGGGCGGGATCCGCGGGGCCGGGCCGAACCCGAGCTGCACCCCCTCCATGCGGGCCAGCAACTCGCGGGCCTCGGGCCGGCGGGCCGGGACCCGGTCCAGGCAGGCGGTGACGGAGTCCAGCAGCGCCCCGCTCAGCGCCGACAGATCCGGCACGCCGTTCAGGATCCGGTTGATCACCGCGGGCACCGAGTCTTGGCCGAACGGCGCGCGGCCGGTGGCGGCGTAGACGATGGTGCCCGCCCAGGCGAACATGTCGCTCTGGGGTCCGGGGATCGTCCCCGCCAGATGCTCCGGCGCGACGAAGGGGGAGGCGCCGGGCGGCCCGCCCGTCGCCGGCGGAGCATCGAGGACGCGCCCGACGGCGAAGTCGATGACCTGCGGGCCCTGCGGGCCGAGCAGCACGCTCTCCGGCCGGAAGTCGCCGTGCGCCATGCCCGCCTGGTGGATCGCCGTCAGCCCCGTCAGCGTGGCGATGGCGATCTCGGTGAGCGCGTCCCCCGAGCGGGGGCCCTGCTTCTCGACGACCTCCCACAGGGACGGGCCGTTGACGTACTCGGCGGCGTAGTACAGCCGGCCGTCGTGGACGCCGTAGGCGAGGATCCGGGCCACCCGAGGACCGGTCACGCGCTGCGCACGGCGCATCTCCACGCCGAACGAGCGCCGCGCCTGCTCCTCATCGGAGAATCGCCGGTGCAGCAGCTTCACGGCCACGCGGCCGCCTGACTCGGCATCGGCGGCGTAGACCACGCCCTGCCCGCCCTCACCGATCCGCCCAGTCACCCGGTACGAGGCGATCTTGGTGGGATCGGTGGGCCCTAAGGGCCTGGAAGCCGGCAATCGAGCTCTCCCTCGGCATGTGAACGCTAGGTGCCGGCGCCCCCCACCCACGGCGGCAAGATTCTGCCACGTTGGAACGTGACTAAGTACGGTTTTGTGTCATCGATCCCGATCGACACTCCGGCACCAAAACGGACACCCCGGGGTGATCGCACCACTCTGCCGCATGGATAGGCTCAGGGCATGCGATCGTGGTCCGCTCCCGAGATCCCTTCTCTGCCCGGCGCCGGCCTTCCCCTCCGGCTCTACGACACCTCGGCCAGGGGGGTCAGGGACACCTCCCCGGGACCCAAGGCACGGATGTACGTCTGCGGCATCACGCCCTACGACGCGACCCATCTCGGGCACGCCAACACCTATCTCGCCTTCGACCTGGCGAACCGGATGTGGCGGGACGCCGGCCACGAGGTCCACTTCACGCAGAACGCCACCGACGTCGACGATCCGCTGCTCGAGCGCGCCGAGCAGACGGGCGTCGACTGGCGGGAGCTCGCGGAGAGGGAGATCGAGCTCTACCGCACCGACATGGAGGCGCTGCGCATCGTCCCCCCGGACGACTACGTCGGCGTCACCGAGGTCGTCGGCCAGGTCGCCGAGCTGATCGGCCGGCTGAAGGACAAGGGCGCCACCTACCAGGTCGACGACGACGTCTACTTCTCGGTCGCCGCCGCGCCGAAGTTCGGCGCGGTCTCGGGATACCCCGAGGAGCGGATGCTGGAGCTATTCGCCGAGCGCGGCGGCGATCCCGAGCGCCCGGGGAAGCGCCACCCGCTCGACTGGCTGCTGTGGCGGGCCGAGCGCCCGGGTGAGCCGTCCTGGGCCTCGCCGCTCGGCCCCGGCCGGCCCGGCTGGCACGTCGAGTGCACCACGATCGCGCTGAACCGCCTCGGCAGCGGGTTCGACGTGTCGGGCGGCGGCTCGGACCTGATCTTCCCGCACCACGAGATGGGCGCCAGCGAGGGGCACGTCGCCACGGGGGAGTGGCCCTTCGCCAAGGCGTACGTGCACGCGGGCATGGTCGGCCTCGACGGCGAGAAGATGTCCAAGTCCCGGGGCAACCTGGTCTTCGTCTCCCGGCTCCGGGCCGAGCACGACCCGATGGCGGTGCGGCTGGCGCTGCTCGCCCACCACTACCGCGAAGACTGGGAGTGGACCGGCGACCAGATCGTCTCCGCGACCGAGCGGCTGGCCCGCTGGCGCGCGGCGTTCGCCTGCCCGGCCGGCCCCGACGCCCTGCCCGTGCTGCGGCGCGTCCGCGAGCGCATGACCGACGACCTCGACGCGCCGGGAGCCCTCGCGGCGATCGACGACTGGGCGGCCCGGGCGGTCGCGGGGGAGGGCGGCGACGCCGGCGCCCCCGCCCTGGTCCGCGCCACCGCCGACTCGCTCCTCGGCATCGCCCTCTGACACCACGCCGGGGCCAGTGGGTTCACATGGTCCTGGTGGCCCGCGTCGTGCGATCGCCCGTGCGGCGCGGGCGGAGGCTCAGTCGGTGGGCAGGAGCGTGCCCAGGGGCCCGAGATCGAGGTTCAGGTCGGAGGGGGACAGGTCGAAGCGCTCGCACAGCTCCGTCATGGCCTCCTCCAGCCGCATCAGCGTGAGCCCGAGCGTCTCGATCTGGTCGTCGGACAGGTCGCCCTGGTCCATGCGCCGCACGCACTGGCGCTCCACGAGCTGCCGGACCAGCTCGACCAGCGTGAGCACCAGGCGGGTCAGGTCACGCTCGACCGTCTCAGGGTCGGTGTCCAGCCGCCATGGCCCCGACCGCGACCGGCGGGGTTCACGGTAAGGACCCGATCCCGGCGTGGGCTCGGGGTACGGGCCGGGTGTGGGTTCGGGGTACGGACCGGGCCCCGGCGGGGGCGTGGGTCCGGGATGCGGGCCCGGCGGTGGTTCGGGATATGGGCCGGGCGTGGGCGGGGGCGTGGGCTCAGGGTACGGGCCGGGCGTGGGTTCGGGATGCGGGCCGGGCGTGGGCACGGGGTACGGGTCAGGTCCTGGCGGGGGCATGGGTTCGGGATGTGGGCCGGGTGGGGGCGTGGGTTCGGGGTAGGGGCCGGGCCTCGGCGGCGGCTTGCGGCCGGGACGCGGCTGCGGCGGGGTGGGCTCACGGCCGGGATCGCCCATGGCGGACCCCCGTTTCCAGCGGCTCGGACTCCCGTACGGACATGATCAGCGCCCGCAGGGAGATGCGCACCAGGTCGATGTCGGCGATGGAGAGGACCAGGTCGCCGGTGATCACGACGCCTCCCGCCAGCAGGCGGTCCAGCAGGTCCACCAGGGCGACGCGCTCGGCGGGCAGCCTGCCCTCGGCGGCCAGCTCGGCGCCCCGCGGCGCGAACTCACGGACCATCGCGGTCCTCCGGGGCCGCGCCGGCGGCCTCCAGTGCGGTGAAGGAGTACGGCGCCCACGGCCCGGTGAGCTCGAGCTGCACTCCCGGCCCGCGAAGCGCCTCCAGCGTGGCGGCGAACTCCTCGCGGCGCTCCTCGTCCACCAGGTAGGCGCCGTTGAGCAGCATCCACTCCTCGCGCCCCGAGAGCTGCGGATCCTGGGGGCGGTGCCGCGTGCTCGCGACCGCGACGTCCGCCAGGGCGGCGTGGATCCGCTCGGCGCGCTCGGCGGCCTCGCGCCAGGCCTGGTCGCGGCTGCGCAGGCTCGCCTTGCGGCGCCGGAGGTATTCGGTGCCCGGCTTCGTGCTCGGCGGCTCGCGGCCCGCCAGACCGCCCGAGGTCTCCGAGACCGCCGAGGTCCCTGAGGTGGCCGACGTGCCGGCGGTCCCCGAGGTCCCTGAGGTGGCCGGGGTGCCGGCGGTCTCCGAGGTCGCCGAGGTGCCGGCAGTGCCTGAGGTCGGGGAGGTCTTTGAGGTGGGCGTGGGGTGGGCGGTGCCTGAGGCCGCCGGCGCGGCGGGCCGGTCCGCGTACGCCTTCACGCCCCACTCCCGGCGCCCGGCGACCTGCGCCAAGATGGCGGCGAACTCGCCGCGCCGCCGGTCCAGCATGTCGCGGACCTGGTCGTCGCCGCTGTAGACGGTCACCAGCCGCACCGGGGCGGTGGCGGCGGTCTCGGCCACGGCCTCCACGACGCGGTGGTGGGCGCGGGCGGTCTCGCCGACCCAGTCCAGGTCTTCCAGCGAGCGCCGCAGCGGCTCCTCCCCGAACTCCTCCAACGGCACGGTGCTCACGTACGCGACCAGCCCCGCATGGGTGATGGCGCGCACCGGCGCCCCGGTCACGCCCTCCAGCCCGGAGAGGGCGGCCGGATCGGCGCGGTCCTCCTGCCGGGTGACCGCGTACAGGTACGTTCCCGTGTCAGCCACCGCGCTCCTCCTCGCAGGCGAGCCCCGGATACGGCCCCACGCCGGTCGGCACCGTCCTCCCGCCGACGATCGTCGGGTGGGGGCCGGGGTCGGTCGTCGTGATTCTCGGTCGGGGGTCCGTGGCGGTCGTCGTGGTGCTCGGGCGGAGGTCAGGGTCGGTCGTCGTGGTGGTCGGGTGGGGGGACGGGGCGACTGGCGTGGTGGTCGGGTTGGGGGTCGGGTCAGTCATCGCGGTTCTCCCTGCGGGTGGGCCGGTAGGCGGTCTCGCGCTCGGGCTCGTAGGTGCGGGCCCTTCGCGGGCGCTCGAGCCGCCGGGGCTCGGGCTCCTCCCGCTCGTCCTCCACCTCGAGCCGCTCGTCCTCGACCACCGCGAGCTGCTCGCCTTCGACCGCGGCGAGCCGGCGCCGCAGCCGGCGGTTCTCCTCCACCAGGTCGTGGTCCTTGGAGCTGAGCCACGGATCGTGCTCCCACCAGTCGATGCCGAGCTCCCGCGCCGTGTCGACCGACGCGATCAGCAGCCGCAGCTTGATGGTGAGCAGCTCGATGTCCAGCAGGTTCACCCGGATGTCGCCCACGATCACGACGCCGCGGTCCAGCACGCGTTCCAGGATGTCGCCGAGGTTGCCGCCCGAGTCGCGTGCCACGGGCGCGCGCGGCGCGCTGTAGGAGGACATCACGTTCGCGGGTCGCGTCGGATCGGACATGTCAGTACACCCCGCCCGTGTCGCCCTTGGCGCGCTTGTAGCTGCGTACCCTCCGGTAGGAGACCAGGTCGCCCTCGGAGTCCAGGTCGATCGCGTAGATCGCCAGCGTGTCGCCGGAGGAGGGGATCCGATGGTCTTCGACCACCTCCACCTCGACGCTCCAGCCGTCGCCCGCAGGCTTCACGAGCGTGACGCCCTCGATGTCCTTGCCGGTCAGGTCGGTCATGTAGTCCAGCCCGGCGCGCCCGGCGGTGGCCGCCGTCAGGCGCCGGGACGTCCGCGCCCTCCGGCGCCCCGGCTCCGGCTTCGGCTCCTCGTCGAGGAATTCCTCCTCCACGGCGTCGTCACCGGCCCTGTCGTACTCGTAGGGGTCGCCGGGACGGCCGGCGATCCGCTCACCACGGGGTCTGCGACTGGCAGGCACCCCCATCACCTCCTTGCGCCCGGCCTTGCCGCCGCGGGCGGGCGGCCGGTGAACGTGCGTGACCCCCGCAAGTGCGAGGTCCACATACCTTCACCGGGTCGCCTTTCCTTTCCGCCCGCTGTGGCGTCCGCGAAATCGGCGCCGCGACGACGAGAAAGTGGTACGGCGATGGCGGCGCCGCCGTACGTCGGCCGACCCGGCGAACGTTCGTGGACATCGCACTAGCCGATCATCCGCTGCAGGATCTCCTCGGTGGCGCGGGCGCTCTCCTCCTCGGAGATCTGCCCTGCCGCCCGCGCCTGCTCGACCTCCTCGAGCTGCCGTCGTACGGACGCCGGATCGTGGAGCTGCTGCTCCACCTGTTCCTCGATGAGCTCGCCGAGCCGGATCAGCACCTGGACCGGCGCGAGCGGCCACCCGAAGAGGAGCTTGAACAGGCCCATCTCCCTGCCACCTTCTTCACCTCTGCGTCGTGACGAAGTCGTAGGGCGCCTGCGGGCCGAGCAGCCGCAGGGTGACGCGGTCGGCCCAGCGGCGGCCGAACTCCTCGAGGGCCGCCTCGAACTCCTCCTGCCGGTCGGCCTCCACCAGGGCGGCCAGGTGGGCGGCGTCCTCCTCGTGGGTCGGCTCCCTGATGACGATCGTGACGGCGTGCGGGGCCAGGCCCTCGGCGAGCTCCTGGGTGTCGGCGTCGCGCTTGGCCTCGATCGACTGGTTGATGATCTCGCCGAGCCGGATGCGCGCGTCCCAGGTCGCCTCCTCGGGGAGCTCGCGGATCTCCTCGCGCAGGCGGGCCGCCTCCGGCTGCTCGCGCAGAACTTCCCGCAGGACCGTGCCCTCCTCGTAGCGGGCCTTGACCACGTACTGCGCCCGCCCCTCGAGCTGCTCCAGCGCCTCGTGGAACTCGTCGTGATGGGGTGCCAGCAGCTCCCGGACGACCGCCTCCGGGCTCTCCATGACCGCCCCGAAGCGCAGCGGGAGCACCGGCACTTCCGCGGCCACGTCGTCCAGCAGGTTCTGGTGCGCCATCAGATCCTGCGGCTTGCCGAGGGGACGGTTCGGCCGCAGGTCGCTGATCAGCGCCGCGATGTCCTGGTGACGGACCAGCCTGATCTCGCCCGGCGGGTCGCCCACGCCGCGGGCCTCGGGGGTCAGCTCGACGTCCGCGGGCAGGATGCCGTAGATGTACGACGCCGTCGCCCGCTCCTCCTTCGGGCCAGGCGTGCCGGCCTCCTCGCCGGCCCGGTCGGAGCCCTGCGCCGCGGGACGGGGCTTGGAGCGTGCCGTCTCGGTGGAACGTGCCATGGTCAGTCCTCCTCGCGCCCGCGCCTGCGGCGCGCCGGCTCCTCTGCGGGCTCGCTGATGAAGTCGCGCAGCCGCTCGCCGGCGGCCTCCAGCGCACCCTGGGCGATGCCCTTGGTCTTCGACTTGGCCACGCCCTGCGTCATGTCCTGCATCAGCTCGGGAAGCCCCTTCTGGCCTTCCGCGAGGTCCAGCCGGTTGACCGCCTGGGCGAACCGCAGGTAGGTGTCCACGCTGGCGACGACGATACGGGCGTTGATGGTCAGCAACTCGATGCCCACCAGCGCGACGCTGACGTAGGCGTCGATGACGAGGCCCTTGTCGAGGATCGTGTCGATCACGTCGGCCAGTCCGCCACCCGATGAGGACGGTCGTCCGGCCGCTCCGCCGGCTGAGGGCTGCACGATGGTCATCGAATCTCCTTGAGTGTGGCGGCCCCGGGCTTCGGCCCTGGGGTGCAAACGCGGTACGGTGCGGCACGGGTTGGTGTAGGTCCGGGGTTGCCCGGCGGCGAGGACCAAGCCGTTGGGCTTACCGCCGGGCCGGCGGGATGTGCAGCTTGTGGAGGCTGCGTAAGACCCTGGCTTGGGTTCGTCCCGGGGGCTGTCGCCGGTGAAGCAGGAAGGTCCGACCTGCGAGGGTTGGAATCCTCCGGCTTCAGCCGCGGGGAGGAAGTCAAAGGCTCTACTCCTTGCGTTCGTTCTGTCTGGGGGCGGGCCGACGCCGTGGCGGGGGTTCCTCGTGCTCGGTCTCCGGCCTGCGCCGCCGCGGGGGCGCTTCCTCGTGCTCGCCGCTCTCGGAACGCCGGCCGCGCGGGCGCGGCTCCTCGCTCGCGGGCCTCTCGGGCCGCTCGGACCTCTCGGGCCGCTCGGACCTCTCGGGCCGCTCGGGCCGGGATGCCCGGCCGCGCCGCTCCTCCGCCGCGCTCTCGCGTCCCCTCGGCCTCTCCCGGTGCTCTTCGCGCCTCGGCCCCCAGGGAAGGCGCCGGCGCGTCCGATGCCCTTCGCCCTCGCGGGCCTCCTCGCCTTCGGCGCGCTCCGAAGCGGCGGGCGCGCCCTCGGGCTCCTCCTCGGGCTCTCCCTCTTCCTCTTCGGCCTCCTCCTCGCCTTCCTCCGGCTCCGCGCCCTCCTCGGCGGCCTCCTCGCCTTCTTCTTCGCCCTCTTCGCCCTCTTCGTACTCGGCTTCCTCGGGCTCGGGCTCCTCGCCGCGTTCGCGCTTCTCGCGCTCTTCCTCTTCACGAACGGCGGTCTCGTGGTCCTTGACGACCTCGCCCTCGTGGATGATCCCGCGCCAGCCCTCGACCTCGTCGGGATGCAGGAGGTCCTCGGTCATGATGTGCCGGCGGATGTGCTTGAACTCAAGGCGAGCCCGGCGGCCCTGCGCCCGCCACATGTTGCCGACGTGCTCCATGAACCCCTTGGGGTGGTACTCGAGCACCATGAGCACCCGGGTCATGTCCGGGGTGAGGTCGTGGAAGGTCACGGTCCCGTCGACGTAGCCCTTCGCGCCCTGCGAACGCCAGATGATCTTGTCGTCCGGCACCTGCTCGGAGATCGTGGACTGCCAGGTCCGCCGCGACCAGAAGATCTTCGCCTGCCAGGTGAGCTTCTCGTCGCTCTCCTGGACGACCTTCTCGACCTTCTTCGTGAACTTCGGCCAGTCCTGGAACTGCGTCCACTGGTTGTAGACCACCCGGATCGGGGCGCCGATGTCGAGGGACTCGACGATGTTGGTGAGCTTGAGCTTCTTGGTGCCTCGCCCGCCGAACCCCAGTTTCTTCTTCACGCCGCCCCACGCGAGCTTGGCCAGGCCCTTGAACCGGCCCATACGGCCTTCGGTCCCGGCCAGCTGCCCGACCGTGCGCATCCCGCCGCTCTCGGCGAAGTCGGTGAGCCGCTTGGTGGTGTCCTCGACCCTGCGCCGCACCGCGGAGAGCGCGAGCTTGCCCGCGAGGCCGGCGAGCCCGCGCATCTGGTGCTTGAGAGGGTTGGTCGCCGCGCCCGGACCTTCCTTGATCTCGCCCGCCATCGAAGGTCACCTCCGGGTCCGGTGGATCGGCCGTGTACGTGGCGGCGGCTGGTCACGGACCACCCGGCCGCGCGGCCTGGGCTCCTCGTCCTCGTCCTCGTCCTTCGGCCCCTCGTCCTCTTCGGCCGGCCTTCGCGTTCCGCGTCCGGCGGGCCGCTCGCGGTCCTCCGGCGGCCCGCGCCGCGGGGGAGGCTCCTCTTCGTACTCGTCCTCCTCCTCGTACTCCTCCTCCTCGTAGGGCTCCTCCTCTACGGGCTCCTCCTCGGCGCGCGGGCGCACGCGGGACCTGGCCGCGCGAAAGCCTCCCGTGGCCCGGTCGCGGAGGCTGGTGACCCCGCCCTTGGCCGTCTTGGTGGCCCCCTCGGCCGCGCCGGCCGTGGCCTCCTCCAGGCCCGCCGCGACGTTCGCCGCGTGCTGCAGGGCCTCGGCCCGGTCCTGGAGCTTGGTGCTGAGCGTGCTGACCTGCCTGCTCGCCGCCGCCTTCGCCGCGGCCTTCCCGGCCTCGAACAGGTCGCCCCGGACACTGTTGATGATCTTCTCCAGCTCCGGGGAGGAACCGGCCAGCTTCAGCCCCTGCTCCAGGAGGTTGCCGCGCGTGCCGCCGAGCCGCCCCGTGGCTCCCGCCACTCCCAGCGCGACCGCGAGCTTGAACCTGCGGTGCCGGCCGAGGAAGTAGCCGAGGGCGACGGCCAGGGCCACCTTCAGTCCGTCTGTCACGATTGCCTCCTTCTCCGGCTTCCCGTCTCGGGATCCGCCCGGTGAGGCCGCCTCCGGTTCACCTGGATTCGCGCCTGTCTGGCGCATGCGGCGGGAAGCGGGATGCCCCCGATGTACGGAAGCGGCTCACTTCCGGATCGTCGAGTGCCCTACCCGGCCACATTGCCTCAGAACGCTCATTGCCGGAAAAAGTGGACATGGAGCCCAAAGATGGTGAAATGTTCGCCGTCGTGCCGTCGCCCGCGTGCAGGCGGGCAGAGGGGCACGCGCGGTGGGAGGTGTGCCGGGAGGCCCTACGCCATGGCGGCGAGGAACCGCTCCCGCTCCTCGGCCGGGAGCCGGTCGGAGAACAGGACGCCGTCCAGGTGGTCCACCTCGTGCTGGAGCACCCTGGCCAGCATGCCGAGCGCGCGCACGGTGACCGGCTTGCCGTACATGTCGCGCCCCCGCGCGACGACCGAATAGGACCGCTCCAAGGGCCACCAGAGGTTCGGCGCCGACAGGCAGGCCTCGTCGGCCACGACCGTGCGCTCGGACAGCTCCAGGCGCGGATTCACCAGGTGGCCGGACCTGCCGTCCAGCTCGAAGGTCAGCACGCGCAGCGGCACGCCGATCTGCGGCGCGGCGAGCCCCGCGCGGCCGGAGCCGGCACGCGTGGTGAGCTGGAGCGACTTCACCAGGTCGCGCAGCGGGCGGTCGAAGCTCGTCACCGGCTGGGCCACGGTGCGCAGCACGGGGTCTGCGAAAAGCCTGATCGGCTGGACGCTGGTCATGCCGCTCCCGGGGGTGACGAGGACTCCGTGGAAGTTCCTGGAGAGGATGCCCTCCCGGCCGCCCGGGCAACCTTTGTAAATCCGTGTTGCCATCGTGATGCCTGTAGATCACATGTTTCGCCCGTGCGTCAGACGTAACGCCGATATCTGACATTCGTCGTCGGGCGGTGTGATCCGCGTCGATACCTTCAGGTCCTCCCACCCCCGGAGCAACGCAGGAGGAACCGTGACGGTGACGGAGGCGACCGAAACCACCGCGGCGAGAGGCCGCTGGATCAGCGACTGGAACCCGGACGACCCGGGCTTCTGGGAGAGCCGGGGCAAGGGCGTCGCACGCCGGAACCTGGCATTCTCCATCCTGGCCGAACACCTCGGCTTCACCCTCTGGACCGTCTGGAGCATCGTCGCCGTCAAGCTCGGCGCCTACAGGTTCTCCACCGACCAGCTCTTCTGGCTGGTCTCGCTGCCCAACCTGGTCGGCTCGACGCTGCGCCTGCCCTACACGTTCGCGCCCGCGAAGTTCGGCGGCCGCAACTGGACGGTGGTGAGCGCCCTGCTGCTGCTCGTGCCGGCCGCCCTGCTCGCCATCGCCGTCGCAAACCCCGCCACGCCGTACTGGGCCTTCCTGCTCATCGCCGCGACGGCCGGCCTCGGCGGCGGCAACTTCGCCTCCAGCATGGCCAACATCACCTACTTCTACCCCGAGCGCAGGCAGGGCTGGGCGCTCGGCCTGAACGCCGCCGGCGGCAACATCGGCGTCAGCTCCGTACAGCTCGTCATGCCGCTCGTGATCACCGGCTTCGGGCTGGCGGCGGCCGGCCTGTTCTGGGTGCCCTTCATCATCGTGGCCGCGGTGGGCGCGTTCTTCTTCATGGACAACCTCACCACCGCCAAGGCGAGCGCGAGGGAGCAGCTGAAGATCGCCGGCCGGGCCCAGACGTGGATCATGTCCTTCCTCTACATCGGCACCTTCGGCTCGTTCATCGGCTACACCACCGCCTTCCCCCTGCTCATCAAGAGCCAGTTCCCCGAGTACACCTCCGCCGTCACCTGGGCCTTCCTCGGGGCGCTCGTCGGCTCGCTGATCAGGCCGCTCGGCGGCAGGCTCTCGGACCGGCTCGGCGGAGGACGGGTCACGCTGTGGAACTTCGTCGCCATGGGCGGCGCCATCGCACTGGTCGGGTTCGGGCTCGGCGCGCACAGCTTCGTCTTCTTCTTCGGCTCCTACCTGCTCCTGGTGGCGCTGACCGGGATCGGCAACGGCTCCACCTACCGGATGATCCCGGCCATCTTCAAGGCCAAGGCGGTCGAGGGCGTCTCCGCCGACGACCGGGCCGCGTACGAGGCCGCCGCCGCGAAGGGCAGGCGCGACAGCTCGGCGGCAATCGGGATCATCTCGGCCATCGGCGCGTTCGGCGGGTTCTTCATCAACCGTGGCTTCGGCACCTCGATCGCGGCGACCGGCGGCGCGGGGGCCGCGCTGGCGGCGTTCGCCTGCTTCTACGTCCTGTGCGCGGCGCTGACCTGGTTCTGCTACCTGCGCACCGTCGGCGTGCGGCTCGCCCCCAGCCTCGCCACGGCCCGCGTCTGAGCCCGCTTCCGGGAGCGGACCCCGCCCGGGCGGCACCACATCGGGTGCCGCCCGGGCGAAGGCGCGTATCGCCGCTCACGGCCTGAGGCCGGTGATGTGCGCACATCGGACCCGCTCCGATGTGAACGCGGTTGGCGGCTTGTAGCACAGAGGTAACAGGAGGGACCCAACGGTGAAACGGCGTGAAAGCACCATCGAACCCATGCCGATCTCACTTTCCCCGCCGGCGCCTGTGATGTCGCCGGTCCATCAGGGAGAGGCGACGCACTGCCCGTACTGCGCGCTGCAGTGCGGCATGTACGTCAGCGGCGGCATCGGGGAGGCGGCGGGCGGCACGCTCACCATCACCCCGCGGCACGACATCCCGGCCAACGCCGGAGGGCTCTGCCAGAAGGGCTGGACGGCGGGCGAACTGCTCACCGGCGGCGTGCGGCTCACCACGCCGCTCGCCCGCGCGAGCCGCACGAGCCCCCTCGTGCCGGTGAGCTGGGAGGAGGCGCTCGACCGCATCGCAGGCGCCATCCGCGAGACCCAGGCGCGGCATGGCGCGGACGCGGTGGCCGTGTTCGGCGGCGGCGGCCTCACCAACGAGAAGGCCTACCAGCTCGGCAAGTTCGCCCGGGTGGCGCTGCGGACCAGCCAGATCGACTACAACGGCCGCTTCTGCATGTCCTCGGCGGCCGCCGCCGCCAACCGGGCGTTCGGGATGGACCGGGGGCTGCCGTTCCCCATCACCGACCTCGCCGAGGCGGACGCCGTCATGATGGTCGGCGGCAACGTCGCGGAGACCATGCCGCCCTTTCTGCGGCACCTGAACAACGCGCTGATCGTCGTCGACCCCAGGGACACCCGGACGGCCAGGCAGGCCACGCTGCACCTGCGCGTCACACCGGGCACCGACCTGGCCCTGGCCCTCGGGCTGCTGCACATCGCGATCACCGAGGGGTACGCCGACCAGGACTACATCGCCGCCCGCACCACCGGTTTCCCGGCGGTCCGCGAGTCGGTCGCCGCCTGGTGGCCCGAACGCGTCGAGCGGATCACCGGCGTGCCGGTCGCCCGGATGCGCGAGGCGGTCCACCTCCTCGGAGGCGCCGGCAAGGCGATGATCCTCACCGGCAGGGGCGCCGAGCAGCACTCCAAGGGCGTCGACACGGTGACCGCCTTCATCAACCTCGCCCTCGCCCTCGGCCTGCCGGGGCGGGCCGGCTCCGGGTACGGCTGCGTCACCGGGCAGGGCAACGGCCAGGGCGGCCGCGAGCACGGGCAGAAGGCCGACCAGCTCCCCGGCTACCGCAGGATCGACGACCCGGCCGCGCGCGCGCACGTCGCCGGCGTCTGGGGCGTCGACCCCGATGAGCTTCCCGGGCCCGGCCGCTCGGCGTACGAGCTGCTCGACGCGCTCGGCACCGACGGCGGTGCCAAGGCGCTGCTGGTGTTCGGGTCCAACCCCGTGGTGTCGGCCCCCCGCGCGAGCCACGTGGCCGGGCGGCTCGCCGCGCTGGACCTGCTGGTGGTCTCCGACTTCGTGCTGTCGGAGACCGCCGCCATGGCCGACGTCGTGCTCCCCACCACGCAGTGGGCCGAGGAGCACGGCACCATGACCAACCTGGAGGGCAGGGTGCTGCTCCGCCGCCAGGCCGTCGCTCCGCCCTCGGGGGTGCGGAGCGACCTCGCGATCATCTCCGCGCTGGCCGCGCGGCTCGGGCACGACGAGGGCTTCTCCGCCGATCCCGGCACGGTGTTCGACGAGCTGCGCCGGGCCAGCGCGGGGGGCGTCGCCGACTACTCGGGCATCACCTACGAGCGCATCGCCGCCGAGACCGGCGTCTTCTGGCCGGCTCCCTCGCAGGACCACCCGGGCACCCCGCGCCCCTTTCTGGACCGGTTCCCGACGCCGGACGGCCGGGCCAGGTTCCTCCCGGTGGAGCACCGGCCGGTGGCCGAGGAGGTCGACGAGGACTACCCGTACTACCTGACCACCGGGCGCGTCCTCGCCCACTACCAGAGCGGCGCGCAGACCCGGCGCGTCGCGGCGCTGAACGAGGCGGCGCCCGAGCCCTTCGTGGAGCTCCACACCGACCTGGCCGAACACCTCGGCGTCGCCTCGGGCGACCTGGTCAGGGTGTCCAGCCGCAGGGGCTTCGCCGAGGCCGTCGCCAAGGTCGGCCGGGGGCTGCGCCACGACACGGTGTTCATGCCCTTCCACTGGGAGGGCGCGAACCGCCTCACCAACCCGGCCCTGGACCCGGTGTCCCGGATGCCGGAGTTCAAGGTCTGCGCCGTGAACGTCGAGCGGGCCGGATCCCAGCCCTCCGATCGGGGGGAGGACGCGTGAAGCTCGTCGTCATCGGCAACGGCATGGCCGGTGGAAGGCTGGCCGACGAGGTCCGGGCGCGCGACAAGGACATCGACATGACGGTGTTCGGCGCCGAGACCCGCAGGCCCTACAACCGGGTGCTGCTGTCCAACGTGCTCGCCGGCACCGCGAGCCCTGAGCAGGTGCGCCTGCCGGCCCAGACCGAAGGCGTCACCACCCGGCTCGGCGTCACGGTCACCGCGATCGACCCGGAGTCCCGCACCATCCTCACCGACGACGGCGGGCGCGAGCCGTACGACGTGCTGGTGCTGGCCACCGGCAGCGAGCCGGTCGTGCCGCCCATTCCCGGCGCCACGCGGGCGATCGCGTTCCGGACCATGGACGACTGCCACAGGATCCTCCAGGCGGCGGCGACCGCGACCGGCGCGGTGGTGGTCGGCGGCGGCCTGCTGGGCGTCGAGGCCGCGCGGGGCCTCGCCGGGCGAGGCATGCCGGTCACCCTGCTGCACTTGGCCGGCCACCTGATGGAGCGCCAGCTCGACCCCGAGGCGGGGCTGGTGCTCGGCGAGGCGCTGACCGGGCTCGGGGTGACCGTCAGGACCGGGGCGCGGGTCACGGCGATCCACGCTCACGGCGTCGAGCTGGCGACCGGAGAGATCCTGGCCTCGGAGCTGGTGGTCCTCGCCTGCGGGGTGCGGCCGCTGGTCTCCCTCGCCAGGGACGCCGGCCTCGAGGTGAACCGCGGCGTCGTCGTGGACGACAGGATGCGCACCTCCGACCCGGCGATCTACGCCATCGGGGAGTGCGCCCAGCACGACGGCACGGTGTACGGCCTGGTGGCGCCCGCCTGGGAGCAGGCGGCCGTGGTGGCCGACCTGATCACCGGGGCCGACCGGGCGGCCAGGTACCGCGGATCGCGCCTGGTCACCCGGCTGAAGGCCCGCAGCGTCGAGCTGGCCTCGATGGGTGAGGCGCACCTGACCGAGGATCCCGCCGAGGCCGTCGAGGTCGTCCGCTTCACCCACAGGGCGCGCGGCATCTACCGCAAGCTCGTGATCAGGAACGACCGCCTGGTGGGCGCGATCCTGCTCGGAGACGCGCCCACCGTGGGAACGCTCACACAGCTGTACGACCGGGGCGGGCAGCTTCCCGGCGACCCCGCCGGGCTGCTGTTCCCGGGCCTGGAGCACGCGACGCCGGCGGACAGCCCGGTGCGCATGCCCGACTCGGCGCGGGTGTGCGAGTGCAACAACGTGACCAAGGGCCGGATCCGCGCCTGCTGGGAGGCGGGCGCGCGCGACACGGCCGCCGTGGCGGCGGCCACCAGGGCCACGACCGGCTGCGGGAGCTGCCGGGACGCGGTGGAGGGAATCATCGGCTGGCTGTGCGAGCAGGAGGAGGAGGTCCGCGCGTGAGGATCGTGGTGGTCGGGTATGGGCCGACGGCCCACCGGCTCGTCGAGACGCTGACCGACAGGAGATTCACCGGAACGATCACCGTCATCGGGGAGGAACCGAGGCCCGCCTACGACCGGGTGGCGCTGACCTCCTACCTGACGGACGCCTCCCTTTCGGATCTGACCTATCCCGCCCCTGAGGGGCTGACGGCGGTGCGGCTGGCCGATCGGGTGGACTCGATCGACCGCGACCGCCGCGTGGTGACCACCGCGAGCGGGCACGAGGAGCCGTACGACGTCCTGGTGCTGGCCACCGGGTCGGCTCCGTTCGTGCCGCCGGTGCCGGGCGCCGGGCGGGCCTTCGTCTACCGGACGATCGACGACCTGGATGCCATCCGCGCGGCCTCCGCGGGCGCCGCCTCGGGGGTGGTGGTCGGCGGCGGGCTGCTCGGGCTGGAGGCCGCCGACGCGCTGCGCGGCCTCGGACTGTCCACGCACGTCGTCGAGATGGGCGGCCGGCTGATGCCGCGCCAGGTCGACGAGGGCGGCGGCTCGGTGCTCAGAGGGCACATCGAACGGCTCGGCCTCGCCGTGCACACCGGCACCGGCCTGAACCGCATCGAGGAGGACCGGGTCGTCCTCGCCGACGGCACCGAGATCGACGCCGGGGTGGTCGTCTTCTCCGCGGGGATCCGGCCGCGTGACGAGCTGGCCCGCCAGGCCGGGCTGCCCGTGGGCGAGCGCGGCGGCGTCGTCGTCGACCAGGGGATGCGCACCGCCGACCCGGCGATCTACGCGGTCGGGGAGTGCGCCCTGGTGGGCGGCATGGTGTACGGCCTGGTCGCCCCCTGCTTCACCATGGCGGAGGTGGCGGCCGACCGCATTCTCGGCGGATCGGCGGAGTTCACCGGCGGCGACCTGTCGGCCAAGCTGAAGCTGCTCGGCGTGGACGTGGCCAGCTTCGGGCAGCTCTCCGGCGCGCTCGACGTGACGTACATGGACCCCGTGGGCGGCGTCTACAAGAAGCTGTTCATCAGCGACGACGCCCGCACGCTGCTCGGCGGCATCTGCGTGGGCGACGCCGCGCCCTACAGCCTGCTGCGCCCGCTGGTCGGCAGGGAGCTGACCGCCCAGCCGAGCGACCTGCTGTTCGCGGGGTCGGGCGCCGGCCTGTCCGAAGCCGACTTCCCCGACGACGCGCAGGTCTGCTCCTGCAACAACGTCACCAAGGGGGAGATCAGCACCGCCATCACCGGGCTGGGGCTGACCGACGTCGCGGGCGTCAAGAAGTGCACCCGCGCGGGCACCAGCTGCGGAAGCTGCGTGCCGGCGCTGGCCTCGATCCTGGCCTCCGAGGGGGTCGTGCTCAGCAAGGCGCTGTGCGAGCACTTCGACCACAGCAGGCCCGAGCTGTTCGACATCGTCAGGGTGCGCGGGATCACGACGTTCTCCCAGCTCATCGCCGAGCACGGCAAGGGGCGCGGCTGCGACATCTGCAAGCCCGCCGTCGCCTCGATCCTCGCCTCGCTCAACGGCGGGCACGTCCTGGAAGGCGAGCAGGCGGCGCTGCAGGACACCAACGACCACTTCCTGGCCAACATCCAGAAGAACGGCACGTACTCGGTCGTGCCGCGCATCCCCGGCGGCGAGATCACCCCCGAGAAGCTCATCGTGATCGGGGAGGTGGCCCGCGACTTCGGCCTCTACACCAAGATCACCGGCGGGCAGCGGATCGACCTGTTCGGCGCGAGGGTGGAGGAGCTTCCCAAGATCTGGAAGCGGCTGGTCGACGCCGGCTTCGAGTCAGGGCACGCGTACGGCAAGGCGCTGCGCACCGTGAAGTCCTGCGTCGGGTCCACCTGGTGCAGGTACGGCGTCCAGGACGCGGTGGGCATGGCGATCGCGCTCGAACTGCGGTACCGGGGGCTGCGCTCCCCGCACAAGATCAAGGCGGCCGTTTCCGGCTGCGCGAGGGAGTGCGCGGAGGCCCGGGGCAAGGACTTCGGGGTCATCGCGACCGAGAACGGCTGGAACCTCTACGTCGGCGGCAACGGCGGCTTCAAGCCCCGCCACGCCGACCTGCTGGCGAGCGACCTGACCGACGAGGAACTGGTCCGCACGATCGACCGCTTCCTGATGTTCTACATCCGCACGGCCGACCGGCTCCAGCGCACCGCCGCCTGGGTGCAGGGCGTCGGCCTCGACTACCTCCGTGCCGTGATCATGAATGACTCGCTCGGCATCTGCGCCGACCTCGACGCGGGGATGGAGCGGCACGTGGCCGGCTACTTCGACGAGTGGGCCGCCACGGTCGAGGATCCCGACAAGCTGCGCCGGTTCGTCAGCTTCGTCAACGCCCCCGACACCCCCGACCCGTCCATCGTCTTCGAGGCCGAACGCGACCAGATCAAGCCTGTTCTCGTGGAGGTGACACGCGCATGACGATCATCCAGCAGAACCCGGCGACCCGGTCGAGCATCCGGGAGGCGTGGGTTCCGATCTGTGCCTACACCGACCTGCTGCCCGAACGCGGGGCCGCCGCCCTGGTCGCCGGCCACCAGGTCGCGGTGTTCCGCACCTTCGACGGCCGCCTGTTCGCCGTCGGCAACCGCGACCCGTTCAGCGGGGCGTACGTGATCTCCCGGGGCATCGTCGGGACCAGGGGCGAGGAGCCCGTGGTCGCCGCGCCGATGCACAAACAGCCGTTCTCCCTGGTGACGGGCGTCTGCCTGGACGATCCCGCGACGGCGATCCCGACCTATCCGATCCGTGTCGTGAACGGCACCGTGGAGGTGAGCGCGGCATGACGGCCGCTCTACTGGAAGATCCGCTGACGGCCCCGGAAACGGCGCCCGACGCGCTCGCGGGCTTCACCATCGGGGTGACCGCGACCCGCCGGAAGGAGGAGTTCGCCGCCCTGCTGGAGCGGCGCGGCGCCCGCGTCGTCCGCGCTCCCGCCATCCGGCTCGTGCCGCTCGCGGAGGACGCCGACCTGCTGGCGGCCACCCGCGACTGCCTGGATGGGCCCATCGACGACGTCGTGGTCACCACAGGAGTCGGGTTCCGCGGCTGGGTCGCCGCCGCCGAGGGCTGGGGGCTGTCCACCGACCTGGCCGACCACCTCGCGAGCGCCCGGCTGCTGCCCCGCGGCCCGAAGGCCCGCGGCGCCGTCCGCGCCGCCGGGCTGAACGACCACTGGACCCCGCCGACGGAGTCCTGCGAGGAGATCAAGGACTACCTCCTCGGCCAGGACCTGCGAGGCCGCCGCATCGTGGTCCAGCTGCACGGCGAGCCGCTGACCGGGTTCGTGGCGGCTCTGCGCGCGGCCGGCGCCACCGTGATCGAGGTGCCGGTCTACCGCTGGCTGCCCTACCGCGACCCCTCGCCGCTGCGCCGCCTGATCACCCAGGCGATCTCGGGCTCGGTGGACGCCGTGGCCTTCACCAGCGCCCCGGCTGTGCTCGCCATGCTCAACGCGGCCCGGGCGGAGGGCCTGGAGGACGCGCTGGTCGGGGCGTTCACGGGCCCGGTCGTCGCGGCCTGCGTCGGACCGGTCACGGCGGCGCCGCTGCTGGCCAAGGGCGTGCCCGTCATCCAGCCGGAGCGTTCCCGGCTCGGCGCGCTGGCGCGCACCCTCGCCCGGCACCTGCCCGAGCACAGCGTCACCCGGGTCACCGCCGGCTCCCACGCGCTGGAGATCCGCGGGCACGCCGTCGGCGTGGACGGGGAGCTCAAGCCGCTCCCGCCGGCCCCGATGGCGGTGCTGAAGCGCCTGGCGGAGCGTCCCGGCCACGTCGTGCCCCGCTCGGACCTGCGCATCGTGCTGCCCGGCGGCCCCTCCAGGGACTCGGCCGAGCACGCGGTGGAGATGGCCGTCACCCGCCTGCGCCGCGCCCTCGGCCCCTCGGGCATCGTCGAGACCGTCGTGAAGCGCGGCTACCGCCTGGCCTGCGACCGGCCGGACGCCCGATGACGCTCGTCCTGGTCGCCCACGGCACGCGGAGCGCCGCGGGCGAGGCCACGCTGTCGGCCCTGGTCGGGCAGGTGAGACGGGCGCGGCCGGGGCACCGGGTCGAGCTGGGGTACCTGGAGATCAGCTCGCCGCCGCTCGCCGAGGTGCTGGCGGCGGTCCCCGGGCCGGTCGTCGTGGTCCCGCTGCTGCTGGCCGGCGGCTACCACATCCACATCGACCTGCCCGCCGTCGTGGCCCGATCCCGGCCGGACGCGCTCGTCGCCGGCCCGCTGGGGCCCCACCCCCTGATCACCTCCGTGCTGGTCCGCCGGCTGGCGTCCGCGGGCCTTAGGGCGACCGACGCCGTCATCCTGGGCGCCGCGGGCTCCTCCGACCCCGCGGCCCTCGCCGACGTGCGCTCCGCCGCCCGGCTGCTGTCGGTACGGCTCGCGCGCCCGGTCACCGCGGCGTTCGCCTCGGCGGGCGACCCGCCCCTCGCGGCGGCCATGGAGAGGCTGCGCTCGGGCCCGGCCCCCCGCATCGCGGTCGCCTCCTACCTGCTGGCTCCCGGCTTCTTCCAGGGCCGCCTGGAGTCGAGCGAGGCCGACCTGGTCAGCCGCCCGCTGGGCGCCGACGGCGACCTCGCCGCCTTGGTGTGGCACCGGTTCGACGAGGCCACCGCGCGGTCCGGCGTGCCGGTTCCCCGGCCGCGGAGCGGCAGCCGGGAGATCCCCGGCCTGCTCAGGAGAGCGCCGGCGCCGGGGGCGTGACGGCCTCCAGGCGCAGCTCCCGCACGATCTCCACCGCGCCGTCGTCACGGGACAGGCCCGAACCCGCGCCGATGAACATCTCGTAGTAGGCGTGCCGGAAGCATCCGGCGAGCAGCAGGCGGGCGCTGGCCTCGGGCCTGACGTCCGGCGCCACCCGGCCGAGCACCCGCTCGGCGGCCAGGTACTCGGCCAGAGGGGCGATCTCGGAGGCGGGGCCGAGTTCCGTCTCGCGCAGCGCCTCGCGGAAGCGCACCGTGACCGACGGGGAGATGAACGCGGGCATCGCCGCGGCCTGCACCTCGGCGTAGTAGTCGATGCCGGCCCGGGCCACCGGCAGGAGGTTGTCGTTCACCCGGCCCTTGCCTGCCCGGTACATGAGGTCGTCGAGGGTGCGCAGCCAGACCGGCAGGCGGTCCTGCAGGAGGGCGAGGAACATCTCGACGGCCTGGGCCGGGGTCGTGCCGCGCAGTTGCGGGTACGCGAGAGCCTCCCCGGGACGGCGTCCGGCGCCGTCGGGAACGAGGACGTCGTCGTCCCCGTCTTGCCGTCTCATGAACACCGACATTTCAAGGACGCGTCGCCGCGTCTCCTGTGCTCTCTTGTGCGGATCAGGATATGGAGTCGCCATGGGGGTCCCAAGGTGCGCAGTCACATGTGTAGGTTCAGCACGCGGATGGCGCCGTTCACGATGTTTGCGGAGTCGTGTTCGTCCCCGTTATCGAATCGTTGCCGCGCGGGTGTGCCGCCCGGGGGCAAAGGTGCAGAACGGGCGCAGCGGCCAATTATTACTGGAAAACCGCACCGCTCGTGGCGAATAACGGGAACTATGCGAAATGCGCCTTTATGTGGCGCGGAGCTGGTGTTCGACGGAGCCTGCGGCCTTTCCGGCCGCTCCGCTCAGCCGTCGTCGTCGTTGTCGCGACGCCGCAGATAGCGCTCGAACTCGGCCGCGATCGCGTCACCGCTGGCCTCGGGAAGCTCGGCGGCGTCCTTGCGCTCTTCCAGCTCGCGGACGTACTCGGCGACCTCGGAGTCCTGGGAGGCGAGCTCGTCCACCCCGTGCTCCCACGCCCGCGCCTCCTCGGGCAGCTCGCCCAGCGGCATGGGGATGTCCAGCAGATCCTCCATGCGGCGCAGCAGCGCGAGCGTGGCCTTCGGGTTGGGCGGCTGGGCGACGTAGTGGGGGACCGACGCCCACAGCGAGACGGTCTTGGTGCCGGCGGTGCCAAGGGTGTGCTGGAGCACCCCGACGATGCCCGTCGGGCCCTCGTAGCGGGTCAGCTCCAGGTTGAGCGAGCGGGCGAGGCCCGGGTCGCTCACCGAACCCACGACCGGCACCGGCCTGGTGTGCGGGGAGTCGTTGAGCAGCGCTCCGAGCAGGACCGCGGTCTCCACGCCGAGCTCCAGGCAGATGGCGACGATCTCGGAGCAGAAGGTGCGCCAGCGCATGTTCGGCTCGATGCCGCGCAGCAGCACCACGTCACGCTGGCTGCCCGGCGGGCGGGCCACCAGCAGGCGGGTCGTCGGCCACACGATCGACCGGGTGACGCCGTCGCCGAGCTCCACGACCGGGCGGGTCACCTGGAAGTCGTAGTAGTCCTCGGGGTCGAGCTCGACCAGCGGAGTGGCCTTCCACTCCGACTCCAGGTGTGCGAGAGCGCCGCTCGAGGCCTCTCCCGCGTCGTTCCACCCCTCGAACGCGGCGATCAGCACCGGGTCGACGAGCTCGGGAAGTCCTTCGAGCTCGATCACGCGCCGCCTCCTCCTGCCTGGCCGAGGCCGCCCACGGTTTCGAGCGGCCCCACGGCCGCCGGCGGCGGCCTCGTACCCCACAAGCCTATTCGTTGAGGGGTGCTCGGTGTCACAGAGAGGGCAGAGCAGGGTCTGAGAGAAGTCTGGAGCGGCGGCCGTTGTTCGCTTCGGGCGATCGCGGGCTGTCCGATCACCGCGGGCGGACGGGCTCCCGAGCGCTCCCGCTAGGCTTGGGCGCATGAATAGCGGAGCGTCCTTCAGGCAGGCACTGTCCGAGCGTGTGATCGTCGCGGACGGTGCCATGGGGACGATGTTGCAGGCCTATGACCCGACTCTTGATGATTTCGATGGTCATGAGGGTTGCAATGAGGTGCTGAATGTTACTCGGCCGGACATTGTTCGGGGGGTGCATGACGCGTATTTCGCGGTTGGTGTTGATTGTGTGGAGACCAACACGTTCGGGGCGAATCTGGCGGCGTTGGCGGAGTATGGGATCGCTGATCGGGTTTTTGAGTTGTCGGTCGCGGGGGCGCGGCTGGCGCGGGAGTCGGCGGATGGGTGGTCGCGGGGGGATGGTCGGCCGCGGTTCGTGCTGGGGTCGATGGGGCCGGGGACCAAG
>NZ_JALLPO010000017.1 GCF_023276435.1 Sphaerisporangium perillae
GCCTTCATCACCAAACTGCCGCACTGGTATCTGCGCATGGCGTTTCGTGCCGGCTTCCGCGGGCCGGCCTGGCAGCGAATGCGGCCCCTTCTGGGTGCCTGTCTGGCCGAGCACGAGCAGCTCGCAGCCCAACAGGGCCGGCTCCCCGAGTTCGCGGACGTCACCGCCCCGGTGCTGCTCCTGGTGGGCGGCCGCTCGTCGCGCGAGCACCAGGAGGGGTTCGCCGCGCACCGCGACACCCTTCCCCACGCCACACTCGAAACCATGGACGGGCTCAACCATTTGAGCCCATCGGAGCGGAAATCAGGCCCGGTTGTGGCCGAGCGGGCTCTGGCGTTCTTCCTGTGATGGTTCAGCCAAGCAATCTCGTGATTGTTCCGGAGTCGGCGTTGCCCCCGACGAAACCCCCTGGTCCGTCGCACGGACTAGACAGCTAGACACGCGAGCCCGCCTGGTCGGCCCGTCCTTCCCTCCACACCCGCCTCCGGCAAGGGAACGGTGTGATCCTTGATGTGGAGGGAACCTCGCGTACCCAGCGTGGACCGAGAGGCTGACAGGGTTCTCTTTTCTTAAAGGTTCCAGTCTGGGTGTAACGCCCTCCCCGATATGCGACATATAGTCGTAAAGTGGACATAGATCGACTACTTGGAGACCAAGCCCGGCGGCCCGTCCGAGGAGCGCTGGCCCTGCTGGCAGCCGCGAAGCTAGTGGGTATCGAGGTGAAGCGCGGGTGACTGACTCAGCAGTCGACTACGGGGCGGTGTTCAAGGCCCTCGTGGCCCCATTGCTGGTACTGACGCCGGCCTTCGTCATCGTGGCGGCCAGTGACTCCTATCTGAAGGCGACCGGGCGAGGCCAGGCGGACCTGCTCGGCCGGAGGATTTTCACTGTCTTCCCCCGCAATCCAAACGCCCCCGATGATCTTGACGCGCAGGGGCGGGAGGGTCTGCGTGCTTCGCTGGAACGGGTTGTCGCCACCGGCGAGCGGGACGTCATGGCCATGCAAAGGTACGACGTCGAGGCCACCGGCAGACCGGGCGAGTTCGAGGAGCGGTACTGGAACGTGACCAACTCGCCCGTCCTCGGCCCGGACGGTGAAGTGGAACTGATCATTCACCGTACAGAGGAAGTCACTGACTTCGTCCAGCAGCTCGGGCGGTCCGGCGAACGCGGCGTCACGGGGACGCGGGCGGAGCTGGAGGCGACGAGAACCGACGTCTACGTTCGCGCACGCGAGCTCCTGGACGTCAACGAGCGACTCAAGCTGACCACGTCGGGGCTTCGAGAGGCCATCGAACGGCAGCGGCGGTTTGTCTTCGACGCCTCCCACGACCTGCGCAACCCGATCACCGGGCTGCTGACCGAACTGGAGGTCGCGCTCTCAGAATCCGGCACCGACCTGCACCCGGTCCTGCGCAAATCGCTGCGAGATGCCGAGCGACTCAACGACATTGTCGCCGATCTGCTCGAACTCGCCCGCCTGGACACCGCGACGCCCGCCACCGCCGAACCGGTCGACCTGGCCCACCTCGTGATGGACGAACTGGAACGCCGCGCTCTGACCACCACCGTCCGTACCCATCTCGATGAGCAGGTGGTGGTGCACGCCTCCCGGATCCGGCTGGCCCGGCTCCTGGGCAATCTGCTGGCCAACGCCGAACGGCACACCACTACCAAGATCGAGATCCTCGTCACCACCGACCCCCCCAATGCGGTCCTTGAAATCATTGACGACGGACCCGGCATTGCCCCAGCTGACCGCGAAAGAGTCTTCGAACGCCTCTGCCGCCTGGACGATGCCCGTCGCCAGGACCCCGGAGGCTCCGGGCTCGGTCTGCCCATCGCCCGGGAGATCGCGCAGGGCTACGGCGGTCACCTGTACGCCGCCGACCACCCCACCGGCGCCCGTTTCGTTCTCCGCCTCCCGCTCGCCGCCTCTAGGATCTGTTGAGCGAAGGTGGATCTTGGCGACGTCGTGGCTGAGCGGCTGGGGCACGAGAACGCCAACCTCGTTCTGTCGACCTATGGGCACCTGATGCCAGACTCGGAGGAACGCACCCGTCGAGCGGTGGACGACGCTTGGTCGTGTGCCCCGGATGTGCCCCATGATGAGGACCCAAACGCATGAGCAGGGGGAACAGGGCAGATTCAGACGTTGAAGCGGAACTCCACCACGTCGCCGTCGCGCATGACGTAGTCCTTGCCCTCGATGCGGGCCTTGCCGGCCGCGCGCGCCGCCGCCATCGAACCCGCCTCGACCAGGTCGTCGAAGGAGATGACCTCGGCCTTGATGAAGCCGCGCTGGAAGTCGGTGTGGATCACTCCGGCGGCCTCCGGCGCCGTGGCGTCCTTGCGGATCGTCCACGCCCTGGACTCCTTGGGCCCGGCCGTGAGGTAGGTCTGCAGGCCGAGGGTCTCGAAGCCCACGCGGGCGAGCTGGGTCAGGCCCGACTCCTCCTGGCCGACCGACTGGAGCAGCTCCAGGGCCTCCTCGTCCGACAGCTCGACCAGCTCGGACTCGATCTTGGCGTCGAGGAAGACCGCCTCCGCCGGGGCCACCAGCTCCGACAGGCGGGCGCGCAGGCCCTCGTCGATGAGCTCGTCGGCGTCCAGGTTGAAGACGTACAGGAACGGCTTGGCCGTCAGAAGGTGCAGCTCGCGCAGGTCGGCGAGATCGAGACGCGAGGCGTACAGGGTCGTGCCGCCGTCGAGCACCTTGGACGCCGCCTCCGCCGCCTCCAGGACGACCTTGCGGTCCTTGTTGAACTTCGACTCCTTGGCGAGCCGGGGAAGCGCCTTCTCGATCGTCTGCAGGTCGGCGAGGATCAGCTCGGTGTTGATCGTCTCGATGTCGCGGCGCGGGGAGATCTCGCCGTCGACATGGGTGACGTCGGGGTCGGTGAACACCCGGATCACCTGGCAGATCGCGTCGGTCTCGCGGATGTTGGCCAGGAACTGGTTGCCCCGCCCCTGCCCCTCCGAGGCGCCCTTGACCAGGCCCGCGATGTCGACGAACTCGACCTTCGCCGGGAGGATCTTCGCGGAGCCGTAGATCTCGGCCAGCTTGGCGAGCCGAGGGTCGGGCACGCCGACGATCCCCACGTTGGGCTCGATCGTGGCGAACGGGTAGTTCGCCGCGAGGGCGTTGCCGCTCTTGGTCAACGCGTTGAAAAGCGTGGACTTGCCGACGTTGGGCAGGCCGACGATGCCGATGCTCAGGCTCACGTTCGCCGAGTTTACGGTGCCCCGGCCGCGGCACTGACACCCACTGGGCCGAGGGGACTGGAATCATGCGGAGGTGGACGTCATGGCACTCGCCTTCCAACTGGCCGTGGGGCTGGCCGCCGGGCTCGTCATCGGCTTCGCCCTCGGGCGGTCCCGGGCGGGCGCCCGGACGGCCGCCGCCGAGAGCAGGGTCGCGCTGGCCGAGGCCCGTGCCGAGGCGGCCGAGGAGAAGGTCGCCTACGTCGAGGAGCAGATGACCCAGCGGTTCCAGTCGCTGTCCAACCGGGCTCTGGACGTCAACAACCTGCGCTTTCTGGAGCTGGCCGAGAGCCGGTTCGCCGCCTCGCGCGCCGACGCGGCGGGCGACCTGGAACAGCGCAGGCAGGCCGTCGAGAACCTCGTCGCCCCGCTGAGGGAGACCCTCGCCAAGGTCCAGGAGCAGCTTCGCGAGAGCGAGACCGGCCATCGCGTCGCGCAGGCCGAGCTCGGCAAGCAGATGGAGTTCGTACGCCAGAGCTCCGAGCAGCTCAAGACGCAGACGAGCGCCCTGGTGCGGGCCCTGCGGCGCCCGGAGGCGCGCGGGCGGTGGGGAGAGCTGCAGCTCCGCAGGGTCGCCGAGATCGCGGGCATGTCGAGGTTCTGCGACTTCGACGAGCAGGCCGGCGCCGCCACCGCCGACGGGACGCTGCGGCCCGACATGGTGGTGCGCCTGGCGGGCGGCAAGAACATCATCGTCGACTCCAAGGTCTCGCTCGCGGCCTATCTCGAGGCCGCCGAGGCGGGTGAGGAGGGCGCGCAGGAGGTGCGTCTGGACGCCCACGCCCGCCACATGCGCGACCACGTCGACAGGCTGGCCTCCAAGGCGTACTGGCAGGCGTTCAGCCCCGCGCCCGAGTTCGTCGTGCTCTTCATCCCCGGGGAGGCCTTCCTCGCCCCCGCGCTCGAGCGCGATCCCGGACTGCTCGAGCACGCCATGCGCAAACGCGTCCACATTGCGACCCCGACGACGCTGATCACCATGCTCCGCACCGCGCAGTACGCCTGGCAGCAGGAAGCGCTGAGCGAGAACGCCCGCGCGGTGTTCGACCTCGGCAAGGAGCTGTACGAGCGGCTCGGCGCCATGGGCCGCAACGTCGACGCGGTCGGCAAGGCGCTGAGCCGGGCCGTCGTCGCCTACAACAAGACCGTCGGCTCGCTGGAGAGCCGCGTCCTTGTGACCGCGCGCAAGCTGAACGACCTCGGGGTGATCGACGAGGCCCTCCCCCAGCCCGAACTGGTCGAGGAGCTGCCGAGACGGCCCTCCATGCCCGAACTGGTCGGCGACGGCACCGAACCGGGGGACGTCTTCGACGCCGCCGGGCGGACCACCCGCGGCGATCACGGCGAACCCGCCGGATGGGCCGCCTCCGGCGATGACGGCGAACCCGCCGCCGGCGATGAGCACGACGACGCCGGCGGCGATGGAGATGCCGCCGAGGAGCGGGATGCCGGTGAGGCGGGCTTCCTGGCGCCGGAGGAGGCAGAGACCCCGCAACCGGCTGGTGAAGAGACGGCAAGCCCGTACCCGGCCCCTCGCGTGAACGGTAAGTTGACGCGAGACTTGTCGTAGGGCCGGGACGGCCCCGAGGCCGCGGGCCCGGAGGAGGCGACGGTGGTGACACAGGACCGAGCGCGATCGGGGGTCAGGCTGACCGCCCGGGGCGCCGTCGCGCTCATTTTCGCGATCACGCTCGCCTCCAGGCCCACCGGGTCGATGATGATCATCGGGCTGGTCTTCTGCGCCGCCTGCCTCGCCGCCGTCCTGCTCGTCCAGCCGCGCGACCTGCTGTCCCTGGTCGTCACACCGCCGCTGATCTTCTTCGTCGCCAGCCTGATCAGCGCCGTGTTCGGCACGTTCGGCGCGCCGTCGGTGGTCCAGGCGCTCGGCCTCGGCCTGTTCACCGGGCTGTCGGCGGCCGCGCCCTGGCTGTTCGGCGGCTCGGCGCTCGTGCTCGCCGTCGCCTGGTTCCGCGGCCTGCCCGCGGGCGTCAGCGAGCTGCGGGCGGAACTTCGCGCCGGCCGGGCCCTGGCGAACGCCGGAGTGCCGGGCCCGCGGCCGGGCCGGTCGGCGGCCGGGCCGCGCTCAGGGGACGAACCGGCCTTCGCCCCTGAGCCGGAGGGCTACTTCGAGCCCCGCGTGTACGGGTCTCCGCGCGAGCCGAAGGACTGACCTGCTCCATGCCCGCCCGCCTACCCGTGCGCGAGGCCCAGGAGGCCCCTGCGCCACGCGTGGCGGCGGGCGGGGTCATCGTCGTCGACGGGCCCTCAGGGTCCGGCAAGACGACCCTGGGGCGCGCGCTCGCGGCCGAGCTGGACGCGACCCTGGTCCACATGGACGACCTGTACCCCGGCTGGGACGGGCTGCGCGGCGGCGCCGAGCGGCTCGTCGAGTGGATCCTGCGTCCGCTCGCCGGAGACCGGCCCGCCCGCTGGAGGCGTTACGACTGGACGCTGGCGGCGTACGCGGAGTGGCACGAGGTGCCGCGGACGCGGCCGCTGGTGGTCGAGGGCGCCGGAGCCGGAGCAGCGGCCGCCGGGCCGTACATCTCGCTGCTGATCTGGATGGAGGCGCCGCTCGCCGTACGCCGGGCGAGGGCGCTGGAGCGGGACGGCGACACCTACCGGCCGCACTGGGAACGGTGGGCCCGCCAGGAGGGGGCCTACTTCGCCGCCGACCGCGTGCGCGACCGCGCCGACCTCGTCATCGACACCACCGAGGAGCAGGACGCGCTAGCGGTCGTCCTCGAGGCCGGACAAGCGCGCAACCGGTGAGCCGGCACGCGCCGGCGAGTGTGCGTCCGAGTGCGTCAGCGGGCGCGAGCGGGTCAGCGGGCGGCGGCGCGGAGGTCGCGGCGCAGCTCGTGGGGCAGGGCGAAGCGCACGCTCTCGGCCACCGACTCGACCTCCTGGACGTCGCCGAAGCCCCGCTCGGCGAGGTGCGCCAGCACGCCCTCGACCAGTTCCTCGGGCACCGACGCGCCACTGGTGACGCCGACCGTGGTGACGCCGTCGAGCCACTCGTCCTGGATGAAGGAGGCGTTGTCCACCAGGTAGGAGGCGTCGGCCCCGGCGTCCATGGCGACCTCGACGAGGCGCTTGGAGTTGGAGGAGTTGGTGGAACCCACGACGATGACGAGCTGCGCCTCGTGGGCGATCTCCTTCACCGCGATCTGGCGGTTCTGCGTGGCGTAGCAGATGTCGTCGCTCGGCGGGTCGATGAGCTTGGGGAAGCGCTCCCGGAGCCGGGCGACCGTCTCGTTCGTCTCGTCCACCGACAGCGTGGTCTGGGAGAGCCAGACGAGCCGCTCGGGGTCGCGCACCTGGACGCGGTCGACGCCCTCGACGCCGTCGACGAGCTGGATGTGCCGGGGGGCCTCGCCCGCGGTGCCCTCGACCTCCTCGTGGCCCTCGTGGCCGATGAGCAGGATGTCGTAGTCGCTCGCGGCGAAACGCTTGGCCTCGTTGTGCACCTTGGTGACCAGCGGGCAGGTGGCGTCGATGGTCTTCAGGGACCGCTGGGCGGCCTGGTCGTGGACGACGGGGGCCACGCCGTGGGCGGAGAAGACGACGATCGCGTCCTCGGGCACCTCGTCGGTCTCGTCCACGAAGATCGCGCCACGCTCCTCGAGCGTCTTGACCACATGGGTGTTGTGGACGATCTGCTTGCGGACGTAGATGGGGGCGCCGTACAGCTCCAGAGCCTTCTCCACCGCCTGAACTGCGCGGTCGACCCCCGCGCAGTAACCGCGCGGCTTGGCCACCAGGACACGACGGGTCGCAGAGGTCTCCGAAGTCATGCGTTCATGCTATGCGCTCCGGATTCCTCGGTGGCCATGGGCTTGGGTTCCGGCGTCACGCACCCTTTATCTGCTTTCCTATGCTTGAGGGCGTGTGCGACGGCCCTGTCCGTCCGCCCCTTGACCTCATGCGGCACAGTCTGGTCAGACTGGTCGTCCAATATCAGACCCTCTAGGGAGCCGGCATGTCACTGACCGACATCGTCCGCACCATAGCCAAAAACGTCCGACAGACCGTCTCCGACCCCAAAGAGCTGAAGGAAAAGGCCAAGGACCTTCCTCTCAACGTTCTGCAGACCGCGCTCACCGGAGTCGGCCAGGCCCTCATGCTGACCGACCGCATCAGAACCGGCATCAAGCGGCTGGTGACCGACGAGGACAAGGCGGCCTACGAGCCGCCGGCGCCCGCGGCCACGGCGGCCCCGCAGGTCGCCAAGGAAGAGCGGGAGGAGAAGCCCGCCAGGCGCGAGCCCGTCATCTTCGCTCCCCGTCCCAGCGCACCCGTGGAGGGCCAGAACGGAGCCGCGCCGAAGGCCGAGCCCGCCGCCACCGCGCCTCCGGCGCCACCGGTGAAGCCGGCTCCCGCCGAGGCGAAGCCGGTCGCCACCGAGCCCGCGAAGCCCGCGACCCGGACGGCCGAGCCGGCGAAGCCGGCCGCCGAACCCGCGAAGCCCGCGACCGCCGAGCCGGCCGCCGCCACCGCGCAGCCCGCCGCCGAGACCGAGACGGCTGCCGAGATCGCCGAGCCGGTGAAGCCCGCCACCAGGGCCCCGAGGTCCCGGACGAGCACGGCGACGCCGAAGGCCAAGGCCGCCCCGGCCGCCGCAAAGGCGGAGAAGGCCGCGCCGAAGCCGAGGACGCGCAAGCCGAAGGCCGAGGAGGGCAAACTCGCCGACGCCGCCGTCGCCGGCACCGTCGCGCCGTCCGAGGCCGCCGTCTCCTCGCCGGCCGGCACGACCTCGACGCTCGCCGAGCCGATGCCCGGGTATTCCGAGCTCACCATGGCCTCGCTCCGCGCCCGGCTCCGCGGCAAGTCCGCCGACCAGATCCGCTCGCTGCTGGAGTACGAGAGGAAGACCACCGCCAGGGACGACATCGTCCAGATGTACGCCAAGCGCCTCGCCAAGCTCGAAGAGGCGGGATAGGCCGGGATGGTTTGTAGGCTGCCCGCATGACGGCCAAGACCTCACCTGAGCAGCCACTGCCCATCCGCTCGGTGCTCCAGATGGTGGCGCAGTGGATCGGCAAGCTCGGCACCGTCTGGGCCGAGGGGCAGATCACCGAGCTGTCCTCCCGCGGCGGCACGGTGTTCCTGACCTTGCGCGATCCCGTCGCCAACGTGTCGGCGCGCGTCACCTGCCCGCGCAACGTCTACGAGGCCACCGTTCCCCGGCCCGTGGACGGCGCGAGGGTCGTCGTGCTGGTCAAGCCCGACTTCTGGGTCAACAGGGGCTCGTTCGCGTTCACCGCCCTGGAGATCCGGCCGGTGGGCATCGGCGAGCTGCTGGCCCGGCTCGAGCGGCTGCGTCAGATCATCGTGGCCGAGGGCCTGGCCAACGCCGAGCGCAAGCGCCGGCTGCCCTTCCTGCCGGGCACGATCGGCCTGGTCTGCGGACGCGACTCGGCGGCCGAGCGCGACGTGCTGGAGAACGCCCGCCGCCGCTGGCCGGCCGTGCGCTTCAAGGTCGAGACGGTGGCCGTCCAGGGTCCCTACGCCGTGGGCGAGGTCACCGAGGCGCTGCGCAAGTTCGACCTCGACCGCGAGATCGACGTGATCATCATCGCCCGGGGCGGCGGCTCCCTGGAGGACCTGCTGCCGTTCTCCGACGAGTCGCTGGTACGCGCCGTCTCGTCCTGCCGCACGCCCGTGGTCAGCGCCATCGGCCACGAGCAGGACAACCCGTTGATCGACCTGGTCGCCGACGTCCGCGCCTCCACGCCGACCGACGCCGCCAAGAAGGTCGTCCCCGATGTCGGCGAGCAGCTGACCCTGGTCCGCCAGCTCCGCGACCGTGGGCGGCGCGTGGTGGTCGGCCGGCTCGACCGCGAGCTGTCCTGGGTGGCCGCCGTGCGCTCCCGTCCCTCCCTGTCCGATCCCGTGCGGGAGGTCGAGCGCCGGGCCGAGCAGGTCGACGGCCTCCGCGACCGTGCGCGCCGCTGCCTGACCTCCTCCCTCGACCGGGCGGAGGACTCCCTGGAACACCTTCGCGCCCGCCTCGTCGCCCTCTCCCCCGCGGCGACGCTCGAGCGGGGATACGCCATCGTGCAGTTCCCCTCCGGCGAGGTCGTGCGCCGTGCGGCGGGCCTCGGCCCCGGCGAGGAGCTGAGCATCCGGTTCCCCGACGACCGGGTCGAGGTCACCGTGGCGAAGCCGTCCACCTGAGGGCCATCACTCCCCGGCTGCCCGTAGGGTGGTTCCGTGGCTGAGGAGAAAGATGGGACGCCGTCGTACGAGCAGGCCCGCGAGGAGCTGTCCGAGGTCGTCCGGCGTCTCGAGGCAGGCGGCCTGACCCTCGAGCAGTCGATCGAGCTGTGGGAGCGCGGCGAGAAGCTCGCCGCCATCTGCGAGGAGTGGCTCCAGGGAGCGCGGGTCAGACTCGCCGCCGCCATGGCCCAGCGTGAAGACCCCGGCCCCACCCCGGAGGCCGCCCCCTTCTAGCCGCGGCCGCCCCGGCACACAGACGGTCCGTTCTCTCGGAGTGGTGGCCGAGGCGCCGGCTCAGGCTGCGGAGGTCGCGCCCGGCTCAGCCGGTGGAGGTCGCGCTCGGCTCAGGGGTGGTAGTGACCTTGGGCTGGGGCTTCAGAGAGGCTGCGAGCTGGGTCAGCTCGTCCCAGTCGGCCAGGCCGGTGACCACGACGGTCACGCCGGGCTCTATGCGCACCAGCGAGCGCTGGTTCTTGTCCGAGCGGAAACGCTCTTCCCAGGTCTCGCCGTTGATCTGCCGGCTTCCGGTCGCCTTGTCGGTGTTGGCGAGGCGCGAGGCGAACGTCTGCCCCGGCTCGTCGCTCTGGGCGAGGAGGGCGTGGGAGCGCTTGGCCGTCGCGAACCCCAGCCGCCAGGTGACGTGCCCCTTCTGGTCGACCTCTGAGCTGTTGGGCACCCAGCGGGCGGGCACCGGATCGGGCACCCGGACCTCGTAGGGCGCGACGCGACGCAGGTTGGCGAGGGTGATCGTGTAGTCGACCCTCGGTATGTGCTCGGTGCGGCTCTGCGGCGCGATGAGCAGGAAGATGCCCACGATCGCCAGGCAGAACAGCACGGCGAACGCGTACCCGTAGAAGCCTTGGGTGAACCGGTGCACAACCAGGGAGAATACCGGCCGGGCGGACGGCCTGGGACGCGGTCCCGATCTTCGTGGCCGGCTAAGGCAGCGGGATCCGCTCGATGATGGCCAGGACGTCCTCGCTGAGCCTTCTCGCGGCGGCCACATCGTCCGAGAGCGCCACCTCGGACACGGCGGCGGCCAGCGCGCCGGTCACGACCACGACCAGGGCTCCCTTGTCGTCCTCGAAGAGTGCCGCGTTGCGCCGCGCCCACTGGCGCATGCGGTCACGCATGATCACCTCGAAGCCGGGAGGGCCGTCTCCCCGCAGGAACAGGGCGGCGAGCTCCCGCTCGTCGAAGCAGCCTTCGAGGTAGGCGCGGGCGCCGGCGATGAACAGCCGCATCGGGTCGGACTCGCCCTCGCCGCGGACCGCCTGGACGGCATGCTTGGTGCGCTGCGTCTGGCGGCTCTGGAACTCCTCGAAGAGGGTGAGGTACAGGTCGGCCTTGCCGGAGAAGTGGTGGTAGAGGCTGCCGACGCTTGCGCCCGCGCGGGAGACGACGTCGGTGACCCCGGCCTCGGCGAAGCCGCGTGTGACGAAGATCTCCCTGGCGGCCTCCAGGAGGGCGCCGCGCGTGGCGGCACCACGCTCCGAGGTGCGCACAGTCACCGGTCGTTCCGTGTCGCTGCTCATGCAGGCGACAGTATCCCTCCGTCGGCCGCCGAAGGGGGACAACTACGATCGTTGCCATCGGCTGGATTAGAAGGTGGGGAGCCTGGTAGGTCCAGTACAGGGCGTCCCGCTCGCCGTTCGCACAACTTAGAGGGGCTTGTCACCATGTCGGAGCAGACGTCTGTACCGCCCGCGCTGGCCACCGAGGAGCGCGCGCCCGATCGCAACCTGGCCCTGGAACTCGTCCGCGTCACCGAGGCGGCCGCGATGGCCGCGGCCCGCTGGGTGGGCAGGGGTGACAAGAACGGCGCGGACGGCGCGGCGGTCAACGCCATGCGCCAGCTGATCAACACGGTCTCCATGGACGGCTGCGTGGTGATCGGCGAGGGCGAGAAGGACAACGCCCCCATGCTGTACAACGGCGAAAGCGTGGGAGACGGCAGCGGCGCCCAGTGCGACGTGGCCGTCGACCCGATCGACGGCACCCGGCTGACCGCGCTCGGCATGCCGAACGCGATCTCTGTCATCGCGGTGAGCCCGCGCGGGTCGATGTACGACCCATCTGCGGTCTTCTACATGGACAAGCTGGTCACCGGCCCGGAGGCCGCGGACGCCGTCGACATCGACGCCCCGGTGGCCGCGAACATCGACGCCGTCGCCCGGGCCAAGGGATGCTCGCCGTCCGACGTCATGGTGGTCCTCCTCGACCGGCCCCGCCACGAGCGGCTCGCCAAGGAGATCCGCGACACGGGCGCGCGCATCAAGTTCATCACCGACGGCGACGTCGCCGGCGCGATCATGGCGGCTCGCCGGGACACCGGCGTCGACCTGATGCTCGGCATCGGCGGCACCCCCGAGGGCATCATCGCGGCGTGCGCGCTGAAGTGCCTCGGCGGCGTGATCCAGGGCAAGCTGTGGCCGCGCGACGAGGATGAGCGCCGCCGGGCCCTGGACGCCGGGCATGACCTCAACCGCATCCTCACCACCGACGACCTGGTCACCTCCGACGATGTCTTCTTCGCCGCCTCGGGCATCACCGACGGCGAGCTGATGGGCGGCGTCCGCTATCGCGGGGGCGTCGCGGTGACCCATTCCCTGGTCATGCGCGGCAGGTCCGGCACGGTGCGCAAGGTGGAGAGCGAGCACCAGCTGTGGAAGCTCCGGGCGTACAGCGCCATCAACTTCGACACCGCCACCTGACCGGGCAGCGGAGGACGTGGACCGGTGAACGACGCGGACTGTGAGCGACGCGGGCCGGTGAACGACGCGGACTGTGAGCGACGCGGCAGCCGGTCGAGGACGGGCCCTGTGAGGGGCGGAGCCGGTGAGGGGACGGAGTCGGTGAGGGTGGTCAGGGCTTGCGGCGCCGGGCCCAGCCGCGCCTCGGCGGCTTCGGGGACTTGGCCACGACGTTGCCCATCATGATCATGCCGGTGATCTCGATCACGGGCGCGTCGGGCGGGGCCGCCGCCACCGGCACCTGGTTCTTCTTCCCGGCCAGCACCGCGGACGCGGGCATGATCACGCGCACGCCCTCTGGGACGATCAGCGTCAGCGTCGCCCCGACCACGGTCGCCTGCACCGTGATGTGGCTGCTCTGCAGCAGTGCCTCGCGCAGATCGAGCGTGACGCCGCTGCCGACCGCCGTGACCGAGTACCGCGACGGCACCACCCAGCGTCCGTCGCGCTGCTCGGAGCGGAACAGCGCCATCACCGGCCGCCCGTCGGCCCGCAACGGCTGGAGGTGCTCGGGCAGCAGGTCGGTGGTGAGAGCGGCCAGTTCGCCCAAGGTGCGGGCGCCATAGACTCGTTCGACCCGCTCTTCGTGCTCGGCCAGGGTCAGCCTGCCGTCCGCGACGGCGTCGCGCAGCACGGCGACCACGCGTTCACGGTCGTCGTCGGAGGCCCTCAGATCCTGCGGCGCGGGCCCCTCACCGCTCTGTTGCCCCTGGAGAATGCCGGACAGGAACTGCCGCAGCACAGGAGCCCCTTGCTGCTGCCAGCGGTTGTTCCAACGGTCATAACGCGCTCCGCGTTCGGCTTCCACGTCTCGACACTAACCTCCGCGGGACCCCCGGACCTACCCCTGTCACCAGGACCTGGCACAACACCACCACTTACGAAACACATCGGGACGGGAGATCGGTCAGAATCATTCTCTCGGCCCTGTTCCGGCCGCCTCGCTCCATTGGAGGCCGCCGCGATGACCGCCGGCCAGCGTACGAAGGAGCCCACACCGTGAATCACCGGGACGACGCCGCGTTCTGGGCTTGCCCACACGGGCATGACGCCCGCCACGGCTGTGTCGCCTGCTACGAGGAGTCGGCCGATCCCGATCTGGCGGCGCCCCTCTGGGAGGTCGCCGTGTGGTTCACCTCCCGCCGGCCGATCCCGATCAAGGCGCTGAAGGACGTCCACCGGCACGGGCGCCGCTTCCTGCTGGACAAGCTCTCCGCTCCCTACATCTACCTGCTGACCGGCCAGGCCCGCGTCGAGCAAGGCGTTCAGGCCGTCGCGGGGCTGGTCGGCTTCCTCGTCCACAACCGGCACGTGGTGGACGACTTCGCCGTCCAGGAGACCCGGGCCGTCCAGCTCTCGCCGTCCCCGGACACGCCCAGCGCCGACCGGGTCTGGCCCTGACCCCCGCCCCGGCCCAGGAGGGGGACAGGGACCCGTAGGCGGGCGTGGAGGGGCAGGTCAAGCGGAGGACGGAGGCCGTGAAGAGGCGAGGACGCGCGGGGGCCGGGGGCGGAAAACCCTTGGAGAAGTGTCGGTGCCGTTTCCTATCGTGGTCACGTGGCCACTTCACGTATCGCCTCCAGAGACAGCCTCGTCCTCGACCACACCACGAGCGCGATCTCGCTCAAGGGCGTGGTGAAGCGCTATGGCGACATCTCGGCGGTCGACGGTCTCGATCTGGAGGTGCCCCACGGCATCTGCCTGGGCCTCCTCGGCCCGAACGGAGCGGGCAAGAGCACGACGATGCGGCTGCTGACGGCCCAGTCACGGGCGGACGAAGGCGAGATCACCGTTCTCGGGCATCCGCTGCCCCGCGCGTCCAAGAGGGCCCGGGCGCTCATGGGCGTCGTCCCCCAGCAGGACAACCTCGACGAGGAGCTGACGGCCCGGCAGAACCTCGAGGTGTTCGCCCATCTCTACCGCGTGGCGAAGGCCGACCGCCCTGCCGCGGTCGATCGGGCTCTGGGGGTGGCGCAGCTGACCGACCGGGCCGACACCAAGGCCGACGACCTCTCCGGCGGCATGCGACGCCGGCTGCTCATCGCCCGGGGCCTGGTCCATCGTCCCCGCCTCGTGCTGCTGGACGAGCCCACCGTGGGGCTCGACCCGCAGGTCCGGCAGGAGCTCTGGTCGCTCGTCGCCGCTCTGCGCGCCGAGGGGGTGACCACGCTCATGTCCACCCACTACATCGAAGAGGCCGAGCGGCTGGCCGACGAGTGCGCCCTGATGTCCCACGGCCGGGTGGTGGCACGCGGCACGCCGGCGGCGCTGATCGCCGAGCACGCGGGAGCCCAGGTCGACGAGCACTACGGGCCGCCTGAACGGCTCGCCGAGGTGGAGCGCCTGGCGAGGAAGGCCGGGCTGACGACCCGGCGCACCGGCCCGTCGGTCTCGATCCTCGCCGCCGAGCGGCAGCCGGTGTCCCTGCGACTCGACCTCGGCCCGGCCGGCGTCCGCCGCGCCGCCAGCCTGGAGGACGTCTTCGTCACCCTGACCGGCGAGAGCGTCGAATGACCCCGTCCCGCCTCCGCACCGATGGCCGGTTCTTCTGACTGGAGGTTTGTGATGTCCGCGAGTTCGAGCGGCCCGCAGGAGGCGACCCTGCGGTGGTTCGAGTGGGCTCCTGTGCGCGGGGTGTGGCGGCGCGAGATGGCGCTCTACCGGCGTTACTGGCCATCCACCTCCTTCGCCTCGCTCGTCGAGCCGACGATCTACCTGCTCGCGTTCGGCTTCGGTTTCGGCTCGGTGATCGGCGCGGCCTACGGCTACAACTACCGGGACTTCGTGGCGACCGGCGTGGTGGCCACCTCCGTGCTGTTCATCAGCGCCTTCGGTTCCATGTTCGGCACCTTCATCCGCCGCACCTTCCAGCACACCTACGACGCGGTGCTGGCCGCGCCGGTCGACGTTCACGAGCTGGTGACCGCCGAGGCGTCGTGGCTCGCCGTCAAGGCCGGGGTGTACGGCTGCGCCCCCGTGATCGTCGGCATGGCCTTCGGCCTCTCGCCCAGTCCGGGCATGCTGCTGGTGCCGTTCGTCGCGTTCCTCGCCGGGCTGGCGTTCGCGCTGTTCGGCATCTGGGTGTCGGCCATCGTTCCGTCGATCAACACCTTCGACTACGTCATCAGCGGCGTGCTGGCGCCGATGTTCCTGGTCGCCGGCACCTTCTTCCCCGTGGACCAGTTACCGTCCTTCGCCGCGGCCGCGGCGAGGGTCAACCCGCTGTACCACTGCGTCGAGCTGGTCAGGGATGCCGTCTTCAGCGACCTCGGCCTCCACGACCTCGTCCACGTGGGCGTCCTGCTGCTGTTCGCCGCCCTGATGTGGTCCCTCGCCGTCTGGAAGATGACCGCCCGCCTGATCGACTGAGATGGTGTGAAACGGCGCCCACACCTGCTTAATGCGTCGTCGTCTGCGGCACGCACCTGAAGCACCTGCGGGAACACCAGCCCGTGCGACGACACGACACACGCGTCTTCCTCTCACTGGACCAGCGCGGTGTCCGGCGAGCGACCTGGCGGCGCTCGCAGGTCATGGGTCCGCTCGTACGGTTCGGTCGCCTTGTGAGGCTTACGGAGGAAGCCTCGGACGTGGTACGACGGGATTCGCCCGGGTGGCCATCACGGTCGCCGGGGGCATTGACCGGCGTGGGGCGCGACCGTAACCTGTCGCAAACCTGAGATCGCCTCATGTTCCCTCCCGGAGGCCGCAGTGCCCACCCCCCGTGACCGGCGTGCGCGCCTTGCCACATTCGCCGTGTTCTTCGTGCAGGGCTTGACCTTCGCCACCTTGCTCACCCAGGTGGCGGCGCTCCAGAAGAAGCATGGGCTGAGCGACGGCGAGCTGTCGATCCTGCTGCTCGTGGTCCCGGTGATCGCCGGTGCCGGCAGCGTGCTCGCCGGTGAGATCGCCAAGCGGTACGGCAGCCGTTGGGTGCTCCGCGTCGCGCAGCCCTTCGCGGGGCTGGCCGTGGTGCTCGCCGGGCTCGCCGGAAACGTGCCGCAACTCGTCGGGGCCAACGTGCTGTTCGGCCTGTGCCTCGGCGCGGTGGACGCGGGCATGAACATGCAGGCCGTCACGGTCGAGCGAAGGTACGGCCGGGCCGTCCTCACCGGTTTCCACGCCCTGTGGAGCGCGGCCGCGGTCATCGGCGCCGTGTGGGCCTCGGCGGCCGGAGGCATGGGGCTGGACCTGCCGGCCACCTTCGCCGTCGCCATGGTGGCGGGGGTGGCCATCGCGGTGGTCGCCGGTCCGACCCTGTGCTCGGCCGAGGAGGAGCACGCGGACCCCGCAGCGGGCGCCGTGCCCGCGAGCGAGCACGCCGCCACCACGGCGGACGCCGTACTCGGCAGGGAATCCGCCACGGCCGCGGGAGACGGCCGAGAAACCGCCGCGGCGGGGAGCGGGGCCGCCAAGGCACGCTTCCCGTGGCGGCCGATCTTGCCGTTGTGCCTGGCGATGGCGTTCCTCTACGTCGGAGACGCGTCGATCTCCAACTTCGGGTCCGTCTACATGGACAAGATCATGCACGCGACGGCCGCCGTCGTCCCTCTGGCGCTCGGGGCCTACCAGGCGACCACGTTCCTGGTCAGGATCGGCGGCGACCTCGCCGTCCGCAAGTACGGGCCCGCGGCGATCGTGCGCGCGGGCGGCGCGCTGGCCGCGCTGGGCTTCGCCGGGATCGTCGCCGCGCCGAACGAGCCCCTCGCGATCGTGGCCTTCGGCATCACCGGGGTGGGCCTGTCGGTGGTGGCCCCGCAGTCGTTCTCGGCCGCTGGACGGCTCGACCCGGCCGGTACGGGCGTCGCCATCGCGCGGGTCAACATGTTCAACTATGTCGGCTTCATCGTGGGCGCCGCCCTGGTGGGCGGCATCGCGGACGCCGCGAACTACCAGGTGGCCTTCGCGGCGCCCCTCGTGCTCGCGGCGGCCATCGTCCTGCTGGCCCGCGGTTTCCAGCCCAAGGTCCGCACGGTGGCGCTCGAGCCGAGATGAGCCCGGCCCGCCCGGCCGGGCGCGCTCTCAAGGTGACCAGCGCGCCCGCAAGGTCGCCGGCACGTGTTCAGGCGACCACCGTGACGAGCGGTCAGCGGATCAGCCCGACCCCGCTGAAGCCGTCGACGCCGGGGAGCACGGGGAGTTTGGGCTGGTCCTCCTCCGGACGCCAGTCGTCGGTGGAGACCAGGCCGGGCTCCACGACCTCGAATCCGTCGAAGAAGCGCAGGATCTCCGCTCGCGACCGGGGCGTCGCGGAGCCCGCCGAGGTCCGGGCGTAGAGCTCCCGGCCTTCGCGCAACCGGTCCTCGTCGAGATCTCCGAAGGAGAGGTGGCTGATCGCCATGCCGCTTCCCGGGGCGAGCCGGTCGCGCAGCGTCGTGACGATGCTCTGGGCGACGTCGTTCTCGGGGATGAAGTGCAGCACGGCCAGCATGAGCAGGCCCACCGGCCGATCGAAGTCGATGACCTTGCAGACCTCGGGGTCCGCGAGGATCGCACCGGGGTCCCGCAGGTCGCCGCCGACGACGATGGTCTGCGGGTTGTCCGCCAGCAGCGCGCGTCCATGGGCGAGCACGATGGGGTCGTTGTCGACGTAGACGACGCGGGACTCGGGCGCCACGGCCAGCGCCACCTGGTGCACGTTCTCCTGGGTGGGCAGGCCGGCTCCGATGTCGAGGAACTGGCGCACCCCGTTGTCGGCCAGGAAGCGCACTGCTCGGCGCAGGAAGCGCCGGTTGGCCTGGACGCCCTCCTTGACGTTGGGCGTGAGCTCGATCACCTTCTCCGCCGCCGCCCGGTCCGAGGCGAAGTTGTCCTTGCCCCCGAGGAGGTAGTCGTAGATCCGGGCCACGCTGGGAATGGTCGGATCGACCCCGTGCGGCGCTTGCTCCGTGCTCATCGTGCCTGTCCCTCGGTTCGAGCTTTTGATCTTAAGCTAGCCGATGAGTCCGGAATTTCGGCGTATTAGGCCGGATATTCGGAGATCTACAGGTACGGGCGCTGGGCGGCCTTGGCTTCCTCGTACTTCTCACGCAGCTCGGGGGTGCCGGAGACCTCGGCGATGGGCACGTCCCACCACGCGCTCGTCTCGGGGGACGGGCCGGGCACGGTCTCGACGTGGACGACGGTCGTGCCCGTCGCCTCCCTGGCCTTGACCAGCGCGACGCGCAGCGACTCGGGGCCTGCTGCGCGCAGCACGTCGGCTCCCAGGCTCGCCGCGTTGGCGGCGAGGTCCACCGGAAGGTACCCGCCGTCCAGCCCGCCGCCCGGGGAGCGCATGCGGTACGCCGTGCCGAGCCGCCGGGCGCCCACGGACTCCGAGAGGCCGCCGATGGACGCGAAGCCGTGGTTGTCGACGATCACGACGACCAGCTTGACGCCCTCCTGGACGGCGGTGGCGATCTCCTGCGCCATCATGAGGTACGAACCGTCGCCGACGAGTACGAACACCTCCCGCTCGGGCGCGGCGAGCTTCACGCCCAGGCCGCCGGCGATCTCGTAGCCCATGCAGGAGTAGCCGTACTCGACGTGGTAGGCCTTCGGGTCCGCGGCGCGCCACAGCTTGTGCAGGTCGCCCGGCATCGACCCCGCGGCGTTGACGACCACGCCGTCCGATCCGGCGACCTCGTTCAGCACTCCGAGCATCACCGGCTGCGTCAGCTCGTCTCCGGCGTACAGCGCGGACACCCGGGCCTGCCAGTCGCGGCCCAGCTCGGCGGCCCGGGACGTCCACGCCGGGTCGGCCTTCCAGCCCGCGAGGTCGAGCACGGCCAGCCCCTCACGAGCGTCGCCGACGAGCATGGCGCCGGCGTGCTTGGCCGCGTCGAAGGCCGCGACGTTGAGGTTCACGAAGCGCGCGTCACCGAACAGGGTGCGCGAGGCGGTGGTGAAGTCGGTGTAGCGGGTGCCGACGCCGATGACGAGATCGGCTTCGCGGGCCAGCGCGTTGGCGGCGGCCGTGCCGGTGTGACCAATGGCGCCGAGCGCGCACGGGTGGTCGTACGGCAGGACGCCCTTGCCCGCCTGGGTCTCGCCGACCGGGACGCCGTGGGTCTCGGCGAAGGCGGCCAGTTCCTCCCACGCCTCGCTGTACACCACGCCGCCGCCCGCGACGATGAGCGGGCGCCGCGACGCCTTGATCGCCTCCACGGCCCGTTCCACGGCGGCCGAGTCGGGGACCGGCCTGGCGACGTGCCACACCCGCCGCTCGAACAGCTCGGCGGGCCAGTCGTGCGCCTCGGCCTGGACGTCCTGGGGCAGGGCGATGGTCACCGCGCCCGTCTCGGCGGGGTCGGTGAGCACCCGCATGGCGGCCATCAGGGCGGAGGGCAGCTGCTCGGGCCGGTTGATCCGGTCGAAGAAGCGCGACACCGGCCGCAGGCAGTCGTTGACGCTGATGTCGTAGGAACGGGGGTCTTCCAGCTCCTGCAGCACGGCTCCGGCGGCGCGGGTGGCGAAGATGTCGCCCGGCAGCAGAAGCACCGGGATCCGGTTGATCGTCGCCAGCGCCGCGCCGGTCACCATGTTCGTCGCGCCCGGGCCGATCGAGGTCGTGCAGGCGAAGGTCGACAGGCGGTTGCGCGTCTTGGCGAAGCCCACGACCGTGTGGACCATGGCCTGCTCGTTCCTGGCCAGGTAGTACGGCAGCGGGTCGCCGAGGCCCGCGCCGCGCTCGGCGAGCGCCTGGCCGATGCCGGCGACGTTCCCGTGGCCGAAGATGCCGAAGCAGCCTTCGATGAGCCGCTGCTCGACGCCGTCGCGCTCGCTCCACTGCTCGGCGAGGAACCGTACCAGCGCCTGCGCCACGGTCAGGCGGATCGTCGTCATGCCTGGGTCTCCCTCGTACCGTTCGCGGAGGATTCCGGGGATGCCGGGGTCGCCGGGGATGCCGGCGACGCGGTGAGTGACGTGGACGGCGCGCCGGCGGCGGCCGAGGTCATCGGGACGCGGGGGTCCACGGCCTGGCCGTCCCAGCTGGACCGGATCCAGGCGTGCCGGGGGTCGTCGCAGAAGGCCATGGACCGCTCCTCGGCCGGCCCGGCGAGCACGTTCAGGTAGTACAGGTCGTAGCCGGGCGCGGCCATCGAGGGGCCGTGGTAGCCGTGCGGCACCAGCACGACGTCACCGCAGCTCACCTCGGCGAGCACGTCGATGGGCCTGCCCGGCGAGCCGTACACCCGCTGGTAGCCGGGGCCGCCCTCGAAGTAGTAGATCTCCTCCAGGACGGCCTCGCCGTCGCCGGGCGTGTCGTGCTTGTGCGGCGGGTAGGACGACCAGTTGCCCTCGGGGGTGAGCACCTCGACGGCGACGAGCTTGTCGCAGTCGAAGGCGCCGGGCGCGCAGAAGTTGTTGACCTGGCGGCTGGCCTGCCCGGCCCCGCGCACCTCCACCGGCACCTGCTCGGCCGGGCCGTACCGGACCGGGAGCCGCCGGGTGGCGCGGGCGGACGGCAGGGCGAACCGCCCCTCGCCGCTGACCCGCACCGTGGCGCCGATGGGCACGTACGCGAAGTCGGAGACGCCTTCGAACACCGACGGGCGGCCGTGGAGCTCGAGGCGCGTCCCGTCGCACTCGACGACGCAGGCGCCCGACAGCGGGAGGACGAGCATCTCCTCCGCACCGGTGGCGAACTCGACGGTCTCCCCGGAGAGGTTGAGGGTGCGCAACCCGGCGTAGGTCCATCCGGCGAGCTCCGGCGAGACGCGTACCGCCCAGGGGGCCTCGGCGGTCGAGCCCGCCGGGATGTAGGACATCAGGACACCTCCAGCAGCCCGGCGGCGGTGTCGACGGCCGCCGCCACGTCGTCGTCAGGAGGGTAGAGGAGCGCGCGGCCGACCATGAGCCCTCGCACGCCGGGCAGCCGCAGCGCCTTGGCCCACGAGCTGTACACCTCGTCGGGCGCCGCGGTGGGGTCGCCGCCGAGCAGCAGGGTGGGGAGGGTGGTGGACTCCATGACCCGTTCCATCTCGGCGATCACGGGGATCTTCAGCCAGGTGTGCGCCGAGGTCGCGCCCAGCGCCTGTCCGACCTGGATGGCGTGGATCATGCCCTCCGGGGACAGGTCGTGGTGCACGACGCCCTCGTCGCGGTGGGACCAGAACGGTTCCACCATCGCGACCAGGCCCTGTGTGGCGAGGCTGGTGACCGCCCGGGCGCAGGACTCCAGCGTGGCCGCCGTCTCGGCCGAACGCAGGCCGATGCGGCAGAGCATCTTGCCCCCGTCGAGCCGCATCCGGACGATCGACTCGGTGTCGTAGGCGGTGAAGCGGTCGTCGAACTCGAACGCGGTGCCGTGGAGCCCGCCGCGGTTCATCGACCCGATCACGACCTTGCCGTGGAGGGCGCCGAGCAGCAGCAGGTCCTCCACGATGTCGGGCGTGGCGAGCAGCCCGTCGACGCCGGGCCGGGCCAGCGCAACGCACAGCCGGTCGAGCAGGTCGATGCGATTGGCCATGGCCATCGGCCGTCCTCGCACGCCGAGCGCGCCCCTGGCGGTGTGGTCGGCCGCGATGATCAGCAACTGCTCGCGGTCGCCGAGCAGCGGCCTGCGGCGGCGTTCCGCCGCGGCCTGTGCGATCTTCTCCGGATACCTGGCGCGGTATTCCGCCAGTCTCCTGCGGTCCTCGTCAAGCATTGGCTTCCCCCGAGAGCACGGCCTCGACCTCCTTGACTGTGGGCATGGCCGGGGCGCAGGCGAGCCGCCCGGCCACGATGGCGCCGGCCGCGTTGGCGAACCGCAGCGTCTGTTCCAGGTCGCGCCCGGCGAGCAGGCCGTCGCACAGCGCGCCGCCGAACGCGTCGCCGGCGCCGAGTCCGTTCACCACCTCGACGGGCACGGGCGGGACCTCCACCGTCTCCTCGGCCGTCATGCCGAGCACGCCGCCGGAGCCTTGCTTCACCACCGCGAGCCGGACGCCGAGGTCGAGCAGCGCCCTGGCGGCCTGCCGCGGCTCGCGCGTGCCGGTGGCCACCTCGCACTCGTCGAGGTTGCCGACGGCCACGGTGACGTGCCGCAGGGCCTTGCGTACCCATTCTCCCGCCGCCTGCGCCGAGTCCCAGAACATGGGGCGGTAGTCGAGGTCGAGGACGGTCAGCGGCGCCCGCCCGCGTGCCTCCCAGGCGGCGAAGTGGGCGCTCCTGGACGGCTCCTGCGACAGCCCGGTGACCGTCGCCCAGAACAGGCCCGCGTCCCTGATCGCCTCGAGATCCAGCTCGTCCGGGCGGATCTCCAGGTCCGGCGCCTTGGGAAAGCGGTAGAAGTACAGCGGGAAGTCCTCCGGCGGGCGGATCTCGCAGAACGTCACCGGGGTCGGCAGGCCCTCGACCTCGGTCACGTAGCGGTCGTCCACGCCGTAGGAGCGCAGCGCGTCGTGGATGAACGCGCCGAACGGGTCGGCTCCGGTGCGGGTGATCACAGCGGCGTCGCGGCCGAGCTTGGCGGCGGCGACGGCGACGTTGGTCGCGCTGCCGCCGAGGTACTTGCCGAAGGTCTCCACCTCGCGCAGGGAGACGCCGACCTGGAGAGGATAGATGTCGACGCCCACCCTGCCGATCGTGAGCACCTCGGTCATGAGAGCGCCGCGAGGTAGGCGAGGCTCTCGCGGACCGAGGCCTTGGGACCCTCGCCCTCCGGCGGGTCCCCGTCGAGCACGACGTCCTGTTCCATGACGTACCAGCCCTGGTAGCCGGCCTCGCCGAGCCGCGCGACGATGCCCGCCACGTCGACGTCGCCCCGGCCGAGGGGCCGGTAGACGCCGGCGCGCACGGCGTCGGTGTAGGTCAGCTTTCCGGCGCGTACCTGCTCGGCGAGCGTGGCGTCCACGTCCTTGAGGTGCACGTGTGCGACCCTGGCTGCTGCCCTGGACACCAGGTCGAGCGGGTCGGTGCCCCCGATGAGTAGGTGGCCGGTGTCCAGGCAGAGCGGCATGGCCGATCCGTCGAGCACCCGCTCCACCTCGTCGCGCGTCTCGATCATGGTGCCGACGTGCGGGTGGAGCGTGACGGAACGGCCGAACGACCCGGCCTCCTCGATCAGCCGCCCGAGGTTGCCCAGCAGCGCCGCCCAGCCTTCGGCGTCGAGCACGGAGCGCTCGTCGTAGCCGTCGGCACCGGTCGCCGCGGCGAGCACGACCGTCTCCACGTCGCCCTCGGCGAAGGAGCGGAACGTGGCCCGCGCCTCGGGCACCGGGTCGTACGCGGGATCGTGCAGCACCACCGGGACGAACCCCCCGATGGCCCGCAGCCCGTACTGGTCGAGCAGCGCGCGGCGGTGTTCGGGGGACGGCGGGAGGAACCCGTCGGGGCCCAGTTCGGTGGCGGTGAGGCCGATCTCGCGCATCTCGCCGAGGACGCGGTCCCTGTCGAGCTGGTGACCCCAGCCCGGCACCTCGCACACGCCCCAGGAGATCGGCGCGCCGGCGATCCGCGGCGGGACGCCCGCCCCGCCCGCGCCGCCCGCGCCACCCGTGCCGGCCCGTCCGGTGACGTCCGAAGGCCCGTTCACGCCGCCACCTCCGCGACCCGCACGGGACGACCGTCGCGGCGGGACAGCTCGGCCGCCTCGGCGACGCGCAGGGCGGCCAGGGCGTCGTGGACGCTGCACAGGCTGGGCCCGCCGTCGCGCACGCAGGCCAGGAAGGCGTCGATCTCGTCGACGTAGGCGGCCTCGAAGCGGGCTCCGAAGTCCGGCCATGGCTCGCCGCCGGGGAAGGCGACGCCGGGCTCGGCGGAGGTGAGGGGGACGCGCTCGTCGAGCCCCACGGCGAAAGTGCGCCGGGTGCCGGCCAGTTCCATCCGCACGTCGTAGCCGGCGCCGTTGTAGCGGGACCCCTGCATCGTCACCAGGGTGCCGTCGTCCAGGGTCAGCAGCGCGGCGCTGGTGTCCACGTCGCCGGCCTCGGCGAAGAACGCGGCGCCCCGGTTGGCGCCGGTGGCGTAGACGGACTCGACCTCGCGGCCGGTGACCCAGCGCAGAATGTCGAAGTCGTGGATGTGGCAGTCGCGGTAGATGCCGCCAGAAAGCGGGATGTAGTCGGCGGCGGGCGGCCGGGGGTCGGCCGTCAGCATGTGCACGCGATGCAGGTCGCCGACTTCGCCGTTCTTCAGCGCGCGGCGCGCGGCGGCGTACCCCGCGTCGAAGCGCCGCTGGAAGCCGATGTGGACGAGCGTGCCGCCGCGGTCGGCGGCCTCGACGACCCGCGCGGTCTCCTCGATGCCGGGCGCGACCGGTTTCTCGCAGAACACGGGGATGCCGGCCTCGCAGGCCCGCAGGATCAGCTCCGCGTGGGTGGACGTGGGTGTGGCCACGATCACGGCGTCGGCCCGGAAGGCGTCTCCGACCAGCGCGCCGACCCGGCCGGCCACCTCCTTGGCCCGGACCTCGTCGGCGTCCGACACGATCAGCTCGCCTACCTCGGGATGGGCGGCGAGCGTCGTCGCGTGGAACGCTCCGATGCGGCCAAGACCCAACAGACCCACACGCATACTGCCTCCGCGGCTCAATCAGCTCATGACACCCGTCCCCAGTTCTAAGTACCAGAATGCCGAGAGTCAAGACTTTGTCCTGACATTCAGACGAACTATCGTCGTGGCGGCGATCGGCGCGAGCGGGCCGCCACCGGCCCTTCCATGGACGAGCCCGGCATCCGCGCAAGGGGATGGCCGGGCTCGCGGGCCGCGGCCGGTGTCACCACCAGCGCGCCCGTCCTGGCATGGCGTGCTTCTCCTGGTGGGTGCCGGCGGGCCGGAGGTCGTCCCCGGCCAGTTCCCGGCCGGTCCACTCCGGGTGCTCGCCGCCTCGTTCCTCGGCCGGCGGCGCTGTGACCTGGCGTCGGCCTTGGTGCCGGCGCTCCCAGTCGTCGGGGCTCACGGGCCATTGGACGGGCTCGCGCCTGATGCCGCGGAGCACGATGGTGACGAGCCCGACCCCGAGGATGGCAGCGACCACTATCACGCCGAAGATGACCACCACAATGTAGCCCGGATCCATGATTCCCCCCGATCTCGGACACGCGCGTACGTCCATTATCGAACGCGTATACACAGGGCTTCGACCTGCGCGCACCCCGTGGAGGCCACGGCACGCCCATGATTGCGCCAACACCGCGCAACCCCGCGTCAGCGACGGGCCGGCGCGAGCCGTACCCTGCAACAGGACGGCGGCGAGCGCGCCACGAAAACGGAGGAGCAGAGGCGATGCCCGAGTTCGACTACACCGACCTTCTCCCGATGGGGCCGGATGAGACGGAGTACCGTCTGGTCACGGCGGAGGGGGTGCGGAAGGTCGAGGCGGCGGGCCGCACGTTCCTCGAAGTGGATCCCGAGGCGCTCCGGCTGCTGACCAAGACGGCGGTGCACGACATCTCCCACTACCTGCGGTCATCGCACCTCGCCCAGCTCCGCAAGATCATCGATGATCCGGAGTCCAGCGGCAACGACAGGTTCGTGGCCCTCGACCTGCTCAAGAACGCGAGCATCTCGGCCGGCGGCGTGCTGCCCATGTGCCAGGACACCGGCACCGCCATCGTGATGGGCAAGCGCGGCCGCCACGTGCTCACCGACGGCGCCGACGCCGAGCACATCTCGCGCGGCGTGTACGACGCCTACACCGAACTGAACCTGCGCTACTCGCAGATGGCCCCGCTGACCATGTGGGACGAGAAGAACACCGGCAGCAACCTCCCGGCCCAGATCGAGCTGTACGCCGAGGACCCGCACGGCCACCCCGACGAGTACAAGTTCCTGTTCATGGCCAAGGGCGGGGGAAGCGCCAACAAGTCGTTCCTCTACCAGGAGACCAAGGCCGTCCTGAACGAGAAGCGGATGCTCCAGTTCCTGGAGGAGAAGATCCGCTCGCTCGGCACGGCCGCCTGCCCGCCGTACCACCTGGCGGTCGTCGTGGGCGGGACCAGCGCCGAGTTCGCGCTGAAGACCGCCAAGTACGCCTCCGCCCGCTACCTCGACGCGATCCCGGCCGAGGGCTCGGCCTCCGGCCACGGCTTCCGCGACCTGGAGATGGAGAAGAAGGTCTTCGAGCTGACCCAGAAGCTCGGCATCGGCGCCCAGTTCGGCGGCAAGTACTTCTGCCACGACGTGCGGGTGATCCGCCTACCCCGGCACGGCGCCTCGTGCCCGGTGGCCATCGCCGTCTCCTGCAGCGCCGACCGGCAGGCCCTCGCCAAGATCACTCCCGAGGGCGTCTTCCTGGAGAAGCTGGAGACCGACCCGGCCCGCTTCCTGCCCGAGACCACCGACGAGCACCTGTCGGACGACGTGGTCTCCATCGACCTCAACCGGCCCATGAGCGAGATCCTCGCCGAGCTCACGCGCTACCCGGTCAAGACCCGGCTGTCCCTCACCGGCCCGCTGGTCGTCGCCAGGGACATCGCGCACGCCAAGATCGCCGAACGGCTCGACGCGGGCGAGGAGATGCCGCAGTACCTCAAGGACCACGCCGTCTACTACGCCGGACCGGCCAAGACGCCCGAGGGCTACGCCTCCGGGTCCTTCGGCCCGACGACGGCCGGCCGCATGGACTCCTACGTCGAGCGCTTCCAGGCGGCGGGCGGGTCCCTGATCATGCTGGCCAAGGGCAACCGGTCCAAGCAGGTCACCGAGGCGTGCCAGAAGCACGGCGGCTTCTACCTCGGCTCCATCGGCGGCCCGGCCGCCCGGCTCGCCCAGGACTGCATCAAGAAGGTCGAGGTCCTGGAATATCCGGAGCTCGGCATGGAGGCCGTCTGGAAGATCGAGGTCGAGGACTTCCCCGCCTTCGTCGTGGTCGACGACAAGGGCGACGACTTCTTCCAGGACACCAGTGGTCCCGTGCTCACCATCGGTCGCCGAATCTGACATTCTGACCGAAGATCTCAACAGAGAATCGGCATGGCCTCTACAGGCGGCGATGAACAAATCGGTAAGCTGCCACCCATGCGCGCGCCAGCCGGATACGAGCTAGCCTCGCGATACCGGCTTGTCGAGCCGGTGGGACGTGGCGGCATGGGCACTGTGTGGCGCGCCCACGACGACCTCCTCGACCGTGACGTGGCTGTCAAGGAGGTCCGGCTCCCGCTCGTCCTCGACGAGGAGCTGCGCGCCGAGCTGTGCGCGCGGACCGAGCGCGAGGCCAGAGCGACCGCCATGGTCGCCCACCCCTCGGTGATCACGGTCTTCGACGTCGTGACCGAGGACGACCGTCCCTGGATCGTCATGGAGCTCGTCCACGCGCGCTCGCTCGAGGAGCTGATCAAGCAGCACGGGCCACTACCCCCGCGCCGCGTGGCCGAGATCGGCCGCCAGGTGCTCGGGGCGCTGCGCGCCGTCCACGCCAAGGGCATCCTGCACCGCGACGTCAAGCCCAGCAACGTCCTGGTGACCGAGGACCGCGCGGTGCTGACCGACTTCGGGCTGGCCGCGCTCGAAGGCGACGCGTCGATCACCCAGGCCGGCATCGTCCTCGGCTCGGCCGGTTACATCGCGCCCGAGCGCGTCCTCGGCGACCGGGCCAGCCCGTCGGGCGACCTGTGGTCGCTCGGCGCGACCCTGTACACGGCCGTCGAGGGCCGCGGCCTGCACGGCCGCCGCACCGCCGCCGCCGCGCTGGCGGCCCTCACCAGCGGGGAGCCGATCCCCATGGAGCGCGCCGGGCCGCTCGCCCCGATCTTGCGCGGCCTGCTGCAGATCGACCCGGACACGCGACTGGACGGCATGCGCGCCTCGCTCATGCTCGCGCGCGTCGCCGCGGGAGGCTCGGCCGAGGAGCCGCTCGGCGGCCCCGCCCATCGCACGGCCCGCCCGCAGGCGACGGCCACGACGGCCGGACCGCGCGGCAACGGGAACGGGAACCGTAACGGCGACCGGAACGGCAACGGGAACGGCGCGCCCGCGGGGTCGCGCAGCGCCGCGAGCGGCATGCCGACGGGCTCGCGCACCGCCGGCGACGCCACGTCGCCCTCGCCGTCCCCGCGCAGGGCGTCCCATCGGGGGCAGCACCGCGCCGACGCCCGGTTCGACCGCGCGGTCTACGTGCCCGCGGACACCCCCGACCCGGTGCCCGCGTCCCGCACGGCCCGCAGGTCCGCCGAAGGGCTGCACCGCAAGCCGGAGAGCCCCACGCCCGGGCGCCGCAGGGCTCCGGCAAATCCGGAGACCAGCCCGGTGATCCGGCAACTGTCCGACATCATGCGCATGGTCCTGCCTCGTCGCTTCTGGCCGAGAAATATGCGCAAGTGAGGCGAAAGCAATTCTCAAGTCACTATCGCTATCTTCTTACACATGCCCGAACAGCAGAAGCGGCTGCTCGCCGACAGATACGAGCTGATCGCTCCCCTCGGCCGGGGGACGATGGGCACGGTCTGGCGAGCTCACGACCGCCTCCTCGGCCGTGACGTCGCCGTCAAGGAGATCCGCCAGGATTCGGGGCTGAGCAAGGAGCAGCGCGCCGAGCTGCGAGAACGCATGATCCGCGAGGGACGGAACGCCGCCAAGATCGCACATCCGTCGGTGGCGACGGTGCACGACGCCATCCTGGTCGAAGGCAGCCCGTGGATCGTCATGGAGCTGGTCGAGGCCAGGTCCCTGGAGCAGGTGATCGACGAGGAGGGCCCGCTGCCGCCCCGGCTCGTCGCCGAGATCGGGCTCGACCTGCTCGGCGCGCTCGGCGCCGCCCACGAGCAGGGCGTCCTGCACCGCGACGTCAAACCCGGCAACGTGCTGCTCACCGACACCGGCCGGGTCGTCCTCACCGACTTCGGCATCGCCAAGTCCGAGGGCGACAGCAACATCACCAAGACGGGCATGGTCATCGGCTCCCCCGGCTACACGGCCCCCGAGCGGGCTCGCGGAGACCACACCGGCCCGGAGTCGGACCTGTGGTCGCTGGGCGCCACGCTGTACTTCGCGGTCGAAGGGCGGCCCGCGTACGAGCGCGCCTCGGTCAGCGAGACGCTGGCGGCGTTGATGACCGAGCGGGCCGACCCGGCGACGCAGGCGGGACCGCTGCGCCCGGTGCTGGAAGGCCTGCTGGAGAAGGACTACACCAAGCGGCTCACGTACGACGGGGCTCTGAGCATGCTCCGCAAGATCGCCAAGACGTCCGCGGCCTTGTCCCCCGCGGCCAAGGCCCCCCAGCCGGCCAAGCCGGTCAAGCCGGTCAAGCCGACGACGCCGGCCGAGGCGGCCGGTCCGGCGCAGGGGGCCGCGCAAGATCGGGCCACCGCGCAGGTCGCCGACACCGACCAGACGATGATGGTCATCCGGCCCAAGGGCGGCCTGCGCATCCCCGGCGTCGACTCGCCCCCGGTCCCGGCAGGCGGCACGTCCGAGCCCGCCGCCGGCGGCAAGCCCGGCAGCGGCGCAGGAGGCGCGTCCGGGCCCTCCTCCCGGCGTACCGCCGCCGCACCGCCGGCCTCGGCCGCCGCCTCCGCCCGGCCACCGGGGGACGTGGAGGTCGACGAGGACGGCGATGCGACCATGGTGGGACGGCTCGCGCCGATCCCGGCCGCCATGCCCGAACCGCCGCCCTCCGCCCCGCGCCCGTCCGCGCCCCACCCGTCCTCACGGCGCCCATCCGGTCCCCCGTCCCGCCCCGGCCCTCCGCCGAGGCCGGGTCAGGGCTCGGGAAACGGCACGGGCCCCGTCCCGCACCGGGTCTCGCCCGCCCGGCCCCCACAGGCCGCGGTGGCCGCGCCGCCACGGCCCGCCCCTGGAACGATCTCGCCGCAGGCGGCGCCGTACGCGGGCGGCGGCGAGGCCACCGAGGTGGAGCCCGGCACGCCCGAGACCGGGCTCGGCACCGACCTGTTCGCCTTCCAGGGCACCGCGCCCCCAAGGGGCAACAGCCCGGTCGGGATGATCATCCTGGTCGTGATCGCCCTGCTCGGGCTCGCCACCATCGTCATGCTCGTCGCCTCCGCGCTCTCGGACGGCGGCCCGGCCACCCGCGCCACCGGGGCGAAGGCGGCGGCCGGAACACAGCCGGGCGGGACCACCGCGACCGGTGCCGACGCCAGCACGACGATCGGATCCGGCGGCACCACCCTCAGGGGCGACACGTCGCCCGGAACCAGCGGGGACGTCGCCCCCGCGCCGGCGCCCGGCCTGCGCCGCCATACCGACAAGACCGGCTTCGTCATCGACGTCCCTGCGAAGCTCAGCGCGGTCGCCAAGGGCGCCGGTGTCGGCTTCAGCGCCGCGGGCGACCCCCGTACGATGCGGGTCAGCCGGTCGGACAAGGGCAGCGCCGATGTGCTGAACTCGGCGAAAGCGGCCGAGACCCGGGCCCTCGCCGCCGGCACCTACCCCGGGTACAAGCGCATCCGCATCGGCGCGACCCGCCCGGCGCCGTACACGGGGACGGACGTCGCGGACTGGGAGTTCCGCTACACCTCAACGACGGGGCCGGTCCGCGTGTTCTCGCGCTGGGTGTCGGTGCCCGGCGGCCCGCTCTACGCGATCTACTGGTCGGCGCCCGAGGCGCGCTGGCAGGCGCAGCGCGCCCAACTCGGCACCGTCCTGTCCTCATTCCGCCCCGCCCGCAAGAGCACATCCGGCGGCTCGTAGGGCAAGACTGGAGTCATGGAGGATTTCCGGATCGAACATGACTCGATGGGTGAAGTACGCGTCCCCGCGGCCGCCAAGTGGCGGGCGCAGACGCAACGGGCGGTGGAGAACTTCCCGATATCGGGGCGCGGCCTCGAACCGGCCCACATCGCGGCACTCGGGCTGATCAAGGCCGTGGCCGCCGAGGTGAACGGCGAGCTGGGCGTCCTCGACGCCGAGATGGCGGAGGTGATCTCCGAGGCCGCGACCGACGTGGCCGAGGGAGAGTGGAACGACGAGTTCCCGATCGACGTCTTCCAGACCGGCTCGGGCACCTCGTCCAACATGAACGCCAACGAGGTGATCGCCACGCTCGCCGAGAAGCGCCTCGGCCGCCCGGTGCATCCCAACGACCACGTCAACGCCTCCCAGTCGTCCAACGACGTGTTCCCGACGTCCATCCACGTGGCCGCCATGGTGGACGTGGTCTACGAGCTGATCCCGGCGCTGGACCATCTGGCCATCGCGCTGCGCCAGAAGTCCGTCCGGTTCGAGAAGACGGTCAAGGCCGGGCGTACCCACCTGATGGACGCCACGCCTGTGACGCTCGGCCAGGAGTTCGGCGGGTACGCCACCCAGATCGAGAACGGCATCGCGCGGCTCCGCTCGACGCTGCCCCGCGTCGCGGAGCTGCCCCTCGGCGGGACGGCGGTGGGCACGGGCATCAACACCCCGCCCGGCTTCGCGCAGAAGGTCGTGGAGAAGCTCAGGGAGGCCACCGAGCTGCCGTTCCTCGAAGCGCGCGACCACTTCGAGGCCCAGGGCGCCCGCGACGCGCTCGTCGAGCTGTCCGGGCAGCTCCGCGTGATCGCCGTGTCGATCAACAAGATCGCGAATGACCTGCGCTGGATGGGATCCGGGCCCAGGGCGGGGCTGGGCGAGATCAACCTTCCGGACCTCCAGCCCGGCTCCTCGATCATGCCGGGGAAGGTCAACCCTGTCGTCCCCGAGGCGGCCTGCATGGTGGCGGCTCAGGTGATCGGGAACGACGCGGCCGTCACGTTCGCGGGCGCGTCGGGGAACTTCGAGCTCAACGTGATGATGCCGGTCATCGCACGCAACGTGCTGGAGTCGATCAGGCTGCTGAGCAGCGTCTCGCGGCTGCTCGCCGACCGGTGCGTCCACCGGATCACCGCCAACGCCGACCGGCTGCGCGAGTACGCCGAGTCCTCACCGTCCGTCGTCACCCCGCTCAACCGCCACCTGGGGTACGAGGAGGCCGCGAGCATCGCCAAGCAGGCGCTCAAGGAGCGCAAGACCATCAAGCAGGTCGTGATCGAACGCGGCCACGTCGCCGCCGGCAAGCTGACCGAGGCCCAACTCGACGCGGCCCTCGACGTCCTCGCCATGACCCGCCCGCCCCAAGCCACCAAGCAGGAATAGCCACGAAACCGCCTGCGCGGTGTCCACGAAAGTCGGCCGAGTTGCTCGACGTACGGCGGCGCCGCTCCCGCCACACCACGTCTCGCCGACCCGGCGCCGGCCATCCCAGCACCACACCCGGGAGAAGCGAGGACCACGAAGGTCGCCGCGCGACGTCCCTGCGGGCGGGAAAGTCGCCGCAGGAACGGGCATGTCGCCGCGAGACCGGGGACGTCCCTGCGGGAGCGGGAACGTCCTTGCGGGGGCGGGGAAGTCGCTGCGGGGGCGGGGATTGTCGGGGGTGGTCGGTAGGGTCCTGGGGGTGGTGGGGGCCGGGGTGTCTGGCCGTCGCTTCAGTCGGCCGGCACGAAGGATCCCCCCATGACGCAGCTGAGCAGCAGAGCGGTCAATCGCGCCACGCTCGCGCGCCAGATGCTGCTCGAGCGCGCCTCGATCTCCGTCCCGGAGGCGATAGAGCGCCTTGTCGGCATGCAGGCCCAGGCGCCCTTCCCGCCGTACACAGGGCTGTGGACGCGGCTGGCCGATTTCCGGCCCGACGATCTCGCCAAGCCGCTCATCGACCGCGGCGTCGTGCGCGTCGTCCTGATGCGCAGCACGGTCCACCTGGTCACCGCCGCGGACTGCCTGGCCCTCAGGCCGGTCGTCCAGCCGATGCTGGAGCGCGCCCTGCGGGGCTCCTACGGCAAGCAGCTGGAGGGGCTCGACCTCGAGGCCGTCGCCGCGTTCGCCCGCGAGCTCGTCGAGGAGAAGCCGCGCGGCACCACCGAGCTGGCCCGGCTGCTGCTCGGCCGATGGCCCGACCGGGACCGCTCGGCGCTCGGCAACACGGCCCGCACATTGCTCCCGCTCGTCCAGGTGCCGCCCCGGGCGGTCTGGGGAAAGAGCGGCCACCCGACGGTCACCACGGCCGATTCCTGGCTTGATCGTCCTCTGGCGACCGAGACCGCGCCCGACGCGATGGTCCTGCGCTACTTCGGCGCGTTCGGCCCGGCGACCGTCGGCGACGCGCAGAAATGGTCGGGTCTGACCCGCCTCCAGGAGGTCGTCGACCGGCTGGGCCCGAAGCTGCGGGTGTTCCGCGACGAGCGCGGCGCGGAACTGTACGACCTGCCCGACGCGCCGCGTCCCGATCCCGGCACTCCGGCGCCCGTGCGGTTCCTGCCCGAGTTCGACAACCTGCTGCTGTCCTACGTGGACGGCGGCCGGGTCCTGGCACGCGAGCACCGGCCGGCCCTGTTCACCGTCAACGGCATCATCCGCTCGGCCGTGCTGGTCGACGGGGTCGCGCAGGCCGTCTGGAAGATCACGCGAGCGAAGCGGGCGGCACGGCTGGTGGTCGAGCCGTTGACCCCGCTCTCGCCCGGGCAGCGGTCCGCGATCGAGGACGAGGGCGCCCGGCTCCTCGCCTTCGCGGCCGCCGACGCCGGCACCCACGACATCGAGTTCTCAGCGCCCTAGTGTGCGTTGTCCACGCACCTTCACCGGGGCGGCCTTCCTTTCCGTCCGCCTCTCCGTCCGCTGTGGTGGTCGGGCGTTCGGCGCCGCGACGGCGAGAAGCGGTACGGCGGTGCCGGCGCCGCCGTACGGCGGCCGGCCCGGCGGGCGTTCGCGGACACCGCCTCAGCTGGAGGGGGCCGAGGGCAGGTAGCGCTCCTGGATGGCGTGGGCCAGGCGCAGGAGGTGCCGGCCGCCGGGGAGGTGGGTCGCCACTCTGGCCAGCACCGAGCGTTTGGGCGACAGGGTGCCCGGCTCTCCCCCGGCCTCGACCCGCACCCGGCCTCCCCTGCCCATCTCCAGGACGAACCGCAGGTCGGCCTCCTTCTCACTCACGCGCAGGCGCGGCACCCAGATGCCGGGGCCGATGTGCCCGTCGCCGGCGAACCGGCGTACCGGCACCTTGGCGACGAGCTGCCCCGGGAAGCGGCCCGGCACGCCCGGTTCGACGAGCGCGGGCACCGAGACGACCCGGCCCCGGTTGGCGAGGTGGCGCAGCACCAGCTCCGCGGGAGGGCCGCCGCTCGGCGGGACGTACGGGACGGGCAGCACGACGAGGACGCTGCCGTCCCGGTGGGTGACCGACGCTCCGGGCGAGACCAGCACGATCGACTCGGCGAAGGACCGCGGCTCCACGCACACGCTCAGCTCGCGCTGCTCCGACCAGCAGGGGATGATGAGCTTGCGCGGCTCGCCGGCGAGCACGCCGACGCAGCTGAGCTGGGCGCCGCGGTGTCCGGCGACGCGCGCGCGGGCGTGGTGGGCGCCGCTGTGCATGCGCACGTGCACCTCCCACTCGCCTGGGCGAAGGGGACGGGCGAGCCCGGCCGTGCTCACGTCCAGCCGTGCCCGCCCGACGGCCCACAGGCGCACCGTGTCGCCTTCCTGCGACCGGCACACCTCGCCCGACACCGGGATGAAGAAGATCAGCCCGTAGTCCGCGTGCCGGACGTAGACCTCCATCCGGGCCCGGTCCACCGCCTCGGTCACGTCGGTGACCCGCGACGGCAGGACGAGACCGTCCAGCGGCGGGTTCCACAGGAGCCGGTCGCCTTCCGCCTTGAAGGTGATGGGCGCCCCGCCGGCGTCGACGATCTCCACGGCGAGGTCCAGCAGGAGGATTCCGTCCTCCCAGCGCACGTCACGGAGCTCCGCACGCAGGGAGATGCCCCTGGAAGCCTCGCTGAGGGCCACCAGGCGCCCGAGTTCGCCGGATCTGACCAGAACCGCCCGGGCGCGTAGATGGACCGGCAGATGAGCGTCCAGCTCTTCGGGGAACCGTTCGCGGATCAGGTGGCGCATGGCGGCGTAGAGCGCCGCGCGCTGGTCCGCGCGGGCGGACAGCAGGGGGCGCCCGCCGAGCAGGCGGAGCACGCCCGTGCGGAACCAGTGGGCGTACAGGCGCTCCCGCTGCTCGCCGGGGTCGCAGTGGGCGTCGATGGTGTCGAGGATGAGGCGGATGCCGTCGGCGTGCGCGCGCGGATCCACCGGGCGGTCGGGCTCGGGGCCCACGTGGCAGCAGATCTGGTCGGCGAGGACCGCGATGACCTTGGCGGTGAGGTAGGCCTTGACGACGAACGCCTGCTCCGACAGCTCGGGTTCGATGTCGGCGAAGCGGATCTCGCGGGAGTCCAGGAAGGCCCGGCGGAACAGTTTGTGCGCCGTGGGCACGCCGAGCAGGCGGTCCCCGAACACGTCGGCGCGTTCCCGGTTGCGGGCGAAGGCCCTCGGCGGCGGGCTGTCGCCGTGGACGAGCCGGCCGATGAGCACGTCGGCGTCGGTCTCCACGGCCGTGCGGTACATCGCCTCCAGCGCCACCCGCTCGAGGCGGTCGCGCTGGCCGAGCAGGTACACGTACTCGCCGCGCGCCACGGCCAGGCCCACGTTGCGTCCGCGCGCGGGCGAGCCGGTGTGCTCCAGGTGCAGGACCCTGATGTTGGGCCGTACTGCGGCGACGGCGTCGAGGCGTTCTCGCGTGCCGTCCCCCGACCTGTCGTCCGCGAAGATCACTTCGTACTCGTCCGACGGCATCGTCTGCTCCAGCAGCGAACGTACGCACGCGTCGAACGCGTCATCGTCCGGGCCTGGCTCCGCTACCGGCACCACCACGCTGACCTTCACACCCATAGGGCCAGCGTGGCTGTGGGGACCGCCGCGGCGCCGCCAGGCTTGCCGAAACCTCGAACAACCCTGACTAAGAGTTCGCGCGGATCATTACCGTTCTGGACCGTACGGCCGGTGGGAAGGCGAGACGGTCAGTACCAGCCCACCGACTGGGAGTGCGCCCACGCGCCGCACGGCGACTTGTAGCGGGCCGCGATGTAGCCGAGGCCCCACTCGATCTGGGTGGCGGCGTTGACCTGCCAGTCGCCGCCGGCGCTGGCCATCTTGCTGCCGGGCAGCGCCTGGGGGATGCCGTAGGCGCCGCTGCTGCGGTTCATGGCCCGCTCGTTCCAGTGGCTTTCCCGGTCCCAGAGCTTCTCCAGGCAGCCCCACTCGCCGCTCCAGCCGCGCGCGGCGGCCATCTTCTGGCCGAGCGCCTTGTTGCTGCCGGGGTTGGGCTTGGATCCGGGCGGGAACGCCTGCGGGTTGAAGCCGCCGCCGCCGGGCGCCTGCTTGACGATCTTCACGCGGTCCCAGTCGGGGGCCGACTTGGTGCGGGCGGCCTTGATGTCGTGCGCCCGCTGGGCCTGGGCGGCGACGGCCTTCAGCGCGTCGGCCTCGGGGTCGGCGGCGAAGGGGTCGCTCATGCGGGTGAGCTCGTTGAGCGTCAGCGGGGTGGCCGGGGTCTCGGCGTTCTCCCGCATGGTGTTGACCGTGAAGACGCCGAGCGCCGCGACGACGGCGACGGAGAGGCCGACGACCAAGAGGCGCTTGGGGGTCAGCCACGACGCCCGCGAGGGCCGCTGACTGGCGCGGCCACGTGGCGGCGCGGCGTCGTACGCGCCGTCCCGCCTGCTTTGCCTGTCTCGTAACTGCTGACCTGAGCTCACGGCCTATGAGCTTGCCGTGAAACAGGGGGTGGTTCGCAACCCAAACGTGGAAGTTATTTGACGGTTACATGACCTAACCGGCGAGTAACGTGCGGTTTCCTGGCTGGATGTGACTTTCGTCACACCGACCGCACCGGCTCCGCCCTCCGGACCCCCGGACCGGAGGGCGGCGGAGCGGCGAACCGCCCTTTGCGGTACATCCGCGGAAGCCCCGCCGGCGGCACGCCCGCTGCGGAGGCATAGGCCTTCGCCGGACGGCATGGCCGGCTGAACGGGCACGGACGCCCTCAGCGTGCCTGCCTACTGTCGGGTTTCCGTGGGTGCCAGGTCACAGTTCTGTGACACAGAAGGGGATAACGGACTATCAGCCATAATGTGCGGGTGGCCGGCATCCTCCTCGTCGAAGACGATCCCTCCGTGCGGACGGGCCTCGAGCTGGCGCTCACGCGGCAGGGGCACTCCGTCACCGCCTACGCGACCGGCGAAGAGGCCCTCGACCATGTGCGCGCCCGCCGGCCCGAGATCGTCATCCTCGACGTCATGCTGCCCGGAATCGACGGCGTCGAGGTGTGCCGCCGCATCCGCAGGCTCGACTCCCTGCCGATCATCCTGCTCACCGCACGCGGGGACGACCTGGACATGGTGGTCGGCCTGGAGGCGGGAGCGGACGACTACGTGGTCAAGCCGGTGGAGCCGCGCGTGCTCGACGCGCGCATCCGGGCCGTCCTGCGCCGCCTGGAGTCGGCCTCCGCCGACCGCATCAGCTTCGGCGACCTGGTGGTCGATCGGGGCGCGCTGAAGGTGACCCTCGCCAACCGTGAGATCCACCTCACCCCCACCGAGCTGCGGCTGCTGCTGGAACTGGTCCGCCATCCCGGGCAGGTCCTCAACCGCCGCTACCTGCTGCGCGCGGTCTGGGACCACAACCACGTCGCGGACTCCCGCCTCGTGGACGCCTGCGTGCAGCGGATCCGCGCCAAGATCGAGCCGGTGCCGGCCGAGCCGGTGTTCATCCACACGGTCCGCGGCTTCGGCTACCGCTTCAGCCCGCCGTGAACCTCGGCCGCCGCCGTCCCACCGGGCTGCGCGGCCGGCTGGTCATCACCTTCGTCCTGGTCGCGGTGACCGCGTCGGCCCTGGTCGCCGGCATCGGCTACCAACTCGTCCGCCGGGCGCTGCTGGACCGCGTGGAGACCGGCGCCGTCGTCGACGTCCGCGACGTCCTCCAGCGGATCTCGCTGCCGATCGGCACCAGCGACCTGCTGTGGCCCACGGACGCGGTCGTCACAGAAAGCGACCTCAACACCTTGGCCGAGTCCCTCGGCGGACCCGACCGCCAGGTGATCCTCCGGTACGGGGAACAGGAACGGCTCAGCACCGGCACGACGTTCGGGCTCGACGACGTCCCCGCGGACCTGCGCAAGCAGGCCTCGGGACGCATGGTCCGCCAGCGGATGCTGATCCGGGACGAGCCCTGGCTGCTGATCGGCACCCAGGTCCACCGGCTGACCCGCACGGGGGCGGTCCGGCCGACCGGCATGACGATCTTCGTATTCGTCTCGCTCAAGGAGGAGGACGGCGTCCTCGCCCGGCTGCGCACCGCCCTGGCGCAGGCCTCGGGGATCACGCTGGCCATCGCGCTCACCGTCGCGCTGGTCTCCGCGCGGAGCGTCCTGCTGCCGGTGCGCAGGCTCGGCGACGCCGCCCGCGCCCTCGGCGCCGGGCACCTGGACACCCGCCTGCCCGTGCACGGCCGCGACGAGCTGGCGGGGCTGACCGCGACGTTCAACGACACCGCCTCCGCCCTGGAGCAGACCGTGTCGGAGCTGCGCGCCCTGGAGGCCATGTCCCGGAGGTTCGTGGCGGACGTCTCCCACGAGCTGCGCACGCCCCTCACGGCGATGACCGCCGTGACCGACATGCTCACCGAGGAGGCCGAACACCTGCCCCCGGACGCCGGCAAGGCGGTCGAACTGGTGGTCCGCGAGATCAACCGGCTGCGGATCCTGGTGGAGAACCTCATCGAGGCGAGCAGGCTGGATTCCGGCGCCGCCGTGCTGACCCGGGAGAACGTCGACGTCGGCGTGGCCCTGGCCGACTGCCTGGAGATCAGGGGCTGGACGGGCCGCGTGCGCCTGGACGTGCCGCGCGGCCTGTCGTTCTCCCTGGATCCCCGGCGCTTCGACGTGATCGTCGCCAACCTGATGGGCAACGCGCTGCACCACGGCGCGCCGCCGGTGACCGTGACCGCGCGCATCCTGCGCAGCGGCCTGGAGGTGAACGTGCGCGACCGGGGCAAGGGCATCCCCCTGCACGCGCTCCCCCACGTCTTCGAGCGCTTCTACAAGGTCGGCGCCGGGCGCGCGCGCAGCGAGGGCAGCGGGCTCGGGCTGGCCATCGCCAAGGCCAACGCCGAGCTGCACGGCGGCACGATCAGGGGCGAGCTGTGCGACCCGGGGACGCGGTTCACGGTATGGATCCCGCACCCATGACCCGCCGGATCTCCCGCCTCGCCGTAACGGCCGTGGTCCTCGCCCTGGCCGGGACGGCGGCGTGCGGTGTCGACGCGACGGGTGTGGTCGACGCCGGTGCCGCGCCGGTGATCAGCGCCCGGGGCTCGGTCGCGAACGTCTACCTGCTCCGTAGCGGGCGCCTCACGTCCAAGCAGGTCGCCACGGCCTCCGACGCCGCCGCGGACGTCATCGGCGCGCTCTTCGAGGTGAGCAAGCGGTCCGGCGACGGCTTCGGGTCCGCCCTCAGCGGCTTCCGGCTGGAGCAGAGCGTGCTCGGGCGGTACGGGGTGGACAGCGGCGTGCGCAACGATCCCGAGAACCCCGTGGGCCTGCGGCTGCACGTCATCGTGAACGGGCCGGGGCGGCTCGGCAGGACGGCGATGGCCCAGATCACCTGCACAGCGCGGCTGCGCGAGGAGATCTGGGCCGTGAAGATCACTCAGACCACGGCCAAAGGGCCGCTGGCGCTGGGTGAGCACACCTGCCGCGAGTACCACGACCTGGCGGCCCCCACCGTCAACCTGCCCCCGTGAGGCGGCCCCCACCGCCGACCTGCCCGCCGTGAACCCGGCCGCCTGACCGGGTGCCTCGGTGGGCCCGTCTCCGTGGACGCCGCCGTAGCGGCCGCGGGGGTCAGACCGTGATGTCCTCCAGCATCTCGGTCACCAGGGCCGCGATCGGCGAGCGCTCGGAGCGGGTCAGCGTGACGTGGGCGAACAGCGGATGCCCCTTGAGCTTCTCGACCACGGCCACCACGCCGTCGTGCCGGCCCACCCTGAGGTTGTCGCGCTGGGCGATGTCGTGGGTGAGCACCACGCGCGAGTTGGCGCCGATGCGGGACAGCACGGTGAGCAGGACGCCTCGCTCCAGCGACTGCGCCTCGTCCACGATGACGAACGCGTCGTGCAGGGACCGCCCGCGGATGTGCGTGAGCGGCAGCACCTCGAGCATGCCCCGGTCGAGGACCTCCTCGATCACCTCGGGTGTGGTGACGGCGCCGAGGGTGTCGTACACCGCCTGCCCCCACGGGCCCATCTTCTCGTTCTCCGAACCGGGCAGGTAGCCGAGCTCCTGCCCGCCGACCGCGTACAGCGGGCGGAAGACGATGACCTTGCGGTGCTGGCGGCGCTCCAGGACGGCCTCCAGGCCCGCGCACAGGGCGAGGGCGGACTTCCCCGTGCCCGCCCGGCCGCCGAGCGAGACGATGCCCACCTCGGGGTCCATGAGCAGGTCCAGGGCGATGCGCTGCTCGGCGGAGCGGCCGTGCAGGCCGAACACCTCGCGGTCGCCGCGCACGAGCCGCACGGACTTGTCGGGAAGCACCCGCCCGAGCGCCGAGCCCCGGCTGGACAGCAGCCGCAGCCCGGTGTGGGCGGGAAGCTCGCGCGCGTCCTCCAGGTCGAGGTTGCCGTTCTCGAAGAGCTGCTCGACGTCCTCGGTGGTCACCTGCAGCTCGGCCATGCCGGTCCAGCCCGACTCCACCACCAGGTCGGCGCGGTATTCCTCCGCGGCGAGCCCGATGGAGGCGGCCTTGACCCGCATCGGCAGGTCCTTGGACACCAGCACCACGTCGCAGCCTTCAGCGGCGAGCGATCGGGCGACGGTGAGGATGCGGGTGTCGTTGTCGCCCAGCCGGAAGCCGGCGGGCAGGATCGCGGGGTCGCTGTGGTTGAGCTCGACTCTGATCGTGCCCTCTCCAATGGGCATCGGCTCGTCCAGCCTGCCGTACTGCACACGTAGGTCGTCCAGGAACCGAAGCGCCTTACGGGCGAAGTACCCCAGCTCAGGGTGGTGCCGCTTGGCTTCCAGCTCGGTGATGACGACGATCGGTAGGACGACTTCGTGCTCGGCGAAGCGGCTCATCGCCGCAGGGTCGGCCAGGAGGACAGAGGTGTCCACTATGTAGGTACGCCTGGACGGCGTCGGGCTACTGGAGGTAGTGGACGGGTTGCTCGAGGACACTGCCACGCGTTCTCCCCCGGGCGCCAGGAGTAAGCGCCCTGCCTATGAGGTGGTGAGCGGACCGGGCCCGGTCATGCGCCCCCACCTGCGCGAGGCGACGCCGGATCCCGGCCCCCCTCGTCAAAAGGCGACGCAAGGGCGGACCCTCTCCCGAAGTAGGCCGTATGGACTGCCTACTCCCTACGGTACGTCGTGGACGCCCCCTACCCAACAGCTCGACCAGGGCTGATAGGGGGTGTTCACGGGGTGTTTCAGTTTCCGTACCGCCGGTGCCGCGCGGCGTACGACCGCAGCGCCCGCAAGAAATCGACCCTGCGGAAGTCAGGCCAGTAGGCCTCGCAGAAGTAGAACTCGGAGTGGGCGCTCTGCCAGAGCAGGAATCCGGAGAGTCGCTGCTCTCCCGAGGTGCGGATGAGAAGATCCGGGTCGGGGAGGCCGCGCGTGTAGAGATGCTCCGCGATGTGCTCCACATCGAGGACCTCGACGAGCTCCTCGATGCTCGCGCCCTTGCTGGCGTGCTCCTGGAGGAGGGAGCGCACCGCATCAGCGATCTCACGTCTTCCTCCATACCCAACTGCAACGTTCACAATCAGCCCAGGACGGCGTGATGTTGCTTCTTTCGCATCTTTGAGGATTCGGGCCGTTCGATCGGGCAAAAGGTCCAGCGCACCCATGGGGTTCACCCGCCACCCGCCGGCGACCAGGCCCTGGACCGTGTCTTCGATGATCTCCATGAGCGCGTCGAGCTCTTCTTTGGGGCGGGTGAGGTTGTCGCTCGAGAGCAGCCACACCGTGACGAACTCCACGCCGGCCTCGCGGCACCACACGAGCAGCTCGGAGATCTTGTCGGCGCCCTTCTGGTGGCCGCGGCTGACGTCGCGCAGCCCCATGGCCCTGGCCCAGCGACGGTTCCCGTCGACGATGACGCCCACGTGGCGGGGTATCTGGTCGGCGGACAGCTTCGTCTCGAGACGGCGCTCGTACAGCCGGTACACGAGATCGCGCACGCCCATGGAGACCTCCCCTTCGCCGCCCGTCCGCTGTCGGGACGTTGACAACACGCAATTATCACGTGCCCGGACGCCTGCCCGCCCCCCGCTTCGGTTGCTGTTGCGTCCCGGAACGGGGTCGCCCCGGCTCCGTACCGGGACGAAGCCTCGTCCCGGTACGGGAAACGAGCGACGTCCCGGTACGGAACGAACGGCCGGAGAATGCTGTGCGTCGAACGGGAACGCGGACCGGCCCGGGCGGCCGGAGGACATCCGTCCTGCCCGGGCGGTGCACCGGGGATGCTCAGCCCAGGCGGCCGACCAGGGACTCGTGCTCGTCCCACAGCTCCTTGGGCAGGTGGCTGCCGAAGGTCTTGAAGAAGTCGGGGACCAGGGCGGCCTCCTGCTTCCACACCTCGCGGTCGACCGACAGCAGCGTCGCCAGGTCGGCCTCGGAGACCTCCAGGCCCTCGGTGTCCAGGGCGTCCTGCGGCGGCAGCAGCCCGATGGGCGTCTCCACCGCCTCGGCCCGGCCGTTCAGCCGCTCGACGATCCACTTCAGCACGCGGCTGTTCTCGCCGAACCCGGGCCACAGGAACCGGCCGGAGGCGTCCTTGCGGAACCAGTTGACGTAGTAGAGGCGGGGCAGTTTGCCCGCGTCGCCGGTCTTACCGACCTTGATCCAGTGGGCGAAGTAGTCGCCCATGTTGTAGCCGCAGAAGGGCAGCATCGCGAACGGGTCGCGGCGCAGCTCGCCCACCGTGCCCTCGGCGGCGGCGGTCTTCTCCGACGCCACGTTGGCCCCGAGGAAGACGCCGTGCTGCCAGCTGAGCGACTCGGTGACCAGCGGCACGGCGGTCGCGCGGCGGCCGCCGAACAGGATCGCGGAGATCGGCACGCCCTTCGGGTCGCTCCATTCGGGGGCGATCGTCGGGCACTGGGACGCCGGGGTGGTGAAGCGGGCGTTCGGGTGCGCGGCGGGCTCGGCCGAGTCCGGCGTCCAGTCGCGGCCCCGCCAGTCGATGAGGTGGGCCGGAGGCTCGTCGGTCAGGCCCTCCCACCAGACGTCGCCGTCGTCGGTCAGCGCCACGTTGGTGAAGATGCTGTTGCCCCAGAGCGTCTTGATGGCGTTCGCGTTGGTCGACTCGCCGGTGCCGGGGGCCACGCCGAAGAAGCCGGCCTCGGGGTTGATCGCGTACAGCCGGCCGTCCTCGCCGAAGCGCATCCAGGCGATGTCGTCGCCGACCGTCTCGACCTTCCACCCTGGGATGGTCGGCTGGAGCATCGCGAGGTTGGTCTTGCCGCAGGCCGAGGGGAACGCCGCCGCGACGTAACGGGTCTCCCCGTCCGGCGGGGTGAGCTTGAGGATGAGCATGTGCTCGGCGAGCCAGCCCTCGTCGCGCGCCATCACGCTGGCGATGCGCAGGGCGTAGCACTTCTTGCCGAGCAGCGCGTTGCCGCCGTATCCCGAGCCGTACGACCAGATCTCGCGGCTCTCGGGGAAGTGGCTGATGTACTTGGTGGTGCTGCACGGCCAGGGGACGTCCTCCTGGCCGGGCGCCAGCGGGGCGCCGACCGAGTGGACGGCCTTCACGAAGTCGCCCCTCTCCTCGATCAGCCGCAGCGCGCCCTCGCCCATGCGGGTCATGATCCGCATCGAGACGGCGACGTAGGGAGAGTCGGTGATCTCGACCCCGAGCTGGGAGATGTCACCGCCGAGCGGGCCCATGCAGAACGGCACGACGTACATCGTGCGACCGCGCATGCAGCCACTGAACAGCTCGTCGAAGGTGGCGCGCATCTCCTTGGGAGCGATCCAGTTGTTGGTCGGGCCCGCGTCCTCGGGGTTCTCCGAGCAGATGAAGGTGCGGTCCTCTACTCGCGCCACGTCGCTCGGGTCGGATACCGCGAGGAAGCTGTTCGGGCGGGCGGCGAGCCGGGTGAGGGTGCCCTGCTTGACGAGCAGGTTGGTCAGCCGCGTCCATTCGGCCTCCGAGCCGTCGCACCACTCGATGCGGTCCGGACGGGTCAGCTCGGCGATCTCCTGGACCCATGCCACCAGCTCGGCGTGGGACGTCGGGGCGGTCATCTCAATGGAAACTGACACGGGGCCGGCTCCTTACTCTCAGGCCAAACATCATTAACGACAAACCGCGCCGGATCCAATTGGCATAGACCAGTCAATGAAAGGAGAGCCCAAGAACTCCTCAAAAGAGAAGATCCGTCTCCCTCATTTCGATGCTGTTTCATGCCTGTGAATTCGACGCGCCGCCGTGGCCCCTGTCCACTGCCCGTCCGTACGACGTCACGGCAGGCAGGGACCGCGAAGGTTCGTGGGAGTTTACCCACCCTTGGCCAAGATAAAAGAACCCGTTCCCGGCCGGCGGACCGCCCCTCCGCCGGCGCCGAGAAACATTGGTATAGGCCAATCCGAATGGTCTAGGCCTGTTGACGAATTGGTTCAGTCCAATCTACGCATTGACGTCGGGGCCCGCCGAACGCACCCGATCGACGTGCTGGAGGGCATCTCGCAGGTCAGCGAGCCAGGTGTCGGTGTGGCTGCCCACCAGCCGCACGCACCACGCGAGCGCGTCGCTGCGGCTGCGCGCGACACCCGCCGCGACCAGCGTGTCGAGCACGCGCCGCTCCTGCTGACGCAGCCGCGTCATGACGGGGATGGAAAGCGTGGTGAACATCACTGTCTCCCCCTCGCAGGAGACGCCCCAGGACACCTTGCGGCGGAAGCGGTGCTCGGCCTCGCGGGCGATCTCGATGCGCCGCTCGCGGGTCTCCTCCCTGAAGCGCTGGATGTGCCCGTCGAGCAGGGCCGCCCGCTCGGCTCCGGACGCCGACTCGGCGGCGGCAGGCACGGGAAGCGTGCCGATCACCGCGATCTCCTCGCGGTCGAGGACGAACTCCTGCTCCCCGGAGAACCACTCCTCGGGCAGGCGCCCGGTGAACCATGACGTGATCACTGATTCATCTGTTTCCATGTAATGAAGATTACACCCATACCTCCGGACCTCAAAGAGGCAGTTATTGACACTTGCTCGTTTCCTTCGGCGTCGCCACCGCGGCGGCCGTAGCCGAGCAGCCCGTCAGGCCGGCCGAGGTCACATCGAGCCCTCGTGGGGCGAGACCGTAACCCCGTCGTCAAGCGAGAATTGGAAGATGAGCTCACCTGCCCGCACCGAGCAGCACCGTCACGGTCTTCGCGAGCGCAAGAAGGCCAGAACCCGGCGGAGCATCCAGGAACACGCCATGCGGCTGTTCGTCGAGCAGGGCTACGACAACACCACGATCGAGCAGATCGCCGAGGCGGCGGAGGTCTCGCCCAGCACGTTCTTCCGCTACTTCCCCACCAAGGAAGACGTGGTCATCCAGGACGACTACGACCCCATGATCGCCTCGGCCTTCCTCGCGCAGCCCGCCTCGCTCACCCCGCTCGCCGCGATGCGCGCGGCGGTACGCCAGGTCTTCGCCGAGGTGTTCCCCGAGGACGAGGAGACGATCCTCCGGCGCATCCAGCTGGTCTGGTCGATCCCCTCTCTCCGCGCCCGGCAGGTGGACGGCCAGATCGACACCATCGCCATGCTCAGGCGCGCCATCGCCGAACGCTCCGGCCGACCCGCCGACGACTTCCGGGTGCACGTCCTCGCGGGCGCCGTCGTGGGCGCCTGGGTCGCCGCCATCGAACGCTGGGTCGAGTCCGACGGACAGGAGCCCCTCGTCGGCCTCATGGACCGTGTCCTGGTCCTCCTCGAAGAGGGCCTGCCTCTCTGACCCGCGGTCTCACCGGGAAGTCGTCATGATCGAGATGACCATGACGACGATCATCAGCAATCCTACGAGGACCGCCGCGACGCGTACTTTCGCGAGGTCGGCGTCGTCCTTGTCGCGCCCGACCTTCTGAGCGCTCTCCCTCAACATCACGCCGCTCATCAAGACGGCGGCGACCACGGCCGTCCACAGCGCCCCTTTAGCGCTCGGCCCGCCGTGGTCGTCGGCCAGCAGAAAGAAGTACACGAATTCGGCGATGGCAAGCCCGGCGACACCTAGAAGCACCCACCGCGCCCAGCGTCCTCCGGGCAAGATCACCTCACTGGCGATGAAAAGTGCACGGCGATCCCGCTCACTACGTGGTCGGGTCATCGTGGTCCGGTCACATCATGGTCGGGTCAACGTGGTCCGGTCACATCATGGTCGGGTCAACGTGGTCCGGTCACATCATGGTCGGGTCAACGTGGTCCGGATCATCGTGGCCGCATCACCTCGTTGTACGGAAGACGATTTCACGCCTCGCGAAGGTTCCCGGAAGGGGGCTCGCGTCCGCTCCGGCCCGCGGGGACGGCGCAAACCTGTATTCGGCAATGCCCAGCATGCACGTGGGGTGGTCGTTGTGGTGCGCGTATGCCGTGTGGTGCGCGCTGCGGGCCTCCCATCCGCGATCGGCGTTGCTGTCGTGGATCTTTCCGCTGGGTATGGTGACAGTCGTGCTCATCACGGGGAACCACTACGTGCTCGACATCGCCGGAAGCACCGTGTTGCTGGGCGTCTCCATCGCTGTACGGCGGATAGTCGCTCTTGGACTGTTCCGCGGCTGAATGCTCCTGTTCACGACCCGGGTCTTAGGCTCCGGTCAAAGGCGCCGGGTACACCCGGAAAGGTGTTGACGCCCCCGTCGACTCGCCCGTGCTCCTTCCGGCCGACACGCTCGCGCGCCATCCCGTCGACAATTCGTGACAGCTCACCCAGCGCGACTGCCCTACCGTGTTTCCTCCCCAGGGCTGAAGCCCGGGGTCTCCACGCTCAAGGGCGATTCGATGAGCCGGTGCGGTCGGTGGTGCCCCAGAACCACTCGATCTTGGCCGTGCTCCTGCGCCGCTCGATCCACTCGGCGAAGAGCCGCCGCTCGATCTGGTCCCGCACGGGCCCGTCGAGGACGGCGGGCACGATGGCCAGCACCTTGAACAGCACGGGGCCGTCCCCGGTCTCGACCGGCCCGACGACCGTGCCGGGAGCCGCCCCGAACACCCGCTCGGCCGCCTCCGGGCTCAGCTCACCTCGCCGTAGCGTCACGAACAGCGGCCCCGGCAGGGCCTCGCCCTTCGCGAACGCCCGCTCGGCCGCTCCCAGGAAGGCGCCGGGAGGCGTCGCTTGCGCAGGTTCCGGTTCGGTGAGCTCGGGGACGAGCCGGTCGGCGTCGGTGAGGGTGAGCTGGACGACGCGGGCGATGTCGAGTTCGGGGCCGTGTTCGGCGAACCACTCCTCGACGTGCCCGGCGGCGACCCGGGTGCGCAGCCGGGCCACCGACGCCTCGGCGATGACCAGTTCCTCCAGCTCCGCATGGGTGATGCGGTTGCGGTCCATCCAGGTCCGGGTCGCCTCGGCGGTCAGCAGGCCGCGGGCCCGGCGGAAGGCGTTCATCGCCTCCTGCAGCTCCGCGTCGGTGAACCGCTCCGGCGCCTCCTCCAGCACCTCACGGACCAGGCTGTCGGTGACGAGCCGGTCGGCCACCCTGGACTCGTCCCAGATGAAGTCCAGGCAGGCGATGGCCCTGGCGACCGGGGTGTCGACGCCGTTGACCCGCAGCAGCAGGTGCTCGGCGGCCCTGTGCACGCCCCGCAGCGGCCAAGGCAGGGCCGTGCCGGGGCACCAGGACAGGGAGACGGTGGAGCCGGCCTGGTCCTTGACGAGCAGGGCGTGGTGCAGCGATCCGTCGTACTCCTCCCGCTGCCTGATCAGGCGTGCCCGCACCTGCGGGTGATCAGCGCGGAAGGCGTCCAGGTCGCGTTCCGCCGTGCCGCCGCTGAGCAGGCGGACCGCGTCGGCCAGCACCTGCCCGTCCGTCATCGTGGGGACCGCGTCGGCCGGCACCTGCCCGTCCGTCATCGCTTCTTCCCCTCCATGAGAAGGTCGCCGACCGCCGCGCTGATGGGCAGGCCGGTCGCCGCCTCGATCCACAGGAACTGCCCGTTCGGGTTGATCTCCAGGAAGACGTACCGGCCGTCGGGGGTGAGGATCAGGTCGATCGCCCCGTAGGTGAGCCCGAGCGATTCGACCAGGGCCACGCAGCGCGCGGACGTCTCGCCGGGCAGGTCGTGCTCCATGATCGGTGTGGCGCCGGGGTCGTAGTGCCGCCAGTCGTACTTGGTGTGGTTGCTCACCTGCGAGTGGATCTCCGCCGCGAAGACCCGCGTCCCGGCGACCGTCACCCGGATCTCGACCCGCTTGGGCACGTAGGCCTGCGCGATGACCGGGCAGAAGCGCAGCGCGCCGGCGTAGCCCACATCGGCGGTGGACACCGGGGCGGCGAACCGGCCGAACCGCTCGTCCGTGCCTTCGGGCTGGTTGCCGTGGACCGGCTTGGTGATCACGCGTCCCTCGTGCCGGTCATAGAAGTCCAGGAACGTCTCGGGGTCGGTCGTCACGAGCGTCGCGGGAAGCTCGAAGCCCAGCCGCCGGGCCTGTTCAAGCTGGTACGGCTTGCGCCCGGCGCGGTCGATGACGGGCCTGGACGCGGGGACCGCGAGGCAGTCGAGGCTGTCCCACAGGCTCTCGGAGACGACGCGGCACTCCTCTTCGACGTACGCGGCGTAGGGCCGGGACGCGATCTCCGGGTGCGCGACGGGATTCATGGGGCGCCGGTACCAGAACGCGGTCACCTCGTCGAGGGCCACCCGGCGGCCGCCGCCGTGGAGCACCCTGCGCGCCGGCCCGGTCTCCGGGTGGGCGATCTCCAGGGTGGCCTGGGTGGGATAGGCGGCCGGGTCGAAGACGACGACGTCCGCTCCGCCAGCCGACAGGAGGTCGACGACCTGTTCGGCGTGCTCGTCGCCGTCACAGGTCAGAACGAGAATCATCGGCGAGCTCCCCCGGTCTCCGCTGCTCTCTGACTCGATCGGCCGGGAGGAGGGAGCTTGCCGGCTCCCCGGTCCCCCCGGGGACGGGGGCGCGGCGACGGGCCGCGCCCCCTGCCACCTCAGTTCGAGTCGCCCGAGGTGTGGGTGTGGCCACCGTGGATGACGATGACCTGGCTCTTGGCGCCGCCGCTGACCTGCAGAAGCTGGCTCTCGTCGAGCTCGGCGCCCAGCGCCGCGATGTCGTTGAGTGAGGTACGCGTCTTGCTCATGGCAATCCACCCGTCTGTCGTTCGTACGGAACACCCGATGTGTCCCGTTCCCCGGAAGAAATTAAGCGGGTGGCACACTCAGGAGCGTCCCTCGCGCGGATGATCGCCGATCACCCGTCAGGCGGACGGATCCGAACTCGAGCGGACGTCTCGCCCCGATCAGTAGGTGTCAGGCCGGACGAAGCCGGCCGAGCGGGTGGGTCAGCGGACGCGGGCGGCCACCCAGGGGCTCACGCGGACGACTCCGGCGAGGTTCTTGGTGTAGACCGGGGCGATCTTGACGACGTCGCCGGTGTGGGGGGCGTGCAGCATCTTGCCGTCGCCCCAGTAGATGGCCACGTGCGAGATGTACCCGGGGTTGGTCGGGTCGTTGCGCCAGAACAGCAGGTCTCCGGGCTGTGCCTGGGCGAGGGGGATCTGCGGCCCGGTCACCCACTGCTGGTGGGTCACCCGGGGCATGCGCACCCCTGCCTGGGCGAACGCCCACTGCACGAGCCCCGAGCAGTCGAAGGTGTCCGGCCCCTCGGCGCCCCAGACGTACGGCCGGCCGAGCTTGCCGACCGCGGCCGTCAGGGCCACCCGCATCTGGTCCTGCGACATGAAGGAGCTGACCGGCCAGTTGGTGCGCGCCTTGGCCGGAGGGGTGAGGACGGGGTTGATCAGGGCGACCTGGCTGCCCTTCGGCAGCACCTTGAGCAGCTGGAGGCGGAGCCGGGTCGAGTCGGCGCCGGGCGCGCTGACGACGAGCGCGTTGTGCTCGGGGATGCCCAGCGACTTGGCGACGTCCCGGGACACCACGGCGTTGATCATGCCCATGCCCATGGTGGCGTACGCGCCGACGCGGAGCTTCCTGCCGCCCCCGTTGACGGTGGAGCCGAGCGCCACCCCGCCGTCGTTGCCGAGGATGAACGAGACGGCGACGTCGCCCGCCGCGACGCTGTTCCACAGGACGTCGGAGCGGGCGGTGGCGCGCGGGGTGTACGCGCGGAACGTGGAGGGGTTCACACCCATGGTCTGCACGCGTTTGCCGTCCATCATCACGTCGGCGGCGTCCACGACCTCGACCGCCTTGACCCCCTTGCGCGCCTTGACCCTGTGGACGGCCGCCGCGGACAGCGGGCGGGGCGCGACGACGAACAGCTGGGGCTTGCGCAGCTCGGCCAGCGGCGTGACCTGCGTGGTGGTGGAGGCGAGCGGCGGGTCGGCGGCGCGGGCCGCCACGAGATCACGAGCCGCGAGATCGCGCGTGGACGCCAGGTCGCGCGCCTCGACGTACCCCGACTCGCGCTTGGCCGCGGCGTGCTGCGACGCTGCGACCGCCCGCGGATCGCGCTTGCCGAGTTCTCCGATGACCATCAGGTCGGCGGCCAGGACCGCGACGAGCCCGGCGGCGATGACCGGCACGGCGTGGCGCGGCAGCCGCGCCCGCGTGCGGCGGCGGCGCGGGACCCGGGGCCGGTAGCTCAGGTCCTCGCGGGCCTCCGCGAGCGCGCCGCTCAGGTAGCCGCGGGCGGAGCTCACGCTGCGGGTGAGGCTCTCTCGGACGACGGTCGAGCCACGCGGTCGCCGATCGAGCACGTTCCACCCCTTCTCGCGCTGATTTTCACGGTCGAGCATCGCCGATGCATCAACGAGGGTGCCGCATGCCCGCTGGATACGTCCAGGCGTGCACCGGAACGTGCGGGCGTATGTCGTCCCCGTCCATGCCTGATTGTCCCGAAGTCGGCGCCGGATGTCCGGTGATTGGCCCACAATCAGCCGAGATCCGCCGGAGTCGTACTCCGGCGGATCATGTCACGGGCTCTGGACGCGCCCGTCGACCGGGCGGGATCGGCCGCCGGGCTCAGTTGCCGATGTACGGCACGGCCTCGAGGATCTCCACGGTGTTCTGCCTGCCGTTGGGCAGCGTATAGGTGGCCCTCTCGCCGATCTTCTTGCCGTTGATCGCGGCGCCGAGCGGGGAGCGGGGCGAGTAGACGTCGATCGGGGCGCCGCTCTCCTCGCGGGAGGCCAGCAGGAAGGTGACCTCGTCCTCGTCGCCGTCGAACCGGATGGTCACGGTCATGCCGGGGCCGACCACGCCCTCGGCGCGGGGGGCCTCGCCCACTCTCGCCTGATCGAGGAGCTGGCGGAGCTGGAGGATGCGGCCCTCCATCTTCCCCTGCTCCTCCTTGGCGGCGTGGTATCCGCCGTTCTCCTTGAGGTCGCCTTCTTCGCGGGCGGCTTCGATCTTCTTGGCGATGTCGACGCGCCCGGGCCCCGAGAGATACTCAAACTCCGCCCTCAGGCGGTCGTACGCCTCCTGGGTCAGCCAGGTGACGTTCTCTTCGCGGGAGTCGACCACGGGTTCTCCTTGCGTACTCGTGAGAGCTGCGAGCGTCCGAATTCCGGGAGACTAACAAATTAACCCGGCCGGACGCTTTCCCAAAAGTCTCATTGTACGAGATAGCAGTACTGGACGTGGCCCGAAGTGGCGCGAGCGCTGGTGTGCAGCCGCTCCGTCAGCCGGACGTCGGACTCTCCTCGGGGGAGGGTGACGTCGCGGGTGCCGACCTCGACATGCTCGACGTCGGTGGCCCGCAGCCTGCACACCGCCGCCTGGTCGGCGGGCTTGTGCGCTTGGAAGGTTACCGTGACCAAGCTCGGATCGACGACTTCGAAAGAGATCACTTCCGTGAGCACGTCCGGATTTCCCCTCGCGGCCATCATGACGTAGCCCCAGCCACCCATGGCGAACGCGATAAAGATCCCGATGACGACGAAGGCAATCGATCGTCCGGTGCGCCCGGAAGTGGTGGGACGCTCCGGGAAAGAGTCTGGGGTCCCTAGGATCGGCCCGTCCACGTGCGGACCGACGACTCTATCGGTCATGGTGGAATCTCCCAGCGGTCCCTCGTCGTTGCACGAGACAATTGTCCCCTGCGGAGGCTCCGCTCTACGCGCCGCCCCCAGAGAAAATAGCCTCTCTGGGGTACCGGCCTGGACACTTGAGGAGAACCGAGCCGTGAGTGCACCACTGAGGTTGATGGCCGTTCACGCCCATCCCGACGACGAGTCGAGCAAGGGCGCGGCCACGATGGCCCGCTATGCGGCCGCGGGCGCTGAAGTGCTGGTTTGCACATGTACAGGTGGCGAACGCGGCTCGATCTTGAATCCCAAGATGGAGCGGCCGGACATCCTTGAGAACATCACCGAGGTGCGCCGCCAGGAGATGGAGCGAGCCAGGGAGATCCTGGGCGTCCAGCAGAGCTTCCTCGGCTTCGTCGACTCGGGGCTGCCCGACGACGAGAGCGAGCCGCTGCCTGAGGGATGTTTCGCGCTGCAGCCGCTGGAGGTGGCCACCGCCCCCCTTGTCGCGGCCGTACGGGCGTTCAGGCCGCATGTGATCTTGACCTATGACGACGACGGCGGCTACCCCCACCCCGACCACATCATGACGAACAAGGTGTCGGTGGAGGCCTTCGAGGCGGCGGGCGATCCGGACCGCTATGTCGGCCTCGGTGAGCCGTGGCAGCCGCTCAAGCTCTACTACCACATGGGCTTCACCCGGGCGCGGTTCGAGGCGCTCCACGACGCCATGAACGACCGCGGCATGGGCTCGCCGTACGGCGACTGGATCGCCCGCTGGGAGGACCGCCCCCAGAAGTGGGAGGTCACCACCCGGGTGCCCTGCGGCGACTACTTCGAGACCCGCGACCTGGCGCTGCTCGCCCACGCGACCCAGGTCGACCCCGACGGCTTCTGGTTCGTCTGCCCCCGCGAGCTGCAGGAGGAGATCTGGCCGACCGAGGACTACCACCTGGCCCGGTCGCTGGTCGACACCGAGCTGCCGGAGGACGACCTGTTCGCCGGCATCCACGCGGGTGAGGTGTCACACGCCAACCGCTGACAGGGGTGAGGCCCCCAGGTGGGAGACTTGACGCGTGACTGATTTCACCGCACACGCCGCCGCCACCACGCTGGGGGCCGCCGCTCCGGCCACTCCGGTCGGTCCCGGTCTCCTCGGCTTCCTCGTCGTGGCCGCGATCGGCGTCGCGCTGTACTTCCTGGTGAAGTCGATGAACCGGCAGATGTCCAAGATCGAGGTCCCGCACGAGGCCGATCTGGACAAGCCCGGGCACGCCGAGACGCCAGGATCCACGCCGCGGGCCGACGGCTCCCACTGAACGACGGATCCCGCCGGCCTGGCCGATCCCGGCCGGCGAGTCCCACTGATCACCATGCCCGGCTGACCGCCGCGCGCCGCGAAAGGATGCTCGCTTGAACGACACGGTCGAGGTGGCCGACAACCCCGGCGCGGACCGCTACGAGATCACGGTGGGCGGCCGGCTCGCCGGCTTCGCCGAGTACCGCAGGCGGCCGGGACGGATCGTCTTCACCCACACCGAGGTGGGCGACGAGTTCGAGGGCCAGGGCCTGGGGAGCCGCCTGATCGGCGACGCGCTCGACGCGGCGCGCGCCGCGGGCGTGTCGGTCGTGCCCGTCTGCCCCTTCGTCGCGCGCTACATCGAGCGCCACCCCGAGTACGGCGACCTGGTCGCGAAGCCGTCCGGCTCGGCGGAGCACACGCACTAAGACTCGGCGGAGCACACGCACTAGTCTAGGAGCGGAGGCCGGCGAGAGCCGGGCGTCCCGAAGCCGAGGTCAGACAGGCGGAGAGCCGGGACCGGCCGGAGGGCCGGGCCGGGCTCACTCGGGCGACCACGCCCGTTCCAGGGACTTCGGCAGGCCCCACCAGCCGAGCGGGGTGAGGATGTCCTTCTCGTCCACGATGCCGAGCTCCTGCCACAGTGGCGTCACGGACGTGAACAGCGTCTCGGTGGTCTCCAGGTCCTCGGGGTCGTCCATGTCGACGTCGATGTCCGTGGACTCGGCGACCAGCCGCGCGATGCGCTCCGGCGACGCCAGCACTCCGGGGCCGCGCCGGGCCAGCGCCGCCACGGTGGCGAGCCAGTCGGCGTGGTGGATGGTGCAGAGGGCGGCGAGCGCCGCGTCCTCCTGGCTGAGCTCGCCTTCGAGGTCCCAGAACTGGTGCTCGTCGTCCTCCTGCAGGTCGGAGACGGGCGAGGCGACCCCGGCCGCGACCGTGAGCCACAGTTCGGTGTCGTTCTCGGGCAGCGGCCCGCCGTCGAGCCCGGCGCAGGCCCGCAGCACGTTTCCCGGGTAGCCGGGCTGTGACAGCAGCGCGCGGAGCCGGTGGGCCGCGGCCTCGAGGTCGGCCGAGGGCAGGGTCGGCTCGGGCAGGTCGGCGAGGACGCGGTGCAGCTCGCCGAGCGCGAACGCCTCCTCCTCGTCCCAGGAGGCGAACAGTTCCTCGTCCAGCTCGTCGCTGACCACGACGATCGGGACGCGGCCGTCGGGCAGGGCGGTGGCGAGCCAGCGGTCCTGGATGCGCTCGTAGACGTCGCGGGCCTCCGCGTCGCCGGCCGCGAGCCGGTCGGGGTCGATCTCGCCGGCGGCGACCTGTTCCTCCAGGTGGGCCACGAGCCGGTCGTACAGCTCCGAGGCCACGGGGCCGCGCTCGTCCTCCTCGGGCCAGACGAAGTAGGCGCGGGTGATCAGGATCGGCTCGGTGCCGGTCGCCTCGAGCCACCGCTGGACGTCACCGACCGTCGCCACGCCGTTCTCGATGCCGGCGAGGGCGGCCTTCGCGGATTCCCAGAACGCGACCGACAGGGGATTGCCCGCCGCCATCATCGCGCGGCGAAGATCGGGGATGGCCACCAGTGCCTGGCCGCTGGGGACGGCGAGCAGCGCCCGGGCGACGTCCCGCCGGGTCAGGCGAGCCGGGGGCCTACCTGCGTGTTCGCTGACGAAGTCCAGATCCACTGTCACGTCCCGTGAGCCTACGCCCCTGCGCGGAATGGCGACAGCATGACGATCCCGGGCACACGGCGACCGGCGGCGGCCGGGATCCATCAACCGGACGATGAGCCACATAAGGGGACGAAAGTCCCTAGTAACGGTCACTGGACTGGGCAAAGGGTGAATAGAGGAGATTGCTTCCGACCCGAGGAGGGGCCATGACCGTGAGCCAGACGTCGCGAGAGAGCCGTGGCACACCATCGACGTCCGCTTCCGACGGCGATCTCATCCACCTGGACACTCCTGTCGTCAGCCTCCACGTCCACCGCCCTCACATGCCGAAGATGCCTCGCATGCTGGGCATGCGCCGCATGTCGCGCGAGCCGACCCCTCGGGGCCAGGAGATGAACCGCGCGGTGGAGACGGCCAGGACGTTCCTCCCGCCGCCGGACCGCCTCGCGTACTACAGCGGGCTCACCCTGCTCGCGGCCTTCGGGCTGGTGGAGTGGCCGATCGCGGCCGCGATCGGAGCCGGGACCGTCATCGCGACACGGGCCTGCTCCCGGCAGCAGCCCTCCATGGGGGCCGCCGAGCCCACCACGAGGCCGTCGTCGCGGGCCCGGACCACCACGCCGACGACCACCGAACCGACTGCGCGGCCGACCACACGGACGCGAGCCCGGACGACCACCCCTTCCGCCCGTGCCACCCGGGCGACCACCGCCACGCCGCGGACGTCCAGGACGGCCACCCGGTCCGCCACTCGCACAGGAACCGCAACGACCAAGCCAGCAAGTGAGACGTAGAGGGTTCAACTCCCTGACCTGGGCATACTTAGGGTCGAATGATCAGGTCGCCTGCCAGGCAGCCTGATCGGCGTGTCTGCTCGGGGTCCCTGGAGGCGTTGTGTCCCTGCTTCGTGAGCTCAGGGGTTCGGTCGGAATGCTGGCCTCGCTGCTGCCGGAGACGGTCCGCGGAATGCTGCCCCTCCCTCGGGGGCTCCACGACTGCCCGGGCGGCATCACCGTCGAACTGCGCCACGTCGGCGGCCCGGGCACGGACCGTGAGGCACGGATTCTCGAAGAGCGCCTGTGCGAGATCGGCGGGGCCGGCCGGGCGGAGGTCAACGGGGCCCTCGGCTTCGTCTTCGTCGCCTGTGACCGCGAGAACGTCGACGTCGGCAAGCTCGTGTCGCTGGTCGAGGAGTACGACGTCATCGAGCAGGGCGAAGGCGGGGGTCGCACCGGCCGCCACGCGGTGGAACACCGCGCACGGGCGGTCGTCGAGCTGGGGGCCGGACTCCTCGGCGTCGGCGCGACCCTGGTCGGCCAGGTGACCCACGTCGCCCGGGTACCCTCCGCGCTGCCCGCCCTCCTCCAACTGGTGGAGGCCACCCCACGGCTCCGGCACGAGCTGGAGCGCCGGGTCGGGAAGCCGGCCACCGACGTGGTGTTCGCCTCCACGCGCTTCGCCGCCCAGACGCTCGCGTTGCGTCCTTTCGGGCTCTTCATCGACTCGCTGTCGGCGGCCGGCCGCCTGGCCGAGGCCATGGCGAGCCGGAAGGCATGGACGGCGAGAGAGGAGGAGTTCGCCACCGAGAAGGACGCCTACCGCTACATCAGGTCCGCCATCAGCCCGCGTCCCGTCCCCATGCCGTACGGCCCGATCGAGCGCTACGCGGACGGGCTCAGCGCCGGCGCCCTGGCCTCCTACGGCGTGACCTCGCTCATCACCCGGGACCAGGAGCGGGCGCTCTCGATGCTGATCGCCCAGACGCCCAAGGCGGCCAGGCTCGGCCGTGACGCCTTCGTCAGCGCGGTCGGGCGCGCGATGGCGCGGCGCGGCGGCCTCGTCCTGGACCGGGACGCGATGCGCGGCATGGACCGCGTCGACACGGTGGTCTTCGACGCCGAGACGCTGGCGATGCCCTCCTGGACCGTTCACGAGGTGATCGCGCTCGCGTCCGGCTGCGGCGTGGACGCCGACGAACTGCACGCCCGCGTCTACACGCTGCTGGAGAGCGCGGACGCGACCGTACGGCGCGAGCAGGGCGACTGGGCGGCCGAACCGGCGGCGCAGGCCCCGGCGCGGGCGCCGGGCTGGCAGGAGAAGGGAGTCCTGCCGGTCTCCGTCACCTACCGGGGCGAGATGGTCGCCGTGGTCGGCATGGTGCGTGAGCCGCATCCCTACGCCGAGGCGCTCATCGGCGCCGCCCGCGCCTCCTGCCAGGTCGTCATCGCCGGAACCGACGCCGACGCCGGGCTGGCGTCGCAGCTGGGCGTCGAGCGGCTCGTCGAGGGAGGCGACCGGCTGGCCGCCTCCGTGCGGAAGCTGCAGGTGCAAGGTCACGGTGTCGCCCTGGTGACGCGGCGGTCGTACGGCGGGCTGGGCGAGGCCGACCTCGGCATCGGCGTGCTCACCCCGCCGGGACGCCCACCGTGGGACGCGGACGTGATCGGAGGGCCGGAGGTGGCGCACCTGCTGCTGCGGTCGCTGGCCGTGGCCAGGACCGCGAGCGGCCGCAGCGTGAAGGTCACCGCCGCCGGAGCCGCCCTCGGGAGCACGCTGGCCGTTCTCTCGCCCGCCGCGGGCTCCGTGCCCCGCGTACAGCTCGTCAGCGACTGCACCTCGCTCGCCTCGTTCGCGGTGGGTGTCTGGTCCAGCCGGGACCTCGGCCGGATCGCGCTGCCCCTGCGCGTGGACCGCACTCCCTGGCACGCCCTGCCCGCGTCGGACGTCCTGACCCGGGTGTCCTCGACCCCGGCCGGACTCAGCGAGGCCGAGGCCGCCCGCCGCAGGAGCGCGCCGCGCCGGGAGGAGGCTGCCAAGCCCCCGTCGCTGCTGCGCGCGACCGCCGAGGAGCTCGCCAACCCCCTGACCCCGGTGCTGGCCGGCGCCGCCGCGCTGTCGGCCGCCGTGGGCTCGGCGCTGGACGCCGTGCTGATCGCCGGGGTGCTGGGCGTGAACGGGCTGATCGGCGGGGCGCAGCGGACCAACGCCGACCGGGCGCTGACGCGGCTGGCCGACGCCACCGCCATCCCCGTACGGCTGCGCCGCCCGCATGGGGCCGTGGACGCCACCGCCGACGACCTGGTGCGGGGGGACGTCATCGAGCTGCGGGCGGGCGACGCGGTGCCCGCCGACTGCCGGGTGATCAAGACGCGCGGCCTGGAGGTGGACGAGGCGCCGCTCACCGGTGAGTCGCAGCTGGTCACCAAGTCGGTGGCCCCCACCGCGGCGCTGGCCGTGGCCGACCGCAGCTCCATGGTGTACGCGGGCACGACGGTCGCGGCGGGCTCCTGCCTGGCCGTGGTGGTGTCCACGGGCACGGCCACGGAGGCGGGCCGTACGGCGGAGCTGGGAGACAGGGAGGCGCCGCCCACCGGTGTGGAGCTGCGGCTCCGGTCCCTGAGCCGCCAGATCATGCCGGTGGCCTTCGGCTCGGGCGTCCTTTTGATGGTGACCAACCTGCTGCGCCGCTCCCCGCTGGCCGCCGCCGTGGCCCCCGCGGTGAGCCTCGCCGTGGCCGCCGTCCCCGAGGGACTGCCGTTCATCGCCACCGTCGCCGAGCTGGCGGCGGCCCGGCGGCTGTCGACCCGCGAGACGCTGGTCCGCAACCCGTCGACGATCGAGGCGCTCGGGCGGGTGGACGTCCTGTGCTTCGACAAGACCGGAACCCTCACCGAGGGGCACATCAGCCTGCGCCGGATCTCCGACGGCAGCGTGGAGCATCCCGTCGAGGACCTGCCGCAGGACTTCCGGCGGATCCTGGCGGCCGCGCTGCGAGCGGGCCCCCCGTTCAACGGCGAGCGGGTCGTGGCGCACCTCACCGACCGCGCGGTGGTGGAGGGGGCCAAGAAGGCCGACGTAGAGCCCTCGGAGGGCTTGGACGCCTGGCAGCGGATCGACGAGCTGCCGTTCGAGCCGGCGCGGGGCTACCACGCCGTCCTCGGCACCACCGCCCCCGAGGGAGGCTCCCACCTGCTCAGCGTGAAGGGGGCTCCGGAGGTGGTGCTGACGCGCTGCACCACACTGCTCAGCGACGGCGAGGTGCTGCCCATGGACGAGGAGGCGGTGCACTCGCTCGCCAAGGAGGTCGACCGGCTCGCCCAGCAGGGTTATCGCGTGCTCGCCGTGGCCGAGCGCGCCGCCTCCAGCCGCCGCGACCTGGACGAGTCACGCATCGGCGAGCTGCGCTTCCTCGGGTTCCTCGGCCTGGCCGACCCGGTGCGGCCGGCGGCGGCGCGCAGCGTCGACCGGCTGGTGCGCGCGGGCGTCCGGGTCGTCATGCTCACCGGCGACCATCCGAGCACCGCCGAGGCCATCGCCGCCGAGCTGAACGTCCTCGACGGCCTGCGGATCATGACCGGGCCGGAGCTGGACCGCACCGACGACGCCGCGCTCGCCGAGGTGCTGCCGGAGGTGTCGGTCTTCGCCCGGGTCACGCCCGCGCACAAGGCGCGGATCGTCGCCGGCCTGCAGACGGCGGGCAAGGTGGTGGCGGTGACCGGTGACGGCGCCAACGACGCGCCGGCGATCCGGCTGGCCGACGTGGGCGTGGCGCTCGGCTCGCGTGCCACCGCGGCCGCTCGCGCCGCCGCCGATGTGGTGGTCACCGACGACCGCATCGAGACGATCGTGGAGGCGATCGTCGAGGGGCGGGCCATGTGGAGCTCGGTCCGCGACTCGCTCGGCATCCTGCTCGGCGGCAACCTCGGCGAGATCGCCTTCACGGTGGGGTCGAACCTGATCGCCGGCCGTAACACCTTGAACGCCCGGCAGCTCCTGCTGGTCAACCTGCTCACCGACATGCTGCCGGCCATGGCCATCGCCATCCGGCCGCCGAGCGCGACGAGCCCGGAGCGGCTGCTGATGGAGGGTCCCGAGGCGTCGCTCGGCGCCGCGCTGACCCGCGACATCTACTGGCGGGCCGCCACCACCGCGGCGGCGGCCTGCGTCGCGTGGGTGCTCGGGCGCGCCACCGGCACGGCGGCCAGGGCCGACACCGTCGGTCTGATCGGCCTGGTGTCGGCCCAGCTGGTGCAGACCCTCGCGGTCGGCGGCAGTGACCGCACGGTCATGCTCGCCGCCACGGCCTCGCTGGCGTGCCTGGTCGTGGCCGTCTCGACCCCCGGGGTCAGCCGGATCTTCGGCTGCCGGCCGGTCGGTCCCGTGGGATGGGCCATCGGGCTGGGGAGCGGCACCGCCGCCGGGCTGGCGAGCCGGCTGATCAGTCCGCCCCCGAACGGGGACGGTCACCAAATGTTCACCTGACAGTAACCTGTAATGGGACAACTAGCTCCATACATGCCTAATCATGTATGAAGCAGTCAAACCCCTACTGTGAGGTTTCCGGTGTCCAACTTCTTTGCGTCTGTGCTCGCCAAGGCGGCTGTGATTCTCGTCGAGGCCCTGGTCCTGCGCCTCGTTCAGATCTGGGTGGAGCGGGCCGTTCCCCAGGCCGCCTGAACCATCCGGGTCCGCTCGCGCTCCGGCGCGGGCGGAGGCCGACCGAACTCGGCGCTCGGACGTCGCGGGGTCCATGATTGAACCCATGGAGGTCCTCGGTGCCTGAGCGCCCCTATGTCCTGCTGTCGGTCGCGACGTCGATCGACGGCTTCATTGACGATCTCTCAGACAGGCCGCTGGCCCTGTCCAACGAGGCCGACTTCGACCGCGTGGACGAAGTGCGCGCCGGCTGCGACGCCATCCTGGTCGGCGCCGGCACCATCCGCGCGGACGATCCCCGTCTCCTCGTCCGCTCGCCCGCCCGCCGGGCCGGGCGGGTGCGGCGCGGGCTCACCGAGACGCCGGTCAAGGTCACGCTGACCGGCCACGGCGACCTGGACCCCGCGCTGCGCTTCTTCTCACTGGGCGACGTCGAGAAGATCATCTACGCGGCGGGCCCCTCCGCCGAGACGGCGCGCAAAGCCCTCTCGGGAGTGGCCACCGTCGTCGACGCGGGCGATCCGCTCGACCTTCCCGGTGTGCTCGCCGACCTTTCCGCTCGCGGCGTACGGCGGCTGATGGTCGAGGGCGGCACCGCGGTCCACACGCTCTTCCTGACCTCGGGGCTCGTCGACGAGATCCACCTGGTCATCGCCCCGTTCTTCGTCGGCGACTCCTCCGCTCCCCGGTTCGTCGGCGACGGCGCGTTCCCCTCTGGCCCGGCCGCGCCGATGCGCCTGGCCGAGGCGCGCCCGATCGGCGACGTGGTCCTGCTGCGCTACCTGCCCGGGGAGGCCTCCGATGGATGACCTGCGATGGCTGGGCGAGACCATCGAGCTCTCGCGCCGCTGCCCGGTCTCCGCCACCGCGTTCGCCGTCGGAGCCGTCGTCGTCGCCGGTGACGGCACCGTCCTGGCCACCGGCTACTCCCGCGAGGGCGACCCGCACGACCACGCGGAGGAGGCCGCCCTGGCCAAGATCGCCCGCGACGACCCCCGGCTGGCCTCGGCGACCGTCTACAGCTCGCTCGAACCGTGCACCACCCGCGCGTCCCGCCCCCGCGGCTGCACCGAGCTGATCATCGCCGCCGGCGTTCCCCGCGTCGTGTTCGCCTGGCGCGAGCCGGACCTGTTCGTCGACTGCACCGGCGCCGAGACCCTGCGCGAGGCGGGCGTCGAGGTGGTCGAGATCCCCGCCCTCGGCGCCGCCGTCCGAGAGGTCAACGCCCACCTGTTCGCCTGAGAGCGCTACCAGGGGACCACCGGGTACCAGCCGTAGCCGAACATCGCGCACGGCCGACGCTGCCGTACGCGCCCGTTAAGCTGCATGGCGAGCCATTCGCGGCGCAACAGGTCATCAGAGGGAGAGGCACAGGATGTACAAGGAGTTCGCAGTCGAGGCCGTGATGTGGCTGATCCCCGTCGTCGTGCTGCTCGGCATCGCCTTGCTGGTCACCGGGACCGCCTGAGGCCGCAGGGGCCTCGTGCCGCTACGCGGCGGGGAGGAGCACCCGGAACACCGTGCGGCCGGGGCGGGACTCCACGTCCACGGTGCCGCCGTGCGCGCCGACCACGGCCTTGACGATGGCGAGCCCGAGGCCGCTGCCGCCCGAGGCGCGTGAGCGGGCCTTGTCGGCGCGGACGAACCGCTCGAACAGCTCTTCCCTGAGCTCTTCGGGGATCCCCGGTCCGTCGTCGGACACGGTGAGCTCCGCCTTGCCGGGGCCGGGGTCCCGGACCGAGACGGTGACCGTGGTCCCCGGCGGGGTGTGCGCGCGGGCGTTGCTCAGCAGGTTGGCGACGACCTGGTGGATCCGGTCCGCATCGCCGATCATCGTGACCGGCTCCTCCGGGAGCTCCAGCCGCCAGTGATGGGCGGGAGCGGAGACGCGCGCGTCTCCGGTCGCGTCGATCACCACGCGGGTCAGGTCCACCTGGTCGCGGGCGAGCGGCCTGCCCGCGTCCAGCCGGGCGAGCAGCAGCAGGTCCTCGACGAGCTTGCCCATGCGCGACGACTCGGCCTCGATCCGCTCCAGGGCGTGCCGCACCTCCTCCGGCACCTCGCCGGGGTTGCGCCGGGCCAGCTCGACATGGGCGCGGACGGTGGCGAGGGGGGTGCGCAGCTCGTGGCTGGCGTCCGCGGCGAAGGTCCGCATCCGCTGCTCGCTGGCGTGGCGCTGGGCGAGGGCTTCGCCCACATGGCCCAGCATGCGGTTGAACGCGGCACCTACCTGGCCGACCTCGGTGCGCGGGTCCTCGTCCGGCACGCGGTCGGGCAGCGCCACCTCCCCGCTGGCGAGCGGCAGCGTGCTGACCCGCCGGGCCGTGGCCGCCACCCGTTCCAAGGATCGCAGCGACAGCCGCACGCCGATCGCGCCGGCCACCCCGGTGACGAGCATCACCACGGCGAACATCACGATCTCGGCGAGTTGGAGCCGGTGCACCGTGGTGTTGACGCCTTCCATCGGGAGCCCGTTGATCAGGACGTCGCCGTCCTGTCCGTCGATCGCCATGACGCGGTAGTCGTCCAGCGTCGGCAGCTCCACGCTGTGTGCGCGCCCGTCCACCGGTATGCCCGCCAGGACGGCCGCGTCGCCGGCGGCCAGGTTGCGGCCTGTGCTGTTCGAAGCCACCACGGCGGCGTCCGTCACCCGGCCGTTCAGGACGCGCGCGCCCAGGGTGCCGGGAGACTGCCCCCGGCTGTCGCCGTACTCGCCGTTCTCCACCCTGTGCTCCAGGCTGGCGGCGAACTTCCCGACCGTCATGGACAGTTGCTGGTCCAGCCGGCCGACCATGAAGCCTTCCAGCGCGATGGAGGTGGCCACGCCGATCGCGGCGAAGGCGAGCGCGAGCAGGACCAGGACGCCGGCGACCAGCCGGGCGCGGAGCGTGTACGGTCTCATGGCTTGAGGACGTATCCCACGCCGCGCACGGTGTGGATCAGCGGCGGACGCCCCGCGTCGATCTTCTTGCGCAGGTAGCTGATGTACAGCTCGACGACGTGGGCCTGGCCGCCGAAGTCGTAGGACCAGACCCGGTCGAGGATCTGCGTCTTGCTCACCACCCTGCGCGGGTTGCGCATGAGGAAGCGCAGCAACTCGAACTCCGTCGGTGTGAGCTCCACCAGCTCGCCGCCCCGCGTCACCTCCCGCGCGTCCTCGTCCATCACCAGGTCGCCCACGATCAGCCGGTCGCCCTCCGCGGTCCGTGCCACGCCGGCGCGACGCAGCAGGCCGCGCAGCCGGGCCAGGACCTCCTCCAGGCTGAACGGCTTGGTCACGTAGTCGTCCCCGCCCGCGGTGATCCCGGCGATCCGGTCCTCCACGGCGTCCCTCGCCGTCAGGAAGAGCACGCATATGTGCGGCGCCTCGGCGCGCAGGCGGCGCAGCACCTCGATGCCGTTGATGTCGGGCAGCATGACGTCGAGCACCACCGCGTCGGGGCGGAACTCGCGGGCCGCGTCGACCGCGGCCGTGCCGTCGGCGGCGGTGCGCACCTCCCAGCCCTCGTAGCGGAGCACCGCGCCGAGCACCTCGACGAGGTCGGGTTCGTCGTCGACGACGAGCACGCGGACGGGCGTGCCGTCCGGGCGCAGCAGCTCAGGGAGATCTCGGGAAGTCGCGCGCATAGTGGTACCAGCGTCCTCCCCTCGCCGATGCCGTCCTTCTGAACCAGCTCTGAGAATCCTATGAATCGTCCGAGCATGCTCTGTTCAGAAGGAATCTAGAAGTTCGGCTGGCACGGTATGTCACGGATCGACCGAGAGGAGACCTAGTGAGCACCACCTTCGCCGAACGGGCCGTCACCGGCGGCACGCACCGGGGGGGTCCACCGGGAGGCGTCCGCGCCCATCCGGCGGCCGTCCTGATCGCCATCGCCGCGGGCGCGCTCGCCGTCCTCGGCCTGTGGTGGGCGAACACGCCCAGCGTGTCAGGGCTGGACGGCCTGCTGACCGGCGCCGGACGGATCACCGGGCTGCTCGCCGGGTACGCGATCGCGGTCCTGCTGGCCCTGATGGCCCGCATCCCGGCGCTGGAGCGCGGGGTCGGATCGGACAAGCTCGCCCGCTGGCACTCCATGGGCGGGCGGTACGTCGTCTCGCTCTGCGTCGCCCACACGCTGCTGATCATCTGGGGTTACGCGGTGACCGACGCCACCAACGTGGTGAGCGAGACGGTGACGCTGAACCTGACCTACCCCGACGTGCTCCAGGCCACCGTGGCCGTGCTGCTCCTGGTCGGCGTCGGCATCATCTCAGCGCGCGCCATCCGGCCCCGGATGCGCTACGAGACCTGGTTCCACCTGCACTTCTACACCTACCTGGCGGCCTGGCTGGCCTTCGGGCACCAGTTGTCCACCGGCAACGAGTTCCAGGACTCCCGGCTCGCCCAGGCCGCCTGGTACGCCCTGTACATCGGGGTCGCGGTCGTGCTCGTCTGGTACCGGTTCCTCACCCCGGTGCGGCAGTCGTTCCGGCACCGCCTCAGGGTCGGCAGGGTCGTGCGGGAGGGCCCCGGAGTCGTCTCCGTCCACATCACCGGGCGTCACCTGGACAGGCTGCGGGCCGAGCCCGGCCAGTTCTTCCGGTGGCGGTTCCTGACCAGGAAGCTGTGGTGGTCCCCCAACCCCTACTCGCTGTCGGCGGTCCCCCGGCCCGGCGAGCTGCGGATCACCGTGAAGGACCTGGGCGACCAGAGCCGCGAGATCGCGCGCCTGCGTCCCGGCACCAGGGTCCTCGCCGAAGGCCCCTATGGCGCGTTCACCTCCCGCCGCCGGAAGGGACGCAAGGTGCTGCTCATCGCGGGAGGAGTGGGCATCACCCCCATGCGCGCGCTGTTCGAGTCGATCCCGGCCGCGCCCGGCGACCTCACGCTCCTCTACCGGACGAGGACCGCCGAGGACCTGGCGTTCCGCACCGAGCTCGAGGCGATCTCGGTCCGGCGCGGCGCGGCGCTGCACTACTGCGTCGGCCCCCGGGCCCTGATCGGCGAGCCGTTCACCCCGCAGACGCTCACCCGGCTCATCCCCCACCTGCCCGACCACGACGTCTACGTCTGCGGGCCGGCCGGCATGACCGGCGGGATCATATCCGCGCTGCGCGCCGCCGGGGTCAAGAAGCGCCGGATTCACCACGAGTCGTTCGAGTTCTAAGGAATCCCCTATGCGCAGAGCGATATTGGCCGTGCTCGTCACCACCGTGGGACTGGTGCTGCTGCTGTCCTTCAAGCCCCACGAGATCACCGCGACGGCGGACCGGCCGGCCGCTCTGTCCCAGAACGGCGGCGACGATGCGGGAGCCGGGCAGGCGAGCCAGGAAGGCCAGGCGCCGACTCCCAGTGGGAAGACCAAGACCGGTACGAGCGCGACGAAGCGCAAGGTGGTCAACGGCGGCGCCGCCGACACCCGCTGGGGCCCGGTGCAGGTGGCGATCGTGCTGTCCGGCGGCAAGGTGACCGACGTCCAGGTGCTCCAGGCGCCGAACAGCAACCACCGCGACATCGAGATCAACGATCGGGCGCTCCCGATCCTCACCCAGGAGGCTCTCGCCGCCCAGTCGGCCCAGATCGACACCGTCTCGGGCGCGACCTACACCAGCGAGGGGTACGTCCAGTCGCTGCAGAGCGCCCTGGACAAGGCCGGCCTGTGACGCGCCACGTCGAGCATGCCATGGGCACGGTCTTCTCCTTCGACGTACGCGGCCCCGTGGACGCGGCGGACGCGGCGGACGCCCTCGCCCAGGCCGTGGCGTGGCTGCACCGGGTGGACGAGACCTTCTCGACGTACCGGCCGGACAGCCCGGTCAGCCGGCTGGGCAGAGGCGAGATCGGCCTGGACGACTGCCCTCCGGAGGTGGCCGAGATCCTCGACATGTGCGATCTGGCGGCCCAGGCGTCCCACGGCTACTTCACGACCTACCCGGGCGGGCGCCTGGACCCCTCGGCCATGGTGAAGGGCTGGGCGATCGAGCAGGCGTCGCACATTCTCAGGAGGGCGGGGGCGGTGAACCACTGCGTCAACGGCGGCGGCGACGTCCAGCTCGCCGGCACGGCGGCCCCCGGACGCCCGTGGCGGGTCGGCGTCGCCCACCCGCTGCGGCCGGGCGACCTCGCGACCCTGGTGACCGGGAGCGACCTGGCCGTCGCCACCTCGGGCACGGCCGAACGCGGGCCGCACATCCTCGACCCGCACACCGGCCGGCCGGCGACCGAGCTGGCCTCGATCACGCTGGTGGGCGCGAGCCTGACCATGACCGACGCCTACGCCACGGCGGCCTTCGCGATGGGCGGCGCGGCGGAAGAGTGGGTGACGGGACTGGAGGGGGTGGAGGCCTTCGCGGTCACGGCGTCGGGAGGCACCTGGCACACGCCCGGCTTCCCGCACGCGCCGCAGGTGCCGGCCCTCAGTATCCGGCCCTCAGTATGAGGTCGGTACGCCGCTCATAGTCGCGTCTCCGAGCCGGTCTAGTGTGAGAGGGATCGTGGGCCCCGCCTAGGCAGGAGAAGGTCGATGAACCGGCTGAAGGATGCGACGAGCCCATATTTGCTCCAGCACGCCGACAACCCCGTCGAATGGTTCGAATGGGGCGAGGAGGCCTTCGCCGAGGCGCGCAGGCGCGATGTGCCCCTTCTGGTGTCCGTCGGCTACTCCGCCTGCCACTGGTGCCACGTCATGGCCCACGAGTCGTTCGAGGACCCCGAGACGGCCAGGATGATGAACGAGCGGTTCGTCAACGTCAAGGTCGACCGCGAGGAGCGCCCCGACGTGGACGCCGTCTACATGAACGCCACGACGGCCATGACCGGGCAGGGCGGCTGGCCGATGACCGTGTTCGCCACCCCCGAGGGCCACCCGTTCTACACCGGGACCTACTTCCCCCGGCAGCGGTTCCAGCAGCTCCTGGCCGGCGTGTCGCGGGCGTGGACCGAGCAGCGGGAGGCGGTGCTCGCACAGGGATCCCAGGTGGTGACGGCGCTCGGCGAGAGCGCCGAGCTGCCGCGCGGGCCGCTGCCGACGCCGCCGACGCTGGAGCGGGCGTTGGACGACCTCGCCAGGAGCTTCGACGCCGCCCGGGGCGGGTTCGGCGGGGCTCCCAAGTTCCCGCCGTCCATGGTGCTGGAGTTCCTGCTCAGGCACGGCACTCCCCCGGCGCCGGCGATGGCCGAGAAGACCCTTTCCGCCATGGCGCGCGGAGGCATCTACGACCAGCTCGGCGGCGGCTTCGCCCGCTACAGCGTGGACGCCGGCTGGGTGGTGCCCCACTTCGAGAAGATGCTGTACGACAACGCCCTGCTGCTGCGGGTGTACGCCCACTGGTGGCGGTCCAGCGGGTCACCCCTGGCCAGGCGGGTCGTGATGGAGACGGCCGACTGGCTGCTGCGCGAGATGCGCACCCCCGAAGGCGGCTTCGCCTCGGCGCTCGACGCCGACAGCGAGGGCGTGGAGGGCAGGTTCTACGTCTGGACGCCCGCGCAGCTGCGCGAGGCGCTCGGCGAGGAGCGCGGCGCCTGGGCAGCCTCGGTGTTCGAGGTGACCGACGCGGGCACCTTCGAGCACGGCGCCTCGGTGCTCCAGTTGCTCGAGGATCCGCCCGACCGGGCGATGCTCGACGATGTGCGCGCGGAGCTGCTGACCGCCCGTTCCGCCCGGGTACGTCCCGGCCGGGACGACAAGGTGGTGGCCGCCTGGAACGGGCTCGCCATCGCGGCCCTCGCCGAGGCGGGTGCGCTGTTCGACCGCCGTGACTACGTGGACGCGGCGCGCGCGGCGGCCGAGCTGCTCGCGCGGACGCACCTCGACGGCGCGCGGCTGGTCCGCACGTCCCGCGACGGGCGGGCCGGGGCCAACACCGGGGTGCTGGAGGACTACGCCGACGTCGCCGAGGGTTTCCTCGCCCTGTACGGGGTCACCGGGGAGGTGCGCTGGTTCGAGCGGGCGGGCGCCCTGCTGGACACGGTGCTCGACCGGTTCCCCGATGGGTCGGGCGGGTTCTACGACACCGCCGACGACGGCGAGACGCTGTTCCAGCGCCCCCAGGACTCGACCGACGGCGCCACACCGTCCGGGCAGTTCGCCGCGGCCGGGGCCCTGCTGTCCTACGGCGCCCTGACCGGGTCGGCCCGCCACCGGGAGGCCGCCGAGGCCGCTCTGGGCACGGTGTCGACGCTCGCCGACCGGCACGCGAGGTTCGCCGGATGGGGGCTGGCCGTCGCCGAGGCCGCCCTGGCCGGGCCGGTGGAGGTCGCCATCACCGGAGCGCTCGACGACCCGCGCACCACCGCCCTGCACCGCGCCGCCCTCATGGCCGGGGTCCCCGGCATGGTGATCGCGCTGGGCGACGGCGGCGTTCCGTTGATGGAGGGGCGCGGCCTGGTCGGCGGGCTGCCCGCCGCGTACGTGTGCCGCGGCTTCACCTGCCGGATGCCGGTGACCTCCCCCGCCGACCTGGCCAAGGAACTGCGCGACGCCCCCGCCCACTGACCGCCCGCCGGTGGAAGGAGACCACGAACTCGCTCACCGGGTTACCCGACGTACCGTGGCGCCGGCCTCGCCGTCCCCCTTCTCGCCGACCCGGCGCCGAATGCGCGAGCAGGCAGGGCCGGACGGTGGTCAATCCGCCGACCGGAGGAAAGCCGTCAGCCTGAGCGCGAGCAGGCAGGGCCGGACGGTGGTCAAGCCGCCGGCCGGAGGAAGGCCGTCAGCCTGGTGGGGGTGGGGTTTCCACCGGGATGTTGTCGGGGAACTGCGGATCTGTGCCGTTGGGGTTCCCGCCGTTCGGGTCCCCCGTGTTGGGGTCGCCGCTCGGGCCGGGGGCGTCCGGGCTCGCCGGGGGCGGGGTGGTGTCCGGCTGCGAGGTGGGCCCGGTGGTGGGCTGCCCGGTCGGGGCGCCGTTGTCGCGGCCGCCCCAGCCGTTGCCCCACCCGTTGCGGTTCCAGTCGTTGTAGTACGGGTCGTAGCTCGATGAGCCGGGGAAGTCCTTCACCGGCTTGCCGGCCATCGCCTCGGACATGAACGCCCGCCACACCTGCGCGGGCAGGGACCCCCCGTAAAGCGCTCCGTACCCGGGGACGCTCACGGTCTTGTTGTCGTCGCGGAACATGTTCACCGCGGCCGACAGCTGCGGGGTGTAGCCCACGAACCACACGGCGCTGGAAGAGTCGCTGGTGCCGGTCTTGCCCGCGATGGGACGGTCGTACAGCCGGGCCGCCGTGCCGGTGCCGCTCTGCACGACCTGCTCCATCGCGAACGTCGCGTCGGCGGCCGTGCTCTCGCTGAACGCGCGGGCGCCAGGCACCGTGAACTTCCTGGTGTCGCCGGCCGCGTCGGTCACCGAGCGGATGACGTGCGCCTCCTTGTGGATGCCGCCGGCGGCGAAGGTGCCGAACCCGGAGGCCTGCTGAACGGCGCTCACCGACGCCGTGCCGAGGGGGAAGGTCGGGTAGTCCTTCTGCCGGGCGAGCTGGTCGGCCGGGATGCCCGCGGCCTCGGCGGCCTCGGCGACCTTCGCCAGCCCGACCCGCTGCGCGAGGTCGACGAACGCGGTGTTGACCGAGTTGCGCGTCGCCTCGACGAGGTCGATGGCCGCGCCGTAGGAGGTGCCGCCGGAGTTCGGGATCGGATCCTTGGCCGAGGCCACGCGGATCGGCGAGTTGCCGTTGACCCGGGTGTTCAGGTCGAGGCCGTTCTCCAGCGCGGCGGCCAGCGTGTACGGCTTGAAGGTGGAGCCCGCCTGGACCTTGGCCGAGAACGCGTTGTCGTACTGGTTCTGCGCGTAGTCCTTGCCGCCGTAGAAGGCGACGACCTCGCCGGTGTCGGGGGCGACCGCGGCCAGGCCGGTGCGCACCTTGTTGGAGGTGTCCTGCGGGAGGGTCTCCTCGACGGCGCGCTCGGCGGCGGCCATGAGCTTCTTGTCGAACGTCGTGGTGATCTTGAGGCCGCCCTGCTGGATGTCCTCGTCGGTGTAGCCGCGGCGGTTCAGCTCGGCCCGCACCTGGGCGAGGATGTAGCCCTTCTGCCCGCTGAGCGAGAGCGGGTCCTTGAGCTTGGCGAGCTTGGGGAAGGCCATCGTCGCGGCCTCGGACGAGTCGATGGAGCGCGTCTCGACCATTGCCTTCACCACGGTCTGCCAGCGGGCCTGGGCGGCCTCCAGATCGGCGCCCTTGGGCGCGGCGAAGCGCGACGGCTGCTGGATCACCGCGGCCAGGTAGGCGCCCTGGGCGGCGTTCAGCTTGTCCACGTCCTTGCCGAAGTAGGCCTGGGCGGCGGCCTGGATGCCGTACGCGCCCCGGCCGAAGTAGATGGTGTTGAGGTACTGCTCGAGCACCCAGGACTTGGGCCTGGACTGGTCGACCTTCAGCGAGATCATGATCTCTTTGAGCTTGCGCGTCGCGGACCGCTCCTGGCTGAGGCCGCTGTAGTAGTTGCGGACCAGCTGCTGGGTGATCGTCGAGCCGCCCTGGATCTGGTTGCCGGTGACCGTCGACCACATGGCACGGGCCGTACCCTGCAGCGACACGCCCTGGTCCTGGTAGAAGGTGCGGTTCTCGACGGAGATGACCGCGTCGCGCACCACCTGCGGCACCTTGTCGAGCGAGACGTTCTTGCGGTTCACGCCCTGCCTGGCGAGCACGGTCTTGCCGTCGCGGTAGTAGATGAGCGAGCCCTGGGCCGTCGCGAGCTTCTGGGTGGTGTCGGGGATCGGCGTCAGCACCCACACGACGGCGAACAATCCGGCGACGCCGAGCACCAGGATGCCACCGGCGATGAGGAATCGATGGAGAAGACGGCGCCTGGACCGGCGCTTCTTCTCTGCGTCCCGCACGGCGTAACCCCCGATCTACTGCGCAGCAAACCCCCGTAAGCTGGGCGGATCGTCTACAGTAAAGGATAGATAACGGTGCTCCGCACGTCGAGCCGGGGGTCGTCGCGGGACGGCGGCGGGGCCTAGCGGTCGCGGCGGCGAGGCACATCGGCGACCAAGGGCAGCACCCTGTAGGCGACCGGCGTGTCCAGCGCGATCACCGACGACGTGCGCACCACCCCCTCGACGTCCACGATCACATCGATGACCCGTTGCAGGTCGGCGTTACTGCGCGCGACCACACGGCACAGCATGTCACCACCGCCGGTGATCGTGTGGACCTCGAGCACTTCCGGAATGGACGCGAGCAGGCTCGCGACCGGATCATGACCGCTGATTTGCCTGATCTGCAGGGTCACGAAGGCGGTCACGTGGTACCCCAGCGCGGCCGGGTCGACGTCCGGCCCGAATCCGGTGATCACGCCCTGCTCCACCAGCCGGTCGAGCCGCGCCTGCACCGTGCCGCGGGCCACGCCGAGCCGCCGGGAGGCCTCCAGCATGCCCACGCGCGGCTCGGCGGCGAGCAGCGAGATCAGCCGTACATCCAGCTCGTCGATCGTCATGCTGTACAGGATTACCGGGAACAAGTCGCTCCCGCTAGGCAACTTGTCCACCAATTCGGGTAACAGTTGCACATTTGGTGCGCAGCATCCGAGAGTGGCCTCATGAGCGATGTATTTCCCGTACACGGCATGGATTCGGTGGTCTTCGCCGTGGGCAACGCCAAGCAGGCGGCCCACTACTACTCCTCGGCCTTCGGGATGCGCCTGGTCGCGTACAAGGGACCCGAGACGGGAAGCCGCGACGAGGTGGCGTACGTGCTCACCTCCGGCGGCGCGCGCTTCGAGCTGCGCGGCTCGGTGCGGCCGGGCACCAAGATCGCCCGCCACGTGGCCGAGCACGGCGACGGCGTGATCGACCTGGCGCTGGACGTGCCCGACGTGGAGGCCGCCTACGCCCACGCGGTCGCCGCGGGCGCTCGCGGCCTGGTCGAGCCGCACGTCGGCGAGGACGAGCACGGCAAGGTCGTCATGGCCGCCATCGCGACCTACGGCGAGACCCGCCACACCCTGGTCGACCGCTCCAACTACAGCGGCGCCTACCTGCCCGGGTACGTGCCCGCCGCGCCCCTGGTCGAGCCGCCGGCCAAGAGGTACTTCCAGGCGATCGACCACTGCGTGGGCAACGTCGAGCTCGGCAAGATGGACGAGTGGGTGGAGTTCTACAAGCGGGTCATGGGCTTCACCAACATGGCGGAGTTCATCGGCGACGACATCGCCACCGAGTACTCCGCGCTGATGTCCAAGGTCGTCGCGAACGGCACGCGCAAGGTCAAGTTCCCGCTGAACGAGCCGGCGATCAGCCGCAAGAAGTCGCAGATCGACGAGTACCTGGAGTTCTACGGCGGCCCGGGCGTCCAGCACATCGCGCTCGCCACCAACGACATCGTGGGCACCGTCGAGCGGATGCGCGCGGCCGGGGTGGAGTTCCTCGACACGCCCGACTCCTACTACGACGACCCGGAGCTGCGCGCGCGGATCGGCGAGGTGCGCGCCCCGATCGAGGAGCTGAAGAGGCACCGCATCCTGGTGGACCGCGACGAGGACGGCTACCTGCTGCAGATCTTCACCAAGCCCGTGCAGGACCGGCCCACGGTGTTCTTCGAGTTCATCGAGCGGCACGGCTCGCTGGGCTTCGGCAAGGGCAACTTCAAGGCGCTGTTCGAGGCGATCGAGCGGGAGCAGGCCCGGCGCGGCAACCTGTGATCCGCACCGGATGACCTGTTGGTCATGACCGGTTTGGCATGAAGGCTTCCTGGTGATCATGCACGCATGGGATCACCAGGCGAGCCTTCGTACGCGCGGCCGTGGGAAGGCTACGGCCAGGGCGGGCCGCCGTACGGTCCCTGGGGCGCCCCGCTCGCCGGGCGCTGGAGACGCCTGTTCGCCGGCCTCCTCGACCTCCTGATCGTGGGCGTGCTGACCTCGCCGTTCTCCACCACCGTGGCCCAGCGTCTTCCCGACGGCACCGTCGAGGTGGTGCGCGCCGGGAACGGCCTGATGGTCGCGGCCGTCTGGTTCCTGTACTTCTGGCTGCTGACGGCCTTCTGGAACGGCCAGACCCTGGGCAAGAAGCTGTTCCGCCTCCGCGTCGTGCAGTTCCCCACCCAGGAGCCGGTCACGGCGGGGCAGGCGGCCGTCCGCGAGGCCGTGTACGGGATCTTCGGCGTGGTCTGCTGCCTGGGCGTGATCGACCTGCTGTGGATCCTGTTCGACGGAAAGAAGCAGGCCCTGCACGACAAAGCCGCCTCCACCATTGCCGTGGATGCCTGATGACCTGGGCTTCTTCACGTAGGCTGCACGACATGCAGCTCAAGGGTCCACGGCGGCTGACGACCGCCCTGCTGTCGGTCACGGTCTTCGGGCTCAACGCCTGCTCCGCCTCGAACGGGGCGACGGCGCCGAGCGCCGCACCCGGCACGACGGGCGGCACGGCGGCCGCGCGGTCCCCGGCCTCCCAGGCGAGCACCATCGGCACGGCGGGCATCGGCGACCCCGACTTCCCCACCGACGGCAACGGCGGATACGACGTCGAGAACTACGCCCTGAAGCTCGCCTACGACCCGCCGACCCGGAAACTCTCCGGCACGGCGAGCGTCAAGGCGAGGGCCGCGCAGATCCTGTCCCGGTTCGACCTCGACCTGCACGGGCTCACCGTCAGCAAGGTGAACGTCGACGGCAGGCCCGCCAGGTTCACCCGGCAGGGTGACGAGCTGATCATCGATCCTGCCACCGCGATCGCGAAGGGCGCGATGTTCAAGGTCGCCGTCGACTACGCCGGCAGGCCCGACCCCGTCCGCAACTCCTCCAACCTCGGCACCTACGGCTTCATCCCCACCAAGGACGGCGCGTTCGTCACCAGCGAGCCCAACGGCGCCAAGACCTGGTTCCCGTGCAACGACCACCCGGCGGACAAGGCGACGTTCGACTTCGACGTCACGGTCCCCAGCGGCACGACGGTCATCGCCAACGGCGAGATGCGCGGCGCCCCGGTGACCTCCGGCGCCACCTCGACGTTCTCCTGGCGCGAGGGACACCCGATGGCGACCTACCTGGCGACGATCACGCTCGGGAAGTTCGACGTCAAGACCGGCAAGACCGCCGGCGGCATCCCGGCGTACGCCGCCACCGATCCGGCCTTCCGCAGTGACCTCGACTTCCTCTACTCGACCTCCGCCAAGGTCACCGACTACTGGTCCAAGGTCTTCGGGCCCTACCCCTTCTCCTCCACGGGCGGGGTGATCGACGACTTCTCCGCCGGTTACGCCCTGGAGAACCAGACCAAGCCGATGTACGGCGGGTTCCAGCCGGACGAGAGCATCATCGCCCACGAACTCGCCCACCAGTGGTTCGGCGACAGCGTGAGCATCACGCGATGGAAGGACCTGTGGCTCAACGAGGGCTTCGCGACCTACGCCGAGTGGCTCTGGACCGAGCACAACGGCGGCCTGAGCGCCGACAGGACCTTCACGGACTACTACTCCTCCAAAGACGCCGCCATGTGGAAGTACCCTCCCGGCGTGGCCCAGCGCGACGACCTGTTCAACACCTCGGTGTACGTCCGGGGCGCCATGACGCTGCAGGCCCTGCGCCGGCAGATCGGCGACGAGACGTTCTTCAAGCTGCTGCGCACGTGGACCGCCCAGCACAAGTACGGCAGCGCCACGACCGACCAGTTCGTCAACCTCGCCGAGAAGCTCTCCGGCCGCCAACTCGACGACCTGTTCAACGCCTGGCTCTACAAGCCCGTCCGCCCCACGCTCCAGTGATCCCCTGATCTACCCGGGCCTCGATCTCCGGCCGGCCGTGGTCAGCCGAAGATCAGTTTGTAGCCGTAGCGGCGGAGGCCGGCGAGGACCTCGTCGCAGTGGACCGGGCCCTTGGTCTCCAGGTGCAGCAGCACCTCGGCCTCGTCGAGGTGGAGCCGGGGGTCCACCCGCTCGTGGCCGACGTCGAGCACGTTGGCCCCGAGGTCGGCCAGCCGCGCGAGCAGCGTCGCCAGCGCCCCTGGGCGGTCGGGGAGCCGGAGGCGGAAGGCCAGGTAGCGTCCGGCGGCCGACAGCCCGTGCCGCAGCACCCGCGACAGCAGCAGCGGGTCGATGTTTCCGCCGGACAGCACCACGACCACCGGCGGCTCGAACGCGTGGGGCCAGTCGAGCAGCGCCGCGACCCCGGCCACGCCGGCGGGCTCGACCACGAGCTTCGTGCGCTCCAGGCAGAGCAGCAGGGCTCGCGACAGCGTCTCCTCCGAGACGGTGACCACGCTGTCCACCAGGTAGTGGATCATCTCGAACGTGGTGTCGCCGGGACGGCCGACGGCGATGCCGTCCGCCATGGTGGACGCCGGCTCCACCATGACCGGGTGCCCGGCGGCGAGCGAGGCCGGGTAGGCGGCGGCCCGCTCGGCCTGCACGCCCACGATCCTGACGCCCGGGCGCAGGGACTTCACCGCCAGCGCCACCCCCGCCGCGAGGCCTCCGCCGCCGACCGCGAGCGTGATCGTGCCGACCTCGGGGAGCTGGTCGAGGATCTCCAGCCCGACCGTGCCCTGGCCTGCCACGACGTCGGGGTGGTCGAAGGGGTGGATGAACACCGCGCCGGTCTCCTCGGCGTGCTGCTTGGCCGCCTCCAGCGCCTGGTCGACGGTCGCGCCCGCGAAGATCACGTCGGCGCCGTAGGCGCGGGTGGCCTCGACCTTGGGCAGCGGGGCGCCCTCGGGCATGAACACCGTGGCCTTGCACCCCAGCAGCCCCGACGCCAGCGCCACGCCCTGGGCGTGGTTGCCCGCGCTCGCCGCCACCACGCCCCGGGAGCGTTCCTCCTCGGTGAGGCGGGCGATGCGGACGTAGGCTCCCCTGACCTTGAACGAGCCGGCCCGTTGCAGGTTCTCGCACTTGAGATAGACCGGGCCGCCGATCAGCTCCGACAGCACGCGCGAATGCAGCAGCGGGGTGCGGATCACCACGTCGTCCAGCAGGTCACGGGCGGCGACCACGTCGTCGTAGGTCACCTCAGGGTGTGCCATGCCCGAAGTCTCCCACTCCCGGCCCGCCCGCGCCGCCACCGCCCCGCACCAGATCGCCGCCACCGGCACGGGACCGGTCAGGAGGGGACGGTCCAGTAGCGCTCGGGGAGAAGGATGAGGGCGGCGGCGCCGATCAGGCCGGCGTCCTGGCCGAGGTGGGCGGGGACGACGTGGACGCGCCTGGTGAACTCGAGGCGGGCGTACGCCCGCAGGGCCTCCTCCAGGGGCCCGAACAGCAGCGGACCGGCCTGCGAGAGGCCGCCGCCGATCGTCACGATGTCCAGGTCGCACAGGGCGGTGGCCGCGGCGATGCCGATGCCGAGCGCGCGGCCGGCGCGGGTGAGGGCGCGCAGGGCGATCTCGTCCCCGGCGGCGGCGTCCGCCGAGAGCTGCCGCCCGCTCGCCTGGGCGGTCTCCACGTACGGCCCCTCGGGCCGCGCCCCCGTGGCGCCGGGCACCCACCCCTGCTCCAGTGCCCAGGAGGCGAGGCCGGGACCGCGGCTGACGGCCTCCAGGCATCCCCGGCCGCCGCACTGGCATGGGGGGCCGTCGGGGTCCACCACCACGTGCCCGATGTGCCCGGCGTTTCCGGTGCCGCCGTCGATCAGCCGGCCGCCGAGTATCAGGCCGCCGCCGACGCCGGTCGAGACGACCATGCCGAGCATGTTGTCGCTGCCCTGGCCGGCGCCGCGCCAGTGCTCGGCCGCCGCCACGCAGATGGCGTCGTTGTGGACGCGCACGGGGATGCCGGGGAACCGCTCGGCGAGCTGCCTGCGCAGCGGGAAGCCGCGCCAGCCGGGCATGTTCAGCGGGGAGACGGCGCCCTCGGGCCAGGTCATCGGGCCGCCGCAGCCGACGCCCACCCCGAGCAGGCTCGTCCCAGGCCGTCGTTCGAGGACGGAGTCGATCAACCCGGCCAGGGCCTTCCACAGCGTCGCCGCGTCGCCGCCGGGCGGGGTGGCGACGCGTTCCGCGATGGTGATCTCCCCCGCGGCGCCGACCAGTCCGGCGGCGAACTTGGTGCCCCCGATGTCGACGGCCAGCACCGAACCGTGGCCGCGAACGGCCTCCCGCGCCAGGTCACGCGCCACTGACCACGCTCCAAGACCTCGTACAAGCGATCACGGCGGGACCTGGAGGCGGCCCGCGCCCTTAAGGATCACACGCCCGGGACGGTAGGCAGCCCCCTCCCGCCGGACGAGACGCTCGGCCGTCCCCCTCGTCGCGACCGGCCGGACCGGGCCGGCCGGGCGTGCGCGAGGCCGGCGGACGGTCACAGGTGGCGCGCCGCCTTCTGGCCGCCGCCGGAGCCGTTCGAGCTGGAGAAGACGAGGATCGAGGCGGAGAAGCCGTGCACGTGGTTGTGCCCGGCGACCGGGCCGACCTCTCCCGCGGCGAAGAACCCCGCCATGCCGATCGGGCCGAGGGTGTCGTGCAGGGCGAGAACGTCGTGGTCGGGGCTGCCGAACATGGCGGAGCCCCTGCCGTTGCAGGAGAACAGTAAAGCTCCGTCGATGCCTCCGCGCTGCTCCGCGTGGGCGTCCAGCAGCTCGTACAGGTCCTCGTCGGCGGCCGCGGCGTCGCGGACCTGGAAGCGCACGCTCTGCCCGATGTCGAGCACGTCCCCGACGGCGACGGCCTCGCGTTCGGGATCGATGCCGAGGATGCCCCTGATGAGGAAGTCGCCGCGCTCGTGGATCTCGGCGTACTCGTCCATCGCGATGCCGATCTGCAGGCCGGAGGCGACGAGTTCCCTGTCCTCCTCGTCCAGGCCGCTGACGATGTCCTCGAGGCGGGCGAGCGCGGGCTGCCCGGCGAGCTCGAGCAGGAGGTTCTCCTCGGAGCGGGTGACGACCATGGTGGGGCCGATCGGCCGGCAGCCCTGGCTGACGACGGTGCTGACGTTCAGGGCGCCGCTCAGCATGACGCCGATCGCGCCTTCTGTGTACATCTCGCCGCCGGCGAACAGGCGGACGGACCCCTGGCCGCGCATGCCGTTGGCCAGCCCGCCGACGATCGGCAGGTCGCCGAGGACGTCGGCCGAGTGCTCGACGAAGGCGTCGGTCGGGAAGCTGTACGGGTCGGCCAGCAGGATGGCGACCTGGTCGTCGGGCGCGCGGTCGGGAAGCCCGATGATCACGAAACGGTCCTCCATGCGGAGGGTCTCCAGCACGAAGGTGGTGGCGCGCCCGCCGTCGAGGCTGGCCGCCCAGGCGCTGACCGCCGAGGTCAGCTCGACGCCCTTGCCGTCGCCGATGACGCCGGTGGCGCTGCAGCCGACGACCTGGGCCCCCGGCGCCATGCGCATGGCGCGAAGCCCGGCGCGGGTCACCTCCTCGGGATCATCGCCGCAGATGAAGAAGCACACGAGATCGGGTGGTCCCGACAGGCCGGAGAGCGCTTGGCGTACCGCGGTCTCCGCGGCGACGACCAGGTCCGAACCCACGGCGAGACCATCCGCGAACCGGCTCGTCAGCACTGCCACACGCCTCGCCTCCTCGTGTGTCGCGAGTCGTAGTGTGTCGTACGTTCGCACCCCTTAGGCGGATTCTCCCCACTACGGGAGCAACAACGCGCGCCTAGCGTCCCGCAATAGTCAAGATCCGAAATGTGCATAAGCTGCCGACACCGTCCCCCGCGACGTAGTCTCGTTCCCGTGCATGAATCGCCCACACCGCGAAGTGAAACGCCGCAAGCTCGCACTCTCCGTGAGCTGCGCGAAAGTGGACACACCTATCGCACGGTCAAGGCGGAGATCCGCGAGAATCTGCTGGCCAGATTACGCGCACGCGCGCCGAGATTCCCGGGCATCGTCGGATTCGACGACACCGTGCTGCCCCACCTCGAGCGGGCTCTGCTGGCGGGGCACGACCTGGTGCTGCTGGGCGAGCGCGGGCAGGGCAAGACCCGGCTCATCCGCACGATCACCAGCCTGCTCGACGAGTGGACCCCGGTCATCGACGGATGCGAGATCAACGACCATCCGTACGCCCCCGCGTGCGTCCGGTGCGTGAAGCTCGCCGCCGAGCGCGGCGAGGACCTCGGGGTCGCCTGGAAGCACCGCGACGACCGGTACGGCGAGAAGCTGGCCACGCCCGACACCTCGGTCGGCGACCTGATCGGCGACGTCGACCCGATCAAGATCGCCGAAGGCCGCACCCTCGGCGACCCGGAGACCGTCCACTACGGCCTGGTGCCCCGCACCAACCGGGGCGTGTTCTCGGTCAACGAGCTGCCCGACCTGGCCGAGCGCATCCAGGTGTCGCTGCTCAACGTGCTGGAGGAGCGCGACATCCAGGTGCGCGGCTACAACCTGCGGCTGCCCCTGGACATCCTGCTGATCGCCAGCGCGAACCCCGAGGACTACACCAACCGCGGCCGCATCATCACCCCGCTGAAGGACCGCTTCGGCGCCGAGATCCGCACCCACTACCCGCTCACCCTGGAGGACGAGCTCGCGCTCATCCGCCAGGAGGCGGCGCTCAACTGGCGCGAGCAGGACGCGGGTTCGGGCGACGGCGCCGCGGCCGAGCCGGCGGGCCTGAGCGCGGAGCTGCCCGAGCACCTCGTCGAGATCATCGCCCGGTTCACCCGCCTGGTCCGCGAGTCCACGGCGGTCGACTCGCGCTCGGGCGTCTCGGCCCGTTTCGCCATCGCCGCCGCCGAGACGGCGGCCGCCTCGGCGGTGCGGCGGGCGGCCCTGACCGGTGAGGAGCGCCCGGTGACCCGGGTGTGCGACCTTCCGGGAGTGGTCCCCACCCTGCGCGGCAAGGTCGAGTTCGAGGTCAGCGAGGAGGGCCGCGAGGTCGAGGTGCTCGCGCACCTGCTGCGGCGGTCCGTCGCCGAGACCTTCCGCGGCACGCTCGGCGGCATGGACCTGTCCGCGCTGCTGGACAAGTTCTCCGAAGGCGTCCAGATCGAGTCCGGCGAGCTGACGCCCGCCACCGAGCTGCTCCACCGGATCGGTCCGGTGAACGGGCTCTCCAAGATCATGTCCGCGGTGGGCATGGGAGAGGGCGACGAGTCCCCCGGGCACGCCGCCGCCGCGCTGGAGTTCGCGCTCGAAGGTCTCTACCTCATGCGGCGCCTGTCCAAGGACGAGGTCGACGGGGGCGCCGTCTACCGCACCTGAGCGTCCCGGCCTCGTGCGGGCGGCCCGCCCTCGCCGGTGGGCCGCCCGCCGGTCGTGCCCTGCTCCCCCAGCCAGGGCCCGCACCGTACCGGACGTTCCTCGCACACCGGACACACGACGATTAGGCTCACATGAGATGAGTGGCTACCGATACGGCGAGTACCACGACGGACCCGATCCGCTGGCGCCGCCGTACGACGTCCGCGCCGCGCTCGACGAGATGGGCGACGCGATCCTGTCCGGCTCCACCCCGCTGGACTCCCTGCGCGACCTGCTGAGGCGAGGCCTGCCCGGCGCCCCTGACCGGCGCGGCCTCGACGAGCTGCTCCGCGAGGTACGCCGGCGCCGCCGGGAGCTGCGCGAGAGCGGGAGCCTGGACGGCACCCTGGAACGCGCCCGGGCCCTGCTGGACAAGGCCATCGGGCAGGAGCGGGCCGAGCTGTTCCCCGACCCCTCCGACGACGCGCGGCTGCGCGAGGCCGAGCTGGACTCCGTGCCGGCCGACACCGCGAGCGCGGTGCAGCAGCTCGGGTCGTACGAATGGCGGTCGGCCGCCGCGCGCGAGACGTTCGAGGAACTGCGCGACCTGCTGCGCAGGGAGGTCCTCGACAGCCGGTTCCGCGGCATGCGCGAGGCGCTGGCGAATCCGGACCCGGAAACGATGGAGCGGGTCCGCCAGATGATGACGGATCTGAACGACATGCTGGACCGGGATGCGCGTGGCCTGCACACCCAGAACGATTTCCAGCAGTTTATGCAGAAATATGGCGATTTCTTTCCGGAGAATCCCCGGAACCTGGAAGAGCTGGTCGACATCCTCGCCCGCCGGGCCGCCGCGGCCCAGCGGATGCTCGCCTCGATGACCCCGGAGCAGCGCGAGGAGCTCCAAGGGCTGATCGACCAGACCCTCCAGCAGGCCGGTCTCGCCGAGCAGATGACCCGCCTCGGCGAGGCCCTGTACGCCCGCCGCCCCGACCTCGGCTGGGACACCCCCGAGCGGATGGACGGCGACCAGCCCCTCGGCATGGGGGACGCCGTCAGCGCCCTCGAGGAGCTGGCCGACCTCGACCGGCTGGAGCAGTCGCTCGCCCAGGACTACCCCGGAGCCACGCTCGACGACGTCGACGAGGCCGCGATCCGCCGCGCGCTCGGCCGCTCGGCGGTCGACGACCTGGAGACGCTCAAGCAGATCGAACGCGAACTGGAGCAGCAGGGCTACCTGCGCCGGCAGCGCGGCAAGCTGGAGCTCACGCCCAAGGCCGTGCGCCGGCTCGGTGAGACCGCGCTGCGCAGGGTGTTCGACTCGCTGGAGACCGGACGCCGCGGCGACCACGACCAGCGCGACGCGGGGGCGGCGGGCGAGCTGACCGGGTCCACCCGGCCGTGGCGCTTCGGCGACGAGCAGCCCATCGACGTGGTCCGCACCCTGGTCAACGGCGTGCGGCGCGGCGGGAAGGCGGACGGCGACGGCCGCGTGTCGCTGACCGTGGACGACTTCGAGGTCGCCGAGACCGAGCGGCGGACCGCCGCCGCCGTGTGCCTGCTGGTCGACCTGTCCTACTCGATGGCCCTGCGGGGCACCTGGGCGCCCGCCAAGCAGACGGCGCTCGCCCTGCAGGCGCTGGTCGCCTCGAAGTTCCCCGGGGACGCCGTCCAGATCATCGGCTTCTCCAACTACGCCCGGGTGCTGCAGCCCGAGGAGCTCGCCGGGCTCGAATGGGACATGGTCCAGGGGACCAACCTGCACCACGCGCTGCTGATCGCGGGTCGTCACCTCGACCGGCACCCGGACTTCGAGCCCGTGGTGCTGGTCGTCACCGACGGCGAGCCCACCGCCCACCTCATGCGCAACGGCCGCTACTGGTTCGAGTGGCCGCCTTCGCGCGAGACGCTGGAGCTCACGCTGGCCGAGGTGGACAAGATGACCCGGCGCCGGGCGACGCTCAACGTGTTCATGCTGGCCACCGACGAGCGGCTGAAGGAGTTCGTGGACGAGGTCGCCCGCCGCAACGGCGGCCGGGTCTTCTCGCCCAGCGCCGACCGCCTCGGCGAGTACGTCGTCAGCGACTTCCTGCGGGCGCGCCGCTCCCGCTGACCAAGGATGCCCCCGGAACCGGTCTGCGGACCGGTTTAGGGGGTATGTCCATATCCTGACTCGGCTCTCTCAGGAATGGGCCGCGGTATTCCCGTTCGGCTCGTTAATCGCTTGCCGATCGATATGCAATCTCGGAGGATATTCATAGGGGGTGTCCGACAGCAATCCGCAAAACAGCCGGCGGATCCGTCCTGTCCCGGGAAGGAGAGTGCAATGTTCGCGGCAGTCGCTCTCCTGGTCGTGATGATCCTCACGGTGGCGATGTTCGAGCTCACCGTGAACAACCGTCATGCCAAGCCGGTCATCAGCGAGCCGGACGCATGCCCTGAGGAGACCGCCCAGGGCGCCCCAGAAGCCCCCAAAGCCTGACCCCGCCTCCTCGGGACACCCCCGCCCGTCCCGGAGGCGCAGGCCGGGCGCTCGGCGCCTCTCCCGAGTCCCCGCAAAGCCTGGGACCTGTCATGATTGCGTACGGCCACCGCACGGGCGGTTCCCGGCTGATCACGGAGACGATAGCCTCGGCGGCATGTCGTTCCTCGACAAGCTCCTGCTGTGGCTGCACATCGGCTTCGCGATCTTCGCGATCGGACCGGTGACCGGCGCCACCATGTTCACTCCGCGATACATCCGGGCCAAGGACGCCGGTGTGCTGCGCTATCTGCACCGCACCACGCGCATCTTCGGCATCCTCACCCTCGGCGTCTTCCTGTTCGGCCTCGCCCTCGGCGGCAGCGCGCTGGGCAAGCCCTACCTGTCGATCTCGATGACGCTGTTCATCGTGGCGGCGGTGCTCCTGGTCATCATCGAACGCGACCAGCGCGCCGCCGTCCGTGTGCTCGCCAACGAGACGCCCGAGGACGACGCCAAGGTCCAGACCGGCCGCATCGCCACCCTCTCCTCGATCATGGCGCTCATCTGGCTCGTGATCCTGGTGCTGATGGTCTGGTTCAACCCCTGACGCCGCCGGCGGCCGGCCGGGGCCGGCCGCACGTGCCGAGGATCCCCTGCGGCAGAGGATCCTCCGGCACCGGCCGTCCAGGCCCCTAGGACTCCAGGGCCTGCGTCAGGTCCGCGAGCAGGTCGCCGGCCGTCTCGATGCCGACCGACAGGCGCACCAGGTCGGACGGCACCTCCAGGGGCGAGCCCGCCGCCGACGCGTGCGTCATGCGCCCGGGGTGCTCGATCAGCGACTCCACGCCGCCGAGCGACTCGCCCAGCGTGAACAGCTGGGCCCGGTCGCAGATCTCGACCGCCTCGGCCTCGCCTCCGGCGACGCGGAACGACACCATGCCGCCGAACCGCCTCATCTGCTTGGCCGCCACCTCGTGGCCGGGGTGGCTCGCCAGCCCCGGATAGAGGACCTCGATGACCCGGGGGTGCGACAACAGCAGGTCGACGACCCGCTCCGCGTTGTCGCAGTGGCGTTCCATGCGCAGCGCCAGCGTCTTGATGCCGCGCAGCGTCAGCCAGGCGTCGAACGGGCCCGCGATGGCCCCCATGGCGTTCTGGTGGTAGGCCAGCTCCTCGCCGAGGTCGCGGTCGCGGGCCACCAGCGCGCCGCCGACCACGTCGGAGTGCCCGCCGACGTACTTGGTGGTCGAGTGGATGACCACGTCGGCCCCGAGCGCGAGCGGCTGCTGCAGGTACGGCGAGGCGAAGGTGTTGTCCACCACCAGCCGCGCGTCCGCCTGGTGCGCGATGGAGGCCAGCGCCTCGATGTCGGCGATGTTCAGCAGCGGGTTGGTCGGGGTCTCCACCCAGATGGCCTTGGTGGTCTCGGGACGGACCGCCGCGCGCACCGCGTCCAGGTCGCCCAGCGGCACCGGGTCGAAGTGCAGGCCCCAGCGCTCCAGCACCTTGGCGAACAGCCGGTAGGTGCCGCCGTAGGCGTCGTCGGGGATGATGACGTGGTCGCCCGGCCGGCACACCGTGCGCAGCAGAGCGTCCTCGGCGGCCAGGCCGGAGGCGAACGCCAGCCCGCGCGTCCCTCCCTCGATGGCGGCCAGGCACTCCTCCAGAGCGGTCCTGGTCGGGTTGGCGGAACGGCTGTACTCGTATCCCGACCGCAAACCTCCGACGCCGTCCTGCTTGTAGGTGGACACGGCGTATATCGGGGGCACTACCGCACCGGTCTGCGGGTCGGCCTCCTGGCCTGCGTGAATGGCCAGGGTCTCAAAGCCTTCAATCATGGCTTCACGGTATCGCCCTTCCAGAGGACGAAACCGCACCCGGGGACTACCGCCACAGGACGAGACCGGGATCAGTCCGTCGTCCGATGGCAGCGGCCTCGCGCACCCCTAGTGTCGGCCATGAGCCTCCTCGCGGCAGGGCGCCGCGACTCCGGCTTCACCGCACGACCGGACACCCGCCTGGCGCGGGTGCGCGGGCCGGCGACACCACCTCACGGCTCCGGGCGCATGGACCCCCACCTTCACGCCCGGATGGCCCCGGCCGCACGAAAAGGGGCCCCCTACTTTCCAGGCGGGAGTCCCCGACCACGGTGGGCGCATCTCAGGGCCCGGGCCGTCAAGTACGCGGGCCCTGCCGGTCCGCCTTCGCTGAGCGTCGGCGACTCGGCCGAACGGCCGATCCCCTCGTCGCACCGGCTCGTTTAGCCTCGATGTCCGTGAGGGACAACGGACGGCTCGTCCACTGGATCCAGCGGCTCAGCGACATCTCGCTGGTCGGATTCCTGGGGTTGCTCCTTCTCGCCGACACGGCGTTGGCCGTCTCGATCCGCGGGGCGCAGTGGGCGGTCCCGTTCTGCGGGCTCATCGGCATCGGCGCCTATCTGCTGAGGCGCCGGTTCCGCGTCCAGGGCGCCGTGCTGCTCATGACGATGTCCGCGGCGGTGTCGCTCGCCATCGCCGGGGTCGGCTCGAACGGCGCTCCAGGCTTCGCCGAGACCGGAGCCCTACTACTGATCACCGTGGGAGTCCTGCGGTGGGTCCGGCCGCTGCGGACGGCCGTGCTCCTCTCGGTGCTGTCGATGATCACCCTGGAGCTGGGGAGCGTGCGCCCCCTGGACCCGTCGTCCATCGCCTTCGGGTTCCTGATGTTCGTCGCCTGGGCCGTCGCGATGGGCATCGGCAGCTACCTGCGCTACCAGCTCGAACGCCGCCAGGAGACCGTGGACGCCGTGCGGAGGGCCGAACGGCTCGAACTGGCCCGGGAGCTGCACGACCTGGTCGCCCACCACATCACCGGCATCGTCGTCCAGGCGCAGGCGGCCAGGACCGTGGCCGTGCACCAGCCCGAGGCCGTCCTGCCTTCGCTGGACGCGATCGCCGGCGCCGGGGCGGACGCGCTGACCTCCATGCGCCGCCTGGTCGGGGTCCTGCGCGCCGAGGACGACGCCTCCCGCAACGCGGGCACTACGCTCGCCGACCTGCGCGTCCTCGTCGAGCGCTTCTCGGCGGGCGGACCGCCCGTCGCCTTCGACGTGGGCCAGGGCCTGTCAGAGCTCGCACTGGCGCCCGAGGTGCTCACCACCCTGCACCGCATCCTGCAGGAGTCCCTGACGAACGTACGGCGGCACGCGCCGCACGCCGCCTGGGTGATGGCCGACCTGCGGCCGGCCGACCGGGGGGTGCTGCTCCGCGTCCGCAACCACAGGACGTCCGCGGACCCGCGCCTGTCGAGGATGGGAGGCGGGTTCGGCCTGGTGGGCATGGCCGAGCGCGTCCAGGCCCTCGGCGGGGACCTCCTCGCCGGCCCCACCCGGGACGGCGAGTGGGAGGTCCGCGCCTGGTTCCCGGTCGACCGGGCGATCACGTCGTCCTGAGCGCGCGCCTCAGATGGTCGTGCTCGCGAGGAAGGCCAGCAGGTCCTGCCGGGTGATGAGGCCGATGGGCTTGCCGTCGTCGAGGACGACCGTGGCGTCGGCCTTCTCCAGCGCCTCGATGGCCACCGAGACCGGCTCGCCCGAGCCGATCATGGGGAGCGGCGCGGACATGTGCTCCTCGATGGGGTCCTCTCCCCGGACCTTGCCCCGGTAGAGCGCCTCGAGCAGGTCGCGCTCCACGATCGAGCCGATCACCTCGGCGGCCATGACCGGAGGCTCCTCCTTCATGACAGGGAGCTGCGAGACGCCGTACTCGTGCATGATCGCGATGGCCGTGCTGACCGACTCGTGCGGGTGGGTGTGCACGAACTCGGGGAGCCCCGCCGCCTTGCGGCCGAGCACGTCGCGGACATGCCCTTCCTCGCTCGAGGAGGTCAGGAAGCCGTAGTCGGCCATCCAGTCGTCGTTGAAGATCTTCGACAGATAGCCGCGCCCGCCGTCGGGCAGCAGGACGACCACGATGTCGTCGGGCCCCGCCTCGGCCGCGACCCGCAGGGCCGCCACGACCGCCATGCCGCAGGAGCCGCCGACCAGCAGGGCCTCCTCGCGCGCGAGCCGGCGGGTCATCCCGAAGGAGTCCTTGTCGGAGACCGCGATGATGCGGTCGGCGACGGTGGTGTCGTAGGTCGCGGGCCAGATGTCCTCGCCGACGCCCTCGACCAGGTAGGGCCGCCCGGAGCCGCCGGAGTAGACCGAGCCCTCAGGGTCGGCGCCGATGACCTGCACCCGGCCGCCGGAGACCTCCTTCAGGTAGCGCCCCGTGCCGCTGATCGTGCCGCCCGTGCCGACGCCCGCGACGAAGTGCGTGATGCGCCCGTCGGTCTGCTGCCAGATCTCGGGGCCGGTCGAGAGGTAGTGGCTGTTGGGGTTCTCCGGGTTGGAGTACTGGTCGGGCTTCCAGGCGTTCGGCAGCTCGCGCGCCAGCCGGTCGGAGACCGAGTAGTAGGACTCGGGGTGGTCCGGCGAGACCGCGGTGGGGCACACCACGACCTCGGCGCCGTACGCGCGGAGCACGGCGATCTTGTCCTGGGCGACCTTGTCCGGGACGACGAACAGGCAGCGATAGCCCCTTTCCTGGGCCACGATGGCGAGCCCGATGCCGGTGTTGCCCGATGTGGGCTCGACGATCGTGCCTCCGGGCCGTAGCGCCCCGGAGCGTTCGGCCGCCTCCACCATGCGCAGCGCGATGCGGTCCTTGACCGAGCCACCCGGGTTGAAGTACTCGACCTTGGCCAGGACCTGTGCGGATATGCCGGCCGTGACCTTGCGCAGCCGTACGAGCGGGGTGTCGCCCATGAGCTCGATGAGCGAGTCGTGTACGCGCACCGGGAATAACACCTCATTTGCCGAAGCTTTGTCAGCTTGCCGATGCCGGTCCGGTGCGTGTCCGGTATCCGGCTGGTTCCAATTCCTCACCGTACCGTCACGACTACGACTCCAGGGGACGGGCCCGCGCGAGTCGGGGGCCCCTAGGAATCGACTCGGAGGCGACCATAACGCTCGGAGTCCCGGCCGGGCCGGATCCGAGGCCGAGAACGCGCTCCGGTGAGCACAAATCACGACGGGGAATCATCACGAAAGCAAGAGGATCCAGGAAGGGAAGGCGGAAGTGAACTGGACGCCCGCAACGGCACGGGCGGCTCGTCGCATCGCCACAGCGGCCGCGCTGGGCGGCGGCGGCGTGACCGCGCTCGGAGCCGCCATGTACGGTCTCCTCATCGCCGAGGCGATGCTCGCCCGTAAGATCGTCGGCCGGCCGCACGGCATGGACGGGCCCGCCTCCGATGGCATCTACGGGGAGTGGCCGAGCCACGCGGGCGAGGAGCCCGTGGTGCCGATCAGCATGGTCATGCTCGGCGATTCGACGTCCGTGGGGCTCGGGACGACCGATCCGTCCGAGACCCCCGCCGTGCTGATCGCAGGCGGCCTGGCCGCCGCCGTGGGGCGTCCGGTGCGGCTGAACGTCTTCGGCCGCTCGGGCGCGGTGTCGGCCGACCTCGGGATGCAGGTCGATCGGGCGCTCAGGGCGCGGCCCGACGTCGCGGTCATCTTCGTGGGCGCCAACGACGTGACCACCCAGACCAAGCCCGCCGACGCGGTGGGCCATCTGGGCAAGGCCGTGCGGCGGCTGCGCGAGGCCGGCGCGGAGGTCGTCGTCGGCACCTGCCCCGACCTGGGCACGATACGGCCCATCGCCCAGCCGCTCCGGTGGGTCACGCAGCGGTGGAGCCGCCAGCTCGCGGCGGCACAGACGGTCTCGGTGATCGAGGAGGGCGGGCGCACGGTGGCCTTCGCGGACATCCTCGGCCCGGAATTCGCGACATATCCGGGCGAGATGTTCGGACCCGATAGATACCACCCATCTGTCCGAGGTTACCAACGGTCCGCTTACGTAGTGCTACCTTCTGTATGCGCCGCGTTGGGGTTGGGGCCCGAGCCAGAGCCCGAGCGCGGCGAGGGATCGCAATCGATTTACCTCGCGGCGGCCAAGGCCGCGGAGGAGCCCGGCACCGAGGTCACCGCGACCCGCGTCGCCGGCCGAGCGACCGGCCCCTACGGAAGATGGGCCACGATACTTCGCCGCCGGCCGGGGGCGATGCCTCGCAGCGCCTAGATCCGGTCACCCTCCGCGACGCGGTCGTCACTCTGCCCACATTGGAGTGTAATGCCCGTGATCCGGCCTCTCGCGAAACCGGCCCTGGCGCTTGCCGGGGTGCTCACCCTCGCCGGCTGCTCCAGCAGCAAGGCGGCCAGCGAGGAGACGCACCCGACCTGGCGCAACGACGAGATCAACGCCGTCAGCCGCGCCACCGTGGCCGCCGGCGTGGCCACGGTGACCTCCATGAGGACGGACGGCACGCTGGAGACCACCGCCCTCGACCTGACCAGCGGGAAGAAGCTGTGGGCCCATCCGGCCACCATCGCCGGGCGCCTGCCCGGCATGGGGGTGCAGCCCCCCGCCGCCGTCGAGACCGGCCAGGGCCAGGGCGTCATCGCGGCCATCGACCCCGCCAAGCAAGGAAAGTGGACGGCGACCCTGGTCGCACTCGACGCGCGCACCGGGCACCGCAGATGGGCCCGCCCGGTCCACTCCACCTTCGGCCCGCAGCGGTGCGGCCCGTACATCTGCGTGTCGGAGAACACCGCGCTCGCCTCGGCCCGCATGGTCGTGCTCGACCCGCTCACCGGCAAGACCCTGTGGAAGCTCCCCGGCATCGCCGAGGTCGAGTGGTCCGACGCCGCCAGGGTCGTCATGCTGCGCATGGCCAAGCACCCCGTCCTGTCCGCCCACGACGTGAAGACCGGGGCGCAGGCGTGGCAGCTCCCGGTCGAGCAGGCGCTCAGCCCCGGCGTCGACCTGTCCGGCGGCTGGGCCTTCGGCGCCTCCGGCGGGAACCTCATCGGCTACGTCGCCCCCTACACCAACCCCAAGAAGAACAAGACCTCCTCCTTCGGCGTGTTCTCGGTGAAGCTCGCGGACGGCGCCGTCAACTGGCTGCGCCCCTCGGTCGTCCGCGTCTACCCGAGCGGGAGCCCCGGCTTCGCCCCCGTCGTGCGGCCCATCGACGAGCAGGGGCAGTACGGCGGCTTCGCCCGGCTCGACCCGGTCTCCGGGCGCGTGCTCGGGCAGATCACCGCCGACCAGGTGCCCGGCACCGGATGGTGGCTCGCCTTCCCCGGCGACATGGCGAGGCTCGGCTTCCTCAAGCCCGGCGGCTCCGGCTCCGCGTTCGACCTGGCCTCCGGGCAGTCCATCCCGGTCAAGGACCAGCGCGGCTGGTCGTTCTGCGTGACCGACCCCAAGCCGCTGCCGCTGGCCGACGGGGCCCAGGGCTTCTACGCGGTGGCGTCCCTGTGCGAGTTCGACCTGGCGACCGGCAAGCGCCTGTCCGGGGCCGGCGTCCCGCCCGCGTGGTTCACCGGGAGCCAGGACGGCTGGCGCCTCTGGCGTGACGACAAGGGCGCCGTGCACGCGGTCAGGGACGCGACCGGCAGCACTCCCGGCATGTACGGCTGACGCCTTCGACGGGTGCCCCCGTGTGCGCGCGGCACACGGTTCCATGTGCTCACCGCACATGGAACCGTGTGCCGCCGTACATAGTTCTGTTTCCAGGCGCCCCGGGGCGTGGCAAGCGGGCTACCGCGCGGTAGCCTCCGCTGGAGGGAGCCCTGCCACGAACCCAGGAGAGCCACATGCCCGAGGCAGTAATCGTCGCGACGGCACGTTCGCCGATCGGCCGAGCCTTCAAGGGGTCGCTCAAGGACATCCGTCCCGACGACCTCACCGTACAGATGATCAGAGCCGCGCTGGACAAGGTCCCGCAGCTCGACCCCAACGACGTCGACGACCTGATGCTGGGCTGCGGCCTGCCGGGCGGCGAGCAGGGGTTCAACATGGGCCGCGTGGTCTCCGTGCTGCTCGGCCTGGACGGCGTCCCCGGCACCACGGTCACCCGCTACTGCTCGTCGTCGCTGCAGACGACCCGCATGGCCTTCCACGCCATCAAGGCGGGTGAGGGGGACGTGTTCATTTCGGCCGGCGTCGAGTGCGTCTCCCGCTTCGTCAAGGGCAACTCCGACTCGCTGCCCGACACCACCAACCCCCTGTTCCTCGACGCCAAGACCCGCACGGACGCGGGCGCCCAGGGCGGCACCCCCACCTGGCACGACCCGCGCCAGGAGGGCTCGCTGCCCGACGTCTACATCGCGATGGGCCAGACCGCGGAGAACGTCGCCGGCCTCCGGGGCGTGAGCCGGCAGGAGCAGGACGAGTTCGGCGTCCGGTCGCAGAACCTCGCGGAGAAGGCCCTCGCCAACGGGTTCTGGGAGCAGGACATCACCCCGGTCACCCTCCCCGACGGCACCATCGTCAGCAAGGACGACGGCCCGAGGCCCGGCACGACCTACGAGGCCGTCTCCCAGCTCAAGCCGGTGTTCCGGCCCGACGGCACCGTCACCGCCGGCAACTGCTGCCCGCTCAACGACGGCGGCGCCGCGGTGATCGTGATGAGCGACGTGAAGGCGGCCGAGCTCGGCATCACGCCGCTGGCCCGCATCGTGTCGACCGGCGTCACCGGCCTGTCCCCCGAGATCATGGGCCTCGGCCCGGTCGAGGCGTCCCGGCAGGCGCTGCGCCGGGCCGGCATGTCGATCTCCGACGTCGACCTCGTCGAGATCAACGAGGCCTTCGCCGCCCAGGTGATCCCGTCCTACCAGGAGCTCGGCATCGACCTCGACCGGCTCAACGTCAACGGGGGCGCGATCGCCGTCGGGCACCCGTTCGGCATGACGGGCGCCCGGATCACCTCCACCCTGCTCAACGGCCTGCGCTTCCACGACAAGTCGATCGGCCTTGAGACCATGTGCGTCGGCGGCGGCCAGGGCATGGCCATGGTGCTGGAGCGCCTCGGCTGACCGTTCCCAGCCGTTCCTAGCCGTTCCTAGCCGTTCCTAGCCGTGAACGTCGGGGCCGGCGCGGGTGAGGTCGATGCGGACGATCACGCGCCGGTCCCGGGTCATGGCGGCCCGGTAGTCGTCCCAGTCGGGGTGCTCGCCGGAGATCTCGCGGTAGTACTCGACCAGGTGCTCCATCGCCTCGGGCAGGGGCACGATCTCGGCGGTGCCCTCGATCTGGATCCACTCGCCGAAGAACGCGTCGGTCATCACGCACAGCGTGACCGCGGGGTTCTCGCGGAGGTTGCGGGTCTTGGCGGCGGTCTCCCGGGTGCTCACGACCGCGTAGCCGTCCGCGTCCACGCCGACCGTCACCGGTGACATCTGCGGGCGGCCGTCAGGATGGAAGGTCAGCATCACCGCGCGGTGATTGCTTTTGATGAAGTCACGGGCCTTGTTGAGATCCATGTCTCAATCATGGGACATGCCCGGCGCAGAAGGGCGCCCACGCCGGTCGATGGCGTGGGCGCGCTGGTCGTGCAGGGCTTACATGAAGCCCATGCGGGAACGGCGTTGCCGCTCGTGCTCGATCACGATCGCGGCGGCGTAGCCGTGGGTCAGCCCGTGCTCGTCGGCGAGCCAGTTGGCCCGCTCGTCACAGCGTAGGAACGACGGGCCGTTGTCGATGGCTTGGAACCACTCTGGGAGTGCGCGTCCGGTGATGTCCGGAACCCTGGCAATCAGCTTGTTCTGCGTCTCCGGTGAGTGGTTCAACGACATGGGCACCTCCATGAGTGGACCTCTTTTGCTCGACATTGCATCACCAGCCCTGCGATGGCAAGCCCCCAATGGCCAGCCTTCTCTTACAGGAGGTAGATCATTAGTCGCGGTACGTGGGGTTACCGTCGGTACGGGCGCCCTGGAAAAGCCGAACGCCCCGCCCGTGACCGGGCGGGGCGTCCATCGGGCGAGGATCTAATCGTTGTTGAAGAAGTAGCTGATGAAGCGCAGGATCTCCAGGTAGAGCCAGACGAGGCTCACCGTGATGCCGAAGGCCATCAGCCAGGAGTACTTCTCGGGGACGCCCGCGCGCACGCCGTCCTCGACGGCCGCGAAGTCCAGCAGCAGGAAGAAGCACCCGAGCAGGATCATCGCGACGCTGAACACCCAGCCGATCGGGCTGTCGGTGCGCAGCCCCAGGCCGCCGTGGGTGAAGATGCTCGCGATCCAGTTGACCAGCATCAGCCCGATGGCCGCGAAGCCGGCGGCGACGACGAACTTGGTGAACTTCGGCGTCGGCCGGAAGATCTTGAGCGCGTACACCGCGAGCACGCCGCCGAAGGCCACCATCGTGCCGATCACGGCCTGGAAGACGATGCCCTCGTAGATGTAGTTGTAGACGTGGCTGATCACGCCGATGGCGATGCCGTAGGCCACCGCGTAGCCGAGGATCAGCGCCGGGTTCGTGCTCTGCCGGAAGGAGACGATCAGGCCGAGCACCAGTCCGATGATGACCGCCGGGGCGATCACCACCGTGCCGAGGTTGAGGTACCACGCGAGCGCGGCGGACGCCATGAGGGTGCCGAGCGTGATGGCTCCGCGCACGACCACGTCGTCGATCGTCATCGGCCGCGTCGCCGTGGGGGGAGCGTACGACGGGGCGTTGTACATGTCCTGCAGGTGCTGGGGACTGGCGGTAGGGCCGCCCCATGACTGACGGTTGTTCTGCCCCAGTCTGCTCAGAACCGGGTTCCTGCTCTGCATCACTGCCTCCACTGCGACCTGCGATCGCCCTGTTCGTCGAGCCGCACAGGGGGTTGCCGCCTGTTGCACATAGCTTTCCATGGGTAATGGCGGTCAGGATGGCCCCTGCCGTATTGCACCGCCGGCCGGATGTCCGGCTTGCCTGCGGCAACGTGTACAACGAGCGGCCCGGCACCCGAGTTCCGGTCCCGTAGGTTGCGGTTGGATCACCTCGCGGGCCCCCTCACCGGCTCCCGGTGTCGCCTTGCCCGGAGGGGAGGCGGAGAGGCCGGGCGTCCGGGCGTCGGAGCGCAAGACGCTGAAGGCGGGGACGATGAGAGCGCGGACCGATGAGCGGGGACATCCGCCGACTGAATGCCCGGTTCCGTCCCACCCCTAACCGGCGATGTAGGCGGATTTTGCCTTTTATGTTCGGTAGTAACCTGTTTATCGATGTCTTTAGCGCTTATAAGCAATTACCGAGCGTAGATCTTGGTTAGACCGGCTCTTCGACGCCGCCGAGCCTTCACTCGGAGAGGGCACGGTGCGGCGGCGGCCGCCGCCCGGCGGGGAGGAGGCTCCGCACCGAGAGGCACGAAGTGGTAACGATTGCCGGCGGCCCGCCGAACGGCCGCCGCACGGCCTGATCGGGGGCTGGAGACAAACAGCGGCCTGCCGACGGCAAACCGACAAGGATATAGGCAGAGGGCTCGCCTTACCGGCGGCGGGGTGTTTCTTATAGCCCGCAGGGTGCCCCCGGTGGGACTCGAACCCACACTGGAACCCTTTTAAGGGGTTTGCCTCTGCCTTTGGGCTACGGGGGCGCCGTAATCATACGTAACGGACCACACTTGCGTAACGGGTCAGAGCTCACGTCTCCGCTCTTCCTTCCGTAGTCCGCAAGATAACCGTATACGTCGCGCGCCCCCACGACTCGGGCAATGAACAACAGACCGCTCAAGTAGCCCAATTCCACCACGCATCCTTGTTATGCCTCCAGACAACGGTACGGCTCGCGCCCGAAGACATCGGGCGCGAGCCGTACCGGAACCCGTCAGCGAGTGGCCGCGGCCGCCCTGAACTCGTCGCGGGGGGACTCGATCTCACCGAGTGAGACGGTCTCCCGCTTGAAGAAGAGGGTGAGCGTCCAGTCGGCCACCACGCGGACCTTGCGGTTCAACGTAGGCACCCGGGACAGATGGTAGGTGCGGTGCATGAACCACGCAGGGAATCCGTGAAGCTTGATGCCGTAGACGTTCGCGACGCCCTTGTGGAGGCCGAGTCCGGCGACCGACCCCGCGTACTTGTGCCGGTAGTCCCGCAACGGACGGCCCTGGAGGTGGCGGACGATGTTGCCGGCGAGTACCTTGGCCTGCCGCACGGCATGCTGGGCGTTGGGTGCGCAGTACTGGCCGGGGTTGGTCATGTCGGGCACCCCCGCCACGTCGCCGGCCGCGAAGGCGTCATTGGTGCCGGCCACGGTGAGCCTGGTCGTCGTCTTGACCCGCCCGCGCTCGTCGAGGGGCAGGTCACCGGCGTTGACCACCGGGCTCGCCTTGACGCCGGCGGTCCAGACGATCGTGGCGGACTCGAAGCGGTCGCCGTCCGACAGCATCACGCGGCCGCCCTCGCAGGACTCGAGCAGGGTGCGCATCTTGACGTCGATGCCGCGCTTGCGCAGCTCCTCGAGGGTCCACTTGCCCATCTCGGGACCGACCTCGGGCAGGATGCGGTCGCTGGCCTCGACCAGCACCCAGCGCATGTCCTTCTCGCTGAGGGTGTCGTAGTACTTCACGGCGTCCCGGCCCATGTCCTCGAGCTCGGCCAGCGCCTCCACGCCCGCGAAGCCCGCGCCGACCACGACGAAGGTGAGCGCCCGCCTGCGGACCTGCTCGTCGTCGGTGGAGTCGGCCCGGTCGAACAGGGCGAGCACGCGGTTGCGGAGCGCGATGGCCTCACCGACCGTCTTGAAGCCGATCGCCGCGTCCGCCAGCCCGGGGATGGGAAGGGTCCGCGAGATCGAACCGGCCGCCATGACCAGGACGTCGTACTCGATCTCCTTGCCGGCTCCGGCGGCCGGCTGGAACGTCACGGACTTGTTGGCGTGGTGGATCTTGGTGACCTTGCCGTTGAGGATGCGGACCTTGGACAGCACCCGGCGCAGAGGCGTGACGACATGGCGCGGCGACAGGTTGCCGGCCGCGGCCTCGGGAAGGAAGGGCTGGTAGGTCATGTAGGACTGCGGGTCGATCACCGTGATCCGGACGCTGCCGGACCGAAGCTCGCTGCGCAGCAGGCGCTGGAGCCGCAGGCCCGTGTAGAGACCGACGTATCCTCCGCCGACGATCAGGATGTGCTTGGCCTTTCGGTCCACGTGAGTGCCCCTTCTGGCATGGTCGGCTTGTGAAACCATTCACAAGCCTACGTCACAGCCCGGTATCAGCGCCAATCCCCCAAGTGTGAACTCTGACCGATTTTTCACTCCCGAACATCTGGCCTGCAGTTTTCTTCGGGAAGAGCGGTAAAAATTTCGTCAAGTGACGGAGTTCACTCCCGGCTTCGCCGTCTCCGTCAGCCGGCCAGCTCGGCCGCGCGGGCGAAGATCGCGTCGAGCATCTCCTCGGTGACCCGGCCGGTGAAGGTGTTCTGCTGGCTCGGGTGGTAGCAGCCGAGCAGGTGGACCGGCCCACCCTTTCCGTTGGAGATGCGCACCTCGGCGCCGTGCCCGAACGGCGGCCTGCTTCGCGGCAGCGTGTAGCCCGCCTCGCGCAGCGCCGGCCAGACGGCCTGCCACGCGTACCCGCCCAGCGCGACGATGACCCGGACCGGTTCGGCGATCAGCTCCAGCTCCCTGGCCAGCCAGGGGAAGCACGTGGCCCGCTCCTCGATCGTCGGCTTGTTGGCCGGCGGGGCGCAGCGGACGGCGGCGACCATGCGCGCCCCGAGCAGCCGCTGCCCGTCGCCCGCGTGCGTGCTCGTCGGCAGGGCCGCGAACCCGGTGCGGTGGAGCGAGGCGAACAGCCAGTCGCCACTCCGGTCCCCGGTGAAGACCCTCCCCGTACGGTTGCCGCCGTGCGCGGCCGGGGCCAGCCCGACGAGGAGAACCCGCGGCTTCTCCTCACCCCAGCCCGCGATGGGCCTCCCCCAGTACGTCTCTCCCATGAAGGCCCGCCGCTTGACCTCCGCGACCTCCTCGCGCCACTCCACGAGCCGAGGACAGGCCCGGCACACCGACTGCCTCGCGGTCAGCTCGCCGAGCGTGCGGCTCGTCCGGGCCAGCTCGAGGACCTCCTCGGGCGTGTGCGCGACGGGAGTGTCCGGCTCGGCCGGATCGTCCGGCCATCCGCTACCAGGGGGAACGAAACTCATACCTCGATCGTGCCAGCCCCCGGGCGATGCGCGGGACCGGCGTCAGGAGACCAGGCCGCGGGCGATGCCGTCGAGGATGTCGTGCTCGCTGACGACGACCTCGCGGAAGCCGTACCGGCTGACGATCAGGTCGAGGATGAGGGCCCCCGCGCCGATCACGTCGACCCGGCCCGGGTGCATGACCGGGATCGCCGCCCGCTCGTCGTGGGACATGGCGAGCAGCCGCTGGGAGACCTCGTGCACCCGCGCGGCCGGGACCCTGGAGCCGTGGATGCGCGCCGGGTCGTAGGCGGGCAGGCCGAGGGCGATGCCCGCGACCGTGGTCACCGAGCCCGCCAGGCCGATCAGCGTGCGTGCCCGCTCCACGGGCACGGCCTCCGCCACCCGGTCGAGGGCCGCGTCGATGTCCTCGGCCGCCGCCGCCACCGCCTCGGGCGTGGCCCCGGAGCCGAAGTGGCGTTCGGTGAGGCGGACGCAGCCGATGTCGACGGAGATCGCGTTGTCCACGTCGGCGGTGCCGAGCACGAACTCGGTGGACCCGCCGCCGATGTCGACCACGAGGAAGGGGGCCGCCACGCCGGTGAGCCCCGTGGTGGCACCGAGGAACGACAGGTGCGCCTCCTCCGAGCCGGTGACGACCTCCGGTTCGACGCCGAAGATCTCGCGGACCCCGGCGACGAAGTCGGCGCGGTTCCCGGCGTCCCGGGTGGCGCTGGTGGCCACCACGCGCACGCGCGAGGCGCCGTGATCCTTGATCAGCTTGGCGTAGCCGCGCATCGCGGTGAAGGTGCGCTCCAGCGCCTCGGGCGCCAGCCGCCCGGTCCGGTCGACGCCCACGCCGAGGCGGACGATCTCCATGCGCCGCTCGACATCGGACAGCTCGCCGCCGGAGATGTCGGCTATCAAGAGGCGGACGGAGTTCGTCCCGCAGTCGATCGCAGCCACCCGTGTCATACGCCCTCCTCAGGGCCATCGAAGCTCGGAAGGTCGTCGGAGCCGGCGGGACCCGCCTGCGCGGACGGCTCGGAGCCGCCGGGGACCTCCACGCAGGGGCCGTCGCACCACCACTCGGGGAGGGCGTCGAGGGCTTCGCGGCCGAACGGGTTGCTGCCCGGCATCGCCAGCTCGTGGCCCACCAGGGCGTGCAGGCACTTCACGCGATCGGGCATGCCGCCCGCGCTCTGCATGTCGCGGGGCAGCGGCGGAAGGCCGTCCTCCGAGGCCACCTTGTCGCGCCGCTCGACGTACCCGGCGTGCGCCCGGGCGTACGCCTCGGCCAGCGCGGGGTCCTCGGCGAGCCGGGCCTGCATGCGCTTCATCAGCCCCGAGGACTCCAGCGTGCCGATGGCCGAGGCCGCCTTGGGGCACGTCAGGTAGAACAGCGTCGGGAAGGGCGAGCCGTCGGCCAGGCGCGGGGCCGTCTCGACGACGTCCGGCAGCCCGCACGGGCACCGGTGGGCCACCGCGCGCAACCCTCGTGGCGGCCGGCCGAGCTGCCGTTCCACCGCGGCCGCGTCGGCCGGATCCACCATCGCACTCTCCCCCTGAAAACCGTGAACTCCCGCGACGCCATCCCGGGCCCCGGACGCGCGGACCCGGGCCGCCGTCCCGGGGATCCCGAGTCATCGGACACGTAAGTATCCAGGAAAGCCGGAACCACCCGTCACGGCGCCGCTGTGCGGGCGCCCATCTCGACGCGTGCGCCGTTGCCCCGGTCGGCCGCCTCGATCGACTCCCACAGCGTCTGGTACCACGGGGGCGCCGCCTGAGTCGTCGACCCGGCCTTGGGCTGCTTGACCTTCTTCGACTCGTCGCGCAACACGTAGCACGTCTCGCCGCTACCGCAGTAGTGCAGCCGCCCCCGGGCGAGCTGCCTGATGTAGTCGGGGTCGTCGAGACGCCTGCTGCGCTCGGCCAGCTCCTGAAGGTCCTTGAGTGCCTGAGCCTGCTGCTTCTCCAGCTGGGCGATCTGGCGCCGCTGCGCGACGTACTCGCGCACAGGATAGGCAAGGCTCATGGCGATCGCGCACACGACGACGGCCAGGATGGCGGCCCGTCCCGTCAGCTGCGGTCGTTTCTTCATGATCCTCCCAGGTCCGTACGGCTTGCGGCCAAAAGCGCGCAAGCCGTACGGGAAAAGCTAGCCCTGGAAACGCGGAAAAGCTCCGCGACCCGCGTAGCGGGCGACATCGTCGAGCAGCTCCTCGATGCGCAGCAGCTGGTTGTACTTGGCGACGCGGTCGGACCGGGCCGGGGCGCCGGTCTTGATCTGGCCGCAGTTGGTCGCCACGGCGAGGTCGGCGATCGTGGTGTCCTCGGTCTCGCCGGAACGGTGGCTCATCATGCACCGGTAGCCGTTGCGGTGGGCCAGGTCGACGGCGTCGAGGGTCTCCGACAGCGTGCCGATCTGGTTGACCTTGACCAGCAGCGCGTTCGCTGAGCCCTCACGGATGCCCCGCTCGAGCCGCTCGGGGTTGGTGACGAACAGGTCGTCGCCCACGAGCTGCACCTTGCCGCCGAGGGCGCCGGTGATGGCCTTCCAGCCCTCCCAGTCCTCCTCGTCGAGCGGGTCCTCGATGGAGACCAGCGGGTAGGAGCGGACGAGGTCCTCGTAGAAGGAGATCAGCTCGTCCGAGCCGTGGCCCTTGCCGTCCAGGGTGTAGACGCCCTTGGAGTGGAACTCGGTGGCGGCCACGTCCAGGGCCAGCGCGATGTCCTCGCCGGGCGTGTAGCCGGCCTTCTCGATGGCGACCAGGATCAGGTCGAGCGCGTCGCGGTTGCTCGGCAGGTTGGGCGCGAAGCCGCCCTCGTCGCCGAGGCCGGTGGCGTAGCCCTTCTCCTTGAGCACCTTCTTCAGCACGTGATAGGTCTCGACGCCCATGCGGACGGCGTCGGAGAAGGTCTCGGCGCCGATCGGCGCGATCATGAACTCCTGGATGTCCACGTTGCTGTCGGCGTGCGCGCCGCCGTTCAGGATGTTCATCATCGGGACCGGCAGGATGTGGGCGTTGGGCCCGCCGACGTAACGGAACAGCGGCAGGTCGGCGCTGTCGGCCGCGGCCTTGGCCAGCGCCAGGGACACGCCGAGGATGGCGTTGGCGCCCAGCCTGCCCTTGTTGGGCGTGCCGTCAAGGTCGATCATGGTCTGGTCGACGAGGCGCTGCTCCTCGGCGTCGAAACCGATGATCTCGTCGGCGATCTCGTCGGTGACGTTCAGAACGGCCTTCTGCACGCTCTTGCCTGCGTAACGCTCGTCACCGTCGCGCAGCTCCACGGCCTCGAACTGGCCGGTGGACGCGCCGCTCGGGACGGCCGCACGGCCGGTGCTGTAATCGTCGAGCAGGATCTCAACCTCGACCGTCGGGTTGCCCCGGGAGTCGAGAATCTCGCGGGCGGTAACGGCCTCGATGGCAGCCACGAAGCGCTCCTAGATCAGTCAGCCCGGGGACGGGCCCCCGGAACCCATCACCGCACCGTCGTACGCGATGCGGTTGCGGACGGTTTGCCTCACGAGCCTATCGGGGTCTACTGCCGGGTACGGCTAGCGCGTCCCGGCACGCCGCCATGGACCGCCATCGGCCGGACGGTCAGCCCTCAGGCGGGCGCCCCTCGGACCCGCGTCCTTCGGACCGCTCCCAGGCGTGGACCCGGTCGCGGTAGGCGCGCGCGGCGGCGCGGAGCTCGGCCTCGGGGTCGAGGCCGGCGGCGCGCGCCCGCCGGACGAGGTCGAACAGCTCCCGCCCGATGCCCTGCCCGACGGCCCGGGACAGCGAGTCGGGGACCCCCGCGCGCTCGGCGCGGCTCTGCAGCCCGCCGGCCAGCGAGAGGGCGGGCTGGCCCATCGGGACGCCGTCGAGCAGGGACTCCCAGCCCTTGGCGGCCCGCTCGGCCGCCTTGATCGTGTCCCAGTTGGCGTTGACCTCGTCGGCGCCGCTCACCACCGTGCCGGCGAACACGTGGGGATGGCGCCGGACCAGTTTGTCGACGATGCCGCCCGCGACGTCGTCCACGTCGAAGCCGCCGTCCGCCGCCGAGCGCTCCTGCGCCACCCGCGAGTGGAACACCACCTGGAGCAGGACGTCGCCGAGCTCCTCGCGCAGGGCGGCGTAGTCGCCGTCCTCGACGGTCTCCAGCACCTCGTAGGCCTCCTCCAGGAGGTAGGGCACGAGGGACTCGTGGGTCTGCTTGACATCCCACGGGCATTCGCGGCGCAGCCGGTCCATGACGGCGACGAGGTCGAGCAGCCGCGCGCCCGGCAGGTCGTAGGACCCGGGGACCAGCTCGATGACCGGCGGATCCTCAAGGTCGAGGGCGGCACGGCCGACGGCGCGCATGAACGCCTCGCCGCCCTCCTGCGCGGCGAGCCAGATCACGGTGCCGTCGCGGCCCTCGCGGGCCAGCGCGACCGGGTCGGGCGTCACGACCTCGACCGGGATGCCCTCCTCGGCCAGATAGGGCAGGAGGGGATGGTCGGCGGAGCCGGTGAGCACCCGGCCCGACCCCAGGGCCGCCCACGCGGGCCCGCTGAGCAGGCCGGGAGCCACCCGTGGGGAGGTCGTGACGACGACGAGGGTCATGTCACTGGCCGCTGGCGGGATCCTGCTGACCGGCGGCGGGGTCCTGGAGCTGGCCGGCCGGCGCCGCCTGCTCCGCGGGCTTGCCGAAGCGCGCCTCGTCGATGAGGCCCTGCTGGGAGTCCCAGGTGCCGTAGCGGTGGGAGACCTTGATGGGGATGGTGTCCATCTGCCCGAACAGCTTCGCCTGCGCGGCCTGGACGGAGTTCTGGTCGGCGAGGTTGGCGCCGAACCGCTCCAGGCTCTTCTGGTAGATCACGGCGGCGCGGATCCACCGGCGGGTCTCCGACGGCGGGACGCCCTGGCCGAGCGAGGCCGGGCCGATCTTCTCGATGCCGCCCTGCTCGGTGATGAACTTGTCCACGTCGCCCTCGGTGACGGTGAGGCCGTTGCGCTGGGCGAGCTGCTCGAACTGGCGGAAAGTGATCAGCTGGAGCAGCACGGCGCGCGGGATGGACGGCATCTTGAGCGCTGCCTCGGAGATCTTGGCTTGCTTCAGCGCGGCCTGGTACTCGCGCACCTCGGTGTTCAGCTGGCCGGAGCTGATGCGGTCGCCGCCGACGGTGGCCGCCGTGCCGACCTGCACGGGCGAGGAACAGGCGGTCAGCGCGACACCGGCGGCCACCGTGGCCAGGAGCACGCGCACACGATTCGACTTCACTAGCGGTCCCTTCAACAGACGCGGGCTACTCTACTCAAACCGCGCGCCGGTCCGGTCATCGAGCCACGCCCTGGCGAAGACCGCCGCCGCGCCCCTCGCCAGCCGAGCGCGGCGAGGCCAAAAAGTACGGTCATCGCGCGCCCGCCGCCCGGGCGGGCTCGAGGAACATGGCCTCGACGAGGTCGGTGCACCACTTCAGCAGGTCGAGGTCGCGCAGCGGCTGCCCGCCGAGCGGCCTGGTCTTCGGCACCGGCACCAGCAGCGACCCGGCGGCCACCTTGTAGATCGCCTTGGGGTACAGCCGGTCCAGGCGCACCTGCTGCGACTCCCTCAGCGACACCGGGGCGAACCTGATGTGCTGGCCCTGCAGGGCGACGTCGGTCAGCCCGGCCTTGCGCGCGTGGACGCGGAACCGCGCCACCTCCAGCAGGTTGTCGACCTCCTGCGGCGGGCGGCCGTACCGGTCGACGAGCTCCTCCCTGACGGCCACGATGTCGGCCCCGTCGCCCACCGCGGCGATGCGCTTGTACGCCTCGAGGCGCAGCCGCTCGGAGGTGACGTAGTCGTGCGGGACGTGCGCGTTGATCGGAAGCTCGACCTTGACGTCGGCGCGCCCCTCGACGACCTCCTCGCCCGCCAGCTTGGCCTTCTGCTCCTGCACCGCCTCGGCCATCATCCGGACGTACAGGTCGAACCCGACGCCGGCGATGTGGCCGGACTGCTCGGCGCCGAGGATGTTGCCGGCGCCGCGGATCTCCAGGTCCTTCATGGCGACGTACATGCCGGCGCCCATCTCGGTGTGCTGGGCGATGGTCGCCAGGCGCTCGTGGGCCGTCTCGGTGAGCGGCGCCTCCGGCGGGTACAGGAAGTAGGCGTAGCCGCGCTCGCGGCCCCGGCCGACCCGGCCGCGCAGCTGGTGGAGCTGCGAGAGGCCGTAGTTGTCCGCGCGGTCGACGATCAGGGTGTTGGCGTTCGGGATGTCCAGCCCGGACTCGACGATCGTGGTGCTGACCAGCACGTCGAACTCGCGCTCCCAGAACCCGACCATGATCTTCTCGAGCTGCTGCTCGTTCATCTGGCCGTGGGCGACGGCCACCCGCGCCTCCGGCACCAGCTCGCGCAGGCGCGCGGCCACCTTGTTGATCGAGGAGACCCGGTTGTGCACGAAGAACACCTGGCCGTCGCGCATCAGCTCGCGCCGCACGGCCGCCGCGATCTGCTTCTCGTCGTAGGGGCCGACGAAGGTCAGGATCGGGTGCCGCTCCTCGGGAGGAGTGAGGATGGTGGACATCTCGCGGATGCCGGTGAGGCCCATCTCCAGCGTGCGCGGGATGGGCGTCGCCGACATGGCGAGCACGTCCACCTGCGTGCGCATGTGCTTCATGGCCTCCTTGTGCTCGACGCCGAAGCGCTGTTCCTCGTCGACGATGATGAGGCCGAGGTCCTTGAAGCGGACGTCCGGGTTGAGCAGCCGGTGGGTGCCGATCACGATGTCGGCGCTGCCGTCCTTCAGCCCCTCGAGGGTCGCCCGCACCTCGGCGTCGCTCTGGAACCGCGACACCGGCTTCACCACCACCGGGAAGCTCGCGAACCGCTCGCCGAACGTCGACAGGTGCTGCTGGACCAGCAGAGTGGTGGGCACGAGCACGGCCACCTGCTTGCCGTCCTGCACGGCCTTGAACGCGGCCCGCACGGCGATCTCGGTCTTGCCGTATCCGACGTCGCCGCAGATCAGGCGGTCCATCGGCACCTCGCGCTCCATGTCGCGCTTGACCTCGTCGATCGCCTCGAGCTGGTCGCCGGTCTCGGCGTAGGGGAAGGCGTCCTCCATCTCGCGCTGCCAGGGGCTGTCGGCGGCGAAGGCGTGGCCGGGCGAGGCCATGCGGGCGCTGTACAGGCGGATCAGCTCGCCCGCGATCTCCTTGACGGCCTTCTTCGCGCGGGACTTGGCCTTGGCCCAGTCGGCGCCGCCCATGCGGTTGAGCGTCGGCGCCTCCCCGCCGACGTACCGGGTGACCTCGTCGAGCTGGTCGGTCGGCACGTACAGCCGGTCGCCCTTGGCGTACTCGATCACCAGGTACTCGCGGGTGGCGCCCTGCACCGACCGCTGGACCATCTCGACGTACCGCCCGACGCCGTGCTGGCCGTGCACGACGTAGTCGCCGACCTTGAGCTGGAGCGGGTCGACCATGTTGCGGCGCCGCGACGGCAGCCGCCGCATGTCCTTGGTGGAGGCCTTCTGCCCGACCAGGTCGAGGTGGGTCAGGACGGCCACCGCGGCGTTGACGAAGCCGTGCTCGACACGGCCGGTGGTGACGTTGACGACGTCCTTGCCGGGGGCGGTCTCCAGGCCGGGCACCAGCCTGGCGGCGACGTCCACGCCCTTGAGCAGCTCCACGATGCGCTCGGCAGGGCCGTGGCCCTCGCTGAGCAGCACGACCGCGCGCCCCTCGCCGAGCCACCCCTTGATGTCGCCGAGCGCGCGCTGGGTGTCGCCGCGGTAGGACTCCGCCTCGTGGGCCGACAGCTCGATGGTCTCGGCGCTCTCGCCGTACAGGTCGTCGGGGACGGCCGGTGGCGTGGTCGCGGCGGCCCCGTCGCCGGTCTGGCCGGTGGCCGCGAACGGCGCGATGGTCCACCACGGCTGGCCCAGCTCGCGCGCGTGGTGGCGCACCTCCTCGAGGCCGCGGAACGCGGCGGCGCCCAGGTCGATCGGGGCCTCGCCGCCGGCGGCGGCGTTGATCCACGACGCCTCCAGGAACTCCTGGCTGGTGCGGACCAGCTCGGCCGCGCGGCCGCGGATGCGCTCGGGGTCGCACACGAACACCGAAGCGCGGGCGGGAAGGTGGTCGAGCAGCAGGTCCATGCCGTCGACGAGCACGGGCGCGAACGCCTCCATGCCCTCGACCGGGATGCCGTCGGAGAGCTGGTCGAGGATGTCCTTGAGCGCGGGATGCCGGTCGGCGAGCTCCTTGGCCCGCGCGCGCACCTCGTCGGTGAGGAGCAGCTCCCGGCACGGCGCCGCGAACAGGCCGCCCTCGGCGACCTCCAGCGAGCGCTGGTCGGCGACCTTGAACCAGCGGATCTCCTCGATCGTGTCGCCCCAGAACTCCAGGCGCAGAGGGTGCTCCTCGGTGGGCGGGAACACGTCCAGCAGGCCGCCGCGCACGGCCACCTCGCCGCGCTTCTCCACCATGTCGACCCGGTGGTAGCCGTTCGCCACCAGGTGCCGCACCACGTCGTCCAGGTCGGCGTCGTCGCCCGAGCGCAGCCGTACCGGCGAGAGATCGCCGAGCCCCGTCACCAGCGGCTGCAGCACCGCGCGGACCGGGGCGACCACGACCTCCAGCGGGCCCGCGGCGGCGTCGCCGGGGACGGGGTGGGCGAGCCTGCGCAGCACGGCGAGGCGCTGGCCCACCGTGTCGCTGCGCGGCGACAGCCGCTCGTGGGGCAGGGTCTCCCAGGCGGGGAAGACAGCGACGGCGTGCTCTCCGACCAGGCCGGTGAGCGCGGCGGCGAGGTCCTCCGCCTCGCGCCCCGTCGCGGTGACGGCGAGCACGGGACGCCGGCGCGCGAGAGCGGCCACGGCGAACGGCCGCAGCGCGGGCGGCGCGACCAGGTTGACGTCCTCACCCGCGCGTTCCAGGGCCCCGGCCAGCTGCGGATCGGCGACGACAAGGTCGAGCAGTCCGGAAAGACTCATTAGAAATGCCCCCACATGGTGATGCTCGCCTTCTCGTTCGCCTCGCGGACGGCCTGCTCGGCTCTGTGAACGTTCCACGTGGCGCCCCACCGCCGCGCGTACCGGCGTACGGCCTTGCCCATCGCACAACATGACTGCACACGCCTGGACGCGGCTGTACACGGCGACACGCGCGACCCCGGTTCGTTGGAGGACCGGGGTTACCCCAAGGCTACTTCCCCCTCGGCACCACCATGCCGAGAACCACCCGTCCATCCGATCAGACCTGACTTGTCATGGAACGCGATCCCGGCGCTCGCCGATAGCGGCGGGCCTCCTCCCGCGAGAGGCGGCCCTTTCGTAAGGTGAATCCATTACAGAAGGAGTCACGATGACTACCCTGAGTCACATGTCAGAGGTTCGATGGTGGCCGGAGACCCATGGCGACGTGTTCTGCCACCGCATCAGGGAGCTCTGGACCGAGCAGCTCGGCCGGCGGCTGGACATCCTGATCGCCGGATGCGGGCGTGGTCACACCGTCGACCTCGAGCGCATCGAGACCAGGGTCATGGGCATCGACGAGGACCTGCCGGTGCTGCGCGCCGCGATCGGGCGCCGCGCCGACCTCGACGCGCGCTTCCTCGGCGACCTGCGGGACGCGCCCCTGCTGCCCCGCACCTTCGACGTCGTGCACGCCGCCTTCCTGCTGGAGCGGGTGCGCAACGCCGAGCTGGTGCTCGACCGCATGGTCAACGCCCTCCGCCCCGGCGGTCTGCTGCTCATCAGGATGCGCGACCGCACGACGGCCTACGGCTTCTGCGACCGGCTGGCGCCGTGGTGGCTGCGCCGGCTCCTGTGGTCGCGGCTCGCCCCGGCGGGCGCCGTCGGGCCGCTCCCGGCCGTCTACGAGCAGGTGGCCTCCCGCGAGGGCATCCACTCCTACTGCCTGATGCGCGGGCTGATGATCGCCGAAGACTATTCGGGGTCGTCCGGTCCGGCGCTGCGCGGCCCGCACGCCAAGCTCGTACGGTTCGTGTGCCGGATCACTCAGAGGCTGTCGGGCGACCGGCTGCCCGCCGGCCGGGACGAGATCACCCTGGTCATCCGCAAGCCGCAGAACCACTTCGCCCGCCTGATCTGACCGCGGCGCCCGCCGCGCCCGGCCGACCCGATCGCGGCGAACGGCGCGGGCGGGCGATGTGGGCGGCATGCGCGCCGCGCGCCGCCCGGCCTCGGCGTCCGGATCTCAGCGGCGGGTCAGCAGGTAATGCCAGCTTCCCGGCCGCTGGCTGTCCCGCATCTCGCCCGAGAGCCGCACGCTCTTAGTGCCGTCGACGGTGACCAGCGCGAGGTAGGCGTCGAACTCGTCCTTGCAGGTGCCCATGCACTCCAGCGCGATCAGATGGTCGTCGTCCGCCCAGGCCACGAGCTGGAGCATCCGCTGCCTGCCGACGACCTTTCCGGTGGCGACCTCCCTGACGGCCGTCTCCGGACCTCTGGGCACCTGCTCCGTGAGCTTCTTCATCTCCTCCGCCGTGTAGACCTTCCCTTGGTCGATGGTCGGGGCGGCGTCGTCGGCGTACAACGCGCCGTTCGGGGAGACGCCCGCCCGCTCCTGCGGCTCGAGCAGCCCCTTGGGCACGTCCTGCCGCCGGCCCTCCAGGTCGTAGAACAGCCTGTTCGGCTGGTCCTTGTCCCCCGCCAACCGGTTGGATTCCCAGATCAACCCGTCAGCGGACCAGTAGAACCGGCCTGCCGGCATCGCCAGATGGCCGATGTCGCTCTTCTGTACGGGCACGGTGTGGAACGACGCCCGCCCCGACGCCACGTCGACGATCTGGAAGCCGGTGCGCCCGGGATCCGGATCGCTCCAGCTGTTCCCGTCGGCGGAGACGTTGACGCGGATCGTCGGGTCCCGCTCATAGGCCGTGGCGAGCAGCTTGGTGCCATCGGGAGACCAGGAGACGTCGGCCACCGGGTGGTCGAGGTCGATCCATCTGACCTCGCGGGTGGTCATGTCCAGCACGCCGATCCGGCGGGCGGGCAGGTCGCGCTCCAGCACGGCCGCGAGCTTCATGCCGGGGGCCACGTCGAGCGCCGCCCAGCCGGTCTCCTCGTAGGTGCCCGTTCCGGGGTTGTAGAGGAACCACCTGTCATGGCGGCGGTCGCTCTTCTTCCCGATCTTCTCCTGCTCCCAGATGTAGTACGCCGGGACCGCCACCTTCCCGGCCGCGATCAGCTTGCCGGGCGGGGAGTTCGCGGTGTCGGTGCTTATCGCGAGCGACTCCGGCAGCGCGCCGGGCTTCACGGGGGTCGGCGCCGCGACCGGCTCCCCCGACGGGCCCTCCTCGGGAGGCTGGGTCGCGAACTTCAGGGCAGGATCGGCAGACGCGGAGCCCTCGGCGACGGCCAGGCGGTGCCCGGTGCCCTCTCCGGACAGGACCTTCGGCACGAGCATCCCCACGGCGACCACGGCGGCCGTCGCCCCGGCGGCGAGCGCCACCGTGTTGACGCGGAACCGGGCACGCCTCCGCAGCGCCCGGTCGGCCAGGCCCTCGGGGACCCGGGCCTCCTTCGACCATTCCCGGAAGGTCTCCGGCAGCAGGGATTCCGGCGTCATGACGTGACCTCCTTGAGCGAGTGGTGTGGCGTGCGGAGATCGGCCAGCTCCGGCGCGGCCGAGCGCAGCCGGGCGATCGAGCGGTGGGCGGTGCTGCGCACCGTCCCGATCGAGCAGCCCATGATCTCGGCCACCTGCGCCTCCGGCAGGTCCTCGAAGTAGCGGAGCACGAGCACGGCTCGCTGCCGCGCGGTCAGCCGGGCCAGCGCGTGGCGCAGGATGAGCTTGGTGTCCGCCGCATGCGTGCCGTCCGGGCCGGGCACGTCGGGGGTGTCCGCGACCACGGTCTCCCGCCGCCGCGACGCCAGCCGCCACCAGCTCACCTGCTGGCGGTACATGGCTCGCCGGACATACGGCTCGGGGTCCTCGATGCGGCTCCACCGGGCGGCGGCCCGTGCCAGGACGGTCTGCAGGAGATCCTCGGCGGCGTGCTGGTCGCCACCGGTCAGCAGGAAGCCCAGCCTCATCAGCGCCGGCGAGCGCGCAGACACGAACTCGCGGAAACGTCGCTCCTCGGCAACGTCCACGATCACCTCCAGAAGTCGATGTCGGCCTTTATGACGCCATCCGCCCGCCCCGGCTATGCCTGCGGTGCCCGCCACCCCGCCGGACCGGTGCCGCCATCCCGCCGGACGTCAATATCCTGTCCCGGTGGGAAACGTGGAGCAGATGACGGCCAACCCTGACCGGACCCTCGAGTGGGTGCCCGACGCGCGCGAGCTCGCCGACCTGGAGCTGCTGCTCTCCGGCGCCTTCGCCCCCCTCACGGGCTTCCTCGGGTCGGCCGACGTCGCCTCGGTCACCGAGAACGGGCGGCTGGCCGACGGCACGCCCTGGCCCGACCCGGTCACCCTCATGGTGCCGCACGACCATCCCGTCTCCGCCGGGCAGGAGCTCACGCTGCGCGACCCCGAAGGCGCCGCGGTCGCCGTCATGAGCGTGACCGAGCGCACGGCCGACGGCCTGGTCGCCGGTCCGGTGAAGTCCCTGGGCGCCCCTGAACACGGCCCCTTCGCGCGGCTGCGGCGCCCACCGGCGGAGGTCCGCGCCGAGCTGGGCGAGCGTCCCGTCCTGGCCGTCACGATGCGCGGGCCGCTGGACGACCTGGACGAGATCACCGCCACGGCCCGCGAGCTGGACGCGGTGATCCTGCTGCTCCCCCTGGCCTTCGGCGAGGGCGGCCCCGCCGTCGTGCGGGCGGCGCTCAAGGCGCGGGACAGGCTGCCGGCCGGCACCTCCGTCGCCGTGGTGCCGCTCGCTCCCCGCGAGCCCGAGATCGACCTGGAGCTGCGCGAGCACGTCGCCACGGCCTACGGCGCCGAGGAGCACCTCGCCGGGCCCGAGCCGGTCACGCTCCCCGGGCCGCCGCACCGGCGCGGCCTGGTGGTCTTCTTCACCGGCCTGTCAGGGTCGGGCAAGTCCACGATCGCCCGCGGCCTGCACGACGCGCTGCTCGAGCGCGGCACCCGCACGGTGACCTACCTGGACGGCGACGTGGTGCGGCGGCTGCTCTCGGCCGGGCTCACGTTCTCGAAGCAAGATCGCGATCTGAACATCCGCAGGATCGGGTTCGTCGCGGCCGAGGTCGCCCGGCACGGCGGGCTGGCCATCTGCGCCCCCATCGCCCCGTACGCGGCGACGCGCGACGAGGTGCGCCACATGGTCGAAGGGGTGGGGGCCGACTTCGTGCTGGTCCATGTGGCCACGCCGCTCGCCGAGTGCGAGCGGCGCGACCGCAAGGGGCTGTACGCCAAGGCGCGGGCCGGGCTGATCCCGGAGTTCACCGGCGTCTCCGACCCCTACGAGGAGCCCGACGACGCCGACCTGACCCTGGACACCACCGGCATGCCGGTCGACCGCGCCGTCGAGCGCGTGCTCGACGTGATCACCGCCGGCGGCTGGATCCGCTGACCACTGGATGGCCTCGGCGCGTCAGCGGTCGGGGACGGGCGTGGAGCTGAAGTACGGCGCGCGCGCCAGCTCGGTGAAGGCGCGCCCGGCGGCGACCGTGGAGTCGAAGCGGGTGTCGCCGCGCGGCGCGCTCGGGGAGTCGAAGTACACCAGCGCCTTGATCTGCGGGTACCCCTTGATCTGCCGGCGCACCGAGTTGAAGAACGAGACCTTGAACGCCGGCTCGTCGGGCCGCTCGAACGCCCCCCACTCGGCCACCATGATCGGCTTGCCGGGGAAGCGCATCTGCGTCCAGCGGTAGAACCCCGGCCAGCCGGCGTGGTCCGCGCGGGTCTTGTCGACCAGGTTGGCGAAGTCGTTCACCCGGCGGTCGGCATAGGGATCGAGGCCGATCCAGTCGACCACGTCGTCACCGGGGTAGAGGCGCTCGAACCAGGGCTTGGTCGCCCAGTTGGGCGCCCCCATGTACGTCATCACGGTGACGGCGTTCCTGACACCGCGCTCGCGCAGGCGCAGCACCACGTGGCGGTACATGGCGGCGTAGTCCTCGGCGGTCATCCCCGACGCCGGGCCCGGGCGCACGTCGTTCTCCGGCTCGTGGTGGATGGTGAGGAAGAACCGCTCCGGCAGCCTGTGCTTGATCCTCTTGGCCACGCGGTCGATGCGGTCGTCGATGGCGCCGTCGGCGATCTCGGCCCAGGTGTCGTGGACGGACGGCTTCCAGTTGATCAGCAGCAGGCGCTTCCTGGCCAGCCTCCGCTCCTCCGGCGTGGGGAACGGGTCGCCGCCCCGGTGGTAGACGTGCACGATGTCGGCCCTGCGGCCCATGCGCTCCTCGGCGGCGGCGATGGCCTGGGAGGGCGGTCTCCCGCCGAAGACGTCCGGCGCCACGCCCCACCACGCGCCGCAGCTCGGGATGAGCTTGGCCGTGGCGACGCAGCCGGGGACGCCGCTCTGGGCCGCCAGGCCGGGGCCGGGGGCGCGGTCTCCCGCCACGGCCTGCTGCTGAGGCTTCACCGACGCCACGGTGTAAACGATCAAACCGCAGCCGACGGCGAGCCCGGTGCCGAAAAACCATATTCCCGCCACTTTGCGCAAGGCAGTCAAACCCCCTTCTAACCATTTCCCCAGAAGGCTGGTATTCACCTTCCCACTAATCGGCGCCGGGCCGCCGGAAACTCGGCGGCCTCCCGGCCGGCATCCCACCACTCAATTACGGAAATATCCGATTATGGCGGTGAGCTGGGACGATGTCTCGTCCAACAAAAACTCCCGTATGCGATCGCGGCCTCTCGCGTTGTGCCTATAGTTCTCTGGATCTGTCCCCGGGAGAGCCGTTCACCATGCGGCCGCCCCACGCGAACGCGAACGGGGCCGATATGCATGACAACCCCGCATCGAGAGGCCTGCCGTTTCCATGAGCCACCCGGCGTCCTCAGTTTCCGGCCCGGCCCCCGGGCGCGAGCTCGCCGAATTCGCCTCGATGCTGGTGCGACGCCGTGTCGCGCTGGCCGTGTTCCTGCTCGCCGGCGTCTGCTGCGGCGGCGTCCTGCTCGCGATGACCCCGCCGTCCTACACGGCGACCGCCGAGGTGCTCGTGTCCCCCACGGGCGTTCAGGACCAGACCAACCAGACCACCCCGCGCCAGCGCGAGCCGCTCAACCTGGACACCGAGGCACAGGTCGCCCGTTCCGCCGTGGTCGCGTCCCGCGCGGCCCGCACCCTCAAGGTCAAGGACCCCGACACCCTCAGAGACCAGGTGTCGGTGGCCGTGCCGCCCAACTCCGCCGTGCTCGCGGTGTCCTACACCGCCGGCGACCCCGTCACCGCAGCCGCCGGCGCCCAGGCCTTCGCCAAGGCCTACCTCGCCAACCGCGAGGCGACGGCCACACGAGCCCTCGACGCCCAGCTCAAGGTGCTGGCCGACAAGCTCCGCGAGGTCGACTCACAGCTCGCCTCCACCGTCTCCGGCCTGCCCCGCACGGCGCCCGGCTCGGCGGCGCGCACCATCGCCGCCCAGCGGCAGAACGTCCTGAGCAGGCAGGTCTACAACCTCACCGTCAAGTACGACGCGCTCAAGACCGTCGCGGTCACCCCGGGCACCGTGATCAGCGACGCCCGCCCGCCCACCTCGCCCGCCCAGCCGAGCCCTCCGCTCTACCTCGGCAGCGGGCTGTTCCTCGGCCTGCTCGCCGGAGCCGGAGCCGCCATGGTCCGCGACCGGTACGACACGCGGCTCAGGACGGCCGCCGACGTCGAGCGGCTCACCGGGCTACCCGTCCTGTGCGAGGGCGAGAACGCCCGCGAGCTGCGCGAGCTCGCCATGGCCGTGGCCCGCCATCTGCGAGACGGCGGCGAGTTGCTCGTCCGGAGCATCTCCCCCGACACCGACCCCGAGCCGATCGCCGACGACCTGCGCGTCGCGCTCACCGGCCTCGCGCCCATCTGGGTGCGCACCGACCAGGCGGCGCGCGCCGACGCCGCCGTGCTCGTGGTCGAGAGTCGCGCGGCCCGGTCCAAGCAGCTCGCCCAGGCCGTCCGGCAGCTCAGGCGCACCGACACCGCGCCGCTCGGCGTGATCCTCCTGCCCTCCCCCGCCGCGTTGCCCCGGGGCGATTCCTCCCTGGCACACGGGCACCACCGCCACCCGACCGACCCCCCTGCCCGCGCCTCGTGAGACCGCCACCCCCCGCCGTCTGGCCGATCGCCGCGTTCCTCCTCGGATATCCCGTGTGGTGGGCGCTCGGCTTCGGCGGCCTGTCGCTCGTCTTCCTCGCCTTCCCGATGGCGGTCGTGCTCTGGCGGCGCCGGCCGATCACGGTGCCCAAGGGCATGGGCCTGTGGACGCTGCTCATCGCCGGATACCTGGTCAGCGCCCTCATGCTGGGCGACACGCCACCCGGCACCTACGGCGACCTCGGCACCGGCCGCGTCCTCGGCTACGCCATGCGGCTCGCGCTCTACGTGTCCCTCCTGGTGATGGTGCTCTACCTGGGCAACCTCACCCCGGAGGAGCTGCCGCAGCGCACGCTGGTGCGCATGCTCGGCGTGCTGTTCGTCACGACCGTGGCCGGCGGGCTGCTCGGCGTGCTCGCCCCGGCCTTCCAGTTCACCTCGCCGCTGGAGATGCTGCTGCCCGAGTGGATCAGCGGCAACTCCTACGTCCGCAACCTCACCCACCCGACGGCGGCCCAGATCCAGCACGTCCTCGGGCACGCCTCCCCACGCCCGGAAGCGCCCTTCGAATGGGCCAACGCCTGGGGAAGCAACATCTCGGTGCTGCTGATCTGGTTCGTCGTCGGCTGGTGGACCTACGGCGGGCCGGTGCGGCGGCTGCTCTGCGTCGCCGTCGCCGGCCTGGCGACCGTTCCCATCGTCTACTCGCTCAACCGCGGCCTGTGGATCGGCCTCGCGATAGCGGTCGCGTACGTCCTGGTGCGTGCCCGCTCGCGCACGGCCCTGGCGATCGGCGTGGCCCTCGCGGCGGCGGCGCTGGCGTTCCTGGCCGGCCCGCTCAGCACCATCGTGGCCCAGCGCCTGGACAGCCCGCACAGCAACCGCATCAGGGCCTTCACGGTCGCCGCCACGCTGGAGGCCGCCACCCACTCGCCGATCATCGGGTACGGCAACACCCGCAACGCCTACGGCAACTATCAGACGATCACCACCGGCAAGACCGGCTGGTGCGCCGAGTGCGGGCATCCACCGCTCGGCAGCGACGGGCAGCTCTGGTTGCTGCTGATCACTCAGGGCTTCACCGGCGCTGTGCTGTACATCGCGTTCTTCGCCGGGGCCGTCCGCCGGTTCTGGCGCGACCGCACTCCCATCGGCCAGGCGGGGACGCTCGTCATGATCCTCGTGCTGCTCTACATGTTCGTCTACGACGGCCTGGTGACCGCGCTGAGCCTCTACCTGATCTCCTTCGCCCTGCTCTGGCGCAACACCCGCACCGACGTCGCGGCAGCAGCCATGACCGCCACGGCACCCACTGCGCCGATGACGATCACCACTCCCACGACACCCATGACGATCATGACGGCGACCCGCTCCACGGCGACGGAGGCGAGCCCGTGAGGGACTCCCGCGCGCGACTGCGCTATCTCGACGAGGTGATCACCGTGCTCTACCCCTCCCCGCCACCGGCCGCCGCCCCCTACCCTCGGGCCGCGTACGCCCTGGTCCCGAGCAGGTTCGTGCCACGGCGCCTGGTCCCGCGCTCGCGCTGGCTGCCGGGACGGCGGCGCCTGCCCCGCTGGACCGGCACCATCGAGGCCTACCTCGGCGAGGTGTTCGGGCAGCGGGTCACGGCGACCATCCGCGTACGGCCCGCGCGGCGCGCCAACCGCAAACCCGTCCTGGAGCTCCGGGGCGCCTCCGGCGGCCTGCTCGCGTTCGTGAAGATCGGCGACACCGACCGCTCGCGGGCGCTGGTCAGGCACGAGAGCGCGACCCTGGAACTGCTGGCCGGCACCCCGATGAAGGTCGTGTCGGCTCCCACCGTCCTGCACCACGGGCAGTGGAACGGCCTTGACGTGCTCGCGCTCTCCCCGCTGCCCACCCGCCGTGGACGGGTCTCCCACGTCCTGCTGGGAAGCGCCGTCCGGGAGATCGCCGCACTGGCCACCGCAGCGCCGGGCGGCGGTTCAGCGGCTGCGTGGCCTGGCGATCATCCAGGGCTCGGTGGAGCGGGTGGTCGCCACTACGCCTGGCACGGCGACTTCTCCCCGTGGAACATGGCCCCCGCGCCCGACGGACGCCTGTCGGTATGGGACTGGGAGCGCTTCGCCACGGGCGTTCCGCTGGGCTTCGACGCACTTCACCACTTCTTCCAGCGCGCGCTGCGCCGGATGCCTCCCCGGCTCGCCGCCGAGGCGTGCCTCGCGCAGGCCGTACGGACGCTCGCGCCCTTCGGGCCGTCGGCCGGCGAGGCGCGGGAGACGGCGGTCCACTACCTGATCACCTTGGCCGACCGGTACGAGCGGGACGGCCACCAGCCGCTCGGACCGCCCTCCGAATGGCTCAACCCTCTCGTCGACCACCAGGAGGTCCTGCCATGAACCGCACCGTGAAGAGGTCCGCGCACGCCTTCTCCCATACGGCCGGACGGCTCACCGTCAGCGGACGGCTCCTGCCGTCCTTCCTGATCGCCGGAGCGCAGCGCTGCGGCACCACCTCGCTCTACCGGGCGCTGGCCCAGCACCCGCTCGTCCTCAAACCGGTGCTCCGCAAGGGCGTCCACTACTTCGACATGGCCTACGACAAGGGTCCTTCGTGGTACCGCGCGCACTTCCCGCTGAAGGCGACCGCGCACCGCCTGGAACGCAGGTTCGGCATCCGCCCGCTCACCTTCGAGTCCTCGCCGTACTACCTGTTCCACCCGCTGGCCGCGCCCCGCATCGCCCACGACCTGACCGGCGTGAAGCTCATCGTGCTGGTCCGCGACCCGGTCGAGCGGGCGTACTCCGCTCACGCGCACGAGGTGGCGCGTGGCTTCGAGACCGAGCCGTCGTTCGAGCGCGCGATCGACCTGGAGCCGCACCGGCTGGCCGGGGAGGCCGAACGGCTGCACGCCGACCCCTCCGCACGCAGCCACGCCCACCGCCACCACGCGTACGTGGCCCGGGGCCAGTACGCCGAGCAGCTCGCGAGGCTGGAGCCACTGGTCGGCCGGGACCGCATCCTGCTGGTCGACAGCGGCTGTCTGTTCGCCAACCCCGAGAGCGTGTACGACCGGGTGCTGGAGTTCCTCGGGCTCCCCCGTCTCGGGGATCCGGTGTTCGAGCGCCACAACGCCCGGCCGCGCCCCTCGGACATGCCGGCGTCCCTGCGCCGGAGACTGTCGGAGCATTTCGCCCCCTGGGACGCCCGCCTCGACCCCTGGCTCGGCGACCAGCCATCATGGCGCCGCTGAACACCCCCGTACCGGCCGGGGGAGGCACGCGTTCGCTGGTCAAGGGAGGTGCGGCCGGGCTGGCCGGGGCGGCCGTCAACGCGGCCTCGCAGTTCCTGATCGTGGTGGCCGTGACCAGAGGGCTCGACGCTCGCACGGCGGGCTGCTTCTTCACCGCGACGACGCTGTGCCTGATGGCCGTGGGCATCCTCCGGCTGGACGCCGGGAACGGGCTGATCTACTTCATCGCCCGATCCCATGGATCCGGCTATCGCGACGTATCACGATTTATCCGCGCGGCAGTGGTTCCCGTGGCCGGCGTGTCCATCGCCGCGACGGCCGTAGTGGTCATCTTCGCCGACCCGATCGGGGCCGCGTTGATGTCCGGCGCCGAGCCGGCCATGCCCGGGGCGGCGTTGACGCCCGGCCCCGAGCCGGCCACGCTCGGCCCGGCGCTCCGCGTGCTCGCCCTCGCCCTGCCCGTCATGGTCTGCGCCGACGTCCTTCTGTCCGCGACGCGCGGCTTCGGCACGATGCGCCCGACCGTGTTCCTGGGCGGGATGCTCCAGCCGGGGGCGCAGCTCGTCCACGTCACGACCCTCGCGCTGACCGGCGTCACCGCCGGGTGGACGCTGTCCGCGGCGTGGGCCGCTCCCGCGCTGCCCGTCCTCGTGCTGAGCGCCCTCTTGCTACACCGGCGGCTCCCCTCCGGGCCGCACATCCCGGACTGCGGACACCGGTTCGGGCAGGTGCCGGAGCCCGGACGCGGGTTCCAGCACGCCCCGGGGCCCGGACGCGAGTTCCGGCGGGTCTCCGGAAGCGCGGGGGAGTTCTGGCGCTACACGGCTCCCCGGGCCCTGGGGGGCGCGGCGCAGGCGGTGTTCCAGCGGCTCGACATCGTCATCGTGGCGGTGCTCGCCGGGCCCGAGGAGGCGGCGCTGTACACCGCCGCCACCCGTTTCAAGGTCGCCGGTCAGCTCGTGAACCAGGGGTTCGCCCAGGCGGTGCAGCCTCGGCTGGTACGGGCGATGGCCGAAGGCGATCTGCGGCTCGCCCGCAGGCTCTACCAGACGACCACGATGTGGCTCGTGCTGCTGACCTGGCCGGTCTGGCTGGGCTATGCCCTGCTCGCGCCGTGGCTGCTGCGGGCGTTCGGCGACGGATATCGGGACGGAGCCGCCGTGGCGGTGGTCCTCGCCGCGACCATGATGCTGGCGACCGCCTGTGGCATGGTCGACGTGGTGCTGATCGCCGCCGGGCACACCGCTTCCAGCATGGCCAACATCCTCGGCGCGATCGCGGTGACCGTCGCCCTCGACGTCGTGCTGGTCCCCTCGCACGGCGCGCTCGGGGCCGCCCTCGGCTGGTCCGGAGGGATGCTGGCCAAGAACCTGCTCCCCCTGTTCAAGATCGCCCGCCTGTACGGGCTGCGCCCCTTCGGCGCCCACAGCCTCCCCTCTCTGCGCCCATGGCGCCCGGAGGAGGCGCGATGAGCACCCCGCCGATCCGCCCTGACGACCTCCCTCCCCCTGCCCCAGGCCCACCACTCCCCCCCACCGGCCCGCGGACCGCCTCCGCCGGCCCGCCGCGCCCCGCTGCGGGTCCACGACTTCCCGCCGCCGGGCCGCCGATTCTGGTCACGGGGCTGCCGCGGAGTGGTACGAGCTGGGCGGGCAAGATGCTCGCCGCCGGTGGGGGTGCGGTCTACGTCAACGAGCCGCTCAACCCGCAGCGTCCACCCGGGCGCTCCCCCGGTGTGCTGAACGCCACGGTGGGCCACCGGTTCCAATACATCTGCCGGGACAACGAGGGGCCGTGGCTGCGCGCCTTCGCCGACACCGTGGCGCTGCGCTACCGGTACGCCGCCGAGCTGGGGCGCAACCGGTCCCCTGGGGATCTGGCACGCCTGCTGAAGAACGCCTCCGCCTTCACGCTCGGCAGGCTGCGCGACCGCCGGGCGCTGCTCGACGACCCGTTCGCGCTGTTCTCGGCGGGCTGGTTCGCCGAACGGCTCGGCTGCCGGGTGGTGCTGCTGGTGCGCGACCCGGTGTCGCTGGCGGCGAGCTGGCGGCGGCTCGGGTGGACGGTCTACTTCCATGAGCTGCTCGAACAACCGCTGCTGGTGCGCGACCACCCGCCGGTCGAGACCCTCCGCCCGCTGGTCGGCTCGCAGGACCGCGTGGCGAAGACCGCCGCCCTGTGGGCCGTGGCACGGGAGGTCGCGCAGACCCTGGCGGAGCGTCATCCGGCCGTCCGCCTGGTGGGCTACGAGGCTCTCGCCGCCGACCCGGTCACCGGCTACCGGGACCTGTACGCGTGGTGCGGCCTGCCCTGGACGCCCGTGGCGGCGCGGCGCGTCGAGCGGGCCTGCACGGCGGCGGGCTCCGCGGACGCCTCCAGGCGCGCCGGCTTCGCCTGGACCGGCCTGTCCCGTACGGCCTACCGGCCCATGGACTCACGCCAGGCCCTGGCCCGCGCCCGTGACGGGCTCACCCTCGAGGAGATCACCCGCGTCGACGCGCTCACGCGATCTCACCGGCGCGGTATCCCCACCCCTTGGACCGACCGGCAATAGAGATCATCCCGGCTGAGCTCGCCGGACCCATTTCAGCGGACCCTGCTCCCTTCATGTCCGTATTGGTGGGGTATGTGGCATTGCTGACATCGCATCGGCTGCTAGATGCTTGATCCATGAACGGCGCTGAGGTGCTTGTGGTGGTTTACGACGGGGTCCAGTTGCTGGATGTCGCGGGGCCACTGGAAGCGTTCGATGGAGCGACCCGGGCCTCAGCGGGCGCTTACCGGGTGCGGCTGGCCTCGCTCGGCGGCCGGGACGTGGTGACGTCGTCAGGCGTACGTCTCGGCGTCGATACGGACCTGGCACGGGTGGAGGGCGCGCCGGATACGCTGCTCGTGGCGGGGGGCTGGGGCCACGCCGCTGCGGTGGGCGACCGCGAACTGGTCGGTCAGGTGCGGCGGTTGTCTGGCGGGGCCCGCCGGACCGTCTCGGTGTGCACAGGCGCTTTCGTGCTGGCCGAGGCCGGGTTGCTGGACGGTCGGCGGGCCACGACGCACTGGGCGTACTGTGCCGACCTGGCCGAGGCCTACCCGGCTGTGACCGTGGAGCCGGATGCGATCTTCGTCCGGGATGCGGGGGTCGCCACGTCGGCCGGGGTCACCGCCGGGCTCGATCTGGCGCTCGCGCTCATCGAGGAGGATCACGGGGCGGAACTGGCGCGCCGGGTCGCCAAGTGGCTGGTGGTGTTCCTGCAGCGGCCGGGAGGGCAGTCGCAGTTCAGCATGTGGTCCCGGGTCCGCCCGTCGGGCGATGACACACTGCGACGGCTGCTCGGCGAGATCGCCGCTGATCCGGCGGCTGATCACTCGGTTCCGGCGTTGGCCGAGCGGCTATCGGTGAGCGCGCGCCATGTCAGTCGCGTGTTCGCGCGGGAGATCGGCATGAGCCCGGGCCGGTACGTGGAGCGGGCTCGTGTCGAGGCGGCACAGGTCCTGCTGGAGATGGGCCGCGACGGTGTGGAGAGCATCGCCCGGCGATGCGGCTTCGGAACCGCCGAGGCCATGCGCCGGGCGTTCCTCAGGGAGATCGGCGTGCCGCCCAGCGCCTACCGCGACCGCTTCGTCGGCACCGCGGCGATCTGACCTCACCGCCCCTTTCCAGAACACCGCTCACCAGGCGCAAGCCATCGCCGACCCATCGTTGACGAGGAGACTTCGCGATGAATGTGGCATTCGTGCTTTATGACCAGATGACCGCCCTGGACATGATCGGCCCCTACGAGGTGCTGGCCGGTCATCCACAGGTGATGCCCCACTTCGTTGCCGCGCGGGCCGGGGGCGTGCGCTGCGACAACGGGCTCACGCTGCAGGCCGACGTCGGTTTCGACGAGATGCCCGCGCCCGAGCTCATCGTTGTTCCGGGCAGTTCGCACTGGCGCAGGGCTCTCGATGACGAGCCCCTGATCGCCTGGCTGGCCGCCACCTGCCCGACGGCCGGGTGCACCGTTTCGGTCTGTTCGGGCTCCACGCTGCTGGCCAAGGCCGGCATCCTGGCCGGCCGCCCGGCGACCACCCATTGGGCGGTGCGGGAAGTCCTTGCCGCATACGGCGCCATCGTCAGCACCGAACGTGTGGTCGTCGACAAGGACGTGATCACCTGCGCCGGGGTGTCGGCCGGCATCGACATGGCCCTGACCCTCGCGGCTCGCCTGTGGGGCGAGTCGACGGCCAAGGCGATCCAACTCGCTCTCGAATACGACCCCCGGCCGCCGTTCGACTGCGGGTCACCGGACAAGGCGCCACCCGAAATCGTCGCCGCCGTACGAACCCTGCTGACAGGTGCGTGAAACAGACACCGCAGTGACCGATAGGCGCACACGGCCGTGCCCGCACCAGAGGTGATCATGAAATAGAAGATGCGTGCGAGCCGAACGACTGGAAGATCGTGTTGAACGTCGTCGAAGAGATCATTTGAGGCGTGATGCGCGTCACTCGGCCACGCCGGGCTTACGCCGGCCCCTTGTCGCGGCGGGGCACGGGGACGCCGTGCGGATCGAGGGGGCTCAACGCGTTGACGGGTCAGGCAGACCGGCCACCGCTGGGTGGTCGAGGGACCCCGGGACCTTCACCCGCCGGCCCGTACGTTGCCGGAGCCTCTGCGCGAGGTGCCGGCAGAAGCACGCCGCGAGAAGGCGGAGCGCGAAGGGCAGGTCGTCGACGAGGTAGCGGCGGGCGAGACGGCCGGGCTCGGCGGCCAGGCGGTACAGCCACTCCAGCCCCGAGCGGCGCATCCACTCGGGAGCGCGCCGCACCGAGCCGGCGGTGAAGGCGATCGCCGCGCCGCAGCCGACGAACCAGGTGCCCGGCAGGTCGGCGCGGAGCAGGTCGATGAGGCGATCTTGCTTGGGGAAGCCGAGGCCGACGAACACCACGCGGGGCCGCGCCGCCAGCAGCGCCTCCCGTACGGACGCGAGGCCCTCCGCCGAGGTCTCGAACCCGAACGGCGGGGACGCCACCCCCGCGACCCGAAGATCTGGATAGCGGTCGCGCAGCACCTCGGCCGCGCGCACCGCGACGCCGGGCGGCCCGCCGAGGAGGTAGACCGGCAGCCCCTTGGACGCCGCCGCCTCCGACAGCGACCAGATCAGGTCGGCTCCGGTGATGCGTTCCGGGACGGGCGTGCCCAGCAGCTTGGACGCCCAGACCAGCGGCATGCCGTCGGGCACGGCGAGGTCGGCGCCCGCCACGATGGCGCGTACCTCGGGGTCTCTGGAGCAGGCGCGGCAGATGTCGACGTTGGGCGTGACCACGTGCCCGCCCTGCCCTCGTCCGAGGGCGGCGACGACGTGTGCGACCACTTCCGCTTCGGTGAGGGCGTCGACGGCGACACCCGCCACCGTCACCCTGTCCCGGCTCCCGATCGCCCCGCCCCGGCTCTCGACCGTGAGGCGCGGGGCGCCGAGGAGTGTTCGCGGCGCCATCAGATGCCGTGCCCTCGGGTATGGAGCAGGCCCATGACCCTGTGCGCCGGGACCACGCCGAGCGCCACCGCCAGGGCGATGGGGGCGCGCGGCTCGCCCAGGCGGGCGCCGAGCGCCCGGAAGGCCCAGCGCCACGCCTCTCGGCGGCACCCGAGCGCGGCGTTGTGGAAGGCGAGCTGTCCGTATATGCGTGCGGCGCCGCGCGGATCGGCGGTGAGGTAGGGATGGCGGGCCAGCATCCATTCGAGGCCCGCGATGCGGTCGGCCCAGCGCGTCGCGTAGGCGGAGCCGCCCCAGCGGACCCGCACCAGCGGCCGGTCGACGTACACGATCGGGTGGCGCCCGGCGGCGCGAAGGGCGAGATCCCAGTCTTCGTTCTGCCCGGCGGGCGCGCTCTCGTCCGGCCAGAGCGACCCACGCCTGAACAGGAACGTGGACGAGTGGACCATGGCCATGCGCGACCGGGTGAGGTGCTGCCTGGTCACCCTGGTCGTGCCGGCGAGCCGGACGGCACGGCGCGAGCCGTACTCCACCTCGATGGCGCACCCCACGAACTCGGCGGCCGGGTCGGCGGCGAGCGCCACGAGCTGCGCCGCCAGCTTGCCGGGCAGCCACATGTCGTCGTCGTCGCAGAACGCGACCAGGCTCGTGTCGAGCGCGGCGATGCCGGTGTTGCGAGCGCCCGGCAGCCCTGGGCTGAGCCGGTTCGCGATCACGTGAACCCGGCCCCGGACCCCGGAGAGGGCACCGGCGGGGTCCATCTGGACGCCGGACAGTTGCTCCTCCACCATGTCGGCCGAAGCGCCGCCGTCGACCACCACGACGACCTCCACCCCGCCCGGATGCCCCTGGCCGAGCACCGCGGCCACGGCGGCCCGGAGCAGGTGCGGACGGTCACCGCGCGTGGGGATGACCACGCCGACCGAGGGGCTCATCGGCACTCCTGCGCCGTCGCGACGCCGGCGGTGAGCCACGGGGAGGAGGAGGTCGCCTCCGGCGCCTGCCGATCGCGCACGCCGTAGCCGTACTGGAGCATCAACGGCCAGGTCAGGGCGGTGACCAGCCATCGGTGCCAGAAGGACAGGTGCTCGCGCCAGGAGTCGTCCCTGCTGAGCGCCAGCGGCCCCGCGGTGAAACGCATCGGGTTCCCGGCACAGGTGTGCGCCACCGACAGCTCGGCCAGCCCGGGACGCAGGAACGTGAGCGCGCCGCCACCGCCGGCGAGCCCAAGCCGGGCCAGCAGGGTGGACAGGACGGTGTGCGGATCGGCCAGCAGGTCTTCGTACCTCACGCGGATCACGGTGGCGCCGCGACGCGCGAGCAGTTCGAAGGCGAGGTTCTGGACGACCCAGTGGAGGGTGGTGCGCCACGGCCGCCAGCGCGTCATGTGGGCGCCGTTCTCGGGCCTGCTGACCCGCCGCCGCCAGGAGTGGGCGACCGCCCGGGGGTCTCGGACGACGTGGACGACGCTCAGGTCGACGACCGGCGAGGTGCTCAGGCAGAACGCCAGCGACGCGTGCTTGCTGGAGTCGACCACCACCGGGCAGGCGGCGATCTGGGACGCGGCCTCGTAGACCCGGGAGTAGGCACGGGTGTAGCCGCTGAGGCCGACGCGGCACCGGCGGGCGGCCAGGGCGGGGATGTGCCTCGTGCGGTCGACCCGGCGGCGCAGGGTCAGAACACGGTCGGCGAGCCCGGGGGACCATCCTCCGAACGCCCGGATGCCGACCCTGCGCCAGAAGGGGCAGGCGGTGAACGGCTCGCCGCACCCGCACGGCTCGTGGGCGTTGACCCCGCGCTCCCACAGGTGCACGACCTCACCGAGCGGCACGACGCCGGGCACCTCGCCGAGCAACCGCTCCAGCAGGGTCGTGCCACTGCGCCCCAGCCCACCTACGAAGACCACACGAACAGCCACTGGCACGGACCCCCGGGAGGACGATCAATACGAAACGTGCCGAGGTTATCGCGGAGAGTAATCAACGAGTGCGGAAACGGTAAAGGATCTACCTACCGCCACGGCCGCCGCCCGGTCGGCGGCGACGGGCGGACCGCCTCGCCGGGCCGGCGCGAGAGGGTTCGGCCCCGCAGGGCCAGGGGCAGCGGAAACGATCTCTACGCGGTTTACCACCGCGTGACCCTTTATGGGGGGTGAGGCGTGCCTAGGCTGGAACCTTTCAGGAAACCGAGGCCTTAACTAACCTGAAAATCCCTGGTCGGTGCGGTTAGTGACCTCCATCACACCAGCGGCCCGGCGCTACGGCCGTTCCCCTACCGGGGGCGGCGAAGGGAGAAGAGGACACCATGAACCCCTACGATATTCCGGCCGGAGAAGGGGACATGCTACTGATCATGATCGGTGGCGTCCTGCTCTGGCTGAGCATCATCGGGACGGTGCTACTCCGTTACCGGCTCGTCCGATCGAACCGTGCGGTCCCGAGGTGCAGAGAGAAGCCGGCATTCCAGACGGCGGGCACCGGCGAGATCCGCGATGACGACGTGAGCGAGCGCGGTACCGTCTTCCGGCGCGAGTTCGATGGTGTCGAGCGCCGCGGCGCCTGGAGCCGCCACTCCAGTCGCGCAGGGTGAGATGCGCATCGGTGCAGATTCGATGGCGGCACGCTTCGGGAGTTTGCCGTATCCGAGCTCGATCCGGACGCATTACACGATCATGACGGCGGCCCTGTCACTGATCTTCCTCACCACGGTGGGGGCGGGCTTCGACACGCTCGTCCGGGACAACGTCCGGTACAGAGTGTTCAGGGAGACCGAGCGGGTCGCCACCCAGTGGAGCGCCAGGGTGCGGGACGCCGAGGTGCCGACGGTCCTCCCCTCATCCGGTGAAGTGGTCCTGATCCAGCTGGCGGATTCGCGCGGCCACGTCCTCCGATCGAGCGAGGCGGCCGCCGGCAGGCCCGCGCTCACCGCGAACCGGCCTCCGGCCGACGATCGCTTCCAGGAAGTGACCCAATGCCCGCCGGGCGGCCCGTGCGTCATGCTCACCGCGGTCCGGGTCACGCCCACATCGAACTCCTCGTACGTCTACGCGGGCCTCACCCAACCGCCCATCTTGGCCGGCCACTGGCTGGAGGTCGGCATCGTGACCGGCGCCCTCCTCATCTTGTGCCTGGTGACCTGGATGGCCTGGAGCCTGGCGTACCAGATACTCGGGCCGGTCGAGTGCATCCGCGTGCGGATGTCGGAGATCACGGGCAGTGATCTCAGCCTTCGGGTGCCACAGCCTCCCGGCCGGAACGAGATCGCGATGCTCGCCCGTACCGCCAACCTGACCCTCAACCGGCTGGAAGCGGCGGTGAGGCAGCAACGCCGGTTCGCCTCCGACGCCTCCCACGAGCTGCGCACGCCGCTCGCCGGCCTGCGCAGCCGCCTGGAGGAGGCGCTGCTCTACCCGCAGGAGGTCGACCCGCACGACGCCATCCGGGGGGCCCTTTCGACCGCGGACCGGCTGGAGGCGATCATCAACGACCTGCTGATGCTCGCCCGACTCCAGGCCACCGACTCGCCGCCGCCCGAGTGCGTCGACCTCCGCGCCCTGGTGACGGAGGTGACGGCGGCCCGATCCGGCCGGGTCCCGGTGCACGTCCACGCCCTGCCCGAGGTACGGGTACGCGGCTCACGCATCCAGCTGATGAGGGTGGTCGAGAACCTGCTGGCCAACGCGCAGCGACATGCCGACACCCGCGTCGACGTCACCGTGGTGCCCCAGGGCAGGCAGGCGGTGGTGACCGTGGCCGACGACGGGGACGGCATACCACCACAAGATCGCGAGCGGGTGTTCGCGCGCTTCACCCGCCTGGACAGCGCGCGCCGCCGCGACCCCGGCGGGAGCGGTCTGGGCCTCGCCATCTCCCGCGAGATCGCCGAGGCCCACGCCGGGACGCTAGAGGTCGAGGACTCCCCCCGAGGAGCCTGTTTCGTCCTGCGGCTGCCCACGTCCAATGACGCCCGGCAGGAACTCGTGTCCTAGCCGGTCGCCTTTGGACGTCAGTCGCCTTTGAACTGCTCGAAGAGCCGGTCGGCCTCGGGCTGGACCCATTCGATGCGGTTCTTGTCGATCTTGCTGGGGCGGAAGGGCACGGTGACGAGGCGCACGCCGTCGAGTCCGCTCTCTCGAAGACCGCGGACGACGGCGTACAGCGTGTCGAGGTCCAGGTCCACATCGCTGGTGACCGCCTTGCGCGCGACGTCGAGGAAGGCGGTCAGATCCGCTGGATCGTCGGCGCGCGTGGTGACCTGTCCCAGCAGGGCGTTCATCAGAAGGTGCTGCCGCTTGATCCGTGCGATGTCCGAACCATCGCCGAGGGCGCGCGTGCGCACGTAGCCCAGCGCCTGCTCGCCGTTGAGATGGTTCCGGCCGGCGGGCAGATCGAGCTTGGCCTTCGGGTCGCGCACCGCCGCGGGCAGCGTGATGTCCACTCCGCCGAGCACGTCCACCATGTCCTTGAAGCCCAAGTAGCTGATCTCCACGGCGTGGTCCACGTGGACACCGGTGGTGCTCTCGACGGTCTTCCAGGCGCAGCGCAGCCCTCCCGTGTCGAAAGCCTGGTTGATCATGTCGACACGCGACGGGATGGTCGCGCCGGACGAGGACTGGCACGCGGGGATACGGACCATGGAGTCCCTCGGCAGGCTGACCGCCACCACCCGCTTACGGTCCGCCGACAGGTGCAGGAGGATCATCACGTCGCTCCGCCGGCCGAGTTTCAGCCCGGGCTGCCCCTTCGGCGGGAGCCTCTCGTCGGAGCCCACGAGGAGGACGTTGAGCGCGTCGCCGTGCTTCGGCGGGCGGTCCCACGCGGGGGCCGCCACGGTGGAACCGGCGGGAGCGGCGCTCCGGAGCAGCACCGTCGGGACGACGACCAGGGCGGCGGTGATGGCGGCGACACCGGCGAGCATCACCCAGTTCGCCCGCCTGGGCAGTCCCGGGAAGCCCGCCGGGCGCCGTCGCGGGCGGGACGCGGACGCGCCCATCGCGTCGAGCAGGCGCCGTCGCTGGTGGCCGAGCGTGGCCGGAGGCTCGTGCTCCAGGTCGCGACCGAGGTCACGAAGCGTCGTCAGGTCGTCCATCGCTCCTCCTGGGCGTGCAGCGGGTTGGTGTCGCCGAGCGCCGCGCGCACCTTGCGCCTCGCCCGGCTGAGGCGGGAACGGACCGTGCCGATCGGTATGCCGAGAGCCTGGGCGACCCCCTCGTACGAGAGGTCCCCCCAGGCGATCAGCAGCAGGACGTCGCGGTCGCCCTTCGACAGGCCCGCCAGCGCGGGCGCGAGGGCCGAGCGGGCCGCCGTCGCGCTGACCCCGGCGGCCACCCGGTCGGCGGGACCTTCGACGACCGTCTCGACGGGACTCCGCAGCAACGCCCGGTAGCGGGCCGCCTCGGCGCGGTGATGCCGGGCGACGAGCTTGGTGACGATGCCGAACAGCCAGGGACGGGCGTCGGGATGGGCCAGGTCGTAGTGGTCCCGGCGGCGGAACGCGATCAGGAACGTCTCGCCCACCAGGTCCTCGGCGACCTCCGGGCCGAGCCTGCGGGAGACGTACCGGTAGAGCATGCCCGCATAGCGGTCGAACAGCGCGGCGAACGCCTCCGGCCGTCCCCTGGACTCGGCGATCAGCTCCGCGTCCGGGGTCCCGCGGGTCGTGGGGGGTGCGGTCATCGTCGGCACCATGGCATGAAGCCGGCCTTCCCGTAGGGGACTTGTCGGGGATGTCTCGCCACAACCCCCCGTACGAGTTCACGCCGTACGCCATGGCGCGGACCGGCGTCGGAGAAACTGCAGACATGATCGGCCCGCCTGCTCCATCGGAGGTGCACCGGTCCGGTCCACTCGGGCACTCGCCGGCCTGGTCCGTCGGAGTCTCAGCAGCCGCAGACGATCCCGAGGCTCGGCGCGGTCAGGTCGTCGACCGGGCGCCGGATCACATCGCCGCCGGCCCGCACCGGCAATCCCTCGCGCACCCAGTACTCGTAGCCGCCGATCATCTCCTTGACCTGGTATCCGAGCTTGGCGAACTCCAGCGCGGCCCTGGTCGAGCCGTTGCAGCCGGGTCCCCAGCAGTACGTCACCACGACCGAGCCAGCGGGGATCAGCTCCGCCGCCCGTGCCGCGATCTCTCCGGTGGGCAGATGGACGGCGCCGGGCAGGTGGCCCTGCTGCCACGCCTCCCTGCTGCGGGAGTCGACCACGAACAGCCCCGGCACCCGGGCCTCCAGGTCGGCATGGACATCGCTGACATCGGTCTCGTAGCGCAGCCGCGCGGCGAAGTGGGCGGCGGCCTCGGCGGAGGTGGCCGGCGGGGTGGAGAGCACATTCGACATGCCGACGATCCTGTCCGCCGGCGGCCGTCGCCACCAGCGGCGCGAATGACGCCTTGCGCTAATATCCCGCCATGCTTCCCCTGCCGGTCCGGCGTGGGCCGAAGGTGTCCGTCCTCGCCTACCAAGGCATGTCGGTCTTCGAGATCGGCATCGTCACCGAGGTGTTCGGCCTGCCACGGCCGGAGTTCGACCTTCCCTGGTACCAGCTCAGCGTGTGCGCGGAGCACCAAGGCCCGGTCGGTGTCATCGGCGGTGCGAGCCTGCGCACGCCGCACGGCCTGGAGGAGTTCGCGGCGGCGGAGACGGTGATCGTGCCCGGCGTGCCCGACGTCACCGCCGCCCCCTCGCCGGACCTCGTGGCGGCGCTGCGCCTGGCGCACCGGCGCGGCGCGCGCATCATGTCGATCTGTTCCGGCGCCTTCGCGCTGGCGGAAGCGGGCCTGCTCGACGGCCGCCGGGCCACCACCCACTGGCGCTACGCCGACCTGCTGTCCCGCCGGTACCCCGCGGTCCAGGTCGATCCGAACGTGCTCTACATCGACGACGACGATGTGCTCACCAGCGCCGGAAGCGCCGCCGGCCTCGATCTGTGCCTGCACGTCATCAGGCGGGACTTCGGCGCCGCCATCGCCAACGCGGTGGCCCGGCGGCTGGTGATCCAGCCCCATCGCGACGGCGGGCAGGCGCAGTTCATCGAAGCACCCATGACCGTCACACCCGACGACGACCGGGTCGCGAAGAGCATGGCGTGGGCGCTGGAGCACCTGGCCGACCCGCTCACCGTCGAGACGCTGGCCCGGCAGGCGCACATGTCCACCCGGACCTACCTGCGCCACTTCGCGCGCTCCACCGGCACCACCCCGATCCGCTGGCTGATCGACCAGCGGGTACGGGCCAGCCTCGTGCTGCTGGAGACGGCCGGCACGCCCATCGAGGAGATCGCCAAGGCCGTCGGATTCGACACGCCGGTCACCTACCGCCACCACTTCGGCCGCGCCATGCGGACCTCCCCGTCCGCCTACCGCCGCGCCTTCCACACGCGGGCCGGCGACAGCGGCACACGGGTATGACGGCGGGCGGCCGGCACGCCGTACGACGGCGGGCACCCGGGACGCTGTACGTCGTCGGGGCGGGCTACGGGGTCCGGGGGCCTCGGTAGGGCAGCGTCTGGCTGTAGACGATGCTGGTCGTGGTGCTGCCGAAGCCGGCCAGCTCGTCGATGAGCTTTTCCAGGTGCGGCATGGACGTCGCCGTCACCTTCAGCGTGTAGCAGTCCTCACCGGTGGTGCGCAGGCACTCCAGGATCTCCGAGCGCTCCGCCAGCAGCCGGTGCAGCGGCTCGTGCCGGCTACCGGGGTACTTCAGGCGCACCACCGCGAGCACCGCGAAACCGACCTTCGCCAGGTCCACGTCGGCCCGGTAGCCGGTGATGACCCCCTCGGTCTCCAGCCGCCTGACCCGCTCGGTCACCGCCGAGGCGCTCAGACTCACCCGGCGCCCCAGCTCGGTGAGCGGCACCCGGCCGTCGCGCTGCAACTCGGCCAGGATGGACCAGTCGGTCGGATCGAGATTCACGGCCATCCGCTGAAGATACCGGCAGATTCCCGGCCTGAGCCGCCCCACACCGGGATGAATCCCTTCAGGCTCCCCGGAGACGGTGGATAGCCTTGACCAGTGCGGATAGGCGTGAACGTTCCCAACTTCGGTCCCGGCACCGACCCCGACATGCTGCGGCGGTGGGCGCAGACGGTGGAGGGCCTCGGCTTCGACCTGCTCATGGTCTCCGACCATGTCGCGGTGACGCCCGACGTCGCCGAGCAGTACCCGGCGCCGTTCTACGAGCCCTTCACCACCCTGGCGTGGCTGGCCGGTCTCACCCACCGGATCGGGCTCGGCACCACGGTGCTCGTCGTCCCGTACCGCCATCCGCTGCTGATCGCCCGCATGGCCGCCAACCTCCAGCGGCTCAGCGGAGGGCGGCTGGTCCTGGGCGTGGGCGTGGGCTGGGCCCGCCAGGAGTACGCCGCCCTAGGAGTGCCGTTCGAACGGCGCGGCGCGCTGACCGACGAGTACCTGGACGCCGTACGCGCCGCCTGGGAGGACGAGAAGGACTACCGCGCCGGGCACATCCCGATCTGGGTCGGCGGGAACAGCGACGCCGCCCTGCGCCGGGCCGTACGGCTGGGCCAGGCGTGGCACCCGCTGCGCTTCACCCTGCCCTGGCTGCGCGAGGCGCTGGAACGCCTGAAGCACCTCGCGCACGAGCAGGGGCGACCGGTGCCCGCCCTGGCGCCCCGCATCGCGCTGCGGCTCACCGACGCGCCGGTCACCGGCCCCGATCGGCTCGCCGGCGAGGGCACGGCCGACCAGATCCACGACGACCTGCGTGAGTTGCGCGCGCTGGGCGCCGGCACCGTCGTGCTCGACCCGTTCAACGGCGACCCGGCCGAGACCCTGCACCCGCAGCCGGCCTGGCAGGCGCTGGCGACCGTGGCCGCCCGCGAGAACCTGAACAGTGATCCAACCCTGAAGGAGCGACGGTGACGCACGACCAGAAGACACCCCTTCCCCGGGCCGACGACGAGGCGCTCCTGCGCCGGGCCATCGAGCTGGCCGCGACGGCGCGGGCCGGCGGCAACCCGCCGTTCGGCTCGCTGCTGGCCGGCCCGGACGGCACCGTCCTGGCCGAAGACCACAACACCTCGCTCACCGACCGGGACATCACCGCCCATCCCGAACTGAAGCTGGCCAGGTGGGCGGCCCGTGAGCTCGACCCCGCCACCGCGGCCGCCACCACCCTCTACACCAGTTGCCAGCCCTGTGGCATGTGCGCCGGCGCCATCGCGCGCTCGGGCCTCGGCCGCGTCGTCTACGCCCTGTCCAACGACCAGCTCACCACCCTCAAACCCCCCGGCACCGGCTTCACCGACGCCCCCGCCGAAGGCCCCGCCCTCTTCGACGAGGCCCGCGTACCGGTCGAGGGCTACTACCGCTGACACCGACCCCGGACGGCGCTCGCGTCTCAGCCGGGCCCGCCGGCCAGGAACCGGCGGGTGCCGCCTGAACAGCCCGGACGCGCTCGTCCCGGCCCCACTCCCCCGGCGGCATGGCTTCCCTCCGCTTAACGTGCGGGTTGTACGTCGGGCGCCGCGACGGCCAGAAGTGGTACGGCGATACCGGCGCCCTTCGTACGGCGGACAACCCGGCGAACATCCGTGGACCCCGCACTAGGGGCTCTGCATCCCCCGCACTCGGACGCTCCCGGGGCGGCCTGACCAGCAAGATCCACCTGGCCTGCGATGCCCTGGGGCGCCCGCTCGGCTTCGTGCTGACGGGCGGCAACACGAACGACTGCACGCAGTTCACCGCCGTGATGGAGGCGATCCGGGTGCCCCGCCTCGGGCCGGGACGGCCCCGGCTGCGGCCCGCTCATGTGCTGGGCGACAAGGGCTACAGCTCCCGCGCGATACGCACCTGGCTGCGGCGGCGCGGCATCGCCCACACCATTCCCGAGCGGGCCGACCAGAAGCGCAACCGGGCCCGCCGCGGCAGCCGAGGCGGACGCCCGCCCCGCTTCGACAAGCATCTCTACAAGCAGCGCAACGTCGTGGAACGGTGCTTCAACAGCCTCAAGCAGTGGCGTGGCATCGCGACCCGCTACGACAAGACCGCCGAGTCCTACCAAGCGGCCGTCACCCTCGCCTCGCTCCTGATGTGGGCGTGACATTGAAGACAACTCCTAAGCGGCCTGGCCGAGGTTCGCTTCGGTACGGCCGTGCCCGATAGGGGCGCCGGGATCAGCGGCGCACTTCGCCGCGCCCGCTTGGCGCCGTAACCCGAGAAAGCAGTGGCCGCGCGGGCTCGGGGCCACATACGTTCGCCTCCATGGTTGACGCGACTTTCGGGCATCCGCGCCTCGCCGCCATCTACGACCCACTCGATCCGGACCGCAGCGATCTCGACGCGTATCTCGCGATGGCGGAGGAGTTCGGCGCGCGATCCGTGCTGGACATCGGGTGCGGTACGGGCGTGTTCGCGCTGCTGCTCGCCGAGCGCGGGATTACGGTCACCGGGATCGATCCCGCGCGGGCGTCCGTCGACGTCGCGCGTGGCAAGCCGGGCGCGGAGCGGGTGCGCTGGCTCGACGGCGACGCGGGGGACCTGCCGCCCATGCAGATCGACCTGGTGACGATGACCGGGAACGTCGCCCAGGCGATCGCCGATCCGCAGGCATGGCGTACGACGCTGCGCGGCGCGTACGAGGCGCTGCGGCCCGGCGGGCGGCTTGTCTTCGAGACGCGCGATCCGGCGCAGCGCGTGTGGGAGGAGTGGGCGGAGTGGACGCGCGAGACCACGTACCGCATGACGGACATCCCGGGCGTCGGCCACGTCGAGACCTGGGCCGAGCTGACGGACGTGAGCCTGCCGCTGGTGAGCTTCCGGGGTACGCACGTGTTCGCTGCGGACGGGGACGTACTGACCTCGGAATCGACACTTCGCTTCCGCGAACGTACGGAGATCGAGCGGGACTTGCACGAGCACGGCTTCGTCGTCGAGGACGTACGCGACGCACCCGACCGGCCGGGCAGGGAGTTCGTGTTCGTGGCGCGGCGCGGTACCGCGGAGCCCGTCCCTCCCGGAATGCCCTAGGGAGCGTGCGCGCCACACAGCGCCGAGCAGACGGGACTTTAAAGACACTCCCTAGGGCTATTCGACCCACCCGGCACCCACGCCGGTGGTGACCCAGTGGTGCCCACCCAGGCCGTGACCTACTGCACCCGCCGACCAGGAACCGGCGGGTGCCCCCTGAACAGCCCGGACGCGCTCGTCCCGGCCCCACTCCCCCGGCGGCATGGCTCCCCTCCGCTTAACGTGCGGGTTGTACGTCGGGCGCCGCGACGGCCAGAAGTGGTACGGCGATACCGGCGCCCTTCGTACGGCGGACAACCCGGCGAACATCCGTGGACCCCGCACTAGGGCTATTCGACCCCACCCGGCGCCCACGCCGGGGCCGGTGCGTGGTGTCCGGGGCTGCTGGTCTGCGGCCGGCTCACAGAAGCGACCGTGCCCGGTGGGCCGGGACTGAGGAACGGCGTACCGGACCTTCGATCGCCCCCAGCCCCGCGTCAACCACCCGGTGGCGGTCGCCGGGCTGCAGGGGTGAATACATGGACGCTGACAGGTGAGAGCCGCACTTTGACCGGCTCGATGTCCCGGCGACCCCCGCAGGGCCGTCGCCTGCGCAACGGTGCGTCGCGGGCTCGGTGAGGACCGCCTTTTGAAGGCAGCGCCGAAGGCGCCATTTCAGGGGCACCGCTTGATGAGGTGAAGGCCGTGCGGTCACGCACGCCACGACGGCGTCCAGACCAGGCAGACCAGCCCCGACGAGTACGCCAGGGCATGCCGGACTTTTCTCATCGGCGAAGGCCATATTTTCGCACCGGACCATTCACAGGCCGGTTCGGGCAAGCGCCTTTCAACAGGATTGCAAGTGGGCGGCCGTTAACTGGATCCGCATCCGATGAAATGACCGTACGGCCTTACCGCCCGAGCCTGGACACCTCGCACCAGGTCTACGGCCGGTAAGAGGACCGTCCTGCCGGCCCGGTCCGCGTCGCACCCTGCCACTCAGCTCGAATCGCCCGTGAGAACCGCGGGAAGCACAACCGCCGAGTTCCCTGCCTGGAGGTGAACGATCATGCCCGACAGAAGCGGGACGATCATTGCCGCGCTCATTGGTGCTGCCGCGGTCATCGGGGCGGCGGCCATAACCGCCGGCTACACCAAACCCCACGACGGCGACCAAAACCCCTCTATTGCTCAGGTGGAACCGTCCAGCTCTCACAAGAAGTCCTCGGGTCCCAAGCCAACGCGTGTGAAGTCATCCAAACCCACCGACACCGGCAACGGCAACGGCAACGGCAACGGAACCAATGCCAACACCAACACCGACCCCGACACCTGCATATCGGGCTTCGTCTGGCGAGAAGCCGTTCCCAACGACCGCGTATGTGTCACACCGCAGGTTCGTGAACAGACACGCATGGACAACCAGGCGGCCGCTGAACGGGTGGACCCCAACGGTGCGTCGGGACCTGACTCGTGCATATCGGGCTTCGTCTGGCGTGAGGCGGTCGCCGATGACCATGTCTGCGTGACACCGGAACAACGTTCCCAGGCCGCGTCTGACAACAGCCAGGCGTCCGCTCGACGCGTCGGAGGCTGACGCCGATCCACCCACGGCACCTTCGAGGGATCGTCGCGCCAAGGTCTGGACGCGGATGAGTGAACCAGGTGTACGAGCTCATCCAGGGCCTAAACCGTCCCTGGCGGCTGAGCACAATCCTGGACCGTCCCGCCGGGGCGCCTTAGGCGGTCCCCGGCGGGTGGACCCGAGAACCGGCCGGTGACACCTCACCGCTGCGCGGCGAGCGCGGGCTCGGGATCACGGGCAGGTGTGCGCAAGCCGAAGGCGATTACCAGCGTGGCGGCGACGGCAGCGGCGACCGGGACGGCGAGCGCGATCCGTAGTGCGTCGAGTGCCGCCCCCCGGGTCGCGGCGTCGCCAAGCGCCGCGACGTTCACCGCGGTCACCGCCGACAGGCCGAGCGCGGTGCCGAACTGTATCGAGGTGTACAGCAGGCCGCCGGCCACGCCGTGCTCCCGCTCGTCGACACCCTCGACGGCGGCCATGGTCAGCGGGCCGTACGCCAGTGAGAACGCGAGGCCGAGCAGGACCATGGTCGGCAACATGGCGGCGTAGGTCCAGTCCACCCGGAGCGGCAGGAACAGTGCGTAGGCCAGCGCCGCCAGTACAAGACCGCCGAACAGGACGCGAACGTTGCCGAACCTGTTCACCAGGCGCGGCGTCATGGTCGGCGCAAGGATGGTGTCCAGGCCGATCACCAGCATGGCCAGTCCGGTCTGCAGGGTGGTCCAGCCACGCACCTCCTGGAGGTACAGCGTCGCCAAGAACTGGAACCCGGCGAACGAGCCGATGAACAGCAGCGCCGTCAGGTTGGCTCGCATGAGCGGACGCGAGCGCAGGATGCCGAGCCGCACCAGGGGGTTGGCGGATCTCCGTTCGATCCGAACGAAGGCGATCAACGCCGCCAGTCCCGCGGCGAACACGCCCAGCGTGATCCCGGTGTCGTCGCCTGGGCGCTCCAGCCGGACCACCCCGTACACGAGCAGCATCATCGCGCCGGTGATGGCCAGGGCGCCGGCCAGGTCGAAGCCGCCCGGGGAGGCCTCCGGCGCGTCCGGCTCCTTGACGAGGGGGATCGCCGCCGCCAGGATCAGCGCCGCCAGCACCACCGGGGCGAAGAACACCCACCGCCAGCCGATCGAGGCCAGCAGCCCGCCGGCCACCAGGCCGAGGGAGAACCCGCCCGCGGCCGTCCCGGCGTACACCCCGAGCGCCTTGGTGCGCTGCGGTCCCTCGGGGAAATTGCCGGTGACCAGGGAGAGCCCGGCGGGGGCCATGAACGCGGCCGCGACCCCGGTGACGAACCTGGCGAGCAACAGCATCCAGCCCTCGGTGGCGAAACCACCCAGACCGGAGAACAGCAGGAAGACGACCAGCCAGAACAGGAACATCCGGCGGCGGCCGAACAGGTCGGCGGCCCGGCCGCCCAGCAGCATGAACCCGCCGTAGCCGAGCACGTAGCCACTGACCACGCCGCTGAGCATCCCGGTGGACAGCCCCAGATCAGCGCGGATCGACGGCAGCGCCACGTTCAGCATCGCCACGTCGATGCCTTCCAGAAATACGGCTCCAGCAAGCACGAGCAGCACGCTCCAGGCGCGCGCGTCCATGCGGTCGACCGATGCGGACATGGCCGGCTCCTCTCGGGGACATGGAACCGGCTCCATGGTTACCCAAGTGAGGGCCGGTTCCTTCTTGTAACCAGCAGCATCGTCAGGCAGTATCGGAAGGCGTGGAAGACGGCACTTCAAAGTTCCTCGGTCACTGCGGGGATACCGACGGCGACTACGACGTTCTCCAGTGGGACACCCGGGAGGGCTGCGACGTCCGGCAGATCCTCGACCGCATCGCGGACAAGTGGTCGCTTCTGGCCATCGCCTTGCTCGACCGGCGCAGCCTGCGTTTCACCGAGCTGCGCAAGCTGATCGACGGGATCAGCCAGCGCATGCTCACCCAGACTCTGCGCCACCTCGAGCGCGACGGGTTGGTGATACGCACCGTGCACGCGACCGTGCCGCCTCGCGTGGACTACGCGCTGACGCCCTTGGGCACGACCCTGCACGCCACCATCCAGGCGCTGGTCACCTGGACCGAAACACACCAGGGCGAGATCGCCACCGCCCGCGCGGCGTACGACGTCCGGATGGCGGACGAGCAGAAGTCGGCGGCCGACGAAGCCGCCAAGCGCAAAGCCGTCGCCCGTGACGTCATCACGGGCAGGCGCTGACCGTCACCCTTCGAGCGCCATGTACAGGCGGGTGCCCTCGGGCCGGTAGCCGACGCGTTCGTAGACGCGGCGGGATCCCTCACCCGAGTACTCCAGCCACACCGACTGCGCTCCCAGGGCGAACATCGCCTCGGTCAGCGCGGCGGTGACCGAGGCGGCGATGCCACGGCCGCGGAAGGCGGGGCGAGTGCCCACGCCGGCCAGCTCCGAAGTGCCCACGGCCGGTGCCGAGCACAAGGCCCCACCGGCGCAGCCGCCGTCGGGCGACCGGACGAACCGCACCGCCCCGCCGTTCTCCTGGGTGCGGCGCAGCCGGGCCACGCCTTCCGGGGAGGAGGCGAACTCGCCAGTGAACGCCTCGGACAGGGCGCCGTCGATCGACGCGTACTCCTCGTCCGTGGAGGGGGTCTCCACAAGCAGCGCGGCCATGACCGGGTCGGGCGTACCGCCGACCGGCGGCATCGTCAGTGTGGCCGGACTGCAGACCAGGTACTCGTGTACCTCCTCCATGGTGAATCCCGCCGCGCGCAGTGCGGGCTCCACGGCGGGCGCGGCGTCCGGCGCGAACTCGAGCCGGGGCTTGAGACCGCGCTCGCGGAACACCTCGATCAGCGCTGCGACATCCCCGCTGGTGGGACGAGCACCGGGCACAGGGGTCGCGTAGTTGATGTGAGGGCTGGTGGTGCTGGGATCGAACCCCGCGACGAAGCCACCGGTCTCGACGACCACGGGACGGCGGCGGAGGTTGGCGACGGCAAAGCTCTGGACATTGGTACCCACGGTGATGTTGACCTCACGTAGATGACATGGTGGAGCGCGCTCCCGCCGCACGAGGCGGACCAGTGAGCCGCACAGGCTTTTGTCAGACCCGGCGCTGGGCCGGGGCCATCCCCGCACAGGGAGATGGAAGCGGTGCCAGGCACCGCACGTGGGGCCGCCGTGAGGAGACGGACGTGGCACTAGGAGTGCCGGATGCTGCCCGGAAGAGCAGAGCGGTCAGTGCCGACGGCGGCCACTGGAGGGCGCCGAAACCATGGACTTCAATCCTTCGCTATGTGCACGCATGTCGCAGAACGGGACCGACTTTCCCACGCCCCCCCACGAGCACGCAACCGAATAAACGCCCCTCTCGCTCGACGTCGTAGCCGTACAACGGGCGGCGCGACGGCGAGAAGGGGTACTGGTGCGAGCACCGTTGAAAAACCGTTTCGAGTGTCGGCCGACATCCCCTGACGCGGCCGATGCCACGTCGGTGCCGTGCGGACGGTGGCGACGTCAGCCGGCCCAGGTCACGTTGAAGATCCGGATCAGCTCAGCCTCTTCGTCGACCTGGAAGAACAGCACGCCGAAGTCACCGAAGAGCGTCTGCCGGAACTCCGGCTCATCCGGGTAAAGCACCTGAGCGTCCCATGGCGCGTCGACCAGATCCGCAGCCCGCTTGACCAGAGCGTCGAACGCTTCACCGGGGAGACCTTTGAGCTGTACCAGAGCCGACACGTGGAACTCCACGCGATAGCTCACAGACGTCCGTTCCAGCCGGGAATGACGTTCTCTGCTGGCACGAACTCCTCTGAGCGCCGCTCGCGGGCGGCCTGAGCCGCACTCTCGAAGTCCGGGTTGGAGAAGGCCACCGCCCGCAGACGCCACACATGCAAGAGGTCCCGGAGTTGATGGAAGCGCCAGACCTCATGGGCGGCGTCCAAGGCCCTGTGATATTCACCGAGGAACTGCTCATGCCACGTCTCGGGCAAGACGCGCAAGATCTCCGCCGGGTCGTCCCCGGCGTCGTGCAGCGGCTCAGCGGTCATGGGCTCAGCCTAACCCGCCCAGGAGTACCGCCGCCCGGTACGAGCCAGAGTGGAAACGCGGTCAGAGCGTGTGCGACATCAGGCCAAATGATCGATCTTCAGATGGTCAAGGAAGGCGACCCACTCAACCGAACTGACGACAAGCGCGGGGCGACCGCGATCTTTACTGTCACGCACACCCCGCCGCCCACCGGACAAGTGAACGACCTCGACGCAGTCGCTACCGTCGTGACCAGAGAAGCTGGACTTGCGCCACTGGACGTTGGTGAACTCGTAGGTCACATTGTCCATCTCCGCACCCCTCATCGATCACGCCGGGTCCGCATGATCCCTGATCATCAGTGGGAAATGAGACCCCGAGAGCGTAGCCGGAGGACTCTGCCGCACATTAACTACCCACCATGGGTCAGGCAGAAGGGTTGGACTTCACGTGATCGAGAAATGTGACCCACGCCGCGGGGGTGACGACGAGGACGGGGCCGCTCCTGTCCTTGCTGTCACGTACGGCCCGTCGCCCGCTGGACAGCACAGCAACCTCGACACAGTTGCTTCCGTCGTCACCAGAGAACGTGGACTTCCGCCACTGGGCGTTGGCGAATTCTCGGGTCAGGCCGTCCATCTCCGCATCGTCTCCTTGATCATGCTTAATGATTCACAACGTGGTAGCGCGTCTACCCGGATCATGTCGTACCTGAGCGCTAGACCTTTCACCTCTTCTGGTCGATCGCTCACGCGGTCTTCCGTGCTCTGCGACTCGATGTAGGCCGCAGGTAGTGCTCCTTTGGGCATGTCCGCGATGACGAAGCCACCCATCAACCCAACCACGCTGCATGCCCGGTAGGGAAGCACCTGGAGGGATATACAAGGGTTTGCTCCAACCTCAAGAAGGTATTCGAACTGGCCCTTCATTACCGCCGACCCTGAGATAGGGCGGTGGAGGATGCCTTCATCCAGGATGACCCAGAGCATGGGCGGCATCGACCGCTTGAGAATACTCTGCCGGTCCATTCTGGCCGTGACATGCTCCTCCGCTTGCTCAGCGGTGATACCGGGTTTACGGCTCAAGACGGCTCGCGCATAGTCCTCGGTCTGGAGGAGGCCGGGGACCATCAACGGCTCCCACATACGCAGGGCCTCAGCCTCGCGTTCGAAGTCGAGCCAGGGGCGGAACCAGCGGGGGAGCTGGGCTGCCGCGCGGTTCAGGCGGTCGAGGAGGCCGGTGAGGGTGGTTCCGAGACCGAGGGCCTCGTCCACCGCTCGAGCCAGCTCCATCGTCGGCGCCCGGTGGCCGTTCTCGATCATGCTGAGCTGGCTGATCGACACATGGATCGCGTCGCAGAGTTTCCGTTGCGAGAATCCCACGGAAAGTCGGAATTTGCGTAGTTCTGTACCGAACTGAATACGCGGGGATATAGACGGATCCGGCTCCAGGGGGACGGTCACCTCCGGGCTCCTCTCTCACGGCCTGGCACCTATTTACGCCATCATGCTGGGCGTTCACAAGGTCACCCGAGAGGGTTCACGCGATTGTGAACACATTGCGAACACGAATAACCGTTTCACTCCCCCGATTGTTTGCCACCGTATGAGGGCCACGCCGACGACACTGCGGCGCCTCGGCCGGCGAGCCGAGTGAAACAGGAATTCAGCCGGAACGGACTGGGAAGGCATATCAATGGCGCCGGACACGCTCAAAGAGATTCGTCTGCCCAGCGACCCCGAATCGGCGGCCCGCGCCCGCGCGGAGGTACGCGACTGGCTCGGCGAGGAACACCCGGCCTACGAACCCGTACGCCTGGCCGTCTCCGAACTGATCACCAACGCCGTCCGCCACGCCCGGCACCAGGTGGCCGGCGGTACGGGGAGCGCCGAACGCGCGCCCTTGGTCCTTCGATTGGCGGTGGACGGCGATCGGCTGCGGGTCGAGGTGACGGACAGGGGCCTGTCCGCCGGAATCCCGCGCATCCGGGTGGACCAGGCGCTGCTCCTGGCGGAGAGTATCCAGGTCGAGCCTGCGTTCCTCCTCGGGGAGGGCGGCCGGGGCCTGGCCATCGTCGACATGCTGTCGGAGGGAAACTGGGGCTTCCATGCCAACCCTGAGGGACCAGGCTGGTCCGTCTGGTGCGCGATCACGACCGAGCCGCCCGACCTCGATTCGGAACACCCCCGCCAGGGGTCCATTCGTACGCTGTGACGCGCGTGCGCCGGGTTGCCCACTGTAAGGCGGCGCCGACTTCGCCGTACCCCTTCCCACCGACCCGGCGCCGGATCCACCGACCGTCACTGGCCAGAGAAGCACCACGACACAAGCAAGCCGGTCACAGGCAGCGGCATTCTGGACGAATCGCAGGTGCGCCTGTTGTCCGGAACCGCCCCGGCCGTTCGTCAATAAGGTGCGACCACATCGATCCAGGGAGTGTTGAGTTGAAGTACATGATGTTCGTCTGCACCGACCTCGAGCCTGACACCGACAAGGAGAACGAGCCCGACATCGACGTGTGGGTGTCGGAGAACGACGCCAGTGGCCGGCGTCTGGAGGGCATGGCGCTGGCCGCCGAGTCCACGGCCACCACCGTCCGGGTCCGCAACGGCGAGTTGCTGATCTCCGACGGTCCCTTCGCCGAGACCCAAGAGGTGATCGTCGGCTTCGACCTTCTCGAATGCGCGGACCTCGACGAGGCGATCGAGGTCGCTCGCGCCCACCCCATGGCCAGAGCCGGACGGTTGGAGCTGCGGCCGGTCGCCGACTGGGAGCAGTGAGAGCGTGCCCGACAGGCCACCGGCAGAGACGGCCGCCGCGACGGCGGCCGTCGACGCCTACTCTCGCATCGTCGCCGCCCTGATCCGCGTGACCGGCGACTGGACGCTGGCCGAGGACTGCGCCCAGGAGGCCCTAGCGCTGGCCTTGCGGCGCTGGCCCGCGGAGGGTGTACCGGACAACCCGGGCGGCTGGCTCATGACGGTGGCCCGCAACCGCGCGATCGACACCTTACGGCGCGCGTCGGTGGAACGCCGCAAGATGCGCGACCTGGCGGTGCTCGCGTTGACCGCCGGGAATGCCGGCGCCGCCCCGGAAGCGGAGGAGGACATCGTGGACGACCGGCTGCGACTCATCTTCACGTGCTGCCATCCCGCGCTGACCATCGAGGCGCGCGTGGCGCTGACGCTGCGGACGATCTGCGCCGTGCCGGCCGCCGACATCGCCCGCGTCTTCCTGATCAGCGAATCCACCATGACCCGCCGCCTGACCAGGGCGAAGACGAAGATCGCCGACGCCGGCATCCCGTATCGGGTGCCCAGCGGACCGGCACTCGCTGAGCGGCTGCCCGGTGTCCGTACCTACTGTTCACCCGCGGCTACAAAGCCGACGGCGAGCCCGCCTTCGCCGAGGAGGCCATACGTCTGGCACGGCTGCTCAGGCAACTCATGCCGCTACAGCCCGAGGTGTCCGCACTGCTGGCTCTGTTCCTCCTCCAGCACTCCCGGCGCGACGCCCGCCACGACGCCGACGGCAAGCTGCTCTCCCTCGACCGGCAGGACCGGTCCCGCTGGGACCACGCCGCGATCGCCGAAGGTCTCGACATCCTGGCCGGGATCAGGCAGGACGGCCCTTACGCGCTCCAGGCGCGCATCGCCGCATGCCATGCCGCCGCGACGTCCGCGTCCGCCACCGACTGGCCGGCGATCGCGCGATGCTACGACGAGCTCCGCCGGGTGCAACCCACACCCGTGGTCGAGCTGAACCGCGCCGTGTCGCACGGTTACGCGTACCGGCCCGCGGCAGGGCTGGAACTGCTGGCCCGAGCACGCGCCGGCGGCGCGCTGGACGGCTACCCGCTCGCCGTCGCCGCGGAGGCGGACCTCACCGCCCGCCACGGTGACCATGGCCGCGCCGCCGTCCTGTTCCGGCAGGCCGCCTCCGCCGCCCACAGCGAGCCGGAGCGTCGTGCCTTACTCGACCGCGCTGACGAGGAGGATGAAAACCATGTCGCGAACGACCGTCAACACTGAGATCGAGATTCTTCTCGCCCATCAGAACGATCAACGGCGGCACTGGCTCATCCTTGACTGACCCGCCGGCGCAGGTCGCGAGCAGCGTGGTGATCGCGACCTGCGAGGCGCATCACGTCATCGTGAGATCGGCTCGCCAGATCAGCGGGCGTCGACGATCATGCCGGCGCCCACGGTGCCGTTGGTGGCCTCGTCGATGAGGATGAAGCCGCCGGTGAGGCGGTTCCTGGCGTAGTCGTCCACGAAGAGGGGCTGGGTGACCCGCAGCGAGACCCGGCCGATCTCGTTCAGCCCGAGCGCCGGGGCCGACTCGTCGCGGTGCAGGGTGTTCACGTCGAGCCGGTAGTGCAGGTCGCGCACCAGCGCGCGAGCCGTACGGGTGGTGTGCTTGATGACGAGCTTGGAGCGCGGGCCGAGCTTCATGTTGTCGGACATCCAGCAGACCATGGCGTCGAGGTCCTGGGCGACCTGCGGCTGGTTGTTCGGACGGCAGATCATGTCACCACGCGAGATGTCGATGTCGTCCTCCAGGCGGAGGGTGACGGACATGGGCGCGAAGGCCTCCTCGAGAGGCCCGTCGAAGGTGTCGATCGCCGCCACCCGCGTGGTGAGGCCCGAGGGGAGGTGCATGACCTCGTCACCGGGCTTCAGGACGCCACCGGCCACCTGGCCGGCGTACCCGCGATAGTCGTGGAACGCCGGGTCGGTGGCCCGCTGGGGGCGGATGACGTACTGCACGGGGAAGCGCACGTCGACGAGGTTGCGGTCGGAGGCGATGTGCAGGTGCTCCAGGTGGTGCAGCAGCGAGGTGCCCTGGTACCACGGCATGTTCTCCGACCGGGACACGACGTTGTCGCCGTGGAGGGCGGAGATGGGGATGAAGGTCAGGTCGGAGACGTTCAGCTTCGCCGCGAAGGACGTGAACTCCTCGCGGATCTCCTCGAACCGCTCCTGCGAGTAGTCGACCAGGTCCATCTTGTTGACGGCCAGCACCAGGTGGGGCACCCGCAGCAGCGTGGTGAGGAACGCGTGGCGGCGCGACTGCTCGACGACGCCCTTACGCGCGTCGATCAGCACAATCGCCAGGTCGGCCGTGGACGCGCCGGTGACCATGTTCCGGGTGTACTGGATGTGGCCGGGGGTGTCGGCGATGATGAACTTGCGCTTCGGCGTGGCGAAATAGCGATAGGCCACGTCGATGGTGATGCCCTGCTCGCGCTCGGCCCGCAGGCCGTCGGTGAGCAGCGACAGGTCGGTGTACTCGGTGCCGCGGTCGCGGCTGGTGCGCTCGACGGCCTCGAGCTGGTCCTCGAAGATCGCCTTGGAGTCGAAGAGCAGGCGCCCGATGAGGGTGGACTTGCCGTCATCGACCGAACCGGCCGTGGCAAAACGCAGGATGTCCATCAGAACTGCTCTCCATCGGTTGTACGGCGGGCGCGGGACGGCTCCGTGGTCACGGCAAGGCGGGACATTGCCACGACAAGGCGGGGCATTAGAAGTACCCCTCCTTCTTGCGGTCCTCCATGGCGGCCTCGGAGGTGCGGTCGTCGGCCCGGGTCGCACCGCGCTCGGTGATGCGGGTCGCCGCGATCTCGGCGATGATCTCCTCCACCGTGGCGGCGTTCGACTGGACGGCCCCGGTGCAGGTCATGTCGCCGACGGTGCGGTAGCGGACGACGGTCTCGAAGACGAGCTCCTCCTCGTCGCGGTTGACCACGTCGTCGTCGGCGAGCAGCATGCCGTCACGCTCGAACACCTTGCGGGTGTGCGCGAAGTAGATCGACGGGATCTCGATGCCCTCACGCCGGATGTAGTCCCAGATGTCCAGCTCGGTCCAGTTCGAGAGCGGGAAGACCCGGATGTGCTCGCCCTTGCGGATGCGCGCGTTGTAGAGGTTCCACAGCTCGGGGCGCTGGTTCTTCGGGTCCCACTGGCCGAAGTCGTCGCGGAACGAGAACACCCGCTCCTTGGCGCGGGCCTTCTCCTCGTCGCGCCGGGCGCCGCCGAAGACCGCGTCGAACTCGTGCTCCTCGATGGCGTCCAGCAGGGTCGTGGTCTGCAGACGGTTGCGGCTCGCGCGGCGGCCGGTCTCCTCGACGACCCGGCCCGCGTCGATCGACGACTGGACGGACGCGACGACCAGGCGCGCGTTCAGCTCGGCGACCCGCCGGTCGCGGAACTCGATCACATCCGAGAAGTTGTGCCCGGTGTCGACGTGCATCAGCGGGAAGGGGATCGGCGCGGGCCAGAAGGCCTTCTCCGCGATGCGCAGCATCACGATCGAATCCTTGCCACCGGAGAAGAGCAGGCACGGACGCTCGAACTCGGCCGCGACCTCACGCATGATATGGATCGCCTCGGCCTCGAGAACGTCGAGTTGCGATGTCGTGTAGTCGCTCTGGAGCATTTGCTCTACCTCCGGGGTCGGCCCTAACGGTGCACGTCGCGGATGCCGGCGAGCAACGTTGGCGCCAGATCCGGTAGGGAGACCAGGATATCCGGCAATGAGGGGTTCTCCTGGTTGTAGGTCAACGGTGACCCGTCGATCCTGCTCGCGTGGGCTCCCGCGGCCAGCGCCACGGCCACCGGAGCGGCCGAGTCCCACTCGTACTGGCCTCCGGCGTGGACGTAGGCCTCGACCTCACCGGTGAGCACCGCGGCGATCTTCGCGCCGGCCGAGCCGATCGGGACGAGGTCCGCGCCGATGAGGTAGGCGAGCTTCCTGACGAACTCGGGGGGACGGGTGCGGCTGACGGCGATGCGCATGCGGCCCTCACGCGGGGCGGGCAGCACGGGCGGCGCGCCCGTGCTCAGCGTCAGCCCCTGCGCGGGCAGCGCCACGGCCCCCGCCACCAGCTCACCGGCCGCGGAGGTGCGCTGCCACAGGGCTACGTGCACGGCCCAGTCGGCGCGGCCCTTCTCGCCGAACTCGCGCGTGCCGTCGAGCGGATCGATGATCCACACCCGGTCGGCGGCCTGGCGGCGCGGGTCGAGCCGCTCCTCACGCGTGCCCTCCTCGGACAGGACGCGGTCGCTCGGCCGCAGGCGCGACAGCGACTCGGTGAGGTAGGCGTGGGACTCATGGTCGCCCGCGTGGCGCAACGCCACCGGATCGTCGAAGCCTGCACGGGAGCGCAGGGCCAGCAGCCTCTCACCGGCCTCGGCCGCCAGATCTGCCGCGAGCGCGTGGTCGTCGCGTATCGTCACGATGCCCTTTCTGATGCCGCACCCGAGTATCCCTCGCCTCGGGCTAGTAAGCACCCGAGCCGCGTGCCACGGCTGACCAGGTCTTCCACAGGATTTGGAGATCCAGGGTGAGAGACCAGTTCTCGACGTAACGCAAGTCCAACCGTACCGATTCCTCCCAGGAAAGGTCAGACCTACCGTTCACTTGCCAGAGGCCGGTCATGCCGGGACGGACCACCAGCCTCCGCCGGACGTCGTCCCCGTATGCGGCGACCTCCTCCGGAAGCGGCGGCCGTGGCCCGACCAGCGACATGTCGCCGAGCAGCACGTTGAAGAGCTGGGGCAGCTCGTCCAGGGAGTAGCGCCGTAACCACGCCCCGAGCGGGGTGACCCTCGGATCGTCTCTGATCTTGAACAGCACGCCGTCCTGGTCGCTGACGAGGTGGACCTTGCGGCGCTCGGCGTCCAGCCGCATCGTCCGCAGCTTGAGAATGGTGAACTCCACGCCGTCCTTGCCGACCCGCGTCTGCCGGAACAGCGCCGGCCCCGGACTCGTCGTCCGCACGGCCACCGCCAGCGTGGCGAGAACCGGCGCCAGGACGGCGATCGCGAGGCCGGCGACCACCCGGTCGAAGAGGTTCTTGAGCAGTTGGCGGACCCCGGACAGCTCCGGATGCTCGACGTGCAGCAGCGGCAGCCCTGCCACCGGCCTGATCGTGGTGCGCGGGCCCGCAACGTCCATCAGCGCCGGGGCGACGACGAGATCGGTGCGGGTCTTCTCCAGCCGCCACGCGAGGCGGCGCAGCGCGGTGCCGTCCAACTCGGGACAGGCGAGCACCGCGACGGTGTCGGCCGCCGCCTGCCCGACGACCAGCGGGACGTCGGAGAAGTCGCCCAGCACCGGGACGCCCTCGACGCTCGCCGTGGTGTCGTCACGCGGCAAGCACACTCCTACGATCTCCATGCCGTGGTACGGCTCGCGCCGGAAGCGGCGGACCAGATCGGCGGTGGACGCGGGATGACCCACCGCGATCACACGGCGCATGCACAGCCCTCTGGCCCGCATGACGTGCAGCCGGAGCCGCAGGGCGTACCGGCAGGAAAGGGTGAGGCCGGTCATGAGCGGAAGGGCGAGCACGACATATCCGCGGGCGAGATCGGTCTTGGTGACGTAGGAGGCGATCGCCACCCCTGCGGTGAGGACGAACCCGCACTGCGTGATGCGGCGGAACTCCTCCGACCCCACCCCGACCAGCCGGGGCTCGTACGCCCGGTTGAGGCCCACGGCGGCCACCCACAGCAGCGGCAGGACAAGGCTGAGCACGAGATAAGGCGTGACGTAAGGGGTGACCTCGCCGAAGCGCACCAGGACGGCGGCGGCACCGGCGAGCAGACCGCACCCGAGGTCGAGGGCCATGGCCTGGAAGCGGTGGCGCCTGGCCCACCGAGGCAACCGCGGCCGCCGCCGCGCATCAGCACGACCACGACCCCTCAACCTCCCCTCAACAACCCCCCGGCCGCCCGACGCCACAACCGCCACACCGGCCCTCCGACCGGCCAACATCTCGACACCCGCGACCGAGCCCTGACCACCCAACACCTCGACAGCCAGCCCCGACCCATTAGCCATCGCGTCGCCAGCCTGAACCGGCCGCTGATCGCTCATCGTGTCGACGGCCACGGGCGATGCCCCACCGGCCGTCGTCTCGATGGTCGCCACCGGGCCTTCGGCGGTCGCTGCCGGCCTGCTGACGACCGCCGCCGGTCTCTCGACATCAGGCACCGGCCCTTCGCCGTCGCGCACACACCCTCCCCGTGACCGTCTAGATACCGTCCGTGACGGATGCTAGCGGGAGCCTGTGACAGTCTTTGGGAAATCGAGGAAGTCCGTTTACCGGCGTGTACTCCAACCTGCCCGACTGGACGCGGTGTGCCGGACGCCGGGCGAGGTGTGTCGGGTCGGGGGGAGGGGTTAGCGGGGGGGTTTGAGGGGTTTCAGGTCGGAGGGGTGGAAGGTGTTCTGGGTGGCCTCGAGGCCGGAGACGATCAGCGACTCGGTGACGTCGGCGGCGCGGTCTACCAGCAGCGGCAGGTCCTTGCGCTCGGACGTGGCGAAGTCGCGCAGCACGTAGTCGGCCGCGTCCATCCGGCCGGGCGGGCGGCCGACGCCGAAACGCACCCGCAGGTAGTCCTTGGTGGCGAGCGACTTGGTGAGCGAGCGCAGGCCGTTGTGGCCGTTGTCGCCCCCGCCCAGCTTGACGCGCAGCGCGCCGTACGGAATGTCCAGCTCGTCGTGGATCACGATGATGTTCGCCGGGACGACCTTGTAGAAATCGGCGAGAGCCTTCACCGGCCCGCCGGAGAGGTTCATGTACGAACGGGGCTTGGCCAGCACGACCGGAGCACTCGCGAGACGCCCTTCGACGACCTCGGCGCGTGCCTTGTGCGCCTTGAACCGGCCGCCGGCGCGCGCGGCGAGCTCGTCCAGCACCATGAACCCGGCGTTGTGCCGGTTACCGGCGTACTCGGGCCCGGGGTTGCCCAGCCCGACGATCAACCAGCGGTCCACGACAGACCTCTCCGTTCCTTCCAGTTCACGCGAACAGGGCAGCCGGGGGCCGTGATCGGCCTCCTGGCTGCCCTGTCGACGATACGGGACTGCCGACGACGCGCGACGTTACTCGGCGGCGGACTCGCCCTCGCCCGCGGCCTCCTCGCCCTCGCCGGCGGCGGAGGTCGGGACGGCGGTGACCTGCAGAATGACCGTCTCCGGGTCGGCGGCCAGGGTGGTGCCCTTCGGCAGCTTCAGGTCGCCGGCGGTGATGACGCCGCCGACCTCGAGGCCGGTGATGTCCACCTCGATGCCCGTCGGGATGTGGGTGGCCTCGGTCTCGACCGCGATCTGGAGAAGCTGCTGGTCGAACAGGCCGCCCGGGGCGATGTCGCCGACCGTGGTGACCGGGATTTCGACCGTGACCTTCTCGCCGCTCTTCACGAGGAGAAGGTCGACGTGCTCGAGGAAGCCCTTGATCGGGTCCTTCTGGACGCCCTTGGGCAGCGCCAGCTCGTTGACGCCGTCGCCCTCGAGGCGGATCAGGACGTTCGGCGTGCGCAGAGCGATCATGAGCTCGTGGCCCGGGAGGGTCAGGTGCTTGGGCTCGATGCCGTGGCCGTACAGGACGGCAGGGACCTTGCTGGTGCGGCGGATCTTGCGAGCGGCGCCCTTGCCGAACTCGGAACGCGGTTCGGCGGCGATGCGTACTTCGGACACGGCTGTCTCCTAGGGAGTCTGGAAGAACGGGAAGGCGCTCACCCTCACCCGCCCTAGCGGAAGGCGTTACGAGCGCGGAATCCTTATTGAACCCTCAGAGCCTACCGGACCCGGCACGGTCCCCGGGGTCCGCGGCGGGGTGACGGCGAAGGCGGCGACGACAAGGGCGGCCAGGTAGAGCCCGCCACCTGCCAGGAGGGCGGTGGTGTAGCCACTGGTCAGGGACTCTGGGAGCGCCGGATCGCCGGTGGCGGCCGAGGCGACGGCCGCCAGGACGGCCAGGCCGAGGGCGCCGCCGATCTGCTGGCTGGTGTTCACCAGACCCGAGGCGACACCGGTGTCGCTAGGGGCCACGCCCCGCACCCCGCCGATGCTCATGGTGACGAAGCCCAGTCCGAGTCCCGTACCCGCGACCAACTGCGCGGGCAGCAGTACCGCGAAGTAGCTCGTGTCCGGTGCTGGACGCAGAACGGCCTCTGACCGGTTGTGCGGGTCAGAGGCCGTTTCGGTAGTTGTCGGGCCGGTCAGGCGTCGCCCTCGAAGAGGCTGGTCACCGAGCCGTCGCTGAAGACCTCGCTGATGGCGCGGGCGATCAGCGGGGCGATCGACAGGACGGTCAGCTTGTCGAACCGCTTCTCCTCGGGGATGGGGAGCGTGTTGGTGACGACCACCTCGGAGATGCGGGAGTTCTTCAGCCGGTCCACGGCGGGCTCGGAGAAGATGGCGTGGGTCGCGGCGACGATGATGTTCGTGGCGCCCTGCTCGTACAGCGCGTCGGCGGCCTTGCAGATGGAGCCACCGGTGTCGATCATGTCGTCGATCAGCACACACGTGCGGCCCCGCACCTGGCCGACGACTTCGTGGACCTTCACCTGGTTGGCGACGTCGAGGTCGCGGCGCTTGTGGATGAACGCGACGGCGGTGCCGAGCTGGTCGGCCCAGCGCTCCGCGAGGCGCACCCGGCCGGTGTCGGGCGAGACGATCGTGGTGTTGGCGGGGTCGAGCTTGCCGCTGAGGTAGCGGTGGAGCACCGGCAGCGCGAACAGGTGGTCGACGGGCCCGTCGAAGAAGCCCTGGATCTGCGCCGTGTGCAGGTCGACCGACATCAGCCGGTCGGCGCCCGCGGTCTTGAACAGGTCGGCCATCAGCCGGGCCGTGATCGGCTCACGGCCGCGGCCCTTCTTGTCCTGGCGGGAGTAGCCGAAGAAGGGCAGGACCACGGTGATGCGCTTGGCCGACGCCCGCTTGAGGGCGTCCACCATGATCAGCTGCTCCATGATCCACTTGTTGATCGGCTCGGTGTGGCTCTGGATGACGAACGCGTCGCTGCCGCGCACCGACTCCAGGTACCGGGCGTAGATCTCGCCGTTGGCGAAGTCGTGGAGCTTCGTCGGGGTGATCTCGGTGCCGAGGTGCTGCGCCACCTCGGCCGCCAGCTCAGGATAGGCCCGGCCGGAGAAGAACATCAGGTGCTTCTCCCCGGTGGCCTTCTTCCCGGTCATGACGGCCTCCTCGACCGGCCGCTCGCCGGACGCGGCCGTGAAGGCCTCGCCGTACTGCTCGGCTCGCTCGCCGCTCTGGTTCATTTTGGCGCTCCCCGCTATCTTTCGCCGGCCTGTTCGGCCTGCTCGCCCTGTTCGGCCCGCTCGGGCGATGTGCCCGGCGCGCCCTTTCCGGCCCGCTCGGTGTGTACACCGGGCGTACCCTTTTCGGCCTGCCCAGACCGTGTGCCCCGCTCGCCGTTCTCGGGGTGCCCCGCGTGGCCGTCGTCCCCGGCGGTGGCTCGCAGCGCGGCCTCGGCGGAAGCGGTGCCCGCGCGCCTGCGCGCCACCCACCCTTCGATATTGCGCTGGTGCCCTCGGGCCACCGCCATCGCCCCCGGAGGTACGTCGCCGGTGATGACGGAACCCGCCGCCGTGTAGGCGCCGTCGCCGATCGTGATCGGAGCGACCAGCATGTTGTCGCTGCCGACCCGGACGTGGTCGCCGACCGTCGTGTGGTGCTTCTCGACCCCGTCGTAGTTGACGAACACGCTGGCCGCGCCGATGTTGGTGCCTTCGCCGATGGTCGCGTCGCCCACGTACGTGAGGTGGGGCACCTTGGATCCGGCGCCGAGGCGGGCGTTCTTCATCTCGACGTAGGTGCCCGCCTTGGCCTTGCTGCCGAGCACGGTGCCCGGCCGCAGGTAGGCGAACGGGCCCACCGAGGCGCCGGGGCCGATCTCGGCGCCCTCGCAGACGGCGTTGCGGACGACCGCGCCGGCGCCGACGACCGTGTCGGTGAGGGTCGACGCGGGCCCGACCTCCGCCCCGGCGGCGATGCTCGTGCGGCCGTGCAGCTGGGTGCCCGGGTGGATCACCACGTCGGGTTCGATGGTCACGCTCACGTCGGCCCAGGTGGTGGCGGGGTCGATGACGGTGACGCCGGCGCGCATGTGGGCCTGGAGGATGCGGGTGTTGAGGACGCCGCGGGCGAAGGCGAGCTGCACCCGGTCGTTGACGCCCTCGACCTCGACGTGGTCGGCGGCGACGGACGCGCCCACCCGGTGGCCGTCCTCCCTGAGGATCGACAGCACGTCGGTGAGGTACTCCTCACCCTGGGAGTTGGCGGTGGAGACCCGCTTGACCGCGTCGGCGAGCAGGAGCCCGTCGAAGGCGTAGACCCCGGAGTTCATCTCCTTGATCACGCGCTGCTCCGGCGAGGCGTCCTTCTCCTCGACGATCGCAAGGACGGCGCCCGTGGTGTCGCGGATGATGCGGCCGTACCCGGTCGGGTCGGGCACCTCGGCGGTGAGCACGGTGACGGCGTTGCCGTCGGCGGCATGGGTGGCGAGCAGCCGGGCGAGGGTCTCGGTGCGCAGCAGCGGCGTGTCGCCGTAGGTCACCAGGACCGTGCCACTGATCGTGCCGACCGCCTCCAGGACGGTGCGGACGGCGTGGCCGGTGCCGTTCTGCTCACTTTGGACGACCGCGCGGGCGTCGGGGCCGGTCTCGGCGAGGTGCGCCTGGACCTGCTCTCGCGCGTGGCCGATCACGACGATCAGGCGTTCGGGCTCGAGGCCCCGGGCCGCCGCGAGCATGTGGTCGACCAAGGCGCGACCGCACAGATCGTGGAGGACTTTGGGTTTGGCGGACTTCATCCGGGTGCCCTCGCCGGCGGCGAGGACGATGACGGCTGCCGGGCGCGGCACACTCACGGACTGAGGCTCCCTCGGCGTCGCGGCTGAGACATTGCGAGCGGGAAGGCGTACGGTCACCGCTCAGGCACCGCCCGGCCACCCACCCGACACCGTGAGAATACCCGCCGCCTCCCCGGAGGGATCCAGCCCCCTCGGGGAAGAGGGCGTCCCGAATCGGACACGGGCGGCGGCCCGCTAGTGCGAAGAGAAGTTCCGGCGCCTGGACTCGAACCAGGACAACCCTGCTCCAAAGGCAGGTGGGCTGCCAATTACCCCACGCCGGACCGATGAGAGACCTTCCTCAACCGCGGTGACAAGAATACCCACGAGAGCCCCTTGCCGCTCACCGCATTTCCTGCCGCCGCATGGGCGGCCCGCGGCGCCGTCACGCACGCCTGGCATGTCGTGGCCGACCTTTTGGCCCCTTCGACCGCGTCGCTTTAGCAGATATGGGCATGTAAGCGCAAGACGCGGACCTGCCACCGGTTCGCTGTCGAAGCTTCATCTTCCCCACATTACGGCTTAGGGATTCCTAACTTACGATGGCGTAGGTTACGGTTACGTAGCTACAGCCACACTCCGTACGAATCACGTGAGGTAGCCCATGACAGTCGTCGCCGACCGTACGACTCCGCCGCCGCCGCCGCGGCCGGACCTCGAACCGGAACCCAAGAGCAACTTCGAACGCGTCCTTCTCGTCATCTTCGTGGCGGTCCCGTTCCTGGCGGTCATCACGGCCGTTCCCATGGCCTGGGGGCACTTCCTCGGCTGGAGCGACGTCGTCATCACGGCCGTCTTCTACGTGTTCACCGGGCTCGGCGTCACCGTCGGCCTCCACCGGTACTTCACGCACGGATCCTTCAAGGCGAACCGGCCGCTCAAGATCGTGCTCGCCATCGCCGGCAGCATGTCGCTGGAGATGGGCGTCATCGACTGGGTGGCCACCCACCGCCGCCACCACAAGTACTCCGACAAGGAGGGCGACCCGCACTCGCCGTGGCGCTTCGGCAACGACTGGAAGGCGCTGACCAAGGGCCTGCTGTTCGCCCACATGGGCTGGATGTTCTCCTCCGAGCGCACCAACCGCGAGCGCTTCGCGAAGGACCTCATCAACGACAAGGACGTCTACCGCATCCACCTGGCGTTCCCCTGGCTGGTCTTCGCCTCGCTGGCGCTTCCCGCCGTCATCGGCGGCCTGGTGACCTGGTCGTTCACCGGCGCGCTCACCGCCTTCTTCTGGGGCAGCCTGGTCCGCATCGCCCTGCTCCACCACGTCACCTGGTCGATCAACTCGGTCTGCCACGTCTTCGGTGACGAGACCTTCGAGGTCCGCGACAAGTCCCGCAACGTGTGGTGGCTCGCCATCCCGTCCTTCGGCGAGTCGTGGCACAACCTTCACCACAGCGACCCGACCTCCGCCCGTCACGGCGCACTCAAGGGACAGATCGACCCGAGCGCCCGCGTGATCCGCTGGTTCGAGCAGGCCGGTTGGGCGACCGACGTCAGGTGGCCGACCCCTGATCGTCTGGCGGCGAAGCGGCTTGGCTGATCCAGCCCCCGTGTCGGGCCGCCAGACGGCGGCCCGAATCCTTGTCCCGGCCCAATCCAACCCCCAGAAAACCGCTATAGCTCGTCAAACCAGGGCATTGGCGGTTGCCGGACCCGCCGGGCCAGCCATTATGGAACCCATGACCGAACCCCGCTCGCGCGTGCGCATGACTGGTAAGGAGCGCAGGGAGCAACTGATCCGCGTCAGCCGCACTCTGTTCGCCGAAAAAGGGTTCGACGGCACCTCCATAGAAGAGATCGCCGCCAGCGCCAAGGTCTCCAAGCCCGTCGTCTACGAGCACTTCGGCGGCAAGGAGGGCATCTACGCCGTCGTCGTCGACCGTGAGATGCAGCGGCTGCTCAGCCTGGTCGCCGTCGCGCTCAACGCCGGCCACCCGAGGATCCGGCTGGAACGTGCCGCGCTCGCACTACTGCAGTACGTCGAGGAGTCCAGCGAGGGCTTCCGCATCCTGGTGCGCGACTCGCACGCGGCCTCGGGCACCGGCACGTTCGCGAGCCTCATCAGCGACATCGCCAGCCAGGTCGAGGACGTGCTCGCCGACCAGTTCGCCGACCGCGGGTACGCCCCGACGCTCGCCCCCATGTACGCCCAGATGCTCGTCGGCATGGTCGCCCTCACCGGCCAGTGGTGGCTGGACGCGCGCCAGCCCAGCCGCGAGGAGGTCGCCTCCCATCTGGTCAACCTCGCTTGGAACGGCCTGACCGGCCTGGAGCCGCGCCCCGGCCTCACCGCCCTCTCCACCCGCGGCCTGCCCGCCGCGCCGCCGGCCGTCGAGCTGCGCGGCATCGCCAGGCCCAGCGAGAAGGAGCTCAAGGAGCAGGAGAAGATCCGGGCCCGCGAACTGCGCGAGCAGGAGAAGATCCGGGCCCGCGAGTTGCGCGAGCAGGAGAAGCTGCGCCGCGAGGAGGAGAAGCTCCTCGCCCGCGAGCAGCGCGAGCGCGAGAAGCTCCGCGCGCAGGAGGCCAAGCTGGCCGAGCAGCAGGCCAGGCAGTCCGAGAGGGAGGCCGCCCGGCGGGCCAAGCTCGCCGCGGAACGCGCGGAACACGTTGAGCGGGTCGAACGGGTCGAATTGGTGGAGCGCGTGCCGCTGATAGATCGCGGTGAGCGGGCGGAGTTACTGCAGGGGCCGGAGGTCCACGCGACCGACCCACCCCCATCGCGCGGAGTGAAGTAAAAGCGTCGTTGCTGAAAAGTTAACGTGCCGTTCAACCAAGTAGGGCATTTTGGACATATGTCCGCTGAGATCGTGCCGCCGACCCCTGAAGGACACGACGAGCCCCTCCTTCCCCAGGACCGCTTCCTCAACCGCGAGGAGAGCTGGCTCCACTTCAACGAACGGGTGCTGGAGCTCGCCGAGGACGCCTCCGTTCCGCTGCTGGAACGGGTGCGGTTCCTCGCGATCTTCGCCAGCAACCTCGACGAGTTCTTCCGCGTCAGAGTCGCGGGCCTCAAACGCCGGATGGCGACCGGCCTGCTGCTCCGCACCAAGAGCGGGCTGAAGCCTCGCGAGGAGCTGGCCAGGATCGCGGCGATCGCCGACGATCTCGCGCAGCGCCACGCCGCCGCGTACCACAAACAGGTCTGCCCCCAGCTGGCGAGTGTGGGGATCGAGGTGGTGCGCTGGGACGATCTCGACAGGGACGAGCGCACGGCCATGCGCAAGCTGTTCCGGGAGCGGGTCCGGCCGGTGCTCACCCCGCTCGCCGTGGACCCCGCGCACCCCTTCCCCTACATCTCTGGCCTCTCGCTCAACCTGGCGGTCACCGTCCGCAATCCGAGCACGGGCCACACCGTCTTCGCGCGGGTCAAGGTCCCGTCGCAGCTCCCACGCTTCGTCGCCGCGTCCAAGGACCGGTTCGTCCCCCTCGAGGACGTCATCTCCGCCCATCTCGGCCAGCTGTTCAAGGGCATGGAGATCGTCGAGCACCATGTCTTCCGGGTCACCCGCAACGAGGACCTCGACGTCGACGAGGACGTCACCGAGAACCTCATGCAGGCCCTGGAGAAGGAACTGCTGATGCGGCGCTTCGGGCCTCCCGTGCGGCTGGAGGTCGAGGACACGATCAGCCCGGCGGTCCTGGACCTCCTCGTCGACGAGCTGGACGTGGCCGACCACGAGATCTACCGGCTGCCCGGCCCGCTCGACCTGACCGGGCTGCACGCGATCGCCGACCTGGACCGGGGCGAGCTGAGCTTCCCGCCGTTCGTGCCGGCCGAGGCCGTCCACGCCGAGGACGACATCTTCTCGGTCCTGCGGGAGCGGGACATCCTGGTCCACCACCCGTACGACTCGTTCTCGACCAGCGTGCAGCGGTTCATCGAGCAGGCGGCGGCCGACCCGAACGTGCTGGCCATCAAGCAGACGCTCTACCGCACGAGCGGCGACTCGCCGATCGTCGACGCGCTGATCGACGCCGCCGAGGCGGGCAAGCAGGTCGTCGTCGTGGTGGAGATCAAGGCGAGGTTCGACGAGCACGCCAACATCACCTGGGCGCGCAAGCTCGAACGGGCCGGCTGCCACGTCGTCTACGGCGTCCTCGGCCTGAAGACCCACGCCAAGCTGGCCCTGGTCGTGCGGCAGGAGCCGTCGGGCGAGCTGCGGCAGTACTGCCACATCGGCACCGGCAACTACAACCCCAAGACCGCCCGGCAGTACGAGGACTTCGGCCTGCTCACGGCCGACCCGATGGTGGGCGAGGACCTCACCGACCTGTTCATCCACCTGACCGGCTACTCCTACCACTCGGCCTACCGGCGGCTGCTCGTGGCCCCGCACTCGATGCGGGCCGGGCTGCTGGCCAGGATCGACCGGGAGATCGCCCATCACGCCGCCGGCCGCCCCGCGCGCATCCGGATCAAGACGAACTCCCTGGTGGACGAGCCGACCATCGACGCGCTTTACCGGGCGTCGCAGGCAGGTGTCCCCGTGGACCTCGTCGTGCGCGGCGTCTGCACCCTCCGGCCGGGCATTCCGGGTTTGTCGGAGAACATCAGGGTCAGGAGCATCCTCGGACGCTTCCTGGAGCACTCGCGCATCTACGAGTTCGGCGGCGGGCGGCGCCCGGAGATCTGGATCGGCAGCGCCGACCTGATGCGCCGCAACCTGGAGCGCCGCGTGGAGTCGCTGGTGAAGGTCAACAGCGCGCAGCACCGCGCGTACCTCTCCGAGCTGCTCGACCTTTCCATGGCCGACACCACCGGCTCCTGGTGGCTCAACGGCGACGGCACCTGGGTTCGCCACCATCGCGACGACAACGGCGAGCCGCTCCTGGACCTACAGTCCCGCCTGGTCGCGACCCGGCGGTGGAGGACCATCGATGACTGACGACGCCGCACGCCGCAACGACCTCATCCGCGCCGGCGGCGCGGTCGTCTGGCGAGGCGACGCACGCGACCCCGAGGTCGCCGTGGTCCACCGCCCGAAGTACGACGACTGGTCCTTCCCGAAGGGCAAGCTGAAGCCGGGCGAGCACCCCGTCACCGGCGCCCTGCGGGAGGTGGCCGAGGAGACCGGGCTGAGCGTCACGCTCGGCCGCCGCCTTCCCACCGCCCGGTACACGAAGGGCGGCCGGCCGAAGCGCGTCGACTACTGGGCGGCGCGGGTCATCAAGGAGGTGGCCCCGGAGCCCTCCGACGAGGTGGACCGTCTCGAGTGGCTGCCGGTGCCCGAGGCGCGTGACCGGCTCACCTACGGATGGGACACCCGGCTGCTCACCGCGCTGAATAAGGCGCCGCTGGACACCACGCCGCTGGTGATGGTCAGGCACGCGTACGCGGGCACGCGCCAGGACTGGCACGGCGACGACGACCTGCGCCCCCTCGACGACCAGGGCGAGGCGCAGGCCGGCACCATCTGCGACATCCTGTACGGCTACCGTCCGGCGTCGCTGCTCAGCTCGCCGAGCCGGCGGTGCGTGCAGAGCCTCCTGCCGTACGCCGCCCGGCAGGCGCTGCCGATCCGCACCGAGCCCCCGCTGAGCGAGACCCACTACGACGGCTCCGTCTCACTGGCGCTCACCCTGTCCCTGCTGGACGAGGGGGTGCCCGCGGCGGTCTGCAGCCACGGCAAGGTGCTCCCCGAGCTGATCTCCGGCCTCTGCGAGCGCCGCTACGACGGCCCCGCGCGGGACGTCCACCTGCGCAAGGGGGCGCTCGCGGTGCTGCACCACACCGGCGGGCGGGTCACCGCCATCGACCGCTACCTCACCTGACTTCGGCGCCGCCCGGCGGTTCAGGAACCCGCCGTGACCTCGACGGCCGGCGGTTCAGGAAGCGGCCGTGACCTCGGCCCAGACCTCGGGGAAGCCGTCACGGGAGCGTTCGGCGGCGGCGCGTTCGATGCCGTAGAGCAGGCCGTAGGTGAAGGTGTCCTCACCGGCCTCCCGCGCCCGCTCGGTCTCCTCCAGCAGGATCCCCTGGGCCACGACGCCGTCCACGTAGAGCCCCAGCACCGTCTGAACGGCCTTCGCCCGCCTGGCCAGCCCGGCCGCCTGGGCGCCGAGCAGCGGCCTGAGCGACTCGGCGGTGTACCGGGCCCGCTTGGCGGCCTTGCGGACGTCGTGCATCGCGGTCTCCCGCCGCTGGGCGTCCTCGATGGCCTGAGCCTCGTCGTACTTCTTCTCCACCCGGCGCCAGCTCTTGTCGGCGACCTTCGCGAGCGTCGTCTCTGCCTTCTTGGCCGCGAGCGGGGTGAGCGGCGGCTTGGCGACCAGCGTGTCCAGCCTGTCGAGCAGCGCGAAGTAGCGCTCGCCGTTCATCGCCTCGGCCGCCCGCGCGAGCGCCTCCTGCTCGCGCCGCGCGAGGTCGTCGCCGAGGCGGTCGCGGACCGGGCCGGCGATGAGGGAGGGGTCGAGCTCGTCCAGCAGCCCGGCGAACCGGTCGCGGATGACCTCCAGGTCGCGGGCCTCGCCGAGCACACCGGCGATCCACCGCAGCTCGTCCTGCACGCCGGCGGTCTCGGCGATCACGCCGGAGAAGGACCGCAGCGCGCTGCGCAGGCGGCGGCTCGCCACCCGCATCTGGTGGACGGCGTCCTCCTCCGCCTGCCGCACCCGGGGATCCTGGGCCATCAGGGCGGCCAGCTGCGACTTCAGGTAACCGACCACGACGGCGCCCGCCGTACCGTTCTCCTGCGGCTCGGTGAGGACCGGAGCCGGGATGCGGGGGCCGAGGAGGCGGGCGAGCTTGCTCTGCGAGCCGGCCGCGGTCGCGCCGGCCTTGCGCAGCACCTTGCCGACCCGCTTCAGCAGAACCGCGTCGCCGTCGGCCAGCTCGGCCTCGACCTCGCGCCAGCGGTCGACCTGCCGGTCGTCCTCGCCGAACGCGGTCCCGAACACCGTCCCTTTGACGTTGTCGTCGGCGATTTCGAGCAGCCGCCGCCCGTGGGCGTCGCGCAGGATGGTCACCTTGCGCAATGTTTCCAGCTCCGCGACCGGGACGAGCGTCTCTCCGCGGGTCTGCGCCCGGACCAGGCCGGCGAGCTCCGGCGGGACGGTCTTCGCGCTCCGCGTGAGCGGGCGGGTGACCTCGTCACGCATTCCCTTGGCCTTCGGCAGCTTCAGGTGCCATCCGGCGTCGTGGCCGCCGCGCCTGCGGCGCAGGGTGATCCCGCGGGCGGCGAGGCGCAGGTCGGGCGTGTCGAAGTACACGGCGACCAGCTTCTCGGTCACGAGATCGTCCATTGCGGCGCAGCCCGAGACGCCGCTGAAGTCGGGCACCGCGAAGTCCGCCGGCACGTCGAACTTGTCTTCGATCTCGATGGCCATGCCCACCCCGCCAGTCAGCCGAATCCGGCTATGGTGTCATATAAAGGTTAACAAGTGACAGTAACTGACAGTACTCGGCACTTCCACCGCCCGAGCGGCCCGCCGCCGCCGTCCTTCCGAGGCCGGAGGCCGCTAGGCGGGCTTGCGCGCGACGACGAAGATCCGGCGGAACGGGAATGCCGTGCCGTACGGCTCGCGTGGGTAGACCTCCTCCAGGGCCCGGGCGCAGTCGGCGAGGAACGCCTCGCGCCTGCTCTGGTCGGGCCCGATGCGGTCGAGCATCGGCCGCAGGGCGGTACCCATGATCCAGTTGAGCACGGCGTTCTCGCCGGGCAGCAGGTGGATGTAGGTCGTCTCCCAGGTGTCGACCTCGCAGCCGAGCCCGGCGAGCAGCGCCAGGTACTCCTGGGGGTCGCCCACGGGCGTGGAACGCACGAGGTCGCCGAGCTGCTCCTTCCAGGCACCGGTGCGGCACAGCTCCCTGACGACCGCGTGGCTCGGGGCGTCGAAGTTGCCGGGAACCTGGAAGGCGAGCCAGCCTCCGGGGCGCAGCGCCTCCACCCAGCGCGGCAGCAGCTCGCGGTGCTCGGGCACCCACTGCAGCATGGCGTTGGAAACGATCACGTCGACCGGGCGCTCAGGACGCCAGGAACGGACGTCGCCCACGCTGAACGCCGGCCCTTCCGGGGCCTTGGCGATCATCGCGGGTGAGGAGTCGACGCCGTGGACGATCGCCTCCGGCCAGCGGCGGGCCAGCTCGGCGGTCAGCTCGCCGGTGCCGCAGCCGAGATCGACGACGTAGCCGGGGCTCTCCGCGCGGACGCGGGAGACGAGCTCGAAGAACGGGCGGGCGCGCTCGTCGGCGTACCGGCCGTAAACGGTGGGGTCCCAAATATCTCTTGACATCAAGATACTGAATACTAGGCAAGATGTCTCGATGTCAAGAGAGATAGACTCGGCCGCATGACGACGCGCCGGAGCGACGAGGCCGCCGAAGAGCTCACCGAGGAGTCCGCGGAGTGGGCCGCAGGGTCCGCGGAGAGTACGCCGCAGGACGAGGTGGACCAGCTCGTCCTGTCCTGGCGACAGGAGCGTCCCGACCTCGACGTGTCGCCCCTGGAGGTGCTGAGCCGGGTCTCCCGGCTGGCCAGGCATCTCGACCGCGCCCGCCGGGCGTCCTTCGCCGAGCACGGGCTGGAGCCGTGGGAGTTCGACGTGCTCACCACCCTGCGCCGGTCCGGCCCGCCGTACGAACTCAGCCCCGGAGCCCTGCTGCGCGCCACCCTGGTCACCTCGGGCACCATGACCAACCGCATCGACCGGCTCGCCGCCGCCCGCCTCGTGCGCCGGCGGCCCGACCCCGAAGACCGGCGCGGCGTGCTGGTGTCGCTCACCGAGCAGGGACGGGCCCGCGTCGACGAGGCCTTCGCCGACCTGCTCAGACGCGAGCGCGAACTGCTCGCCGGACTCGACCCGAGCGAGCGGCGCACACTCGCCGCGCTGCTGCGCACGATCCTCGTCCCGTTCGACTCGGCCCACAACGGCGCCTGACCCGCGCCGGAGGGCGTCCACACGGCGAAGGCGAGGTCGCCTGCGCCGAGCGCCCGGCACGGGAAGATCTACACGGCGGAGGCAAGATCGACAAGCATCCGCATGGGAAGATCCACACCGCGAGGCAAGGTCGCCGAGCGCCCGCGCACGGAAGACCGGGCGGGGAAGGTCAACGGGTGAAGGTCACTCGCCAAGTCTCTCGGCGAGCTCCATCCACTCGAGCTCGATGGTCTCCTTCTGCGCCTGGAGCTCCTTCAGCTCGGCGTCCAGCGAGGCCAGCCTGCCGTAGTCGGAGGCGGCGTCCGCCATGGCGGCGTGCAGCGTGGTCTCCCGCCCGCTGATCTTGTCGAGCTGGCGTTCGAGCCTGGACAGCTCCTTCTGCGCCTCGCGCAGCTCCTTGGCCGACATCCCCGAGGGTGCCGCGCCGTCAGTGGCGGCGGACGTACCCGAGGCGCCCTCCGCGCCGGAGCCGCCGGAACCCGGCGGAGCCGAGCCGGCCCGCGCGGTCAGGGCGTTGCCGGACGAACGGCGCTGGAGATACTCGTCGACGCCGCCGGGCAGCAGCGACAGCCCGCCGTCACCGAGCAGGGCCACGCAGCGGTCGGTCACCCGCTCCAGGAAGTAGCGGTCGTGACTGACCAGCACCAGCGTGCCCGGCCAGGCGTCGAGCAGGTCTTCCAGCTCGTTCAGCGTCTCGATGTCGAGGTCGTTGGTGGGCTCGTCCAGCAGCAGCACGTTCGGGTCGTCCATGAGCAGCCGCAGCAGCTGCAGCCGCCGCCGCTCGCCGCCCGACAGGTCTCCGACCACCTTCCACTGGGCGTCGCCACGGAAGCCGAGACGCTCCAGCAACTGCGAGGCCGTCCACTCTCGCTTGCCGACCTGGATGAACTTGCGGATCTCCTCGACGGTCTCCAGCACGCGCCGGGTCGGGTCGAGCTCTGCCAGCTCCTGGGACAGGTGCGCCAAGCGCACCGTCTTGCCCCGCACCACCGTCCCGGAGTCGGGCCGGACCGAGTCGGCGAGCAGCCGCAGCAGCGACGACTTGCCCGAGCCGTTCACCCCGATCAGCCCGACGCGGTCACCCGGACCGAACTGCCAGGTGCAGTCGTCGAGCACCAGCGGGCCCTCTCCAGGGCCGCCTGCGTGCAAGGTGACCCGATCGAGGTCGTAGACGGTCTTGCCGAGCCGCGCCGAGGCGAACTTCACCAGCTCAACGGTGTCGCGGACCGGCGGCTCGTTCGCGATGAGCGCCTGGGCCGCCTCGATGCGGAACTTCGGCTTGGACGTGCGGGCGGGCGGGCCGCGGCGCAGCCAGGCGATCTCCTTGCGCATGAGGTTCTGGCGGCGCTCCTCGGTCGCCTGGGCGATGCGTGCCCGCTCGGCCTTGGCCAGGACGTACGCGGCGTACCCGCCCTCGTAGCGCTGGACGGTGCCGTCGACGACCTCCCACGTGCGCGTGGACACCGCGTCCAGGAACCACCGGTCGTGGGTGACGACGAGCAGCGCGGACCGGCGCTGCGACAGGTGGCCGGCCAGCCAGGCGATGGCCTCGATGTCGAGGTGGTTGGTGGGCTCGTCCAGGATGACCAGGTCGTGCTCCTCGATGAGCAGCCGTGCCAGGGCGGTGCGCCGCCGCTCGCCACCGGACAGCTCACCGACGCGCGCCGACAGCTCGATGTCGCCGAGAAGGTTGCCCAGGATCTCCCTGACCGCCTGATCACCGGCCCACTCGTGCTCGGCGCGGTCGCCGAGCACGACCTCGCCCACGGTGAGCGCCGGGTCGAGGTCGTCACGCTGGGAGAGGAAGCCGATGCGCAGACCACGCGTGTGCGTCACCCGGCCCCCATGGGGTTTCAGGGTGCCGGCGATCACGGAGATCAGCGTGGTCTTGCCGTCGCCGTTGCGCCCGACGACGCCGATGCGGTCGCCCGCCTCGATGCCGAGGGACACCTCGCCGAGCAGCGGCTTCGGACCGTAGGCATGGGAGACCGATTCGAGGTTTACCAGATTCATCGCCTTCAAAGCCTATCCGGACCTCATACACCCCGCGCCCAGCGAACCCCCGCCCCTCACCTTCTTCCCCAGCACAACGATCACACCCCCGGCACCTCCGGTGCGGTGGCGCGGATCCGGCGCCGCGGCGGCGAGAAGGGGTACGGCGATGCCGGCGCCGTCGTACGGGGAGCAACCCGGCGAGCGTTCCTCGACCTGGGACCAGACAGGCACGGTCAGCGGTGATCGGTGGGCACGATCGTCGCTCCGGGGACGGGTCCGTAGGCGGTGACGGCCGAGCGGCAGACGCCCGCAGCCTGCAGGGCCGTCGCCAGCTCGGCCGCCTCGGCCGCCGACTCGGCGAGGAAGGCGCATGTAGGGCCGGAGCCGGAGACCAGGGCGCCGAGCGCGCCGTGCTCCCGTCCCGCCGACAGGGTGCGCACGAGCGGGCGGCACAGCATCAGCGCGGCCGGCTGCAGGTCGTTCACCAGCGCCTCGCCGAGCACCTTCGCGTCCCCGGCGGCGAGTGCGGCCATGAGGACGTCGTCGGCCTGGGGCCAGGCGACCCGCTCCCCTGTGGCCTCGCGCAGCCGGTCGCACTCGCCGTACACCTTGGCGGTGGACAGGCCGCCCTCGGCGAGCGCGAAGACCCAGTGGAACTCACCGCCGACGGGGACGGGCTGGAGCTTCTCGCCTCGGCCGGTGCCGACGGCCGTGTCGCCGAGGAGGGCGAAGGGCACATCGCTGCCCAGGGCACCGCCGATCTCCATGAGCTCCTGCCCGGTCAGGCCGAGGCCCCACAGCTCATTGCAGGCGACCAGGGCACCGGCCGCGTCGGCGCTGCCGCCGGCCATACCTCCGGCGACCGGGATCGCCTTGCGGATCGCGAGATGGACGCTCACCGGCCGCCCGGCACGCGCGGCGAGCGCCAGAGCGGCCTTCACCGCCAGGTTCTCCCCGTCGAGGGGCACCAGGCCGGCGGAGTCGCCTTCGCAGCTCACGGTGACCGTGGTCTCTCCGGAGACGGCAACCGGCCCTTCCCCAGCCGTCCTGGCGCCGTCGGAGGCAGTGACCTCGTCGAACAGGGAGACGGCGTGGAAGACGTTCACCAGGTCGTGGTAGCCGTCGTCGCGCGGCGGCCCGACGGACAGCTGCAGATTGACCTTGGCGGGCACCCGGACGGTCACGGAAGTCACGGGATCTGATCGTAACCCCCGCATACGCCCCCACCGGCCGAGACCCTACGCGCCTAAGGGGGTGCATGTCGGTGGGAGTCAGGACAAAGGGGATCGGGTGTCTGTACGGTGACGGTTCGGGGGCACCGGGGTGACGTGAAGGAGAGCATCCATCGACGGCCAGAACAGCTCCTCCCCGCTGCGGGAGAGCGATCCCGCCGCGATCGGGCCGTACACGCTGACCGGCCGGCTCGGCGAGGGAGGCATGGGCACGGTCTACCTGGGCGTGAGCAAAACCGGGCGGCAGGTGGCCATCAAGGTCGTGAAGCGGCAGTTCACCGAGGACGCCGGGTTCGCCGCGCGGTTCCGCTCCGAGGTCGCGAGCGCGCGCAAGGTGGCCTCGTTCTGCACGGCCAGGGTCCTCGACGACGGCGACGCCGAGGACGGGCGGCCGTACATGGTCACCGACTACATCCCCGGCACCCCGCTCTCATCGCAGATCGCCGCCTACGGTCCGCTGGAGGAATCCTCCCTGGTCGGCCTGGCCTTCGGGGTCTGCGCCGCGCTCGCGGCCATCCACGCCGCGGGGCTGGTCCACCGCGACCTCAAACCCGGCAACGTCATCCTGTCGATGACCGGGCCCCGGGTCATCGACTTCGGCATCGCACGCGCGCTCGGCGGCCTCACCGGCCCCACCCTGACCGGCGAGGTCGTCGGCACCCCCGGATGGTGGGCGCCCGAGCAGCTCGACGGGCGGCCGGTCACCCCGGCCACGGACGTCTTCTCCTGGGGATGCCTGGTCGCCTACGCCGCCAGCGGGCGCCATCCCTTCGGCGACGGCGACGCGATGACGGTGGCGTACCGCATCTTGCACGAGAAGCCCGTCCTGAGCGGCCTCCCCGACCCGCTGGACCGCCTGGTCCAGCGGGCGATCGACCTCGACCCGGCGGCCCGCCCCACGGCCCAGGAGCTCCTGCTCGCCCTCATCGGAGGGGACAGCGCCACGGACGGTCCGCCCACCCGCGTGCTCGAGGCCATGTGGGACCCGCCGAAGAACCTCCAGGCTCCGGACGGCGGCCCCCACCTCGCACCCGCACCCGATCGAGGGCGGGGCATCGGCCCGGCGAGGCCGGGAGGACGGGCGGGCTTGAGGCGATGGAGGACCCGGGCGGTGATCGGCGTCGTGGCCGTGCTCGCGCTGGGCACCGGCCTCGTCCTGCTCGCCCCATGGGACCGTATGGCGGGCCGCACCGCGACATGGAGCGGAGAGGCTGACACCCCGATCCGGGCGAACGACATCGGCCGGCACATCATCGTCGGAGATCAGGGCCTCCAACTCCTCGTCAGCGCACCGCCCGCCTGCGGCAAGCCGGTCCACGCGAACGGCGAGAGGGTCGACGACCTGCAGGCGTGTCAGATGTACTGGTTCGTCCTCAACACCGGCGGGACGCCGATCAAGCTCGCCGGCCCGCTGGACCTGGTCGACGACACCGCACACCACCACAAGATGACCCGCGCCATCGCGACCGACGTCGCCGGGGTCCTCGGAGGCCCGAAGCCGGACCGGCCTGACTGGTCCGCCGACATCCAGCCCGGCCAGGCGCTCACCTTCGGCGGCGAGTACACCCTGCCCGCCGAGCGGACGGCTGTCGCCCTCATCGGGCCGGTCGTCACCGGCGGCGAGCCGATCAGGGTGTACCTATGAACGGTGCTCGCACGAACGGTGCTCGCACGAACGGTGCTCGCACGAACGCTGCTGGTATGAACGGTGCTCGTATGGGACGCCTCCTGTTCGGGGTGACCGTGCTCCTGGCCACCATCGGCGCCGCCCCCGCGCACCGCTCCCCCGTTCCCGCTCCCTCCCCAGGCGGGACGACGAGCACGGTCGCGCCGGCCGGGACGGTACCGGCACCCGGCGCGCCGACCGGAGCGGTACCGCCGACCGGGGCGGGTTCCGCGTCCGGTTCGGCCTCTGGGGAGTGCGCGAACGCCGGCAGTGCCGACTTCGACGGGGACGGCTTCAACGACATCGTCGTCGGCGACCCGTTCGGCGACCCCGCCGACCGGTGGGCCGGAGGGGGGCACCTGTTCTTCCTGCGCGGCACCCCGCAGGGGTTCCCCAAAGTGCGCGGCACGCCCTTCCCCCGGGACGGCGGCCTGAGCGGCTGGGTGGCCCGCGCCGGCCACATCGACGGCGACCGCTGCCTGGACCTCGTGGTCGCCAACCCGTTCTGGGCCGGCTCCGTCACCGAGAAGTCCAGCGGCCGCGTCACCTCGGTCCCCGGGGCCGGAAACGTCTACGTCTACTGGGGCGGACGCGACTTCGGCCGCACCAACGCCGGCCGGATCGAACTGCGCGCCCCCGAACAGCGCAACGGCGCCCACTTCGGCTGGTCGCTGACCGTCACCGCCGGGGCCGTGGCGGTGGGGGCGCCGTACGAGGACGCCGACGGGGTACCCGACTCCGGCGCTGTCTACCTGTACGGCTTCGGCGGCGCCGGCGGCCGCCAGGCGGGTGAGCCGCGCCGCATCACGCAGCAGTCCCCCGGCGTGCCGGGCGACGGGGAGGCCGGCGACCTGTTCGGCTGGTCCCTCGCCCTCGGCGGGCTGGCCGCGGGACCGGCCCCGGACCTCGCCATCGGCGCCCCCTACGAGGACACCGGTGGCCAGGGCACGCCCGTACCGGACGCGGGAGCATTGACGGTCCTGTACGACCCGGGGGCCGGGGCGGCGACGTGGTACCGCGGCAAGGGGTGGAACCTGCCGGACCTGACCGACCAGGTGCCGGTCGGCGAGAGGGACCTGTTCGGGTACTCGCTCGCCTACGGGGACAACGGCGGCCGGGGGTACCTCGCGGCGGGCGCACCGTACGCCGATCCGGTGGGCACGAAGGACGCCGGAGCCGTCCAGCTTCTCGCCGGCCGGTCCGCGGGAGATCCCCAGCCGGCGGGGACGCTGTGGCAGGGGGCCGGCGGCGTCGCGGACGTCAGCGAGGACCACGACGCCTTCGGCTTCTCCCTGGCGTTCTCCGGAGGCCGCGACCTGGTGGTGGGGGCGCCGTTCGACGGCGACGGCCGCCATGCCGAGACCGGCGCCGTGCACGTGCTGTCGCTCGGCGGCACCGATCCGGCGACCGGCAGGCCACTGGACCCCGAGCGCCTGCTGCCAGGCTCAGGACGCCTGATCAGAGCGAGGACACCGCAGACTTACGACCATCTCGGCTGGTCCGTCAGCGGGACCGGCGACGGCTGGCTGGTCATCGGCGTCCCCGACCGGGAGGGCGCCGGCGCGATCGCGCTGGCCGCGCCCGGAGCCGGCGACGCTCCGATGCTCCGTCCCGGCGACGGGAACATCGCCCTGTTCGACCAGAGCCGTCACCTCCCGTTCCAGGGCATCGACTTCGGTGCCACCGTTGCCGGCTGAACACGCCGCCCAGGAACCTTCGCCGGTCCCCTCACCGTCACCGGCCGACCGCCAAGTGCGTAGTGGTGGGGCGGGGTCAGGGGTGGTTTTCGGCGATTTTGGCGAAGTCTTCTACGCGGAGTTGTTCGCCGCGTTCGGAGGGGTCGATGCCCGCCGCTCGGAGCGCCGCCTCGGCCGCCGCGGGGGTGCCGGCCCAGGATGCCAGGGCGGCCCGCAAGGTCTTGCGGCGCTGGGCGAACGCGGCGTCGATCACCGCGAACACCTGCTCGCGGGTGGCGGTGGTCTCCGGCGGCTCGCGGCGGGACAGCGCCACCAGGCCGGAGTCGACGTTGGGCACCGGCCAGAAGACCGTGCGGCCGACCGGCCCGGCCCGTCGCACGTCGGCGTACCAGGCGGCCTTGACCGACGGCACCCCGTACACCTTGGAGCCGGGCCCCGCCGCCATGCGGTCGGCGACCTCGCTCTGCACCATCACCAGGCCCTTGCGCAGCGAGGGCAGGATCTCGAGGAGGTGGAGCACGACGGGCACGGCCACGTTGTACGGCAGGTTCGCCACCAGGGCGGTGGGCTCTCCCCCGAGCTCCTCGGGACGGACGCGCATCGCGTCCGCCTGGACGACGGTGAGCCGCCCGGCCAGAGAGGGGGCCCGTTCGGCGACGGTCAGCGGCAACTGGGCGGCGAGAACGGGATCGATCTCCACCGCGATCACCCGGGCGGCCTCGGGGAGCAGGGCGAGCGTGAGCGAGCCGAGGCCGGGACCGACCTCGATCACCACGTCGTCGGACGAAACCTCGGCCACCCTGGCGATGCGCCGCACGGTGCCGCCGTCGATGACGAAGTTCTGCCCGAGCCGTTTGGTCGGGCGAAGATCGAGCTTGTGCGCCAAATTACGTATTTCCGCCGGGCCGAGCAAACTCACAATTGAACTCCCCATCCACCCAGTGTCCCGCACCGAACAGTTCGCAGCGGCGGGTGACGAACCGCCCCAAATGCCCTGCCAGCCGTAACCGATCTTCAAGCGGAAGGAAAGTGGGCATGGTTAGTGTGGCCGCGCCAGGGAACGAGGAGGCGTCGTCGATGGACCGTACCGGTGCGGACCCGTTACGTCCGACCGATCCACCACGGATCGGGCCCTACCGATTGATCGGCCGTCTCGGCCAGGGGGGCATGGGCACCGTCTACCTGGCCGAGGCCCCCACCGGGCGGCTCGTCGCGGTGAAGGTCGTCAAGGCCGAGTTCACCATCGATGAGGGCTTCGCCGTCCGGTTCCACGCCGAGGTCACCAACGCCCGGCGGGTCGCGTCGTTCTGCACGGCCCAGGTGCTCGACAACGGCAACGCCGACGACGGCCGCCCGTACATGGTCACCGAGTACATCGCCGGGACGCCGCTGTCCCAGCAGATCTCGCGGTACGGCGCGCTGGAGGCCGGCACGCTGCACGGAGTGGCGCTCGGCGTGGCGGCGGCCCTCGCGGCCATCCACGTGGCCGGCCTGGTCCACCGCGACCTCAAGCCCGCCAACGTGATCCTGTCGATGTCCGGGCCCCGGGTGATCGACTTCGGCATCGCCCGCGCACTGGACGCGACGCAGGGCGTGACCCGATCCGGTGAGCTGCTCGGCAGCCCCGGCTGGTGGGCGCCGGAGCAGGTGCGCGGCGAGGACATCACCCCGGCCGCCGACGTCTTCGCCTGGGGATGCCTGGTCGCCTACGCCGGGAACGGGCGCCACCCGTACGGGCGCGGCGACCTGATGACCCTCGCCTCCCGCGTGCTGACCGGCAGACCCGACCTCGGCACCCTGCCCGCGCCGCTCGACCGGCTCGTCCGGCAGGCCACCGACCCCGATCCCCGGAGCAGGCCCACCGCGCAGGACCTGCTGATCGCGCTGGTCGGCGGTGACCCGGCGGGCCGCGGTCCGCGACCGGCGGACGAGCCCACCCTGGCCGCCCCGGCCGACCCGCCGACGCTCGTGGCCACCGAGATGCTCAACGAGTCCTGGGAGCCCCCCGCCAACGTCGCCGCCGCCACTCCCGCGGCCACGCCGGCTCGCCCCGGCACCCCGGCCGGCGACCGCGCCGCCGTCGAGAGCATCGGGGACACCGACGAGACGAACCCGGGCCTGTCGCTCCCCGGCCTGGCCCTCCCCATCCCGGCCTCCCAGGTCTCCGCCCAGCCCATACCGACCTCCGGCGTCTCCGCTCACCCCGTCCCGGACTCCGGCGTCTCCGCCCAGCCCGTCCCGGCTTCCCAGGTCTCCGCCCAGCCCGCTCCCTCCACCCCGTCCTCGCATGCTCCGGCCTCCGTCACCCCGGCCTCCGCCGCTCAGGCAGTCCGCACCGGTACGCGGGGGGAGGACACCCAGCCGCCCACGGGCACGACCGGGGTGACCATGCCCTCTGTCCTGCCCGGGCCGGACGTCCGGCGCCGCGGGTACGCCCGCAAGTGGCTGGTGCCCGCGCTGACGGTGCTCGGCGGGCTCGTCGTCACGGGCGGCGTGCTGCTGATGGTGGTGCAGAATCGGCCGCCGGTCCGCGCGACCGGTGTGGCGGCCGTCACCGCTCCCGCGCCCACACCCGAGAACGACGTGGGCCGGCGCTATACGGCCGGTTCCACCCTGGACGGCGCGCAGTTCGTCATCCCCCGTCCACCCCGGTGCGGCCTGACCTCCTACGAGGGGGCCACACCCAGCGAGGGCCGGTTCTGTGTGGTCAGGTGGACGCTGACGAACCCCGGCGGGGTCTCGGCCTCGACCGCCACCACACCCCCGGTTCTGGTGGACGACCGTGGCGGCGAGCACGAGCCGCTCCAGTCCGCCACGCCGATCCCCGGCACGCTGGCTCCCGGAGCCAGGGTCGACGGCGTGCTCGTCTACGACCTGCCTCCCTTACGGCAGGCGGCCACGCTGAAGGTGCGGATCATCGACACGGAAGCGATCGAGGTACGGCTATGACGCGGCGTCCGTTCCTGATGGTCCCGCTGCTCGCGGGGCTGCTGGCGGTGGCCCTGCCGGCGGTGGCCGCGCCGCGCGCCGAGGCGGCGGCGGACTGCGCCAACGCCGGTGCGAACGACTTCGACGGCGACGGCCGCGACGACGTGGTGGTAGGTGACCCGCTGGCCGACGCCGGGGGCGTGCCGGGCGCCGGGGCCGTGCACATCCTGCCGTTCGGCGGGAACGGCACCGGCAAGGGCCTGGTGGTCACCGCCTCCGACGCCAAGGCCGGTGACGCGTTCGGCTGGACCGTGCGCACGACGCACTTCGACGGGGACAGGTGTCTCGACGTCGTCGTGGGCGCCCCGTACGCGGACGCGGAGGGCGCCGCCGACGCCGGTGCGGTGTACGTGATCCGTGGCGGCGCCTACGACGGCCGGGTACCGGCCGAGGCGATCAGCGAACTCGCCCAGCCCAAGCCCGAGCGGGACGGCCACTTCGGCTGGTCGCTGGCCGCCGCGAGAGCACCCGACCGCCCCGCCGGGGTGATCGCGGTCGGCGCGCCGTACGAGAACGCCGACCGCACCGACGATGCGGGCGCGGTCTACCTGTACTGCGCCAAGCCGGGCGGCGGCACCGAGCCGGTGATCCGCATCACCCAGCAGTCAGAGGGCATCGTGGGCAACAGCGAGCTGGGCGACATGTTCGGCTGGTCTCTGGTGTTCGGCCGCTTCGGCGGGCGCGCCGACTCGATGGACCTGGTCGTCGGCACCCCGTACGAGAACGACGACGGGGTCGGCAAGCAGGCGGGGAACGCGGGGAAGCCCGACACCGGAGCGGTCGAGATCGTCTTCGACGCCGCCGAGGCGGGTGACACCTACACCAGCGTCAAGTGGGGCATCCCGGAGTCGGTCAAGGGCGTCATCGAGCACGCCGGCGACCGGTACGGGTACGCGCTCGCCTACGCGGAGTCCGGCGGCGTCCCCTACCTCGCGGCGAGCGCCCCGCTCGCCGACGTGGGAGGGGTCGCGGACTCGGGGCTGGTGCAGGTGTTCAAGCCCGGCAAGGACGGCAAGCCCGCACCGGCCCGGACGATCCGGCTCGGCGGCGAGGGCCTGGACGACCAGCCGGCCAAGGCCGGTGCCGCCCTGGGCTGGTCACTCGCCATGGTCGGATCGTCCAAGGCGCTGCGCCTGGCCATCGGAGACCCGTTCGACTCCCGTGACGGGACGCAGGCGGGAGTGATCAGGCAGGTACGGCTGAGCGGCGCCCCGGGCGGCACCGGCAAGGCGGACGGCACGGGTGGCGGGGGCGGCGCGGGGAACGCGCTCCTCCGGACGGGACAGGCCCATCCCTACGACCACTTCGGCTGGTCGGTGGCCGCCTTCGGCGCGTCCGACTCGTTCGCGCCCGGTGCCGGCCTGCTGGTCGGAGCGCCGGACCAGCAGGGCACGCCCGGCGGAGCCGTCGCGGTCCTGCGCGAGGGCGCGCCGACGCGGCTCCTGGTGCCCGGCCGCGACGGGGTGCCGGTGGTCCCCGACGGCGGCTCGGCCGACTTCGGCGCCGCCATCACCGGCTGACCGGCCGGACCCGCCGCGGCCCGGCCACCTCGTAGCGGGTGACGGCCACCTCATCAGCGGGTGAACGGAAGAGCGCCTCGGCGCGGCGGCCCTGTCAGCGGTTGAACAGGCGGGCGCCGCAGTTCGGCCACTGGGCGTGCCACCGGCCGGCGACCTTCTGGTAGAGCAGCTGGGCGCGGTAGGTCTGCTCCTCGGCCGGCCAGTCGAGCGGGGTCTTCGTGCCGCCGACCGCCTGCCACATCGGCAGGCTGAACTGGTACATGCCGTAGTAGGGGCCGGCCGGGTTGAACGCCCGGGGGTTGGCGTAGGTCTCGCAGCGCGCGAGGCCGAGCCAGTTGAGCGAGGACACCGCCGGGCTGACCGCCATCGTGCGGGCCGGCGGGGCGGGGGCCGCGGGGATGATGCGGATCACGGAGCTGTCCTCCGGGAAGGCGTCCATCGGAGGACGCACCCTGTCGCCCCTGGCCAAGGTGATCTTCTGCTGGGCGAGCACGGCGCGCACCGTGCGGCCGGTGGTCACCGCGTCCAGCCTGACGCCGCCCCGGACGACCGTCACGCGACGCTGCGTCCGGACGTCCAGCGCGAACCCCGAGACCGGGATCAGCCGCATGCGGGAAGCCGAGAGAGTGGCCCGGCGATCGTTCAGATGGAGCTGCTGGAGGACCTCCCCCACGTTGAGCGCGGTGACCGTGTGCACGCTCTTCCTGCCGTCCAGCGTGAGGGCGAGCGGCCTGGCGTGCCGTACGACGATGGAGGTGCCGTCGACGACCCGCTCAGTGCGCGGCGGGTACACCTCGTCGTGCGGGCCGACCTCGACCTTCACGGCGGCGAGCACGTCCTGCACGGTGCCGCCGAAGCTCCGGACCGTCGTCTCGCCGCCGTCGACGGCGAGCCGCACCTCCTTCGCCAGGACGTGACCGGTGAGCAGGCCGAGCGAGACGCCCACCGCGGCGGCGCACCCGACCCGTGTCCAAGGTGAGCGCAAGGGCGAGCGCACGCCGGAGCGGATGCGAGACGTGCGGCGTGGAGCGCGGCGCGACCCGGTACGCCGGGCGGCCGGTCTCGGTGCCGGAAATGGATCCACAGCGCGTCCTTCGAGTAGACCGGCTGCCGACGCTAGCGCCGCCCTCCGAACCCCCTCAACCAGATCACCGAAAGCAGTCTGTGACATTGCCATCACATGAGGTGACCGAGCGCCGGGGGTGGGTACCGCCCTTCGGGCGCGGCTACCAGGCGCCGAAGACGCGTTCGCCGTTGGCGCTGATGGCACGGGCCAGATCGTCGGTGTCCATGCCCTTGACCTGGGCGAGGCAGCGCAGCGTCAGCGGGATCAGGTACGGCGCGTTCGGCTTGCCGCGGTGCGGGGTGGGCGGCAGGTAGGGGGCGTCGGTCTCCACCAGGATCAGCTCCGCGGGCGCCACCCGGGCGGCCTCGCGGAGGTAACCGGCGTTCTTGTACGTCACCGGCCCGGAGAACGACATGACATATCCGGCTTGTACGCAGCGCCGCGCCATGTCGGCGTCCCCGGAGAAGCTGTGGAACACCACGACCTCCGGCGCGCCCTCCTCGGCCAGGATGCGCAGGACGTCGTCATGGGCCTCACGGTCGTGGATCACCAGCGCCTTGCCGGTGCGCTTGGCGATCTCGATGTGCGCCCGGAAGGAGGCGTCCTGGTCGGCCCGGGAGGCCCAGTCACGGAAGTAGTCGAGGCCGGTCTCCCCCACGGCCCGAACGTGCGGCTCGCGGGCGAGCTTCTCGATCTCGGCCAGGGTCTCGGGCGTGGCGGCGTGCGCCTCGTTGGGGTGGATCGCCACGCCCGCGTAGACGCCCTCGTGGTCGCGGGCCGTCTCGGAGTTCCACTGCGAGGACCGCAGGTCGTACCCGATCGTCACCAGCCTGGTGACGCCCACGGCCCGCGCCTCGGCGAGGATGCGCTCGACCCCGCCGCCGGCCGCCTGCGCCGCGAGCGCCACCGGGTCACCGGAGGACGCCTTGCGGTCGCCGACCATGATGTCCAGGTGGCAGTGGCTGTCGAACACTTCCGCGCCCAGAGGCGCCGGCGCGGCCGGAACGGTGGTCACTCGATGCTCCCTACGGCCGCGGGTCACTCGCCGAGGCGGGCGAGTTCCTCGTCGACCACCTTCGGGTCGAGCTTGGTGAACAGCGGCGTCGGCGGGGCCAGCGGGACGCCGGCCCGGATGGGGGTGGACTCCCAGGTGGCCGCGCCGTCGTACTCGCCGGTGATGACCGGGTAGTGGCGGCCGTCCTCGTCGTCCACCTCGCGGATCTCGGGCATGCCCGACCAGACGCCCTGCCCGCCGAGCATGGAGTGCACCTTGTTCGACGAGGTGGGCAGGAACGGCGTGAGCAGGGTCTTGGCGTCGTCGACGACCTGGAGGGCGACGTGCAGGATGGACTTCACCCGCTCGGGGTCGTCCTTGAGCTTCCAGGGCTCCTGCTCGGCGAGGTAGCGGTTGGCGTCCCGGACGACGTCGAAGGCCTCGGTGACGGCGTTCTTGAACCGGGACCTGCCCAGCTCGGCGCCGACGGCGGGGAACGCCGCGCGGCTGCGCTCCAGCAGCGCCCGGTCGGCGTCGGTCAGGTCGCCGGCCTCCGGCACCGCGCCGAAGTTCTTCGCGGCCATCGAGATCGAACGGTTGACCAGGTTGCCCCAGGCGGCGACCAGCTCGCCGTTGTTGCGGTTGACGAACTCCGACCAGGTGAAGTCGGTGTCCTGGTTCTCCGGGCCCGCCACGGCGATGTAGTAGCGCAGGGCGTCGGCGTCGTAGCGCTGCAGGAAGTCGCGGACGTAGATCACGACCTGCCGGCTGGAGGAGAACTTGCGCCCCTCCATGGTGAGGAACTCGCTGGAGACGACCTCCGACGGCAGCGCCAGCTTGCCGAGGGCACCCGACGTGCCGCCCCGCGCCCCCTCGCCGTTGTAGCCGAGCAGCATGGCCGGCCAGATCTCGGAGTGGAAGACGATGTTGTCCTTGCCCATGAAGTAGTAGCCGCGGGCGTCGGGGTTCTGCCACCACTGCCGCCAGGCGTCCGGCTCGCCGGACCTGCGCGCCCACTCGATGGAGGCGCTGAGGTAGCCGATCACGGCGTCGAACCAGACGTAGAGCCGCTTGTCACCGCGGTCGCGCCAGCCGTCCAGCGGGATCGGCACGCCCCAGTCGAGGTCGCGGCTGATCGCGCGGGGCTGCATGTCGCCGAGCAGGTTGAGCGAGAACTTCAGGACGTTGGGCCGCCACTCGCCCTGCTTGGACTGCAGCCACGCGCCCAGGGCCTCGGTGAAGGCCGGCAGGTCGAGCATGAAGTGCTCGGTCTCGATGAACTTCGGCGTCTCGCCGTTGACCTTGCTCTTGGGGTTGATCAGGTCGATCGGGTCGAGCTGGTTGCCGCAGTTGTCGCACTGGTCGCCCCGGGCTCCGTCGTACCCGCAGATGGGGCAGGTGCCCTCGATGTAGCGGTCGGGCAGCGTGCGGCCGGTGGACGGCGACACCGCGCCCAGCGTGGTCTTCGGGAAGATGTAGCCGTTGGCGTACAGCCCCTTGAAGATCTCCTGGGCGACGGCGTAGTGGTTGCTCGTCGTGGTGCGGGTGAACAGGTCGTAGGACAGGCCGAGGGCGGTGAGGTCTTCGGCGATCACCCGGTTGTAGCGGTCGGCGAGCTCGCGGGCGGTGACGCCCTCCTTGTCGGCCTGCACCTGGATGGGCGTGCCGTGCTCGTCGGTGCCACTGACCATCAGCACGTTGTTGCCCGCCATCCGCTGGTAGCGGCTGAAGACGTCGGACGGCACCCCGAAACCGGAGACGTGCCCGATGTGGCGGGGGCCGTTGGCGTAGGGCCAGGCGACGGCGGTCAAGATGTGCTGGGACATGTGACAAGCCTAGAGGGCCGCGCGTAAAGCCTCGAACCCGTTTCCGGGCTCCGCCCCGATTTCCCTTCTCCAGCGGCGACGCGCGCCGGCTAAAGGGCGCCCTCGTGCTGCGCGTTCGAAGGACGCCCCATTGGCACGGATTCGCGCTGCAGAGCCTCAGCGGCCTCCTCGGCGGCGGAGGCGGCCACGTCGGCCGGGGTCTCCTTGGTGCGGCGGATGCCGAGGATGCTGATGAACAGCGACGCGAAGATGGTCTGGAAGCTCATGATGAGCGCGGTCGCCGACGGCACGACCAGGCGCAGCGACTCGGCCGGGATCAGCTCGCCGAAGTTGCGCACCTGCCAGTGGGCCACCGCGGCGACCACACCGGCGAGACCGGCGATCGCGAGGAGGCTTCCGGCCACCAGGCCCTTCTCCAGCGTCACCACGTCGACCAGGCGCTTGATGCGGCGGTCCTCCGGCAGGAAGCCCTCCTCGGCGGCGTACACCTTGGTGAACAGCGCGAACAGCACCGCCTGGAAGCCGATCACGACCATCGCCGACGCGCCGACCAGGGTGTCGACGTCGAAGGCGAGCTTGCCGATGTAGACGGGCCCGAAGGTGAGCGCCGTGCCCGCCACCAAGCCGAAGATCATCAGCGCGATGCCGGGGATCAGGAACAGCCAGCGCGGGCTGTACAGCAGCAGGAAGCGCAGGTGGCGCCAGCCGTCGCGCCAGGAGCGGAGGTGCGGCGGGCGGGAGCGGCCGTCGGGGCTGAGCGTCGTCGGCACCTCGCGCACGTCCAGGCCCTGCAGCGTGGCCTTGACGACCATCTCGCTGGCGAACTCCATGCCACCGGTCTGCAGGCCGAGGGTGAGGATCGACTCGCGGCGGAACCCGCGCAGGCCGCAGTGGAAGTCGCGGATGGCGCTGGGGAAGAACAGGCGGCCGATGAACGACAGCACCGGGTTGCCGAGGTAGCGGTGGAGCGGGGGCATGGCGCCCTGGGCGATGCCGCCGCGGAAGCGGTTGCCCATGACCAGGTCGGCGCCCGAGCGCAGCTCCTCCACGAAGGGCATCAGCGCCGTGAAGTCATAGGAGTCGTCGGCGTCGCCCATGATCACAAAACGGCCCCGGGCGGCGCGGATGCCGCCGATCAGGGCATTGCCGTATCCCTTCGCGTCCACGTGGACCACGCGGGCGCCGGCGTCGCGCGCAAGCTGCTGGGAGCCGTCGGTGCTCCCGTTGTCGGCGATCACCACTTCGCCCTCGATGTCATGCTCCGCCATGCAGGCCAATGCCTTGCGGACACACGTTTCGACGGTCTCCGCCTCGTTCAGGCATGGCATGACCACGGTCAGTTCCACGTCGAAACCCCTCGTTCGTGCCTCGATCATCGTCTGCGTAGTTCAACCATGATGCCCTCTGCCCCCCGGTGCTCGCGTCAAGACCCCGAAAGGGCTGGCATCCTGTAAGCCATGGTGACCGTTGCCGAACCGGCGCAGGCCGATGTGCCCACGCCGCGCAGGGGTGCGCGCCTCCTGGGGTTCCTGAAGCGGCGCCGGCTCTTCGTGATCGCCTTCACGCTCGGTGCGGTCCTCCGGGTGATCGCGATGCTGGGCTACCGGCCGGCGATGTGGTTCAACGACTCCTACGAGTACGTCTCGGTCGCCCTGCGACTCCGCCCGCACCCCATCCGTCCCGACGGGTACGGATTCTGGCTGCTGATCCTCAAACCGCTGCACAGCTTCGCGCTGGTGGTCTTCACCCAGCACCTCATGGGCCTGGCGACGGCGGTCCTGATCTACATGCTTCTGCGGCGCAGGTTCGGGCTGCCCGACTGGGGCGCCACCCTCGCGACCGTGCCGGTGCTGTTCGACGCCTACCAGATCCAGCTCGAGCAGATGATCATGTCGGACACCATGTTCACGCTGCTGATCGTGGGCGTGGTGACGATGGTCCTGTGGCACAGGAAGATGTCGTGGAAGGCGGGCGCCGCCGTCGGCCTGCTGCTGGCGCTCACCGCGCTGACCCGCAGCATCGGCCTGCCGATCCTCGCCGTGGTCGTCGCCTTCCTGCTGATCAAGCGGACCGGCTGGCGGCCGGTCCTGGCCGTCGTGACCGCCTGCGCGGTGCCGGTGGTCGCGTACATGGGATGGTTCGCGTCCGCCAACGGGCAGTTCGCGATGACCCAGAGCGACGGGCTCATCCTCTACATGCGCACCGCCAAGTTCGCCGACTGCAAGAAGATCAAGCCCGACCTGCAGCGCGAGCAGGACCTGATCCCGCTGTGCAACAACCCCAGCATCGAGCGCAGCGAGTTCTCCCAGCTCTACCTCTGGTACAGCGGCCTCGGCGAGGTCCTGCACCGCTGGGGCACCGACAAGTTCGATCGGTCCATCAACGACACGGCGGGCAAGTTCGCCAAGCGCGCGATCCTCGCCCAGCCCGGCGACTACCTGTCGGCGGTCACCGGCGACCTGATGCGCAGCTTCCGCTGGGACCGGCCGGTCTTCCCCGACGCCAACACCTGGAACCAGTACCAGTTCTTCAACAAGGGCGTGAGCAGGAAGGACCCCGAGCGGCTGCTGGCGTCACTGCCCCATTGGCCGAACCACCAGGGGGGCTTCACCGACCGCGACATGGTGGCCTACGAGCAGGGCCGGGCCAGCACCAAGGTCTACTGGCCGTGGGCGACGATCATGGAGCGCTACCAGCGCGTCTTCTACCTTCCCGGCCTCGGCGTGGGCGTGGCGCTCCTGGTGGGCATCGCCGGGGTGGTCGTGCGCTGGCGCCGGTTGGGCGGTCCCGCGCTGCTGCCGCTGGTGGCGTCCGCCGCCCTGGTCGTCGCCCCGGCGGCCACCGCGGAGTTCGACTACCGCTACCTGCTGCCCGCGGCGCCGCTGGCTTTCCTGGCCGCCGCCATCGCCCTGCGCCACGGCCTGCGCCCACCCCGCCGGGAGCTAGATCCAGCTGCGGAAGAGCATGCGCCGGTACCAGTCGTCGTAGGGGATCAGCTCGGCGGTCAGCACGGGGTGCAGCCAGCCGAAGTTCACCAGGGCAAGGAGCATGAACGCGCCCGTGACGGCGGCTCCTAGGGCCCTGCGCGAGCCCTCCGCGCGCGCGGGCCCGATGATCAGCCCGGCGGCGAGGGTGAGCGCGAGGATCATGAACGGCAGCATCGGCGCCATGTAGAACAGGAACATCGTGCGGTGGTCGGCCACCGCGTAGTAGAGCCACGGAACCCACCCCGCCGCGAACGCCAGCAGGACGGCTCCGGCCCGCCAGTCGCGGGTCGCCGCGTACCAGGCGATGAGGGCGACCAGCGCGATGACGGCGCCGTACCAGATGATCGGTGTGCCGACCCCGACCATCGCCTCCGAGCACTTGGCCGCCCCGCAGCCGGTCGGGCTCTCGTAGAAGAAGGCTACGGGACGCAGCAGCAGCGGCCACTGCCAGGGCCACGACTGGTACGGGTGGTGCTTGGCCAGACCGGTGTGGAAGGTGAGCACCTGGAGCTGGTAGTCCACCCAGGACCGTGACGAGCTGAACACCCAGTACGCCCAGCCGCTGGAGGTGGCTTGTGCCCAGTTGCGGCCGTAGCCGTAGGCGGTGGCGAACCAGCCGGTCCAGGTCAGCATGTAGGTGACCGCGGGGGCCAGCGCCATGGCGACCAGGCTGGTGGGGGC
>NZ_JALLPO010000018.1 GCF_023276435.1 Sphaerisporangium perillae
AGCGGAGGGGGAGGCTGCACAGGGCTTCCACGGCGGCGATGGTCGTGTCGGCGTCGCGGTGGTGCAGGCCGATGAGGCCGAGCGCGCGGGCGGCCTCGATGTTGGCCTCGATGTCGTCGATGAAGACGCACTCCTGCGGGAGCAGCCCGACGAGGCCGAGGGCGTGGTGGAAGATGCGCGGCTCGGGCTTGCGCATGCCGACCTCGCCGGAGATGACGACCTGGTCGAAGTAGTGGTCCCAGCCGTCCCGGGTGTAGTGGTTGCCCCAGGAGTTGGAGACCAGGCAGGTCGCAAGGCCCGCAGATCGCGCGGCGCGCAGCATCTCGTACATCGGCTGCACCGGGCGGAATCCGGCGAACATCCGCGTGAGCAGCCCGTCGGCGACCGGTGGCGCGCCGTGGCGGGTGACGAGCCGCGCGGCCAGGTCGCGTTCGAACGTCGCGACGTCGATCTCTCCGCGCTCCAGCGCGTGGATGGGGTTCTCGCCGTTTTCTCCACGCTCCGGCGCGTGGATGGGGCTCACGCCGTTTTCTCCGCGCCCCGGCGCGTGGGTGGGGTTCCCGCTGGGGGCGCCGTCCTCGTAGGCGTGTCGTACGAGCGCCCGCATGAGGTCGCGGTAGTGCACGGCGTCGATGCCGTCGGCCTCGAGCCATTCGGCGATCGCTTCGTGCAGGCTGGTGGTCAGCACGCCACCCCAGTCGATCAGCACACCCTTCAGCACGTCTGCTCCTCAGGTCCAGTTGAGCTGGGCCTTTCAGGGTAAGCCGAGTGGTCCGGCTACCCAGCGGCCAGCCCCACCGGAAGGACCCCCTTCGGGGTGAGCGCGCCGGTCAGGGCCTTGGCCGCCGCCCTGAGAGAGGCGTCGCCGTCGGAGTAGACGGCCAGTGCCGAGTCGTAGCCCCGCAGCCGCGCCAGCTCGTACGGGGCGCCCATCGACACCACGATCACCTTCTTGCCGGTCTCGCCCATCGCGGACACCAGGCGGGCCTGGGCGGGCCCCGCGTCCTTGGTCGTGACCACGACGGTGTCGGCCCGGGAGGCGGCCGACCGGGCGCTCGCGATCTGGGACGCCGTCGGGGTGTCGCCGGTGCCGGAGGCGGACGCCCCGTCCAGCATGCCCGCGAGGCGCTTGCCGGCCGGGCCGGTGACCATCACGTGCCCCTTGACCGGGAGTCCTTTGATGCCCTTGACGGGGGTCACGGAGCGGTCGGCGATGCCCTGGGCGGTCTTGCGGTGCTCGCCGGAGCGCACCACCTTGGCCGCCTCCCCGGAGCCCGCCAGGGGGCCGTCCAGGATGCCCCGGGCGGCCTTCAGCGTCAGCAGCCGCGTGACGGACCGGTCGAGCCGCTCGCGGGAGATGCGCCCGGACTTCACCGCGTCGAGCACAGCGCCGTAGGCCTTGCGGAAGTCGGGCGGCATGAGCAGCAGGTCCACGCCCGCGAGGATCGCCCGCACGGCCACCTCGGCGTCCCCGTACTTCTCGCGAACCCCCTGCATGTCCAGGGCGTCGGTGGTCACCACGCCGTCGTAGCCGAGCTTGTCGCGCAGCAGCCCGGTCAGGATGGGCTTGGACAGGGTCGCGGGGTCCCCTGAGGGGTCGAGCTTCGGCATCACGACGTGGGCGGACATCACGATGTCGACGCCGTGACGGGCGGCCGCCTTGAACGGGGGGGCGTCCAGCCGCTCCCACTGGGCGCGGGTGTGGCCGATGACGGGCAGGCCGCTGTGGCTGTCGACCTTGGTGTCGCCGTGCCCGGGGAAGTGCTTGGCGGCGCTGCCCACCCCCGCGTCGTGGAACCCGTCCACCGCGGCCCCGACCATGGCAGCGACCCGCGCCGGGTCGGATCCGTACGAGCGTGAGCCGATCACCGGGTTCGCCGGGTTGACGTTGACGTCGGCCACCGGCGCGAAGTCCACGTTGATGCCGAGGGCGCGCAGTTCCTCGCCGGTGACCCGGGCCGCGGCGCGGGCGTCGCGGGGGTCGCGCGTGGCGCCGATGGCCATGCTTCCCGGCACGTCGGTGACGATGGGGCCGAGCCTCGAGACGACTCCGTTCTCCTGGTCGACCGCGATGATCAGGGGGGTCTTCGACGCCTTCTGCAGGCCGCGGGTCAGCGCGACCATCTGCTCGGCGCCGCTGACGTTCCCGGCCCAGGGGAACAGGATGACGCCGCCCGGGTGGTACTTCCTGATCGCCCCGGCGGGGGTGGCCGCGCCGAATCTGGCCTGGTTCTCGCTGTGGGACCCGTCGGCGCGCGGGCCGTACAGAACGGGCATGAACAGCTGGCCGACCTTCTCCGGAAGGCTCATCGCGGCGAGGGTCGCGGCGACCGAGGGACGGGGGGACGCGCTCGCCGACGGCGTCGCGGAGGCGGAGGCGGAGGCGGCGGTGCTGGTGGAAGGCCGCGCGCTCGTACGCGAAGGCGCCTGATCGGCCCTGGACGGCTCGCCGGCGCATCCGGCCGTCATCGTCGCGACCATCAGAAGCACCACTGCGGGGAGAGGACCAGCCATGCCCCCACCGTAGCCGCGTCGTTCACCGGCGGTCGCCCCCGTCGCCGACCCCCCACCGGCCGGCCGGGGAGGGGTGAGCCCCGGCGGCGGTACGGCCGAGCGGTCGACGCCGCGGAGGCCCTGGTCAGCGGCGGGTCAGCAGCCCGGGTCGGCGTCCCAGAGCTCTGGGCCGGCGGCTCAGAGGCCCAGTTCGGCCAGCCCGAGGAGGTGGGCCCGGGCGGCGGTGCGGGCGGCTTCGGCGGTGCTCTCTGCCCGGGCGGCGACGGCGGCGGCCCGGCACTGGTCGAGCGTGTGCCGGGCCAGCGCGGCGCGTACCCAGGGCAGCGCCGGAGCGCCCATCGACAGCGAGGTCACGCCGAGGCCGACGAGCACGCAGGCGAGCGCCGGGTCGGAGCAGGCCTCGCCGCAGACGCCGCACGGGACGCCCGCCGAGGCGGCCATGGCCACCAGGTCGAGCAGGACGGGTTGCCAGGGGTCCTGGAAGGCGGTCAGCGCGCCCACCTCGCGGTCGGCCGCGAAGGCGTACTGCGCGAGGTCGTTGGTCCCGATGGAGAAGAAGTCGACTATGGGGGCGAGGTCGCCGGCCCGGAGCGCCGCGGCCGGAACCTCGATCATGATGCCCGCGGAGCGCAGGCCCGCGGCCCGGCACGCTCCCACGAACCAGGCGGCCTCCTCGGGGGTCGCCACCATCGGGGCCATGACCTGGACCTGCGCGGACGCGTCCTGGGCGGCGCGCGCGAGCGCCTGGAGCTGCCCGACCATCACATCAGGAAATATGCGCAGGATGCGCACGCCACGCTCGCCGAGGGCCGGGTTGGGCTCGTTCTCCGTGGGCGGGAGGAAGCCGAGCGGCTTGTCCCCGCCTGCGTCGAGCACGCGCACCACCACCGGGCCGCCAGGGAAGGAGGAGAGGATCTCGCGGTAGGCCTGCTCCTGCTCCTCCTCCGAGGGCGCCTGGTCCCGGTCGAGGAAGAGGAACTCCGTGCGGTAGAGCCCGACGCCCTCGGCGCCGTATTCGAGGGCCGCCGCGAGGTCGCGCGGTCCCCCGATGTTCGCCAGCATGGCCACGGGCCACCCGTCCGCGGTCGCGCCCGGGCCGGTGGCCGTGGCCAGCGCCGTGTCGCGGGCCTCGGCGGCCTGGATCGTCATCGCGACCTCGTCCTCGGAGGGCAGCAGGCCGACCGTGCCGGTGGTGCCGTCGACCAGGACCAGCGTCCCGTTCACGATGGACGTCGCTCCCGCGCACGCCACGACGGCCGGTACTCCCATGGCGCGGGCGAGGATCGCGGTGTGGCTGGTCGGGCCGCCCTGCTCGGTGATGAAGGCGGCGACGATGTCCTTGGAGAGCAACGCGGTGTCGGCGGGCGCGAGGTCGTGGGCGACCAGCACGTACGGCTTCTCCGCCTCCTCGGGCAGCCCGGGCATCGGCCGCCCGGTCAGCTCGGCGATCACCCGGTCCCGGATGTCCTCCAGGTCGGCCACCCGCTGGCCGAGGTATCCCCCGATCTCCGCCAGGATGTCGTTGTATCTCATGAAAGCTTCGTAGACCGCCCGCTCGGCGGCCGTACCGGCGTTGATCAGCTCGCCGACCTCGGCGGACAGCACCGGATCGCGGGCGATCAGCGCCTGCGCGACGAGCACGTCCTGCGCGTCGCCGCCGGCCGCCTCACCGCGCGCCTCCAGCTCGGCGGCCACCCGCTCCACGGCCGCCTCCACCCGTGCCACCTCGGCCACCACATCGCCGCCGTGCCGCGATCCCGCGGCGGGCTCCGGGACGGCGGCGCCCAGAAGGTACGCCGGACCGTATCCCGCGCCGGGACTGACCCCGGCTCCCGTCATCCTCTCCATGAGCGCCCGTCTCGCAACGGTCTCAGGGGGCCGAGACGATCGCGGCCAGCTCGTCCAAGACCTGGTCGGCGCCGTCACCGTCGGCGTGGATCACGATGACCTCACCGTTCCTGACGTCCAGCGCCAAGATCGAGAGAATGCTCTTGGCGCTGACGGGCGCGCCCCCCGGCTTGGCCACGGTGATGTCGATGGGCGCCTTGGCTGCGGTCTGCACGAACGTCGCCGCAGGGCGGGCGTGCAGGCCGACAGCTGACTCCACGATGACCTTGCGCTCGGCCACGGTTCCTCCTCAAGCGGGTTCGGGCGGTCCAGACCACCCGTTTCACAAGCTGTACGGCTAGCACGTTATTCCGAAACACGCTTTATATCGGGAACGGCCAGCCAACGCCGGGCGGATCGGACGTGGCTGGATAGGCACGGACTGTTCGCTCGTGGTGGGCGTCACCCGGGCTCACTGGTCTCACTCCCAACTCGGGTGGCGAGGTCTCATCATCCCTCGAACAGTCATACCCGCCCCTCGCCCCACACGGCGAGGTCCACCGGCGCCGGCTGCCACGGGTTCGGTCCTCCGGGGCCGATCCACGGCTCACGCTGCCCCATGCCGGCACCGCCGGCCCTAGTCCCACCGGAACAGCTCCTCGCCCGCCCGTACGGCGCCGCCGGCCGCGAGGGTCGCGCGGACCGTGCCGGGACGGGCGTCCAGGGCGACCACCGGGCACAGCGGCGACCTGCCCCCCGCCGCGATCGCGCCGGGGTCCCAGGCGACGACGGGCTGCCCGGCGCGCACCCTGTCCCCCTCGCAGGCGAGGAGCCTGAACCCCTCGCCCTTGAGCAGCACCGTGTCGATGCCCAGGTGGACCAGGACGGCCCTGCCGTCCTCGCCGCCGATCACGTAGGCGTGCGGGTGGAGCTTGAGGATCAGTCCCGAGATCGGGGCGAGCACCTCGCCCGGCTCCCTGGCCGGGTCGATGGCCGTCCCCGGCCCCACCAGGCCTTCGGAGAACACCGGATCGGGCACGGCGGCCAGCCCGACGACGTACCCCGCCACCGGTGCGAGAACAGTCGTCATGTCACTCCCACCCGGCGCGGGGTCTCAGTCGATGAGATCGTCGATGTCGGAGGCGATCGTGTCGGCGTCCGGCCCCACCACGACCTGGACGACGTTGCCCGCCGCCATGACGCCGTGGGCGCCGGCGGCCCTCAGCGCGGCATGGTCCACCTTGGAGGCGTCACGCACCTCGGTGCGGAGGCGGGTGATGCACGGCTCTATGTCGATGATGTTGTCGACGCCACCGAGCCCGGCGATGATCGCGTTGGCGTCTGCCGCCATGTCCGTCCTCCTCATTACGCCCGAGGCAAAGCTAGCGGCGCTATTCGGTCTGCGTCACCTTGTTCAGGCCGCGAGGAGAATCGGGGTCGATGCCCCGCCGGCGGGCGAGGGCCTCGGTCAGCAGCTGCCCCGGCACGATGAGGCCCATCGGCGCCACCCACTCGGGCAGCGCGGGACCGTTGAGCGCCGCCGTGGCGGCCCCGGCGAGCTCGGGGCCGCCGCCGACGCTGTACGCCGACGCCCCTGCGCCGGTCACCCGCCGGGCCAGGGCCACGGTGCCGGGCAGCGTGGGGCCCTCGTCGGCCGCGACCAGCAGCGCGGGCGTGCGCTCGTCCACGACCGCGATCGGGCCGTGCAGCAGGTCGGCGTACGACAGGCCCATGGCGTGCAGGTAACACGCCTCCTTGAGCTTGAGCGCGGTCTCCAGGGCGGTGGAGAACGCCATGCCGCGGCCGGAGACCACGACGCCGGACACGTCGGCCAGCCCCTCCACCACGGCGTCGAGGTCGCCCGGATCGGCGATCAGCTGCTCGACGGCGTCCGGGACGCGGTCTAGGTCGGCGGCGTCCACATCCGCGCCGAGGCCGAGAGCCAGCACGGCGAGGGCCGCGAGCTGGGTGGTGTAGGTCTTGGTGGCCGGGACGGCCTTCTCCTCGCCCGCCTGCGTGCACAGCGCCAGGTGGGCGACCTCGGCGAGCGGCGACCGCTCTCCGCCGTTGGTGATCGCGACCGTGCCGGCGCCGCAGTCCCTGGCCCAGGCCAGGGTCTCGACGATCTCCTCGGTCTTGCCCGACTGGGAGAGCGCGACGGCGAGCACGCCGGTGAGGTCGAGCTTGCGCTTGTAGGTCGTCGCGATGGAGGGCGCGGCCAGCGAGGACATCCGGCCCGCGTGCGCCTCGATCAGGTAGCGGCCGTAGACCGCGGCGTTGTCGGAGGTGCCCCTGGCGATGAAGATGAGCTGCCGGGTCTGCCCGGCCAGGGCCTTAACCTCGCCGATCCTCGGCAGCAGGGCATCGAGGGTGGCTCTCAGCGCGGCCGGCTGCTCGGCTATCTCGCTGCGCATCTTGGTCATCATCGGTGCCCGTCCTTCGGCTGCGGAGGGCGAGATCGGGCCGTTATCGATCCGTCGCCGGTCCGTACGTTGACACTCATTTCTGGCGTGTGGTCTAGTCCGGACTAGACCAGCACAAACCTTAACTCATCCCCGCACAGAGATCGAGAGGAGGACAACAGTGGCCCAGATCGACCCCGACAGCCCCGTGCCGAAGTACTTCCAGCTTCGCGAGATCCTCCTCGACCTCATCGAGAGCAACGAGCTTTCCATCGGAGCGGCGATCCCCTCCGAACGGGAGCTCTGCCAGCGTTTCGGCCTGTCACGGATGACTGTACGCCAGGCGGTCGATCATCTGGTGTCCGAGGGGCGGCTGCACCGCGTCGCGGGCAAGGGCACCTTCGTGGCCCGTCCGAAGATCGAGATGGCGCTGCGGCTCACCTCCTTCAGCGACGACATGCGGGCCCGGGGCATGGAGCCCGGCTCCCGCGACCTGGATCGGCGGGTGGTCCGGGCCAGCGCCCACCTGGCACGCGAACTCGGCATCCAGCCGGGCGAGGCCGTGCACTTCATCGAGCGGCTGCGCACGGCGGACGGGGAGCCGCTGTGCATCGAGCGGGCCCACATCCCGGTCTCCTTCGCGCCCGACCTGGGCTCCCACGACCTGTCCGGCCGATCCCTGTACGCGCTGCTCGAGTCACGCCACGGGGTGGTGCTGGACGCGGGAGAGCTGACCATCGACGGCGGCATCGCCGACCCCGGCGACGCCGACCTGCTCAAGCTGCCGCGAGGCGGCGCCGTGCTGCTCCTCCAGCGCCGGTCGTTCTCCGGCGGCGTCTGCGTCGAGTTCGGGGTCTCGACCTACCGTGCCGATCGGTACCAGCTCCGCACGGTGCTGGAGATTCCGACGCGGCGCAGCTAGCCTCCCTTCCCATATCTGGAGGAAGCCGATGAGCCCCCCTTCGGCCGACGCCGATCTGCCCGCGTCGCCCTCGCGCATATCGGCCCTCATGGCGGTCCTGTCCCGCATCGGCCGTTCCCTGATGCTGCCCATCGCCGCCCTCCCCGCGGCCGGCCTGCTGCTCCGGCTCGGCCAGGACGACCTGCTCGGACGGACCGACAACGCCGCCCTCGACAAGATCGCAGAGGTCGTGGGGGGCGCGGGCGGGGTGCTCTTCGACAACCTTCCCCTCCTGTTCGCCATCGGCGTGGCCGTCGGGTTCGCCCGCCGCTCCGACGGCTCCACGGCGCTCGCCGCGCTGATCGGCTACCTGGTCTTCGACCGGGTGTCCCGGCTGATGTTCTTCGACGCCTCCGGGTACGTCGTGCACGCCCGGGTCGCCCAGACGGTCGTCGGCACCGACGGCAAGCCGGTGGAGGTCATCGACCTGGCGTCGGGCAACCCGACCGGCGTGCTCGGCGGCATCGTCATCGGGATCACCGCGGCGCTGCTGTACCAGCGCTACCACCGCATCAAGCTGCCCACCTGGCTGGCGTTCTTCGGCGGCCGCCGGTTCGTCCCCATCGTCACGGCGTTCGCGGCGCTCATCCTCGGCGTCGTCTTCGGCCTGCTCTGGCAGCCCGTGGGCGAGGGGATGACGACGTTCGGCCGGTGGCTCGCGGACCACTCCACGGCCGGGGCGGGGATCTACGGCGTCGCCAACCGGCTGCTCATCCCCTTCGGGCTGCACCACTTCCTGAACTCCATCGTGTGGTTCCAGGTGCCCGACTGCACGGTCGGCGGCAAGCAGTTCACCGGGGATCTCACCTGCTACCTGCAGGGCAACCCGGGATCGGGCGAGTTCATGGCCGGGTTCTTCCCCGTCATCATGTTCGGCCTGCCCGCCGCCGCCATCGCCATCTGGCGGGCCGCGCCGCCGCACCGCCGGCGTGCCGTCGGCGGCATCATGATCTCGGCGGCGCTCGTGGCCTTCGTCACCGGGATCACCGAGCCGATCGAGTTCGCGTTCATCTTCGTGGCCCCGCTGCTCTTTGTGATCCACGCTCTGCTCACCGGGCTGTCGATGGCGCTGGTGGCCGCCTTGGACGGGCATCTGGGCTTCAGCTTCTCGGCCGGCGCCATCGACGCGACGCTCAACGCCACCAAGTCCAACACCGACCGGTTCTGGCAGATCATGCTCCTCGGGGTGATCTACGCGGTGGTGTACTACGTGGTGTTCAGCTTCCTGATCAAGCGGCTGAACATCCTGACCCCGGGGCGCGAGCCCGAGCCGGACATCGACGCGGGCGAGGCCACCGGGTCATCGCCCGGCACGCGGACCCCGGCACCCTGAGCGTCGCGGGCTCGCGGACCCCGGCACCCTGAGCGTCGCCGCCCCGAGCACCAGCAGGCCCTTGCCCCATCGGAACGCCGCCGGCAGGCATTTTCGGACGGCCACCGATGTGGCCGGCGACCGCCCGAATATGGAGCTCTTCGCGAGCGGACACGCCAACTCGAGGTGATCGTTCCGCCCGCAATCCGTACGAACCGCACGCCTGGCCGGCAAGTTGGCCGCGCCGGTATCAGTGGGCGGGGCCGGAAACTCCATAGTTCGTCAATCCCCGACGACACCGGAGTGCCCGATGCCACGCCCCTCCCGCCCGGTCACGCTCCCTCGCCTGCGTTCCGTTCCCCCGGCCGACCCGCCCTACGACGACGAGCGCGCCCCGGGCTTCGCACCCCCGCCCCCCACCCAGGGCGCCCTCGCCCTCTCCTACGACCCCCCGCTCGAGACGCCGGCCCCGTACGGCTCGCCGGCCTCGTACGGCGCACCGCACGAGACGCCGGGCACGTACGGCGCACCACACGAGACGGCGGTCGCGGGCGGCGCACCGCACGAGAGGCGGGTTGCGGGCGGCCCGGTTCGGGAAGCACGGCCCGCGGGTCCTCGTCTCCGCGCGGCGGGCTCGCCGCCCGACGAGCGCAGGCTGCGCGGCCTCGGGCAGGCCCTCGCCGAGATACTGGCGGGCCGGCGGTCACCCAGCACGGTCGCCGACCGGCTGACCGAGAGGGCGTACGCCGAGCTGGTGCGCGCCGGCAAGATGATCCACACCAGACGGCCGCCGCTCGTCGCGCTGCCCCACGTCAAGCAGCCACGTGACGGGGCCGTCGAGGCGTGCCTGCTGATCCACTGCGGGGAGCGCAGCCACGTCCTGGCGCTCCGCCTGGAACGGCACGGCGTCCAGTGGCTGTGCACCGAGTTCGAGACGGCCTGACCACATCCGCAGCGCTCACGCGAACGGCCCCGCGACCCACAAAGGGGTCGCGGGGCCGTTCCGGCGGCTATGGCGTGGCGGGTCAGGCGTTGGTGTTCTTCGGGTCGCCGTGGCAGCGCTTGTACTTCTTGCCGGAGCCGCAGGGGCAGGGGGCGTTGCGCTCGACGTTGCCGTAGGCGGCGCGCTCCTCGGCCGTGGTGCGGACCCGGGTCTGCTCCACGTCGCCGCTCTCGCCCGGGGCGCTGTAGATCATCTCGGTGGGCCGCTGCGGACGGCGCAGCGCCTTGGAGATGATCGCCTGCGCCTCGGAGACACCGGCGTCCTGCGGTGCGACCTCCTCGACGATCGGGTTGTCCTGCACCTCGATCTCGAGGTTGAACAGGAAGCCGACCGACTCCTCCTTGATCCCGTCCAGCATGGCGGCGAACATGTCGAAGCCCTCGCGCTGGTACTCGATCACCGGGTCGCGCTGGGCGTACGCCCGCAGCGCGATGCCGTCACGGAGGTAGTCCATCTCGTAAAGGTGCTCGCGCCACTTGCGGTCGAGCACCGAGAGGATGACCCGCCGCTCCACCTCGCGCACGCTCTCGGCGCCGAGCTCCTCCTCGCGCCGGTCGTACGCCGCGAGGGCGTCGGCCTTGACCCAGTCGCCGAGGATCTGCGGCGTGAGGTTCTCCCGCTCGCCGCCGGCCTCCTGCTCGATGAGCTCGTCGACCGTGACCGAGATCGGGTAGAGCTGCTGGAAGGCCTTCCAGAGCTTGTCGAGGTCCCACTCTTCGGCGAACCCCTCGGCGGTCGCCGCCTGGACGTACCCGTCGACGACCTCGGTGATGAACTCGCGCACCTGCTCGTGCAGGTCGGCGCCCTCCAGGACGCGGTGGCGCTCGGCGTAGATCACCTTGCGCTGGCGGTTCATGACCTCGTCGTACTTCAGAACGTCCTTGCGGATCTCGAAGTTCTGCTGCTCGACCTGGTGCTGAGCGGAGGCGATGGCCTTGGAGACGATGCCCGACTCGATCGGCACGTCCTCGGGGATGTTCAGCCGCGTCATGATCATCTCGACGCGGGCGGAGTTGAACAGCCGCATCAGGTCGTCCTCGAGGGACAGGTAGAAGCGGGACTCGCCCGGGTCGCCCTGCCGGCCGGACCGGCCGCGGAGCTGGTTGTCGATGCGGCGGGACTCGTGGCGCTCGGTGCCGAGGACGTACAGGCCGCCCAGCTCGGTGACCTCGTCGTGCTCGGCCTTGACGGCCTCCTTGGCCTTCTCGAGAGCCTCGGGCCAGGCCTTCTCGTACTCGTCGGGCGTCTCCGACGGGGACAGGCCGCGCTGCTGCAGCTCGATGTCGGCGCGGAACTCGGGGTTGCCGCCGAGCATGATGTCGGTGCCTCGACCGGCCATGTTGGTGGCGACGGTCACGGCGTGCTTGCGGCCCGCCTCGGCGACGATCGTCGCCTCACGGGCGTGGTTCTTCGCGTTCAGGACCTCGTGGGTGACGCCGGCGCGCTTGAGCGCCTTGGAGAGCTTCTCGGACTTCTCCACCGAGGTGGTGCCGACGAGGACCGGCTGGCCCTTCTCGAAGCGCTCCTTGATGTCCTGGACGCAGGCGTTGAACTTGGCGTCCTCGGTCTTGTAGACCACGTCGGCCTGGTCCTTGCGGATCATCGGCCGGTTCGTCGGGATCGGGATGACGCCGAGCTTGTAGGTCTGGTGGAACTCGTTCGCCTCGGTGGTCGCCGTGCCGGTCATGCCGGCGAGCTTGGAGTACAGGCGGAAGTAGTTCTGCAGCGTGACGGTCGCGAGGGTCTGGTTCTCGTCCTTGACCTTCACGGCCTCCTTGGCCTCGATGGCCTGGTGCATGCCCTCGTTGTAGCGGCGGCCGTGCAGGACGCGGCCGGTGAACTCGTCGACGATCAGGACCTCACCGTCGACGACGATGTAGTCCTTGTCCTTCTTGTAGAGCTCTTTGGCCTTGATGGCGTTGTTGAGGAAGCCGACGAGGTGGGTGTGCTCGGGCTTGTACAGGTTGTCGATGCCGAGCCAGTCTTCGACCCGCTCGACACCGGCCTCGAGGACGCCGACCGTGCGCTTCTTCTCGTCGACGATGTAGTCGCCGGTGCTCTCCTCGCCGTCCTTGCCCTCGACACCGCGGCGGAGGCGGGGGACGATCTTGGCGAACTCCTGGTACCACTTGCCGGACTGCTCGCCGGGACCGGAGATGATCAGCGGCGTGCGGGCCTCGTCGATGAGGATGGAGTCGACCTCGTCCACGATCGCGTAGTTGTGACCGCGCTGGACGCACTCCTCCAGCGACCACGCCATGTTGTCGCGCAGGTAGTCGAAGCCGAACTCGTTGTTCGTGCCGTAGGTGATGTCGGCGTTGTACTGCTTGCGGCGCTCGTCCGGCGCCATGTTGGCGAGGATGACGCCGACCTCGAGCCCGAGGAAGCGGTGCACGCGGCCCATGTTCTCGGCGTCACGCTTGGCCAGGTAGTCGTTGACCGTGACGACGTGGACGCCATCGCCGGAGATCGCGTTGAGGTACGCGGGGAGCGTACAGGTCAGGGTCTTGCCCTCACCGGTGCGCATCTCGGAGATGTTGCCGAGGTGGAGCGCGGCGCCGCCCATGATCTGCACGTCGAAGTGGCGCTGTCCGAGGACCCTGCGGGCCGCCTCGCGCACGGTCGCGAACGCTTCGGGAAGCAGATCGTCGAGCGACTCGCCGTCGGTGTGACGCTGCTTGAACTCAGCGGTCAGCGCGCGCAGCTCGGCGTCGCTGAGGCTGGTGAAGTCGGACTCGATGGAATTGACCTGCTCGGAGATCCGCTTCAGCTTGCGCAGGACCTTGCCCTCGCCGGCGCGAAGAATCTTGTCGAGAATGGCTGGCACTTTTTGTAAAGCTCCTCGCAGGTCTGTACCGCGGCCCGACGGCTGCGGAGGAGAGGACGAGACATGGTTCCCCGGACCATGGTAGGCGGTTTCACCACCGGACACAGCCATCGTCAAAGACGCTGTTGGGACCGTGAAGGCTTCACCCACCCTCCACCAGCGACCTTCCCGGGGTACGGCCTGCGGCACCGGCGGTGACGTTGTATATCGTGCGATGGTAAGGGGAGGGAATCTTTGCCTCCGGGCGCCCCTCCGACCGCACGGAAAATCGAACGAGAACAAGGAGTCGGGATGGCCGACAGCGCACCGGCGCAAGCACATAGCGGTCAGTCGCACGCCGGGCGGGCATCGTCGTGGCTTGCCGTGACCGTGATCCTGGTCGGGTTCGTGATCGGCGGCGCCGCTCTCATGATCGGCCCCAACTGGCTGCTCTTCTGGTTCGGCGGCGGCGGCGTCATCGCGGTCGGCGGCATCCTCGCACTGGTCTTCGACGTCTTCTCCGACGTCATCGAGGACGCCCCCCGCACCATCGCGGTCCAGGAGCACCACTCGCCCTTCGAGCACCACGGCGACCGCGCCTGACCGTCGTCCCGGCCCCGGCCGGGACGACACCCGCATGACCCCTTCGCCGGCGGATGCCGCCGCGACACCTGCATAGCGGTTTTGTCGGTGGCACGCCCTACCATCGACTCATGCCTAACGGTTTCCCCGCCCCCGCGATCGACCTGTCCGCCGACGAGGCCCGCCGGATCATCCTCCGCGCGCAAGGGTTCCTCGGAGCCGACTCCCGCCGGGGCGGGGTGACCGCCATGCTGCGCCGCCTGGCCGCCGTGCAGCTCGACACCATCTCCGTTCTGGCCCGCTCCCACGAGCTGGTGGCGTACGCGCGGCTCGGCTCGGTCGCAAGAGCCAAGGTCGAGCGGGCCTACTGGCACGAGCCCGCCGCCGCCTTCGAATACTGGTGCCACGCCGCCTGCATCCTCCCGATCGACGACTGGCCGCTCTACGCCTTCCGCCGCCGGGCCTACCGCGCGCGTGGAGGCCGCTGGCACGAGGTCCCGCCGACGATCGGCAAGGTGCTCGAGCAGGTCAGGAACGAAGGGCCGCTCACCACGACCGAGCTCGGCGGCGCCAAGAACGGCGGGCCGTGGTGGGACTGGTCGGACGTCAAGATCTCCGTGGAGTTCCTCCTCGACATCGGCGAGGTCGTCTGCACGCGCAGGGTCGGCTGGCGCCGCGTCTACGACGTGGCCGACCGGGTGATCCAGCCCGCCCTTCTTGGCGAGGAGCTCACCGACGCCGAGTGCATCGTGCGGCTCGCCCGCATCGCCGGCCGCGCCCTCGGGGTCGCCACCCGTGCCGACCTGACCGACTTCCTGCGGCTGCGCGGCGCGTACGCGGCACTGCTGGACGAAGCGCTGCTCGACGGCTCCGCCGGGCTCGTCCCCGTACGCGTCGGCGGCTGGGGCGACGGGCGCGCGACGGGCGGCGGAAGACGGTCCAACGCGTGGGCCGATCCCGCCGCGCTCGAGACCGCGCCGCGCGGCCGGCACCGCACCACCCCGCTGTCCCCCTTCGACTCCCTGGTCTGGGACCGCGCCCGCACCGAGCGGGTCTTCGGCTTCACCCACCGGCTGGAGGCCTACGTGCCGAAGGACAAGCGGGTCCACGGCTACTTCACCATGCCGGTGCTGGCGGGAGGCCGCCTGATCGGGCGGGTGGACCCCGCCCGCGAGGGGTCGACGTTCGTGGCCAGGCAAGTCGGCTTCGAACCGTCGGCCGGGCGCGGCGGCGCGGCACGCGCCGGCGTGGTCGAGGCGATGAGCGACGCGCTCTGGGAGGCCGCCGCCTGGGTCGGCTGCGATGACGTGCGCGTAGAGCGCGTCAGCCTCCCAGAACTCGCGGCCCCCCTCGAAGCGGCCCTGCGCCACACCCCCGCCACTCCCTGAACGGAGTCTTCGCGGGGGCGAGCGCGATCAGGTGATCTCGAGGAGACGCTCTCTGACCGCGTAGACGACGGCTTCCATGCGGGAGTGGAGCTGGAGCTTCTCCAGGATGTTGCGTACGTGGTTCTTGACGGTGTTCTCGGAGATGAAGAGCTGCTTGGCGATCTCCCGGTTGTTCATGCCCTTGGCGACCAGGCGCAGCACCTCCATCTCGCGCTCGGTCAGCCGCGGCACCGGCAGCTGCGGTGGGCGTTCGGCCTCCTTGCGGCTCATGTTGGCGAACTCGCTGATCAGCTTGGCCGCCATCGCGGGGTTGATCAGGGACTGGCCCTCGTGGACGCCGCGGACGGCGTCGGGCACCTCGTCGATCTGCACGTCCTTGAGCAGGTAGCCGGTGGCTCCCGCCTTGATCGCCTCGAAGAGGTCCTCTTCCTCGTCGCTCACGGTCAGCATGACGATGCGCGCGCTCGGCACCGACGCCTTGATCACCCGTGTCGCCTCGATGCCGCCCTGCCGGGGCATCCGGACGTCCATCAGAACGACGTCCGGGAGGAGGCGGTCGGCGATCTCGACCGCCTCCTGACCGTCACTCGCCTCGCCGACCACTTCGATGTCCGGCTCCGCGGCCAGCGCCAGTTCCAGGCTCCGCCGGATCAGCGCGTGATCGTCCACGATCAGCACGCGGATCGGCTCGTCACGCCCGGAGTGGCCGGCCGTTTCGTCGGTCTGCGTCACGCCTCCTCCTCGTGGGGAGCCGATCGCGCCGGTAGGTCGATCCCTACCGCGCGGCGCTCCCGCGCCGTCGGAACCGCCATCATTACACGGGTTTCCGGCGCGCGGGGGTGGTCGAGAGGATCATCGAACGCGTTGGTTACTGTTCTACGAGCCGCAACACGCCGTATGCGTACCCGACACGCCGGTACACGACGCTCGGGTGCCCGCACTCCTTGTCCCTGAACAGGTAGAAGTCGTGGCCGACGAGCTCCATCTCCAGCAGCGCCTGCTCGATGGTCATCGCGTCGGCCTTGTGGAACTTCTCGCGGACGACGAGGGGCCCGTCGCCGTCCATCTCGATCGGGACGATGGGTTCCGAGTAGCCTGCCTCCTCGCGCGGCGGCTTCCCGGCGGCCTTCTCCTGCATCTCGGGCTCGGACGGAAGCGGCTCGGGCAAGGGCTCGTAGTTGTCGGCCAACGCGGAGGTCAGCTCAGCGACCGATGGGGGGCAGTGGTTGCCGTGGTGGACCTTCCGGCGATCGGCGATGCGCCGCAGCCGTCCCTCGAGCTTGCCGAGGGCGATGTCGAGTGCCGCGAACCGGTCGTCGGCGGACGCCTCAGCGCGCACCGCCGGTCCCTTGGAGTGGATGGTCAGCTCCACTCGCTCGCGCTCGTCGGTCGCCCGCACGTTCGCTTCTTTCGAAACCTCCACATCAACGCGTATGAGCTTGTTGTCCAGTCGTTCGATCCTGGCCAGCTTCGTTGTCACATGATCGCGGAAGCGGTCACTCACACTGGTGTGCCGTCCCTTGACGATGATGTCCACTCAAAGGCCCCCCTTCGTCTCGACTGCGAGGAGGGCACCCGTCCGGCCGACCTGGTCTTCGTCCCCACATCCGCCTGCTGAGGGGTTCGCGGCTCAGTCGCCACTACTGCCCTTCTCTTCTTGCGGAGGACATCTGGACCTCCGGGAAGGCAGGACTTACCTCTAAGCCGCACCGTGATCGGTCGACGAAGAGTCGCCTTACGTGGGCCGTTTCGCCTGCGGCTGGCATCGGCTAGCCAGTCCGGTCCCCTTGCGGGGGTCGGTCCGGCGCAACCACGGACCCGAACGGGTGCCATGGCTCGAACGCTAGTCGCTACCGGGCCGAATGTCAGCCGCGAGACCGGCCAAACGATCACTTTGAGTGATTTGCTTGGGGCTACAAGGCCGTCCCCAGACCAGCCGTTGACGATGCTCAGCCCTGCTCTACAAGGGCTTTCCCGTATCCGCTGATCAGGAGGATTCACGACATGCACTCGGCACAGATCATCACATGGCCGTGCCGAGGATTTGACCCGATCGTTACACTACGTAATCTTTAGAATTTTGATCTAACCCGGGCGTGTCGCACCCGGCGCGATGTGGCGGCCAGGGTGACCGCGAGCGGCACCGCCACGCCCTCGCGGCGCAGCGCCCGCGCCGCCTCCGCCAGCGTGGTGCCCGTGGTGACGACATCGTCCACGAGCACCACCACCGGAACCGCCACCCCCGCGTCCGCAGGAGCCGCCGGCAAGGCCGCCGCAGGTGCCGCCACCGAGGTGGTCGCCGGTGACGCCACGGGGGCCCAGGGCTCCTGGGCGGGCCGCTCGGCGGCGCGGCGCGCAGGACGCACCCGGAAGGCCCCGCCGAGATTCGCGGCCCTCTCCGGAGCGCTCAGCCCCGCCTGGTCGCTCACCCGCCGCGCCTGCGCGAGAAGCGGCGCCGGCGTGACCGGCCATCCTCGTGCTCGCAGGTGACCCGCCGCGAGCGCCGCCAGGCGGCGGACGGGGTCGTGGCCGCGCCGCCGCACGGACCGGCGGGAGCTCGGAACGGGGACCAGCGCGAACGGCTCACCCGGCCGGACTCCTCGGGCGTGCAACGCCGCCAGCAGCGTGGACGCCAGGCAGGCGGCGAGGGGCGGCGCCAGCACGGTGCGGCCCTTCTCCTTGTAGTCGAGGATGGCCCGGCGGATCACACCCTCGTAGCGGGCGGCCGACCAGCAGTCGGGAAGCCCGCGCGGCGGCGGGCTGGGCGGCCTCGGGCCGGGATCGCCGTGCAACTCCGCCGCGCAGGCGGTGCAGAGGGCGGCGCCGGGCCGGGCGCACCCGACGCAGGAGCGGAGCGAAATCAGATCGAGAAGGGCGGTCAGCACCCGGCCAGACTGCGCCCCGCCACCGACAGGACCGGCCGCGATCGCGCACTCGTTCACAGGCCACCCACCCGAAGCGGGATCAACCGGCCACTGTCCACAGGAGACCGGCCCCTGCCCGGATCAATCAGCGACCGTCCGCACGAGGCCCGCCGCCACCGGCACCGACCGGCCGCCGTCCAGTGGCGCCGTACCGGCGTCTGAAAGGCGGGCGGCAGGGCGGGCGTCAGCCGAGGGGGTAGACCGGGGGATCGGCGCCGCTCTTGACGAGGGTGGTCCACTGGCTCTTCTGGGGGTTCCAGGCCAGGATCTCGCCGTCGGCCGTGCCGGCCAGGACGAGACTCGGGTCGGGGCCGGCGGTGACGGTCTCGATGCCGGCCACGGCCTTCAGCGCGTCGACCCGCACGCCCTGCGTGACCGACCAGGCGCTCAGGTCGCGATCTGCCTTGGTCTTCATCAGGACGAGAAGCGTGCTCGCGTCCTGCCACGCGATGTCGGTGATCTCCTGGCCGTCGTTCGCCGGGACCAGCGTGCGCAGGTTCTGGATGCGCCAATCGCTCCTGTTGATCGAGCCGACGAGCACGCGCTGGCCGTGCCCGTCGTCGGAGATGACGGCCACCCGGGCACCGTCCCGCGCCACGCGGAACGCCTTGACGTCGGTGGACTCCAGGCCGGGCGCGCTGACCGGCACCTGCCGGGTGGCGTCGTGCGCCCTGAGGACCTGCGCCTTGCGCGGCCCCTGCTGGGACACCGACCAGACGTCGCCGTAACGGTCCCAGGACGGCGGGGTGAGCTTGGCGCCGTCGATCCAGCGCTGCCACTCGCTGCCGGGGTTGATGCCGCTGACGTAGACCCCTCCGGCCTTCTCCAGCGCGGCGACCTTGAAGGCCTGGTCGCCGGACACGGCCATGTGGCTGAACTGCCGCGCCTGGACGGCTCCGACGCCGGCCACAGGCGGGTTGTCGCGCTCCTTGTCGACCGTGCGCACCTTGCCCTGCTGCAGGTAGTAGGCCTGCGGCTGCGAGAGCACGTCCGGGTCGAACCGGTCGTAGTCCCGCGGATCGATGATGAAGGGCCCGCCGGGGAACTGCTCGCCGTTGACCCGCACCTCGATGCGCCGCGACTCGGTGAGCGGCTTCAGCGTCCACGACAGCTGGGCGGACAGCGCCTCTCTGTTGCCCTGGGTCAGGACGGAGTCGACGACGCCGTAGGTGAAGTCGACCACGACGGTGTCGTTCTCCACCTGGACGTTGTTGACGTCGACGTTCGGCCCGAAGGCGGACTCGACGGCGCCCCTGAGCGGCGTCGTCGGGCCGACGAGCAGCCGGTGGACCAGGGACTTGGCCAGCCCCTCACTGGGGTTGATCGGCACGCGCACCTGGTCGGTCACCAGGCCCGCCCTCTGGTAGGCCACGAAGTACAAGTCGAAGGACCGGTAGGCGCGCTTGAAGTCGTCCTCCGACAGCAGCAGCCCCGAGGGGGCCGACGAGATGCGCCACTCGCCGCTCACCTTCACGAGCGTGAATCCCTTGTTCATATCGCTGCCCGCCTGGGCGTCGCTCGGCACGTAGTGGCCGTCTCCGTCGAGGGTGCCGAGGACGGTGCCCTTCAGGGCCACGTGGGCCTGCTGGATGTCGACTCTGGGGGTGTCGGTGCCGGCGATCCCCTCGTAGACGGTCACCGCGTCGAAGGGGCTCCAGGTGCGCTGCGCCTCACCCGTGAGGTATTGCCGGGCCACCGTGCGCAGGGGGTCGTCGAAGCTCGCCGCCGCGGCGAGGAACCCGGTGACGATCTCCAGGGGCGAGCCCTGCGGCTTCGGCGGGGAGGCGAGGATCCGCACGTAGGGCTGGCTGAGCGCGTCGCCCCCTCTGCCACCGCGTGCGGAGAAGACGTTCCCTCCCGTCGGAACGGTGGAGCACGCGGCCGAGACCAGGGCCGCGAGGACCACGGCGAGCCCGCGGTAGGCGCCCTTAGTCGCCATCGAAGCCTCCTTCGATGGCCGGGGAGAGAACGGGGGTGGCCTGCCCTCGCCACGTGCGCCGCATCTCGATCTCCGGCGGCACCAGCGGCAGCGGTGATCCGCGCAGGTCGGACCCGGCCTGCCGGGGCAGCGACAGGCGGAACTGCGACCCCTCGCCGGGGATGCCCCAGGCCTGGAGCCATCCGCCGTGGAGGATGGCGTCCTCGCGGGAGATCGCGAGGCCGAGGCCCGTGCCGCCGATGGTGCGCGCCCTGGACGGGTCGGCGCGCCAGAACCTGTCGAAGACCATGTTCTCTTCGCCCGGCTTGAGCCCCACGCCGTGGTCGCGTACCGCCACCGCCACCGCGTCGCGATCGGCGCCGAGCGTGACCACGATGTCGCGCCCCTCGCCGTGCTCGATGGCGTTGAACAGCAGGTTGCGCAGGATGCGCTCGACCCTGCGGCTGTCGACCTCGGCCATGCACGGCTCGTTGGGCAGCCGCAGGTCCAGGCGGGTGGCCTTGCGCTCGGCGAGCGGCTGGGAGTCGCCGACCGCCCTCAGCACCACGTCGCGCATGTCGACCGAGTCGACGTCGAGCGTCGCCGCGCCCGCGTCGTAGCGGCTGATCTCCAGCAGGTCGGCCAGCATCGACTCGAAGCGCTCGAGCTGGTTCTGCATGAGCTCGGCCGAGCGCGCCGCCGCGGGGTCGAAGTCCTCGCGGCTCTCGTACAGCAGGTCGGCCGCCATGCGCACGGTGGTCAGCGGGGTGCGCAACTCGTGGGAGACGTCGGAGACGAACTGCCGCTGGACCTGGGAGAGCTCCTCCAGCTGGTGGATCTTCAGCGCCAGGTTCGAGGCCATCTCGTTGAAGGAGGCGGCGAGGCGGGCGAGGTCGTCCTCACCACGCACCCTCAGCCGCTCCTCCAGCCGGCCTGCGGCCAGGCGCTCGGCCGCCTGGCGGGTGAGCCGGACGGGGATGACGACCTGCCGGGTGACCAGGGAGGCGACGGCCGCGAGCAGGAGCACGAGGGCCACGCTCACCAGGATCAGCCACTGCTGGACCTGGGAGAGGGTGTCCACGTCGTCGTTGAGCGGGAAGAAGTGGTAGACCTCGTACTCCCCGTAGACATTCGGCACCATGGCGCCGATGGCCAGGGCGGGCGTCGGGGTGTCCTGGCCCTGGTAGTACATCGAGGTGTACTGCGCCTGGGGCTCGTTCTTCGCCTGCCGCACCGCGACGCGCAGCTTCTGCGGGACGCTGCGCTGGTCGATGTTCCCGGTGCCGCGGCCCTCCCCGACGAGGTAGTCGCTGAGGATGACGACGCTGTAGCGCGCGTCGGCGCGGCGGGCGAGCGCGTCCGCCGCCTGGTCGACCGCTTTCTTCATGGATGTGTCGGACTCGTCGCTCTGCGCCGAGGTGGACTGCTTGGCGGTGGCGACCGCCGGCCGGTCGAGGTAACCCGCGACCGTCGTGACGTTCGCCTGGGCCTCCGCGATCGCCGTCTGCTTGCGGCCGTCCAGCACCGCCGTCTTGATCATCTGCAGCAGGAAGACGCCGAGCACCACGACCACGATCATGGAGATGACCAGCGTGCTGGTGACCACCCTGAGCTGCAGCGAGCGACGCCAGACGCGGCGTACCCGCCCGGCGGCGCGCCGGGCCCGCCGGCGGGCGCCTCGCACGATCTGGCGAGGGGTGCGCCGGACCTTCTTCTTCGGCTTGGGCCTGCCCGCGGTGCGGCCGGTGCCGGAGGAGGTCGGGGAGGCCATCGGATGTCCGGAGGTCACGGCGAGGCGGCGGCGCCGACTACGCCGGGCCGGCCTTGTATCCGACGCCGCGGACGGTCACCACGATCTCGGGGTGCTCGGGATCCTTCTCGATCTTGGCGCGGAGCCGCTGCACGTGCACGTTGACGAGCCGCGTGTCGGCCGCGTGACGGTAACCCCAGACCTGCTCGAGCAGCACCTCGCGGGTGAACACCTGGCGCGGCTTGCGGGCGAGCGCGACCAGCAGGTCGAACTCCAGCGGGGTGAGGTTGACGGTCTCCTCTTCACGCTTGACCGAGTGGCCGGCGACGTCGATGGTGATGTCGCCGATCTGCAGCACCTCGGGCGTCGGCTCGTCCGTGCGGCGCAGCCTCGCCCGGACGCGGGCGACGAGCTCCTTGGGCTTGAACGGCTTGACGATGTAGTCGTCCGCCCCGGACTCGAGGCCGAGCACCACGTCGATCGTGTCGCTCTTGGCGGTCAGCATGACGATCGGCACGCCGGACTCCGCGCGGATGCGCCGGCACACGTCGATGCCGTCGGCCCCGGGAAGCATCAGGTCGAGAAGGACCAGATCCGGGCGGGTGTCACGGAACGCGTCGAGAGCCTTGTCTCCGTCGGATACGAACGACGGCTCGAAGCCCTCGCCCCGAAGGACAATGCCGAGCATCTCGGCGAGAGCGGCGTCGTCGTCGACGACCAGCACGCGTCCTTTCATGGCCCCTCATTCGTTCTGCACAGTTTGGGAGGTTGAGGCGAAAGCCGTACGACCGACCGAAGGCTACCCGTGAGTCCCCCCCGGGTGATAAACGACCGAACAATAGCTCCACCGAGAGCCGAATTTTAGGCGCACGTTACGGAACCCGCCAATGATCTGGCTCGATGGGCTTGTGGCGTGGCGTGGCGCGGATCCCGTACGGCTCCTCCACAAGTTTGCGTCAAGCGGGATAGATCAGGCCATCCGGGTGCTTGATCACTTGCCTGGACACCACGGGAAGGCGCTCGACATGCCAGGATTGGGATATGTCAGACGGTCACGGCTCCGCGTCCAGCACGCCCCCGGGTTGGGCGGAGAACCAGCCTCCGCCATACACCACATCGGGGCAGGCGCCGTGGACCTCTCCCAGCGACGCCGACCCTCCGGCCGATCGGCCCCCTTCCGATCAGGTCCCCCCTGGGCAGGCCCCTTCGAGTCCCTCCCCCGGACAGGCTCCCCCCGGCGGCCCTTCTCCGGGTCAGGGTCCCTCCTACGGATACCCGCCGCCGGGCCAGGCTCCGGGCCACGGTCATCCGCCCGGGCATGCTCCCGGTCAGGGACCCGGTCAGGGACCCGCTCCCTACGGGCACGCCCCTCCCGACGGCCAGGTCCCGCCGCACGGCGGGCCGCCACAGGGCGGGCCGCAGTACCCGCAGCAGCCGTACGGCCCGCCCTCCTACGGGCAGCAGCCGTACGGCCAGAACCCGTATGGCGCGCCCGGGTACGGCCGCCCGTACGGCTTCCAGCCGCCGCCCCAGGCGCTGCGCCCCGGGATCATCCCGCTCCGCCCCCTCGGCCTCGGTGACATCCTCGACGGCACCATCAAGCTGATCCGGTCCAACCCCAAGGCCACGCTCGGACTGTCGGCGATCGCCGCCGCGATCGGCACGCTGCCCCTGGCGATCGGGCAGGCGGTGTACTACCGCTCGATCGGCGGCATCATGGCCGACCCCACGGCCGTCCAGACCGGCGCGGACGTGCCGATGGACGGGCTCATCGCCCAGCTCGGCGGTGCGCTCCTGTCGGTGGTCATGCAGTTCTTCCTGGTCACCGTGCTCACCGGCATGCTGACCCGGGTGCTCGGCCGGGCGGTCTTCGGCGGCAGGATCACCATCGGCGAGGCCTGGCGGCTCACCCGGTCGCGCCTGCCCGCGCTGTTCGGCCTGGCCCTGCTCACCGGCCTGATCGCGCTGGTGCCGCTGGCCGTGGCCGTCGGGCTGATCGTCGCCCTCATCGCGGCGAACGCCGGCGGGGGCGTCATCGTGGCCGCCATCCTGATCCTCGCCCTCGCCTACATCGCGTACGCCCTGTTCATCACCACCCGCTTCGCCCTGGCGGCGGCGGCGGTCGTTCTGGAGCGGCGCGGGGTCGTCGAGGCGCTGCGCAGGTCCTGGCAGCTCGTCACCGGCGACTTCTGGCGCGTGTTCGGCATCCTGATCCTGACCCAGGTGCTGGCCTCCATCCTGGGCGGCATCCTGTCGGTGCCCGTCACCTTCGTGAGCCTCATCGTGTCGTTCGGCGGCCAGGGCAGTGTCGCCGCCACGGTGATCACCGCCATTCTGTTCACGATCGGCGGCATCCTCAGCTCGATGATCACCTATCCCATCCAGGCCGGCGTCAACGGCCTGCTGTACACCGACCGGCGGATGCGGGCCGAGGCGTTCGACCTGGTGCTGCAGACCGCCGCGATCGACCAGCAGCGCCTGGGCTGGGTGCCGACCACCGCCGACGACCTGTGGCATCCCTCCCACGCCGCCGGCGCGGCGGGCACCGGTGCCACCGGCTCCCCCGCGGCGGCGCCGTGACCATCGCCGCCGCGCTCGGCGCCCTGGCCCTGGACGACATCGGGCGGGACGAGGCGCGCCGCAGGGCCGTCGAGGAGCTCATCAAGCCTGAATACCAGCAGGAGTCGCTGTTCGAGCGGGTGCTGAGGATGGTCCAGGAGTTCCTCGACAGCCTGCTGGACAGTGCGCCCGGAGGCGTGCCCGGAGGCGTCGTGGCGCTGTTGATCGTCCTGCTCATCGTCGCCGCCCTGATCGCCCTGATCGCCTGGCAGGCGCGCAAGGCCACGCGCGGCCGGCGGGCCGCCGCCGAAGGCCTCTTCGGGCCGAGAGAACGTACGGCGGCCGAGCACCGGGCCGAGTCCGAACGCCTCGCCGGCGAGTCCCGCTGGGCGGAGGCCATCCAGGAGCGGCTCCGGGCGATCGCGCGAGACCTGGAACACCGGGCCATCGTGGCGCCGCAGCCGGGACGCACGGCCGACGAGCTGGCCGAGGCGGCCGGCCGGGAGCTTCCGGAGTTCGGGCCGAGGCTGGCCGCCGCCGCCCGGCTGTTCGACGACGTCACCTACGGCCAGGCGCAGGGCACCGCGGAGGGCTACCGGGCCCTGTCCGAGCTCGACGACGGCCTGCGGGCCGTCCGCCCGGCGGCCGCCTCCGCCACGGTGGGTGACCGATGACCCGCACCGCACCCGGGCGCGCCGCGTCCGAGCCCGCACCCGAACGGCTTACGTCCGAACGGCCCGTGTCCGGCACGGAGGGGCGCCGATGACCCTCACCGCGCCCCCGCCGGCGGCGACCTCGGCTCCCGCGCCCTCCATGTCCGCCTCCCCGACCGCGCGGAGCATGTGGCGCGGCAGCCGGGGCGTCATCCTGCTCGGCCTGATCGTCGTCCTGGTGGCCGCGCTCACCGCCCTGCTCACCGGCACCTCCACCGAGGGCAGGCGGCTCGACCCCGCCGACGCGACGCTGACCGGCGGCAAGGCGCTCGCGCAGATCCTGCAACGGCGCGGCGTGCGGGTCGAGCGGGTCTCCACCGTGGAGGACGTCGTGCGGCTGGACGGGCCCGGCAGCCTGCTCCTGGTGTCGGACACCTCGTTCCTCGACCCCGTCGACTTCACGCGGCTCTCCCGCACGCAGGCGCACCGGCTGATCGTCGGCGCGGTCCCCGGCCTGGAGGTGCTGGCGCCCGGCGTCGCGCCCGCCGGCGCCGCGGCGCCGCGTTCCCGCGAGCCCCGGTGCGACCTTCCCGCCGCCGTCCGCGCCGGCAGCGCCTACCTGGGCGGCACGGCCTTCACCGGGCCCCGGGGGTCCATCGGCTGCTACCCCGGCTCAGAGGGGCCGAGCCTGGTGGTCTCACCCGGCGCGCGCACGGTCACCGTGGTGGGCGACGGCGCGTTCATGACCAACCAGCGGCTCGCCGAGGACGGCAACGCCGCGCTGGCGATCAACCTCGCGGGCGTCCGGCCCGTACTGATCTGGCTGGTCCCGCCCGACCTGCCGCAGGTGACCCCCGGGTCGGGGCGGGCGAGCGCCGGTGACCTGATCCCGGCCGGCATACCCTGGGCGGTGCTCCAGCTCGGCATCGCGGTGCTGGTGGTGGCGTTCTGGCGAGGCCGCCGTCTCGGCCCCGTGGTCGTGGAGCGGCTGCCGGTGGTCGTACGCGCGGCGGAGACCGTCGAAGGGCGCGGCCGCCTCTACCGCGCCCGCCGGGCCCGCGACCGCGCGTCCGCCACGCTGCGGGCGGCGTGCGTCTCCCGGCTCACCCCGAGGCTCGGGCTGTCCGGTGACGCGACACCCAACGAGATCATCGCCGCGACCGCCCTCCGGACCGGGCAAGATGCGGTTTGGGTGCGTTCAGTGATGTACGGCCCGATACCGGCCGACGACGCGGGGCTGATCGCCCTGGCGGGCCACCTGGACACCTTGGAAAGGCAGGTACGAGAGCCGTGACCATACCTCCGCCCGGAGCCCCCATGAGCGGACCCCCCGGTCACCCCTGGCCCGCGAACCCCCCGGCGGCGCCCTCGGCGCCCCCCGTGCCTTCCGGCCCTCCGACGTCCACGGCCCCCGTGCCGTACCTCGGAGCCCCGGCGGAAGGTCCCGCGGACGAGCGCGCGCGCAGCGGCGCCGACCAGGCCAGGGACGCGCTGAGCGCGCTGCGCGCCGAGGTCGCGAAGGCCGTGGTCGGGCAGGACGCCGTGGTGACCGGGCTGGTCATCGCCCTGCTGTGCCGGGGTCACGTGCTGCTGGAGGGCGTGCCCGGCGTGGCGAAGACGCTTCTGGTGCGCACGCTGTCGGCCACCCTGTCCCTGGACTTCAAGCGGGTGCAGTTCACGCCGGACCTCATGCCGGGCGACGTCACCGGCTCGCTGGTGTACGACGCCAAGACGGCGGAGTTCGCCTTCCGCGAGGGGCCGATCTTCACCAACCTGCTCCTGGCCGACGAGATCAACCGCACGCCGCCGAAGACCCAGGCGGCGCTGCTGGAGGCCATGGAAGAGCGCCAGGTCAGCGTCGACGGCTCGCCGATGCGGCTGCCCGACCCGTTCGTCGTGGTCGCCACGCAGAACCCGATCGAGTACGAGGGCACCTACCAGCTTCCCGAGGCGCAGCTCGACCGGTTCCTGCTCAAGCTCACCGTGCCGCTGCCGCCGCGCGACCAGGAGATCGCGGTGCTGGAACGGCACGCGCTCGGCTTCGACCCGAAGGACCTGTCGCACGTCAAGCAGGTCGCCTCCGCCGCCGACCTCGCCGCGGGACGGGCCGAGGTCGCCAAGCTCCACGTCGCGCCGGAGGTGCTCGGGTACATCGTGGACCTGGCGCGGGCGACCCGGATGTCACCGTCGCTGCAGCTCGGCGTGTCCCCGCGTGGCGCGACCGCGCTGCTGGCGGCGGCCCGCGCGTGGGCCTGGCTGTCCGGCCGCTCCTACGTCACCCCCGACGACGTGAAGGCACTGGCCAAGCCCGCCCTGCGGCACCGCGTCCAGCTCCGTCCCGAGGCCGAACTGGAGGGGGCGACGCCGGACGGACTGCTCGACGGCGTCCTCGCCTCGGTCCCGGTCCCCCGCTGATGGCTCTCACCGGCCGTGCCGGGCTGATCGCCGCGCTGGGCGCCATCGGCGTGCTGTTCGCGCCCCGGCCCGGGTACGCCGTGCTCGGGCTGCTGCTGTTGCTCGGAGCGCTGGTCACGGTCGACGTGCTGTTCGCCGGGGGCGTCCGGCCGCTGCGCTTCCGGCGTGGCGGCGAACGTCTCGTACGGCTGGGCGAGTCGGTCGAGGTCGAGCTGATCGTGGAGAACCCCGGCCGCCGCCGCGTCAAAGGCACCCTGCGGGACGCATGGCCACCGTCGGCGGGCGCCGGTCCTCGCCACCAGCGCCTGGACGTTCCGGCCGGTGAGCGCCGCCGGCTGGTCACGACGCTGCGACCGGCGCGGCGCGGTGACCGGGATGCCGTCGCAGTGACGGTGCGGTCGCTCGGCCCGCTGGGGATCGCCGCCCGTCAGGGGTCGCACCGGGTGCCGTGGACCGTGCGCGTGCTGCCGCCCTTCCTCAGCCGCAAGCACCTGCCCGCCAAGCTGTCGAAGCTGCGTGAGCTCGAGGGGCAGCACCCGGCGCTGGTGCGCGGCCAGGGGACGGAGTTCGACTCCCTGCGCGAGTACGTGGTCGGCGACGACGTGCGCTCGATCGACTGGCGCGCGACGGCGCGCCGTGCGGACGTCGTGGTGCGCACCTGGCGTCCCGAGCGCGACCGGCGGGTGCTGATCGTCCTGGACACCGGCCGCACGGCGGCGGGCCGCGTCGGCGTCTCGCCGATCCCCGCGGCCGTGGAACCAGGCCCGCGAAGCGGCGCGCCCGCTCCGGCCGCCGCCGGGAGCCCCCGCCCGGGCACGTCCGCATCGGTCGCCCCCGAACGGCCCCACGTGGGCACGTCCGCCTCTGCCGCCCCCGGACGGCACCTGGGCACGTCCGCCTCTGCCGCGCCCGGGTGGCCCCGCCTGGACTGGTCGATGGACGCGGCCCTGCTGCTGGCCGCCCTCGCCTCCCGCGCCGGGGACCGCGTCGACTTCCTCGCCCACGACCGCACCGTGCGGGCGTGGATGTCCGGCGCCTCGCGCACCGACTCGCTGGCCGCCCTGGTCAACGTGATGGCCCCCATCGAGGCCGAGCTGGTCGAGGCCGACTCGGCGAGCATGGTGGCGGCCGTGCTGTCCCGCGCCAAGCGGCGCTGCCTGGTCGTCCTGCTCACCGACCTCAACCCGGCCGCCATGGACGAGGGACTGCTCCCGGTCCTCCCCCAGCTCTCCTCGCGCCACCTCGTGCTGGTCGCCGCCGTCGCCGATCCGCGCGTCGCCGAGATGGCGGCTGGTCGCGGTACGGCCGAGCTGGTGTACGACGCGGCGGCCGCGGAGCACCTGCGCGGGCAGCGCGCGCGGCTCACCGCCCGGCTGCGCCGCCACGGCTGCGAGGTCGTCGACGCCGCCCCCGACGACCTGGCCCCCGCCCTCGCCGACGCCTACCTCTCCCTCAAGGCCGCCGGCCGCCTCTGAGCGCCGGTGGCCGCGGGGAGTCCCCGGCGGAGCGTCGCGGCGATCAACGACGGCATCGACCCGCCGAGCTCGAACGACATCCAGAACCGGCGCTGGGGCACCTGGCCCCACGGTGACGGCCTCCCAGCGCGACCAGATCCACGCCACGCTCGCCCGGCAGTGCAAGAAATGGATGGACGTCATGACCGGCCACAACGGCTGGCCGTACGCCAACGTACCGCTGAAGGTCGTCGGCAGATGGGGCACACCTTCGGCCTCGACCGGGACGGTATCGGGGTGCCCTGGGCGCAGGCTCAGCCGCACACGTCGGTGTACCCGACCTCGCTGACATAGCGCCTCCACTCCTGCGGCCCGGGTCTGCCCCTGGCCCGGGCGCAGACCTCCGAGGCGATCCGGTCGCCGTCGAGGGGATGCCTCCTGACCACCCCGTCGGGCGTGGCGCTGATGAGCGTGCGGCCGTCCTCGCCGAAGGCCAGCGACGCCTGCCACCCGAAGCCCTCATCGGTCAGGCCGTCGAAGACCAGTCCCAGCGGCAGGCGGCTGGACACGTCCCACAGCCTCACCCTGTCACCGGACCCGTACGTGGCGATCGTGCGGCCGTCGGGAGACCACACCGCGGTCACGATCGCGCCCGCGCTCGCCTCCGGGAAGGCCTGCCCGGTGGGTGCGCGGAAGTCCGCGTCCCAGACCGACAGCCGGGTCGTCTCCGCGCCGATGGCGACGCGACGACCGTCCGGGCTGAACGCGTACGGCCCGGCGGCGAGGCTTCCAGACCCGCCGGGCCGGGGAAGCCGGGTTCGCTTGTCCGGATCGACGAGCGAGAGTTCGGTCTCGACCCCCGCCACCAGCAGCCTTCCGTCCGGGCGGTAGGCCATGTGCGCCGATCCCGCCACCTCCGGCACGACGACGGCCTGCCTGCGGCCGAGGTCCCACAGCTCGAGGGGCCCGGCGGGTCCCAGGTGGTCCGGCGCGACCGCGAGCGTGGCGCCGTCCGGGCTGAACGCCAGACCGGAAACACCCTGGGCCTCCCGGTCCGCCACCAGAAAGGAGGTGGTCACGGACCCGTCGGAGGTGTCCACGATCACCACGCCGGCCCGCGCCTCGGCAGAGCCCGTACCGACCGGACCACGAGAACCGACGGAACCCGTGGGACCTGTGGGCACGCCGGAGACCTTGGCCGTCTTGGCGGCGCCGGACGCGCCGAGGTGGACGAATCCTCCGATGGCCAGCCTGCCGTCCGGGCCGAAGGCGAGGGCGGGAAGCGAATACGACGGGTTCTCCAGCTCGACAGGCCGGCCGATCGTCCGGCCGGCGCGGACGTCCCACAGCCGTACGGCGTCGCCGTCGTACAAGGCCAGCACCCGGCCTCCCGGCCCGAGTAGGGCCTTGCCCCCGTACGACCCGGGCAGGACCGGCCGGTCGAGCAGGGGTGCCATGTCCAGCGTGGTCACCGCGCCGAAGGACGACAGCACCCGCAGGGCGCGATCGGTCTCGTCGAACCAGAGGTCCGCGATCTCCACGCTCAGCTCCCGCTGGAGGACGATCTGGTTGTCCGCGAGCCGCAGGACGAGCAGGTTGCGAGCACTCCACAACGCCACGAAGCGGTCGTCGTACCCGAAGGCGATGTCGTCGCCCACCGGCCCCGCGCCGTCGGCCTTCAGCGGGGTGCCCGCGCGCGCCTGACGCAGCGAGAGCTTCACGCCACCGCGCAACCCGGGGAGTGACTCTGTGACGGCCAGCGCCCGGCCGTCCTGGCTGAACTCGACGTCACGGACGTTCTTCTTCTCGGGCAACCAGGTCGCCGGAACGCGGTGCCCCGACTTCAGGTCCCACAGCTCAGCCCGGCCCGCCCCGGTCGAATGGACGACCCCCAGAGTGCCGTCGGCGTTCACGGCGTCCACGCCCGCGCCCGAACCGGCGCGGATCCTCTCGTGCCGGGTGAGGTCCCACCACACCGCCGCTCCGGTGCGGCCGTGAGACTCCGGTACGGCCAGCGATCGCCCGGTGGGGTCGAAGCGCAATTCGCCGAGGTCTCCCGGGGCAGTCCCAGCGGCGAAGCGGTCCCCGATCGCCGTGCCGGTGGCGAGGTCCCACAGTCGCACGCCGCCGTCGTCCTGGAGCGCCAGGACCTTCCCGTCGGGGCGAAGCGCCGCCTTCACCACCGTCGTGCTCACGCCGGAGAACCGGCGGGCCGCCCGGTGGGCGCGCACGTCCCAGACCGTGACCTGACCGGCACGGACGGCCACCAGCGTGCGCCCGCCGGGACCGCACGCGTACACCGTCCCGGCGGTGACGTCGGGATCGGTGAAGGAGTCGGTCATGGGTTGAGACAGCGAGTCGTGCAGGGCGCCGAGCGACTGGGGAAGTGCCGGGGCTAGCCGCCAGGCCGCCACGCTCATGAGCATCGCGAGCCGCGGATCGCTCTGCCGCAGGTCGGCGGCGCGCACCGCGAGCGATCGGGCGCTCGCGTCGTCGCGCTCGCGGTTGGCGACGCGTCGCAGGTACTCGGCGAGCCCGCCGCCCGCGAGCGCGAGGACCAGCAGGACGGCGAGCGCCGCCGCGAGCATGCCGCGGCGCCGGGACGTCCGCCTGGCCAGCGTGGCGGCGGCCTCCAAGTACTCGCGTTCCAGCGGGATCAGCGTGACGTGCCGACGTTCGGCCGCGGCCCAGCGCAGCGCCCGGTCGAGGCTGGACCCGTGCAGCAGGTCGCCGGCTTTGCGGCCGAGGCGGTCCCAGGCCCGGGCGGCCTCGGTGAGCCGCCGGTGGACGGGCAGGCCGTCGCGATCCTCGGCCACCCACTCCCGCAGCCTCGGCCAGGCCTGGATCAGCGCCGGATGGGCCAGCGTGAACGCGGTGTCGGTCTCGACGACGAGCCCGGCGGCGCCGTACACACTGAGCAGCGACGCCGCCGGGCCGTCGCCGGGGACGCCGGGCAGCTCCTCGCGCGGGACGTGCCTGATCGTCTCCTCGCTGTCCTCCGAGGCGCCCACCATCCGCAGGAACACCTCCGGCGCGACGGCCCGCTCGCCCTCGGAGAGCTCCTGGTAGAGCTCCTCGGCGAGCGTGCCGAGGTCCGGCTCGGCGGCGCGCGCGGCGTCCGGTGGCCGCACCCCGGCCGCGACGACACCACCGTCCGCGAGCAGCGGGTCCCCGTCCGAGCCGTCCGCATCCCCCGAGCCGAACAGGCCGCCCGTACCGCCCGTACCGCTCATGCCGCCAAGCAGGGTCAGCAGGAGAGCACGCGCCGATGGCCGCGCCTCCGCCTCGCGCGCCAGCGCGCCGGCCACCGCGCTCCTGAGCGGGTCCGCCAGGACACCGACGTCGGGCCGGAAGTCCAGCACCTTCGTGACGACGGCGAACGGATCCCGCTCTGGGACGGCGTCGTGGCCGGTCGCGGCGAACAGGACGGTGAGCCCGAAGGCCCAGATGTCGGCGGCGGCCGAGGCCTCGCGCCCGGCGAAGAGCTCGGGGGCCATGTAGTTCGGCGTGCCCATGATCGGGCCGGTGGTCGTTCCCGGGGCTCCGAGCTGCCGGGCCACCCCGAAGTCGATCACTCGGGGCCCGTCGGGGCCGAGGATGATGTTGTCCGGCTTGAGGTCGCGGTGGACGATCCCCACCTGGTGGATGGCCGTGAGAGCCGTGGCCACGCCGATGGTCAGCCGCAGCAGCAAGTCCCCCTCGTACGGCCCGGTCCGGCCGATCACTTGGCGCAGGTTCGGCCCGGGAACGTACTCGCTGACGATGAAGGGCTCAGGCACGTCGGTCCTCGCCTCGAGCACCCTGGCCGTGCAGAACGATGCCACCCGCTGGGCCGCCGCCGCCTCCTTGGCCAGCCGGGCGCGCGAGGCGGGGTCGTCCAGCCGGGGCACCTTGACCGCGACGCGCTCGCCCTCCTCGCCGTAGGCCTCGTAGACCACCCCCTGGCCGCCCGCGCCGAGCCGTCCCGCCAGCCAGTAGCCGCCCAGCCGCTGCGGATCGGAGGGGGTGAGCGGCGACAGGGCCATCAGATCCTCCCGTGGTATGAAGACTTGCGGTTTTCTGGACGTCTGACGCGCCTCACCGGAGAGTGTCATGGAATTTCGGATCATGGGGCCGTTACAGGTACAGGACGGCGCGCGGGACCGTACCCCGACGGCTCCCAAGCACCGGGACCTCCTCGCGGTCTTCGTCCTGAACGCGCGGCGCCCCATGACGGTCGCCCGGCTGCGGGGCCTGCTGTGGCCGCGCGAGGACGGCGAGCGGTCCGACTCTCTGGTCCGGGGCTACATCGGCCAGCTCCGGCAGCTGATCGGCAAGGACGTGATCACCACCACGTCCGGCACGTACACGCTGGCGATCGAGGAGGACGGGCTCGATGTCCACCGTTTCCGGCGGCTCGTGGAGCGGGGGCTGCGCGCCGCGCGCGAGGGCCAGGACGACCAGGCCCGCTCCCACCTGCGCGAGGCGCTCGACCTGTGGCGGGGTCCCGTCCTTGAGGACGTCGACCCCGACGGGCACCGGTGGGTGGAGATCGCAGCCCTCCGAGAGGAGCTGGAAGAGCTCCGCCTGCTCGCCGTCGAGCGGAGCATCGACCTCGACCTCAAGGCCGGACACCACCGCGAGCTCGTTCCGGACCTGCGGCAGCTCACCAGATGGCATCCGCTGTGGCAGCGGTTCCACGGGCAGTACATGCTCGCGCTCTACCGCGGCGGCCGCCGCGTGGAGGCGCTGGAGGCGTACACCCGCCTGCGCGAGGCGCTCGACGAGGGGCACGCCATCGAGCCCGACCCCGAGCTGCAGCTCCTCTACCACCGGATGCTCCACGACGACGTCTCGCTGCACATCTCCGCCGGGCCACCCGTGCTGCTGCCCTACGACGTCGCCCACTTCACCGGCAGGGAGGACCTGCTGGAACAGCTCGACCGGCTGACCGCCGACCCGGCCGCGCCGGGCACCGTCGTCATCCACGGCCAGGCGGGCGCGGGCAAGTCGGCGCTCGCCGTGCACGCCGCCTGGCGCCGGCGCGACCGCTTCCCCGACGGCGTCTTCTACGCCGACCTTCGCGGCGACCACGGCCGCGCGGTCGATCCCGGCGCGGTCCTTTCGGACTTCCTGCGCTGGCTCGGCTGCCCGGCGCAGGCGATGCCCGCCACGCTCGAGCACCGCGTGCGGCTCTTCCGCGCCTACACCGCCGACCGGCGGCTCCTCCTGCTGCTCGACAACGCCGCCGACGAAGGCCAGGTACGGCCGCTGCTGACCTCCTGCCCGACGTTCGTCACCAGCCGGTCCGCACTCGGCGGCCTCACCGACGCCGTACGGCTCCCCGTGGACGTCCTCGGCGACGACGACGCGCTGGAGGTCCTGGTCAGGCTGATCGGCCCCGAACGCGCGACCGCCGAACGCACCGCCATGGTCAGGCTCGGACGCATCTGCGGCGGCCTGCCGATCGCCCTGCGCATCGCCGGAGCCCGGCTCGCCGCGCGCCCGGCATGGACGGTGGACCACCTCGTCGGACTCCTCGACGACGAGCATCTACGGCTTGACCTGCTGCACTCGGGCGACCAGACCGTGCGGAGCGTGTACTCGATCGGCTACGAAGGGCTGCCTGACAAGGCCCGGCGCATGCTGCGGATGCTCGGAGCGATCTCCGCGCCCGACTTCGCCGACTGGGTCGCCGCGCTCTTCGGCGACGAGGCCGAGACCCTGGTCGACGCAGGCCTGCTGGAGACTCACAGGATCGACGTGGCCGGCCAGGTCCGCTACCGGATGCACGACCTGACCCGGCTGTACGCGCGCGAGCAGTTGATCGCCCAGAGCGGCGAGAACGCCGTCCGCGAGACGCTCACGGCGCTGCTGAGCGTCGTCATGACCCGAGTCCAGGCATCCCGATTCCCCCTGCTCTCCGGCAATCCGACCAACCACTCCCTCCCAGCCACCTCCCTTCAAGCCTTGCCGGACACCCCCCTCCAGCCCCTCCCAGCCACTCCACTTCAACCCCCACCAGACATCTCCCTCCACACCTCTCCAGCCACTCCCCTTCAACCCCCGCAAGACACTCCCTTTCAGACCCCACCAGGCAGCCCTCTCCCCGGCCGGCCGGACCACTCCCTCCCGGCCCGCCCAGGCCGGCGCTCGCAGACCTTCGCCACCACCGACATCCGGGAGTCGGTGACCTGGCTGCTCGCCGAGCGCGACTTCCTGACCGGTCTCGTCGAGGACCTGCACAAGGCCGGGCTGTGGGACGGCGCCCGGCGGCTCGCCCACCTACTCGTACCGTTCCTCGAACGCCACCGGTACCTTGACGCCTGGCGGCACACCGGTGAGCTCGCCCTGGACGCGGCACGCCGGGCCGGGGACTCCCGCGCCGAGGCACTCGCGCTGCGCGACCTCGGCGACCTGCACCGGGCCGAGCGCCACTGGGACCTCGCCCACGAGCGGCTCCGGCTCGCGCTCAGCATGTTCCTGCGCGCGGGCGTCGCCAAGGACATCGCGCACACCAGGCGCCGGCTCGGCCAGGTCCTGCTGGAGCAGGGCAGACCCGCCGACGCCGAGCGCAACCTCACCGCCTGCCTAGCCACCTTCGACAACCACCCCACCGGCAGCGACACGAAGCCGGCGAACGCCGGAGGATCGGCCGCGGCCCACCCCGCAGGAACAGCGGCGGACCCCAGAGGACCGGCGGCCACCCACCACACAGGAACAGCGGCGGACAGCAGCGAGGCGACAGAGGCCCACCGCACAGGAAGGGCGGCGGACGCCGAAGGGCCGGCCGTGGCCCACCGCACAGGGATGGCGACCGACAGCAGAGGGGCGGCGGAGGCGCACCGCGCGCTGGGCATCGTGTTGCACCGCACCGGCCGGCTGGAGGACGCGGCAGCCCACCTCTCCAGGGCGGTGTCCCTGCTGTCCGACCTGCGCGACCGGCACGGGCAGGCGGACGCACTGCTCGACCTGGCCTCGGTACGGCTGTCGCAGCGACTGGTCCCCGAGGCGAGGCCCCTGGGCCAAGAGGCAAGGAGCATCGCCGTCCGGCTCGGCGACCGGCTCCTCGGCGCCACTGCGCTGGTCACCCTCGCCGAGGTCAACCTGGCCGAGGGCGCCCTCAACCGCGCCCAGGAACTGGCCGGCGAGGCGCTGGAGATCTTCGAAAGCGTCGCGGACGATCACGGTCGATCCAGAGCCCTGGACATTCTGCACCGAGCGAGCAACCCCCACCCGTGACCCACCCGCGCCCACGCCCAACGCGGCACCCACCGAACATTCGCCGGGTCACCCGCCATACGACGGCGCCGACATCGCCGCACCACTCCCCACCGACGCGGCGCCCAACACAACCACCACACCAAACGAGGAAGCCCACCCGGCACCGTCCCCACGCCCACCAGCCGCTGTGCGGCGGGCAAGTCGGTAGGTCTAGTGGCCGTGCTGGTGGGTGGGTGAGCGGAAGCTCAACATTTCCTCAACACGGGCCGACCTACCTTCCTCTCACACCGGCACGAGAGAGGAACCCGACATGATCACCATCCCCACCCGTCTGCGCACCGGTATCGCCGCCCTGGCCGTCCTGGGCGCCGGCTCGGCCGTGACACTGGCCATCACCCCGGCCGCCGACGCGGCCACGAGCCCCGAGACCACCACGATCACGCTCGCCGCCGCGCCGGCGCTCACCGGTACGGCCGCGGCGTCGAAGGCCGGCACGGCCGCTCCGGCGACGAGCCGGGCCACCGCCGCCACGCCGGCCAGTCTCCTGAAGAGCGTCCGGCGCAACTGCGGATGGGTCACCTGCTCCTGGTACATGTCCAAGAGGGTCACCAGGAACCTCAAGGACATGCTGGGACCGGGCACCACGTTCACGACCGGAGCCGCCTACATGATCTGCAGCAAGATCTCCCACCCCATGGGGATCGCGGTCTGCGCGGCAGCCATCCTCACCAAGGGCGCCTCGGCCGCCTACCACATCACGGCCGCCTCCAACCGGGGCGGATGCTTCGTCACCCGCGTCAACGCGGCGTACGTGGTCTCCGGCATCCCGGCGCTCACGTTCGCCAAGGGGGTCACCTTCGACGACGTCCCGCTGAGCAACAAGTACTGCGACGCCAGCTGACGACGAGCCTCCGGCGGGGGCCGGCAACGGGGTAGCCAGACGGTAGGGCAGGTGGCCATGGCCACCTGCCCTATCGCCGTTTCCACACCGGTCGTTTCACACCCGACCGTTCACACCCGGTCGTTTCACACCTGGCCGTTTCGCACTCGGCCGTTCTCGCATCCGGTGGTTTCCGCAACCGGCCGCACTCGCAGCCGGATGTATCCGCAGCCGGCCGTTCTCTCGCTCGATGGCCTCGGGGAACGATCACCACGGCCGGGGCGCCGTCCTCGCCCCCTAGCGTGCTCGTGCGGCTCGGGCACAACGGCGCATGGTCAGAAGGCGAAGCCGCCTGGGCGGTCGTTGCGGTCGGCGATGAGGCCGGCCAGCGTGGAGATCGCGATCTCCGGCGGCGTGCGGGAGCCGATGTTGAGCCCGATCGGCCGGTGCACCCGGGCGACCTCCTCGGCCGGGACGCCCAGCTCGGCCAATGCCGCCACGTGCGGCGCGGTGTGGCGGGGACTGCCCATCACGCCGATCCACCGGCACGGGAAGCCGAGCAGCTCGCGCAGCACCTCCCCCAGCTCGGGGCGGTCGTGGTCGGTGATCACCACGTCGGCGCTGCCGTCGAGGCCGCTGGACGCCTTGGTCACCACCTCGATGCCGGACGATCCGGCCGCCGTCCGCTCGGCGCGTTCGGGGTCGGGCTCCAGAAGGATCACCCGGAACCCGAGGTCGGCCCCGTACCGCAGCAGGTACTCAGCGACCGGGGAGGCGAACACGGCGACGAGGGTGCGACCACCGGCCTCAGGTGCCGCCTCACCGTGGGCGACGGCACAGGCCGGGTCCGTTTCATGGTCATGGACGTCATGCGAGTGAGCCATGGCGGGAGTCTTCCACCGCATCGCCTTCCGCAAGCACAAGCATGGTCCGGGGAATAACAGCAGATTCCGTTCGGAGACGTTCACCACGTTGACCGCCGTACAGCGGCGCCGGTATCGCCGTACCCCCTCTCACCGTCGCGGCGCCGAATGCACACGCACCACACCGGAGGAAAAGGGCAAGCCCCCCGGTGTACTCGTGGAGCGGCGGCTACTCGCCCGCCGACTCACACCTCCCTTAAGCGGCGGCTACTCGCCCACCGGCCGACCCCTGGAGCGGCGGCCACTCGGCTACCGACCGGCCCTGGGACGGCGGCTACTCGCCTCGGCTGACGCAACCCCTGGGGCGGCGGCTCCTCACCCATCGATTGACACTGCCCTTGGAATAGCGGCCACTTGCCCTACTGACCGACATCCCCTGGGGTGGCGGCTCCTCGCCTACCGACCGGCCGTGGGGATGGTGGCTTCTCGCCTATGGTTTGACGCTGTGGCGGGGTGGTACCCGTCGCCTTGGGGACGGGGCCGGCGGAGGGACCAGCGTGAAGAGGGTGATCGTGCGGGTCTGGCGGGCTCTTCGGCCCGTGCAGTGGCGGCTCCTGTGGTTCACCCGCGCGAAGTTCATGGTCGGGGTCACCGGAGTGGTACGCGACGCCGAGGGCAGGGTGCTGCTGGTCAAGCACCGGTTCTGGTCCGAGGGACGGCAGTGGGGATTGCCCGGCGGCTACGCGAAGAAGGCGGAGACCTTTGAGAACACGCTCGTTCGCGAAGTACGGGAGGAAACGGGGCTGGAAATCCGGGTTCGCAGCCTTCTGTTTCTCAAGAGCGGCTATCGGCTGCGCGCGGAGGTCGGCTTCGAGGCGGAGCTCACCGGCGGGACGATGAGCACGGACTCCTTCGAGATCCTGGAGGCGGGCTGGTTCCCCCCAGATGATCTTCCGGAAGGACTCCAGGAGCCCCACCGGCTCTTGATCAACGGCCCGCACGAAGCCTGCACCTGAACCGCCGACCCACGTGCCGACGCCGGCGTCCTCGCTTCTCGGCCGGCTCACGTGCCACGTGCCGGGGGGATCGTGTTGCTGACGAAAGGCTCGCGTGCTGTCGGATAATGCGTTTACGATCTTTTCCTCTGATATGCACCCTTGGAAACCCGGCGGTGTAAACGCATGCGTACTCGATGGCCCCTGGCGATGGTCGCCGCGGTGCTGCTGATGGTCGCCTTCGGGGCGTACGCGATGTTGACCGCCCCTGATCCCGTCGACGCCTCGCGGCCCAGCTCGCGGCGGACCTCGTTGCCCCTGCACGGGGCCGAGGCCAGTCCGCCCGCGCCACCGGCGACCACAACGGCGCCGGCGCCCGGTCAGGCGCTCACGACGGCCGCGCCGGCGCCCGAGCAGGCGCTCACGTTCGAACCGACGCCGGCCGCCTCCATCGTGCCCACACAGTCGCAACGCCCTGAACCGGTGGCGGCGAGCTATTTCACCGCCTGGCGGTCCGGTGACTTCACCACGATGGCGAGCCTGGTGGAAGCCCCTCCCGCCGACTTCGCCGACCGGCACCGGCGGTTCAGCGCCGAACTACGGGTCGCGTCGCTGTCCCTCACCCCGGGGTCGCTCCGCCTCCAGGGCCAGGAGGCCGCCGAGGTGCCCTTCCAGGGGGTGCGGCAGGTGACCGGGCTCGGAAGGTGGGAGTTCTCCTCGGTCCTGCGCCTGGGCCTGCGCAGCGGGGCGTGGAAGGTGCTCTGGGCACCGGAGACACTGCACCCCTCGCTGAAGGACGGGGGCGGCCTGCGGCTGAAAGAGACCCAGGTCGCCCGGCCCGCCGCGCTCACCCGCGAGGGCCGGCCGTTCCCCGCCGACAGCAGAGCGGGCGACTACTTCCCCGGGCTGGGCGCCACGGGCGTCCGCCTGACGATCGAGGAGGTCCCCTCAGGCCGGGTGCTGCTGGCCTCCCCGGCCACGCCGCAGGCGGCCACGCGGACGACCATCTCCGAGGCCGTGCAGACCGCCGCCGCGCGTGCCCTGGACGGCGTGGAACGGCCCGCTGCGGTCGTGGCGGTGGACGTGCAGAGCGGCCAGGTGCGGGCGGTGGCCGACACGCTGGGCGGCAAGCGGGCATTCAACGGCCTGTACCCGCCGGGCTCGGCGTTCAAGGTGGTGACCGCCGCGGCGCTGCTCCGTTCCGGGCTGACTCCCGAGTCGCAGGTCGCGTGCCCGGGGTCGTACACGATCCCGAACGGCAGGAGCTTCCACAACGACGGGAACGCCGACCACGGGACCGTGACCCTGACCACGGCCTTCGCGCTCTCCTGCAACACCACCTTCGTGCGGCAGGCGTACGAGCGGCTGCGGGACGACCGGCTGCGCGCCGAGGCGGCCGACCGGTTCGGCTTCCGGGAGAAGCCGGGACTGAGCTCCTGCCGCATCCGGCCGTACAAGGAAGCGGACGAGCTGGGCTCGGACGCCATCGGCCAGAACTCGGTGCAGGGCAGCCCGCTGTGCATGGCCGAAGTCGCCGCCGCGGTGGCCGGCGGGGTGTGGCGGCCCGCCATCATGGCCGAGAGCCCGCCCGCCGACTCCCCGGCCGCCGTGCCGCTGGACGCCGGTGTGGTGGCCGGTCTGCGGACGATGATGAGCGCCGTCGTCACCCAGGGAACGGCCGCGAAGGCCGGCCTCCCTTCGGGTACGGCGGGCAAGACCGGCACCGCCGAGGTGCAGGGCGCGAGCGCGCATGCCTGGTTCATCGGCTACCGGGATTCCCTGGCCTTCGCGGTGTTCGTGCAGAACGGCGGCAGCGGCGGCGCGGCGGCGGCGCCCATCGCAGCGAGATTCCTCAAAGCGCTCTAGGAACAGCCGGTAAGAGCCGGATCGCGCTCCTTCGCGGACGGACCGCCGCCCTCGTGCCGGCCCCGTCCCCGCTCAGGCGTCCCCGCCGGCCCGGGAGCCGGCTGTGACGCATCGCCGTCTGAGGTCCTCCGTCCCCGGCTCGCCCCCGTAAGCCTGGAAGTCCGGTCAGGCGGAGGGGGCGACGTCCGGGGTGCGTTCCAGGTCGCCGGTCTCGTTGGCGCGCAGGGCTCGGCGGCCGAAGAAGGCGACGTACGCGAGGAAGGCGGCCTCGGCCACCACTCCGATGCCGATGCGCGCCCACGTCGGCAACGGGGACGGGGTCACCATCGCCTCGATCAGCCCGGACACCAGGAGCACCACGACCAGGCCGAGCGCGACGCTCACCACGGCCCGCCCCTGCTCGGCCAGCGCCTCGGCGCGTTTCCTCGGCCCGGGGTCGATCGCCGTCCATCCGAGGCGCATCCCGACGGCCGCGGCGAGGAAGACGGCCGTCAGCTCGAGCAGGCCGTGCGGGGTGATCAGGCCGAAGAACACGTCCAGCCGGTCGCGCGAGGCCATAAGGCCGCCCGCGATGCCAACGTTCGCGGCGTTCTGCCACAGGATGTAGGGGATCGGGATGCCGAGCAGCACGGACGTGGCGATCACCTGCATCGAGACCCACGCGTTGTTGATCCACACCTGGCCGGCGAACGCCCCCGCCGGATGCTCGGAGTAGTAGTCGGCGAAGTCGTGCTCGACGAGCTGCTTGATCTGCTCCGGCCCGGCGATGGCGGCCTGGACGTCGGGGTTGCGCGCGACCCACGCCCCGACCAGCGCGGACACCACCAGGAACACCGCCGCCGTACCCGCCCACCACCAGCGGGCCCGGTAGGCCACCACCGGGAACGAGACGGTGAAGAACCGGATGAACTCCCGCCAGGCCGGCGTGTGCGCGCCCGTCACCGCCGAGCGCGCCCGCGCCACCAGCGCCGACAGCCGGCCCACGAGGAGCTGGTCGGAACCGGACCTGACGATTGACAGGTGGGTCGCGACGCGCTGGTAGAGGTCGACCAGCTCGTCGACTTCGGGGCCGCTCAGCGAGCCGCGGTGCCGCACCAGGGTCTCGAGCCGGTCCCACGTCGGCTTGTGCACGGAGACGAACGCGTCGATGTCCACGCACGAAAGCCTATTGGCCCGATGGATAGGGTGGTGGCGTGGCAGATGTGGTGACCGGTGAGGCCGTCGTCGTCGAGGTGCGGGTGGCACAGCTGCCGAGCCGCGCGCTGGCCCTGTTGATCGACATGGTGCTGCAGTTCCTGGCCATCTTCGGCCTCACGCTGCTGTTCGGCATGCTGTCGGCCGTCACGGAGGAGGCGTTCGCCGTCGCGCTGACGATCCTGCTCAGCGCGCTCGTCCTGGTGGGCTACCCGGTGATCTTCGAGACGCTCACCCGTGGCCGCAGCCTTGGCAAGCTGGCGCTCGGGTTGCGCGTGGTCAGCGACGACGGCAGCCCCGAACGGTTCCGGCAGGCGCTCTTCCGCGGGCTTTCCGGGCTGCTGGAGTTCTGGTTCCTGTCCGGGGCCCCCGCGCTGATCAGCTCTCTGATCAGCGAACGGGGCAAGCGGCTCGGCGACGTCTTCGCGGGCACCATCGTGATCTCGGAGCGGGCCCCGCGCCAGGCGCCGCCGCCGGAGATGCCGGCTCCGCTGGCCGCGTGGGCGACGACGCTGGAGCTCTCACGGCTGCCGGAGGATCTGGCGGCCACGGCGAGGCAGTACCTGTCGCGCTGGCACCAGCTCTCCCCCGCCGTCCGGCACGACATGGGCGTGCGCATCGCCGGGCAGTTCGCGACCTACGTGTCGCCGCCGCCCCCGCCCGCCGCGCCGCCCTACGCCTATCTCGCCGCCGTGCTCGCCGAGCGCCGCCGTCGCACGCAGATGCGGCTCGCGCACCAGGCCCGGTCGGTGGCGGCCACCGCGTACTTCCCCGCCGCGCCGCCTGCCCCGTCCTTCCCTGGCGCTCCGGTCACCCCGGCTTTCGCGCTTCGCGCGCCCGGTCCGCCGCCCTCACCAGCGGACACGCAGCCGACGGCCGGTGGTTTTATCCCTCCCGCCTAGATTTCGGGCAGCACGCCGCATAGATCCGGAAAGAGCGGGAACGAGGACGTCCAGCGGGTCACTGGGGCATTGGCCCGCGACATGGGAACGGGTGCGGCCGGCGCGTGAGGGAGAGGATGCGCCGACCGCACCCGTCCCGCTCAGGCCAGCCTGACCCTGGCGTCCAGGAAGGCATAGGCCACGTCGACCAGCAGGTTGGCGACGACGACCGCGGCGGCGGTGATCAGCACCACCCCCATGATGACCGGAAGGTCGCTGCTCACGAACGCCTGGACGACCGCCTGGCCGACCCCGCCGAGGCCGAAGACCGACTCGGTGACGACCACTCCGCCGATGAGCGTGCCGACGTCCACGCCGAGCTGGGACACCACCGGCGTCAGCGCGGACCGCAGGCCGTGCCGCACGATCACCCGCCGCTCGGGCACCCCCTTGGCACGCGCCGTCCTGATGTAGTCCTCGCCCAGCACGTCCAGCATCGAGCCGCGCGTGAGGCGCAGGTAGGTCGCCGCCTGGACGGTGGCCAGCGTGATCCAGGGCAGGATCAGGTGCCGCGCCCACTCGGCCGGGTTCTCCGACAGGTCCACGTAGGAGTCCGGCGGGAAGATCGGCAGGCCGGCCTTGGTCAGCTGGAAGAACAGCAGGTAGAGCAGCAGCAGCCCGATGACGAAGGTCGGCATCGAGACGCCCGCGAGTGCCAGGAACGTCATGGCCCTGTCGAGCAGCGAGCGCGCCCGGGTGGCGCTGAGCACGCCCGCGCTGACGCCGACCAGGAACCACAGCACCGCGCCGCCGAGGACCAGGGACATGGTCGGCGGGAGGTCTGCGGCGACGAGCTTGCCGACCGACTCTCCGTTGAAGTAGGACTTGCCGAGGTCGCCGTGCAGGAGCCGGCCCATGTAGTCGCCGTACTGGACGAGGATCGGCCGGTCGAGGCCGAGGTCGCGCCGGATGAGGTCGACCTGCTCGGGGGTGGCCTGCCGTCCCGCGAGCGTGCGGGCCGGGTCGCCGGGGGCGACGAAGAACATGAAGAACGTCCCCAGCGTGACCAGCCACAGTACGACCACGCCGAGCAGCACCCGCCGGATGAGGAAGCGCCGGAACATCGCTCAGCCCTCCATGGTGTTCATACGCCCGCTCGGCTCCTCGCCGCCGCGCCGTGCCTCGCCTCCCTGGCCGCCCTGGCGATCGTCCGAACCGCTCTTGCCGCCGCGCCTGCGCCGGATGCCCCTGCGCCTGCTGAAGAGCCGTTCGGTCCGCGGGTCGATCGCGTCGCGGATGCCGTCGCCGAGCAGGTTGAACGCCAGCGTGGCGAGCAGCAGGGTCCCGGCCGGGAAGGTGAGGTACCACCAGGCGACCCGGTAGAAGCCCTGCGCCTCGCTGAGCAGGTTGCCCCACGAGGGCGTCGGCGGGACGATGCCGAGGCCGAGGTAGGACAGCGTCGACTCGAATACGATGGCCGCCGGGACCAGCAGCGTCACCAGCACGATCACCGGGGCGAGCAGGTTCGGCAGGATGTCGACGAACATGATCCGCGCGTCGCCGGCGCCGAGCGATCTGGCCGCCTCGACGTACTCCCGCTCCTTGATCGACAACGTCTGCCCGCGCACGATCCTCGCGATCGCCGCCCAGGAGTAGAACGAGATCACGCCGACCGTGGCGGTCAGCGACGGCCCGGCGATGGAGACCACCGCGATCGCGAAGATCAGGTACGGGAACGAGAGCACGACGTCCATCAGGCGCGACAGCAGCGTGTCGACCACGCCGCCGTAGAAGCCGGCCAGAAGGCCCACGGCGACGCCGAGCATCGCCGCGAGCCCGGTGGACAGCACGCCGACGGTCAGCGACACGCGCGCGCCGTACAGGACGCGGATGAACAGGTCGCGGCCGAGGCGGTCGGTGCCGAACCAGAACGTGCCGTTCGGCGGCACCGGGAGCCCCTGGTCGGTGATGCCGATGTCGCGGAACTGGTCGTCGGGGCCGTGGCCGCTCCACTGGGCGATCAGCGGCGCCGCGGCGGCGAGCAGCAGCAGGAGCACCACCACGACCGCCGACAGCAGGGCGACCTTGTCGGTGCGGATCCGCGCCCAGGCCAGGGCCCAGGGGCTCCGCCCGGCGATGACCTTGTCCGGTACGGCCTCCGGACGGATCTCGGTGAGCGTCACTCCGTCCCCCTCCCATTCGCCGAGTCGCCGGCGCGCCGGGCGGGGCCACCGGAGGTGTCGGAAGCCGCCGGCTCCTCGCGATCAGCCGGTTCCGGAGGGCCGGGCAGGTCGGTGGGACCGATCGGGAAGTGGCAGGCGGTCAGGTGGGCGGTGCCTTCCAGCGCCGGCTCCTGGACCGAGCAGATCTCCCCGGCCCTCGGGCAGCGCGGGTGGAACCGGCAGCCGGACGGCGGGTCGATCGGCGAGGGCACGTCACCGGTGAGGATGACGCGGCTGCGCCGGTCGGCGGCGTCGGGGTCGGCGACGGCGGTGGCGGAGAGCAGGGCGTCCGCGTACGGGTGGCGGGGGTGCTCGTACAGCTCGTCGGCCTCGGCCAGCTCCGCCACCCGGCCGAGGTACATGACGGCGATGCGGTCGCTGACGTGCCGGACCACCGACAGGTCGTGCGCGATGAACAGGTAGGTGAGCCCGAAGTCGTCCTGCAGGTCCTTGAGCAGGTTGAGGATCTGCGCCTGGATCGACACGTCCAGCGCCGAGACGGGCTCGTCACAGATGATCAGCCGGGGCTTGAGCGCGAGGGCCCGGGCGACGCCGATGCGCTGCCGCTGGCCTCCGGAGAACTCCGCGGGGAACCGGTTGTAGTGCTCGGGGTTCAGCCCGACGCGTTCCATCAGCCCGGAGACCGCGCGCCGCCGCTCTCTCGCGGTGCCGACGCCGTGGATGACCAGGGGGTCGGCGATGATCGAGCCGACGCGCCTGCGCGGGTTGAGCGAGCCGTAGGGGTCCTGGAACATCACCTGGATGTCCCTGCGGAACGGCCGCATGGCACTACGCGACAGGTTGGTGATGTCCTGACCGTCGAAGGTGACCGTACCGGACGTCACGGGATGCAGCCCGGCGATGCAGCGGGCGAGCGTCGACTTGCCGCAGCCGGTCTCGCCCACCAGGCCCAGGGTCTCGCCGGGGGCCAGGGTCAGGCTCACCCCGTCGACGGCGTGCACCTGCCCGACGGTGCGCCGCAGCACCGCGCCCTCGTTGATGGGGAAGTGCTTGACCACGTCCCGGACCTCGAGCAGGTTCATGCCGGCCCCCCAGAGGCGCGCAGCCGTACGGCCTCCGCCTCCTCGCCCAGCCCGACGGCCTCGTGCGGCAGCCAGCACGCGGAGGCGTGGTCGCCGTCCCCGGTGACCCGGGCCAGCGGCGGGAGTTCGGCCGCGCAGACGGGCATGGCGTACCGGCAGCGCGGATGGAACGCGCACCCGGGCGGCACGGCGATCATGCTGGGCGGCTGGCCGGGGATCGGCCGGAGCCTGCCCTTGCGCACTCCCGTGCTGCCGGGGATCGACTCCAGCAAGCCCTTGGTGTAGGGGTGATGTGGCCGGTAGTAGATCGTCCGCCGGTCGGCCCGCTCCACCGGCAGCCCGGCGTACATGACCATGACCTCGTCGGCGACGCCGGCGACCACGCCGAGGTCGTGGGTGATGAGCAGGAGCGCGATGTCGAACTCCCGCTGCAGGCGGGTGATCAGGTCCAGGATCTGCGCCTGGACGGTCGCGTCGAGCGCGGTGGTGGGCTCGTCGGCGACCACGAGCTTCGGGTTGAGCGCCAGCGCCATCGCGATCATCGCCCGCTGCCGCATGCCGCCCGAGAACTGGTGCGGGTAGTCGTCCACCCTGCGGTCGGGCCGCGGGATGCCGACCAGGCCCAGCAGCTCCACCGCGCGCCGCCGCGCCTGGGCACGGCTGACGCCGGCGTCGTGGACGTGGATCAGCTCCGTGATCTGCCAGCCCACCTTGTAGAGCGGATGCAGGCTGGTCAGCGGATCCTGAAATATCACGCTTATCTCGGATCCGCGGATCTGGCGGAGCCGCTCCTCGTCCAGCCTCAGCAGGTCGGCGCCCTCGAACAGCGCGCTGCCCGAGATGTCGGCCTCGGGGAGCAGGCCGAGGATGGCCTGCGTGCTCACCGTCTTGCCGCTCCCCGACTCCCCGACGATCGCCAGCGTCCGCCCCGGCTCGACGCTGAACGACAGGCCGCGGACGGCCTGGACCAGGCCGTCCGCGGTCGGGAAGCCGACCGTGAGGTCCTTCACTTCCAGAAGGCTCATCCACCGGTCCTTCGTCCGCGTTTCCCGGTCACGAGGCCCGTGACCGGCTTCTCCGTCACGTCCATCACGGGCTCGGCGGGTCCAGCCAGAGGTTGGTGACGTCGTAGAGCTGGAACGAGGGCAGGTAGAGCGCGTTCTTCACCCGCTTGGAGTGGTAGATCGGCGTGTTCTGGTTCTGGAACGGCACGATCACCGCGTCGGCCATCACCTTCTGGTCCACCTGATGCCACAGGGCGGCGGACTTCGCCTGGTCGGGCTCGGCCAGCGCCTGCTTGATCAGGTCGTCGACCTCCGGGTTGCTGTAGCAGCCGTAGTTGGAGGTGCCCGGCGTGCAGTTGGTCTGGAACAGCGGCTGCGACACCGACCGCCCGTTGTTGCCGTACCAGTCGGGCACCCACCCCGGCGCCGAGATGTCCCACTTGCTGTCCTTGGCGATGGACGGGGCCTGCAGGAACGCGCCGTAGTAGTCGCCCTGCCGGACCGGCAGGCCCTTGACCGTGATGCCACACTTCTTCAGGTCGGCGGAGTAGGACTGGAAGACCGACGGGTGGTTGCCCGCGTTGCGGAACGCGCCGATGAGGGTCAGGCCATTCGGGTACCCCGCCTCGCTCAGCATCTGCTTGCACTCGGCCGGGTCGCCCTCGTCGTTCGGCGTCGGGTAGGGGTTGTACTCCTGATAGCCGATGTTGCCCGGCGGGATGGCCGTGTGCAGCGGCGTGTTGAGGTCCTTGCCGCCGTAGATCTTGCCGATCGCCACCTTGCTGATCGCGTACTCGATGGCCTGGCGGACCTCGAGCTTGCCCATGGCCCCGTTCTCGTTCTTGCTCTGCAGGTTGAACACGAGGTAGGGGTTGGTGATCGCGCCGGGGAACACCTTGTAGTTCGGGTCGCCGGAGGCGGTCAGGCGGGGAAGCTGCGCCGTGGGCACCGGCAGGTCCCAGGCCAGGTCGGCGGTGCCGGCCTCGAGCTGCTGCTGCACGCTGTCCGGCTCGGTGACGCCCTGCTTGACCTCGATCGCGTCCACGTACTGGTGGCGGATCGGGTCCGCCTCCTGCTTCCAGGCCGGGTTGCGCTCCAGCCGGATCTCCTTCGTCGCCACGTACTTGGTGATCTTGTAGGGGCCGTTGGAGATGACGTGCTGGCGGAACGCGGCGTCGTCGGGGGCGTACTGGTCGTACTCCACCGGCGCCGCCGAGGCGAAGTTCAGCGACAGGATGTTGAGGAAGTCGCTGGCCGGCTGGATCAGCGTGAACACCAGCGTCTTGTCGTCCTTGGCCTGGACCCCCGAGACGTCGTGCGAGTTCTGGAAGTCGGCGAGGGCCTTGGGCGTGGGCTTGTCCTTCTCGAACGCCTTGGCGTAGGCGGCGCAGTACTCGGCCATGCCCTTGATCGTGCTGGTGTAGTAGCCGGGCGCCCCCGCGCCCGCCACCGGGTTGCAGAGGCGCTTGAAGCCGCGCAGGTAGTCCTGCGCCGTGACCGGCCGGGGCGGCGTGGTGTCCCATTGGACGCCGTCGCGGAGCTTGACGGTGTAGGTGAGCAGATCCTGGCTCAGGCCGCCGTTGGCCGTGGTCGGGACCTCGGTGGCGACGTCGGGGACGACCTCCAGCGCCTTCTTCAGGTCGGCCTGCGCCGCCAGCGAGAACAGCTGGCGGGCATAGGCCCGCAGGATGCCGTTGGTCACGGTGTAGTAGCTGCTGGTCGGGTCGAGGTGGTCGACGTCGCCGCCTCCGACGAGCCGCAGCGTGCCGCCCTGGACCGGCTTGCCGGCCTGCTCAGGGGTGGCGGAGTTCCTGGTGCCGCCGCCGCTGTCCGTCTGACAGGCCGTGGCGAGCAGTGTCGCCGCCGCCGCGACCGCGATGGTGAGATGGCGCCTTTTGGCCATCTGCCCTCCTGGTGCCGAGATGGGGGATCCTGGTGGCCGGTCGCAGGGCGGGCGTCTGTATCGTGGCGTGCACCCTGCGGCACGTGGGGGCTTGCTCCGAAACGGTGGGCTTGCTGTCGATCGAGAATCGCTCTGCTTGAAGGAACCCACTCCGCGGGGCGGCTGTCGAGTGCGGTTATCCAACCGATGGAGAGGCGCGATCCATAAGTGATGCCGGTTCGATGATGAAACATCAGCGAATCGCGACATAGGCGCACAGTTTCCGCACATAACCGCTACGACCTGCGCTTACTTGTGATCTCGCGGGCGATGGCCTGACGCGTCCATGATTTCGATCACGGCCTGACCAGCCAGGGTCGACCTGGAGTTGACCATGGACAGGACACCGGCGGGCCGCCAAAAGGCTCGCTCTCGCGACGGCACACGCCAGGTAAACCCGGTTTCCGGACAATTAGCGCGGGAACCCAGATATTTGGACATCAGCTTTCTCCTGGGTGGACCCGCGATGAGGTGATGCCGATGATGGAATTCGCGACCTCGCAGCGGAGCCTCCCAGGTCCCAGGCTCACCATGGGGATGGAAGAGGAGTTCCTGCTGATCGATCCCGGCAGCGGGCGCCTGTGCCCCCTGGCCGACCAGGTGCTGCGCCGCATCGACGGTCCGATGGCATGCCAGTTCGTGCCGGAGCTGACCAAGTGCCAGATCGAGAGCAACAGCGCCGTCCACACCGACCTGCGGCGGCTCGCGGCCGACCTGCTGCGCCTGCGGAACATCGCGGCCGACGCGGCCGAGGCCGCGGGCACGGCCCTGACCGCCGGCGGCACGTGCCTCGACGGCTGCGGCGGCATGCCCGCGCTGAGCTCCTCACCTCGTTACTGGCGCATGTACGGGCAGTACCGGGCGCTGCTGTACGGCCAGGGGGTGTGCGGCTGCCACGTCCACGTGGGGATCGCCGACCGGGAGGAGGCGGTCCAGGTCAGCAACCACGTGCGTCCCTGGCTCCCGCTCCTGCAGGCGCTGACCGCCAACTCCCCCATCACCGACGGAATGGACACCGGGTACGCGAGCTGGCGCGCGATGCAGTGGGCGCGCTGGCCGAGCGCCGGGCCGCCGCCGTTCTTCCTCTCGGCCGAGCACTACGAGAACCTGCTGGCCGGCCTGCGCGCCAGCGGGGCGATCCTCGACCGGGGCATGGTGTACTGGCTGGTCAGGCTCTCCCACCACCTGCCGACCCTGGAGTTCCGCACCGCCGACACCTGCGCCACGGTCGAGGAGGCCATCGTGCTGGCGGGGCTGGTCCGCGCGCTGGCCGCGACCGCACTCGCCGACGTGCGCAGGGGCGTCCCGGCGCCCCTCATCGACCACGTGCTGCTGTGCGCCGCGTACTGGCGGGCCGCCCGCGACGGCATGGAGGGCGACGCCTTCGACCTGCTGACCGGCCGCGTCGTGCCCAGCTGGCTGATGGCCGAGCGGCTGCTGGAGCGCGTCGGGCAGAGCCTCGCCGACAGCGGCGACCTGTCACTGGTGACGGCCGCCCTGCACCGCCTGCGGCGCCGCGGCTCAGCGGCGGCACGCCAGCGCGTGGCCTACCGCCGCCGCAGCCGCGTCACGGACGTGGCCGAGCTGCTCATCCGGCAGACCCGCGCCGTCCCGGAGTTCCTCCTGCGTCCCGGCCCGCCCGCCCGCCCCGCCGTCGCGGGCATCCTCACCGACGCGGGCTCCGACGTCGAGGAAGAGCCCGCCGGCCTGTGAGGAGCCCCGGCGCCACGGACACGGGGGCCAGGCGAGCGCGAAGGGCCGGCTCACGAGCCGACCCGCCAGGAGTGCAGGTAGTCGGCCTGGACGGCGGTGAGCGCGTCGATGTCGATGCCCGCCGCCGCCAGCTTGAGCCGCGCCACCTCCGCGTCGATCTCCGCCGGCACGTCGTACACGCCCGGCGCGAGCCCCGCCCGCTCTTCGGCGAGCCAGGCGACGGCGAGGGCCTGCGCGGAGAACGACATGTCCATGACCGCCGCCGGATGCCCCTCCGCGGCCGTCAGGTTGACCAGGCGGCCCTCGGCGAGCAGCAGGAGGCGCCGTCCATCGGCCAGGACGTATTCGTCCGTGTGCGGCCGCACGCCGAAGTTGATGTCCTCGGCCATCGTCTCCAGCGCCCGCACGTCGATCTCGACGTCGAAGTGGCCGGCGTTGGCCAGGATGGCGCCGTCCCTCATCACGGCGAGGTGCTCGCCGCGGATCACGTCACGGTTGCCGGTGACCGTGATGAACAGGTCGCCGGCGCGGGCCGCCTCGGCCATCGGCAGCACCTCGTAGCCCTGCAGGCTGGCGTCCAGCGCCTTGACCGGGTCGATCTCGGTCACGATCACCCGGGCGCCCTGACCCTTGGCCCGCTCGGCGACGCCGCGCCCGCAGAAGCCGAACCCGGCCACGACGATCGTGCGGCCCGCGAGCAGCGTGTTGGTGGCCCGCATGATGCCGTCCAGCGTGGACTGCCCGGTGCCGTACCTGTTGTCGAACATCCGCTTGGTGCGGGTGTCGTTCACGGCGACCACCGGGAAACGCAGCGCCTGCTCGGCCGCCATCTGGCGCAGCCGGATGATGCCGGTCGTGGTCTCCTCGCAGCCGCCCGAAACGCCGTCCAGCAGCTCGACGCGCTCGGTGTGCAGGATGTTCACCAGGTCGCAGCCGTCGTCGAGCACGATGTCGGGGCCGATGTCCAGCGCCTGGTGGATGTGCCGGTAGTAGGTCTCGCGGTCCACGCCGGCCCGCGCGTGCACCGCGACGCCGTACGAGCGCAGCGCGGCCGCGACGTCGTTCTGGGTGGAGAGCGGGTTGGACGCGGCCAGGGCGATCTCGGCCCCTCCGGCCTTCAGCGCGCCGACGAGCACCGCCGTCTCGGCGGTCACGTGCAGGCAGGCAGCGATCTTCAGGCCCTCGAGCGGGCGCGCGTCGCCGAACCGCGCCCCGATGGCGCGCAGCACGGGCATGGAGCGCAACGCCCAGTCGATCCGCCGTTCCCCGGCCTCGGCGAGCGACGTGTCCGCGACATCCACGATTCCCCCTGTGCTGCCCCGATGGCGAAAGGTCCCCGCGCGGGACCGCGCGGGGACCTGGCCACGGCCGTGTCGATCAGTAGCGGTAGTGGTCCGGCTTGTACGGGCCCTCGACGTCGACGCCGATGTACTCGGCCTGCGCCTTGGTGAGCTTGGTGAGCTTCACGCCGAGCGCGTCGAGGTGGAGCCGCGCGACCTTCTCGTCCAGGTGCTTGGGCAGCACGTAGACGCCGATGGGGTACTCCTCGGTCTTCGTGAACAGCTCGATCTGCGCGATCACCTGGTTGGTGAAGGAGTTCGACATCACGAAGCTCGGGTGGCCGGTGGCGCAGCCGAGGTTCATCAGGCGGCCCTCGGCGAGCACGATGATCTGGTGCCCGTCGGGGAAGGTCCAGGTGTGGACCTGCGGCTTGACCTCGGTCTTCACGATGCCGTCGATCTTCGCCAGGCCGGCCATGTCGATCTCGTTGTCGAAGTGGCCGATGTTGGAGACGATCGCGTTGTGCTTCATCCGGCCCATGTGGTCGGCCGTGATGATGTCGAAGTTGCCGGTCGTGGTCACGAAGATGTCCGCGATGCCGACGACGTCGTCGAGGGTCGTCACCTGGAAGCCGTCCATGGCCGCCTGGAGCGCGCAGATCGGGTCGATCTCGGTGACGATCACCCGGGCGCCCTGGCCGCGCAGCGCGTCGGCACAGCCCTTGCCCACGTCGCCGTAGCCGCAGACCACCGCGACCTTGCCGCCGATGAGCACGTCGGTGGCGCGGTTGAGACCGTCGATCACGCTGTGGCGGCAGCCGTACTTGTTGTCGAACTTCGACTTGGTGACCGAGTCGTTGACGTTGATCGCCGGGAAGAGCAGCGAGCCGGCCTTGAACATCTCGTACAGGCGGTGGACGCCGGTCGTGGTCTCCTCGGTGACGCCCTTGATGTCCTGGGCGACGGAGGTCCACCGGCCCTCGGAGGAGACCGTGCGGCGGAGGAGATCGAGGATGATCTTCCACTCCTCCGGGTCGTCCTCGGAGGCGGAGGGGACGGCGCCGGCCTTCTCGTACTCGGCGCCCTTGTGGACGAGCAGCGTGGCGTCACCGCCGTCGTCGAGGATCATGTTCGGGCCGCCGCCGCCGGGCCAGGACAGCGCCTGCTCGGTGCACCACCAGTACTCCTCCAGCGTCTCGCCCTTCCAGGCGAACACCGGAACGCCCTTGGGGTCGTCGACGGTGCCGTCGGGGCCGACCACCACCGCGGCGGCGGCGTGGTCCTGGGTGGAGAAGATGTTGCAGCTCACCCAGCGGACGTCGGCGCCGAGAGCGACCAGCGTCTCGATCAGCACCGCGGTCTGGATGGTCATGTGGAGCGAGCCCATGATCTTGGCTCCGCTCAGCGGGCGCGCCTCGGCGTACTCGCGGCGGATCGACATCAGGCCCGGCATCTCATGCTCGGCGAGCAGGATCTCTCTGCGTCCGAAATCGGCCAGCGCAAGGTCGGCGACCTTGAAGTCCATTGCGTCTTCCCCTCAACCCGATCGTTGCGTCTCTGCGAGTTTAAGAGGCGCCCGCACCCCAACGCATCCCCAGTTCTATGAACCTGACACAATAATGTAAGAATTGGCTCCATGCGCATCACTGAGGCGGCGAAGCGCCTGGGAATGTCCCCCCGCATGCTCCGCTACCGGGAGGCGCTCGGCCTGCTGCCGCCGACGCGGGACAAGGGCTCCCACCGGCGGTTCGGACCCGAGGAGCTGGCCGCCGTCACCCAGGCGATGGAGCTGGAACGGCGCTTCGACGTCTCCCCGGCCGAACTCGCCTTCGGCATGCGCGTCCTCAGCGAGCCGGCCGTCGCCCAGGCCGTACGCGACCTGGGGCTGCGCATCGGGCGCATCCACGCCCCGCGCCGCGCCCTGGACTTCGAGAAGGAGAAGGCCCTGCGCCTGCTCAGGGGCAGATGACGGTCAGGCCGCTCCTGGCGGTCAGGCCGTGGCCGGTCAGGCCGTCCCCGCCCGGTCAGGCCGTCGGAGCGCGGTCGGCCTCCGCGCGGTACAGATCGGGCTCCAGGTAGATCACCTTGGCGATCGGCACGGCCTCGCGGATGCGCCGCTCGGCCTCGTCGATGCCCTTGGCCACATCGGCCGCCGTGTCGTCGTGCTCCACGGCGATCTTCGCGGCGACCAGCAGCTCCTCGGGGCCGAGGTGGAGGGTGCGCAGGTGGATGACCCGGCTCACCTCCGGGGCGCCTTCCAGTGCCTCACAGATCTTGTCCTCGACCTCGGGCGTCGCGCTCTCGCCGATCAGCAGCGACTTGGTCTCGATGGCCAGGATCACCGCGATGATCGCGAGCAGCACGCCGATCATCAGCGTGCCGATGCCGTCCCAGACGCCGTCGCCGGTCACCACGGCCATCGCCACGCCGAACAGCGCGAAGACCAGGCCGAGCAGGGCTCCCAGGTCCTCCAGGAGCACGACGGGCAGTTCGGGGGCCTTGGCCCGCCGGATAAACGTGAACCACGAGTGGTCGCCCTTGAGGGTCCTGGACTCCAGGATCGCGGTACGGAACGAGAAGCCCTCGGCGATGATCGCGAAGATCAGCACGCCGAACGCCCAGATCGGCGACTCCACGTGGTGGGGGTGCATGATCTTCTCGACGCCCTCGTAGAGCGAGAACGCCGCGCCGATGGTGAACAGCACGACGGCGACCACGAAGGCGTAGAAGTAGCGCTCGCGGCCGTACCCGAACGGGTGCCTGCGGTTCTCCCGCTTCTGGGAACGCTTGCCGCCGAGCAGCAGCAGCGCCTGGTTGCCGGAGTCCGCCACCGAGTGCACCGACTCGGCGAGCATCGACGACGACCCCGTGAACAGGAACGCCACGAACTTCGCCACCGCGATGGCCAGGTTGGCGCTCAACGCCGCGATGATCGCCTTGGTACCGCCGCCCGCGCTCACCCGCAGTCTCCACCCATTCCGTTCAGACCGTGCTCGAACCCCGCCGGAAAAGCGGTCACAGCAGATCTTATGGGGAAATTCTCGCCTTAAGTTCCGCCACAGTCGCCACAGGAGCCGGATCGAGGCCAAATCCCAGGGCGAGATAGACGCTTCCGTAATCCACCAGCCCGACCAGCGAGGCCAGCCGCTCCAGCGGGTGGGCGCCCTCGGCGATGATCTCGGTGACCGGCACCCCGTGCCCCTCCGCCAGGCGCACCGACATCGCCCGCCTCTTGCTCACCTGAGGATGCTCCTCCAGGTCGCGCAGGATGATCAGCCGCAGGGACAGGGAAGGCCCATCGCCGAAGATGTCCCGCTGGGCCAGCGGGCCCTCGAAGACCGCCACCTGGTTGTGGCCGGCTTCCGGGATCTCTCCCCAGATCGCGGGATATTTGGCGTTCTTGCCGAGCTGGGTCGCCAGCCTGTGGGCGGCCGCGCTCGTGACCGGCGAGGTGCCCCAGATCATCGGGATCGTGTCGGCGAGCTCCAGGGCCAGCGTCTTGCCCGGGTTGATGAACGACTCGCTGGAGGGACGGCAGCGGTGCGCGATGTCCTCCAGGCGCTTGGCCGCGGCCTCCACGGCCTCCGGGCCCACCTCGACCAGCCCGAGCTCCGACGCCACGGCCACCAGCGGGATGGTCAGCGCCCACAGGTTCGCCCGGGGCGCGGCGGCCGCCCCCTGAACCGGCACCACGGGCACGTGCAGCCCGGAGGCCTGCTCGGCGATCGCCGCCAGCGGCGAGCGCGGGCGGCTCACGGCGAGCAGACGGCACCCCCTGCGGACGGCCTCCAGCGCGAGCGTCTGGGTCTCCTCGGTGGTGCCCGAGGACGACACCGCGATGACCAGGTCGGCGGCCCCGACCCAGCCCGGCAGCCGGTAGGAGCGCGCCGTCACGATCGGGATCGGGACCCCGCCCCCGCACACCGCGGCGAGCATGTCGCCCGCGAGGGCGGACGCGCCCATGCCCGCGACCACGATCGCCCGCGGCCGGTCCTCCCGGGACAGCCGGGAGACCCCCGCCTCCAGCGCGCTGCGGTGCGAGGTGCGCACCTGCGCGCCATAGGAGGCGACCGCGGGCAGCATGCCGGACGGATCGCCCTCTGTCAGGAACGCCGCGTCGTCCAGCCGCTCGGGCTCGAAGGAGCTCACGCCTTGCGAGCCTCGTCGACCAGCAGCACCGGGATGTCGTCGCGGACCGGATAGACCAGGCCGCACGTCTCGGAGCTGCACGCCAGCTCGTCGCTCTCGGTGAGGGCGGTGAGCGGCGACTTGCACGCCGGGCACGCCAGGATGTCGAGCAGCCAATCGTCGATCTTCACGGTGCACTCCTCACGACGGCGAGGACCTCGTCCCGGACCGCCGTCATCAGCTTCTCTTCGGCCGCCTCGGCGTTCAACCGGAGGAGCGGCTCTGTGTTGGACGGACGAAGATTGAACCACCAGTCGGGGCCCGACACGGTCAGACCGTCGAGTTCGTCCACGGATGTCCCCGCGCGGCCGGCGAACCCGGCGCGGACGCGGGCCAGCGCCGCCGCCTGGTCGGGAACCGTGCTGTTGATCTCGCCGGACGCCGCGTAGCGCGAGTAGCGCTCGAGCAGGCCGGAGAGCGGGCCGTCCTGCCCGCCGAGAGCGGCGAGCACGTGCAGCGCCGCCAGCATGCCCGAGTCGGCGAACCAGAAGTCGCGGAAGTAGTAGTGCGCCGAGTGCTCGCCGCCGAAGACCGCTTCCGTGCGGGCCATCTCGGCCTTGATGAAGGAGTGCCCGACCCGGGTGCGCATCGGGACGCCGCCGTGCTCGGTGACGATCTCGGGCACGGCCCGGGAGGTGATCAGGTTGTGGATCACCGTGGCACCCGGATGCCGGGCCAGCTCGCGCGCCGCGACGAGCGCCGTGATCGCCGAGGGCGACACCGACTCGCCGCGCTCGTCCACGACCCAGCACCGGTCGGCGTCGCCGTCGAAGGCCAGGCCGATGTCGGCCCCCTTGTCGAGCACGGCCTTCTGCAGGTCGCGGAGGTTGTCGGGCTCCAGCGGGTTGGCCTCGTGGTTGGGGAAGGCGCCGTCGAGCTCGAAGTACAGGGGCGTCACCTCCAGCGGGAGGCCGTCGAGCACCGACGGGACCGTGTGCCCCGCCATGCCGTTGCCGGCGTCCACGACCACGTTGAGCGGCCGGATGCCCGACAGGTCGACCAGCCCGCGCAGGTGGGCGGCGTATCCGGCGAGCAGGTCGCGCTGGACGACCTTCCCCTCCACGACGACGCCGTCGCCCTCCGGCGCATGCGCGAGGATCTCGGCGGCACGGTCGCGGATCTCGGTGAGGCCCGTGTCGGCGCCCACCGGGACGGCGCCCGCGCGGCAGAGCTTCATGCCGTTGTACCGGGCGGGGTTGTGGCTGGCCGTGAACATCGCGCCGGGGAGCCCGAGGCTGCCGCTCGCGTAGTACAGAAGATCGGTGGACCCGAGCCCCGCGTCGACCACCTCGGCGCCCCGCCCGGTCGCGCCCCGGGCGAAGGCCGCCGACAGCGGGCCCGAGGAGGCGCGCATGTCGCGGGCGACCACCACGGCCTCGGCTCCGAGCACCTCGACGAACGCGGCGCCCACGGCCTCGGCGGCGGCTTCGTCGAGCTCATCGGGCACGACGCCACGGATGTCGTACGCCTTGAAGATCTTGGCGAGGTCGCCCACTGCCGCTCCGCACCTAGTCACGTCTTATCGGGTCGAGCCTACTGTGTTCTCTCGCGCCCCATCACGGAGCCGAGGACCGCGCGCGGTCGGGCACCCGGTGCGGCGGGCGTGGATCGGCAGGCGTGGATCGGCGGGCGCCGCCGTCGCCATGGATGGACGGCCACCGGCCTTGGGCGCCGTGGTGCGGGCTCAGCGCTCCAGGTTCTGCTGCTGGGCGGACCGCAGGACGCGCAGGTGGCCGCGGCGGCCGACCTCGATGCCCTGCCCCACGGGCTCCCCGGAGGCCGGCGTGGGCCTCGCGGCCTCGCGCACGGCGTTGGCCAGCGCCTCCAGGTCGTCGGTGCTCGGCTGCCCCGCCTCCGACGGCAGCCGGACGACCTCCCATCCGCGGGGGGCCGTCAGCCGCTCCGCGTGGTCCGCGCACAGGTCATAGCAGTGTGGTTCGACGTACGTCGCCAACGGTCCGAGCACGGCGGTCGAGTCGGCGTAGACGTACGTGAGTGTGAAGACGGCAGGCTGCCTGCAGGCGGTACGGGAACAGCTGCGGACGGGGCTCACGGAGGGACCGTATCCGGTCCGCGTTCACATTGCCACCACCCGGCAGCTCTTAACGAGCGTGTCGCCACAATTCGGACACTTGCCCTCCGTTGACGAGCCCTATGTCATCACCCGGAATCCCCTTGACGGACCCGCCGCACCGCCGCTGCCAAGGGCGGGGCGAATGCGGGCACCCGGACGTCCGGGAGTGGGCACAGGATCGGAGAGGCACGATCTAGGCTTGGCTATGTGAGTTCGGCCCCAGGCGGCACGCCCCGCCCCAACGGCCCGCGGCGGCGGGACCGGCACGGCCGCGGCATGCGAGGTCCCCTCGCCCCGTCGCACGTGCCCATCGCGCGATCCCGCAGCGAGCGCTTCGACGATTTCGTGCTGGACGCCGTGGACCGGCTCAAGCCGAAGTGGGGCGGTCAGCTCTCGGCGGTCGAGTTCGCGGTGGAGGACGTCCCCCCGGCCGACGAGCTGATCGACGGGCCCGGCAGGCTCTCCTCCGACCCGATCCCCTTCGGCCGGGCCCAGCAGGCCGCCGGCGGCTCCCCAGCGGTCGTCGTGGTCTACCGCCGCCCCCTGGAGGCCAGGGCACGCGACCGCGACACGCTGGGCGCGCTCGTCCATGACGTGGTCGTCGAACAGGTCGCCAGCCTGCTCGGCCTCTCCCCCGAAACGGTCGACCCCGGCTACGACGACCGCCACTGAACACCCGCCCCGCAGACCGCGCCACATCCCTTCCCCCGGCCCTGACCTGAGCCCCCACGCCCCTCAGCCCACCGGCACAGCCCTTCCCACCCGGCCCTGAGCCTCCGCGACCCTCAGCGCGCCAAGCCACCGCGACCCTCAGCCCGCCCGCACATCCCTTCCCATCCGGCCCTGAGACGCCGCGACCCTCAGCCCGCCCGTATATCCCTTCCCACCCGGCCCGCTGATTCGCTTCTCCGGCGCCGGGGCGGCGAGAACCGCCACATTCCTTCCCACCCGGCCCTGAGACGCCGCGACCCTCAGCCCGCCCGCACATCCCTTCCCACCCGGCCCGCTGATTCGCTTCTCCGGCGCCGGGGCGGCGAGGACCGGTACGGCGATGCCGGCGCCGTCGTACGGCGGGCTACCGGGTTACCCGGCTACCGGCGATCTCCGGCGCCGCAGGGCGACCTGTCAGGGGAGGACCACGGTGGAGGACTCGGCCACCGGGGGGACGATCGCCCAGGTGCGGGCGAGGGCCAGCGGCTGGGTGGTGAGCAGCAGGCCCTCGGGGGTGCGCTCGTCCATCACCCGCCCGCCGTACACCGGGCCGGAACCGGGCAGGGGAAGCACGACCACGCTGTAGTCGCCGCCGCCGGCCGGCGCGGCGAGCTTGATCTCCTTGGTGCGCGACCCCGGGATCTGCACCTCCACGGGCGCCGGCGCGGCTCCCCGCCGCGGCAGCGTCTGGACGCGCACCTTCCCCGCGGCGGCGGGCGCGGAAAGGATCAGCCGTGAGGAGACCTTCTTCCCGCTCCGGTTGTCGGCCACCACGCTGCCGACCTCGATAGCGGGAGCTCCCGCGCTGAACGCCACGTCCTGGCGGGTGCCGGTGCCGGTGGCCATCAACCCGGCCACGATGGGCATCTCGGAGGTGAGCACGATCGCCGCCGGCTGGCCGCCGATGCCGGTCGACAGGTCGAGTGACGCCGTGGACCCCGCGGGCACGTCCAGCGACTCGCGGTTCTTCATGGCGTAGAACCCGTCGGCGGTCAGCGCCTTGATGTGGACGACGGTGTCGGCGTCTCCCGGCGCGGTGACGTACAGCTCGCGCAGGCCGCCGCCGCCGGGGATGCCGGGGACGACGACGCTGGTCGCGGGCTCGGTGGACGCGGGGAGCCAGTCGGCGCCCTTGCCCTTGCCGAGGACCGCCCGCGCCGAGGCGGCCACCCGCCCGCTGATGGTGCGCACCTCCACGGCCATGATCAGCGGCGAGGGGGCGAGGTCGCGCACCCGTATCGTGCGGTGCTCGCCGGGCTTGAGCACCAGGCCGTTGCCGGACTCGCTGACGACCGGCCCCTCGCCGGCGTAGACCATGACCTCGATGACGGCCTGGGCGGCGTCGGCGTTGGTGAGGTAGAGCTGCACGTCGGCGGTGGCCGGCCCCGGGCCGACGAACCACGTGCTGGAGCCGGGCTCCGCGCAGCGCACGCCGGCCAGGCCGCGTGCCGCGCCGGTGAGCTGCCGGGTCGTCTGCGTCGCCTCCAGGCCGGCGGCCATCGCGCCGGTGCCGGCGACCTTCACCGGCCCCGACTTGGCGGGCAGGTCGCGCTGCCAGGGCACGCCGGGCTGTTCGAGCTTCGCCGCGCCGGACGGCTTGCCGCCGATCTCGGCGATCGTGGCCGCCCCGGCGCCCTTGCCGCCCGGTGGGGTGACCGCGCTGATCCGCCCGCCGCCCGGGGCCGGGCAGACGGTCGAGACCGACTCCACGGCCACCCTTCCAGGGGCGGGGACGGGGGCCGGGGTGACCCCTTGGCGGGTCACGAACGCCACGCCGAACAGGGCCCCAAGAGCGATCAGGACCAGGGCGAGGAACCCGAAGCGGTTCTCGATCAGTCCCCTCACCGGGCCAGCACCTCCTGGGGCTCCCTCTCCACCGGCATCTCGGCGTACTCCTCGACGGCCTCCGCGCTCCGGGCCCCGGGAGAGGCCAGGATCAGGACGAGCGCCACGAGTGCGAGCTGGGCCCAGAGCCAGGCGTCGTGCCAGAAGGCGGCGTACTCGACCGTGACCCGGCCGCCGGCGGAGGGCACCTCGAAGCCCTGCGCCCAGCCGTCGACCGTGCTCGCCGCGAGCGAGGTGCCGCCGGCCTTGGCCGTCCACCCGCCGGCGGGCTCCGCCAGCACGAGGGTGCGCTTCACCTGGCCGGGCGGGACCGTGACGGTGAGGCCGGCACCGGACGCCGTGTACTGGACGGGCGTCCGCCGCCCGCCCTCGTCGACGAGGTAGGCCCGGCCGAGCGGCTGGACCATCCGCCACAGCCCGGCGCTGGGCGAGAGGCTCACCCGGACGAGCGCCGGGTCGGAGTCCAGGGAGCGCCGCACCTTGGCGTCGACCGGGCCGGGAACGGCGATGAAGCGGACGCCGTAGGTGGCCAGGGTGCCGGCGTCGTCGCCGCCGCGTCCCGAGACGATGCCCGCCACGACATCCGACAGCCGGTCGCGCGTCGCCTCCGGCACCGGCAGGTCGGTCTCGCCGATCAGAGGGGTGCGGCCGCGCAGGACGGTGAAGCCGAGCAGGCCGCTCGCGCTCGAGCGCAGCACGACCGTGCCCTCCCCCTGGGGCGAGCCGGCGGCGACGAAGTCGCTGACCACGCTGGGGACGCCCCGCTGTAGCGGCCCGCGCACGCCGTCCTTGATCCACAGCCCGGCCACGAGCAGGGGCGTCGTGCAGGCCACCAGGACCATGAACGCGGCGCCGGCGCGGCGCAGGCCGCCGGCCCGGTGCAGCTCGATGACGCGGTGCCCGGTCAGGGCGGCGGCCACGATCAGGCCGGTGGCGGCGAACGCCAGCGGCACCCCCGGCCAGGCAGGCGCCCCCTGGACCGGAACGCGGGCCGCCACGATCGCGACCAGGACCCCGAAGACGGTGACGCCCCAGCCGACGATGACCACCATCTGGTGCCGCCGGAACAGCAGGGCGGCCAGCGCCGCGGCGATCAGGCCGCCGGTCGCCCACACGGGGGGCACGCCGGGGCCGCCGGGACTCAGCAGCAGGAGCGCTTCCGGGGGGAGCCGCAGATCGACCAGGCCGGGCCGGTGCAGGCCGGCCTCCAGGAGGATGCGCCCCGGGTCGCCGGCGATCTGGACGACCCATGGGAACAGCAGCACGATCGGCACGGCCAGCGCGATGCCGAGCGAGACGCCGACGCCGCGCCGCACCCCGCCGAACGACACCGCGGCGAGGCCGCCGACGACCGCCACCAGCACGTAGACCAGGGGCGCGAAGGCCGTCCCGACGGCCAGGAGCAGGCCGAGGCCCCACGCGGCCCGGCGGGCGGCGCGACGCTCTCCCGTGATCACCTTGGAAGCGAGCGCGGCGTAGGCGGGGAGCAGGACGAAGACCACCGCCGTGCCGAGGCGCCCGGCGGCGACCGCGCCCGTCGCCACCGGAAGCAGCGCGTAGGACGCCGCGAGCCAGACCCGCGCCAGCGGATGGGAGATCATCGAGCGGGTCGCCACGTAGGCGGACAGGCCGGCGAGCGGCACGCATCCGAGCAGCAGGACCGAGACCGCCAGCCACGTCTTGCCGAGGAACACCGTCGACAGCGCGGCGAGCACCGCGACGTACGGCGGGGCCCAGCCGCCGGAGCCGAGGCCGCTGGCATGGTAGCCGGAGGTGTAGAGATGCCAGAGGTCGGAGGCGCCGCCGACGACGGGCACGAGCGCGCCGCCGCCGAGCAGGTCTCCGTACAGCAGCGACCGCTCGGCGGCCAGCGTGACGCCCACCAGCGCCAGGCAGAGCAGCACGCCGGGGTTGCTCAGGACGCGCTGCATCAGCCCGGCGTCGGTGAGCAGCTCCTCGCCGTCCTCCTTGGCCGGTTCGGAGATCACCGCGTGGTGCCGTCCGGCGGAGTCGATCGGCCCCGACCCCGACAGGTAGCCCTGGACCATGTCGGCCAGGCGCCGGTAGGCCATGCCCGACGGCGTGAACAGCGGTTTGACCTGCGGGTAGCCCTGCTTCCTGTTCTTTCGCCTGGCTTTCCTGGCCTTCATGAGGCGGCGCGGCGAGCCGAGGACGGAGACGAGCGCGGCCACCTCGTCCAGGGCGTTCGCCGGCTGTTTGGCCAGCAGCAGCAGGAAGGTGCGGAACAGCGATACGACGAGGTTGCGCGCCACCGACCACAGCAGCGACCGGAACGGCAGGTTCGCCATGACCACGAACAAGGCGTTGCGCCGGTCGAGCCTGCGGGGATGGACATCGCTGGCGGCCATGCGGCGTCTGCGGCGCGTCGCCGCCTCGGCGTGCCAGGCGACGGCGTCGGTGACGTTCAGCACGTGGTAGCCGGCCGCCGTGGCGCGCCAGCACAGGTCGAGGTCGTCGCGGAAGAGGGGTAGGCCGGCGTCGAGGCCGCCGAGCTGCTCCCACACGTCGCGGCGGATCAGCATGCCGGCCGTGGACACCGACAGCGTCTGATGGACGCCGTCGTGCTGGCCCTGGTCGTACTCCCTGGGCTCGAGGCCGGTGTCGCGGCGGCCCGACCGGTCGACCGTGACGCCGATCTCCAGCAGGGTGCGCCGGTCGAGCCAGTCGCGCAGCTTCGGGCCGAGAACGGCCGCCTTCTGGTCTCCGGCGGCGGCCCACAGGAGCGCCTCCAGAGCGCGCGGATCGGGCGCCGAGTCGTCGTGCAGCAGCCAGATCCACTCTTCGCCGCCGGTGCGCGGCAGGCGCTCGAGGACCGCCGCCACCGCCTCGCCGAAGCCGGTCGAGCGGGGCAGGGTCAGCACGGCGTTCGGCCCGAAGGCCTCGGTCAGCATCTTCGCGCCGCCGTCGCGGCTGCCGTTGTCCACGCCGACGACCCGGTCGAGCGGACGCGTCTGCCGGAGAACGCCCTCCAGCGTCTCCTTCAACCAGCGCGTGCCGTCATGGGCGACGACGATCGCTGTGACCGATGGACGCGGCGGTTGCACGGAGGTGGTGTCCTTGGGGGCTCGTGTGGCTTTGCGCCGATCACGATACGGCACCCCGGCCACGCGAGGTCCGCCACTCCGCCAATCCGGTGATGCGATGCCGATCCGGTACGGCCATCCCGATCGCGATCGTCCTTCCCCCGGACACCGCCCGGTGCATCACGTCCCCTCGCCCGGCCTCCGGCTGTGGCCCCCCTGGCCCCAGCCGCCGGCCCTGACCGTGATCGCTCGGCGTTGCTCGTGGTATATCGGATCGCGACCCTGATGGCTCAGCGGTCGCGGTGTCTCAGCCGGCCTCTCGCTTGATCCGGCGCCGTTCCCGCTCCGACAAACCCCCCCAGATCCCGAATCTCTCGTCGTGCTGCAGCGCGTACTCCAGGCACTCCGCCCGCACTTCGCAGGACCGGCACACCTTCTTGGCCTCCCGCGTGGAACCACCTTTCTCTGGAAAAAACGCCTCCGGATCCGTCTGCGCGCAAAGTGCGCGCTCCTGCCATCCCAGCTCTTCCGCGCCGAGCATCTGTGCCATGACCAGATCGGTCACTGCACACCTCCTGCCGATCGCTCGCCCGCCCCGCAACGGAGCCCCCCTTTTGAACACCTTCCTCAATACCCAGCATGTGAAAGGCGTAACAACACAGCTGTAATTACACGCGTGTGCCGCGTGTGGCGTCAAGCAACATGACAGTATCCGGGGAAAGACCAGCTCACCCCGGTATGTAAGGCTTTGGCGTAATGCGCGGCCTTCTACGGCGCATGCCTCCCTACGGAGGGTCCGTCGGCCCTCTGCGACTCCCGCTCTTCAATGCCCTCAGCGGTCGGAACCGTACCAGCGCGCTCCCTGATCCACTCCTGGCCCTGCCGGATCTCTACCATCGCTTTCCTCCGGCCTTGCCTGGGCGGACCGGTCGGGAGCGTATATGGCGGTCGGATCGAGCGGCTCGTCCCGGCGTCCCTGGGACGCGGGCGGCGGCATGGGCGCGTTCAACGGGTCGTTCTGGTAGGCCTTCGGATCGAAGCGAACCGTCTTCTCCGAGGCCGGCTCGTCCCAGGCGGGCTGCGCCTGCCTGTTCGGCTGCTCCTGCTGGTAGGGCTGGTCCTGGACGGGCGGGTACGGATGGTCCTGCGCCGAGTGGTACGGCTGGGAGTCGCCCGCCGGGCGCGGATACGCCGCGGAGTCCGCCGGCGACTGCGGATGCCCGAACGGGCTCGCGCCATAGCTCGCGGTGTAGTCGGGCGTCCGCACGGGCTGCGTGCCGGTGTGCTCCGACGCGCCGCTCTGGCCGCCGCCGAGGTCGAAGCGGCCGTCGGCCGGCGTCCCGGCGGCGCCGGCGCCCTGCGACTGCTGCTGGTAGCTCTGGGCCTGCTGGTAGGCATGCGCGATCTGCTGCTGGCGCGGATCGGCCACGGCCTCCGGGTACAGCTGGGACGGCTCGCCCGGGCGCCCGAAGTCCCCCGAGGCGTAGCCGCCAAGGGACTCGCCACCGGGCTGCGCTCCGGCCTGGCCGTAGGAACTCGGCTGCGTGGCGCTCTGCCCGTAGGACGACGGCTGGTCGAGCGGGCTGGACTGCGGACCCGTCTGGCCATACGACGACGGCTGATCCAACGGACTCGGCTGCGAACCGGTCTGACCGTACGACGACGGCTGATCCAGCGGACTGGACTGCGGACCCGTCTGGCCATACGACGACGGCTGATCCAACGGACTCGGCTGCGAACCGGTCTGACCGTACGACGACGGCTGATCCAGCGGACTGGACTGCGGACCCGTCTGGCCATACGACGACGGCTGATCCAACGGGCTCGACTGCGGACCCGTCTGGCCGTACGTGGCACCGGACTGCGGCTGGCCGTACGTCGAGGAGAGGTCGAAGGCGGTCGGCGCGGTGAGCGGCTCGGGGGCGGGCACCGCCTGGAGGGCGCCCGTCGTGAAGGCGTCCGGACCGGCGAAGGCTCCGGTGCCCCCGCCCGAGGACGGGTACGGCGAGGCCGCCTGGGGCGCGTAGGGATCGGAGACCTGCTGCGGCTGCCCGGCCGGCTGCGGCGCGTACGGGGACGCGGGCTGCTGCCCGTACGCCCCGGAGCCCTGCTGCCCGTACGCCCCGGAGCCCTGCGGCTCGTACGCCCCGGAAGGCTGGGGCTCGTACGAAGGCTGCTGCGGCTCGTACGCGCCCGGCGCCTGGGGCCGGGGCTCGTTCTGGGGGCCCTGCGCGTAGGGGTCCGAGGCCTGCGCCGGCGCGTACTGGTCCAGCGGCTGGGAGTGCTGGGGCGCGTAGGAGCCGGGCGGCGGGGGCAGCGCGGGAAGCCCGGAGGGGGGCGCGCCGGCGGCGCCGTCCGGGGAAGGCATATACGAGGGCTGCTCGGGGTGGCCGCCCGGCGCGCCGTACGCGCCGTTCTCGCCCTGGGAGGGCGGCGGCTGGTAGGCGCCCTGGCCGTTGAAGGCGCCGTTGCCCTGCTGCTGGGGGTAGCCCTGCTGGGGACCGGACGCCTGCTCGGCATAGCCGTGCTGCGGGCCGGGCCGCTGCTCGGGGTAGCCCTGGTGGGAGCCCGGCTGCTGCTCGGGGTAGCCCTGGTGGGAGCCCGGCTGCTGCTGGTGGAAGCCCTGCTGGGGACCGGGCTGCCCCGGGTGACCCTGCTGGGGCCCGAACCCGGGGACGACGCCCTGCGCGGACCCCTCGCCCGGGCGCATGCCGAACGACTCCTGCCGGGGCCGGGACGCCGAGGGCGCGGCGGGCGGCAGGATCGCCATCGCGTACACCAGCCCGACCGCGGTGAGCCCGAGGGCGGGCAGGCCGGTCAGCAGGTACTCGATGAGGCTCAGCCCGCCCGTGCCACCGCCGATCAGGACGCCGATGAGGCTGATGGCGCCGAAGAGGGCGGCGACGGCGAGCGCGACGACCGCGATGAGGTTGACCAGGCGCGCACGGGGGGTGGGCGGCCCGAACCGGGTGACCAGGACGATCGCGCCGACCGCGAGCGCCACGTAGACCGGCGAGGTGAGCGTGCTCAGCGTGATGGACGATCGCGTGCCGAACGGCAGCCCGGAACCGATGAGCAGCCTCTCGACGCCGACCAGAACCTGGGCGCACACCACCGTGAGCATGATCCAGGCGGCCGGCTCGCGGAGCCGTCCGGGCTCGACTTTGACCACAACTACCCCCCAATGGGTCCATACGGCACCCGCAGTTTCGCACATCTCCCCACTTTGGGGGCGCCAGACCCATGAACCACATAGATCACATAAAGCTGTCAACTACGGCAATCCCCCCTTTTCGCACAGCTCTGACCAGGCGTTTCACAGATCACCTCGTCCGCCGCCCGGCCGAGGACAAGGCAACAAGAAGGCAATGGAAGACTTGACATCATGCGCATCCTGTCCCTAGCCGGCGGAATCGGCGGAGCCCGCTTTCTTCGCGGGCTCCTGGCCGCCGCCCCCGACGCGGAGATCACCGTCATCGGCAACACCGGTGACGACATCACCCTTTTCGGGCTCCGGGTCTGTCCAGATCTCGACACCGTCATGTACACCCTCGGCGGCGGCATCAACGAGGAGCAAGGCTGGGGCCGGGCCGGCGAGCACCACCTCATCAAGGCCGAGCTCGCGGCGTACGGCATGGAGCCGCAGTGGTTCGGCCTCGGCGACAAGGACATCGCGACGCACATCGTGCGCACCCAGATGCTGAGCGCCGGCTACCCGCTGTCGGCGATCACCGAGGCCCTGTGCGCGCGCTGGCAGCCCGGCGTCCGGCTGATCCCCATGACCGACGACCGCGCCGAGACCCACGTGGTCATCAGCGACGAGGAGGGCCGGCGGGCGATCCACTTCCAGGAGTGGTGGGTGCGGCTGCGCGCCTCGGCGCCGGCGGAGCAGATCATCCTGGTGGGCGCGGACGACGCCAAACCCGCGCCCGGCGTGCTGGAGGCGATCCACGAGGCCGACGTCGTGATCCTGCCGCCCTCCAACCCGGTGGTGAGCATCGGGACCATCCTGCAGATCCCCGGCATCCGGGAGGCCTTGGAGGTCAAGACCGTGGTCGGGGTCTCGCCCATCATCGGCGGCGCTCCCGTGCGCGGCATGGCCGACGCCTGCCTCACCGCCATCGGCGTGGAGACCAGCGCCCAGGCGGTGCTGGAGCTGTACGGCTCGCGCCTGGTCGACGGCTGGCTGGTGGCCGAGGAGGATCGCGGCGTCGCGCTCGACGGGGTGCGCGTGCAGGCGAGGCCGCTGCTGATGACCGACGTCGAGGCCACCGCCGAGATCGCCCACGCCGCCCTGGAGCTGGCCAGGTGATCAGCGTCCACGGAGTGCCCGGCCTGCCGGAGGTGCGGCCCGGCGACGACCTCGCCACGCTGATCGCGGCCGCCGTGCCCGATCTGGCCGACGGCGACATCCTCGTCGTCACCTCCAAGATCGTGAGCAAGGCCGAGGGCCGCGTGCGGCGGGGCGAGAGCCGCGCCGAGGCGATCGCGGAGGAGACCGAGCGCGTCGTCGCCCGCCGGGGCGAGACCGTGATCGCCCAGACCCGCCATGGCTTCGTCATGGCCGCCGCCGGGGTCGACGCCTCAAACACCGAGCCCGGCACCGTGCTGCTCCTCCCCGACGACCCCGACGCCTCCGCGCGCCGCATCCGGTCCGGCCTCCCCGCGCACGTCGGGGTGATCCTCTCCGACACCTTCGGCCGCCCGTGGCGCAACGGCCTGACCGACGTGGCGATCGGCGCGGCGGGCGTCCGGCCGCTGGACGACTTCCGCGGCCGCTCGGACGGCTACGGCAACCCGCTGTCGGCGACGGTCACCGCGCTGGTCGACGAGATCGCGGCGGCGGCCGAACTGGTCAAGGGCAAGCTCGACGGGGTGCCGGTGGCGGTCGTGCGCGGGCTGTCCCACCTGGTGACCGCCGAGGACGGTCCCGGGGTCAGGCCGCTGGTGCGGCCCGCCGACGAGGACATGTTCCGGTACGGCTCGGCCGACGTGCTGTTCGCCCGGCGGACGATCAGGGAGTTCTCCCCCGAGCCGGTCGACCCGGCCGCGATCAGGCGGGCCGTCGACGCCGCGATCAGCGCGCCCGCCCCGCACCACACGACGCCCTGGCGCTTCGTGCTGCTGGAGTCGGCGGCTTCGCGCGAGAAGCTGCTGGACGCCATGCTCGCGGCGTGGATCCGCGACCTTCGGGCCACGGGCTTCACCGAGGAGTCGATCACCCGCCGGGTCAGGCGGGGAGAGGTCCTGCGCCGGGCTCCCTACCTTGTGGTGCCCTGCCTGGTGATGGACGGCTCGCACACCTATCCCGACGAGCGCCGCAACGCGGCCGAGCGCGAGATGTTCGTCGTCGCCATGGGCGCCGGCGTACAGAACCTCCTGGTCCAGCTCGCGGTCGAGGGCCTGGGCTCGGCGTGGGTCTCCTCCACGATGTTCTGCCGCGAGGTCGTGCGCGAGGTGCTCGACCTGCCGGAGTCGTGGGACCCCATGGGCGCCGTCGCGGTCGGCCACCCCGCCGCGCCGCCCCGCGGCCGGCCTCCACGCGACGCCGCCGACTTCGTCCTCACCCGCTGAGCCACCGCGCCGGTCGGCGGCCGCGCGTGGGCGTCAGCCGGACTTGGCGCAGGTGGGGTGGCACAGGCGGCGGGCCAGGGCGCTGAGGAAGACGTCGATGATCTCGCCCGGCCCGGAGGCCACGTGCAGCGAGCCGTTCGTGACCGAGACGATCTCGCCCAGCGCCGCGCGGTCCACGTCCTTGCCGAAGGCGAGCACGATGATCTGCACCGGGTGGTCGGGGTCCCACGCCTCGCGGAGCTTGCCCACGAGGGCCTGCCGGGACATCCCCTTGCCGTCGTCCCTGCCCGCCGTGATGACGAGCAGGGAGTTGTTCATCGTGGGCTCGTATTTCGCGGTGACGTCGCGGAACCCGGCGAGGATCGTGTCATAGAGCGAGCTGTCGCGGCTCTTGTACGGCTTGAGCGTCTGGGTGAACTGGTCCAGCCGCGTGCGGCGGGTGAACTGGTCGTCGTCGCGGTCGGGCTGGGTGATCGGCCCGAGGCCGACCAGGGGGCGGTAGCCCTTGCCGCCGCCGAGGCCGTCCGCGAACTCCCACAGGCCCATGCTCGTCGACCCGGGGAAGAGCTGGAGCCCGAGGTGGGCGGCCTTGAGCGCCACGGACTGGCGGGTGGCGCCCTTCTCCCCCGTGATCGGCTCGGCCATGTGCCGCGCGGCGTCGGCCAGCACCAGGATGTTGCTCGGCGGGGCCAGGCGGCTCCAGGCGTCGAGGGCTTCGTCGATCACGGCGGGGGTGATGGACGGGCGCGGGCGCGGCCGGTCCACGGGGATCTCCGGTCCCGCGCCGAGAGGCGGATCCTGACCGTCCGGGAGCCGGAACCCGCCGCGCCGCACGGCGATGGCGACCTGCGGTGAGATCAGGTAGGTGCCGAAGAGCCGCGCGCCCGCGGCGTCCGCCGGATCGGTCGCCGTGACGGCGTAGGGGTAGTCCAGGATGATCGTGCCCTCTTTGGGGTGCAGCGCCACGACCGGGTCCTCCGAGGGGGTCCGGTTGTGCAGCCACACCGACTGCTCGGGCACGACGACGACGGGCCGCTGCCAGAAGGAGCGGTCGTCGACGGCGGTGAGCATCGAGCGGTAGTCGGGGGCCGAGCCGGCCTGGGCCATCCGCACGAAGGCGGTCAGTTCCCTGGCGCCCTTGCCGCCGCTCCCGGCGATGTCGGTGGCCGCCGCCACGGTCGCGATGCCGGCGCCCGCGACCGACGGGTCGGGGATCCGGACGACGTCCGGCTCCTCGGCGGTCGGCTCGAGCCGGCCGCGCGCCGTGGCCGGGAAGATCATCTCCCAGCTCATCTCGGTCTTCCCCGTGGCGAACCGCTCGGCGAGGGAGCGCCGGGTCGCGAACACCAGCGGCGAGGTGGCGATCACCGTCTCGGTGGGCGAGATGTTCGGCGCCCCCTGCTTGCGCGCCAGCCGTACCCAGGCGGAGGAGTCGGCGATCCAGGCGTCGGGACGCCCCGCCAGCACTCCCGCCTGGTCGCCGATCAGCGTGCGCAGGACGGGCGCGGGAGGCTGCTCGGTGACCTGCACGAGCACGCACCGCCCGTCCACCGCCGCCTTGGTGGCGTTGAACCGCTCGGCCGCCTCCATGGCGACCGGGGCGATGTCCAGCGCCGCGTCCACGCCGACCAGCACCGGGTTCCGGCTGGAGCAGGGGCCGCCGGCCCTGGTGACGACGACCACCAGCACGCCCGCGAGCAGCACCAGCGCGATCAGCGTCGCAGGCAGGGCGCGACGCCGGTTCTGCCGGCGCGGGGGCTCGGCGATCGGGTCCGCACGGTGCCGACCAGGCCGACCAGACGCCACGGTTCGCCTTTCGATGTCGCGTTACAGGAGAAGAGTCGGACGATTCTCCCAATGGACACCGTAGGCAGCGCAAGTATCCCCAAGAGGGAAACGTAGAACTTGTTATAACTCTGTCTGATAACGCGCCGCCCCGCCGGCCCGCCTCCCGAGCCCGCGGTCAATCCTTGGACCGACGACGCCGTGGAGGCGCTGCTCTACTGCTCTACCGCTTGTCGTGACCATCAGGGCGCGAGGAGGGGGATCGTGCGGCGGACGCTGCGGCAGACGCCGTCGCTGGCCTGGGCCGCCGCGATCCGCTCCGCGGAAGGCGTGCCGTAACCGGTGATGCGCTGGCGCACCGGGCGGCCGGTCGGCTCCACCATCGCGGCGATCTCGCTGATGGTCTTGTACGAGCCGTTCTCCGACCCGGCCATCCGGCTGATCGTCTCCTCCATCAGCGTGCCGCCGAGGTCGTTCACCCCGCCCGCCAGCACGGCCCGGCACAGGTCGTCCTGGAGCTTCACCCACGAGCACTGGATGTTGTCGATCGCGCCGTGCAGCAGGATCCGCGCCAGCGCGTGAACGGCACGGTTCTCCCGCGCCGTCGGGCCCGGCCGCGCGATGCCCGCCAGGTAGATCGGGGCGCTGTGGTGGACGAACGGCAGCAGCACGAACTCCGAGAACCCGCCGGTCTCCTCCTGGATGCGGCGGATCAGCCGGATGTGCGCCACCCAGTGCGCCGGCGTGTCCACGTGGCCGTACATCATCGTCGAGGTCGTCGGGATGCCGACACGGTGCGCGGTCGTGATGACGTCGACCCACTCCCGGGTCGGCAGCTTGCCCTTGGTCAGCACCCAGCGGACGTCGTCGTCGAGGATCTCCGCCGCCGTGCCGGGCAGCGAGTCGACCCCGGCCTCCTTGGCGGCCACGAGCCAGTCGTGGATCGACAGGTTCGTGCGGCTGGCCCCGTTGATGACCTCCATCGGGGAGAAGGCGTGCACGTGCATGTCCGGACACCTCTCCTTCACCGCCCTGGCGATGTCGAAGTAGGCCGTGCCGGGCAGGTCGGGGTGGATGCCGCCCTGCATGCACACCTCGGTGGCCCCCACCTCCCAGGCCTCGGCGGCCCGGTCGGCGACCTGGTCCAGGGACAGGGTGTAGGCGTCGGCGTCGGTGCGCCGCTGCGCGAACGCGCAGAAGCGGCAGCCGGTGTAGCAGACGTTGGTGAAGTTGATGTTGCGGTTCACGACGTAGGTCACGTCGTCGCCCACGGCCTGCCTGCGCAGGTCGTCGGCCACCCGGCAGAGCTCCTCCAGGTCGGCGCCGTCCGCGCCGAGGAGGGTGAGGGCCTGGCCGTCGGTGAGGCGCGCCGGGTCGGACGCCGCCCGTCGCAGCGCCTCCCGCATGTCGCCGTCGATGGCGCTCCCGTTCGCACCACCGGACGGCGCCCCGCCGCCGACCGTCCCCTCGGAGGCGGCGGACTGCCCTGCGGCGCCGTCCGCTCTGCCCGCTCCGGCCGGGACGCGCTCGCGGAGGGCGTCCCAGTCGCCGTAGACGTGCTCGAAGTCGTCGCGCCGGTCCTGTGCCCGCCCGGTGGAGTCCACCTCGACGTGCAGGTCCGTGCGGCCCGATGAGGAGAACCCACCGTCGGGCTCCTGCCACGGCCTGCCGGTGGGCAGGGTGTCCAGGGCGAGGCCGGTCTCGGGGTCGGCCAGGGCGGCGACGTGACCGCGCAGGCGCGGGTCGAGCCACGGCTCCCCGGCGAGCACGTACTCGGGATAGATCGTCAGACGTTCCTTCAGCGTGAACCCGGCGGCGGCGGTGCGGGCGGCGAGCTCCTCGATGTGCGGCCAGGGGCGCTCGGGGTTCACGTGGTCGGGCGTCAGCGGGGAGACACCTCCCCAGTCGTCGATCCCGGCCCTGATCATCAGGGCGTACTCCTCCCCGATGAGGTTGGGCGGCGCCTGGACGCGCATCCTGGTGCCGAGCACGAGCCGGGTGACCGCGATCGTGGCGGCCAGCTCGTGCAGGTCGGCGTCCGGCATGCCGCGCATGGCCGTGTCCGGCTTGGCGCGGAAGTTCTGGACGATGACCTCCTGCACGCCCCCGTACTCACGGGCGACCCGCCGGATCGCGAAGATCGACTCGGCGCGGTCGGCGACGGTCTCGCCGATGCCGATCAGGATGCCGGTGGTGAAGGGGACGTTGGACCGGCCGGCGTCCTCCAGGACGCGCAGGCGGACGGCCGGGTCCTTGTCGGGCGAGCCGTAGTGGGCCTGCCCCTTCTCCTCGAACAGCCTGCGCGACGTCGTCTCCAGCATCATGCCCATGGACGGGGCGACCGGCTTGAGCCGCTGCAGATCGCGCCAGCTCATGACCCCTGGGTTGAGGTGCGGCAGCAGCCCGGTCTCCTCGAGGACGCGGATCGCCATGGCGCGCACGTAGGAGAGCGTGTCGTCGTACCCGTGGGCGTCCAGCCACTCCCTGGCCTGGTGCCACCGGTCCTCGGGCCGGTCGCCGAGCGTGAACAGCGCCTCCTTGCACCCCATGGCCGCGCCCTGGCGGGCGATCTCCAGCACCTCGTCCGGGCTGAGGAAGGCGGCGGGGAGCTTGCCGGGGGCCGTCGCGAACGTGCAGTAGCCACAGCGGTCCCGGCACAGCCGGGTGAGCGGGATGAAGACCTTGCGGCTGTAGGTGACGACCCCCTCGCGCCCGGCCGAGGCCAGCCCCGCGTCCCGGACGCGGGCGGCGTGGTCGAGGAGCCGGTCCAGGTCGGCGCCGCGGGCGTGCAGGAGAACCGTCGCCTCCGTCACGTCGAGCGCCTTGCCATCCCTTGCCCGGGCCAGCGCTCGCCGCATCGCGGCGTCTGTGGGGTTCGCGTTCATGAGAGGCACAGTACGAAACGGCTGTGCCGGGAGGTTGTGCCGGGGTGTCCATGAACGCCCACGGCGGTCCGGCGTCGTCGCCGGCGAACCGTCCGAGCTTTAGCCATCCTTAAGAGTAAGAGTCAAGGATTCTCGATAGACGTAAACATATGCACAGGCACACAATTAGAGGGTCACCGGCTCACCTGAGCCCCCGTACCCCCAAGGAGAACCCGATGTCCTGGCTGATCCTCGCCTTCATCGCCACCGCCGCCGTGCTCGCCCCGCTGTTCGGCACCGACACGCGCGACGGCCGTGACTGGAGACCCGGCACCCCGCCCGTGCTCGGCGAACGGCGCGCCTGGCTGCGGCACCTCAGAAGGAGCGATAGTCGCGAGCGGGCATCCGCGGCCCGCGTGCCGGCGGTCGCCGCCCGCCAAGTTCGAGCAGGCGGATGATCCGGTGGCGGTGCCCCCGGTAAGGCGCGAGCAGTTCCAGCATCCCGGCGTCGTCGGTCCTGCGGCCGGTCAGCGACCACCCCACCAGCGACGGCAGGTGGTAGTCGCCGACCGAGACCGCGTCCGGGTCTCCGTGGGCCCGCTGGCGGATCTCCGCCGACGTCCACACCCCGACGCCCGGCAGCGCCCGTAGCAGCCTGTCGGCCTCCGCCGCGCCGGCCGCCTCGAGCTTCTCCGCGTGCAGGGCGGCGTTGACGATCGTCCTGGCCCGAACGGCCTCCGCCCCCGCGCGGTGCCAGTCCCACGACGGGATCTTCCGCCACACCTCGGGGCCGGGGAAGACGCGCATCATCGCGGGCGCCGGGCCGGGCGCGGGCTCGCCGTACCGGGAGAGCAGCCATCGCCACGCCCGCCACGCCTCGCGGCCGACGACCTTCTGCTCGAGCACTGCGGGCACGAGCGCCTCGAACACCCGCAGCGTACGGCCCACCCGCAGCCCCTGGTGGCGCGAGGCCAGCTCCCGGACCAGCTCATGGCCCGCGTACCCGAGCCCCTCGACCAGCCGCCGGAAGTCGCCGACGCCGTCGTGGGCGCCGAGGAGCTGGGGAAGGGTCTCCAGCATCCACGCGGCCCCCGGACCCCACGCCTGCGCCACCACCAGCGCCTCACGCGGCTCGACCGTCACCCGCAGCGTGCCCGGGCCTTCGGGCGTGCGGGAGGTACGCCAGATCGCCCGGTCGGCGGTGAGCTGCCAGGCGGGGTCGCCGCTCCCCCGCCGATGCGGCGCCAGGATCGGCTCCACATCGAGGGGACCGTCCGGCCGCCACCTGCGTTCTCGCACAGCGTCCACAGTATTGGCGCCGCGCCTCTGGCAGGGGCGGGGGTCAGACGTCGCTGGAGAACCGGACCGCGCTCGGCGGCAGCTGGACGCCCGGCCATACGCGGGCGCCGGCCAGCAGCTCGTTGCCCGAGCCGACCACCGCGCCGTCGCCGATCACGGCGTTCCGCAGGACCGCTCCCGACGAGACCCGGGCGCCCGCTCCCACCACGGAGTCGACGACGGTGGCCCCTGACTCGATCACGCAGTCGGCGTCCAGCACGCTGCCCCTGACGCAGGCCTCGGACTCGACGACCGCCCTCGGCCCCACCACCGTGCCGCCCGCGATCTTGGCGTTGGGCGAGACCTTCGCCGCCGGCATCGCCAGGAACTCCCCGCAGGCGCCGGGAAGCGCCGGAGAGGCCAGGCGGCCGAGCACCAGATCACACGAACCCTGGACGAAGGCCGCGGGCGTGCCCACGTCGAGCCAGTACGAGCGGTCGGCGTACCCGAGCACCAGCTCGCCGGCCTCGATCATGCCGGGGAACGTCTCACGCTCGACGGAGACGACCCGCCCCGCCGGAATGCGGTCGATGAACGAGCGCTGGAAGACGTAGCACCCGGCGTTGATGCGGTTCGTCACGGGATTGGGCGTCTTCTCCAGGAACGCGGTGACCCGGCCCTCCGGGTCCGTCGGCACGCAACCGAACCTCGACGGGTCGTCCACCTCGGTCAGATGGAGCGTCACGGCCGCACCGCGCGAGACGTGCAGCTCGACCTGCTCGGTGATGTCGTGCCCGGACAGGATGTCGCCGTTCAGCACGAGGACCGGCGCGTCCGGACCGCAGGTCAGCGCCTCGGCGGCGTTGCGGATCGCTCCACCGGTGCCGAGCGGGGTCTGCTCGGTCATGTACTCCAGCGACAGCCCGAACGCCGAGCCGTCCCCGAACGCCTCGGCGAACATCGAGGCGCGGTAGGAGGTGGCGAAGACGATGCGCTGGACGCCGAACGACCTCGCCCGGGCGAGCTGGTGGGCGAGGAACGGCACACCGGCCGTCGGAAGCAGTGGCTTGGGGGTGCTCAAGGTCAGGGGACGAAGACGGGTGCCCTGCCCGCCCACAAGGAGAATGGCCTCAAGGTGCGCCGACTCCGGCGAGTAGCTGCTCGTCACACCGGTGAGGCTAGCTCACTGATCGACCGCTCGTTGATAGGAAATCATATGAGCCTCGGCGGAGGCGTCCCACGTGAACTCCCGGGACCGCGCGAGGCCCGCCTCGGCGAGTGACCGCCTGCGCTCCGGAGCCTCCAGCAAGGCCCTCAGGGCGTCCCTGATGCTCTCGGCGTCGGGCTCGGTGTAGGCCACCGCCTCGCCGCCGACCTCCGGCAGCGACGTGCGGTGGGTGGTGAGCACAGGGGCTCCGCAGGCCATGGCCTCCAGCACGGGCAGCCCGAAGCCCTCGCCCCTCGACGGGAACGCGACCACGACCGCGCCGCCTAGGAAACCCGGCAGGTCGGCGAAGGAGAGATAGCCCGGGCGCACGACCCGCACGGTGACCGGAAGCTCGCTGATCGCGTCGTCCACGTCGTCGTTCCAGCCCGCTCCGCTGGCCAGCACGAGCGCCGGCGGCGACGGCAGGTCGCGGACCGCCTGGCCGAAGCCCTTCACCAGATTGGGGACGTTCTTGCGCGGCTCGAAGGCGCCGAGGAAGGCGACGTACGAGCGTCCGCGCAGGCTGAGCCGGCCGGCCACCCTCGTGGTCTCCTCGTCCGACGGCCGGTGGAACAGCGCCCGGTCGGCGCCGTGGTAGGCGACGTCGATGCGCGTCGGGTCGGCCGCGAGCACCCGCACGAGCTCGTCGCGGGTGGCCTTGGAGGGCACGATGACCCGTGTCGCGTTGCGCACCGCCGTGCGGGTGGCGGCGCGGAAGAAGGAAGCCCTGACCGCGTTGTGCTGGTCGGGCTCGGTGAACCAGGTCACGTCGTGGACGGTCGCGACCGTGGGCAGCCCGGAATGCAGAGGGATCGAGTAGTAGGGGGCGTGGATGACCTGGGCGCCGACCTGGCGGGCGAGCACAGGGATGCCGGTCTGCTCCCAGACCAGGCGGGCGGCGCGGTTCGCGATCGTCGGAGGGCCGGCGAGGATGCGCGCCGAAGGGGCGATCTTGCCGTAGCGCTCGGCGTCCGCTCTCTGGCAGACGACCGAGAGATCGGCGCCGGCCCGATCGAGAGCGGCGACCAGCCCGTCCACGTAGCGGATCAGAGCCCCGCGGTCGGCGGGCACCGCCGCGGCGTCGACGAGCACTCGGGGCGTCAAGAGCGATCGCTCCTCTCGGATCTCCGTGCCGTTCCTCTACGGAGATCGCGCGCGGGCGAAGGGCACCTGTTCGCTGCGAACCGGCAGGGGCACTGTCGTGTCCCGCCGACCGCCTGCCCCTCGCCCCCGATCCCCATCGTCTTCACTCTATTGCGAGGCTCCCCAAAACCGTGAGAGTTATGGCACGCATTTCATCCGTCGCGTGGGCAACGAATGCGAAAATCAGTCGCGATCGGCGGTGACGGGAACGGTATCGGCTCGGCGAGCCGCCAGGCCCGCGAGGCCGGCGCACACCAGGTCCCCCGCCGAGACCACCAGCCGGGAGCACAGCGCCGCCGCGATGGCCCGCCCGCCGTCCAGCACCGGCGCGAGCGCCGCCACCATGGCCACCTCGCGCACCCCCGCTCCGGCGGGGGCGACGACCACGATGAACCCCAGGCACCAGGCCAGCGCGAACGCTCCTAGGGACAGGACAATGGCCTGCGTCCCGGTGGCGCCCAGCCCGGTCACGAGCAGTCCCAGATGGAACCCGTACGCGGCCCAGCCGGCGAAGGCCCAGCCGGCCGAGGTGAGCACACCCCGGCGGGTGAGCGGGCGCTCCAGCGGGGGGCGCTTGAGCACCTTGAGGCCGAACCCGAGCACCCCGTTGACGACACGGGGATGCAGCCCGGCGACGAGCACGGGCAGCAGCAGCAGGAGCCAGGCGTAGCGCGCCACCGAGTCGCCGGCGAAGGCCGGCAGGGTGAGGACGGCCACGGAGAGACCACTGGCCAGATAGATCGGATATGTCAGGAAGAACGCGGCGGCGCTGCGGGGACGCGGCACGCCGAGATCCTTGCCCATCTCCATCTGAGCGAGCACCGGCCACAACGACCCGGGGATGTACTTCCCGAGCTGCCCCACGAAGAACACCTTGGCCGCGTCCGTGAACGCCAGCGGCGAGCCGAGATCGGCCAGCAGCGCCCGCCACATCAGCATCCCCGCCACGAGCGCCGCCAGCACCGCGACCAGCGACCCCGCCAGCAGCGGCCACGACAGCCGGGCGAAACCGTCCGCCACCTGCGACCACCGGCCCGCGATCGCCCAGGCGCCGAACCCGAGCGCGACCAGCAGGAACGCGAACCTGATCAGCTTCTTCCGCGTCATGGAGTGCGCACGGGCTCGGGGGGCTGCGGGAGGGCCCGGCCGAGAGGCCTGCGGGGCGTCTTCGTCGCCACCCACAGGTAGGTCGGCACCACCGGCAGCAGCGCCCGCAGCGCCGGGCGGGGCGTCCTCGCCAGCGTCCCCTGCGCGACGCGCCCGGCCGCGCCGGGGAACAGCTCGCCCCCGGCGAACCTCTCCGGCGAGGCCAGCACCGGGAAGGAGTAGTCCCACACGTGGAAGTCGCCGAGCATCCGGCGCAGGCCCCGCCTGGTGCGGAACCGCTCGTAGTAATGGTCGGCGCGGCCCGAGGCGCGCACGTACCGGTCGGCGAGCGACGGCGGCAGGTAGGACAGGAACGGCAGCTTGTAGTGCGGCTCCATCACGCCGAGCCGGTTGCCGAGGCCGAGGTACAGCACACCGTCGTCGGCGAGCACGCGGTGCAGCTCCCGCACCACGGCGTCGGGGTCGACCACGTGCTCGTAGATGTGGTTGAGGACCAGGACGTCCATCGAGCCGTCGGGGAACGGCAGCGCCGTGCCGTCCGCGCAGACGAACTCCACCCGCTCGCCGAAGCGCTCGTCCGCCCTGCGCAGCCCCGGCACGTCGATGTCCACCCCGAAGGCGCGGCGGGCGCCCGCCGACGCCAGCTCATCGGCGATGAACCCCGCCGAACAGCCGATGTCGGCCACGGTCAGCCCATCGAGCACCGCGGCGGAAGCGCCGTCGCCCGCGGCCGCGTCTCGGCCCAGGAAGTGCGCGAGCACAGCGATGATCTTGGCGGCCTTGCGGCGCCGCTTGGCCTCGTCCAGCATCGCGGCCTGGATCTCTGAATACTCGAGCTGCGCCACGCGTTCTGTGCCCACGGCGCCCAAGTGTATTGTGCCCATGGCGCTCGCTCCGCTCGCGCTGTGCGAGGGCGCCCTTGAGCCGGCGGTCTTCCTCGTCACTCGGAAGCGCTCGTTCCTCGCACTTCCTCCTTCCTCGGTCAGGACACCGGCGCGCCCTCGCACGCTGGGGGGTGAACCCTGAGAAAGCGTTCAGCGGGATTCAATGAACGTGTAACTGTGATGGGAGGACCTACCGGCGGGTAACCGGGCGTCGTACGCTGGGCGGATGTTGAGCCGGCTGCGATCAAGTCCTCTGCTCCGGGTGGGGCTCGCGCTCGTCGCCCTGGGTTTCCTGGCCTATGGCCTGTCCCGGAACTGGAACGACACCGTCGCCGCGCTCGGCAGCCTGTCGTGGTGGACGGTCGCCGGCTCGGTCGCCGCGGTCCTCGTCGGTCTGGGGTTCATGCTCCTTGCCTGGCGGGCCGTGCTCGCCGGGTTCGGCTCTCCGCTGCCGCTGCGGGTGGCCGCCAAGATCCTGTTCCTCGGCCAGCTCGGCAAGTACGTCCCCGGATCGGTGTGGGCGTTCGCCGCGATGATGGAGCTGGCCCGCGACCACGGCTCCCCGCCCCGCCGGACGTTCGGCGCGACGGTGGTCGGCCTTGTGACCTCGCTCGGCTGCGCGCTCGCCCTCGCCGCGGTGACCCTCCCCCTGACCTCGCAGGACGTGGCCAGGCAGACCTGGTACCTGATGGCGCTGATCCCGTTCATCGCCATCGGCCTGCATCCCCGGGTGCTCACCTTCGGCCTCAACCTCGTGCTGAGGATCGCCCGCAGGGAGCCGCTCGACCGCGTGTCGGGGTCGGCGATGCTCGCGGCGGCGGGCTGGACGATGGCCGGCTGGCTGTTCTACGGCGTGCACATCTGGCTGCTGCTCAGCGACATGCGTCCCGGCGGAGGCCCGTCGCTGTTCGCCGTAGCCGCCGGCGCGTACGCCCTCGCCTGGGTGACCGGGCTGCTCACCGTCATCGTCCCGGCCGGCATCGGCGTCCGCGAGGGCGCCATGGTGCTCGTGCTCGCGCCCTTCCTGGACGCCCCGCACGCGCTGGTCATCGCGGTGGTTTCGCGGCTGGCCTTCACGCTGGCCGACGTCGCCTGGGCCGGGCTCGGCTTCGTACTGGCGCGCGGTCAGGCTCCCGAGGAGAGCAGAGCGGCGGCGTACGCGGCCCAGTAAGGCTCGGGGTCCACGGCCTTCACACCCTGGCGCAGCCGCTCGGGCTCGCCCTCCTCGTAGAACCGGGTGATCGCCCCGGCGAGCGCGTCCACCGACCCGGGCTCGACGAGCAGGCCGTCCACCCCGTCGGTGACGTGGTCGGCGAGCGCCCCCACCCGCGTCGCGATGACCGGGAGGCCGTGCTCGTGCCCGAGCCAGGCGTTCTGGCTGGCCGTGGCCGACCGGTAGGGCAGCACGAGAGCGTCGGCCTCCGCGAACAGCGCCGGCACGTCGTCGGCGGCGACGTAGCCCGGCCGCAGCTCGACCCGATCGCCCAGGCCCAGCTCGCCGATCAGGCCGCGCGTCTCGTCGAGACCGCCCCAGAATTCCCCCGCCACCGTGAGCGACACCCCCGGGACCCGGGCGAGGGCGCGCAGCAGCAGGTCAAGACCCTTGTACGGGCGCACCATGCCGAAGAACAGCAGCCGGCGGCGCACCCCGCCCCCGGCCCTGACCTCGCCCTTGGCCGGGAGGTGCGGCGGCAGCGCCGCCACCCGCACCGGGGCGGGCGCCAGCTCGCGGGCGATCGCGGCCTGCTCGGGCGAGTGCGCGAGCGCCCGGTCCACCCGGCGCAGCAGTGCCTTCACGAGCGGCGCGTCGTACCGCTTGGTCTCGTGCGGCAGCACGTTGTGGCACAGCGCGACCACCTCGGTCGCGCGGCGCACGCCGTAAAGGATGCCCAGGTAGGGAGGCACCTGCACGGGGCTGAGCAGCGTGAGGACGGCCAGGTCCGCCTCGCGCAGCCGCCGGCCGCAGCGTGCCCATCCGTCCGGCCGGCGCCAGTCGAGGTCGCGCCGCACGTGCGGGAACGGCTCCCCCTCGGGCGTCGAGATCGTCTGCTGCCCCGGGTACAGGAACGAGGGGTACTGGGCGCGCCAGGACTCGATCACGACGTCATGGCCGAGGGCCGCGAGCCGGTGCGCCAGCTCGGTGGTGTGCTGCGCCCCGCCGCCCTTGTACGGATAGGTCGGCCCGACGATCGCGACGCGCACGTCATTCGCCCCGGGAACGGACGATCAGGTCGGCGAGCAGCGCCAGCGAGCCGATGATCAACCCCGAGAGGAAGGTCATCACCGTGCTCGCCGGGAAGTAGAAGGGGTGCCTGATCATGTCGACGACGCCCTTGCCCAGCGCGATCACGACCAGCCAGATCGCCGGCGGCATGAGCACCTTGAGCGGGTTGAAGTACATCACCATCCGCAGCACCTGCAGGATGTAGCGGTAGGCGTCGGAGATGAAGCTGAACTTCGACTTGCCCGCCCGCTTGCTGTAGCCGATCGGCATGTAGTGCACGTCGTGCTGGTTCGACAGGAACGCCAGCGTGATCGTCGTGACGCAGGAGAAGCCGGGAGGCAGCAGCCGGAGGTAGGGCAGCGAGACCGACTTCCTGAAGGCCCGCAGGCCGGAGTTCAGGTCGGGGATCTCCTGGCCGGCCAGGCGCTCGGCCACCTTGCGGATGAACCACTTGGCCGGCACCCGCAGGATCTTGTGGGAACCCTGCTCGCTGGTGCGCGCCCCGACGACCTGGTCGATCGTCGGATCCTTCTCCAGGAGCTGCACCAGCTCAGGAATGCGCTCGTTAGGGTAGGTCATGTCGGCGTCGGTCCACACCACGATCTCGCCGCGCGCGTCCTGGGTGCCGATGCGCCGCACCGTGCCCGAGCCGCCGTTGCGGTGGAACGCCACGATGCGCATGTGCGGGAACCGGGGCGCCGCGTCGCGGAGCCGGAGCAGGGTCTCGTCGGTGGAGTGATCGTCCACCGCGGCCAGCTCATAGGTGTAACCGCTGGCGTCCATGGCCGCGCAGATGCGCTCGACCTCGTCGATGACGTGGTCCTGCTCGTTGTAACAGGGCAGAACGATCGTCACGTAGGGGTTCGCGTCCACGGCGGATCCAGTCTCAGGCGTCTCGGTCACACTCACGTCGGGCGAGGATACAGTGCCCGGCCGGCAAGCGAGTCCCCGTCAACCCTAACTGGGGCTCTTCCCGCGATCCCGGCCGCTATTCCACGTCGTACCTCCAGCTCGACTGCACCCCCGGCATGCGGCCGACCGGCCTTGCCCACCCAGAAGCCCGTCGGGCTGCGTGTCACGGCGCGGACTCCGGGCACCGACCTCACCGTGGCATGGATGCGCGGCGGTCAGGCAGTGCCCGGGATCGACATCCAGACGTCGATGGCCAGGGACCAGGTGCCGTTCGGGGGGTCGACGAGGGAGCGCTCGTCCTGGCGGGTGCGGAGCCGCATGACCTGCGTGGCCGAGCCGTACGGGGCGAGCTGGGACTGCTTCGCGGCCAGCAGCACCGGGCGGCGGCCGGCGGAGCGGATGTGCCCGGCCAGGCGGTTCACGTCCGAGGGCGCGGCGACGTCCCGGTCGGCGCCGGCGTCGGCGGCCCCGGTCTCTGCCGGCGGGCGGATCTGGGCGGCGGGCAGACCGCACATGCCGCGGATCAGCTCGGTGAACCGGTCACCCGTGACCCGCTCCACGACCAGCACCGAGGCGTCGCGGGGCAGCGCCGCGCACAGCCTCTCGACCGCCGCCGCCTCGCCGCGTTCCATGGGGGTGAAGCCGGTGCCGATCGAGGTCACCGCGGCGGGGACCACCAGCAGCGCGCCGCCCACCGCGGCCAGCGAACGCTGGGCGACCGTCCCGTACCCGACGTCGCGGGCCCTGGCCCACACCCAGCGCAGCCCCCACGCCGCCAGCAGGATCAGGCCGGGCAGGACCACCGGCACGAGCCGCCGGGACGCGAAGGGGTGGTCGGGGGTGATGGCCGGGCGCCAGAGCGTGGTGACGGTCGTCCAGCCGATGATCGCCAGCGGCAGCAGCCAGAGGAAGCCCCTGCCCCGCACCATGCGCCTGACCAGCACGGCCGCCGCGAGCGTGGCCAGCATGACGACGGGCACGCCGACGTACCAGATCACCCAATAGAGCGAATTCTCGTAGTACAGCCGGGTCGGATCGGGCCACAGCCCGTTCGCCACCTGCGTCCCCCGGATGAAGATCGAGTTCATCGCGTCGTCGGGGGTGGCGGGCACGCGCCGCACGGTCTGCACCCACGGGCGCACGGCCAGCACGACCATCACCAGGAACACCAGCGCCGCCAGCGCGTCCGGCAGGCGGCGCGCGGGCGGCCACGTGCGCAGCACCTTCCAGGAGGCCGGGACGAGCCTCGGCCCGGCGACCGCACCGGCGACCGTCAGCGCGAGCACCACCCCGCAGATCGCGAGCAACGGCACCACGGAGTCGGACAGGTAGTTGAGATACGGCCTGGCCAGGACGAACGCCGCGACCAGCCCCAGACCGGCTCCCGCCACCAGCCCGGCCAGCAGCGGCACACCCATCCGGGCGTAGGCCTCGCCCCGGCCGCGCCTCCCGCGCAGCGCGATCAGCAGCCCCGCGTACGCCAGCACGGGCAGCACGTCCCGCAACCCGTCGACGCGCACCAGCACCGCCAGGCCGAACGCCAGCCCGGCGACCACCGCGGCACGCGGCCGTCGGCGAGCGTCGTCGGTGAGCGCGATGCCACCGAAGATCAGAATGAGCGAGGGGATCTCGCTGAAGGTGGTGCGCGAGGTGTACAGGATCGGCAGCGCCACCGCGAACGCCAGCGCCGCCGGCGGGGCCCATCGCGCGCCGACCAGCCGGGCGGTGACCCCGGCGACCGTCAGCACCGCCAGAGCGCCGAGCACCGGGGCGACCAGCAGGAGACCGGACACCCCGCCCAGCCAGTGACCGATCGCGTCGACGAGCGGCGCGCCCGGCATGAACTGCGGCACCACCGCGCCGTCATGATCGTAGAAGCCCACGCTGTCGAAGCGCAGCGCCGGATCGGAGCCGCCGAACGCCGCCGCCCCGTACGGGATGGGCAGGGACCCGTGCCCCGCCAGCCAGGCGGTGTACTGCGCGTAGGTCGCGGGATCCCTGCGGACGATCAGCTGCTCGCTGTGGAAGACGGCGTTGAACACCCCGGAGGCGACGGCGATGCCGGTGACGGCGACGACATGCCGAGCCGTGGCGTCGGGCGCCTCCCGGCCGCCCGTGAAACGGACCCAGTACCCGCACAGGGCGACGGCGAGCACCCCGCCCAGCAGCAGTGCCGGCAGCGGCCGGAACCAGCCGAGCAGCAACAGCGGCAGCCCGGCGAGCAGCCAGCCGGTCAGCACGAGCGCGGGCATGACGGTCACCGCCGCGAGCACCCGCCCCGCCGACGGCCATCGAGAGCGATCGAACCGGGCCCCATCCATAGTCCCCGCGAGCCTAACCGCCGGCCGACCCCCCAGCGCCCCGCCCACCCACCTACAGGCCCAACTCCCCCCACCACCCACCATCCCACCGCGCACCTGCGCACGTACCGGCTGGGGACGGGTAACGTACGGGCCGGATCTCGCGTCGACGGATCGGGTGCGTCGCGCGGGACTTCGGTGGCCCCGGGCTCTGCCGGGGAGTGACGAGCGGGGGTGAAGTGGTCGCTGCCGAGCGGGCCCCCACGGCGCTGGGCGGCGCCCGTAAGCGGGGCGGCACCCGCATGCGCACCGCCTGGCCGCACCTGCGGTCTCCGAGCACCCGGAACGCGATCCTGCGGGCTGCCGCTCGTGAACACCGGTGGTTCCTGGTGGTGCTGTCGCTGGGTGCGGCGCTGCGGCTGGTGACGATGCTCGGCTACCGGCCGGCGCTGTGGTTCCCCGACTCCTACACCTACGTGGTGACCGCGCTGCGGCCCCGGCCCGATCTGGTGCGTCCCGCCGGATACTCGATGTTCCTGCGCCTGCTGGAGCCGTTCCACGCTTTCGGGGTCGTGGTCGCCGTCCAGCACCTGCTCGGCCTGGCCATGGGCGTGCTCGTGTACGCCACCGTCCTGCGTCGCGGGGGACGCGCCTGGGCGGCGACGCTCGCCACGGCGCCGGTGCTGCTGGACGCCTACCAGATCGAACTGGAGCACCTCCTCGTCTCCGACACCCTGTTCGCCTTCCTCATCGTGGCCACGATCTGCACCCTCCTCGGCACCCCGACCTGGCGCGGGACCTGTGCGGCCGGTGCGTTGCTGGGGGCCGCGACTCTGACCAGGACGGTGGGACTGCCGCTGGTAGTGGTGGTGGCGGCGTGGCTGCTGTTGCGCCGCTCCGGCCCACGCCGCCCTGGCGCGGGGACCGCTGACCGGCGCGAGGTGACCTCCGTGTCCCCCGTCCGCAGGCTGCTCTCGCATTCCGGCTGGGCGGGTGCGCGTCTTGCGGTGGTGCTGGTGGTCGTGGCGTTGGTGCCGATCGCGGGGTATGCGGCGTGGTTCTCGGCCACCTATCACCGGTTCGGCATCGTGGGCTCCAACGGGGTGTTCCTGTACGCCCGGACGATGTCGTTCGCGGACTGCGGGGTCATGCGGCCGCCGCCGGACCTCGCGGTGCTGTGCGACGGCAGGCCGCCGTCCCGCAGGCCGCCGTCGCAGGAGTTCGTGTGGGCTCCCGACGCTCCGCTGGTGGCGCTGCCCGGCATCACCTTCACCAAGGAGACCGACCGGCTCGCCGGGCGATTCGCGTTCCTCGCGCTGCGCAGCCAGCCGGTGGACTACGCCGTCTCGGTGCTCTCGGAGCTGGCCCGGTCGTTCACCTGGGGCCGCCCCGTCTACCCCGACCAGGAGATCTACGACTACTACGAGTTCCCGGCGAGGACGCCCGCGCCGCCCGGCCGCTACCCCGCCATGGTGGGCGCGGATCTCGCCGTGCGCTACGAGCAGGGGCCGATCGGGACGCGCATCGTCGAGCCGTTCGCAGGATGGATGCGCGCCTACCAGGACGTGGCCAGGCTGCCCGGCACGGCGCTGCTGGCCATCCTCCTGCTGCCTCCGGCCGTCGCGGTCGCGAGCACATGGAGGAGCCGCCGCGCCGCCCACCCTTCCGAGGGGAACCGCGACGCCGTCCAGCCGCTCGAGGGGAACCGCTCCGCCGTCCAGCCGCTCGAGGGGAACCGCTCCGCCGTCCAGCAGTCCGGTCCGCGGACGGTCCCGAGCCTGCGGAGCGGGGCGCGGAGGTGGGGGGCCCCGTCATGGGCGCTGCCGTGGGTCGCTTCGGTGTCCTTGCTGGTCATCCCGGCGGCGACGGCGGAGTTCGACTACCGCTACGTCCTGCCGGCGGTGCCGCTGGCGTGCCTCGCCGCCGCGCTCCTGACGGCGAGACAGGCGGATCGGTCAGAGACGTCATGACCTGCGAATTCTGTGAACTTCAGGTAAAGCCACGGATTACGATATTCCAGGAAATACCCTCGTGTCGGTAAGCTTGGCGGCCGGATCGATCCCTCTGGAGTATTCATGATCATGCGCTTGTTCACCCGATCATGCTGCCCAGAACCGGGCCGGTGACCTAATCTCATGACGAAATGAGCGACCACCGATACGGCGCCACGGTCAGGGACCAACCGGGCGAGCCGGCCACGCCGGGCCGCAGGTCGAGCCACGGCCGCGCGCCCGAGCCTCCGATCGACGCCTCCCCACGGGAAGGGACGCGCCGTCGCAGGGGCGTCCCTCATGAACCGCCGCCGTCGGAGCGTCCGGACCCCTACGAGCACCTCTACGGGCCGCACCCATCAGGGCCGCAGGAGCTTCCCCTGGTCGACGAGCCGCGTGGCGGCCGCCGCCAGCGGGGCGGGTCCGCACAGCCGCCGCCTCCCCCGCCGGAGGACCCCGGCCACGGGCGCCGTCGCGGCGGCGGGAACGGCCCGCGCGGCAGCGCCGGCGGCTCGCGGGTTCTGGCCTGGGTCAGCATCGCGCTCACCAGCGTCCTGGTGCTCCTGGCGCTCACGGGCTACACGCTGTACCGCAACGTGCTCGGCGAGGTCGGCGTTGAAGACGTCACCCCCGACCTCAACGCCAACCGTCCGGTGAACGCCACGGGCGCGCTCAACGTCCTGCTGGTCGGCTCCGACTCCCGTGCGGGCGACAACAAGAAGTACGGCCAGCACATGTCCGGCGAGGGTGAGCGCACCGACACGATCATCCTCCTGCACGTCTCACCGAACCGCGACAAGGCGACGCTGATCAGCTTTCCGCGCGACTCGATGGTGCAGATCCCGGCGTGCAAGAACGCCCGGACCAAGGTCGCCCTTCCGCCCCGCCTCGACATGATCAACTCCGCCTTCAACGAGGGCGGCATGGCCTGCACGATCAACACGATCGAGGCGAACACCAACATCCGCGTCGACCACTACATCAAGGTCGACTTCACCGGCTTCAAGGCCATCGTCGACGCGCTCGAAGGCATCGAGATCTGCGTCCCCACGGCGGTCGACGACCGTCAGGCCAAGCTCCACCTGACGGCCGGCAAGCAGACCGTGAAGGGCGAGACCGCGCTCGCGTACGTGCGCGCGCGGCACTCCCTGGGCGACGGCAGCGACATCAGCCGCATCAAGCGGCAGCAGATCTTCCTCTCCCAGGTGATCAAGAAGGCTACCAGCGGTGACACCCTCACCAATCCGGCCAAGCTGCTGAACCTCGTCAAGGCCGGCGCCCACTCGGTCGTGATGGACCCGCAGCTCGACGTGGACACGCTGATCCAGATCGCGCAGAGCGCCCGCAGCCTCACGGCCAAGGGCGTCAAGTTCGTCACGGTTCCCTGGGAGCCGTACCCGGCGGACAAGAACCGCGTCCAGTGGAAGCAGCCGGACGCGGGCCGGATGTTCGAGTCGCTCCGCACCGACATCGAGGTCACCCCGTCCGCCAAGCCGAGCGCGTCGTCCTCCAGCGGCCCGGCCAAGCCCGCGATCAAGCCCAGCCAGGTGCGCATCCAGGTCGTCAACGGCACCAACACCACCGGCAAGGCCAAGGAGGTCGCCGAGGCGCTGGCGGCGCAGGGCTTCAAGGTCACCCAGGTCGGCGACGCGCGGAACGCCGACGGAACGGACCGGCCGCAGACCATGCTGCTGTACTCCAAGAACGCCAAGGACGGCGCCGACTACGCCGCTCCGGTGGTCGGCAAGCTGCTGAACAAGGTCACCCCGGCGGGGGGCAAGGTGAAGACCGCGTTGCTCCAGCCGTTCACCCCGTCCGCGACGCCCACGGCCACCGCCGCATCGACGGCCACGCCGCCGGCCGGGTCCCCGATCCTCCAACTGGTCGTCGGGGCCGACTTCAAGGGCGTCAAGGTGCCGGTCACCATCCCCGACAGCGCCCGCGTGGTCGACTCCAAGACCGACGTCTGCAGCACCTGAGCACCCTGCCTCCAAGGCGCCTCAGGCCGCCCTCCGAGGCGCCCTGAGCAGATCATGAGAACGGCCCGATCCCCCTGCGGGACCGGGCCGTTCTCATGATCTGTGCTGGGAACTTCCGACTCCGTCGCGACATTTGATGATGGGAGCGTTAGGGTGGATGATCTGGCAAGCGCCCCCGAGTACCGTTTCCGCCAATTCGGTGCGGGGCGCCTCCACAAGTCAGAAGCCACCCCTGGTCTCCCGACAGATAGCTGAGCGTTTCCCCCGTGAGTGACACCAGATCCTCCTTCCAGGTTCCGGCTCCACGCACCGACGGCGTCTCCACCGACGCCGACGAGGCAAGCCCGCCCGGTGGACGAGGAGAGGCGCCGATGGATCCCGGCTCGGACACCGGCCTGAGCTCCGACATCGGCGAGGAGGAGGCGCCCACCGCCCGCTGGCCCGTTCCCGACTACGCGGCGCCGCCGACGGGGGCCTGGGACCGGCAGCGCGTCTCGACCAGTGAGCACGCCCGGGAGCCCCTGTGGCCGCTGCCCGAGGGCGCCGACACCGGCCCCGGTGCCGGTCACGCCCGGCACGGCGCGCACGCCGCTCCTCCGGCCGCCGAGGAAGACCCGGAGACCTTCACTTTCGACCGCCCCTCCTGGGACGCCCCTCCGGCCGCCCAGGCGTCCGGCGTGCTGCCGCCGGCCGAGGCGGGAGGCCGCGTGCCCTCCGCAGACGCCGCGCGCGACACCTCGTCCTCCGTCGGTTCCACGCCCGGCGAGGCCCAGCCCGGCCCCCGCGGACGCGCCCTGTCGCGGCGTCCGGTGCCCGCCTGGGAGACACCGCCCGCGCCGCCCACGCCGGGGGAGCAGCAGCCGCCGCCGGAGGCTCCGGCCTCGGACGGCTTCTCGTACTGGCAGCGGCGACCGGCCCCGCAGGACTCCCCGTCCGGTCCCTTCGGGCCCTCAGGTCCGTCCGCTTCGGCTCGGCCCGCTGCGGCCTGGGCCGGGCAGCCGGCCGGCCAGGGTCCTGGACACCCGATGGCCTCCTGGGGCTCCGCCGAGCCCGAGCCCGAGGAGACCCCGGCGCCCGCGCCCGTCAAGCGGGCCCGCGAGCCGTACCTCGACAACGTGAAGTTCCTGCTCATCGCGCTGGTGCCCGCCGGGCACGCGCTGGTGCCGACGCTGGCGGCGCACTCGTCCCGCTCGGCCTACCTGTTCATCTACGTGTTCCACATGCCGCTGTTCGTCGTCATCAGCGGCTACCTGAGCAGGAACTTCTGGAACTCCAACGCCAAGACGAACAAGCTCGTCGACACCTTCCTCGTGCCGTACGTGATCGTCGAGGTCGGGTACGCCGTGCTCCGCTTCGCGCTCGGCCACAAGTGGAGCCTGACGATCATCGACCCGGCCTGGCTCAACTGGTACCTGCTGGCCCTGCTGCTGTGGCGGCTTTCCACGCCCGTGTGGAAGCGCATGCGCTACCCGCTGCCGATCGCGGTCGCCGTCTACCTGCTCGCCGGCCTGTCCGACCTGCCCGGTGACTTCAGCATGGACCGCTTCTTCGGGCTCATGCCGTTCTTCGTGCTCGGCCTGTGGCTGCAGCCGCGCCACTTCGAGATGCTCAACCGCGCCTGGGTCAAGATCTTGTCGGTCGGGGTGCTCGCCGGGGCCGCCGGGGTGGCGATCCTCATCGCGCCGCACGTGCCGCTCGAACCGATCTACTTCAAGGACAGCTACGCCGAGCTCCACCTGTCGTGGTGGATGGGCATGGCCATGCGCGTGGGCCTGCTGATCGCCGCTCTTGCGGTCTCGACGGCGATCATGGCGCTGGTCCCGCGCAAGAAGACCTGGTTCACCGACCTCGGCACCCGCACGCTGTACTGCTACCTGCTCCACGGCATCCCCGTGATGATCGCCAAGGAGATGGGCTGGCTGAGCTTCCCGTGGCTGCACGGGCCGCTCGGCGTCATGGCCATCATGAGCAGCGCCTTCGCCCTGGCCATCGTCCTGTGCCTGCCGGAGACACGCGCGGTGTTCAAGTGGCTGGTGGAGCCGCGCCTGGTCTGGCTCTACCGCAGGCCGTCCGGCCAGGCCAAGGAAGCCACCACCTAGAGGCGGATGTTCAGCCGCATTTTCACCGCGATTCACGGTCCGCATCCGGGCGGGAAGGGAACACCGCCCAGCATTGACGCATGAAGGTATGTGTCGGCACGATCGTCCACCACCCGGAGGACGCGCGGATCATGCACCGGCAGATCCGCGCGCTGCTCGACGCCGGGCACGAAGTGACCTATGTCGCGCCGTTCACCCACTGCAACGTCACCCCGCCGCAGGAGATCCGCGCGATCGACGTGCCGCGCGCCGTCGGACTGCGCCGGGGACATGCGCTCAACGCGGCGCGCGGGGCGCTCAAGAAGGGCGCGAAGGACGCCGACCTGCTGCTGATCCACGACATCGAGCTGCTGTTCGCCCTGCCGCGACGGCGCCCGACGACGGTCTGGGACGTGCACGAGGACATCGTGGGCGCCCTGGAGACCAAGGACTACCTTCCCGCGGCCGCGCGCGGCATGCTGCCGGGCCTGCTCCACCGGATCGAGACCCGGGCGGAACGCCGCCTGCACCTGATCCTGGCCGAGGCCGCCTACCGCGACCGCTTCACCGGGGACCATCCGGTGGTGCCGAACACCACATACGTGCCCGAGACGCCTCCGCCCCCGCCAGGCGCGAACCGCATCGTCTACGTCGGGCAGCTCTCCGAGGCCAGGGGCGTGGTGGAGATGATCCAACTGGCCCGCAGGCTGAAGCCGCACGGGATCCGGCTGGACCTCATCGGAGCCGCCGACGCCGCGGTCCGCCCGCTCCTGCGCGACGCGCAACGCGAAGGGCTGCTCGACTGGTTCGGTTACGTGCCCAACAACCACGCGCTTCGCATGGCCCAGGGCGCGCTCGCGGGGCTCTCGCTGCTGCACGACGTGCCCAACTACCGGCAGTCCCTGCCCACCAAGGTCATCGAGTACATGGCCAGGGGCGTGCCGGTGATCACCACCCCGCTGCCGCTGGCGGCCTCGATCGTCGGGCGGGCCGACTGCGGCATGATCGTCCCCTACGGCGACGTGGAGGCGACCCTGCAGGCCGTGCTGCGGCTGCGGGACGACCCCGAGCGGCGGACCGTGATGAGCGCCCGAGGGTACGCCGAGGCCCGGGGCCACTACCACTGGCCCGACCAGGCCCGCGACTTCGTGTCCCACCTCGAGGAGTGGGCCGCCCCCGCCCTGTCCCCCCGCTTCCACCAGGCCGCCCTGGCCTGACCCCCGAAGGCCACCCGGATCCGGCCACGAGGCCGTCCCGGCCCTCCTGCCCCGCCGCTCCGGCCGACAAGCCGTCCGATCTACGGCTTCTGTACGGCTGGCGCCCCGAACCTCGGGTTGGTGTACTGGAAGTCATGGCCAGCCATCTCGTCCAAGGGCGTCCGGTCACTCTCCCCGTGGAGGTCAGGGACGCCGCGGTCTGCACCGCGATGTACCTCGTACGGGCGGACGCCGCCCGCGCCGTGCTCGCCTACGCGGACCTCGACGTCACCGAGGTGCTCCCCGGCAAGGCGCTGTGCATCCTGGGATTCGTCCAGTACGCCGACAGCGACCTCGGCTCCTACAACGAGTTCGGCGTGGGGTTCATGGTCCGTCCTCCCGGCGCCGCCCGCCCGCCCGCGCGGAGCGCGCTGTCCGGGCTCAAAGATCTCCACCTGCACGGCGCCGGGGCCTTCGTCCACTGGCTACCGGTCGACCAGGGCTTCACCCTGGAGGCCGGCCGCGCGCTCTGGGGCTTCCCGAAGGAACTGGCCGAGGTCGACATCCGGCTCTCCTCCCCCTACAAGCGCTGCATCCTGCGCAAGGACGGCCGCCTCGTGATCGATCTGCTGATCCGCCCCGGCATGCCCGTCCCGGGCACCGGCCCCGTCTCCCTGGACGCCTACACCCGCCTCGACGGGGTGACCCGGCGCATCCCGTGGACCATGCGTCCCCACGGCATCCGCACCCGTCCCGGCGGAGCCTTGATCAGGCTCGGCAACCACCCCATCGCCAAGGAACTCAGCGAACTGGGCCTCCCCAAACACGCCCTCTTCACCGCCACGGTCTCCCACCTCACCATGAGCTTCAAGGATGCGGAGCCGCCGGCTTCGGCAGGCCTGTGATGAGCATGTGTGTCAGCAGATCGTAGGTGTCGTCCAGGTTGACGGGGCGGCCGAAGCCGCCTGCGGACTCCAGAACCGTGAAGCCGTGGACGGCCGCGCGCAGGCAGCGTGTCGCGTGGATGGCGTCCGCCCCCTCCAGCCCGTACTCGCGGAGGGTGGCGAGCACGATGTCGACCAGCCGCTCACCCGCCTCGGCCAGTTCGGCCGACTCGGGCATCCCGGTCTGGATCATGGCGGCGTAGCGGCCGGGGTTGGCCACGACGTAACCGCGGTAGGCGTCCATGAAGGCGCGCAGCGCCTGGTCGCCTGAACGGCCGAGCACGGCCTCGCGCAGCCGGTCCGCCAGTTCGTCCATGACCCGGATGGACACCAGCACGTTGAGCTCCGCGAGGTTGCGCACGTGCTTGCAGAGGGACGGCGTGGCGACCCCCGCGCGGCCGGCCACCGCCGACAGGGTGAGCGCGGCCGCGCCTTCCTCGTCGACGATCCGCAGCGCGAGGTCGACGATCACGTCCGGCGACAGGCCGACGCCGGTGGCAACGTCGTCGACACCGCGATCAACTACCGGGGCGGCGCCAGCGAGGAGTACCTCGGAGAACTCCTCACCGGCCGCCGGGAGCGGTTCGTCCTGGCCTCCAAGTACACGGTCACGCGGGACGGCGCCGACCCCAACGCCGCCGGCAACCACCGCAAGAACCTGACCGGTTCGCTGGAGACCAGCCTGCGCCGGCTGCGTACCGACCACCTGGACGTGTACTGGGTGCACCTGTGGGACCGGCACACCCCGATCGAAGAGACCATGCGCGCCCTGGACGATGCCGTCACCGCCGGCAAGGTGCTCTATATCGGTATTTCTGACGCCCCGGCCTGGGTGGTGTCGCGGGCCAACACCCTGGCCGAGTGGCGCGGCTGGACACCGTTCGCCGGTCTCCAGGTGCCCTACAGCCTGCTCAACCGCGACATCGAACGTGAACTACTGCCGATGGCCGAGGCCTTCGGCCTGACCGTGGCGGCCTGGAGCCCGCTCGGCGGGGGCGTGCTGTCGGGCAAGTACACCCGTCCCGGCGGCCCCGGCTCCGGCACCCGGCACGCTCCCGACTCGATCAGTGAGCACGACCTGTCGGTGGCGCGCGCGGTGCAACAGGTCGCCGGCGACCTTGGCGTCACCGCCTCGCAGGTGGCCCTGGCCTGGACCCGCGTCCGGTCGCGCGCCGTGCACCCCATCATCGGCGCGCGCAACCTCGACCAGCTCACCGACGACCTCGGCGCGCTGGAGGTCACCCTCTCGCCGGAGGCGGTGGCCCGGCTCGAGGACGCGACCGCCTTCCCGGCCGGCTTCCCCGCCGACTTCATCGCCCAGACCTCCCCCTGGGTCTTCGGCGAGGTATCCCAGCGAGTCGACGGACGTTACTAATCTCTGGGTGATGGACCTGGTCCGAAACGGGGAGAGTCGAAGGTGTCGGCTATCAGGCTGCTCGTGCTCGGCGCCGTTCGCGAGCGCGGCCGGGCGCACGGCTACTGGCTCGCGTACGCGACACCCCGCTGGACCACTCCGAACGGGAGCAACTGGCCGACGCCTTGGCCAACGCCCACGACCTGGCGTCCACCCTGCCGGCCGAGGGGAAGGCGTAGCCCTGCGGGTCCTTGTCTGCGGCGCCGGCCCGTCGAGGCCTCGTCCCACTCGCCGACTGCTCGTTCATCAGTTTTCGTATCTCGGGACCCACTGGGTGGCGGCGACCCGTGCGCGCAGCTCATCCGCGCCCGCGTGGGGCGCAACGCCCTCGCGCACGGCCGTGACCGCGACGGCGGTGGCGATATGAACGGCAGCGCCGCGCAGCCCGCCGATCGGCGGAAGCAATGACGCGCGCTCGGCGGTGAGCGCCGGCGACAGCTCGCCGAGGGCGCCGGCGGCCGCCTGCAACATCCCGTCGGTCACACGCGTGGCCCGCGAGGTCACGATGCCCAGGCCGACGGCCGGGAAGATGAACACGTTGTTGCACTGCGCGACCGGAACCTCGGTGCCGTCGATCTTCAGCGGCGGATAGGGCGAACCTGTGGCCACCAGGACCCGTCCCTCCGTCCACCGGGCCAGATCGGCGGGGTCGGCCTCCGAACGCGAGGTCGGATTGGACAACGGGAAGATGATCGGCCGTCGGACCTTCCGCGCCATCTCGCGAATGATCGGCTCGCTGAAGGCGCCGGTCGCCGTCGACAGCCCGATCAAGATGGTGGCGTCCACATTAGCGATCACGTCGGCCAGATCGGGCGCGCGGGTGCCGGTCCGCGTCCAGCCGGCGATCGTCTCGGCGGGCTGGGCGTAGACCCGCTGTTCGGGAGTGAGATCGGTCCTGTGCTCGGTCAGCAGGCCGTTGACGTCGACTACGTAGAAGCGGCGGCGCGCCTCCGCGTCGAAGACGCCGTCGGTCGCCATCTGCACACGCAGCATGTCGGCGACGCCGATTCCCGCCGAGCCCGCGCCCAGCATCACGATCCGCTGGTCGCGCATCCGCGAGCCGGCGGCGCGTACGGCGCCGGTGATCGCTCCGGTCGCGACCGCGGCCGTGCCCTGGATGTCGTCGTTGAAGGTGAGGAGCCGATCACGGTAGCGATCCAGAATCGGGCGTGCGTGCGGGGTGGCGAAGTCCTCCCACTGCAACAGCGTGCCTGGCAGCTCCTGCTCGACCGCCCGCACGAATCGCTCGACGTAGTCGTCATAGTCATCGTCGCCGATCCGTTCGTGCCGCCATCCGATGTACTCGGGATCGCCGAGCCGCTCCTCGTTGTTCGTGCCGACGTCCAGCACGATCGGCAGGGTCCGGGCGGGGTGGATGCCGCCTATCGCCGTATACAGGGACAGCTTGCCGATCGGGATCCCCAGCCCACCAGCTCCCTGGTCACCCAGACCAAGGATCCGCTGCCCGTCGGTGACGACGATCACGTCCACCGCACGGTTGGGCCGGTTGCGCAGCAGCTCCGCCAGCCGCTCCCGATGCGGATAGGACAGGAACAGGCCGCGGCTGCGCCGATAGATCTTGCTGAAGCGCTGGCAGGCGAGCCCGACCGTCGGCGTGTAGACGATCGGTAGCAGCTCCTCGACGTGCTCGATGAGCAGGTTGTAGAACAGCACCTCGTTCGTGTCCTGCAGGGCACGCAGGTAGACGTGCTTCGCCAGGTTGGCGTCGTAGCCGCGGTACGCCTCGTACGCGCGCGCCGCCTGCTGGTCAAGACTCTCGATCACAGGGGGGAGCAGGCCGTCGAGCCCGAGCTCGCGACGCTCGGTCGCGCTGAACGCGGTGCCCTTGTTCGTCAGCGGGTTTTCCAGCAGTGCGGCGCCGTACCTGCGCGCCGCCGTCTCCGGTGTCGTCGCCATCACGGACTCCCTAGGTGGTCGTCGGAGCGGCCCACGGGGGTACGACCCTCGCGGTCAGGGGCGCGGAATGTTGCGCAGGTTGGAGCGGGCGAGCTGGATCATGCGGCCCACGCCACCGTTGAGCACGAGCTTGCTGGTGGTCACCGCGAAGCCGGCCAGCTGCTGGCCGGTGATATGCGGTGGGATGGAGAGCGCGTCGGGGTCGGTGACGAGGTCCACGAGAGCCGGCCCGTCGTGGTCCAGCGTCTCGCGCATCGCGTCTCGTACATCCTTCGGATCTTCGACCCGCACGCCGTGGGCCCCGGCCGCGCGGGCGATGGCCGCGTAGTCGGTGCGGGGATAGGTCGTGCCGTAGGGCGGAAAGCCCGCGACCATCATTTCAAGATCGACCATGCCGAGCGCGGAGTTGTCGAAGAGCACCACCTTGACCGGCAGGTCGTACTGCGTCAGCGTGAGGAAGTCGCCCATCAGCATCGAGAAGCCGCCGTCGCCCGACAGGGCGACCACCTGCCGGGTGCGGTCGGACATCTGCGCGCCGATGGCCTGAGGCATGGCGTTGGCCATGGAACCGTGGTTGAACGACCCGATGATCCGGCGCCGGCCGTTCGGGGACAGGTAGCGCGCCGCCCAGACGTTGCACATGCCGGTGTCGACGGTGAAGATCGCGTCGTCGGCGGCCTCCTCGTCCAGGATCGAGGCGGCGTACTCCGGATGGATCGGCCGGTGCCGTTCCACGTCCCGCGTGTAGGCGGCGACGACGCCCTCCAAGGCGGCGGCATGCTTGTTCAGCATCCGGTCGAGGAACCGGCGATCGGTCTTCTCCCGCACCTGCGGCGTCAACGCGTGCAGGGTTTCGCGGACATCGCCCCAGACCGCCAGAGCCAGCGCGCAGCGGCGGCCCAGATGCTCGGGCCGGATGTCGACCTGGACGATCCGCACGTCGTCGGGCAGGAACGCGGTGTAAGGGAAGTCGGTGCCCAGCAGGATGAGCAGGTCGGCCTCGTGCATCGCATCGTAGGCGGCGCCGTAGCCCAGCATCCCGGACATTCCGACATCGAAGGGGTTGTCGTACTGGATCCATTCCTTGCCGCGGAGCGCGTGCCCGACCGGTGCCTTGACGCGCTCGGCGAAGGCCATGACCTCATCGTGGGCACCCGCGGTCCCGCTGCCGCAGAACAGCGTGATCGCCTCCGCCTCGTCGACCAGCCGGGCCAGCGCGGCGATCTCGGCCTCTCCGGGACGTACGGCCGGTCGCCGGGTGACCAGAGCCAACTCGTCGGCCCGCTGAGGCGCGTCCTGCCCGGCGATGTCCCCCGACATGCTCACGACGGCGACCCCCGAAAGGCCGACCGCGTGCTGGATCGCGGTTTGCAGGATCCGCGGCATCTGCGCCGGATGGGAGATCAGCTCCGAGTAATGGCTGCACTCGGCGAACAACCGGTCGGGATGGGTCTCCTGAAAGTAGACGGTGCCGATCTCGGCGCTCGGGATGTGTGCGGCCAACGCCAGCACCGGCGCCATGCTTCGGTGCGCGTCGAACAAGCCGTTGATCAGATGCAGATGCCCCGGACCGCAACTGCCCGCACATGCGCAGAGACGTCCGGTGAGTTGCGCCTCCGCCCCCGCCGCGAACGCCGCGACCTCCTCATGCCGCACCTGTACCCACTCGATGGTGGCATTCCGGCGTACGGCGTCGGTGACGGGATTGAGGCTGTCCCCGACGACACCGTACAGTCGCCTGACCCCGGCCTTCGAGAGAATATCGACGAACTGTTCCGCGACGCTTTGCTTCGCCATGGTGAACCCCCCGCCGAGCGGAGACCCGCCCCCGAGGCGGCCGTTTCCGGTCAAGTCCCATCGCTCGCGTAATCCATTCTGCACCTCGCCCAGATGATCGTCGCCATGGCCGTGATCGTGATCCTGGACGCCGGGCACAAGAAGGCGACGGCGCCCAAGACCACACCCGGATCCGAGTAGCCCGCGACCGCGCCCGAGTCCTGGACGGCCCACGAAAGAGTCCTCACATAATCACTAATCCGGCATTCGACTTCTCTGCCGATTTAGTACGAGATCTTGCCGCAGGTCGGGCAGTCATGTGATGCTGACTCGCTGTGGCGACGGGGGTTACCGAACTGCAAGGCGTTCTGTCGCGGGTCGCACGGCTGGCCGCAGAGAACACCGGGGCGCTCGATTCGAGTGCCCGATGCATGTCGGCCAGCGCCTGGGTCGGCGGGGGCGCGCCGAAGTTCGCCCAGGCACTGACCGGACAGCGCGTTTCACTCCAGCGCGCCTTCGAGGCGGCGGCCCATGGGATCGTGGACCGGATCCGGCAGGAGGGCGGCCAGGCGTCCTACCCCTCGTTCACCACCTCGATCAGCACCCTGAGCGCGGCAGGACACGGCGACTTCGCCGGCATGAACGTCGAAGCCATGACCCGCATGGTCACCGACCTCCAGCAGGCCGGCCAGCAACTCCCCCTGGCCGGTCAGCGGCTCAGCGCGGAGTTATCGGCCCTCCACCTTCCCGCCCAGCCTGCCCACCTGGTGACCGGCGCCGGCACATGGGCGGAGGAGCAGGCCCGAGACCTGCGGTCACGCCTGGTTCTCCTCCAGAAGGAACAGGACTCCGGAGTGGCCACCCGCGCGATGGCCGCGTTCGGCCTGTTCGGTGGCCACGCACCCGACCCGAGCGGAGCCGACAAGCTGCTGGCTGCCGCGGCCACCGGCGAGACCACCGCCCTGACCGGCCTCCTGGACCTCCAGCACGCCGCCAAAGATCCCACTCTCGCCGCCCGGGTCAACGTATGGTGGCGCCAACTCAGCAGACCGACCCAGGACCAGCTCATCGCCGCCTCCCCCAACCTCCTCGGCAGCCTGAACGGCCTACCGACCACCATCCGCGACCAGGCCAACCGCAAATACCTCGGCGCCCAGGAAACCGCGATCAGGGGGGAACTGGCCCGGCTGACCGCCCTGGGGAAGGCAGGAGACGAGATCGAGCAGTTGCGGCTCAAACTCGACCAGATCAAGGCCGTGAGCCAGAGCCTCCAACTCGGCGGCCAGAACGGCCGCGCCCCGGCATTCCTGGTCACCCTCGAACTGGGCGGCCTAGGCAAGACCGCCATCTCCTTCGGCAACCCGGACGATGCTGACAACATCGTCACCTACGTCCCGGGAACGGGTTCAAAACTGACCGGCATCTACGGCGACGCCAAACGCGCGGCAGGACTATGGGATCAGGCCAATCTATCGGTTCAGGACAAGAATGTGGCCTCCATGATCTGGCTCGGTTATGAAGCCCCACAGTGGGAGTCGACTCTGGAGCCCAAACACTCGGTTGCTTTACCGGTGGCAGCACTGGCAGGAGCACCAGAGCTGGCAGGCTTCACCGACGGTCTTCACGCGTCTCACCGACCGGGCTCCGATGTCAGGCTGACCGTGCTCGGGCACAGCTACGGATCGCTCGTAACAGGTGTGGCGGCCCGCTTCCGCCCCGGCCGCTTCGCCGACCAGGTCATCTTCGTGGGCAGTCCAGGAGTCGGTGCGCTGCGAGCCAAGGAGCTGAACGTCGATCAAGTTTGGGTCGGTGAGGCGCCTAACGATCCTGTGGGAGACATAGGACATGTGAATCCGAGCCTCGTAGGCATCATGGCCGGGTTAGGCCCCTTTGGCAGCGACCCCAGCACTGGCCATTTCGGCGCCAAGCACTTTTACGTCGAAGAAACCAGCGATCCAACGTACACGTTCAAGGGGCACTCCAGCTATTGGGACTACCAGTCGACCTCCTTGAAGAACCTCGGATATCTCGTCAACGGTCAGTACAACAAGCTGCTCCCATTTCCGACCTTCACCCCATCAGCAACACCCACGCCGACGACGACGCCCAGCGCACCGCCAACCCCGAGCCCTGCGCCCACGATGAGCCCTTCGCCACGCCCACTTCCCTCGCCATCACCAGCGGGAGATTAGGAGATCAGATGCGACGGCTAATCATAGTGATCATCGCCATTGTGGCGCTCGCCGCAGGTTGCGTACGAGGAGGAAAGGCCGTGGACAAACCGACGCTGACCCAGGATGAGGCGGTGGCCCGGATAGAACAACTCATCCATGACACGGCCAACGCGCTAACGCCCATGCCCCGACTGGATCTCTACCGGCCCAGTCTTAACGTTGGTAGTTGCCTTGATCCCACCGACGGTGGTTCCGAGGACCGCGTAGTGATCAGCCGCACGTATTTCCTACGCGATATCCCCAAGGACAAGATCACCAATGTCGCAAAGCAGGTCAAGGCGTACTGGGAGCAGCAGGGCCATCTCATTCAGGGAGTCTCCGAGACCGGCACCGTCATCTCAGGGCGTTCTCGGCCCGACGACTTCCTGCTCTCAGTCGATCATTCCGACAACGATGTGTTGGCCCTGGGTGCTACCTCTCCCTGCATCTGGCTGAACGGCACCCCGGAGCCCAGCCCGCACGCCTCCTGACGTAATCGAAACACCACCCGCCAGGTCACTGAGACGCTGACAGGACGGACCGGTCAACTCGGCTTACCGACCTTGATCGCCGAGACGAATGGGGGTGCATGCCATGAGTGAGCCATACCAAACCGCGGTGGGCAGCCGCATGTGAGAGCTACCCCGCCGGTCACCTCGACCAAGCCTGGCCGGGCTGCGGTCGTACCGCCAGTTAACAAGTAGCCGATGAGCGGACGTTGCCGAGGCGGGCACCGGGCCCGGCGTGGCGCCCGCCGTGAGGCAGCAGGTATGCGGCCGCGTGCCTACGAACCGGCTTGGGTCGTGCCTGTGATGCTCGCGAGCGCCTCCATCAAGGGCAGCGGGTTGATGTAGTCGCGGTAGGACAGGATCTGACCGTTCTGGACCCGGAATACGGCGATGACTGTTTGGTGGAACGGCGCGCCAGTCGGGACAACGGTTCCGTGCGCTTCATACTCCACGATGATCACCTCCGGATCTGTGGTCTCATGCATCACTACGTTGCGGTATTCGTCGAACCTTATGAGCGCTTTGGCCGCCTCGGTTAGATGCCTGTGGATCTCCGTGCGGCCCCGCAACCGCGCGGGCGCGCCCGAAGGCCGGTACGGCCACTCGATGTATCCATCGGGTGCCATCAACCCCACAAACGTCTCGATATCCAGTTCGCGGCCCGCTCGTAGCATTTGCCCGACGATCTCGCGCGACGTGACGGTCATCGCCCATCCTTCGTTCAACGAACGTTGATTGAACGACCGTAGAACGAAGGCTCGCTTCTGTCAACGACCGTAGAATGAGCAGGTGACCGATCCGAGCGCCCGGCCGACCCGGGCGCAGCAACGCCGCCAGACCGAGGCGCGCATTCTCGCCGCGGCTCGCCAAATGTTCGCCGAACTCGGCTACGAACGCACCACGATCCGTGCTGTGGCCTCAGCCGCTGGCATCGACGCTGGCCTTGTCATGCACTACTTCGGCACGAAGGACGAACTCTTCTCGCGCGCTGCCAAGCTGCCCGCCGACGAGTTGCCCAGCGGCACTGCCGAACAGGTAGCCGAGGCGTTGCTCACCTCGCTGGCGAGGCGCCTGGACAGCGAGCCGGTGGCCTCGCTAGCCGTCCTGCGCTCCATGCTCACCAATGCCGACGCCGCCGACCGGTACCGGGCCGCAGGCGCGCCTCAGCTCAGCCAGCTCACCGCCGCGATCCCCACCCACGACGCCGAACTGCGCGCCAGCCTGCTCAGCGCAATCGTCCACGGCGTGATCATTGAGCGCTACCTGCTTCGACTCAGCCGGCTCGCCGACGCCTCGCCCGACCAGATCATCGACCTGCTTCGCCCGTGTTTCCGGACACTCGCCACGGCGCAAACACCCCCGTCGACCGACCAGCTATCCACCGACGGTTGAACGCCGGCCAGACACTCAACGATGAGCGCGATATCCGCTCATGCCGCTGACCGCGTGGCAGACCCATACCGCACTCCAGGTACGCCCGCGTGAACGGTCACAGGCAAAGGGGACACGGCTGCAGGTATCCGCCGACCTCGGTGCGGGCCCACAACTCCAGTTCGCCTCGGTCACCGCAGAATTTCACATAGTCAACTGTCCAGCGCACGCCTCTTGCCGGGTTTCCCGTGATCGTGGCGCAGTCGCCGCGGTGCAGACGAAGGTAGCTGGGGCTGGGGTTACGCGAAGTGTTGACGACGAATCCATCGGGGTGACGCCTAACCCACTCCAGGTAGCCAGTGTCATCATCGACGAAACGCTGCATGAATCCATGATGCCGCTCCTGCTGCTACCGCGCGCGGCATCGCGATGCTGGATCAGTCGGGCAAACGCTGGGGATGACACCCAACAAAAGCTGGGCAGATGTCCGATCGGCCGACGTCCTCGTCCCGAGGAGTGCGCAAGCGGTACAGGTCACCACGAACGCAACTCGTCCAGTTCGTGCCGGATCGCACGGATCTCGGCCTGATCCTCGGGGTCGGCTGCGATGGCTTCGGCCTGGGCGCGGATGCGTTCGTCACGCTGCAGCCGCCACGCGGTGAGCACCGCGTGGCGGATGGCTGTCTCCGGGCTGTCTCCAGCGACTGTGAGGTCAGCCAGGGCGGCTTCCATCTGCGGGTCGAGCAGGTACTGAAGTACAGTTCAGTGGACTGTACTTCAGTATCGGGGTGATCACTCTTGGTGGAGAAGCCGGGGCACATCTTCGATCGCGACTGGGAATGGGAGGCACTGAGCTCGTTCGCGACCGGTTCGCAGGCCGAGGTCGCGTTCGGGGTCGTCAGCGGCCGTCGGCGGCAGGGGAAGACCTTTCTGCTCAGGTCCCTGGCCGAAGCACTCGGCGGGTTCTACTTCGAGGCGACCGAGGGCACGGACGTCGAACTGCTCCGCCTGTTCGGCATGGCGCTCGCCCGGCACACCGGCTCTCCGGTGGGCTACCCGTTCGCGGACTGGCGAGACGCGTTCACGTTCTTCTTCTCGCTACCCAAGGACCGTCCGATGCCGCTGGTCATCGACGAGTTCCCGTACCTGATGAAAGCCAACCCCGCCATCCCGTCCATCCTCAAGCAGGAGATCGACCTACGCGGCCGTACGCACGGGGGCACGAGCAACGCCCGGTTACTGATCTGTGGCTCCGCTCTGTCGGTGATGGGCAAGGTGCTCGCGGGACAGGCGCCGCTGCGTGGGCGAGCACGTCTCGAGCTCGTGGTCCAGTCACTGCCGTACCGGGAGGCGGCCGACTTCTGGGAGGTGTCCGACCCTCGGCTGGCCGCGATGCTCCATGCGATCGTCGGCGGCACGCCCGCATACCGGGACGAGTTCGTGGCCGGTGATCGGCCGGCGTCGGTCGACGACTTCGACTCGTGGGTGGTGCGCACGGTGCTCAACCGACGGACGTCCCTCTTCCGGGAAGGAAGATACCTCCTCGCCGAGGAGTCCGACATTCGCGATCCCGCCCTGTACCACTCGGTCCTCGCCGCGGTCGCGGAGGGCAACAACACCTGGGGCGGCATAGCGAGTCACATCGGCCACAAGTCATCGGACATCGCCCATCCGCTCAACGTCCTGGAAGACTGCGGCCTGCTCGTCAAGGAGAAGGACGCCTTCCGGTCCGGGCGGACGCGCTACCGCATCGCGGAGCCGCTGATCACCTTCTACCAGGCGATCATGCGACCGGAGTGGACGGATCTCAGCCTCGGTTTCGCCGAAGAGGTCTGGGGACGGTCACGCCAGCGCTTCCTGTCCAAGGTGATGGGACCGCATTTCGAGAGCTTGTGCAGGGAGTACGCCCTGCGCTACGGGCGGCGGCACTTCGGCGCGGGCGGCGTCGGCGAGGTCGTGGCCGGAACGGTGGGCGACCCGGCCAACAGGTCCCAGATCGACGTGGACATCGCCGTCCTCGGCGTGGCGCACCCGGGTGAGCCGCGTGCGGTCAGATCTCTCGGCGAGGCCAAGTGGGACAAGGTCATGGACCTTCGGCACCTCGGCCGCCTGCGCCGGGCTCGCGATCTGCTGTCGGCCAAGGGGTACGACACCTCGGCCACCACGCTCGCCTGCTACAGCGGCGCCGGCTTCGACGAGGCCCTGCGCGCCGAGGCCCGCCAGGACCCGGACGTACTGCTCGTGGACATCCCCATGCTCTACGGCCGAGCCTGATAACCGCCTTCGGCGGAGGGTGGGTCACCGGGCCGGATCAGTGCGGCCCGTGAAAACGGGTCGCCGTTCCGAATGTGGCCGCGCAGAATTGGGTGCCGGAGCACAAGGGGAGGGACGATCATGGTGGTTCGATGCAGGGAGGCCTGGCCATGACGGATCCTGCCGAGGTTCCGTTCCGGGGAGGGCAGACCGCGCTCGTCGTCAAAGTGCCCGAGGCCGAGCCGGCCGTCGGCCGTTGGCGCGAGCGCTTCGATCGCGCCGCCGCCATGGGGGTCCAGGCACACGTGACCGTGCTGTACCCGTTTCTCGACAGCGGCAAGGTCGACGGCCTGGTCATGGATCGATTACGTGGGCTCTTCATCGCCCATGCCGCGTTCACCGCACGTTTCGACCGCTGCGGGCGCTTTCCTGAGGTGCTGTACCTGGCTCCCGAACCCGGCGACCCGTTCAAGAGGCTGACCGAGGCCGTGGTGACCCTCTGGCCGGAGGCCCCACCGTACGGAGGGCGGTTCGCGGAGATCGTGCCCCATCTGACCGTCGCCGACCTCAGGATCAGACGATGGGGGGGCGGCCGAGGCGGAGCATGCGCCAGGCGGTGCGCCAGGCCATCGGACGGCGCTCCCCCGCCGGCTCGCGCAACCCTTCCTTGAAGCCGCGGAACCACGACTTGATCGCCAGCGAGGACCGCTCGCGCAGCAGGGTCAGCAGGATCCAGTCGAGAAGGTAGAGGACCGCCAGCGGCCAGGGAAGGTTGCGGCGGGCCAGCCAGACCCGGTTGCGCGCGTTGAGCCGGTAGAAGTCGGCGTGGCGCGTCGGCGGGACCTGCGGGTGGTACATGACGGCGTCCGCGTCGTACTCGATGCGGTAACCCTCGCCGAGCAGGCGCCAGGCCAGGTCGGTCTCCTCGTGGGCATAGAAGAAACGGCCCGGAAGGCCGCCCACCTGCAGGAACGCCGAACGTCTGATGGCGCAGGCGCCGCCGAGGAACGTGGTCACCGGTGAGGAGCGCTGCGGGTCGCCGGCACGCAGCCGGGGCACGTGGCGCCGCTGGCCGACACCGCCGTCAGGGTCCATGACCCGGAAGGAGATCACCGCGAGGTCCGGCTCGGCCGCGAAGCGCTCGCGGACGTGCGCGGCCACCTTGTCGTCGGCGTACCAGCCGTCATCGTCGAGGAACAGGACGACGTCGCCGGTGCACTCGCGGACGCCGTGGTTGCGCCCCTCGGGGATGCCGACGTTGTGCGGGACGCGCACGGTGCGCACCGAGGCGGAGCCGTGCTGGGGCACCTCCGCGAGCTCCGGCACGTCGGCGCCGTTGCCCACGACGATGACCTCGACGTCGCCGTCGGTCTGCATGAGCGCCGACTCGACGGCCCGGTCAAGCTCGGCGACCCGATTGCCCATGGTGAGGATGACACACGAGATCTTCAACGCGTCATCGCCTCGACGCATGGAGAACGCATGGAGTCATGATCACCGAGTCTGTCTGAGCGGGCAATCCGGGGTGTCGCTGGGTACTGCGGAATAAGGGTATCGGAACTGTCGGCGAACCCCGGCCAAACAGCGATGGTGAGTCTGGTGGCGGCTCTTGACAGAGATACGACGCCGGAGGGCCGCCGACGGTTCCGATGCGTTCTCATCTCACGCAAGCCGATTCGACCTCATCTCACGCAAGCCGCCCGCCCTCATCTCATGCCAGTCGCCTCGACGCGAGGATGCTCACCAGGTGGAGAACGGTCTGCAGCCCCGCGAACACGACGCACGCCACGGTCAGCACCTGGGTGGCCGTCAGGTCGCCCGCGACCGCGTCCCAGATCGCGGCGAGCACGGCGATGATCGAGAGCTCGACGGCCTGGATGACGCGGTGGAAGCGCAGCGCCGCCGCGGCCTTCCGCGCCAGGCCGAGCCGCCGCGACTGGAAGTGCTCGGCCGCCGCCTCCGTGGTCGCCACCAGCCCCGAACGGGCGCGGGCGACGTCCACCAGGTCGGTCTCCGACTTGATCAGGATGGCGCCGAGCGCGGCGGCGAACCCGAGCACGGTGTACCAGTCGGGCAGCGTGTTCGAGGCACGGAACCCCAGGCCGATCAGCAGCGCCGCCTCGGCGAAGTAGTGGCCGACCCGGTCGAGGTAGACGCCGGTGATGGAGGTGCGGTGGGTCCACCGCGCCAGCTCACCATCGGAGCAGTCGAGCAGCAGGTAGATCTGGATCAGCACGGCCGCCGCGACCGCCGCCCACAGGCCCGGCAGGGCCAGCACCACGCCGGCGAGCAGCCCGGCCAGGATCATCAGCCCGGTGACCTGGTTCGGGGAGATGGGCGTGCGGGCCAGCGCCCACGTCACATAGATGGACAGCTTGCGCATGTAGAGCGCGCCGGCCCAGTGCTCGCCGGAGTTGCGATCCATGGTGGTCTGGGGCTGCGCGATCGCGCGCAGCTCAATGACCGACGGCCCGGACATATTCCTCCACCCGGTCGCGCACTTCGGCCTCGGAGAGGCGCAGGTGCTCAAGGATCGTGTATCGCCCGGGACGGGTCGACGGCGCCAGCATCACCGCGGTGGTGAACTGCTCGGCCGTCAGCCCGACGTCGCCGGGCGTGGCCGGCAGGTCGTGACGGCGCAGGCAGTCGGCCACCAGCGAAAGCCGGCGCTCGTCCTTCCGCAGGAAGAAGCAGAAGGCCGTCCCGATGCCGGCGAGCTCGCCGTGGTTGGAGATGCCTGGAAAGAGCTGGTTCACGGCATGCAGGATCTCATGATCCCCACCGCTGCTGGGACGGGACGAACCGGCCACGACCATGGACATGCCCGAGAGGATCAGCGACTCGGCCAGGACCGTGAGGAACGCGTCGGACTCGATCGAGTCGCCGCGCCCGAGCACGGCCTCGGCGCTGGTGCGGGCCATGGAGACGGCCAGGCCGTCGATGGGCTCGCCGCGCTCGACGTTGCCGAGCTGCCAGTCCTCGATGGCGGACAGGTTGCTGATCACGTCGCCCACGCCCGCCCGTACGAGCGAGGGGGGCGCGCCGTGCACGAAGTCCAGGTCGACGAGGATCGCTAGCGGCATCGGCACGCCGAACGACCCCTTGCCCCCCTCGTGCTCCAGCGAGGAGACCGGGGAGCAGATGCCGTCGTGCGAGAGGTTCGTGGCCACGGCCACCATCGGGATCCCGGCGAGCGACGCGGCGTACTTCGTCACGTCGATCGTCTTGCCCCCGCCGATGCCGACCACGGCCTCGTACGCGCCCTTGCGCAGGTCGGCGCCCAGCGAGACGGCGGAGTCCACCGAGCCGTCGGGCACCCGGAAGACCTCCGCCTCGCCCAGCGTCGGCGCGATCAGCCCGGAGATGTGGTCACCCTGCCCGGCGCCGACCGCGACCGCGACCCGGCCCGAGGTGGCCACCCGGCTGTCGGAGAGCAGCGCGCCGAGCTGGGCCACCGCGCCCCTGCGGACGTCGACGGTCAGCGGCGCCATGAGCATTCGCGCTAGCAGCGGCATGCCCGCCCCCAGCCCATAGTCCCGCCAGGGGCCGGCCGGGAACCCGCCGGCGGCTCGCCTAGTAGGTGCACGCGATCTCCCTGGCTCTGGCGAGGTCGTCGTGGTTGTCCACTTCCACCCAGTCGACCTTGCCGATGGGGGCGACGGCGATCTTCTCGCCGCGGGCCACCATCTCGCCGTACCCGTCCTCGTAGTAGAGCTGCGGGTCGCGCTCGAACGTGGCCTTCAGCGCGTCCGCGAGACGGTCGGCGGCTCCCGGGCGGATGAGCGTGGCGCCGATGTACTCGCCGAACGCGTCGGCGGGGTCCATCAGCTTGGTGATCCGCCGCAGGTGGCCCGACTCGTCGAGGGTGACCTTCATCTCCTCGTCGGCGAGCGACTTGACGTTGTCGACGGCGAGGAGGATGTCGCTGGTCACCGGCGCCGACAGCAGCGTGCGCTCGACCGAGACCGGGTGGACGGTGTCACCGTTCACCAGGAGGGCGCCCTCGGAGAAGTGGTCGCGCGCGCACCACAGGGAGTAGGCGTTGTTCCACTCCTCCGCCTTGTCGTTGTGCACGAGGGTGAGCTTCACGTCATGCCGCCGCTCGAGCTCGGCCTTGCGGTCGTGGACCGCCTGCGCCGCGTAGCCGATGATCACCACGACGTCCCGGAGGTCCACCGCCGCGAGGTTCCGCAGGGCGATGTCCAGGATCGTGGTCTCTCCGTCGACCGGCACGAGCGCTTTGGGCAGCGTGTCGGTGTACGGCCGCAGGCGTCGTCCGGCCCCGGCGGCCAGCACCATTCCCAGCAACGTGCACTCCTCAATCAAGCCAGAATCTGTAGGCCAAAGGTTAGTTGCCTACAGGTGGTGATCGTGTAATCCCGAGTTCACCTATTCCGTTACACGACCAAACGTTGGCAATGCGCGTCCGGGACTCGGACCGCCACCGTACCGCCGCCGCCCACCCCGCTGCCCCGCGAAGGAGCGGCCAGTCCCCGCCGGTGGCAAAGCCGCCGACGGGCCTGGTGGCGAAGCCGCCGATCGTGCCCGGTGGCGAGGAGCGTCAGTCCTGGCCGGTGGCGACGGAGCCGTCAGTCCTCGCCGCCGAGGTCGGCGGCCTCGACGCCCGATCGCGGCGCGGCCAGCCAGCAGGTGAGGCTCTCCCAGCAGAACAGCGCCGCCAGGTAGAACGCCGCCAGCGCGAACACCGGGGTGACGACGCCGAGCAGGGCCCCCATGGCGACCAGGAGCATGCGCCCCTCCCAGCCCAGACCGGCCGAGGCCAGCCAGGGCGGCGGATACACGTGCTGCCGGCAGCGGTACACGACGTCGTAGTGGTGGAACAGGATCGCGCCCAGCAGGACGTACAACAGCACCCGGGGCACGTCCCAGGCGAAGCCCACGCAGGCGATGAAGCCGTACTCGGTGAGGCGCAGGACCGGCGGCACCAGCCAGTCGAGCCGCCCGTCATGCGGGTGTGAGCTGCCCATCCCGGCCAGCAGCAGCGCCACGGCCGGCGCGAAGACGGCCGGCCCGTCGTTGCCCGCGACCCCGAGGAACAGCATCACGCCCGTCACGAACGCGCCGGCGAGCGCGGGCGGCAGCGGCGGGAGCTGGCCCGCGACGAGCACGCCCATGCCGCGCGCGAGGACCCCGTCGTCACGGTAGGTGACCACGGAGCTGCGCGGCACCCGCGTCATGTGCATCCTGGTCGTGGTCAAAGAGACCTCGCCGTCCTGCCGGTCAGCGTGTACAGCGCCGCGACCCCGCCCCAGGCCAGCAGCGCGAGGAAGGTCACGCGCGCGTTGAACAGCCCGGCGGTCACGGCGATCAGCACCATCCGCTCGCCGATGGGCAGGACGATCACCTTCTTCAGCCAGCGCAAGGCCGTGTTGCGGTCGAGCCGCGCGGAGAGCCGCACCACCGGCCCGCCGCCGTCGCCGGACGCGTCCGCTCGCGCCCCGGCGTACGAGAAGTCGATCATGTGCCGGATGGCCTGCACCAGCATGGCGGCCACCGCCAGGGCCCAGATGCCGTCCGGCCCCATGGCGCCCCGCTCGACACCGCCGGCGTACCCGAGGGCGAGCCCCACGTAGACCAAGTACTCCTTGACGCGGTCGAACGTGGCGTCCAGCCAGGCGCCGAGGGGCGAGAACATCCGGGTGTAGCGCGCCAGCTGCCCGTCCACGCAGTCGAGGACGAACGACAGGTAGAGCAGCACGGCGCCGGCGAGCTGCGCGCGGCGCTCCCCGGCGGAGAAGGCGACGGCCGCCAAGGCCGCAAGGCCGACCGACAGGCCCGTCACGGCATTCGGCGTGAGCCCCAGCCGCGCTGCCATCCGCACGACATGGCCCGACCAGGAGCTCACCAGATAGGTCGCGACGAAACCGTCCTCGGACTTGATCGCCGCCGCCAGGCGGGCATGATCCTCGTCCACCTCGGCCAGCCTGGCCATGGCCGCGTCGGCGCCTTGCTGCCCGGCCATCCTGGCGCAGTGGAGCCGCCCCAGAGGCACCGCCCGTACGGCGACGCCGACCCGGACGAGCCCCGCCAGCAGCAACTCGGCCACCTCGGCCTCGTCCGCGCCGCCCAGACGGCGATCGCGGGCCAGGTCGGCCAGCTCGTCGGCCACCTCGGCGAACCTCGGCAGATCGGCCTCGCCCACGTGCAGGACGCCGCGGAAGGCGCCGTTGGGCCCCGCCACGGTGTGGAAGGAGTTGCCCGCGGCGATCACCTTCCCCCGCTCCGCCCGGACCGGCGCGCCCGCCGAAACCGGCCCGCCGCCGGTCGCCGGAGCCGGGCCGCCGCCATTGAACGGAATCGGCCCGCCGCCGGTCGCCTGAGCCGGGCCGCCGCCATTGGACGGGAGGTCGTGCCCGGGAGAGATCAGCGCGCCGGTGCCCCGCCCGGGATCGGCCAACAGCAGGGCGAGGGCCTCGGTGTGGGCGACCAGGTCACCCGGCAGCACGGCCACCGGGCCGGTACCGGCCCGCGCGATGGCGGCCACCGCCCGCAGATCGCCGGTGAACCCCGAACTGCGGATGACACTGGACCGGGCCCCATCCGCCCTCGCCGTCGACCCAATCGGAGGCAGGCTCACAGCCTCGATCGGTGGCAGGTCCACCACCGTCTCCTCCCCCGAGCTCAGATCCACCGGCCTCACCTCAACCGCGGATGGGTCCGCCGCCGTCTCTACCGCGGATGTGTCCGCCGCGGTCGTCTCGAGTGGTGCCAAGGCGGGGCGGGAAGGGACGGCGCGGCGCTCCACGGGCCGGGTGACGATGTGAATCCGCTGCGCCCCGAGCGCCGAGAGCTGGCGGCTCAGCCGATCGACCAGCGTGCCTTCCAGGCAGAGCAGCCGGGTCGCCGGGGTCGTGGCGAGCACCACGGCGACGACCATGGGCGCACTCTTGCCGGACGGCTCCCCCGGACGGGCCGCGGAGGCGACAGAGGGCTTGCGCGGAGGCCGCACGGGGGGTGGATACGCGGATTCAGGCAAACCGAGGTCTCCTTCCGCGACCGGGGATCGTCCACCCCGCAACTTGACATCTTCCCCGGCGTGCACGCCGGGAGTCCCCCACGTCGCCGTGGAGGGCTTACCGCTTCCGCTACGCCGCTTGCGCATCGTAGATTCCGGGCGGGGCCAGGGTCGGAGTATGGCGAGCATCACGATCGAGATATCGCAAACCCAGCATCCTTGATCACCGTCACCGAGGAAGGGACCGCGGGCAGCGCACGGGACCAGCGGACCTCCACGTCGCCGATCTTCGCCAGATACAGCCGCTGCGCAGCGTCAGGGTAGAGCCGGAAGTTGTACCGCGACCTCATGCCAAACCACCCCCACCTTGGTGACGCTCTGCTGCCAGTCGATTACTCGAACACATTAGCGTCCAGGCCGCGACCGCGCACGCCGAACACCGACACTTCAGGTGAGTCGCAGCCGCCTACGGCTGACGCACCCAGCTCCGACGATCGTTCCCAGGGGGATGACGCAGAGTCCATGGATGAATGCCGCTTGTGATGGGGGCGGTGGTGCCGGGTAGGGGTCAGTAAGGTCAGCCGTGAACGAGTAACAGAAGGAAGTCCTACTTTGGCCGCACAGGAACCACGCCTGCGGACCGTCGGGGTGGTCCTCGCCGGCGGGATCGGGCAACGCGTCGGGCTGAACACCCCCAAGCAGCTTCTCAAGATCGCTGGGCGCCCGATCATCGAGCACACCCTCACCGTCTTCAACGGCGCGCCGGAGATCGACGAGATCGTCGTCCTGATGGCCCCCGGCTTCACGGCCGAGGTCGAGCAGATCGTGAAGCGGGGCGGCTTCCACAAGGTGAGCAAGATCGTGGAGGGCGGCGCGACCCGTACCGAGTCGACCTGGCGGGCCCTGCTGGCGCTCGGCCCCGAGGAGTGCGACGTGCTCCTGCACGACGCGGTGCGCCCGCTGCTCGAGCCGCGCATCATCTCCCAGTGTGTCGAAGCCCTCAGGACGTACTCGGCCGTGGACGTCGCGATCCCCTCCTCCGACACGGTCGTGGTGGCCGTGCCCGGACCACGAGGGGAGATCATCCGCGACATCCCCGACCGTTCCCGGCTGCGGCGCGGCCAGACCCCGCAGTGCTTCCGGCTCTCGGTGATCAGGGAGGCGTACGAGCGCGCCTTCGCCGACCCGGAGTTCGAGAAGCAGCCGGCGACCGACGACTGCGGCGTGGTGCTGCGTTACCTCCCGGACGTCCCCATCTACATCGTGCCGGGCAGCGAGCACAACATGAAGGTGACGCACCCGGTCGACGTCTACATCGCCGACAAGCTCTTCCAGCTCGCCTCCAACACCGCGCCGGTGCCCTCGGGTCCCGCCGCGTACCGCAGGGCGCTCGCGGGCAAGACGGCGGTGGTGTTCGGCGGCAGCTACGGCATCGGCGCCGACATCGTGGACCTCGCGACCGAGTACGGCGCCAGCGTCTACTCGTTCTCGCGCAGCCAGAACGGCGTGCGGGTGGAGGACCCGGTCGCGGTGTCCGATGCCCTGGACCAGGCCGCCAAGGACAGCGGGCGCATCGACTACGTCGTGAACACCGCCGGTGTGCTGCACATGGGCAAGCTCAGCGAGGTGGACGACCTGACCGTCGAGGAGACCGTCGGCGTCAACTACCTCGGGCCGGTCAACATCGCCCGGGCGGCGATCCGGCATCTGCGCGAGACCAAGGGCCACCTGCTGCTCTACACCTCCTCGTCCTACACCCGGGGCCGCGCCGACTACAGCCTGTACTCCTCGACGAAGGCGGCCGTGGTGAACCTGACGCAGGCGCTCGCGGACGAGTGGGCCGAGTACGGCGTGCGCGTCAACTGCGTGAACCCCGAGCGCACCGGCACACCCATGCGGGCCCGCGCCTTCGGTGATGAGCCGCCCGCCACGCTGCTGTCGCCTCGCGCGGTCGCGCAGACCTCTATCGACCTGCTCATCTCGGGCCTGACGGGCCAGGTGATCGACGTCCGCCGCACCCCCTGACCGGCCGCGCGCCCTCGCCTCCCCTTTTGGCACGGTGTGGCGGGTAGGTCACACGCCGTGACTGGGTACGGGACCATCATCGCGGGGGACACGACCGGGGGGCCGTCGATGGGGTGGGTGCGTCGCAACGTGCGTGGAGCGTTCCTCGGGGGGCTGCTCCTGCTGTCCTTTCCGGCGCTGTTCCTCACCGCCCTGTATCCGTTCCCGGCGGGCTTCGCCGTCGCGGCGGCGGTGTCGTACGGGGCGGAGGTGGCGGCGGGGCGCCTGGCACTGCCGGTGGTCGACCGGCTGGGCCGGCTCCACCTCGGGCTCAGCGTGCGCTTCCTGGCCCGTGAGATCGCCGCGGTGCTGCTCGTGGCCCGCGTGGAAGGCGCCGGCTCCGGGTGGTTCGTCCTGCTCTGCTGTGGCCTCCTGCTCGTGCACGCGCTTCGCGCCGCGCAGGCCGGCGCGGCGGTGTACCTGGACCACTGCCTGAACCGCATGCCGGTGATGACGAGGAATCTCGATGTGTCCGATCTCCGGATCCCGGAGGAGCCTCTGGGCGGGCTCGCGGGCCGGCACGGCGTGCGGCTGTTCTCCACGGGCGTCCTGCCCGTCGGTGCGATCGCCGTGGGTGCGATCACCGGCCGGTACGTCCCCGGCCTCGGAGCGGACGGCGCCGGCGCGGCGGCGGGGGGTTCCTGGCTGAGCGGGGCGGGGCCGAGCCTGACCGGGCTGGGCGTAGGAGGCGTCGGGGCGGCCATCGTGCTCCAGGTCGCGGCGCTGCTGCTGTCGCTGCCGCTCGCGCGGCTCGCCGCGCCGCTGGCGAGGCGCGAGCGGGTCATCGGCGTGGTGGACCGGCAGGTCCAGGCCTACCGCCCGGAGGTGATCTTCTACTTCTCCGGCGCGCCGACCTCCGTCTATCAGGCCACCATGTGGCTGGACACGCTGGCGCGGCTCTCCCGCCGCACGATCGTCGTACTGCGCGAACGCGAGCTGCTTCCGCTGCTCGGCCCGACGCCCCTCCCGGTGCTGTGCGTGCCCTCGGCGGTCGACCTGATGAACCTGCGGGGGCTGGACGGCGCCCGCCTGGCCCTCTATGCCTCCAACGTCGGCAAGAACATCCACCTGCTGCGCGTGCCGGGCCTGCGCAGCGTGTTCATCGGCCACGGCGACAGCGACAAGGAGGCGTCGTTCAACCCCTTCTCCAAGGTGTACGACGAGGTGTGGGTGGCCGGGCCGGCGGGCCGCGACCGCTACCTGCGCGCCCAGGTGGGCGTGCGCGACGAGAACATCGTCGAGGTGGGCCGCCCGCAGCTGTCGGGGATCCGGCGGAGCGGGCCGGGCCTTGAGGCGCTCAGCGTGCTGTACGCACCCACCTGGGAGGGCTGGACCGAGGACCTGTTCCACACCTCGCTCATCACGATGGGGCCGCGCATCGTCCGGACCCTGCTCGGGCACCTCCCCGCCGTGCGGCTGATCTACAAGCCGCACCCGCTCACCGGCGAGCGCGACCCCCGCGCCGGGACCGCGCACCGGAAGATCGTGGCGATGATCGAGGCCGCGGCGCCGGAGGCAGGGCACCGGATCGTCACCGGTCCAGAACCGCACCTGTACGCCTGCTTCAACGACTGCGACCTGCTGATCACCGACATCTCCAGCGTGGTCGCCGACTTCGTGGCCGGCGGCAAGCCGTACGCCGTGACGAACGTGGCCGGGATGGCCGGCCACGTCTTTCGCGAGCGGTACCCGAGCGCGGAGGCGGCCTACCTGCTCGGCCCGGACCTGCGGGAGCTGCCGTCCGTCCTCGCCCAGCCGCGCGGCACGGGCGAGGACGACCTGGCCAGGGCGCGGCGCAGGATGAAGAGCTACCTGCTCGGCCCCGACCATCCTGACGCGATGACGCGCTTCGACGACGCGGTCAACCGCGCGCTCGACAGGACGCCCGACAGGGCGGCGCTCCAGCGTGCGGCCTCGGCCCTGGAGCCGCGGGCCTGACCCCGGGTCCCTGGCCGGTCCGCGGCGACCAGGCCTAGAGCCCCGGGCCGCCGGGGCCTGAGGCCGTCCCCCGCGGCGGCTTGCCGAGGCTCGGCGGGCTGGTGAGAAAGCCCCAGCCCCACGAGATGTGCATGGTCGCGTACACCACCGGCAGCCGGAGCAGGGCGCCCGGGGCGAGCCCCCGACCGGTGACCAGCGAGCCGGCGAGGATCGCCGCGATGTACGCGCCGGGGATCAGCAGGCCCGGCCAGTAGAACGGCGACACGACCAGACCGAGCAGCATCGCCACGACCGCGAGCGGCGGGGCCAGGTAGCGGAGGTTGATCGTGCCCTCGTGGGTACGGGCCACGACCCTGCGCCAGCGGCCGTAGTGGAAGTACTGCTTGGCCAGGGCCTTCACGGTGGGCCGCGGCCGGTAGGAGACGCGCATGCGCGGCTGGAACCACACCAGGCCGCCGGTCTCGCGGATGCGGTGATTCATCTCCCAGTCCTGCGCGCGCTGGAAGTGCTCGTCGTAGCCGCCGACCCGCTCCAGCGCCTCCCGCCGGAAGACTCCAAGGTAGACGGTGTCGGCGGGGCCCGGCTCACCTCCGGTATGGAACCGCGCGTTGCCCACGCCGATCTTGGAGGTCATCGCGCACGCCACGGCCTGCTCGAACGGCGTGACGCCCTCGGCGGCCATGATGCCGCCCACGTTGTCCGCGCCGGTGCGTTCGAGCGTCTCGACCGCCACCTGGAGGTAGTCCTCCGGGAGCATGGCGTGCCCGTCGACGCGGGCGATGATCCCGTTGCGGGACGCGGTGATCGCGGCGTTGAGCGCGTTCGGCGTGCGTCCGGTGGGGTTGGGCACGACCGTCACGCGGGGGTCCTCGGCCGCGAGGGCGTCGGCCACCTCCTGCGTGCGGTCATGGGACGGGCCGATGGCGAGGACGACCTCGATCGGACCGTCGTAACGTTGCGCGAGTACCTGCCGCACGGCCTCACGCAGGTGGCGCTCTTCGTTGAGCACCGGCATGACGACCGAGATCGGCGGCCAGACTCGTGTGGTCTGGCTGGTTCGGGGCGAGTCGGGGAACTCCTTCATGGCGGCGCTCACGCTACTGTACGAGCGGGTGGGGACGGCAACCCATCGGGCGGCGCGAGCGTCCTCACCGGTGACCGTTCGAGGCGGAGGGGGCCACCACGTGACCGACGACGACTCTGGTGTCCACGTCGGAGGCGACGCGTACGGCGGCGTCCGGCTGTCCCAGCGCCGCACGAAGCGGGCACGGTCGAGCGCGCGCACCGTCATCGTCACCGGCGCCCTGTCGAGCGCTGTGCTGCTCGGTTCCGGCGTCCTGTGGTTCCTGTCGAGCTACGCCACCAGCCAGATCAAGTCGGTCGAGGCGGGCACGACGGAGTCGGACGCGCGCGGCGCGATGAACATCCTGCTCGTCGGGGTGGACAAGCGGGACGACCTCACGCGGCGGCAGCAGAACCAGCTCCACCTCGGCCGGGAGGTCGGCCAGCGCAGCGACACGATGATGGTGATCCATCTCTCGGAGGACCACTCGAAGATCACGGTGGTCAGCCTGCCCCGCGACAGCTGGGTCGACATCCCGGGCAAGGGCACCCATAAGATCAACTCGGCGTACTCCCTCGGCGGCGCGCCGCTCGCCGTCCGCACCGTGCGCAACGCGACCGGGCTGACGATCAACCACTACATCGAAGTGAACGTGCTGGGGTTCATCAACGTCGTGGACGCCCTCGGCGGCGTCTCGGTGTGCACCCCGGTCGCCATCGACGACCAGCACACGAAGTTCAAGCTCCAGCCCGGCACCTACGAGCTGGACGGGGTGAAGGCGCTGTTCTACGCGCGCACCCGCGCCACCGCCCGTTCGGACCTCGACCGCATCGACCGGCAGCAGCAGGTCATCTCGGCGCTGCTCCAGCGGGCCCTCAGCGGCGGCACCCTCGCCAACCCCGCGAAGCTCACCGGGCTGGTCTCCTCGACCCTCAAGACCCTCACCGTCGACCAGGCCCTGGCCAAGGACCTGCTCGGCCTCGCCGACCAGCTCAAGGACGTGTCCACCGACGACGTGGCCTTCACCACGGTCCCGCTGGCCGACGTGAACTACCAGGCCCCCACGGGCGAGTCGGCGGTGCTGTGGGACAAGGCGGCCGCCCGCGACCTGTTCAGGCGCATCGCGGCCGACGAGCCGCTGGTCAAGCCGGCCACCGCCAAGAGCGCCACCCCGACGCCCTCCGCGACGTCATCGGCCTCCGCGCTCACCGTCGCGCCCTCGCGCATCGCGGTCCGCGTGGTCAACGGCACCGCCATCACCGGCCTCGGCGCGCGGACCAAGACCGACCTGCTGAAGGTGGGGTTCCAGGTGCCGTCTTCCCCTGGCGACACCACGCCCAGGAACCACGTCGAGACCCTCGTCCGCTACCCGGCCGGCCGTGAGGACTCCGCCCGCACCGTCGCCGCCGCCATCCCCGGAGCCGAGCTGCGCCAGGCCGACGTCCCGGGCATCGAGGTCGTCGTGGGCTCCAAGTACAAGGGGACCAAGAAGGTCACCGTCAAGGAGGCCGCCCCCACGGCCACGCCCTCCGCCACCACGACCCCGATCGCCAAGACCGCCACCGAGAACATCTGCAAGAATTGACCCACCGTCCAGCCGCGCCCGCGGCCCGCCCTTCCCCGTCCGCGAGACAGCGCCCGACGGGGTACGGGACTCACGCGAGGGCGGGCCGGTCGGCGCGGTCCACCGGGCCGTGCTGCGCCTCGCCCTGGGCCACCCGCCAGCCCAGCGGGGCCAGCGCGAGCCAGTAGCACACGGCGCCGATGGGGAGCAGATCCAGGTCGACCGCCATCACGGTGGTGCCCACCACGATCAGGACCGGGCTCCAGCCGCCGACCCGTGGCGGCTTGGCCATCGCGAGCAGCACGACCAGGGCGAGCAGGCCGACGTAGAACAGCACCGGCCCCACGGTGTAGAACGCGGGCTTCACCCCGGCGTAGCCCTGCACCTGCTCGAAGAGCCGGCTCATCTCCGGATGGTCCGCCGCGCGCATGCCCACGACGAGATCGATGACGATCTGCCCCACCGAGGCCGCCAGGCCGAGCAGGGCGATCACCGTGCTCCCGGTCGCCGTGAGCTTCAGGCCGGTGGTACGGCCGGTCACCATGCGGCGCAGGCCGAGGACGACGGGGCCGAACAGCAGCAGCCCGATCAGGAAGGCCACGTGGCCGGTGGTCCAGGCGACGCCCGGCCCCCGGACGCCGTCCATCCCGTCGAGCAACCGGAGGATCCCGTAGGCCAGGACGAGAAGCGGCGCGGCGACGAACGACATCCCGATGTAGACGTCACGGGGGGTGGGGAATGACCGAATCGACATGCTCCGATGATGGGCCGCGCCCCCGCCCGCCCCCATCAGGGATGACCCCCGACCCGACCCTGACGCCTCCCCCATCGCACCCCGGCACGGCCCCCCATCGACCCATGACAGAACCCCGCGAATCCGGGATCATGGGGGGATGGCGCCCCTGACACGGGCACTGTATGGGCGCGACGGGGCACGTTGAGGGCCGCGCGGCCACGGCGAGTTGAGGGCTCCGGCTACAAGGACTTGCCGGTGATGCGCTCGTACGCCTCGAGGTAGCGGGCGCGGGTGACGTCGACGACCTCCTGGGGAAGCTCGGGCGCGGGCTCCTTCTTGTCCCACCCGCTGCCGGTGGCCCAGTCGCGGACGTACTGCTTGTCGAAGGCGAACTGCGGGCGGCCCGGCTCCCACTGGTCGGCGGGCCAGAACCGCGATGAGTCGGACGTCAGCACCTCATCGCCCAGCGTCAGAGTGCCGTCGGCCGCCCGGCCGAACTCGAGCTTGGTGTCGGCGATGATGATGCCCCGCTCGGCGGCCAGCTCCGAACCGCGACGGTAGACCTCGAGCGTGAGTCGCCGCAGCTCCTCGGCGGTCTCGGCGCCCTCCTGGGCGGCCACGTCGTCGTAGGTGATGAACTCGTCGTGCGCGCCGAGCTGAGCCTTGGTGGTCGGCGTGAAGACCGGCTCGGGCAGCTTGGAGCCCTCCACGAGCCCGGCCGGCAGCGCCACCCCCGACACCGAGCCGCTCGCCTGGTACTCCTTCAGGCCCAGCCCGGCGAGGTAACCGCGCGCGATGCACTCGACGGGCACCATGTCGAGCTTGCGGCAGCGCACGGCCCGGCCCGCGAACTCCTCGGGGACGTCGGTCGCCGAGATCACGTGGTTGGGAACGACGTCCGCGAGCTGCTCGAACCACCACAGCGACAGCTGCGTCAGGACCTTCCCCTTGTCGGGGATCGGCGTCGGCAGGATCGCGTCGTAGACCGAGATGCGATCGGACGCCACGAGGATGATGTCCCCTCGGTCCTCGTAGACGTCCCGGACCTTCCCGGAGTGGAGAAGCTTCACCCTGCCCCCTGCTGTTCCGCTTGCGACCGGGCACAAGGCTACCGCCGGCCCCCTGGCCGCCCTGCAGGTGGCCGCGCCTTCGCGCCTGCCCGCGTGGACGCCCGAAAAGCCTGGTCACGACGGATGTCGTGCGGCCCGGCCGGTGAACGCGACCGGCCGGCTCCTGTCCGTGCCGCTCGATGGATCGGGCACTGCATACCAGAGATCGACAAATCATCCTAACTACTACCAATGCTCGCTATAAGCACTTATCCCCTTGACCTGGACAGGTCAGGCCCGTAAAGATCGACACCTGTTAGTGGTCGGAAGTGATACCTCGCATTCGTTTCATCTGCTCCATCCCGCCGTACGCAGGTACTGACCGCATGTCGCACGATGTACCCGCTCAGGGAGAATCAGGCAGCGCCATGAACGATCCGAGAGAAACAGGACCGCATAACGAGCCGCTCCCGGGCGGCCCGACCGCACACGGCGCCCAGCCCCCGCACGACGGACAACCTCCGTATGGCGGGCAACCTCCACACGGCGGGCAACCCGCGTACGGCAGCCGGCCTCCGTACGGCCAGCAACCCCCGCACCGCGGGCAACCTCCCTACGGCGGACAACCCGCGTACGGCAGCCGGCCTCCGTACGGCCGGCAACCCCCGCACGGCGGCCAGCCTCCGCACGGCGCACAGCCTCCCTACGGCGCACAGCCTCCGCACCACCAGCAGCCTCCGCGCGGCGGGCAGCCTCCGTACGGTCCGCCGGGGGCTCCCGCCCAGCCGCCCTACGGCGCCACGCCTCCGTGGCAGACCATGCCCGGGCCCCGCGGACCTGTACCGCCCGCGCCCGGAGGCCCGCGGCGGCGGCGCGGGCTCCTCATAGGCGGCGCGATCGTGCTGGCCTGCCTCGTCGTCGCCGGCGGCGTCGGGGTCGGGGTCGTGACCGTCATCTCGAACCGCGCCGCCACCGTGACCACCCCCACACCGGTCGCCAAGCCGACGGGCCCGGACACTGCGGCCAAGCTCCGCGAAGCGGTGTCCAACCTCTCCGGCCTCCCCGCGATCCGCTACAAGGGCACGCTGGGCGGCGCGAGCACCAGCGTGGGTCTCGATGTCACGGTGATGAAGGGGGGAGCGGCTTACGGCAGGTTGACCGTGAAGGGCAGCAAGGTGGACGTGCTGTCCGTGGACGACTTCTCGTCGAAGAAGACGTTCCTGAAGGGCAACCTGGGCTATTGGACCGCCAGAGGCGTCCCGGCGGCCATCGCCAAGAACTACCTCGGCAAGTGGGTCAAGATCCCCGCTGGCAAGACGACCGCCACCGCCTTCGACACCCTCGTCCCGTCCAAGCTGGCACAGATGGTCAACCCGCCCGGGACGACACCGCACGCCGCGCCGGAGCCGGGCAAGCAGGTCAACGGAGTCCCGACACAGGTGCTCCTGCTTCCGATCGGCCGGGTCCACATGACCACCACGCCGCCCTATCGCATCGTCCGCATCGAGCTGCCGAAGACGGGCGGCGACGGCGGTGGGCTGGGCGGCGGCAAGGATCCCGGCATTCCCGGCATCACGGACGTCGCCGGCCAGGGTCGTCCGGCATTTCAGCCGGCGCTTTCCCGGCCGTCCACTGGCCGGCTCGCTGGAGGACACCTCGACCTGACGGCGCTGAGCCCACAAGACGCGCAGGTCTCCGCCGGCAGCCTTAAGGCCAAGATCGGGCAGCTGCGGAGTTCGATCGACTCGCAGGTGAGCATCCAGGTGAAGGGCACCGGAAGCCTCTCACCCTGCGACTCCTCCGCCTGCACCGCCCACGCGCGGCTCGGCAACCGTCTCCTCGGCAAGGATCCCGACCACCGGCTGAAGCCGAAGGTCGCCATCGACGTCACCATCGCCTTCCGCCTGGACGGCTCGCCGATCGGCTCGTGCAAGCGCACGATCGTCATGCGGATGAACAGCGTCGGCGCGGTATCGTGCGGCATCACCTACCACGCCAACCCCGGCCAGAGCCACTCCATGGCCGCACGGATCACCGCCCTGCCCCGCAGCATGACCAAGGCGAGCATCGACGACATGCTGGAAGTCCTGAAAAGGAAGAATTGACGCGCCGGAGCCGTCCGCCGGCGACGTGTCAGGGCACGACCGCGACGGTGATCATGTGGTCGGCGACGCCCAGCAGGGTCGGCTCGTGTTCGGACCGGCGGGCGACGTCCAGCAGCAGCGCCCTGCGCTCCGGATCGTCCAGCCATTCGTCGATGTCGGCGTAGAGGGCGAAGACCCCTTCCAGCGCATGGCGCCGCGCGTCGGGCAGCCCCGCGTCGGCGAACTCGCCGATGATCTCGTCGGAGTCGTGGAAGTACGCGGTGGTGAAGCCCACGCCGTCGTTCTCCCGTAACAGCCCGGTGCGCGCGCACTCGTCCGCGACTTCGCGCACGGCCGGGTCGGTGTAGCGGTCCAGCCGGATCATGTGGTGCACGGCGGCCCATCTGCTGATGGTCGCCGCCGCGACCATCCCGCCCGGGCGAGCGACCCGGCGCGCCTCGGCCAGCGCACGTACCCGGTCACCTCTGGTGGTCAGGTGGTACAGCGGGCCGAGCAGCAGGACGGCGTCCGCCGAGGCGTCCGCGGCCTCCAGCGCCCGCGCGTCGCCGAGACGCGCCACGACCCCGGCCAGCCGCCCGGCCTGCTCGACGTGCGTCGGCACCGGATCGATCAACTCGACGTCGTAGCCGTCGGCCGCGAGCCACTCGGCGTGCACCCCGCTGGCACCGCCCACATCGAGCACGCGGGCCGGCGCGGGTGGCAGGACTCGGCGCAGCACATCCTGCGTGCGCCAGAACTCCAGCCGGTTACGGCCCGAGCGCAGCCGGCCGTCTTCCCTGCCCTGCAAGTAGTGCCCCATGACCTCCGGGGCGATGCGCGAGGACGGTGATCCGCTCATGCCCGCAAGCATGCCCAGGCGAAGGCCGCGGCATCAACGTCTTTATCGGGGCTCCCGGTCGACACGGACGTGCCCGACCATGGCTCCTGTGGCCGGCGGCAGAGCTCCGGCAGGACGACACTGGGGGTGCGGAGGTGAGCGGAATGGATCAGCAGGAGCGCGCACGACGGGCCGGAGCCGCGCGGAAGGCGGCCGAAGACCTCGCCGCCAGAGGCGTGACCGGGGTCGCCGTCACCTGGGTGGACACCAGCGGCGTGACCAGGGTCAAGGCCGTACCGCTCGCGCGCCTGGAGCACGCCGCGGCCTGGGGCATCGGCGCCTCGCCGGTGTTCGACGCCTTCCTGCTGGACGACTCGATCGTCAGCGGCCGCTTCGCCGGTGGGCCCGTCGGCGACCTGCGCCTGTACCCGGACCTCGACCGGCTCGCGGTGCTGACCGCGCTTCCCGGCTGGGCATGGGCGCCCGCGGACAGGTACGACCAGGATGGCGTGCCCCATCCCCTGGACGCCCGATATCTGGCGCGGCGCGAGACCGATCGGCTGGCCGTGGACGGATTGTCGGTCCGGGCGTCGTTCGAGGTGGAGTGGGCCGCCTCCATCGGCGGTGGCGACGAGTTCGTGCCCGCGTGCACCGGCCCCGCCTACGGCATGACACGGCTCAGCGAACGCTCCGGCTACCTGCGTGACGTGGTCGAGGCGCTCACGGCGGCCGGCGTCGCGGTGGAGCAGATCCATCCTGAGTACGCCGCCGGCCAGTACGAGGTCTCGGTCGCGGCCGAGGATCCCGTCGGGGCGGCGGACACCGCCGTCCTGGTCCGCGAGACGATACGCGCGGTCAGCCTGCGTCACGATCTGCGCGCGACGTTCTCCCCCAAAGTGCTGGCCGACGGGGTCGGCAACGGCGCCCACGTCCACCTGAGCCTCTGGCGGGACGGCGTCAACCTGATGGCCGGCGGCGAGGGCCGTTATGGCCTCACCGCCGCCGGAGAGGGATTCGCCGCCGGCATCCTGACCCGGCTGCCGGCCCTGCTCGCGATCGGCGCCCCGTCGGTGGCCAGCTACCTGAGGCTCATCCCGTCCCACTGGGCGGGCGCGTTCGCGTGCTGGGGGCTGGAGAACCGCGAGGCGGCGATGCGGTTCGTCACCGGATCGACCGGCGAGCGACCCCAGGCGGCCAACCTGGAGGTCAAGTGCTTCGACGCGGCGGCCAACCCGTATCTCGCCATGGCGGCACTTATCGCCGCGGGCCGCGCGGGCCTCGCCGATGGCGGCACGCTCCCCCAGTCCGTCGAGGTCGACCCCGCCTCCCTGGGCGGAGATCGCGGCATCGCGCCCCTGCCTTCCTCTCTGGGCGCGGCACTCCAGGCGTTCGAAACGGACGCCGTGCTGAAGGACGCCCTGGGCCAGGCCTTGATCGACACCGTCGCCACCGTCCGCCGCGGCGAAATCGCCCTCTTCGATGGAGCCACCCCCGAGGAAATAGCCGCACGCACCCGCTGGAAGCACTGAACCCGCGGCCTGCGAGGCCGGGCGTTCGCGGAGGTGGTGGGTCACGCGGAGATCAGCGGTGTCTCTACCGGCTGATGGCCCGCAGGACGGAGACGATGATCGCGGCGTGCTTGTCGCGGTCGGCGTGGATGGCGGCACGTTGCGTTCCGGGGGTGAGCACGATGAGTCGCAGGACGCCGCCCATGATGGCGTCGACGATCAGGTCGGGGGAGGTGCCCGGTGGCAGTTCGCCGCGGTCGAGGGCGGCCTGCACGATCCAGCGGCCGCCCCCGACCTCTCCGTACACGGTGAGGGCGGCGGTGAGCACCCGCTCCTCGATGCCCGGGTCCCGGTGGTCGTCCCCGCACCCTAGAGTCAAGTTCCGACTGCGGCAAGGAGTCGGCGCACGCCCGGGTTCACCCGGTGCCGGACCCAGGTCCAGAACCGGCGAACGCAAGGGCTGTGCCCGGTTTGCCCTTCCGACCGGCCGTGCCCCGGATCAGCAGCACCTGCCCGGCGATGAAGGCGACGGCGGCCAGCGAGGTAAGGGTCACGACCGCAGGCATGTACCAGGCCGGCCCGGAGTGCAGGACCTCCGGAACGGGCTCGCCGCTGGCCCCGCTCAGCATGAACGGCGAGGCCGGCGCCGCCGCCACGAGCAGGAGCAGGTACGGAAGCCCCGCCACGCCGTGCGCGACGAGCAGGGGCGCGCTCACCCCGGCCCGCCGCGCGACCGCGGCCAGCACCAGCGTGACCGCCGCGGCGGCGGCGAACAGCACGGCGAAGTTCCACGCCACTTTGGTCGCCTGCTCCATGTAGAACTCGCCCACCCCCGCGTACTGCTCCCCGTCGGGGCCGCGCACGGTTTCCCGCGCCATCCGCTCAGCCTGGCCGATTGCCACGAAGTTCAGCACCGCGACGTTCGCGCCCGCCAGCGGCAGGTGGACCAGGATCGTCCGGGCCGCCCGGGAGACCGGCGCCGGACGCCACCCCGTGGTCGCGGGCCGGGTCAGCAGGAAGACGGTCACCAGGTGCGCCATGGCCGCCGCGCCCAGCACCGCCGCGTGGGCAGGGGTGTACCAGTCCGGCACGGCAAGCTCCAGAAAGTCGCGTGCCTCGGGTGAGCGCGCGACGGAGGCGTCCGCCGGCGGCCCCGTGAGTGCCAGCGCGGTGAGGCCGCCCAGGTACGGCGGGGTGAGCATGCCGGCGAGCAGCAGGCCGGCGGCCTTCCCCCTGCGCGATCCACGCCACAGCAGGGCTGTGACGCAGGTGAACAGCCCCGTGGCGACCAGAAAGAAGTACACCGCAGGCCGGCCGCCGGCCGCGGCGTGCTCGGCGTACCCCGCCAGTTCTGCCCGCACCGCGCCGGTGATCCGCCGGGTGCGCATGGCTGTGACGATGTCCAGGGTCCGCTGGATGCGCGCCGCCGCGGAGGTGGTCGCGGTGCGGTCGAGCAGGCCGACGACCAGCCCGAACACCGCGACCTGCCCCGCGACGGCGATCAGCCACGTCCGCCGGCCGCCCGCCGCGCCTCCTGAGGACATGCCGGGATCAACCGAAGACATGCCCGGACACTCCCAGCACGCCGGTAAGCCGCCCGTAAGCCGCCCGTAAGCGAGAAACACCAGGCTCCCGGCTCCGGCAGCCGAGCGCGGTCACGGGCACAGGCCGGTACCCGCGGGCGATCTCCGGGTCGGTTGCCGCCGCCGTGCGACGGTCTGCCGCAGCGATCCTTATGGCCCTTTAACGCCTAAGAGCCTAAAGTGCTAGCAGCCTAGATAGATGGAGGAACGGTGATCGAGTTCCATCTGGACGGCCGGTCCGGCGTCTCGCCGTACCTGCAGCTGGTCCAGCAGGTGCGGCAGGCGCTGCGGCTCGGTCTGCTGCGTGAGGGGGATCGGCTTCCGACGGTCAAGGAGGTGGTGGCGCGGCTGGCGATCAATCCCAACACGGTGCTCAAGGCCTACCGGGAACTCGAGCACGAGGGGTTGGCGGCCGCCCGGCCGGGGGTCGGGACGTTCGTGACGAAGACGCTGACCGACGCCTCGCTGGCCGCGCACGCCCCGCTGCGCAGGGAGTTGCAGCGCTGGCTGGCCAAGGCCCGCCTGGCCGGCCTCGACGACGAAAGCATCGAGGCCCTCTTCATGACCACCTTTCGGACCACCGCACAGGAGGACATAGCGTGACCTCTGTCCTAGAAGCCCAGGCACTGGGCAGGAAGTACGGCAAGCGCTGGGCGCTGCGCGAGTGCACCATCGACATCCCGGCGGGCCACGTCGTGGGGTTGGTGGGTCCCAACGGAGCCGGCAAGACGACGCTGCTGAAGCTGGCCTGCGGTCAGCTCGAACCGAGTGCGGGCGGCGTCACCGTGCTCGGCGGCCGGCCCGCGGGCACGCCCGCGCAGCTGGCCAGGGTCGGGTTCGTCGCCCAGGACACCCCCGTCTACGCGGGACTGACCGTCGCCGATCACCTGCGATTAGGCGCCCGGCTCAACCCCCGCTGGGACGAGGCCATGGCACGGGAGCGCATCGCGCAGCTCGGCCTCGCCCCCGCCCAACGGGCGGGCAAGCTGTCCGGCGGCCAGCGCGCCCAGCTCGCCCTCACCCTGGGCCTGGCCAAGCGGCCCGAGCTGCTGATCCTGGACGAACCCGTGGCCTCGCTCGACCCGCTGGCCCGCCGCGAGTTCATGCAGCACCTGATGGAGGCCACCGTCGAGCACCAGTTCAGCGTGGTGCTCTCCTCCCACCTGGTCTCAGACCTGGAACGGGTCTGCGACTTCCTGATCGTCCTGGTCGACTCCCGCGTGCAGGTGGCCGGGGAGGTCGACAGGCTGCTGGCCACCCATCACCGGCTCACCGGCCCACGCCGCGACCCCGACCGGCTCCCCGCCGACCAGCACGTGATCTCCGCCAGCCACACCGACCGGCAGAGCACCTACGTGGTCCGTACCGACACGCCGATCCACGACCCCGCCTGGACGGTCACCCAGCTCAGCCTGGAGGACCTGGTCCTGGCCTACATGGACAAGCGCACCGCCGACAACCGGCGCGCCGCCCTGGAGGTGCAGCGATGATCTGGCTGACCTGGCGCCAGCTGCGCGGCTCGGCCGCCATGATGGCCGCCGTACTCGTCATCCTCGCCGTCGCCCTGGCCCTGACCGGCCCCGACCTGGCCTCCGACTACACCGCCGGGATCGCCGCTTGTGCCCAGGACGACACCTGCGGCCGCTTCTACGACCGCTTCTTCGGCGCGTACGATCTGCCGTTCATGGCGGTCAGCCTCGTGGTGCTGCTCCTGCCGGCGTTGGTCGGGCTCTTTTGGGGAGCACCGTTGATCACGCGCGAGCTGGAGGCGGGCACGCACCTGCTGGTGTGGAACCAGAGCATCACCCGCGGCCGCTGGCTGGCGATCAAGCTCGGGCTCACCGGCCTGGTAGCCATGGCCGCCGCCGGCGTGTGCGGCCTCGCGGTGACCTGGTGGTCCGACCCCCTGGACAAGTCGGCCCCGGCGGGCTTGGCCTTGATGAGTCCCCTGGTGTTCAGCGCGCGCGGCATCGCCCCCATGGGATATGCGGCCTTCGCCTTCGTCCTCGGCGTGACCGTGGGCATGCTGGTGCGCCGCACGCTGCCCGCCATGGCCCTCACCCTGGCCGTCTTCGTCGCGATCCAGCTCGCCATGCCGCTGCTGGTCCGTCCCCACCTGATGCCCCCGGTCACCTCGACCTTCGAGCTCAGCGCGGTGAACGTGGACGGCTTCGGCATAAACCGGGACCGAGGCGGATATGTGGAGGTTCGCCTGAGCGATGCTGTTCCCGGCCACGGGGGCGCCTGGGTCCTGTCCAGCAAGCTGGTCGATTCGTCCGGACGTCCGGCCACCAGCCCCGAACCCGGAGTCGGGATCGTCCAGGTCTCGACGACGTCGGGACCCTGCTCACCGGCGGGACAGCAGGGCATGAGCGCGTGCCCGACGGAGGTCAACCGGCTCGGCTACCGGCAGCAGGCGACCTACCAGCCCCTGGAGCGCTTCTGGCCCTTCCAGTGGATCGAGACCGGGATCTACGCCCTGCTCACCCTCGGCCTCACGTGGTTGTCCTTCTGGTGGATCCGCAGGCGCCTGTCATGACCATCATCAGGATCGCGGCCGCCGGGCTCGCCCTCCTCCTGGCGGCGGCCTGCACGGCGCCGGCGCCGCCGCGCGGCGAGGTGAGCACGGCAGCCAGTACGGCCTGCGCGCGGCCCGTACGGCCCCCCGAAGCGGAGACGCCCACCACGATCGACGTCATCGAGCAGGCGTACTTCTGCATCCTCGGCAACTACTACAGCGGCGCCACACTGGACGCCCGCTCGCTCCTGACCGCCGGATTCGTCGCCCTGACCCAGGAGCTCAACCGCGACGGGCGCGACCTGCCGGGGGCCACCATGCCCGCGCTGACCGGTGACCGCAAAGCCGACTGGGCGGCCTTCGAGACCGCCTACCGGAAGATCACCGACCAGGTCCCCGGCCTGCGCGACAAGCTGGCCATCGTCACCCTCGAGGCCATCGTGGCCGGCCTCGGCGACAATCACGCCCGCTGGGCACACGACGTCAAGCGGCCGCTCGACTACTACGACGGCGACGGCTACGGCCTGGGACTTGCGGCGAACGTCAACGGTCCCCAGGCGGACGGCGACCCCGGCGTCACTCTCCCCCCGCTGTTCGTCACCACCGTGCAAGGCGGCGCGGCGCAGGCGGCCGGGCTGCGTCCGGGCGACCTCATCGAATCGATCAACGGATCGGCGCCCTTCATCGACGGCCAGGCCAGCCCCGCGATCAACGCCCTCTACCCCCAGTATCCGGAAGCGCGGCCGGTCCAGTTGCGGCTCCTGCGGCAGAGCACCGGCCGCCGCTGGACCGTGACGCTCAAGCCCGGCCTCTACCCGCGGGATCCGGCCGCCCTGCAAGCGGTGCAGTCGAAGCTGCTGGACGACGACATCGCCTACGTACGGATGACCGGATTCGCCCCCGACTCCGCGAACCGGGTCCTGCGGGCGATCACCAGGCTGCGCACCGGCCGGACGCTGACCGGCGTCATGCTGGACCTGCGCGGCAACGGCGGCGGCAGCCCCACGGAGGCGACCCGGCTGGTGAGCGCGTTCGCTCACGGCAAGGTCACCGCCTACCAGTGCACCGTGGACGGCAAGTGCCAGATTTCACGGACCGACGACACCGTCGAGCTGGTCGGCCTGCCGCTGGTGGTGCTCACGGACGCCGGCTGCGCCTCGGCCTGCGAGCACTTCAGCTCCGCGGTCAAGGACCTGCGCATCGGCCAGTTGGTCGGCACCAGGACCGCCGGGGTCATCTCCGGCCCGGCGCAGGGGTACCTGCTCAGCAACAACACCACGCTGGGCTTCCCCACCAGACACCACCTCGGGCCTAACCGCGAAGTGATCGACCGGATCGGCGTGCCACCCGACCACTACGTGCCCCTGACCCCCAAGGACGCGGCCGCCGGGCACGACCCCGCCCTGGCCAAGGCCCTGGCCTTGCTGCACAAGTGAACGGACCTTTCGATGAGACACCTCCTGGCAGTCGCCGCGGGACTGGCCGTCCTGGCCGCGTCCGCCTGCTCCGCACCCACACCGCCCCGCTCCGCCGTCCCCTCGGCCACGCCCACCGGCCCCGCCACCCTGCCCGCGCCCACCGGCGACCATCCGGTCGGCGCCACCGCCCTGTATCTGAAGGACACCTCTCGCCCCGACCCGTGGGTGCCCGAAGCGAAGGCCAGGGAACTCATGGTCACCCTGTGGTACCCGACACAGACGCGTGAGGGGCAGCGTGCCCAATACATGACGTCGAAGGAGTCGGAACTCACCCTGAAGGGCAAGAGGGTGACCGGCGTGCCGTATGACGTGCTGAACAAGACGCGCACCAACGCCTTCACCGACGCGAAACCAGCAGGGCGCAAGGGCAGCCTGCCCCTGGTGGTGCTCTCTCCCGGGTTCACCACGCCCCGGAGCACGCTCACGGCCCTGGCCGAGGAACTGGCCAGCAGAGGGTACGTGGTGGCCGGCATCGACCATACGTATGAGAACTACGCGACGACCTTCCCCGGCGGGCGGGTCGCCGAATGCGTCGCGTGCGACAGCGACTCGGACTCCGGCTTCGGCACAAAGGTGGTCGGGGTCCGGGCGGCCGATGTCTCCTTCGTGCTCGACCAGCTGACCGGGTCGAGCGCGAAGTGGGAGGGCTCCTCCCTGATCGACCCATCCAAGATCGCGATGGCCGGCCAGTCGATCGGAGGAGCCGCCACCCTGGCGGCCATGCTGAAGGACTCCCGGGTACGCGCCGGGATCAACATGGACGGCACCACCTACGCCCGGATCCCGAAGAGCGGGCTGTCGCGGCCGTTTCTGTTCATGGGCGCGGCAGGCCACCCGCCCGGAGGCAGCGACAATTCGTGGGACCGCGACTGGAAACTCATGACCGGGTGGAAGCGCTGGCTCGTACTGCCCGGCGCGGATCATCAGTCCTTCACTGATCTGCCGCTCCTGTCGGGTGCTCTCGGCCTCGACTTACGGGTCGATCTGTCCGCGGCCCGGTCCGTAGAGATCACCCGCACGTACGTCCGAGCCTTCTTCGACCTGCACCTGCATACCGGGCGCCAACCCCTGCTGGACGAACCGTCGCCACGCTACCCCGAGGTCAAGCTCTGCACCCCGGCCGGAAAGACCTGCGAGTAAGGCTCGCTCGCGCTCGTAAGGCGATAGACGACCGCCTGTTCCGTCCACGCGCGGCGTCCCACGGAACAGGGACGGAACAAGCGCTCCCCTAAGATCTTCCATTAACACCGCGAACCCGGTCCGAAAGCTTCGTCCGGACCGGGTTCGTGCTGTTCGGTGGCCTACTTCAGGAGCTGGCGGGCCATGACCATGCGCTGGATCTGGTTGGTGCCCTCGTAGATTTGGGTGATCTTGGCGTCGCGCATCATGCGCTCGACCGGGTAGTCGCGGGTGTAGCCGTAGCCGCCGAGGAGCTGGACGGCGTCGGTGGTGATGTCCATGGCGGCGTCGGAGGCGGCGCACTTGGCGGCGCTGGAGAAGAAGGTCAGGTCGGCGACCCGCTCGCCGTGCATGGCGAGCTCGGACTTGGCGGCCGCGGCGTAGGTGAGCTGCCGGGCGGCCTCCAGCTTCATCGCCATGTCGGCGATCATGAACTGGAGCCCCTGGAACTCGGCGATGGGCTTGCCGAACTGCTTGCGCTCCTTGACGTAGCCGATGGCGTAGTCGAGCGCGCCCTGCGCGATGCCGAGCGCCTGCGCGGCGATGGTGATGCGGGTGTGGTCGAGCGTGGCGAGGGCGGTCTTGAAGCCGGTGCCCTCCTCGCCGATCATGCGGTCCGCGGGGATGCGGACGTTCTCGAAGATCACCTGGCGGGTGGGCGAGCCCTTGATGCCGAGCTTCCTCTCCTTGGCGCCGAAGGAGACCCCCTCGTCGGCCTTCTCGACGACGAACGCGGAGATGCCGCGGGCTCCGGCCTCCGGGTCGGTCACCGCCATGACCGTGTAGAACTCGGAGACGCCGGCGTTGGTGATCCACATCTTGGTGCCGTTGAGCACGTAGTGGTCGCCGTCCTTGACGGCCCGGGTCTTCATCGCCGCCGCGTCGGAGCCGGCTTCGGGCTCGGACAGGGCGTAGGAGAACATGCCCTCCCCGCGCGCGACGGGCGCCAGGTAGCGCTGCTTGAGCTCCTCGGAGGCGGACAGCAGCAGCGGCACGGTGCCGAGCTTGTTGACGGCGGGGATCAGGGAGGAGGAGGCGCAGGCCCGCGCGACCTCCTCGATGACGATCACGGCCGCGAGCGCGTCCGCGCCGGCCCCGCCATACTGCTCGGGGATGTGCACGGCGTGCAGTTCGGAGGCCACGAGGGCCTTGTAGGCGTCCCACGGGAACTCGCCGGTCTCATCGACGGTGGCGGCGTGCGGGGCGATCTTCTCGTCGGCAAGGGCCCTGACCGTCTCGCGCAGCATCAGGTGCTCTTCGGCGGGCGCGTAGAGAGGGAAGCTCATGGACAAATACTAGGACGTCCAACAATACGGTCGGCGACGCAGGGGTATAGGAAGGACACCGCTCCGGCGAAATGTCCGCTTTGTACTGTTGCTGGAGACGGGGGGACCGGTAACATGCCTCGGCAACGTAACAGTAAAGATTGGGTCGACAGTCGTATATGGAAGGAGCACGCTCGTGTCCTATCGCCTGACGGTCCTGGGGACCGGATACTTGGGTGCCACGCACGCGGCGTGCATGGCCGCACTGGGCTTCGAGGTGATCGGCCTTGATGTCGACCCGGTGAAGGTGGCGCGACTGCAAGCGGGAGAGCTTCCCATCCACGAGCCTGGCCTGGAGGAGCTGCTCCAGCAGGGGCTCGCGTCCGGCCGGCTCCGCTTCACCACCTCCTACCAGGAGGCCGCCGAGTTCGGCGACGTGCACTTCATCTGCGTGGGCACGCCCCAGAAGAAGGGCGAGTACGCGGCGGACATCTCCTACCTCGACGCGGTGGTCGAGTCCCTCGCCCCGCACCTCACCCGTGAGTGCCTGGTCATCGGCAAGTCCACCGTGCCGGTCGGCACCGCGCAACGGCTCGCCGACAAGCTCGCGCGCCTGTCGCCGGCCGGAGACCTGGTGGAGCTCGCCTGGAACCCCGAGTTCCTGCGTGAGGGCTTCGCCGTGCGCGACACCATGCACCCCGACCGCATCGTCCTCGGCGTCGTCTCCGAGAAGCCGGAGAAGGTGATGCGCGAGGTGTACGAGTCGATGCTGGCGGAGGGCACGCCTCTGATCATCACCGACTATCCGACCGCGGAGCTGGTCAAGGTCGCGGCCAACGCCTTCCTCGCCACCAAGATCTCGTTCATCAACGCGATGGCCGAGGTATGCGAGGCGGCGCACGCCGACGTCAAGGACCTCTCGCTGGCGTTGTCGTTCGACGAGCGCATCGGCGGCCGGTTTCTCAACCCCGGCCTCGGCTTCGGCGGAGGCTGCCTGCCCAAGGACATCAGGGCGTTCATGGCCCGCGCGGGCGAGCTGGGCGCCGACCAGGCGCTCACGTTCCTGCGCGAGGTGGACGCCATCAACATGCGCCGCCGGGCCCGCATGGTCGACCTGGCCCGCGAGCTGGCGGGCGGCTCGTTCCGCGGCTGCACGGTCGGGGTGCTCGGGGCGGCGTTCAAGCCGAACTCCGACGACATCCGCGACTCGCCGGCGCTGGACGTGGCCGTGAACATCCGCGAGCAGGGCGGGAAGGTCACGGTGTACGACCCGGTGGCGCTGGACAACGCGCGCATGGCCCACCCGGCGCTCGGATACGGCCGATCGGCGCTGGAGGCGGCCAAGGGAGCGCACGTCGTGCTGCTGCTGACCGAGTGGCAGGAGTTCATCGACCTCGACCCGGAGAAGCTGGGCGAGGTCGTGGCCGCCCGCAAGATCGTGGACGGCCGCAACGCCCTGGACGCCGAGACCTGGCGCGCCGCCGGCTGGCATTACCGCGCCCTGGGCCGCCCCTGACGGCACGGCGGGCCCGCAGCCCCTGGGCCACTACGCGAAACCCCCCTTGGCCGGCGTCGGAGCGCCTTGGGGGGCTACAGGCCGCCGGACCCCAGGGTCTCGGCCTCGGCGCGGAGCCGTTCTCCCTTGGCGTGCGCCTGGTCCCGGAGGGACGACTGGAACTCGGTCATCTTCCCCCGCAGCCCCTCGTCCGACGCGGCGAGTACGCGCACGGCGAGCAGCCCGGCGTTGCGGGCGCCACCGATCGCGACCGTGGCCACCGGCACCCCGGCGGGCATCTGCACGATGGACAGCAAGGAGTCCATGCCGTCGAGGTACTTCAGCGGCACCGGCACGCCGATGACCGGCAGCGGCGTCACGGCCGCGAGCATGCCGGGCAGGTGGGCGGCTCCTCCCGCCCCTGCGATGATCACTTTCAGCCCTCGCTCCGCCGCCCGCTCCCCGTAGGAGATCATCTCCTGGGGCATGCGGTGGGCGGAGACCACGTCCGCCTCGAACGGGACGCCGAACTCGCCGAGCGCCTCGGCGGCGAGCCGCATCACCGGCCAGTCGGAGTCGCTGCCCATCACGATGCCGACCACGGCAGCGCCGGCCATCAGACGTACTCCCCCGTGGCCAGGTGGACGGCGGCATGCCGGGCGCGGGCGCGCACCTCGTCCAGGTCGGTGCCGAACGCGGTGACGTGCCCGATCTTGCGGCCGGGCCGCACCTCCTTACCGTAGAAGTGGACCTTCACCCCCGGGTCGTGCGCCATCACGTGCTCGTACCGTGCGAAGACGTCGGGGTCGGCGCCGCCGAGCACGTTGACCATCACCACGACGGGCGCCACCGGAGTGGGCGAGCCGAGGGGAAGGTCGAGCACGGCCCGGAGGTGCTGCTCGAACTGCGACGTGCGGGCGCCCTCGATGGTCCAGTGGCCGCTGTTGTGCGGGCGCATCGCCAGCTCGTTCACCATGACCTTCCCCCCGGGAAGCTGGAACATCTCCACGGCGAGCAGGCCGGTCACGCCCAGCTCGTTGGCGATCTTGAGCGCGATGTGCTGGGCCTGGGCGGCCTCCTCGGGGTCCAGCCCGGGCGCCGGCGCGATCACCTCGACGCAGACGCCGTCCTGCTGGACGGTCTCCACGACGGGGTAGCTGACGCCCTGCCCGTGCGGCGACCGCGCCACCAGCACGGCCAGCTCACGCTCGAAGGGCACGAACGCCTCGGCCATCACCTCGGTGCCGCCGGCGAGAACCTCCGCGACCTCCTCCACCGAGGAGCAGACCCACACGCCGCGGCCGTCATAGCCGCCGCGCACGGCCTTGAGCACCACGGGCCACCCGTGCTCCTTGCCGAAGCCCTCCAGGTCGTCCGCGGATGAGACGCGCGCCCAGGCGGGGCAGGGGGCGCCGATCGCGGTGAGACGCTCGCGCATCGCGGCCTTGTCCTGGGCGTACACCAGCGCCTCGGCTCCCGGGCGCACGGCGAGCCCGCCGGCGGCGAGCGCCTGGACATGGCCGGTCGGCACGTGCTCGTGGTCGAAGGTGATCGCGTCGCAGCCCTCGGCGAACTCGCGCAGCACGTCGAGGTCGCGGTAGTCGCCGAGCCGCGTGTCGGCGATCACCCGCGCGGCGCTCTCGTCGAAGGAGTTCGCGAGGACGCGCAGCTCGACGCCGAGCGCGATGGCGGCCTGCTGGGTCATCCGGGCAAGCTGGCCCGCGCCCACCATGCCGACGACGGGCCCGATGGGAGGTGTTCCCCTCCTGGTCACAACACTGGTCACAAGCCCAAACCCTACCTATGGCGGCCAGGTGACCGTGATGTCCCCCGGTCCGGGCCGCGGCGGCGGACGGTGGCGCCGGCCGTGCCCGGTCAGGGGGTGATGTCGGCGAGGCCCCTGGACATGGCCACGGTGGTCAGCTTCCCGTCGGGGGCGACCTTGGTGGCCAGCAGGACCACCTCGGTGACGTGGATGGTGGCGGGGCTCGCCTTGCCGGTGAAGACCCGTACGGCGTCGGCGCCGAACAGCGGGTGGGCGAGCTTGCGGGAGTGCGCCTTCTGGGTGTACATGATCTTGATCGCGTGGAAGACGAGCGCGCCACCGCCGCCCACCCCAAGGGCCCTGGTCTCCCCCGGGATCAGCTGGAAGTCGTAGCTGAGCCGGTCGGGACGCACGGTGGAGGGCTTCTTCACCAGCTCGGAGAGCAGGTTCCGCATCGGGTCGCCCGAGGCGAACCGCACCCCGCTGAGCCCGGCGCGATCGGAGAGGAAGGCCAGATGCTTCTGCGGGACGAGCCTGGCGCGCAGCCCGTCCTCGGGGTCGTCGGTGGGGACGGCGCGGGTCGTCTCGTCGGCGTTGAGGACCGGCGCGTCCCCGACGAGCTGGATGGGGCCGTTCGCCAGCCGCCAGCGGTCGTCCTCGTAGGCGAAGACGAAGTAGGACGGCTGGGGCTTGCGCGCCAGCGCGACGAACCACGGGTGTTCCTCGGGGCGGTCGGGCAGGAAGTATTCGACATCGCCGTAGTCGACGCGCGCGGGAACTGGACGGCCGTTCCGGGTCGCCTCGCAGGCACGGCCGCCCAGTTCGCTCGCGGCGGAGGTGGTCAGGAACAGGATCTTGTCGCAGTCGCGCTTCTTCCAGGCGTCGGCCAGTTCCTCGAGCACGCCGAAAGCGGTGGTCGCCTCGCCTTGTCCCAAGGTACGGGCGGCGGGTGCGGTGTCGGTCGTGGGGCCCGCCGCCGTGGCCGGACTGCCGCCGCTCTCCGCGCCACAGCCGGTCAGCAGAGCGACACCGATTCCCAGAGCGACCAGTCGGCGCAGCACGCTAGGAGCCACCTCTCCATGGCACACCTTTGCGATCTGCGGCGCAGCCTAGCGCACCTTCTCCGTTACTAGCAGTGAAAATCCGGATATTTCAGCAAATGGGTTTTATGGGGACCTGTTGCGACAAGACGCGAGGCCACCCCCCGCACCGGTAACCTGATGGGGCTCCGGAACCGCAGGAAGGACCGTTGTGCAGTTCATCCGTCGTCTGTATGACCAGTTCTCCGCGCTTCTCCGAGAGCTCGCCAAGTTCGGGACGGTCGGCGCCGCCGCCTTCGTCGTCGACTTCGGCGGGACCAACCTCATGCGGTACGGAGCGCACCTCGGGCCGCTGACCTCCAAGGTCATCGCCACGGTGGTCGCCGCCACCCTCGCCTACCTGGCCAACCGCTTCTGGACCTGGCGGCACCGCGAGCAGACCGGCCTCGCCCGCGAGTATTTCCTGTTCTTCGTGCTCAACGGCATCGGCCTGCTGATCTCGCTGCTCATCATCGGCTTCGTCGAATACACGCTCGAAATGCGCGACCCGCTGAGCTACAACACCTCGCTCATCATCGGCACCGCCCTCGGCACGCTGTTCCGATTCTGGTCGTACAAGAAATGGGTGTTCCTGCCGCCGGAGCTGCCCGCGGTCGACCCGCACACCGGGCTTCCCGAAGCCGGTCCCGCGACCGGCGGGAGCGCGCCCCACGGCGGCACGCACGGCATGCCCCACCCGCAGCTGCCGCCGGACACCCCCGGCGCGCAGGCCAGCGCCGCCGACCGGGCACCGGGCGTCACTCCGGCCCGCTGACCGCACACCCCGCCCGCGACCTCACACGGGCGCGCGACCTCAAGCGGGTCCGCTGACCACGCGGTGGCGGGCGGTCTCGGCGGCCGGTCGCAGGAAGAGCGCGAACACGGCAGGGCGCGGCCGCACGAGCTCCAGGCGGCCACCGTCGGAGGCGGTGAGCGCGCGGGCCAGCGTCAGCCCGAGCCCCGTCCCCCCGGCGCCGCTCACATTACGGTCGAACACGCGGGCGCGCAGATGCTCCGGGATGCCGGGCCCCTGATCGGCCACCTCGATCACGATGGACTTGTCCGAGCTGCCCGTCGTGATCGTCACCGGGCCGTCCCCGTGCTCCAGCGAGTTCTCCAGCAGCGTCGACACGACCTGGCTCAGGCCGCCCTTGCTGACCATGGCGCGCAGGTCGCGGTCGCCGGCCAGGTGGAGCGTCCGCCTGGCCCGGCGGAAGGCCGGCTCCCACTCGGTGACCTGCTGGCGTAGCACCTCGTCGACGGAGATGGCCTCCGCCTGCGAATGGCGCTGCCGTCTGGCGGCGGCGAGCAGCTCGTCGATGACGGCGGTGAGCCGCTCGGCCTGGACGATCGCGGCCTCTCCCTCCTCGCGCACGATGGCGGGCTGGTCGGCGGCGGCCACGATCTCCTCCAGCCGCATGGTGAGCCCGGTGAGGGGCGTGCGGAGCTGGTGGGAGGCGTCGGTGGCGAACTCCCGCTCCCGGCTCAGCAAATCGGCGATGCGCGTCGCGCTGCGGTCGAGCACCTCGGCCACCCGGTCGAGCTCGGGTATGCCGTAGCGATGCCTGCTCGGCCGGGCGTCACCTGATCCCAGCCGCTCCGCGATCCTCGCGAGGTCCAGGAGCGGCAGGGTGAGCCGGCGTGACTGCACGACGGCTAGCGACACGGCGACCGCCAGCGCCAGCCCGGCGAGAGCCACGATGAGCATGAGCCATCCCCGGACGTTGCGCTCGACCTGGGCTCGGTCGCGCGTTATCCGGACATAGACCCCACTTTCCGAGTGGGTCTCCTCCGTCATCTGCCGGTCGGGCGGCGGCTCCGTGCCGACGATGACCGTCGGGCTGTTGCGGATGAAGATCTGGACATACCTGCTGGGGTACTGCCGCTGCAATTCGTCGGGATCGATGGGTCGATCCTCGATGCGGGCATACTCGACCTGACTGAGCAGCAGCGTGGCCTGAGCCCGGAGCTGCTGGACCGCCTCGTCATTGATGAGGCGGGTGACCACCAGACCGAGCGGAACCCCCAGAAGCAAGACCGCGATGGCCGCGACCACCAGGGTCGAGGAGAGCAACCTACGGCGCATCTAGCTATGGGCTATTCGCGCTCGAATCGGAAGCCGACCCCACGGACCGTGGTGATGTAGCGCGGCTTTGCGGCGTCGTCCCCCAGCTTGCGTCGCAGCCACGAGATGTGCATGTCGAGAGTCTTGGTCGAACCCCACCAGTTGGTGTCCCACACCTCCCGCATGATCTGCTCGCGCGTGACGACCTTGCCGGCGTCGCGGACGAGCACGCGAAGTAGGTCGAACTCCTTGGTGGTGAGATGCAGCTCCTTGTCCCCCATCCAGGCACGGCGCGAGTCCGCGTCGATGCGCACGCCCTGGACCACTGGGGTCTCGGACGTGCCGCGACGCAGAAGCGCGCGTACCCGGGCGAGTAGTTCCGCGAGGCGGAACGGCTTGGTCACGTAGTCATCGGCACCGGCGTCGAGCCCGACCACGGTGTCGACCTCGTCGACACGTGCGGTCAGGATGAGCACGGGCGTGCCGTGCCCTTCGGCGCGGATGCGGCGGGCGACCTCCAGGCCGTCCATTTCAGGCAGGCCCAGGTCGAGCACGATGAGGTCGACGCCCCCGGACAGAGCCCTTTCCAGGGCCTGCGGGCCATCAGGGCTCACCTCCACCTGATAGCCCTCTCGGCGCAGTGCGCGCGCCAGGGGCTCGGAGATCGAGGTGTCATCCTCGGCGAGAAGTACGCAGGTCATAAAGCGATCGTAGGACCTTAGGCGATCGTTTCCCGGGTACAGCGCGCGGTTTGACTCGTCGTTGACCCACCAATTGACCTGGGCAAAGACTCAGAAACTCGGGCGAGCCCACCCGCATTGCCTCCTACCCCAAGCGCCCCATCCCTACCCGCGCCATCTTCTCGGGATGACGCGGAGCGGAGCGCCGGGCTACGACTCGGCGTCGGACCCGGAGGTGTCCACGAAGCGCTGGAGGTAGAGCGCCTCCCCGAGGGCCTCGAGCAGCTGCAGCTCGGTCTCGAGGTAGTCGATGTGGTGTTCCTCGTCTTCGAGGATGTTCTCGAAGATGCGGGCGGAGGTGACGTCGCCCCGCTCGCGCATGAGCTGGATGCCGGGACGCAGGCGCCGCACGACCTCGATCTCCAGCTGAAGGTCGGACTCCAGCTGCTCCTTCACGGTCTGCCCGATGTGCAGCGTGCCGAGCTTCTGGTAGTTCGGAAGACCCTCGAGGAACAGGATGCGGTCGGTGAGCACCTCGGCGTGTCGCATCTCGTCGATCGACTCGGCTCTGGTGGTGGCCGCGAGCTTGCCGTACCCCCAGTGCTCCTGCATCTTGGCGTGCAGGAAGTACTGGTTGATCGCGGTGAGCTCCGACGTCAACTGCTCATTGAGCAGAGCGATGATCTCTCTGTCCCCCTGCATGGGCAGCCCCCTTGATCTATGCGGTCACGACGAGTTCGTCTGATCTCTTCAGGATCGCACAGATCTTCCGGACGCATGTCGCGCAGTCCCGGCCGGCGCCCGTGGCATCACGGATCTGGCGCGCGCTCGTGGCGCCGGCGGCGATGCAGTCGTGTACCTCGCTCTCGGTCACGGCCTGGCAGACGCATACGTACATGGCAGGAGAGGCCTTTCACGGGGGAAGCAAGGTAAGGCATACCTAAGATAGCCCACCAAGGTGAGGCGTGCCTATGTGAGCTAGGCAACACCCGTGGAATGTTTCCCTTGCCATGCCGCTGACCTGCGTCAATGCCCTCGGGTGATCCACTCCTGCAGGTCCGGCGCCTCGGCGCCGATGCTCGTCGAATCGCCGTGGCCGGTGTGCACGACCGTTCCGGACGGCAGGACCAGCAGCCGGTCCCTGATGGAGTCGATGATCGTGTCGAACGACGAGTACGAGCGCCCGGTGGCCCCCGGCCCGCCCGAGAACAGCGTGTCCCCCGTGAACACGACCCCGAGCTCCGGCGCGTACAGGCTGACGGCTCCCGGAGCGTGGCCGGGCGTGTGCAGCACGTGCAGCGTCCCGCCCGCCACCTTGATCACGTCGCCGTCGTGGAGCGGCTCGTACCGCCGCTCCGTGCCGTACACCATCTCCCACAGCGCGTCGTCGGCCGGATGCAGCAGGATCGGGGCGCCGGTCGCGTCGGCCAGCGCCCCCGCCGCGTTGATGTGGTCGTTGTGCGCGTGGGTGCAGACGATCGCCTTCAGCCGCCGGTCGCCGACCGCCTGCCGGATGGCCTCCGCGTCATGCGCGGCGTCGATCACGACCACCTCGTGGTCGTCCCCCACCAGCCACACGTTGTTGTCGACGTTCCAGGTGCCGCCGTCCAGCGTGAACGTCCCCGATGTGACGATCTTCCCGATGGTCATCGCGCTCCATCCCCCCGCATGGTCTCCCCCGTCGAGTGCCGCGTCCAGGTCACAGGACCACCACCGACCGCAGCACCTCGCCACGGTGCATCTTGGCGAAGGCCTCCTCGACCTGGTCCAGCTCGATCGTCTCGGAGACGAACCCGTCGAGGTTCAGCCGGCCCTGGAGGTAGAGGTCGATCAGCATGGGGAAGTCGCGGCTCGGCAGGCAGTCGCCGTACCAGGAGGACTTCAGCGCCCCGCCGCGGCCGAAGACGTCCAGCAGCGGCAGCTCGAGCGTCATGTCCGGTGTCGGCACGCCCACCAGCACGACCGTGCCCGCCAGGTCGCGCGCGTAGAAGGCCTGCTTGTAGGTCTCCGGCCGGCCGACGGCCTCGATCACGACGTCGGCTCCGTGGCCGCCGGTGAGCTCGCGGATCGCCTCCACGGGGTCGGCGGTCCTGGAGTTCACGATGTGCGTCGCGCCGAACTGGCCGGCCAGGTCGAGCTTGCGGTCGTCCACGTCCACCGCGATGATCTTCGAGGCGCCCGCGAGGGAGGACCCCAGGATCGCGGCGTTGCCGACCCCGCCGCACCCGATGACGGCGACGGAGTCACCTCGGGAGACTCCGCCGGTGTTGATCGCGGCTCCGAGACCGGCCATCACCCCGCAGCCGAGCAGACCGGCCACGGCGGGACGGGCGTCGGGGTCCACCTTGGTGCACTGCCCGGCGGCCACCAGCGTCTTCTCGGCGAACGCCCCGATGCCCAGGGCGGGGGAGAGCGGCGTGCCGTCGGCGAGGGTCATCTTCTGCGTGGCGTTGTGCGTGGCGAAGCAGTACCACGGGCGGCCCCGCAGGCAGGCCCGGCAGTTGCCGCAGACGGCACGCCAGTTGAGGATCACGTAGTCACCTGGGGCGACGCCCGTGACGCCGGGGCCCACCGCCTCGACGACGCCGGCGGCCTCGTGGCCCAGCAGGAAGGGGAACTCGTCGTTGATCCCGCCCTCGCGGTAGTGCAGGTCGGTGTGGCAGACCCCGCAGGCCTGCACGTTGACGACGGCCTCGCCCGGCCCGGGGTCGGGAACGATGACGGTCTGCACCGTCACGGCCTCGCCCTTGCCTCCCGCGATCACACCCTGGACTTCGTACGGCATGGTGCGTCCCTCCCTTTATGGACCTGCATCAACGTATATATCGACACGTTGATGGCGTTGACAATGATGACGCTTCCTCCCCGCCGTCAGGAACGGCGGAGCAGATGAGGCTGGATGAGGCCGAGCCCGCGGGCCGGTCTCCGGCGGATGCGCTGGATCACCAGGCCAGGGCTCCCCTCCACCGCCTCCGCGACGCCGGGGTCCACGAGCACCGTGCAGGGCCGGGCGATCGCGGTGAGCCGGGCGGCGAGGTTCACCGTCGTACCGAAGACGTCGCCCATGGTCGGCAGCACCGGACCGTACGACAGCCCCACGCGCACCTCCCTGCCCTCCTCGCGGAGCACGTCCACCAGGTCGAGCGCGATGCGCGCCGCCTGCTCGGCCGTGGGAGCGGTGAACAGCACCTCGTCCCCGAGGGTCTTGACCAGGCGGGCGCCGTGGCCGGCGATGACGTCGGAGGCCTTGGACTCGAAGGTCTCGACCAGCTCGGCGAGGCCCTGCTCGTCCAGCTCGCGCGACACCTGGGTGAAGGACACCAGGTCGGCGAACCCGACGGCCAGGGTCAGGCGCCCCGGCACCGTCTCGGCGTTCAGGTCGGCCATCGCGAGCAGGCGGGTGCCGGCCGCGGCGAGCTGGGCACGCCAGACATGGACCAGCAGGGCCTCGAAGTCGGGCAGGAGCCGCCGGGTCGTCTCCATGACGCCCGCCATCTCCTCGTCGCCCGGCGGCTCGTCCCGATCGAGCATCGCGCCGATGATGATCTCGGACTGCCACTGCGCGAGCCTGGCCGTGGTCTGGCCGAGCGCGCGGGCCATCCGTACGACCGTCTCCTCGTCGATCAGCTCGCCATCCAGCAGGCCGGCCACGCGGCGCAGCGCCCGAACGTCGGCGTCGGTGAAGGCTCGCGTGTCGTCGGCGGGCGTGGCGAACCCCAGGGCCCGCCAGATGCGCTGGGACAGCTGCGGGGAGACCCCGGCCAGCCTCGCCACATCCCCCCGGGTGTGGCGAGGCGCCGAGCCGACGAACAGCCGCTCGATCTGCTCGGCCGTGGGACGGCCCACGGTCTCGCTCTCACGCACCTTCAGGAGGTTACGCCACCTTCGGGGCATCACCGGCCGTCGATGTCCCCGTCGGCCGCGTCCTCCACCAGCCGGAACAGCTCCGACCGGACCGTCTGGATCTTGGGGATGTCCCTCAGGTTGATCTCGCCCTTGTCCGAGGCCGACTCGACCACGAGCGTCCCGCAGCCCAGCATCCGCTCGACGAAGGTCTGGTCGGAGCTCACGCTGTTGACCTTGGCCAGCGGGATGTCGTCGTCGGACTTGCTCAGGATGCCGGTGCTGATGTTGAACCGGTGGGTCGTCAGCGTGTACGAGGTGGTCTTCCACCGCAGGTACGGGATGAACGACCAGAGTGCCAGCGCGACCACCGAGACGACCGCCACCGCTATCCACGCGATCTGGGCGTACTCGTAGTCCGTGGGGATGAGGATGAACGCCGCGCTCGACGCGGCGATGACAAGGAGCAGCGCGATGAAAGGCAGGACAAGGCGCTTCCAGTGCGGATGGAACGAGTGCACGACCCGCTCCCCCACCGTCAGATGATGTTCAGGGAGACCCATGGGGCAAATCGTGGCACGCCGATCTCCCCCACGTCTGCCCTGTCAGGTCACGAGATGACCTGCACAAGGTCGCCGGTGCACCAGGCCGGCTAGCCGACGGCCGGACGCACGTGGACGACGTCCCCCACGCTCAAGGAATGGTCGACGCCGCCGGAGCGGACCAGCAGGTGGCCCGAGCCGTCCACGCCCGTGGCGACCCCTTCGAGCACGCGCTCACCGGGGAGCTCGACCCGGACCTCGTTGCCGATGGTGGCGCTCATCGCCCTGTACGCCGCCCGCAGCCCGCAGGCGTCGGCGTCCCCTTCGGCCGCCACCCAGTCGCGGTAGTGCGTCTCGATCTCCCGGAGCACGGCCCGCATCAGCGGATCGCGGTCGGTGCACTCGGCGTCCTCGATGGCGAGGGAGGTGGCGGTGCCGACCGGCAGTTCCTCGGGGCGCACCGACACGTTGAGCCCCATGCCGACGATGACGGCGCCCTCCACGCGCTCGGCCAGGACGCCGGCGAGCTTGCGCTCCCCGACGAGCAGATCGTTCGGCCACTTCAGCCGGACGTCCACGCCCGCGACGCGCCGCACGGCCGACGCGGCGGCCAGCGCCACCAGCAGCGTCACCCAGCCCTGCCTGGCCGGGGGGACGGCGGGCCGCAGCAGCAGGGAGAAGGTCAGGCCGGACCGCGAAGGCGCCGTCCACACGCGTCCGAGACGCCCGCGCCCCGCGAGCTGCAGCTCGGCGATGAGCACGGCGCCCTCATGCGCGCCTTCGCGCGCGGCCTGCGCCAGATCGGCGTTCGTGGACCCGGTGCGGTCGACGACCGACAGCCGGGACCACAGTACGCCCGGGCGGACGACGGCCTTGGTCAGCGCCGCCTGCGACAGAGGCGGCCGGTCGAGATCGTTGTACGGCGAGTCAAGCACCGGTCCATCCTCCTCCCTCGCGCGGGGTGGCGCGGCCCGGTTAGCGGGATGAGCAGCCAACACTCGGTAACACGGCCATCATTTCGGCTTGGAACGACGGCCCGCCGGGCCCGCGCCACCTGCCCGGCGCGTCCTCCGGTTAGTCAAATCGGGGTGAAGGGTGATGCTATGAGTAAGCCGCGCGAATGACCGGCAGCGGGACAAGGAACAGGTGAACGTCCGGTGAGCAAGCGTCTGGACCCTCGGAACTGGGCGAGCTGGAAGCCCTTCGGCATCGGCGAGCGCAAGCCCAACAACTACTTGGAGCTGTGGAAGGCGTTCCGGTCGGTCAAGGGGAACCGGCGCTACGCCTGGCGCATCCTGACCCAGGGCACCTGTGACGGCTGTGCCCTCGGCACCCAGGGCATGCGCGACTGGACGATGGACGAGATCCATCTGTGCAACATCCGGCTGCGCCTGCTCAAGCTGAACACGATGCCGGCGCTGGACCCCTCGGCGTTGTCCGACGTGTCGGGCCTGGCGGGGATGAGGAGCGCGGAGCTGCGCGACCTCGGCCGCCTGCCCTACCCCATGCTGCGGCGCCGGGGAGAGCCGGGCTTCACCCGCGTCGGCTGGGACGAGGCGCTCGACCTGGCCGCCTCCCACCTGGACGGCACGCGGTTCGGCGCCTACCTCACCAGCCGGGGCGTCCCGAACGAGAACTACTTCGCGGCGCAGAAGGCCGTGCGGGCGCTCGGCACCAACTCGATCGACAACGCGGCCCGCATCTGCCACTCGCCCTCGACGGTCGCGCTGAAACAGACCATCGGCGCCGCCGCGACCACCTGCTCCTACACCGACTGGATCGGCTCGGACCTGATCGTCTTCATCGGCTCCAACCCGTCCAACAACCAGCCGGTCGCCATGAAGTACCTGTACCACGCCAAGAAGGCGGGCACCCAGGTCGCGATGGTCAACTCCTACCGCGAGCCCGGCATGCAGAACTACTGGGTGCCCTCCAACGCCGAGTCGGCGCTGTTCGGCACGAAGATCACCGATCACTTCTTCGGGGTGAACGTCGGCGGCGACATCGGCTTCCTCAACGGCGTCCTCAAGCATCTCGTCGAGAACGACTGGCTGGACAAGACGTTCATCGACCAGCACACCGCGGACTTCGAGGACGCGCGGCGGGCCGTGGCCGAGCAGTCGTGGGAGTCGCTGGAGGCGCTCAGCGGCGCAACGCGGGAGCAGATGTACGAGCTGGCCAAGCTGCTCGGCGAGGCGAAGTCGGCGGTGCTCGTCTGGTCGATGGGCATCACCCAGCACTCCTACGGCGAGGAGAACGTCCGCTCGATCGTGAACCTCGCTCTGGCCAGGGGCTTCGTCGGACGGGACCACTGCGGGCTCATGCCGATCCGCGGGCACAGCGGGGTGCAGGGCGGCGCCGAGATGGGCGCCTACGCCACCGGCCTGCCCGGCGGCCTGCCGGTCACCCCGGAGAACGCCGCGCGGTTCGGCGAGAAGTGGGGCTTCGAGGTGCCGGCCACGCCCGGGCTCACCGCGACCGACATGATCGACGCGGCGCACGCGGGCGAGCTGGACGTCCTGATCTCCTCGGGCGGCAACTTCCTTGAGGTGCTCCCCGATCCGGCCTACTGCCGCGAGGCGCTGTCCCGGCTCTCGCTGCGGGTCCACATCGACATCGTGCCCTCCAGCCAGATGCTCGTCGAGTCCGAGGGCGACGTCCTGCTGCTCCCGGCGCAGACCCGGTATGAGATGGAGGGCGGCGTGACCGAGACCTCGACCGAGCGCCGCGTCATCTTCTCCCCCGAGGTCGAGGGGCCGCGGGTCGGCGAGGCGTGGCCGGAGTGGAAGATCTTCACCGAGCTCGCCGCACGCGCGCGGCCCGAGCTCGCCGGTAAGATCCGCTATCCGGGCGGCACGCCGCAGATCCGGCGGGAGATCGAGGACGCCGTGCCGTTCTACAGCGGGATCGCCGGGCTGGCGAGGTTCGGCGACAACGTGCAGTACGGCGGGCGGCATCTGTGCCCCGGCGGGCGGTTCCCCACCGCCGACGGCCTCGGCCGCTTCTCGCCCGTCGCGCTCCCCGAGCTGCGGCGTCCCGACGGATCGTTCATGGTCGCCACGCGGCGCGGCAAGCAGTTCAACAGCATGGTCCACGAGCGGCGCGACGGCTTCAACGGCGCCACCCGCGAGGCCGTGCTGATCAGCCCGTACGACGCCGACCGGCTCGGACTGCCCGACGGGGCCGAGATCGAGCTGAAGGGGGCGGCGGGCAGCTTCACCGGGCGCGTGCTGCGCGCGCCGCTCACCCCCGGCAACCTGCAGATCCACTGGCCGGAGGGCAACGTGCTCCTGGACGCCGCCCGCCGGTCCCCGGACGCCCGCATCCCGGACTACAACGCCGTCGTCACCCTGCGGAAGATCGCCCCATGACCACCGTCGGCCGGGACGACCGCGCCATGGACACCGCCGGGCGCGTGCGTCCGGGGCCGACGACGAGGGCGCGGGTGCGCGAGGTGTCCGGCGCCGCAGTACGCGACCGGCGGGACGACCTGGCGACCGAGGAGCCGCTGGAGATCCGCATCACGGCGGGCGGCGACACCCGGACCCTGGCGATCACCATGCGGACGCCGGGCGCCGACTTCGAGCTCGCGGCCGGGTTCCTGTCCGGCGAGGGCATCGTGAGCCCCGGCGACATCGCCTCGATCGCGTACTGCACCGACGAGGACCTGCCGCCCGAGGCCCGCTACAACACGGTCACCGTGCGCCTGCACGGCCGGATCCTGCCCGACCTGCCCACCATGCACCGACATTTCCTGACATCGAGCGCCTGCGGCGTCTGCGGCACCGCCAGCCTCGACACCCTCCGGGCCCGCCACGCCTCGCTGGGCGCCTCCGGTCCGGCTCACTTGGGTTCCCCGGACTCCGCAGGCCGCGCCGGAACGGACCCGGCGACGGCCTCGCCGCCCCCGGGTCTCCCGCCGGTGCCCGCCGAGGTCCTGTACGAGCTGCCGCAGCGGCTCCGGCAGGCCCAGGGGATCTTCGGCAAGACCGGCGGCCTGCACGCCGCCGGCCTGTTCACCGCCGACGGATCGCTGATCGCCCTCCGCGAGGATGTCGGACGGCACAACGCCGTGGACAAGCTGGTCGGCTGGGCCCTGATGTCCGGACGGCTGCCACTCGGCGCGAACCTCCTGCTCGTCAGCGGCAGGACCAGCTACGAGATCATGCAGAAGGCCATGGCCGCGGGCCTGCCCATGGTCTGCGGCGTGTCCGCGCCCTCCTCGCTGGCCGTGGACCTGGCCAGAGAGTTCGGCATGACCCTCGTCGGCTTCCTCCGAGCCGAACGCTTCAACATCTACTCCGCCCCGGAGCGCGTCACCCTTCCGGCCGCGCCGGAAGGGTGACCGCACCGCTCCGCGGGATCAGCCGGTGTTCTGGAGGCCTGCGGCCACGCCGTTGACGCTGAGGAGGAGGAGGGTCTCCAGGCGTTCGCGCTCGTCGTCCGAGAGGGCGTCTTCGGCGCGGAGGGCCGACAGGGCACGTAGCTGCAGGTGGGACAGGGCGTCGACGTAAGGATCGCGGAGCTGGACCGCGCGGGACAGGACGCGCCTGCTCTCCAGGAGCCGGCTGTGCCCGGTCACGGCGAGCACCAGCTTGCGGGTCAGGTCGTACTCGCCGAGCACCTGGTCGGTGAAGTCCTGCCGCCCGCCGAGCGTCAGATAGCGGGCCGCGATCTGCCGGTCGGTCTTCGCCAGGGACATCTCGGCGTTGTCCAGGAGCGAGGCGAACAGCGGCCACTCGCGGTAGGCCCGGCGCAGCTCCTCGATGCCAGGCCCGGGCTCGTCCCCCGTCGTGTCGTCGTCGCGGGTGGCGGCGAGCAGGCCGCTGCCGAGGCCGTACCAGCCGGGCAGGTTGACGCGGGTCTGCGCCCAGGCGAACACCCAGGGGATCGCGCGCAGGTCGTCCAGCGACCTGGGGGCCCCGAGGCCGCGCCGGGCCGGGCGGGAGCCGAGGCGCAGCGAGCCGATCTCCTCCAACGGGCTGACCAGGCCGAACCACTCGGGGAACCCGGGCGCCTCGGCCAGCGAACGGTACGCGCGCTCGGAGGCGGCGGCGACCCGCTCGGCCAGAAGGCGGTAGCGGGCGGCGGCGTCGGCGGTGCGGGCCTCGACCGAAGGGGTGGAGGCGAGCAGCACGGCGTTGGTCACCTGCTCGATGTGCCGCAGGGCGATCGCCGGGTGGCCGTACCTGGCGAAGATCACCTCACCCTGCTCGGTGACCTTGAACCGGCCGGCGACCGAGCCGGGGGCCTGGGCGAGGACCGCCCGGTTGGCGGGGCCGCCGCCACGTCCGAGGGCGCCGCCCCGGCCGTGGAACAGCGTCAGCCGGACGTCGTTGGCCAGCGCCCACCTGGCCAGCTCAGCCTGCGCGTCGTACAGCTTGAGCGTGGCGGCGGCCGGGCCGAGCTCCTTGGCCGAGTCGGAGTACCCGAGCATGACCTCAAGGCGGCGCCCGTTGGCGTCGAGGCGCTTCTGGACGGCGGGCAGGCGCAGCATCCCGGAGAGCACGTCGGCCGAGTTGGCGAGGTCCTCGCCGGACTCGAAGAGCGGCACGACGTCGAGCACGGGCGCGCGGTCGCCCAGCGCGTGCTCGGCCAGCTCGTAGACGGCGGCGATGTCGTCCGCCGAGCGGGTGAAGGACACGACGTACCGCGAGCAGGCCTCGACCCCGAACCGCTCCTGGATCCAGGCGATCATCCGGATGGTGGCCAGCACCTCCTCGGTGCGCTCCGACGGCGTGCCGGCCTTGATCTCCTCCAGAGCCTGGGCGTGCACCTGGGAGTGCTGGCGGACCTCCAACTCGGCGAGGTGGAACCCGAAGGTCTCGACCTGCCAGATGAGGTGCTGGATCTCGCCGTACGCCTGGCGCGTCGCCCCGGTCGACAGCAGGGAGGCCTGGCAGATGCGCAGGTCTCTGAGCAGCTCGTCGGGCGAGCGGTAGGCCAGGTCGAGGTCGCGGCGGCGGGTGGCGGCGATCCGGGCGGCCACGAACAGCAGCCACTGGCGGTGCGGTTCCCTCGGCGAGCGCTTGGCGAGATCGGCGACCAGCTCGGGGTGGTCGTCGGTCGCGGCGGCGAGCGCGTCGCGCAGCTCCTTGCCGGGCGGGCTGTACTGGGCGGAGACGGTGAGGGTGCGGCCGATGCGGGTCGCGGCGTTCTCCAGCGCGGTCAGCACGTGCTCGGCCTGGATGAGCACGGCCTCCCGGGTCACCCGGGCGGTCACGTTGGGGTTGCCGTCGCGGTCGCCGCCGATCCAGCTCCCGTAGCGGATGAAGGCCTTCGCCAGCGGCTCGCGCCTGCCGGTGCCCTCGGCGAGCGCGGCGTCCAGGGAGCGGTAGATGCGCGGGACGGTGCGGAACAGGGTCTCGTCGAACGCCGACATCGCCGTGCGGACCTCGTCGAGCGGGTCGAGCTTGGTGTGCCGGAGCTGGGCGGTGCGCCACAGCAGGTCGATCTCCTCGAGGATGCGGCGGTGCGCCTCCTCCCGCTCGTTGGCGCCCCGGTCGGGCGCGTTGTACTCGGCGAGCTGGACGCTGACGCGCTGGATCGCGGTGACGATCGCGCGCCGACGGGCCTCGGTGGGATGCGCGGTCAGGACCGGCCGGAACTCCAGCCCGGCGATCAGCCGCGCGAGCTCGTCGCCGCCGAGGTCGTTCTTGAGCTCGCGCACGGCCTGCGCGAGCGACTCCGGGAGCTCGCCCTCACCGGTGTCCCTGGATCTCAGGATGCGGATCCTGTAGTGCTCCTCCGCCAGGTTGACCAAGTGGAAGTAGCACGTGAACGCCCGGGCGATCTGCACGCTCCTGTCGATGGGCCACTGCGCGACCATCGCGGCCACCTCGTCGACGGACATCTCACGCCGGCGGGCGGCGATCACCGCTTTGCGCAGCCGTTCGACGTCGGCCAGGAGGTCGGGCCCGCCGTCCTCGGCGATGACCCGGCCCAGCAGCTCACCCAGCATGCGCACGTCGGCGCGCAGTTCGTCGGGCATCTCGGAGACGGCGCTGTGCCGTTCGACAGGAGAACGTCCTGCCTGCTGTGATGCGATGGCGGCCATACCACGAAGCGTATCCAGTCCGTCCCGGCGACCGAGTACCGGTCTCATCCATTGGACTAGACCATTGGCGGCGAGCCGGTGAACCGTCGCGGACGCCGGGGTGAACGACGTCCGGGACAGATGGTCAGAAGTTCAGGAGGGACGGGATACAGCAGTGAGGAGGTCGGGGAGGCGGGCGTAGCCGATCATGGCGGCCAGCCGCCGGCCCGCGAAGGCCACCGCCAGGCCGTACGGCACGGCCAGCAAGGCGACCCAGGTAAGTCCCAGGAACACCGGCAGCACCACTGGGACGGCGAGCAGGCTCGTGCCCAGCATCGCGCCGAACGACCCGGCGAACGCCACCCCGCCTTGCCCCGGAGCCGCGCTGGTGAAGGCGTTGATCCGTTCGGGATAGGTGTAGGGCAGCACCACGCTGGTCACCGCCCCCACGCCCAGGGCGATCTGCAGCAGGCCCGCGGAGGTGAGCAGAGCGGGGAGCACCCAGGGCGGATACCCGGCGAACAGCGCGGCGGCGATCGACAGCACGGCGAGCAGCGGGACCGCGACCAGCGAGACGGCCAGGTGCCGCCCCGCGAAGTCGGTGCGCAGGTCGCGCTGGGAGGAGTACACGATCGCGTTCATCCACAGGGCACGGCCGTCGATGCCGAAGGCGTTGGACGCCTGGAGCCCGATCATGAGCGCGCCGATGCACGCGGGGGCGACGGCCAGCGCCGCCCCTTCCAGGCCGTTCGGGCCGCCGCTCAGGGAGAACATCAAGATCCCGGCGAAGCCGACCGCCGCCATCCAGCCCATGCGCCCGCGCGGCTCGCGGCGGACGTACTTCAGCTCCTTGGCGACGACGGCGCCGAGCGGACCGGCGGGAAGCAACCCGTCGAAGCGGCTGCGGCGCACCGAGCCGACCTGCGTCGAGGAGTCGGCCCGCACCATCGCCCTGCGAAGCACCGCGATCCACACGTCGCCGAGGGCGAGCACCACCACGCCTACGACGGCGATCTCGGCCAGCCCGGCGAGCGCGCCGTCGGCGATGGCGTGCGCGGCCATGGCCGGCGGCCCCCACCGCACGATCGAGGCGAGGCCGGAGAGGAACACGCGCGGGTCGCCGCCGACGCCCTGGTTCAGCAGCAGGTTCGGCACCTGGGTCAGCAGGATGACGAACACGACGCCCACGGCCAGCAGGTCACGGCCGCGCCGGGTGCGCAGCACCCCCGAAAGCGCCGTCGTGACGACCCGCGAGGCCACCAGGCAGAACGCGAGCTGCAGCACCGCCGCCACCAGGCCGACCAGCACGCCGGTCAGGCTGCGCGACAGCCCGACCACGGCGCCGAGGAGCACCAACAGCGAGGCCAGCGGCCACGGCCCGGTGACCGACGCGGCGAACATCCCGGTGGCCATCTGGCGTGCGGTCAGCGGGAACAGCGCCAGCCTCGCGGGGTCGAGCGTCTCGTCGACGCCGAACACGAGCAGCGGGCCGATCACCCAGATCAGCGTGAGGAGGGTGAACAGCACCATGCCGGCGTCCAGCGCCACATCGGGAGGCGCGAGCCGCAGCAGGCTCATCAGGGCGAAGCCGCCACACGCGGCCAGCGCCGCCGCGATCAACGTGAAGACGAAGCCGACCTGCCGCATGACGTCGCCGCGCAGGTTGCCGGCGATCAGCCGCAGCTTCAGCCGGACGAAGAGCCAGGCCATGACGGCCCCTCCCCGCTGAGGACCAGGAACAGGGCGGCGTCCGGAGAGATCACGTGACGGCGGCGCCCGGCCAAGCCGGGGTCCGGAGAGATCAGGCGCGGGCGGAGCCGAGCCATGACAGGCCCTCCTCGCCGTTGCCTCGGGCGCCGACCAGGTCGAGCAGTGCCTCGTTGAGGGTGTGGTCGCCGCGCACCTCACTGAGCGGGCCCTGGGCGACGATGTGGCCGAGGTTCATGACCGACACCCAGTCGCAGAGCCGCTCGACCAGTTCCATGACGTGGCTGGAGAAGACCACGGTCGAGCCGGAGGAGGTGTAGCGCTGGAGGACCTCGACGAGGGTGTTGGCGCTGATCGGGTCGACGCCCTCGAAGGGCTCGTCAAGGAAGAGGACCTCGGGGTTGTGCAGCAGGGCGGCGGCCAGGCCGATCTTCTTGCGCATGCCGGTGGAGTAGTCGACGACCAGCTTGTCGGCCGAGCCGGTGAGGTCCATGACCTTCAGCAGCTCCTCGGCGCGCTGTGCGACCTCGTCCTTCGGTATGCCGCGGAGCTGGCCGTTGTAGGTGAGCAGTTCGCGGCCGGAGAGCCGTTCGAAGAGCCGCAGCCCCTCGGGGAGCACACCGACATGGGCCTTGACCGCGACGGGGTCACGCCACACGTCGACCCCGTTGACCTCGACCGAGCCCGCGTCGGGCAGCAGCAGGCCGGTGATCATGCTGAGCGTGGTGGTCTTGCCCGCGCCGTTCGGCCCGACGAGGCCGGCGAAGCTGCCACGCGGCACCACGAGATCGACTCCCGCCACCGCCACCTGCTGCCCGAACCGCTTGTACAGCTTGTGGGTCCGGACCGCTTCGGCGGAGCCCGCTATCACGGGCGAGCCGCCCCCGGCGGCGAAACTGGTCATGCCGTTCACTCTAACCGGGGGCGCTACTCCACCTCCGGATGACCGCGGATGTGAGCGGCGGGCTAACCTACGGGCATGAGTGCTGACCCGGTTCCACACCTCGACGGCATCGACCCGCACACCACCGCGGGAAAGATCGCTGACCTGGAGCGACGCCGCGAAGAGGCGTCCCACGCCGGGTCCGCGCGCGCGGTGGAGAAGCAACACTCCAGGGGCAAGATGACCGCGCGCGAGCGGCTGGTCGCCTTCCTCGACGAGGGGTCCTTCGTGGAGTTCGACGAGCTGGCCCGCCACAGGTCGACCAGCTTCGGCATGGCGGACGAGCGGCCGTACGGCGACGGGGTCGTGACGGGGTACGGCACTGTGGCGGGCCGTCCGGTGGCGGTCTTCGCGCAGGACTTCACGGTCTTCGGCGGCTCGCTCGGCGAGGTCTTCGGCGAGAAGATCGTCAAGGTCATGGACCACGCCCTGAAGACGGGCTGCCCGGTCGTCGGCATCAACGACTCCGGAGGCGCCCGCATCCAGGAAGGCGTCGTCTCGCTCGGCCTCTACGCCGAGATCTTCAAGCGCAACGTGCACGCCTCCGGGGTGATCCCGCAGATCTCCCTCATCATGGGGCCGTGCGCCGGGGGCGCGGTGTACTCTCCCGCGCTGACCGACTTCGTGCTCATGGTGCGCGAGAAGTCCCACATGTTCATCACCGGGCCGGACGTCATCAAGACGGTGACCGGCGAGGAGGTGACGTTCGAGGAGCTCGGGGGCGCGCACACCCACAACTCCAGGTCCGGGGTGGCCCATTACGAGGCGGCCGACGAGAACGACTGCCTGGAGTTCGCCAAGGCGCTGCTGTCCTACCTGCCGTCCAACAACATGGACGAGGTGCCGGCGTTCGACTCCCCGGCCGAGCCGACCGTCACCGACGCCGACCGCGAGCTCGACGTGCTGATCCCCGACTCGGCGAACCAGCCGTACGACATGCATCGGGTGATCGAGCACGTGCTCGACGACGGCGAGTTCCTGGAGATCCACGCGGAGTTCGCGCCGAACATCGTCGTCGGGTTCGGGCGGGTCGAGGGCAGTTCGGTAGGCGTGGTGGCCAACCAGCCGATGAGCTTCGCGGGGACGCTGGACATCGCCGCCTCGGAAAAGGCCGCGCGATTCGTCCGCACTTGTGATGCTTTTAATATCCCTGTCCTGACTTTTGTGGACGTGCCGGGGTTCCTGCCGGGTACGGATCAGGAATGGAACGGGATCATCCGGCGCGGCGCCAAGCTCCTGTACGCCTACGCGGAGGCGACCGTGCCGCTGGTGACGGTGATCACGCGCAAGGCGTACGGCGGCGCGTACGACGTCATGGGCTCCAAGCACCTCGGCGCCGACATCAACCTGGCGTGGCCGACGGCCCAGATCGCGGTGATGGGCGCTCAGGGCGCGGTCAACATCCTCTACCGGCGGGAGCTGGCCACGGCCGAGGACCCCGAGACGGAGCGGGCGCGCCTGATCAGCGACTACGAGGACACGCTGGCCAATCCGTACCTGGCGGCCGAGCGCGGATACGTCGACGCGGTGATCAGGCCTTCCGACACCCGGATCCAGATCGTCAGGGCGCTTCGCGCGCTCCGCAACAAGCGCCAGACCCTGCCGCCGAAGAAGCACGGCAACATCCCCCTGTAGGAGCCGTCCATGGATCAGCCCTATCTGAGGATCATTCACGGCGACGCCACTTCCGAGGAGGTCGCCGCGCTGGTCATCGCCATCGCGACAAGAGCCTCAAAACCTGCTCAACCCGCGCGAAGCCGCGAAACGTGGCGTAACCCAGCACATCAGATGAGAAGGGTGTTCCCTACGGGGCCAGGAGCGTGGCGGGCAAGCTCACGGCCTCATTAGATCTTTCGAAGTGGGTGTCAAGCGCGCTAAGAGTTGGGACTATCTAGAAATGGGGGAATATAGTCAGCCGATCATCAACTAGGACCGAGGCCTGGAGGAGAGCATGGCAATCCCGGACCTCACACCGCATCCCGTGGCGGCGAAATACGCCGTCCTCGTGGACGTCGGCTATCTCTACGCGGCGGCGGGCGAGGTCATCCTGGGGGCCAAGGAGCGCAAGGAATATCGCGTCGCCGCCGACGAGCTCATCCAAGCCCTCAAGAAGCACGCGATGGAGCGCATCCCCGGCGAGCTGCTGAGGGTCTACTGGTACGACGCCGCCCGCGACCGCGTTCCCACGGTCGACCAGCGCGTGATCGCGCAGCTTCCCTGGGTCAAGGTGCGCCTCGGCAACCTCAACGCCCGGGGGCAGCAGAAAGGCGTCGACGCGCAGATCCGCAGCGACCTCGAGGCCCTCGCCCGCCACCACGCCGTGAGCGACACCGTGCTGATCGCCGGCGACGAGGACATGGTGCCCGCCGTCGAGGCCGCCCAGACGTTCGGGGTGCGCATCCACCTGTGGGGGGTCGAGCCGCCCTACGGCACCAACCAGGCCGAACGCCTGGTCTGGGAGTCCGACACCGTCGAAGAGCTGGGCGCCGACTTCCTGCGGCCCTACTTCAGCCGCGCCGCCCAGGTCGTGCCCGCCGCCGCGCCGTCGCCGCCCTCGCCCGCCCAGGTGTTCGCCGGGCGCACCGCGATCAGCGCCAAACCCGCGGTCAAGCACCCCGGCCAGGTCACCAAGCTCGGGCCGAGCCGGCCGAGGGTCGAAGAGGTCGGCGAGCACGTCGCGCAGAAGTGGATCCTCACCCGCGGCCGCGACAACATCCGCGACCTGCTCCCCGGCCCGCTGCTGCCGACCGTCATCGACACCGAACTGCTCATCGAGGCGGAAAAGGAGCTCGGCCACTCGCTGCGCCCCTACCCCGAGGCCCGAGTATGGCTACGCGACGGCTTCTGGGCCCGCGTCTACCGCGAATTCGACCTAGGCGTAGGCATCTCCACCAAGTAACCCCCCGCAGCCCCCGCTCCCCCCAGCCGCCGCTGCCCCCAGCGCGCCCGCCCTCCTTCGGCCGGCGTCCCACTCCCTCCCCGGCCGATACGGTCCTCGGGATTCGGCGCCGCGACGACGGGAACGGGGTACGGCGGGACCGGCGCCGCCGTACGGTGGGCTACCTGGTGGCTTGCGGAAGACCCATGAGCCACCCCTCCGGCCCGGCCACAGCCGGGTCCGATTCCCGCCAGTCGTGGGCTGCCAGCAGCGCATAACGTCGTACATGTGACCCCACACCAGACCCTCGACTTCGACTCCTGTTACCGGGCGGCGAGCGCCCGCGACACGAGGTTCGACGGGCGGTTCTACACAGCCGTCACCTCGACCGGGATCTACTGCCGCCCCATCTGCCCGGCGCGCACCCCCGCACGACGTAACGTCCGCTTCTACCGGCACGCCGCGGCGGCCGAGGCCGCGGGCTTTCGCCCGTGCCGCCGCTGCCGGCCGGAGCTCAGCCCTGGAGACCCCGGCTGGGACGTCCCCGCCGACCTCGTCGGGCGCGCCCTGCGCCTGATCGACGACGGGGTGGCCGACGAGTACGGCGTCGCCGGGCTGGCGAACCGGCTGCACGTCACCGAACGCCACCTGCTGCGCCTGTTCACCGCCCAGCTCGGCGCCGGTCCGCTGGCGGTGGCGAGGACCCGGCGGCTCCTGCTCGCCAAGCAGCTGCTGACCGAGACCTCGCTGCCGATCACCGACGTCGCGTTCGCGTCCGGGTTCGGCAGCGTCCGCCAGTTCAACGCCACCATGAAGGAGGCGTATGGCTTCGCCCCCAGCGACCTGCGCACCTCCTCGGGACCGCTCGCCCGGGTCGCCGCTCGGCCCGGCAGCACGTCCCCGACTGGTACGGAAGCACCTGCTACCGCTCGGACGGCGACCGGTACTCGACCCGGCACGGCCACCGCTGGTGCGCGGGCCGAGGCGGCACCCGCCCCTGGCATGCCGGCGGCGCTCACGCTACGGCTGACCCACCGCACTCCCTATGACGCCGAGACCCTGCTCGCCTTCCTCTCCGCCCGGGCGATCCCAGGGGTGGAGGAGTCGGGTCCGGCGGGCTACCGGCGCGCCGTCCCCGGCGGGGTGATCACGCTGGCTCCGGCGGACGGGCACGTCAAGCTGTCGGTGACCTTGGACGACACCCGCCACCTGGCCAGGATCGTCTCCCGGTGCCGCCGGCTGCTCGACCTGGACGCCGACCCGGGCGCCATCGCCGACGTCCTCGGCGCGACCACGCTCCGGCCGCTCGTCGAGCGCAGGCCGGGACTGCGCGTGCCGGGCGCCTTCGACGGCTTCGAGCTGGCCGTGCGCGCCGTGGTCGGCCAGCAGGTCTCCGTGGCGGGAGCCAGAACGCTGCTCGGCCGCATCGCCGCCCGCGCCGGCACCTTCGCCAAACCCTGCGACATCCCCGGCACCCCCGCTGCCGCCCAGCCGTCCGTCCTCGCGGCTGCCGGCATCTCCGCCGGCACCCCCGCAGCTCCTGCGGAAGCCCGTACGGACTCTCCGGCCGGCGCGCACCCGGCCCCTCCGGTGGGTGCCGGTGCTGACGGCCCATACCTGCTGTTCCCGAATGCCGAACGGCTGGCGGAGGCCGATCTTTCCGGGCTCGGGCTCACAGGCCGGCGGATCGCGACGCTGAAGGCCGTCGCCGAGAAGGTGGCCGACGGCGAGCTGGACCTCGACGGCGGCGCGGATCCGGCCGAGACGGCCGCGCGGCTGATGGCGATCCCGGGCATCGGCCCCTGGACGACCGGCTACATCGTGATGCGCGCGCTGCGCGACCCCGACGCGTGGCCCGCCGGGGACCTCGGCCTGCGACGGGCCATGAAGGCGCTCGGCATCGCCGAAGACGACGTCGAGCGGTGGCGCCCCTGGCGGGCCTACGCCGCCCTGCACCTGTGGAGCTCGGAAGGACGCCGGTTAGCCCAGGTAGAGCCCGAAACGACCTCGTCCCCGGGACCACTGACTTCCGGGGCCACCACACTGAAGGAGACCCGATGACCTCGACCATCGACGCTCAGGTGCTGCCGACTCCGGCCGGGCCGCTGTCGCTGCTCGTCCACGACGGCGTGCTCGTCGCCGCCGGCTTCACCGCAGACCCCGGCCAGATGTTCGCCCGCCTGCCGGCGCCGCTCAGGGCGCTCCCCCTCCAGACCGTCGGGGACCTCGGCAAGCCCGCCCAGGCCGTGCGCGACTACCTGGACGGCGACCTGTTCGCCCTCGACACCGTGGAGGTGGACCAGCCGGGTACGCCGACCAGGCAGCGGCTGCTCACGGCGCTGCGCGCGGTGCCGGCGGGTACGACGGTGCGCTACGCGGAACTGGCCGAGCGTGCCGGGCTGCCCAGGACGGCGGCTCGGGCGGCGGGGTCGGCATGCGCCCAGAACCTCATCGCCCCGTTCGTCCCCTGCCACCGGGTGCTCCCCTCCACGGGCGGCTTCGGCGGCTACTACTACGGCACCACGGTCAAGGAGTGGCTGCTCCGGCACGAGAACTCCCTCTGAGCCCATGGCCGGCCGGGCTCTGGCAGCCCGGCTCGGCCGCCGGAGCACGGCCCGGCCCCAAAGACCCGGCTCGGTCAGGAGTCGCCGGAGTCCTTCCGGACGGTGCTCTGGACCTCGCCGACCGGGATGTCCCTGGTGACGGTGGCCTGGACCGGCTGGAAGGCGAAGCCCACTCCGGCACCCGTCACCGGCCACACGGTGGTCACGGACATGACGTACACCTTGCGCGGCTGGTCGATCGAGGCGCGCAGGTAGACCACCCCGCAGCTGAATGTGCCGCCCTTCGCGTACGGGTGGCCCGTCGCGCCGCAGTCCTCCTTGACCTCCGCCCGGCCGGCGGGCGCGCCCGACTTGATCTCGACCCTGTCGAGGGTGGCGGTGACGGTGGCGGACATGACGCCGGGGATCTCGGCGGTCACCGAACGGCTGGTCTCCCCGATGCCGGTCAGCCAGACCCAGGTCGGCAGGTTCACGTAGCTCTTGACGTCCGGGCTGAGCTCGATCTTCGGCTCGGGCACGGTCAGCGCGGCCCGGGCGAGCTGGTAGAGCTCCTGCAACGTGATCCCGCCGGGCGGGGTGGTGCCCGCCGGCACCCAGACGGCTCCCTCGAGCCCCGTCCAGCAGGAGAGCCCGTCGGGGTCGGCCGCGTTGTACGCGGGCGTCCACCAGCGGCCGTCCTTGCCGACCTTGTCCTTGTACTGCTTGAGGAACCGCTCGTAGTCCTCTTCGGTGCCGTTCGGGTGGGTGTGGAACCAGAAGTCCCTGACGTTCTCCTGCCGGTCGAGCATGGCATCGGCGTTGTCACCGGGCTCGTACCAGCAGGGACGCTGGACGCGGTAGCCGTCGCTCTTGGCGCCGAGGCCGTTGCCGCTGAGCACGATCTTGGAGTTGCGCAGCACCACACCGCTGGTGCGGTCGTTCTGGAAGCCGTCCCCGATCGGGCCTCCCGGGTCCCCGGCCGGCGCGGTGACCAGCGAGGCGGCCAGGACGAACGGCATCAGTGATCTCATCGGCGGCACTCCTTCGCACGCTGATGGGGGTAGGAGGCGTGCATGTAGGTCCTGACCCGCCACATCCCGTCGTCGCCCTTGCGCACGGCGGCGACCTGGAGGTACACCGAGGCGGGCTGCCTGGTCCAGGCGGGCTGGGTGGCGATGGGGCGGGCGCTGTCGGCGTCGGTCACCCGCACGCCCGACTCGTCGACGCAGGCGTCGACCTCCGCGCCGCGCCCGCTGACCGACGGCACCTGGATGGCGTACACCTTCGCGGTCCCGCCGGCCGATTCGCGCCGGTCCACGAAGCCGCGCACCCAGGTGTAGGCGTCGCGGCTCGCCTGATCTTCGACACCGGAGAGGTAGGCCTCGTCCTCACCCTGGGTGACGACCGCCTTCCATGATCCGACGTAGCCGTCGGTGAACGCCTTGACCATGGCCTGCTGCGCGGCGTCGAGGCCGGCGGGCCACTCGATCGACACGGTCATTCCCGGCGTGAGCTCGACGGTCTGCACCCAGGGCGTCGACAGTGCGCCCGGAGCGTTCGCCGAGCCGGGCGTGGCCCCGGGGCCGGTCGTCGTGGCGACGGAGGGGCCGGTGGTCGCCGTGCCGGCGGGATCGGTGGCCGTGGTGTCCCCGGCCGGGGTGAACGGGCGCTCCGCGCCGGCGTCCGCGCAGCCGCTGCCGAGCAGGCAGGTTCCGCCCACGGCGACGGCGGCAAGGGCGGCCCGCATCCGCATGCCGCCGACGCTAGCCACCCGCCGCGCGACCAGACCACCGTTATGCCCGTATCGGCATGACTCCGTCACCACCGCCACCTCTCTCCGCCGCTTCTCTCATGTCTCCCGTCGTCTTCCGCCATCCTCGGCCCGCCGCCACGGTTCTCCCGCCCGCCGTCACGCTTCTGCGGCCCGCCCGTCACGCTTCTGCGGCCCGCCCGTCACGCTTCTGCGGCCTGCCCGTCATGCTCCTCGGCTTCGGTGTCAGGCTCCTCGGCTTCCCTGTCATGCCGACGGCATCGAATGCAGTCGCCAGGTGGGCAGGAGCTCGTCGATCAGCGCCTCGGTCTCGGGGGCCATCCCTCCGCCGTAGGGATGGGAGGACGCGCGGCGGTGCAGCCCGTCGACGACCGCGCGCAGCTTGAGCGGGTCCCCGGTGGCGTGCGCGGCCCTGAGCAGGTCGCGCCAGAGCCCCTCGTCGTCGGCGGCCAGCAGCAGGCCCGCCCGTATCGCGGCCACGGCGGCGTCGGCGTCGCCGTGGGCCAGCCGCACCTCGCACAGCCGGTGCGCGGCGTCCGCCACGCTGGCCGTCACCTCGTACTCCAGCTCGTCGGCCGCCAGCCAGGCGTACCGCCCGCGCGGCCTGCCGTTGAGCAACGGGCCCCGGACCAGCCCCAGAGCCTTGTCCAGCAGTACGGCCCGGGCGCTCGGGTCGTTGTGGGAGCGGCGGACGAGCTCGCGGAACAGCTGCCAGTCGGACCGCACCTCGGGACCGAGCCGGAGCCGGCCGGTGTCGTCGGCCCGGAGGTTGGGCCGGCCCTCGCTGTCGGTGCCCAGCCAGTCGGCCACCCGGGCGATCGTCGCGTCGCGCACGACGGCCTGCACCCCGCGCGGCCACAGGATGCCGCCGAGCACGACGGGATGCACCCCGGCCGGGTGGGTGGCCAGGTAGACGATCAGCTCGCAGGCCAGCTCGGCCCTGCCCTCCTCCAGCGGCGGGACCGGCCCGATCTCGATCGGGCCGAGGATCCGCACGTTGATCGAAGGGGTCGTGGTGAACTCCCGCGGTTCCCCTTCCTCGCGGACCGGCTCGCCTTCGCGGCGCTCGGCGGTGCGGAACAGCTCGATGACCGCGTCATAGTGCCGCCGTGGCAGCAGCTGAGCCGCGACCGCGACGCCGAGGGCGCCGACCTTCGCGTCGCCGTCCTCGGTGATCTCCCAGGTCCACGTGGCGTGCGGGACGTCGCCCGCGATGACGTACCCGGCGGCCATGCGGGTGCCGGCGCGGCCGAGCCGTGCCAGCCGGACCGCCTCCTCGGGGTCCGGCGCGATCGCCGACAGCAGGAAGTGCGGCGGCCAGACGGGGTCGGCGGCGCGGCCGTGGACGCGGCCGGTCAGCACCTGCGCACCGGTCGCGGCCGTCTCCTCCGCCCTGGCCTCCAGCTCCGGCAGCGCCTCCGCCAGGCTGCCGACGACCCGGACGCGGTGCGGGGCGATCGTCGCCAGGTCGGCGCCGAAGCCGACCAGCGTGATGCGCATCTCGTCGGACCAGCGGTTGGTCGCCAGCTCGACGGCGAGCGCGGACAGGGCGTCGCGCACGCGGTGCCCGGTGATGGCGATCACACCGTGCGCCGCCTCCAGGTCGATCAGCACCCGGCCCGATTCGGTGACCCCGAGCGAGACCAGGCCGGGGTATGGCGCGGGCACGTCCGCCACGGCGTGTTCGTCGATGCCCCGGCCTTCGTGGGCGAGCAGCCGCCACGTGCGGCCGCCGTCGTGCGACTCCCAGGGCTCGGGCGCGTCATGCTCCGGCGGGTGGATCCACAGGTCGAGCCCCCGGGCGGACAGGTGGACGGCGTAGATGGTCGGCGGTACGCGGCCCTGCTCGGCCAGGAGCTTGCCGAGCACGCGCAGACCGTTGTCCAGCATGCGACTGCCGGGCGCGTCCGACCCGAGGCGCAGCGCGACCTCGGCACCGGCGGCGTCCCCCCTCGGCCGGGGAATGCGGTGCCCGAAGGCGCGGTACCACAGTTGCTCGCGCCGGCGGCGTCCGAGCACCGCGAGCAGGCCGGCCGCGGCGAGCGACCCGCCCGCGAGGTATTCGAGCAGGTCGAGCCCGCCGCCGTGGTCCTGCCTCTCAGGCCTGTCACCCCGGTCGGCCGCGTCGACCCGGGCGGGGCTCTGCGGCCTTCCTGCCTGGACGGACTCCACCGCGCCGGTCTCACCCGGCGGCGAGACGGCGGTCTTGGGGATCTTGGCGGAGACGGCGGGCACCTTGGGCGGGGGAGGCAGGTGGTAGGTGCGCTCGGGCATCGCGGGCGGCGGCAGGAGGATCCCGGTGCTCCCGCGCTTCCCCGCGTCCCCGCGCTTCGCCGTCTCGCCCTGCTTCGCGGTGTCGCCCTGCTTCGCGGTGTCGCCCTGCTTCGCGGTGTCGCCCTGCTTCGCGGTGTCGCCGTGCTCTGCCGTTCCGTCGGTGGCCCGGTCGCCACGCGTGTTCTCGGCGGCCTTGGCGGCCTGGTCCCCCGCGTCCTGCTCCGCCTTGCCCGTGGCGGGGAGGAACTCGGTGCGGCCGTCCAGCTCGGCGGGCTTGCCCGGATGCTTGGCGAGGGTGGTCTCCCGGCGCTCGTCGGCGGAGACGACGTGGACGTTCCTGGCGTCGTCCGGCATGTCGAGGACCCAGCCGGGCCTGATCAGGTCGGCCATCTGCAGGCGGGTGCCGTCAGGCTGCGGCTTGTGCTGGTTGAGCCGGTAGATCTCCGGATAGCGCCGCCCGTCCCCCAGGCACTTCTCGGCGATCTCCCAGAGGCTCTCGTGGTGGCGCCCGTGCGGCGGCTGGACCACGTAGACCTTCTTGACCTCGCGCACCGCCTCCAGCGAGGAGTGCTCCTCGGGGATCGGGGCGGTCAGGGCCGCGGCCACCACGGAGGGCCGGGCCGGCGGCGGGCCGGAGCCGATGCCGGCGATCGGGATCGCGACGGCGGACACGGTGAACAGCATCAGCGCGGTGGAGACGAGCCGGTTGGCCAGCGCCTGCGGGCCGCCGGACAGCGGGACGCGCGCCGGCATGCCGACCCTGCGGATCCCGGAGTACACCTCCACGACCACGCAGATGACCAGCTGGAACCAGGTGAGCCAGACCAGCAGGACGAGGATGGCGACGGCCGTGGTCGTGCTGACCTGCCGGGTCAGCAGGTCGCCGTTGAGCAGTTCCTCCGGCAGCGGAGGGCCGGCGAGGCGGAGGAGGGCATAGGGGACGCCGCCCATGAGCGCGGCCAGGGCGATCAGCGCGGCCAGGCCGGCGATCACGTCGCCGACCGTGCGCCGCGGCCGGATGCGCTGGACCGGCGCCGCCGGGGTCAGCCGGGACGGCGGGCGCGTTGGGGGCCTGCGTGACGCGGTCATCCCTCTCCCTCCTTCGTCTCCGTCGTCCCGGTCACGGCTGCTGGTCGCCGGGATCGGGGCCGGCGGTGGCGCTGCCGGACATGTCCGAGCCGGCGAAGCCGAGCGCCGCGAGGAACAAGGCGTCCCAGCGGGCGCTCACCGCGACGGTCACCTCGGCCTGCCCGGCACCGGTCCGGCACCGGGTGAGCTTGATCTTCGCGTCGTCGTGGGCGTCGACGATCTCCTGGGCCCTGCCGCAGACCGCCCGCTCGTCGCCGAGCAGGCGGACCTGGCCGGTGGCCCGGAGGTTCTCGACGTCTATCTGGTCGGCGGCGGCCCGTGCCGCCTGCTCGGCGACGTCGGACGCCCGCAGCCGTGCGTTGATCGCCGCGCCGCCGTCCACCAGCAGGCCGGCCAGCAGGAAGACCACGACCGAAAAGATCACCACAAATACCGACATCGAGCCCCGGTCCGCCCGGAGCCGTGGCACCCGGCCCTTCCGGACATCGTCGTGGAGAGGGGTGGTGTGACTTCCCCGAGCACCCCGGGGCCGCGTCATTCGACCCTCCGGAACTGCTCCAGCGGCACCACCGAGTCGCCCTTCATCCGCTTGGCCGCCCCGAACCCGAGAAAGTCCAGGTTGAGCTCGCAGGTCACGGTCGCCCGGACGCTACCGCCCTCTCGCCAGTCACTGCCGGAAAGGGTGACCACCGGCCGGCACTCGCCGTCGAGCGCGGAGCCGGCGGCGTCGCGCGCGGCACGCTCGGCCGTGCTCCGCGTGCGCTGGACGGAAGCGGCGCGCGCGGCGTCCCTCGCCGCCCCGTTGACCTCGCCCTGCGCCTCGACGACGCGGCCCGCGCCGACGAGGAACATCAGGAAGAGCAGGAAGACCGGCGCCAGCATCACCGTCTCGACCGCCATCGACCCCCGGTCGCGCCCACGTCCGCGTGTGGGGCGCCCGGTCACGGCTTTCCGCCGGTACCGCCGGTACCGCCACCTCCACCGCCGAAGTTGCTCTGGATCTCGGCCTGCTTCTGGGTGACCAGGGTCTTGATCAGCGTGGCCAGGCCGAGGGCCACGCCGGCGATGATGGCGGTGATGATCACCCATTCGACGGCGGAGGCGCCGCGCGAGGGGGCGGTCCTGGCACGGTCGATCCGCACGTGCAGCACGGCGACCAGATAGGTGAACCACGGTGGTGTGAACATCTAGGACCCCAACATCTTCATCGCTGCCGGAAAACTGAGAAAGATCACGAATCCCGCGCAGAGCAGGAGCTGGGCGACCAGCATGGACTGTGAGCGCTCGCCCGCCTGGCCCTCGACCTCGGCGAGCTCGCGCCGCCGCATGGTCGCCGCGCGGGCGGTGAGCGAGGCGCGGACCTTGGCGCCGTCGTCGGCGACCAGCCCCAGCGCCGCCGACAAATCGCGCAGCTCGTCGACGTTGATCTCGTCGCCGAGCCGGCCGAGCGCCTGCCAGGGGGTGATGCCGATGATCCTGGCGTTGGCCAGGGCTTCGCGGATGCGGGCCATCGCCCAGTTGGACGCGTTGGCGCCGTCGCCGACCGACACGGCCATCAGCAGCGCCTCCGGCACTCCCCTGCCGCCCGCCAGGTTCATCGCGACCAGGTCGAGGAAGGCGCCGACGGCGTGCCGGAAATCGCGGCGGCGCACCGCGGCGTCCCTGCGGATCTGCAGGTCGGGGAGGAAGAAGAACACCAGAGCCACGAGCAGCGCCGCCCACAGCGGCACCTGGAGCGGGACACCCCACTCCATCAGCACCAGCCAGGCGGCCAGGATGGGGAACGCCAGCAGCCCCGACACCGCGAGCAGCACCTTGGTGGCGAGATAGCCCTCGAAGGACCTGCCGAGCAGCGCGAGGTCGGCGCGGGTGGAGCGGACCTCCCAGCCACGCGAGGCGTAGAACTGGGCGAGCCGTACACCGACCTCGCGGCGGAAGGCGCTGACCTCCTCGTCGGGGCTGATGAGCCGGAGCCGGTGCGCGTCGTCGCCCTCGCGGACCGAGTCGAGCGCGAGGAGGCGGGCCACCAGCCCCGGCCTCGGCGGGAACAGGGCCCGGATCAGCAGGAACAGCCCCAGGCCGAACACCGCTCCCGCGAGCACGTTCTCAACCATGGGCGGCACCCCCGGCCACCAGCTCGCGATCGAGGGGGGCGCCCGAGGCCGGCCCGAGGAGGCGGGCGGGTTTGTCGAACCGCGCGAGCCGCCGCATCCACGCGAACCCCGCGCCGAACAGCCCCGCGACGACGACCAGCACGGCCTGGCCCAGGAGGGAGTCGTACTCCTCGACGTAGGAGGGATTGAAGACGACCAGCGCCGCCGCGAAGGCGATGGCAGTGCCGACCACGATCTGCACGCTGCGGCGCGTCGCCCGGCGCTCGGCCTCGACCCGCCGGCGCATGTCGAGCTCCTCGCGCGCCGATACCGCGAGCGCGCCGAGCACCTCGCGCAGGCCCGGGCCGCGCAGCTTGGCGTTCAGGATGAGGGCGGCGATCACCAGGTCGGCGGACGGGTCGTCGAGCTCGTCGGCGAACAGCCGCAGCGCGTCGGGCAGCGGCATCCGGGTGTGCAGGCGGTCGACCATGGCGCGCAGGTGGGGGCGGAGCGTCGGCGCCGCCGCCCTGATGGAGGACGGGATGGCCTGTTCCAGGCCCGCCGCGCCCGCGATGGTGTCCCTCAGCGACTCGGTCCAGGCCGCGAGCCCCTCGAGCCGGGTCATGGCCGCCCGCTCCTCCGCGGCCCCGCCGGTCAGCCCGCGCCAGGCCAGGACGAGCAGGACGGCGCCCGCCGCCATGACCGGCCAGCCGGTGATCACCAGCACCATGCCGCCGGTGATGGTCGCGATGGCCGAACGGGTGGACAGCCGGCGCACCAGCTCGCGGCGCCGCGCCCCACGGTCGGGCGTGGCAGGCCCGGGACGCAGACCGTACAGGGCCAGCCCGAACAGGAACAGGCCGCCGCCTATCGCCGCGCCGGCGAGGATCGCCAGCGGATCGAACAGCCCGGCCGGCAACGGCATCACGACCACGCTCCCATCGTCGGGTCGTAGCCGTGGTAGGCCAGGTCGTTGACGCACGCGATGGGGGCGTGCGGCACGGCGTACCCGTCGGGGCCGGGGGCGAAGACCTCCGAGGACAGGACGCGCCCGTCGACCCCGGCGACCTCGCGGACGCTGGCGACATAGCGCCGCAGCCGCCCGCCCTGGTGGTAGTCGTTGCGCTTCTCGATGAAGATCACGAAGTCGATGGCGCCCGCGATCAGCATGTGCGTCGCCTCGATCGGCAGGCGTTCCTCGGCCTGCAGCGCGTAGGTGGCGATGCGGTTGAAGACCTCCATCGAGGAGTTGGCGTGGATGGTCGACAGCGAACCGTCGTTGCCCTGCGTCATGGCGTTGAGCATCGTGACGATCTCGTCGCCCAGCACCTCGCCGACGATGACCCGGCTGGGGTTCATGCGAAGCGACCGCCGCACCAGCTCGGCCATCGTGATCTCGCCCTGTCCCTCCGAGTTCGGCAGGCGGTGCTCGAAGGCCACGACGTTGGGATGCAGCTCGGGGAACTGGTCGAGCCCGAGCTCCAGCGCCCGCTCCACCGTGATCAGGCGCTCGTGCGGCGGGATCTCGTTGGCCAGGGCGCGGAGCAGGGTCGTCTTGCCGGCGTTCGTCGAGCCGGCGATCATGATGTTCTTCCTGGCCGCGACGGCCGCCGACAGGAACCGGCCCAGCTCGGGGGTGAGCGTGCCGTTCCCGACCAGATCGCTGAGGAAGACCTTGCCGAGGCGCGCCCGGCGGATCGACACGGCGGGACGCACCGTGACGTCCATGACGGCCGAGAGCCGCGAGCCGTCGGGCAGGCGCAGGTCGAGCTGCGGGTTGGCGGTGTCGAAGGCACGGCTGGACAGCCCGCTGTAGGCGGCGAGGATCTGGATGAGCTCGATCAGCTCCTCGTCGGACTCGGCCACCGGGTCGTGGACGACCTCCCGGCCGTCGGCGTACCCCACGAACACGCGGTCGCAGCCGTTGACGTCGATGTTCTCGACCTCGGAGTCGTCGAGCAGCGGCTGGAGCCGGCCCACCCCGAACAGCGCGGCGTGGATGCCCGCCGCCAGGGCCTCCTCCTCCTCGGCCGTCGGAGGGGTGCGCCCGGAACCGATCTCGTTGCGGGCGTGCTCCTCCAGCACCTGGGAGATCAGCGCCCGCGCGAACTGGCGCTCGTCCTCCCCGGACATGGGCACCAGCCCGCTGGCCTGGTCGAGCCTGCGCTGGTGAGCCAGCCGGTCACCGACCTCCTGGCGGAACCGCTTCACCAGCGTGTGGTCAATGCTCATGGCTCGCTCCGCTCGCTGCCGTCCGGGCGTGATCGAACGCTCATCTGGCTCGCTCCCCCGATCTCGGGCGGGGGACGTCCGTCACCGGCTCGGCGGCACGGGCGGGCGCCACCCGGGCGGCGAGGCGGCCGGCGAGCTCTCGGGCCGTGCGGATCAGCAGGGAGCGGTCCAGGCGGCCACCCCACTGGCCCCTGAGCAGTTCGGCGCCCTTCGGGTCGTACGCCAGGCCCGCCACGAAGGCGACCTCCCTGCTGGTCGCGGCGACGATGCGGCGCACCTCGTCGATCGAGGCGCGGTAGGACCGGGGGTCGGCGATGACCACCACGCCGACCTGCCCGCCGATGAGCATGAGCCGTTCGCGCAGGTGGGCGACGTGGTCGAGGCTCGGCCGGGTGAACAGCAGCGTCACCTCGGCCTCCGCGACGAGGTCGCTCATCTGCGGATGGGCGCCGAGCCGGCCGCAGTCGGCCAGGACGTCGGCGCCCGGCAGCGCGGCGAGCGCCCGGCCGAGGGGACCCCACAGCCACGTCAGCCCGGCGGCCTGCTCGCCGTTGGTCAGTCCGGTCAGCACGTCGAGGCCGCCGACGAGCTTCTGGGTGTGCTCGTGGACCTGTTCGGGGCGCAGCCCGCGGCGGGCGGTCGCGCCGAGGCTCAGCAGGCCCCGGGACGGGTTGAGCACGCCGCCGTCCACGCTCGGAAGGCGGTAGACCAGGTCGCCGCCGGAGGGGTCGCATTCGGCCAGGAGCACCGGCCGCGGCCAGACCGCCCCGAGCGCCGTCGCGGCTGTGGTCACGCCGGGCGCCCCCTTGTCGGCGGCGAGCGCGATGAGGGCCACGTCAGCCGGCTCCGGCGAGCTTGCCCAGGGCGATCTCACCGCTCGAGGAGTACATGGCGATCGTCGGGGACACCGTCGCGTCCACGACGATGGAGACCAGGCCCGAGTTGCTCCGGTCGCTGTCGCCCACGCTCTCGACCAGGGCGCTCGGTGCGAGCACCTTGCCCTGCGCGGTGCCGCGGCCGGAGCCGGGAACGTACAGGACCTGGACGTGGTCACCCCTCTGGAGGCCCAGCGGCACCTGGCCGGCCTTGAGCGCGAGGCCGAGAGTGACCTTGCCGGGGCCGACCTGCTCGCTGTCTCTGCTGACCATCTGCTCGGTGAGCAGGGTGCCGGGCAGGAGCGTGACCCTGGCGAACGTCGTGGCGACCTCCTGGCGGTGGGCCCAGGCGACGTAGCCGACGCCGGTGTCGGCGATCTGGACCTCTTCCATCGCCTCGGGGACGATCGGCTGGCCAGGGCCGATCTGCTGGGTGATCTGGATGGCGGACACCCGGTCACCGCTGCGCAGAACCAGCAACGTGGTGGCGAGCGCACCGCCGAGGACCAGGAGCAGGGCCAGCGCGGCGAGAGCGGGTTTTCGCTCGCGCGGCGGCACGGGGAGCTTGCGGGAGGCCGGTCCGGACAGCGCGCCCGGCGACCCCGGGCGCTCCGCGTTCGCGGACGCGCGGTCGTCGCGGTCGGATTTCTCGCTGATCCTCATGGGTGGGGGGCTCCCGAATCAGGGACCGGGCCGGCACCCTCACCATGCGCTGATATCGATCAGCATGGGGGGCCGATCGAGATGAACCGCATGACCACGGTGCGGGACGGCATGGTCACGGATATGTAGGACGGGGGTCGCTGGGTTTATCTTCCGGAATTCTCATGCCATTGTGTGCAGCTTGCACCAAGCTCAGGGACAGAAACCGGACCCATGCTTATCCACTATGGATCGGCTGTCAACGGGATGGTCAAGGATCGCAATGGTCCCGCGACGCCGTCGGCAATGATATTTCCGTTGATATTCCCCTTTGTATCGGCAGTATCGTCGGATCACACTTACCACTCTGGTTTCCCTGCGAACCGGCATCCTAACCGCCGTCGCCGCGGGCATCCCCTTCAGGGCCGGGCCGGGTCTCCTCGTCGATCCAGTGCAGGTAGGCATCGAGGCCGCCCTCGACCGGCAGGCAGATGATCTCCGGGGTCTCATACGGATGCGCCTGCCGGAGGTGCTCGGCCAGCTCGCCCGACCGCTCCCGGGTGGTCTTCATGAGCAACAGGAACTCCTCGGCCGTCTCAACCCGCCCTTTCCACCGGTAGGTGCTGGTGATCGGGCCGACGATCTGGGCGCAGGCGGCGAGCCGCGCGGAGACGGCCGACCGGGCCAGCTCCGCGGCCGTGGCGTGGTCGTCCACCGCGACCTGGACCTGGACGTACTGCGGCATGAAGCCCCCTTCGGGTTCACCGGCCCGGCTCTCGCCGCCGGATGTACACAGCTTTATCCACAACTTCAGCCGTTATCCCCCGGCGCACACCCACCCGAATCGTAGCGATATATCCGGTTTAAGGCTGGAAATCACGCCACAAGGTCACGAACTTATCCACAGGCCGGGCGGTTATCCACAGCGGAGCCCACATCCCCTGTGGACAACCCGCCCCCGGCACCGGAGCGCCGACCTAACCACCCGGTGCGGCGTTCTTTTCGTATCGGTCTTTTAACATCAAACCGGACGAAACGAGCATGGACGTACTGAAACCCGCATTAGCGGGAAGGATACCTACGTCTCCCCTCGACACTTGCACAGTCCGGCCCGGATACATGGGGCCGGAGCTCTCGAGAAGGAGGGGTTATGAAGAGAATCCTGGCGTCCAGCGTCGGGCTTGCCACGACCGCCCTGCTGGTAAGCGCATGCGGCGGAGCCGGCGAACCCGCGACGAGCTACAGCAGGGCGGCGGCGAACGCCACCGAGTCCCCGTCGATGGAAACCTCTCCCTACCCCGAGATGTCGCCGACGGCGACCAGCACGGCGACGAGCACCAGCACATCCTCCCCCGGAGCCTCACCGTCGGGGACCGGGTCCATGAGCCCCATGCCCACGCCCCAGAACGCGATGGTCAAGCTCGCGGAGTCCAAGTACGGCAAGATCCTCGTCGGCGAGAACGGCCACACGCTCTACATGTTCGACAAGGACAAGGACGACACCCCAAGCTGCTACGACGCCTGCGCGGTCGCCTGGCCGCCGCTCCTCACGCTGAGCAAGCCCAAGGCGGGACCGGGAGTGATGGAGAATCTTCTCGGCACCGCGACCCGCAAGCAGGGCGAGAAGCAGGTCACCTACAACAAGCACCCGCTCTACTACTACAGCGGCGACAAGAACCCAGGCGAGTACAACGGCCAGGGCAAGAGCGAGTCGGGCGGCAAGTGGTACGTCGTCGGCCCTGACGGCAAGAAAGTGGAGAAGTAGGAAGACGGGCACCCGCAGGTCTGGTTGACGTAAACCTCCGGACCGGACGAACTCCCGTCGCTACGTTGAAGCGCGGGAGAGCCGGACCCCGGAGGAGACGTCGGATGCGGATCATGCTTACCGTGGTCTCAGAGCACGGCCACCGTGACGTCGTCGTCGACGGTGACGAGGAGACCACGGTCGCGGGGCTCGCCGCCGCGCTGGCCGGACCGCCCCGAGAGCGCCGCGGCAACGTCGTGCGCCTTTCGCGCGCCCGCGCCCCGTACGGCCTCGGCGGGCAGGCGCGCCCGCGCGGCCAGGAGGCCCCGTCACTGTGGGTGGACGGCAGGCGGCTGGACCCGGACGCGTCCATCGCGGCCGCGCTGCGGGACGGCGACCTGGTGACGCTCGACCAGCGCGCCGCGGGGTCGACGGTCCTCGCCGAGCCGGGCGGCGTCATCGAGATCAGGGTCACCGGAGGACCCGCCGCCGGATCGGTCCACCGGCTGGGGCTCGGAGTCCACGTCATCGGCTCCGACCCCTCCTGTGCGGTCTCCGTCGACGACCACCACCTGCCCGCGGAGGCGGCGGAGGTGCGCGTCACCCCGGATGAGGTGCTCGTGAGATCCGTGTCGTCCCCCGGCAGGGCGGCCGCGAAGCCGTCGAGAAGGGCCCGGCGGGCCGCCCGGCGGCGGGCCCGGGGCAGGGCGCAAGGCAAGGCGCAGGGCAGGGCCTCCCTCGCCGGCGTGGCGAGCGGTGAGGTCATCGCCGCGCTGACGCGCGGAGCTGCGCACACCGTCCCCCAGCTCGCGGGCGAGCCGGTGAGCACCCCTCGGCCATGGCGCGAGGGAGCACCTCTCACCTGCGGGAACTCCGTCCTCGTCCTGCGGGCCACCGAACCGCCGGACGCCCACCTCGACGCCCTGCCGACCGGCGGCCTCGCCTACAACCGGCCGCCCCGCCTGCGCCCGGCCGAGCGCCGCCGCCGGTTCGAGGTGCCCGCCGAACCGAGCCGGGGAGAGGGCGTGCGCCTCCAGTTGCTGGCGGCCTGCCTGCCCGCGCTCCTCGGGCTGACCATGTTCGTGGTCTTCCAGATCTGGTACTACCTGCTGATCGCCCTCATGACACCGATGATCATGATCGGCCAGGGGATCAGCGACCGGCGGCACGGCCGCAAGAAGTACCGCCAGGCTGTGAAGGCGTACAAGGAGCGGCTGGCCGCCTTCGAGGCCGCGGTCGAGAAGGCCAGGGCCGTCAACGAGCTCGAACGCCGCGCCGCCTCCCCCGACCCCTCCGAGCTGCTGCTGACCGCGACCGGCCCGCGGCGGCGCCTTTGGGAGCGCAGGAGCCACGACCCCGACGCGCTGCGCCTGCGCATCGGCCTCGCCGACCTGCCCGCCGAGATCGAGTTCGTGCCGGAACGCGGTGCCCCCGCCGACATCCCGATGCCCGAGCCGCCGCTGTCGGGCGCCGTGCCGGTGTCCCTGGCCATGCGCCGCCTCGGCGTGGCCGGCATGACCGGGCCACGCGACGTCGCGCTCGGGCTCGCCCGTTCGCTGGTCGGCGCGGCGGTCACCCTGCACAGCCCGCGCGACCTCGCCGTGGTCGTCCTGTCCGCCCACGCCGACGGGGCCGCCCAGTGGAACTGGGCGCGCTGGCTGCCGCACTGCGCGCCCCGCGACGCCGACTGCGTCGCGCTCATCGGCGCCGACCCCGAGGCCGCGGCCCAGCGGGTGTCGGAGCTGGCCGCCCTGATCGGCGAGCGGCTCGGCGACGACGACGCCCTCGGCCTGAGCGCTCTGGCCCCCGCCAAGGGCTGGGGACGCTCGTTCCTCCCCGACGAGGAGCCTCTGTTCGCCGCCTACGACGACCGCCCGTACGACGTGCTGGTGATCCTCGACGGCGCGCAGGTGCTGCGCACCCTGCCAGGCATGCCGCAGGTCCTGCGGCAGGGCCCCCGCGCCGGCGTGTACACGATCGCGATCGACGAGGACCAGCGGCTGCTGCCCGAGGAGTGCGCCACCGTCGTCGACTGCGGTCCCGACGGCTTCGTCCGGCTGCGCGGCGGAGGGCTGGACGCGATCGGCGAGATCCTCGCCGACCAGGTCTCACCCGCCTGGTGCGACCGCCTCGCCCGGTCGCTCTCCCCGCTGCGCGACGTGAGCAGGGACGACGCGGCGGCCGCGCTGCCCGGCTCCGTACGCCTGCTCGACCTGCTGGAACTCGCCCCCTCCGGCCGCACCATCGCAGCGCGGTGGCGGTCGGGAGGCCGCACCACCGAGGTGCCCATCGGCATCGGAGCCGACGGCCCGTTCAGCGTGGACCTGAGCGCGGACGGCCCGCACGCGCTCGTCGCGGGCACCACCGGAGCGGGCAAGTCCGAGCTCCTGCAGACGCTGATCTGCTCGCTCGCCGTCGCCAACCGCCCGGACGAGATGACGTTCGTGCTGATCGACTACAAGGGCGGCGCCGCGTTCAAGGAGTGCGTGCGGCTGCCGCACACCGTCGGCATGGTGAGCGACCTCGACGAGCACCTCACCCAGCGGGCGCTGGCCTCCCTCGCCGCCGAGATCCGCCGCAGGGAGCGGCTGCTGCTCGCGGCCGGGGCCAAGGACATCGACGACTACCAGGAGCTGCGGGACCGCCCGAGCACCGGATCCGGGGTCACCCTCGGCGGGGTCGCGCTCCCCTCGCCGAGGCCCCCGGCGGACGGCGCCGCCTCACCACTGGAGCCGCTTCCCCGGCTCCTGCTGATCATCGACGAGTTCGCCGCGCTGGTGTCGGAGCTGCCGGACTTCGTCGACGGGCTGGTCGACATCGCCCGGCGCGGCCGGTCCCTCGGCATCCACCTCATCCTCGCCACCCAGCGGCCCGGAGGGGTCGTGACCGCCGACATCCAGGCCAACACCTCGCTGCGCATCGCGCTGCGCGTCACCGAGGCCACCGAATCGGCCGACGTCATCAACGGCCCCGAGGCCGCGCACATCTCCAAATCCACCCCCGGGCGGTGCTACGTACGGTCGGGCGTCGGGGCGGCGCAGGCCGTGCAGACCGCGCGGGTCGGCGGGAGGGTGCCGCAGGCCGCGCGGCGCGGCGGCGGGCCGAGAGTCGTGGAGGTCGGCTGGCGCGACCTCGGGCATCCGCTACGCACGGCCGCCGAGGCGGGCGGCACGTCCGGCGCCGAAGGGCCGACGACCGACCTGGCCGTCCTGGTGGACGCCATCGTCGACGCCACCCGCCTGATGGGCATCAGGGAGCAGCCGAGCCCGTGGCTGCCCCCGCTTCCCGACCTTGTCCTGCTGGAGCAGCCCGCCCGCCGCGCGGAGCCCGGGAACGACCGGGGCGAGGTGCCGCCGCTGCGGTTCGGCGTCACCGACCTGCCCTGGGCCCAGGATCGCGAGCCGCTCGCCCTCGACCCCGCCCACGGCGGCCACCTGCTGATCGCCGGCACGGCCCGCACCGGCAGGTCCACGGTCCTGCGGACCCTCGCCGGCTCCATCGCCCTGCACGCCTCGCCCGAGGACGTGCACGTGCACGCGATCGACTGCGGCTCGGGGTCCCTGCTGCCGCTCGTCGCGCTGCCGCACTGCGGCGCGGTGGTCACCCGCGACCAGCTCGACCGGGTCGAACGCCTGCTCACCCGGCTACGCGAGGAGGTCGGGCGCAGGCAGCAGCTCCTCGCCGAGGCGGGGTACGCCTCGCTGGCCGAGGCGAGGGCCGCCGCCAGGCGCGCGTCCCAGGGCGGCGCCGCTCACGGCGGCAAGGGGAGTACGGCTCTGAGCGGTACGGCCCACGCCGGCGCCGATCACGGCGATGCGGCTCAGGACGACGACCCGACGCTCCGGATGCCGTGGCTCGTGCTCATGCTCGACCGGTGGGAGGGCTTCACGGCGGCGTTCGAGGCCTACGACTACGGGCGGCTGCTCGACGCCCTCATGCAGTTGCTCCGCGAGGGCCCGGCCGTGGGGCTGCGCGCCGTGGTGACCGCCGACAGGTCCGGCCTGCTCGGCCAGATCTCGACCCTGTTCGAGGACCGCCTGATCATGCGGCTGGCCGACCCGGCGGACTACGGGCTGGCCGGCCTCCCGCCGCGGGGCATCCCCTCGGTCCTCCCGCCCGGGCGGGCGCTCTCCATCGGGGAGCAGGGCGTCGTGGAGAGCCAGATCGCCCTGCTGTGCGATGACCCGTCCGGGCCGGCCCAGGTCGCGGCGCTGCAGACCCTCGCCCGCACGGCCGCGGAGACGTTCCCCGGGCCGGACTCGCTGCTGCGGGTCGACGCGCTGCCCATGCGGATCACCTCGGCGCAGGCCCTCGACCTGGCCCCCGGTTTCAAGCCGCCCTCGCCGCTGTGGACGCTGCTCGGCGCGGGCGGCGACTGCCTGGCCCCGCTCGGCGTCGACCTGCTGGCGCAGGGCCCGGCCGCCGTGATCGCCGGGCCGGCCCGCTCCGGACGGTCGTCCGCGCTGCTCACGGCCGCCCGCTCGCTGCTCGCGCACGACACCCCGGTCGCCGTGGTGGCCCCCCGCCGCAGCCCGCTACGCGAGCTGTCCGGCGAGCCGGGGGTGCTCGGGATCATCACGGGCGACGGCGAGGACCTGCCCGGCGTGGTCGGGGATCACGACCGGTACGTCGTCGTCGTGGACGACGCCGAGCTGGTCTCGCCCGACTCTCCCCTCGGCATGGCGCTCGAGGGCACCTTGCGCAGCGGCAGGGACGGCGAGCACGCCCTGCTGATCGCCGGGACGACCGGCGACCTGGCGACCGCCTACCGGGGGTTCGTCGCCGAGGCCCGCAAGGCGCGCACCGGGCTGCTGCTGGCGGTGCAGAGCCCGGCGGACGGCGACCTGTTCAACGTGCGGCTGCCGCGCGGCGCCGTCGGCGGCCCGCCCGGCCGCGGCCTCCTCGTGATCTCCGGCACCCCCACCCCGATCCAGACCGCGCTCAGCACCTGACGGCGGCGGCCTACTGGCAGCCTTGGTCGCCGTCGTCGGGGCGGAAACATTCGATGGGGCCGCCGAAGGTGGAGGTGATCCTGAACGACATGCCGGGGAGCAGGGGGACCACGGCGACGGCGTCGCCCTCGACGACCACGCCGCGCTGGTCGCCCCTCTCCCACGCCCGTACCTCGACGGCCTGGAGCATCTTGGGCCCGACGGTGCGCACGATGCCGCGCGCGCGGGCCTCGGCGGCCTCCTGCCAGCCCCCGGCGCCGGTGCCCGCCGCCCGGGCGACGCGCGCTCCCTCACGGGCCGCGGCGTCGGCGACCTGCCTGCTGTGGAAGACCAGCGTGAACTGCACGATGAGCAGGATCACTACAAGCACGACCGGCATGATCAAGGCCAGTTCGATGACGGAGGCGCCGCGGTCGTCTCTCCGCCTCCGTCCGGCCGGCGGCGCGCCGGTCACCTTCATCGGGACACGCCCCGCCGCGAGGCGAGCCGCTATCGGGTCGCGGACTCGATGTTGCCGCGGTAGGTGGTGATGATGCGGGACGCCTCGGTCAGCTCCTCGGACATCCTCTGGAACGCCTGCCGGTAGTTCTGCCAGGCACCGCCGAACCGCACCGCTCCCGGACCCGTCCAGGCGCTGCCGACCTTGGCCGCCTCGCGGTCGAGCGCCGCCATCGTCTGGCGCACCTGCTCGGCCTGCTGCGTGAACTGGGCGGCCATGTTCTGCATTTCCGCGGGGTCGCCGCCGAGCAAGCTCTGGCTCATGCCGGTCTCCTTCGGGATCGTCTGCATACAGGGGGTAGCCAAACGCCCCTACCTTAGACGTCAAACCCCTCAGACGCACCGGTTATACCGAGTGATTATCAGCGTCGGCCCGGACAAATGATCTGGAATCGCGCAAGTATGCGGGGGGGTAGGGGGTCACGGCAGATCAGAGGCCGCTTACACTCCGTGGAAGGCGCGAAAGGCCCTGGAGGAAAGGGACGACCTCGGTGCAGAAGGTCCTCATCGCCAATCGTGGCGAGATAGCGGTGCGGATTGCCCGCGCATGCAAAGACGCCGGCCTGACCGGCGTCGCGGTGTACGCCGACCAAGACCTCGACGCACTCCACGTGCGCATGACGGACGAGGCCTACGCGCTGGGCGGCCAATCCCCCGCGGAGACCTACCTGGACATCGGCAAGCTGCTGCGCATCGCGGCCGAGTCCGGCGCCGACGCCGTCCACCCGGGGTACGGCTTCCTCGCCGAGAACTCCGCCTTCGCCCAGGCGGTGATCGACGCCGGCCTGACCTGGATCGGCCCGCCGCCCGCCGCGATCGACGCCCTCGGCGACAAGGTCCAGGCCCGGCACATCGCGCAGCGCGTCGGCGCGCCGCTGGTCGCCGGGACGGCG
>NZ_JALLPO010000019.1 GCF_023276435.1 Sphaerisporangium perillae
AGCTTCAAGACCCTGAAGTACTGCCCGACCTTCCCTGGCCGGTTCGGCTCGATCGAGGACGCCCGCGCGTTCTGCCAAGACTTCTACACCTGGTAACAACCACGACCACCATCACTCCGGGATCGGCTACCACCACCCGGTCGACGTGCACCACGGGCGCGCTGCCAAGGTCCGCGACCGGCGCGCTCGAGTCCTGGCTGCCGCGCAGGCAGCTCACCCCGAACGCTTCGCCAGTGGCGGCACCCCTACCCCGCCCGACCTTCCCGGCCCGGCATGGATCAACAAGCCCAACCAAGACCACACGAACGAGCAGAAGAACACATCAGAGAACCAGACACAGAATTAGCCCAGCTCAACTGCCTTGATCAAATTGACAGGTTCCGGCACCGCCAAACGGGTGGCACTGGCTCAAATCGCCCTCATCGACTCCCTCAGCATCGAAATCGACGCCATCGAAAAGGAGCTCAAGCCGCTGGTCGAGGCCCGGGTCCCGCGCTTGCTGGCGATCGTCGGGGTGAACGTGCTCACCGCCGCGAAACTCCTGGGCGAGATCGGCGACATCACCCGCTTCCACAGCTCCGCAGCATTTGCCCGGCACAACGGCACCGCCCCGATCCCCGTGTGGAGCGGCAACGACGATCGTCACCGACTCAACCGCGGCGGAAATCGGCAGCTCAACACCACCCTGCATCGCATTGCCATCACCCAGGCCCGCTGTCACGAAGGCGCCCGAGCTTTACTGAAACGACGCCAGGAGACCACCCGAGACACCGGCAAGGGGAGCTTCCGCGTCCTCAAACGGCATCTGTCGGATGTGGTCTACCGAGCGCTCATCGACGACCACGACCAATCCGCCACGACCGGGCGACCTGCTCACCGAGGCCCTGCGACGTCCCAAGGGCCAGGTTGTCAACAGTATTCGTCCACATCAAGCTCGGCATGCGTTGAGATCAAGAACTGCAGCACTCGGCGGTCCAGATGCCAGCCGAGCAGTTGATGCTGCCCCGGCAGCTTCTCAAACGCTGGATCCGAGGAGAATGTCTCCTCTTCCTCGCCGCCGTCGGCATTCAGATAACGGACGACCTGCAAGACGGCGCATGAACCGCCCTCATCCTGGTTCAGCTCCTCGACCAACTCACCGATGGCCCCGCCGAACGGCGCAAGCCGATCGATCAGGCGGGCGATCAGCTCATCGACCGTTACTCCTGGATCACGGCACACGATCTTCCATGCGTGTGCGGTCGGCCGGGGCGGCTTCGCACTACGGCTGCCCAGCGCCGCGGTCTCGTCCCGCTCCAATCCGATCCGAGCCGTCATCTCCACGGCGTCCAAGATTTCGCTCCTCACGGCGAAGTAGACGTACTGGCGGACGCGCACACGCCGACCTTAAACGATCTCCAGGGTTCCCTTGCTTGACATAGGAGCGTCAGGCAGGCGGGGGTGTCCGCGGGTGCGGATCTGTCGACGCCGTAGCCCGCCTACGCTCTTTGAGAAGGCGTTTGGCCTGGTGTCGTGCTCGCTGGCTGATGTGTCGATGCTGCTGAAGCGCGATGAGAAGGTCCTCGAACAGGGGGACCTCTTCGACCCGGATCCAATCAACGGCCAGCGTGACCCAATAGGGGGCGAGGGCTGTCAGCTCCATCTCGATGATGACGCGCACCACCTGTGCAAAGTCGGGGGTGTCTTCCGTCCGGAGCGATTCGACTTCCGCTTCCACGGTCTCCCGTGATCGTTCGAGCAACGGCAACAACCACACCGCGGTATGGAAGCTGAGAGGGAGGGCGCCGTGCTCATTCGACGTAACCAGCCAGGAGCCGTTCTCGGTGATGAGCCAGGGACCGTTCGGCTTGACCGCGAGTACGAAGGCCACGACTCACTCCTGTACCAGGATCCACATCGAGGGTAAGGGTTCGGGCTTGATCACATGCCACAGGCGTGCCGGATCCCGCGGGAAACAGCGGGGAAACACGGTCACTCACGGATCATGAACGAAGAAGCCCCCGACCGACATCTCTGCTGGTCAGGGGCTCTTTGCGCTGGTGTGGCAGGTGCAAGGTTCGAACTTGCGTAGGCTGAGCCGACGGTTTTACAGACCCACCGCGAAAACACCGTGACCTGCAACGATTACCGGCGCTGGCTGCACATGGGCACACACCGGGCATGATCTACAGGTCTGACCCGTGAAAACTAGGCGTACGCGCCCAAGTCTAGAGCGCGGGAACGCATTGGGAAAGCTCAGCCGGATCCGTCCGATTAGGGCCGGACGCAGCCGGATGACGACCGCTGATCGAGACACGAAAAAGCCCAGGCCATCACCGATGACCTGGGCTTTCATGCTGCGCGGCCGGAGGTATTCGAAACCCCAACCTTCTGATCCGTAGGTGAAGACTCATCCGACATTGCTCGGGTCGCCTACCTGCATAAACGTCTGGTGCATAGGCATGGCCTGCCCGGCTCGGGAAAGCATCAGGAGTCCACCACTCAAGGGATCGGCTCACCCACATTTCCCGCTTCAACCCTAGGACTCGACAGCATATCCGCTTCATGCACATTTATCCGCTATGGGGTAACGATTGAGAGCACATTGGCAAGATGTCGATAGTGTACGAACATCGCCACAGATAGAATCACCCGATCTTGTTAGTAGGTGCTAGAGGATCTGGGGCGATAGTGATGGCAGACCTGGACAGCGAATTCCGTGAGTACTACCCCCCGACTGACGAACAGCGCAAAGTCGCCATGACAAGCGGTCTTGTGTGCTTGGACACCAACGTCCTGTTGGATGCCTACCGCTTCGCTCCTCACGCGCGAGAAGAGCTGCTCAATGTCCTGGAAAAATTGGGAGATCGACTGTGGATCCCCCACCAGGTCGCTGGCGAATTCCATAGAAACCGCATCAAAGTAATTGGCGATCAGGCGAATGCCTATACTCCCGCGCTTACGGCTCTCGAAGGCATATTGGAGTATTTTAAGCAGAATGTCAGCGACAAAATCAGGACCTTAGGTAGAACTGTGGCTCTGACAAAAGAAGAGGAGAGAAGAATCCTTGAGCAGATCCCCGAGAGCGTATCGGCAGCATGGCAGGAAATCGACAACCTAAGGACACGGCACGGCGTAACGCTCGACATGCTGTCCAACGACCCCGTTCTGAAGCGACTAGAGGAGCTTCTTAAGGGAAAGGTGGGAGCGAGACCAACCCTTGAAGACGAGCAAAAGGCACGAGAAGAGGCCAAGAGAAGAGCAGTCGAAAATATTCCACCAGGATTCGCCGATCAGAAGAACAAGACCGACAGCAGCGGGGATTACTTAGTCTGGTCTCAGGTTCTTAAAGAGGCCGCACACAGGAAATCGCCCATTCTTCTCGTCACTAGAGACACCAAAGATGATTGGTTTCGCAAAGAGAAGGGTCGAACAATTTCAGCCCGACCTGAGTTGATCCGTGAGGCCAGGGAACAAGCTGGCTCTGATCTTGTCATCATGGAAACACAATCTTTCCTTTTCCATGCTCGCGAATATCTGAACGCAACAGTAAGCGACGAACTACTGAGTCAAGTCGAGCAGCTGCCCGGCATTGAGCACAATAACGAAATTATACACATCTCACGGAACGCACGCGGACGGATTATGCATAAGCTCAGATCTGCCTCGGTTCGCGTTCTTGAAGAGAACAGGTATCTTAAAGATCGCATGGAAACACTTTATGAAATCGCCAAGAACTCACCCCTCGAAAATTCGAAAGAGCTACAGGAAGAGCTGCACGAGAACCTAGCGCGCAGACGTGCCATAGCGGAAGATTTCGAGAAGATCGACAAGGCAATGTATATACTTGACAATCCACAATCTGAAAGTTCTACGCATATCGCAATCTACCGTGATCAATTGCGAGGTGTTCACGAAACAGCGCGATTGATCACGAACGATGACGATTCCCATACCATGGAAGACACCGAGAAAGACCCTACTGCCAGATATCTCTTCTGATTAGAGACCAGCCGTCAACTTCTCGATACTCGTCACGATCAAGTTTTCCCCGCGGCTAAGAGTCGATCCGCCTTTCCCGGCTTATTGGCGTAGCCAACGGCGAGGACGTCGGTCCGCTTGGCCGCCTGCATGTCGATGGTCGAGTCGCCGACCAAGAGGGAGACCGAGGCATCGGCACCAAGCTGCGCTAAGGCGGCACTGGGAAAGGCCGTAAAGTCGGCCCCTCTTGCCGGGTAGGTCTCACTGATGGTCTGCGTTTTCCCGCTCTCGCGCCGATACCTCCGAGCTGACGCGCACCGTAGAGTCCGACATCCCTCGCACGGTCTCAGCGAGTCGAGCTGCGCCCTGGGACGCCACACGGACATCGGAGATACCACGAATGGCCGTAGCAGCCTCCTGATATGCCCGCGTGAGCGCTACGAGGGCTGCATCCATGCCGCCGTTCTCATCGGTTGTACGGCGCTCGCTCTCGCGGCCAGGATGCCGGGGGTCGATTTCTGCGGCTCTGACGAGCTGGTGAGGGCCGATGAAACGAGCGGTCACCAGCAAACCAGCCTCGTGGGAGACCTCGCCGGCATGGCTGGCTGAGGCATCCTCAATCACCCACGGCGTCAGATCTCGCTCAAATGCATCGGCCGCTGTCTTAAGTACACAACTTTCCGTGGCGATTCCACAAACGTATATGTCAGTCCATCCGTGTTGCGAAATGAGCGCCCGGCCTTCATCGTTGAAAAGGCTATAGATGGTCTTATCGATTACCGCCGTCGCCTTCGACAGGTAGGGCTGCAGCTCAGGAACGATATCCACCTCCGGCGACCCCATGAGCTTTGACCAAGCAAAGAGCCGCTGAAAGATGCTTCCCTCATGATCTTGGTAGCGAGTGAAAACGACCTCGCCGCCCGCCGTCTGCCGGCGCTTGACGAGGTCCGCGATGATCGGAACGACATGGGCCGACTCTTCTCGCACGAACCCGTTCTGAACGTCGACTACAGCTAGGACGGCGGATCTGTTGAGCACTGGTCTTACCCTTCACTCGTTTCGCGAAGTATATCTATGGCCTGTGTAAGGTGACCCGGCAGGCCGCTGGTGTCGAGGATGGCGGAGCGCATGAACCGATGCTGGTCAGTCTCTTGGGGGCGAGGGTTCGTAAGGCGGGAGCGTACTCCACGAAGAAACCGCCACCCGTACTCTTCGGGTACCGAAGGGTCGCGCCCCTGTTCCACCTGCTCATTGATGTACGCGCAATAGGCCCAGATGGCTTGTGTTGCCAGTTCAGCGGATACAAGCTCATGTTCAGCGAGCGAACGTTGTGGCGCCATCGGTGAATAAACAACACCCGACCATGAGGCGTAACCCAAAGAGATTCCCTTTACGCCAAAGGAAATCATTTCCGAAGTGCGTCCATGGGCAGGACGGGGGGGCAATGCGCCGCATCTTGTACGCCACGACGCCTTGAAACAAGGCCATTGAGTGCCACGCTAGATAGCGGGAAAACACGCATCATCGGTTATAGATCGACCTCTGGCCTTCGGGTTGCGCTAGAGGCCGATCTATGCCTTAGAAGGGGGATACTGCGATCGCTTTGGCAAACTCAACTAGAGCATCCTCAACAGACAAGGACCTTTGCCTTACAGCCTTCTCCTTCCGTAAACCAGCCCCTACCCCCCATGGTGCCGCCCAGAAAGGCGTGCTTGACGTTACCGCCTCCTCATTCAAGCGCTTTAGATCGAGTATCGAAATGGACGCATACTTAGTGTCAACTATGCCCGCAGAGCGCCATGCCCTGAGTACCCGATTAACAGAGGCGAGGCTGGCGCCAATCCAAGCCGCTAGGTCCGGCTGAGAGACTGGCGGCGCGAGAAGAATCCCATGCCCTTTGGCTGATTCTACCTCGCCGAATCGATAGAGCAGGGTCAGGAGAAGTCGCGCCAATCGAGGAGCGACATCGAGCCGATTCATGGCATGCATATACATCACCATATGGAGTTGCATGGCAACGCAGGACATGATTGGCTTATGAAGCGTCGGCAACCTTTCTAGAATCCGCGAGATGTCGTCAGTCGGGATTTTGAGTACACGTCCGCCTCGCAGAGCAATGGCCTTTGTTACTCCGGCTCTACCTACCCACATGGGCTGGACCGGCGCTATTGAGTGCAGGGCGCTAACCAGGTCACCTGGGCCGGACAAGTCGATTACGACGCGATCATCCGGCCCAGCTTCCACCTGAAGCCTTACCCAACAGTCCGATAGAAGGACGATCAGGTTTTGAGTATCGTCGGATAGAACCACATCCCTTCTCTGGACAGTTCTCACTTCCCCTCGCTTGAGAAGCAGCCGCTTCTGCAAGGGAGACAGATCGTTCCAGAAGCTGGACTGACCGGGACGCCGTCGGACGCGATTCATGGTTGCCGTACTTCCCTAAGCCCAATACAGGGCGTACAGGATTGCCGGTATAGCACCGAGCAGGATCGAGAGCGCTAGAAGAATGCGCGCAGCCCTGGTCGGCGCCAGGCTCGCCAATCGGATACTGACGTATCCCGCCATGCAGACGATAGCCGTAGCGACCGCCACTCCAGCAGCGATCCTGAACAGTTCTGGTTGCACCTATTCCCCTAACGTCCTTTTCGCCTCTTCGCCGAGCGACTGCATTCGTCACTGTACGTACGGCCTGGTAGAAGCCGCCGTGAGGCAGACTAGGGGATATGGGGCCCATCGTCACACCGCAACAACCAAGATGCATAAATCGATGCCCTAGCTGGGACAACGGTCGATATGTCGCTTTCAATCACCGCACGCGACGAAGTTAGCGGGAGAAAAATGCCCCCCTGCGTTATATAAGTGCCGCTAAGACGGACGAGACATCTCCTCCAAGAGGTTCCGACGCAGTACATTGGACCTGCCTGGCGTCCTGCCTCTTCGCCGAGCGCATCGGAGTGCCGGGTCTCGAGAGGTGGGATCCGGGGTGGTAGCCGGAGCCCACCTCTCATCCGGCATGTGCCGCGTTACGAGGGCTTGCAGGTACTGCGAGACGCGGGTGCGGGATCCACTCGCCGCTCAACGCCGGCGTTCCGGCGCCTCAACGCCCAGTGGGCAGGGCACAGCGTGGATGTGCTCTTGCGGGTCTACGCGACGTGCATCCACGGGCAGCAAGGCGAGGCCATGCGCCGCATCTTGGATGCCACAGCACCGTAAATCCTTGGGCCCGCATTAGGCACAACCGCCCGTAGAGAGCCGGTGTCAGTCGGACACAGCCGGACACACAGCAAGAGGCCCGCCGCCGCGTTTCCGCTGGTGACGGGCCTCTTTACGCTGGTGTGGCAGGTGCAAGGTTCGAACTTGCGTAGGCTGAGCCGACGGTTTTACAGACCGCTCCCTTTGGCCACTCGGGCAACCTGCCGTGTCTTCGCTCTCGCGGTGACAGCAAGAAGAATAGCGGACTTCCGGGGTGCCCGTGACACCGGTTTGTCCGTGCCCTGATCCACACGGAACCCGCCTCGTGTCGCTAGGGTCGGAGGGACGAGAGAGGACACCTATACCGATGGCCGACAGCAGTTTCGACGTGGTGAGCAAGATCGACCGGCAGGAGGTCGACAACGCGCTGAACCAGACGGTCAAGGAGGTCGGGCACCGCTTCGACTTCAAGGGCACGGGCGCGGGCATCGCCTGGTCAGGTCAGGACAACATCGAGATCAAGGCCAACAGCGAGGAACGCGCGAACGCCGTCCTTGACGTGTTCAAGGAAAAGATCATCAAGCGGGGCCTGTCCCTGAAGGTGCTCGACGCGGGCGAGCCGAAGCTGTCCGGCAAGGAGTACCACCTGGTCGTCGGCCTCAAGGAGGGCATCGACCAGGAGCACGCCAAGAAGATCTCGAAGATCATCCGGGATGAGGGCCCCAAGGGCGTCAAGGCGCAGATCCAGGGCGAGGAACTCCGGGTCAGTTCCAAGAAGAAGGACGAGCTGCAGGATGTCATCGTCCTGCTGAAGGGCAAGGACCTGGACATCGCCCTGCAGTTCACGAACTACCGCTAGCCAGCCGCTTCTCAAGGCTCTGACCTGTTGACTCATCGGGCCGGAGCCTCCCGGGGGCACATCCGGGGCACACGGCCGAGCGCGCCGTCCACCAGGGCACGCGTCCTCTCCTGTGCCTCGGGCCACTCCACCACGTACGTGTTGAGTGTGACCACGGGCGTGCTGTGGCCAAGGGCGAGCGGGCCGAACCTGTCCAAGTGCCGCTGGAGCGCCATGACCACAACCTCAGGAGGCTCCACGGTCCGCGACGAGGTCCGGGTCTTGGGCCACCCGGTACCGAAACTGCCGAAAATCTCATCCGTGCAGGTCAAGCCGCATGTTCATATTCGTGGAGGATTCCGCCCAGACCAGACGCGGGACCAGGGGGCGGCTGGAACGCACGGTCCGCGGCCGGCCCGGCCGTTTGTCGGCTATGGCTTCAGACAAGATCAGTTGTGAGACGGCGCCTGGGCGCCTCGTACGTCGGAGAGCCATGCTCGGGGCGTGGACGAGCCGAACAGGTCGGTGCCACTGACCAGCCAGTTGGCGCCGCTAGCCGTGGCGCGACGGCCGTTTTCGCGGGTCACGCCGCCGTCGAGCCCGAGCAGGCGGGAGGCTCCGGAGGCGGCCTCTCGGAGCGCCCGCACGGTGGCGAGGGCCGACTCGTCGAAGGTGGCGCCGGCCTCGCCCGGGACGACCGACATGGTGAGAACGGCCAGCTCGTCTGAGGGCACGAGCGTCGCCGGGGTGCCCGGGGACAGGGCCAGGGCCGGCCGGGAACCGCGTCGTTCAATGCGGTCGAGCGCCGCCCGCCACCCCTCGGCCTCGGCGTGGACGATGACGAGCTCGCAGAAGCCGGTCCACGCGTCGAGGCGGGCGAGCGGGTCGGTGACCATGAGGTGGGCCTCGGCACGCATCCCGCTCTCGGCGGTCATTGCGGCGGCCGTCTCGACCGAGAAGCCGCCCTCGCGAGCGAAGACGCCGTCGGTGGTGTCCCAGTGGAGCACGTCGAGCCCGGCGTCGCGAAGCCGGTGCGCCTCACGTGCCTGTACGGCCGGGGGGACCGACCACAGGGAGCCTGCGATGCGCATGCGCTCAGCCACCCGCGGGAGGGTCGAAAGGCTCGCGGAGCACGACCTCGGCGAGGGCTCGGTCGGTGACCAGGGAGGACAGCAGCCCGGACCGGGCCACGGCCAACACGGCCTCCGCCTTTTCCGCGCCCGCGGCGACGGCGACGACGCGCGGCAACCGCCTGAGCTCCTGGGCGCTGATGGACAGGCACCGCTCGGCGAAGTCCTCCCCGACGAGGCGTCCGTGGCGGTCGATGAGGATCCCGGCGACCTCGGCCTGCACGCCCCTGGTCGCGAGCTCCGCGCGGTCGGCCTCGGACATGACCTCGCGGAGCTGCGAGATCGGCGGGTCCCACGAGCCGACGGCCACCACGGCGACGGTCACCTGGGCGAACAGCCGCATGGCCGCCGCGACGTCGGGCTGGCGCCGGAGGGCTGCCGCGGTCGTCGCGTCCTCCACGACCAGCGGCGCGAAGATGGCGTGCGCCTTGCCGCCGGCGCTGAGCGAGGCCTTGCGTACGACCTCGACGGGTGACTCGGCGAGGTCAGAGCCGACGGTCCCGGTGAGCTGCACGACCGAGACGGGCGGCAGTGAGGTGAGGTTCTCGGTCATCGCGGTGAGGGTCCTGCCCCATGCCAGGCCGAGGACGTCGCCGGCGTGGAGCGTCTCGGAGAGCAGGGTCGCGGCGGCGGCCCCGACCTGGCTGCGCACCTGCGCGTCGGTTCCGAGCGTTTCGACGACGATTGCCTCACGGAGCCGCATATGTGCGCTGAGCTGGGCGGACATGACGTCGTCGACATATCCGGAGTCCCTTAGAGTGATGGTCACAATACCGGTGCTCTTGGCCTGCTCAAGAAGCCGGGCGATCTTGAATCGCGAGAGTCCCAGCTCTTTGGCGATCTCCACCTTCGAGACGTCATCGATGTAGAAGCGCCTCGCGACGGTCGCCATGAGCCTTCGTTCGGCGGGCGTCACCTTGGTCAGAGCGCTCATATGAGCGCCAGAATTGCTCATTCGTTACCTCACTGCGACCACGTGCGCCTTGTTGGCGGACTTCGATGGACCTTATAGTACACAAACGAGCGTCTGTGGCGCTCATATGAGCGAAGCCCGGGAGGGGCAGTTGTGAGATCACGCCGTATGCCGGACGAGGTCGGGATCTTCGGGATCCTGATCCTGGTCGCCCTCGTCATGAGTTTGCTGTCCGCCAACTTCCGGACCGTCGACAACCTGCAGATCCTGCTACTTAACGGCGCGGTCATCGCCTTCCTCGCCCTGGGACAGACCTTCGTACTCCTGACAGGAGGCATCGACCTGTCCACAGGGTCGAACGTCGCCATGACGGGGATGCTGGCGGCGGTCGTCATGAAGGCAGGGGCGGGGTGGCCGATCGCCGCGCTGGTGGCCATTCTCGCAGGAATCGCGGTCGGCCTGCTCAACGGCGCGGTCATCCACCACCTGAAGCTTCCGCCGTTCATCGTGACGTTCTCCACGTTCGGCATCGCGGCGAGCATTCCGCAGATCATGACCGGGGCGAAGTCGGTGTCGGTCACCGACCCGATGTTCGCCATCATCGGCCGAGGCGCCCTGCTCGGCATCCCGATGCCGGTCGTCCTGGTCATCGTCGCCGCCTGCGTCCTGACCTTCTTCCTGCGCAGGACCGCGACGGGCGTGCACATCTACGCCGTCGGCGGCAACACCGAGACCAGCCGGCTCGCCGGGATCGGGATCGGACGCACCACCATGCTGGTCTACGCGGTGAGCGGCCTGTGCGCGGCGTTCGGCGGGCTCATCACCACCAGCCGGCTCATGGTCGGCTACCCCACCGCCGGTTCGGGCAACGAGCTGTTCTTCTCCATCGCCGCGGCCGTCGTCGGCGGCGTCAGCCTGTTCGGCGGCATCGGCTCCATTCCCGGAGCCTTCCTCGGCGCGGTGCTGATCGCGACCGTGTCCAACGGCATGAACGTCATCGGCGTCGACAGCTTCTGGCAGCCGCTCGTCATCGGCGTCATCATCCTGCTCGGCGTCAGCCTCGACACCTACCGCCGCAGGCTCTCACTCTCAGACTTCTCCCGGCTGTTCAGCCGTTCCGGTCCCCCGGGCCCGGCAGCGCATGAACCGCTCGATTCCCTCTTGCCGGGCGAAGCCGCTGTTTCCATCGAAAACCGGAGGTAGTTCCCCCATGCAGCGACGTTTTTCCCTGGCCGCCGGCGCGGCGCTCGCCGCGCTGACCCTCGCCGGATGTAGCACCGGGGTCGACACCGGCGCCCAGGCCGGCGCCGCCAAGCCGGAGGGCGGCATCCCCCGGCCGGCGGCGTGCGACGCGGCCTCCAAGTACGTGGCGGTCGCGCTCCCCAATCTGACCAACCCCTACTACGTGGCCATGAAGAAGGGCTTCGAGACGGCGGGCCAGGCGGCGGGCTTCAAGACCGAGGTCCAGATCGCCAACGACGACGACGCGGCCCAGCTCGCCCAGGTCCAGGCGATGCTCCAGAAGAAGCCGTGCGCGCTCGCGCTCAACGGCGTGAAGTCCGAGCCCGCCGCGGCGATCGTGAAGCTGGCCAACGACGCGGGCGTGCCCGTCTTCACCGTGAACGTCACCGTGGACGACGCCGCGCTCAAGGCCCAGGGCGGGAGCATCGTCCAGTACCTCGGCGCCGACAACGCCGCGGGCGGGAAGCAGGTGGCCGAGCAGGTGCTCAAGGACCTCGGCGCTGACGCCGACCTCAAGATCGGTTTCATCACCGAGCCCGACGAGGGTCCGGTCGTCGCCCGGGACAAGGGCTTCGAGGACGCCATCGCCGCAGATGCCAAGGCCAAGGTCGTGGCCAAGGTGGACGGCAACGTGAAGCCCGACGACAGCCTCGCCGCGACCACCGAGCTCCTCCAGGGCAACCCTGACGTGAACGTCCTGTTCACCAGCACCGGGCCCGCCTCCTATGGAGCGCTCCAGGCGATCAAGAGCGGGGGCAAGAACGTCAAGGTCTACGGCTTCTGCTCGGCCGACGAGCCGCTGACCGACCAGTACCCGGCGTGCGTGGCGCAGGAGCCCGAGGACTACGGCAAGCGCGTGATCGAGCAGATCTCCGCCTGGCTGGGCGGCGCCAAGCCCGAGGCCCAGATCCTGCGCCCGCTGAAGCTCTACACCAAGGGCCAGACACCCGCACCGGGCGAGGTGGGCTGAATGACCGGGCCGACGGCGACGGACACGCCGGCCGGAGGAGCGCCCCCCGGACCTGCGGAGGGTCTCCGGGCCGAGGGGATCGTCAAGCGGTACGCCGGTGTCCCCGTGCTATCCGGCGTGACCGTCACCGTTCGGCCCGGCGAGGTCGTCGGGCTGGTCGGGCACAACGGCGCCGGCAAGTCCACTCTGCTCAGGACGCTCTCCGGGGCGATCAGGCCGGACGAGGGGACGATCAGCGTGAACGGCGGCCGGATGCAGCTGACCGGCCCCGCGGTCGCCCTGAAGGCCGGCATCTCAACCGTCTACCAGGAGCTGTCGCTCCTGCCGAACCTCACGATCACCCAGAACGTGTTCCTGGGCCGCGAGCGGCGGCGCGGCTCGCGGACGCTCGACGGCGAAGGCATGCGCCGAGCGGCCCGGGACCTGGTCGATCGCTTCGGCCTGCGGGTCGACGTGGACCGGCCGCTGGGCCACTACCCGGTGGCCACCCGCCAACTGCTGGAGATCGCGGTCGCCACCGAGCGCGACACCCGTTTCCTGCTCCTGGACGAGCCGACGACGAGCCTTGAGGGCGAGCAGGTCGACCGGCTGCTCCAACTGATCAGGTCGCTGACCAGGGAGTCGGGACTCGGCGTGCTGCTCGTCGACCACAAGCTCGATGAGTTGTACGCCGTGGCCGACTCGGTCGTGGCATTGGTCGACGGTGCGGTCCGGATCGCCGGACCGGTCGAGGAGGTCGACCGAGCGGACGTCATCCGCGCGATCGCGGGTGAGGAAGCCGCCGTGCACCTGGCCGAGACCGGGCAGTACGACCAGCTCCCGGTGGAGGAACTGAGCGATCTGGCGTCAGGGCGCCCCCAGGGACGGCGTGCCGTCTCGGCGCTGCCGGACGGGGCCCGGCCGAGCCTACGGGTGCGCGGCCTGCGGGCGCACGGCCTCACCGACGTCTCCCTCGACGCTTATCCGGGACGCGTCCTCGGCGTCTACGGCCTGATCGGGTCGGGGCGCACCGAGTTCCTGCGCGCCCTGGTCGGGCTGGAAAGGATCGACGCCGGGCGGCTGGAGCTGTTCGGCAAGCCTTACCGGCCGCGCAACCCCTCCCACGCCCGGCGGGCCGGAGTCGTCTACCTCACCGAGGAGCGCAAGGTCGACGGGATCGTTCCCGGCCTCGACTCCGCCACCAACGTCGTCCTGCCCGTGCTGCACGGGTTCACCAAATACGGCGTACTGGACCGCCGTGCCATGGCAAGGAGCGCCACCCGGTTCATGGACCAGCTCCAGGTGCGCGGCGACCGGGGCGCCCCGGTCGTCAGCCTGTCCGGCGGCAACCAGCAGAAGGTCCTCCTGGCACGCGCGCTGGCGCAGGAACCCCGGCTGCTGCTTCTGGACGAGCCCACCAAGGGCGTGGACATCGGCGTGAAGACCGAGATCCATCGCCTGCTCCGCCGCCTCGCCTCCGAGCAGGGCATGGCCGTCGTGGTCGTGTCGAGCGAGGAGGAGGAGATCCTCGACGTGTCCGATGACGTCGTGACGTTCTCGCACGGGCGATGCGATGGCGGCACCCAGCTCGCCTCCGAGCTCTCGCTGGTCAAGCTCCGGCAGGTCGCGTGGGGGGCGGCATGATCCCCCGACCCGGGCCCGCTCCCCAAGAAAGGCAACAGAGAACATTGATGGCCGCCGCTGCGAATGATGTGCTGTCCGAGGGCCGCGAAGCCGTACGGCGGGAAGCGAGCGGCGTGCTGTCCGTCGCCGACCAGCTGGACGGCAGCTTCGTGGAGGCGGCCCGCCTGCTCTACGACTGCGAGGGCAAGGTGTTCGTCACCGGGGCCGGAACCTCGGGGGCGGTGGCCCGGCGCATGGCCCACCTGCTGTCCGTCTGCGGCACCCCGGCGCTGTTCATACAGGCCGCCGACGCCCTGCACGGCACGATGGGAGCCGTCACGGCCGGCGACATCCTGATCGCGATCTCGCGGGGCGGCGGCTCCCTGGAGATCAACGACCTCACCTCGCGCGTACGGGAACGAGGTGCCCGGGTGATCGCCCTGACCGCGGTCGCCGACTCCGAGCTGGGGAACCGCGCCGACCTGGTGGTCAAGCTGGAGAGTCCGCCCGGCGTCGACCCGGGCGAGGTGATCGCCATGGGTTCGACGCTCGTCACCGCGGTGTGGGGCGACGCGCTCGCGTACGTGCTGATGAGGGTGCGGGGCTACGGATGGGAGCAGGTGCTGCACAGCCACCCATCTGGGGCCGTGGGGCAGATCGACAACGCCCCCGAGCCGCTGCCCGCGCTGACCTTCGACGCCGATGCTGAGGCGACGGGCGTTGCGAGGGACATCCCGGCGGGCACGGTCTGACCATGCCCGTCGTCGCAGGCGTCGACAGCTCGACGCAGTCCTGCACCGTGGAGCTCCGCGACGCCGACGGTGGGGCGCTGCTCGGGACCGGCCGCGCCCCGCATCCGGTGACGCACCCGCCGCTCAGCGAGCAGGAGCCCGCGGCCTGGTGGCGCGCCCTGGCCACCGCGCTCGACCTGGCCTGCCGGAACGCGAACGTACGGCCGGGCTCCATCGACGCCGTGAGCGTGACGGCCCAATGTCACGGCCTGGTCGCCCTCGACGCCGCCGGCCGGGTCCTGCGGCCCGCCAAGTTGTGGAACGACACGACGTCCGCCCCCCAGGCGACCAGCCTGGTGGCGCGCTACGGGGCCCGGAACTGGGTACGCGCGACCGGCCTCACCCCGACCGCCGCGCTGACCGTCACCAAGCTGGCCTGGCTGGCCGAGCACGAGCCTGAAAACCTGCGGCGCCTCGCCACCGTGCTGGTGCCGCACGACTGGCTGACGTACCGGCTGACCGGCGAGCGCGTCACGGACCGATCCGACGCCTCCGGGACCGGATACTACGCGGCGTCCGAGAATCGGTGGCTCACCGATCTGCTCGCCGAGCTGGTGTCGCCGGACGTTGACTGGGATGCGGCGGTTCCACGGGTGCTCGGGGCCGCCGAGCCCGCGGGCGGCGTGCTGCCCGAAGTCGCGGCCGAACTCGGGCTGAGGCCCGGCGTGCCGGTCGGCCCGGGCGGCGGCGATCAGCATCTCGGCGCCGTCGGTCTCGGCCTGCGGACCGGCGACGTCGCCTACAGCCTCGGCACCTCCGGGGTGGTGCTGTCGGTGAGCGCCGACCCCGTCTTCGACTTCACCGGCTGGGTGGACGGCGTCGCGGACGCGACGGGGGGCTACCTGCCGCTGGTGTGCACGCTCAACTCCACCAAGGTCACCGACACCTTCGCCCGCCTGCTGGGGGTTGACGTCGGGACGCTGGGCGACCTCGCGCTGGACGCCGACCCCGCGCAAGCACGGCCTACGCTGGTCGCCTATCTGGACGGTGAACGCAGCCCGGCCCTGCCGAACGCCCAGGGGGTGATGGCCGGCCTGACGACCGCCTCGACACGTGAAGGCTTGGCGCTCAGCGTGTTCGAGAGCGTGATCTTCGGTCTGGTGCGCGGGCACCAGGCGATCAACGCCGCGGGCGTGCCGACCCCGGGCGAGGTCGTGACCGCGGGAGGGGGCGCGCGATCCCTCGCCTACCGGCAGGTCCTCGCGGACGTACTCGGCCGCCCGGTGGTCACGCGGGACGCGCCCGAGGCGAGCGCCCGGGGTGCCTGCGTCCAGGCGGCGGCGGTGCTGTCCGGTTCCGACATCAAGGACGTGCGCGACGCGTGGTGTCCGCCTCCGGCGGCGACCGTGACTCCCCGGCCTGGCGGCTCGGCCGCGCTGATGGAGCGCTACCTGCTGCTCGCCGAACAGGTGAGGGCGCACAACGGCTGACAGATCGCCGTCCGACGGACTGGTTCACCCGCCGTCGACTGCATGCCCATTTACAGACTCGTGCATCCGCCGTCCACAGATCCGTGCAAAGGAATGGACCCATGGCCCTCTACGTCGACTCCGCGGAACGCTCGGCCGTCGAACCCCTGCTGGCAACCGGCCTGTTCGCCGGTGTCACCACCAATCCGGCGCTGCTCGCTCGCGCCGGGCTGACCCAGGCCGACCTTCCCGCTGTCCTCACCTGGGCCACGGCCGCAGGTGCGAAGCAGGTCTTCATGCAGACGCTGGGCACGACCGCCGGGGAGATCCTCGACGCGGGTAGGAGGATCCGCGACCTCGGGCCGCAGGCCATCGTGAAGATCCCCGCCACGCGGGAGGGACTGGGCGCCGCCCGTGTCCTGGCGGACGAGGACGTGCCCGTTCTGGTCACCGCCGTCCACCACGCGACGCAGGCACTGCTCGCGGACGCCGCCGGCGCGCGCTTCATCGCGCCGTACGTCGGTCGGATGACGGACCAAGGCCGCGACGGCGTCGCCGAGACGATCCAGATGCATCGGGTGCTGTCCGGAACGGGCACCCGGGTGCTCGCGGCGAGCCTGCGCGACCGGGAGGACGTCGCGGCTCTGGCCGCCGCAGGCGTACCCGACTTCGCGCTGAGCGCCCCGCTGTGCGAAGCACTACTGGCCGACGAGCCCACGCTAGCCGCCGCCGACCAGTTCGAGACCATCGCAGCGCGCCAGAACTGACCGCGGGGCGACCACCTCGAACGTCTGACGACAACGGTGCGACACCGAGACGTTCTGGGGACACCTGGGCGAACCGTTCGCCCAGGCGGGCTTGCCCGATCACCGTGCTTCCTGCGCGCCGTCGTCGGACCGGCGTGATCGGATCGAACCTACTTCAGCTCGTTCCAGAGTGCGGTGGTGAGGGAGGCCTGGGCGTTGTCGCCGTCGAGGGACCACATCATGGAACCGCCGAGGCCACGGGCCTTGATGTACTGGGCCTTCTGGGCGAGCAGCGTGGGGTCGTCGTAGCTCCACCAGTTGCTGCCGTCGTATAGCCAGAGGGCGCCGATCGCGGTGTCGCGGTAGCGGGTGCCGCGGGCGGCGACGATCTTCTTGTAGTCCTCGGTGCCGTTCTCGTACGTACCGCGGGCAGGCCCGGTGGAGGTCTGGTAGAGGCCGTTGTTCGTGTTGGGGACGCCCTTCCAGCCCTTGCCGTAGGCGGGGACTCCGACAACGATCTTGCCTGCGGGGGCGCCGCGGGACAGGTAGGCGCCGACGGCGGCGTCCACGCTGAACTTCTCCGCTGACGGGTCGTTCGGGTCTGAGTAGAGGTTGGACTGGTGGCCGGTCCTGTTGTTCCACGGCCCGTTGAAGTCGTAACCCTGCACGGTGGCGAAGTCCAGCGAGGAGAAGACCCCGGACACCTCTACCCCAGCGTCGATCTTGGCGGGGTCGGCGGGGAGGAACGCCGTCAGGTAGTAGTGCCTGCCGGTCTGGGCGCCGTACTCGTCGAGCTGGCGGCGGAGCTCGGCCAGCAGCAAGGTGAAGTTCTGCTTGTCCTCGGGGCGGACGACGTTGCCAACGTTGCCCTCGGAGCCGGGCCACTCCCAGTCGATGTCGATGCCGTCGAAGACGTCCGCGCCAGAGCCGGGGCCGCCGTGCGGGGAGGTACCGATCTTGGGGAGGTTACCCTTGAGGTACAGGTCGATGCAGGACGCGGCGAACGCCTGGCGGGAGGCGGGGGTCAGAGCGGCGTTGGAGAAGTACTTCGACCAGGTCCAGCCGCCCAGGGATATCAGTGCCTTCAGGCCGGGATGCTTGGCCTTGAGCTTTCTGAGCTGGTTGAAGTTGCCGGCCAGGGGCTGGGTGACGACGTCTCCGACTCCGTCGACAGACTCACCCGCCTTGAACCGTTTCTGGTAGTCGGCCCACGCGTCGCCCACTCCGGCCTCGTTGGCCTCGAAGCACAGGCCCTGCTCGCTGACGTTTCCGAACGCGTAGTTGATCGTGGTGAGCTTGGCCGCCGCGCCGCTGGTGTCGACGTTCTTGACGAGGAAGTTCCGCTGGTAGATGCCCCACTGGGCGAAGTAGGCGACCCGCTCATAGGCGACGGCTGCGCTGGCGGGGGCGATGGATGGCAGGAGGCTTGCTGCGACGACGCAGGCGGCGGCCAATCGGCGGAACAGAGACATGGACGCCTCCCGGGCGGCTCGTCCCCCGAGGCCCAATGCTTAAGAAAGCTTCCTAAAGGTTAGGTGTTGATCGGGTAAGCCGCAATACCGCATTTGGGGCGACGGTTAGGGAATGGGGTCGATCGCTATTCGGGGGTCGAGGAGGCTGAGCTGGTCGCCTCGGTCGGTGAGGATGGGCCAGTGGGTGTTGCGGGCGCACCACACCACGTGGCCGGCGACCACATCGTTGGCGCCGTCCAGGAGTTCGCCGATGTCGGGAGCCTTCCCGGCCGTGAGGTCGTCGATGGTGACCCCCGGTCCCATGATCAGATCGAACAGCTCGGCCTGCGTGTCGAGCGGCGCGATGGAGTACACCGCGGCGAGCGCGGTGGACGGCACACAGAGGCCGCCTCCCCGGTAGAGGCACATCGCCACGATGTGGCGTGAATAGCGCGTCTTGGCGACGGCGATGTCCACCAGCGCGCTGACGTCGAGTACACGTCCAGGGATCATGACACCTGGGTCCGGGTCATCGGCGGGCGGTTCGCCTGCGTCCACTCCTCGTCGGTCAGGGGAGCGACGTCGAGCGCGGCGGCCGCGGCTTCGAGTTCTTCGCGGTCCAGGCACCAGCGGGACATGAGCGTGATGGCCGCCTGCCGGGCTTCGATGTGCCGCTGGACGGCGCTGCGGATGATGTCCTCGACCCTGCGTCCCTCGAGATGCGCCTGGCGCACCAAGGCCTCGGTCTGGACATCGTTCAGTCTGATGGTGAAGGAGGAGTGCCCCATGGCTCGACGGTAGACGCCGAGCGGCCGGCAGGCACTACCTTCGGCGGAGCGTGCTCTGTGAATCAGCCGTAAGGCTACAACATAACCCGACATATTCCGATTAACACCTTATATCCATCATTGGGGCTTTCCCTGAGCGTCACCGGAGGCCGCGGCCGACGCCGAATCGTGACTCAACTTTGCGCCGGTTCCTGGCATCTATTGGTGGTGACGAAAGGAACGCGCATGAAGCAGACGCGCACACTGGCCCTCCTCGCGATGGCGGCCGCTGTCACGGCGACCGCCCTCACGAGCCCGGCGGAGGCGTTTACGGGAGTCGCCTCCACCACCAAAGCGAGCAAGGCCACGAAAAGCAGTGAAGCCGCACGTTATGCCGCGGTCAGCGGCTGCACCAAGCATGGCTACAGCGTGCCGTGCGGCCCGTGGCGGGTCACGCTCCGCAACGGCAAGACCGTCACGTTGTCCGACGCGACCGTCTACCCGCGCACCGACCACGGCAAGGTCGACAAGGAGAGCGCCGCGCCGTTCGCGATCAGCGGGGACGGCACGCGGGTGGTGTACTTCCGCAAGTCCGACCGCAAGCTGGTGTGGCAGGACCTGCCGACCGGCAGAGCGCACAGCCTGCCCGGCGCCTCGGCGAAGGTGCCCAAGGGGGTGGGCATGTCCGACGTCGACCCCACGCTCTCCCCTGACGGCGACGCGGTGCTGATCGACTACAACGACGAAAGTGGCAAGCTGGCGACGCTCGTCGTGCACCTGGGAAGCGGTGAGGTGGCGAAGCTGCCGGGGGGCGACACCGTCCAGGGCTTCAGCCCCGACGGCCGGCGGATCCTGCTGTCCCATTTCACCGGCGACAACACGACCGAGCTTGCCGTGTACGACACCGACGGCGGCGAGGGGGAGAGCCGCGAGGTGCCGCAGGTCGTGTCCAACAACTCGCCGATCGCGCTGGCCGATGACGGGGTGACCGTGGCCGTCGTGATCAGCCCCACCTCCGGCAAGCCTCGCCTGAGGCAGTACGACCTGTCGACCGACGCCGTCTCTCCTGCCATCGACATCGACGTCCCGGCCGCCGAATCGCCCTACCGGATCGATTGGGACGATTCCGGAAAGCTGACGCTCTGGCACCTCCGGTCGAACGACAACGACACGGTGACGCGGGCCACCGCCAGCAGGATCGACCCGTCCAACGGCGACCTGAAGAAGGTCGACTCGTTCAAGGTCCGGACGAACGCCTGGACCTGGTGGCTGCCCGGGGAGTGATCGAACCGACCTCCGGTAAAGTCCCGTACAGCGGGCTTGGGAGGGACGATGGGCAAGGTCCACGACACGCTGAACGACCGGCTGCGCGCGTTCATCTCCGAGCAGCCGGTCTATTTCGTCGCGACGGCCCCCGAACGCGGCGGCCACGTCAACGTGTCCCCCAAGGGGTACGCCGACACCTTCGTCGTGCTCGGCGACACCACCGTGGCCTATCTCGATCTCGACGGCAGCGGCGTGGAGACCATCGCCCACCTCCGTGAGAACGGCCGCATCACGATCATGTTCGCCGCGTTCTCCGGGCCGCCGAACATCCTGCGCCTGTCCGGCCGCGGGCAGGTCGTCACCCCGCACGACGAGGGCTTCGACGGGCTCCTCAAGCACTTCGGCCCGCACCCGGGCGTCCGGTCCGTCATCGTCGTGGAGTGCGACCGCATCGCCGACTCCTGCGGCTACGCCGTGCCCTTCATGAGCTTCGACGAGGACCGCCCGCTGCTGGACGAGTGGGCACAGCGCAAGGACGTCCAGCAGAAGCGCGCCTACCGCGCCAAGCACAACCGGGAGAGCGTCGACGGCCTGCCTGGGCTGAGCGCCGACGAGACCGACCCCAACGGCAACCACTCCTAGGAGCAGCACACCCGCACAGCGGGCCGCTCCTGAAGACGCCGGCCACGGCCCTCCTCATCACGGCACCCAACCCGCGACGCCCTCATCCGCGTTCATGACGGGTGAGAGGAGAGTGCATGGACCGTTACGAAGGCTTCCGCGAGTTCGTGAGCGCCCGACAACAGGTGCTGATGCGCACCGCGTACCTGCTGACCGGAGACGCGCATCTCGCCGAGGACCTGCTCCAAATCGCCTTCGCCAAGGTGTCACGGCACTGGGCGAAGCTGGCGAGAGACGGCAACCCCGAGGCGTACACCCGCCGGTGCTTGATCAACGAGTTCGTCTCATGGCGGCGGCAGCGGCGGTGGCACGCCGAGCTGTCGTCCGCCCATCCACCCGACGCCGGCCGCGCCGGCGGTGAGAACGACGCCCTGCACCGCATGGCGCTGCGCGACGCGCTGGACAAGCTGGCGCCCCGGCAGCGCGCCGTGATCGTGCTGCGCTTCTACGAGGACCGCAGCGTCCAGGAGACCGCCGAGCTGCTCAGGTGCTCGCCCGGCACGGTGAAGAGCCAGACCAGTGACGCCCTCGACCGGCTGCGCGCGTTGGCGCCCGAGCTGGCCGAGCTGCTTTCCGACGCCGACCCCGTCCACCAGGAGGTGACCCGATGACCCGGCTTCATGACGCGCTCGACGCGATCGCCCAGGAGGCTCCCCCCGTCGACCTGGCCGAACGCGCCATCGGCACGGCGCGCAGGGGACGTTTCAGGACGCTCGCCTCCGTGGCGGCGGCGGCACTGCTCGTCTGCGGGGGCGGAGCTGTGGCGCTGAACAGGTATGGCGGCGATGACCAGCGGACGATCAGCACCCAGGTCTCGGACGTGCTCCCCGACCGCGACGTCGGTTCGGCCCGGTACGCCTACCTGGACTGGTGCAAGCGGGATTGGAAGCCCGGCGTCAACACCTCCTCGTTCGCCGGGGAGTGCGCGCAGTGGCGGATCGTCACCGAGGAGGGCCGGACCTTCCGGATGCCGCAGGCGCTGGGCGTCTACACCGAGCAGAGCGGCGAGAAGTACATGAACGACTCGGCACCGCTGGTGATCAGCCGCGACGGGCGGCGCATCGCGTACTACAGCGAGCAGGACCCGACCGTGAGGGTGCGCGATCTCGCGAGCGGCGAGGAGTGGCCGGTCGGGACCGCGGTCGACCGAGCCTCTCTGGTCCAACATGGCGGCCTGATCCGTCTGTCCCCGGACGGCAGGTACGTCGCCGTAGCCGGCGACCCGCGCGAGCCGGGGCTGCTCCTCGACACCTCCAGCGGCAGGTCGCGTCCCATTCCGACGGGCTGGTGGCCGAGGTTCATCTCCCAAGAGGGCGTTCTTCTGATGATCAAAAACGAAGACCAGATCTCCACCATGTCACTTGACGGCGAGCGGGCACCGACCGTGTTGTCGAAGGACCTTCGGCCGCTCCGGGGTGTTCTTGCCCTCGATGGCAGGACCATCGCGATGTTGACCGAGGGGGACCGGCCGGACAAAGTCTCTCCCGAAGGCATAGGGCCGGTGAACCCGAAACCGGACAGCGTCACGATCTTCGACGTCGGCACCGGCGAGGTCCGTTCCTCGGTCAAGCTGAGGGGCGCGCCGAAGGGTCTGTGGGCGATGGGCCCGGGAGGCTGGCTCGACGAGGACCGGCTTCTTATCAGCGTGCCCAGCGGAAGGCTCGACTCGGCGACACCGCGCTCTGGCGGGCCGGGCGCGGGCGACGGGCTGTGGGACATGGGCCAAACGGCCTTCGCCGTCAACGTGCGGACCGGCCAGGTGCATGAGATCGGGACCTATCCGCTACGTGCCCAGACGGCCAACGTGATAGTCCCGGGGCTGTAGTCCGCTCCCCCACGGTCTCGTCCGGGCGGTCAGCGGCGGTAGCCGGCCATGCGCTCGAGGCGGGCCACGCGGGCGGCCGTGGGGGGGTGGGTGGAGAACAGCCTGCCGACCCCGGCGCCGCGGAACGGGTTGGCGATCATGAGGTGGGACGCGGAGGTCAGCCGGCTCTCCTCGGGAAGCGGCAGTCTGCGCGCGCCCATCTCGATCTTCCTGAGGGCGGAGGCCAGCCCCAGCGGATCACCGGTGAGGAGGGCCCCCGACTCGTCGGCCTGGTACTCCCGGGACCGGGAGATCGCCATCTGGATCATCCCGGCCGCGACCGGGCCGAGGATCATCATGAACAGCGCGCCGATGAAACCCGGCCCGTCATCGTCGTCGGCCGAGCCGCCGAAGAAGACGGCGATGTAACTGCAGTACGTGATGATCGTCGCCAGCGCCGCCGCGACCGAGGAGATCAGGATGTCGCGGTTGTACACGTGGGACAGCTCGTGCGCGATCACTCCTCTGAGCTCGCGCTCGCTCAGGATCTGCAGGATCCCGTAGGTGAGGCAGATGGACGCCGTACGCGCGCTCCTGCCGGTGGCGAAGGCGTTCGGCTGCATGGTCGGCGAGAGGTAGAGGCGCGGCATGGGCTGGCGCGCGTCCGTGGACAGCTCGCGGACGATGCGGTAGAGGCCGGGCTGCTCCACCTCGCTGATCGGGCGCGCCCGCATGGCGGACAGCGCGATGCGGTCGGAGAAGAAGTACGCGAACGCGTTGGTCGACAGCGCGACGAGAACGGCGAGCTGCAGCCCTCGGCCACCGCCCAGCCATGATCCGATCAGGAGGATCAACGCGGACAAGGCGCCCATGAGGACTGCGGTACGCAGGCCGTTGTTGTGCACGCTTCCCCCTCTCCGGAACGCTGCGCTCTACCCTGGCAACGTTCTTGGCCTGCCCAAACGTTCCCGGTCCTGGCCGGGGACGATGGGCGCGGAGGTCAGCCGACGGCGGAGAGCACCAGTTGCGGGGCGACGGAGAAGGCCACCGAGGCGACCAGCCCGAGCGCGATCGCGATCGTCACCGCACGCGAGGGGGCTCGGGCGGCGAGCGGCCCGGCCTCAGGGACGGGGGCGAAGAGCCGGGCCGTCCAGGTGATGTAGTAGTAGAGCCCGATCACCGTGTTGACCGCCATGACCACCGCGAGCCACCCGCCGCCGCCCTGGACGATCTCCCGGAACACCACGACCTTGGCGAACAGCCCGGCGAGGCCCGGTGGCAGGCCGGCCAGGCAGATCAGGAAGAACGCGAGGGCGAGCGCCGGGACGGGGGCGCGGAAGGCCAGGCCCCGGTAGTCGTCCAGCTCGTTGCGCGGCGCCGTACGGCTGACCAGCATCACCACGGCGAACGCGCCGATGTTCATGGCCGCGTAGATGGCCAGGTACGCGATGGACGCGGACGCGGCCGACTTCCCCGCCACGCCGAGCGGCGCCAGGATGTACCCGGACTGGGCCACCGAGGACCACGCGAGCAGCCGCACGGCATGGCGTTGCCGCAGGGCCAGCAGGTTGCCCACGGTCATGGTGAGCGCGGCGAGCACCGCCACGAGCGGCCCCCACAGCCCGCCCTGGCCCTTCAGCGCGATCGTGAGCACGAGGATCAGCCCGGCGAATCCGGCGGCCTTGGAGATCACCGAGAGCAGCGCGGCCACCGGCACGGGCGCGCCCTGGTACACGTCCCCGGCCCAGAAGTGGAACGGCACCGCCGCCACCTTGAACGCGAACCCCGCCAGCACGAGTACCACGGCCACGGCGAGCACCCCGGGAGTCACGCCGGGGGGCAGTTGGCCGAGTACGTCCGCGGGTGTCCCGGTCTGCGCTCCGATCGCCGCGGTGGCTTCCGCGTACCGGCGGGGGAAGCCGGAGGCCGACATGGGGAGCGCCGCCCCGATGCGGTCGAGATGGACCGACCCGGTCAGGCCGTACAGAAGCGACACGCCGAACAGCATGATCGCCGTAGAGATCACCGAGACGAGGAACAGCTTCAGCGCCGCCTCGGAGCCACGGGGGTCGTATCGCTTGAAAGCGGTCAGCGCGAAGACCGGCAGCGACACCAGCTCCAGCGCGACCACCAGCATGATCAGATCGCGGGACGCGGGGAGCGTGACGGCACCGGTCAGCGTGCAGAGCAGCAGGAAGTACCACTCGCCGGCCGGGATCGTGCCGTCGGCCAGCTGCGCCGCGGAGAGCAGGACGACCACGACCCCGGCGGCGAGCACGACGGCGCCGAAGACCAGCGTGAGGTCGTCGACCACGAACGAGCACGACGTCCGGCCCCCGGCGAGGTTCGCCGGCACGCAGAAGGTCTGGAGGCGCTCGCCACGCACGGCCTGCGCGACGACGACGGCCAGCGCGCCCAGCACGCCGGCGAGCGTGAACATCCCGAGCGTCGAGCGCGTGCGCGGGCCGCGCGGCAGGAACGCGTCCAGCAGGAGCACCGCCCCGGCCATCAGCGCGAGGATCAGAGGCGGTGCGATGGCCGCGTAGTCGATCGACTGGATCATCGTGCCCCCAGGAAGGTCATCGTGCCCCCAGGAAGGCCTGTACCACCGGATCGGTGACGGCCAGGAGTGCCTTCGGCCACAGCCCCAGTGCCAGCGTGAGGATGACCAGCGGCGTCCAGGCGGCCAGCTCGTACGCGGTCACGTCGCGCAGCGCCGCTCGCGGCGGGGGCACCTCACCTGGCGCTCCCGGCCGGGTGACCTCGCCCGCGGCTCCCGCCGGAGTCACATCGCCCGCCGCTCCCGCCGGGGTGACCTCGCCCGTCTCCTCGGGCTCGTACGGGCCCTCGTCCGGCAGGGCTGTGAGGGCCGTCGGCCTGCCATGGGTCACGCGGGAGAGCATGCGCAGGAAGTAGGCGGCGGTCAGCACCGTGCCGAGGCCTCCCGCGGCCATGAAGACCAGGAACAGCGGCCGGGACAGCCCCGGAGCCGGCTGGAAGGCGCCGAGCAGCGCCAGCATCTCCCCCCAGAACCCGGCGAGGCCCGGCAGCCCCAGCGACGCCACGCACGCGAACGTCAGCAGCGACCCGACGTACGGGAGTCGCGCCAGCATGCCGCCGCCGAGCCGGGACATGTCCGCCGTGCCGTACCGCTCCTTGATCCCCCCGGCGACGAAGAACAGCAGGCCGGTGATCAGCCCGTGGGCGACGTTGCCGAACAGGGCCGCGTTCATCCCGACGGGCGTCAGCGTCGCGAGGCCGAGCAGCACGAACCCCATGTGGCCGACCGACGAGTAGGCGATCATGCGCTTGAGGTCGCGCTGGGCCAGGCAGGCCAGCGATCCGTACACGATGCCGACGGCGGCGAAGGCGCCGAGCCACGGGGCGAGCACGGCGGCCCCCTCGGGCGCGACGGGGATCGCGATGCGGGCGAAGCCGTACGTGCCCATCTTCAGCAGCACGCCGGCCAGCAGCACCGACCCGACCGTCGGGGCCTCGGTGTGCGCGGCGGGCAGCCACGTGTGCAGCGGCCACATCGGCGCCTTGACCGCGAGGCCGAGGCCGATCGCGAGGAACGCCAGGATCTGCACCCCGCGCGACATCCCCGCGCCGTGCTGCTGGGCGAGCCTGACCATGTCCAGCGTGCCGGTGTTCGCCCAGACGAGGAGCAGGCCGAGGAGCAGCACGGCCGAGCCGAGCAGCGTGTACAGGATGAATTTCACCGCCGCCGCCCTGCGGCCCCCGCCGCCCCATACGGCGATCACGAAGTACATCGGGACCAGCACGATCTCGAAGAAGACGAAGAACAGCAGCAGGTCGAGCGCGAGGAACGTGCCGACCATCCCGACTTCGAGCACCAGCAGCGTGAACACCAGCGCGCGGAACCGGTCCCCGTCCGGCTTGTGGCGGACGAGGTAGAGGAAGCAGAGGAACGTCAGCAGCGCGGTCAGCACCACGAGCGGCAGCGAGATGCCGTCGATCCCGAGGTGGAACCGCAGGTCCAGGCCGGGGATCCAGGGCCGGTCGAGCTCGAACTGGGGCCGGGCGGCCCGGCCGTAGTCGAACGACGCCGCGAGCGCGAGCGCCAGCACCAGCGTGACGCCCGAGACCGCCGGGCCGTACCAGGGCCACCGCGAGGGCCCGGGAACCAGCACGAGGATCGCCGCGCCCACCAACGGGACGGCGAGCAGCCCGATCAGCACCGCGCTCATCCGAGCACCACCGCCCCGGCCATGACGCTCAACGTCGCCACCGCCGTCCTGGTCATGATCGTCACCACGCTCACCCGAGCACCACCGTCCCGATCACGATGATCAGCACGCCGGCGAGGATGCCCGTCAGGTACAGCTGGGCGTTGCCGGTCTGCGCGCGCCGCAGCAGCCCCGACACGTCGACGGCGAGCCTTCCCGAACCGCGTACGGCGCCGTCCACGACCGTGTCGTCGGTCCGCGCGACGACCCGGGCCAGCCACAGGACCGGGGCGACGAACAGCCTGTGGTACACCGCGTCGACGTAGAACGCCCGCTCGCACGGCACGCGCAGCGGCCCGAGCACGCGCGCCGGGTCGGCCATCGGGTCTGCGCGCCAGGCGGCGTAGACGGCGCCCGCGCCGAGCAGGGCCACGAGCAGGCTGACCGCCGCCGAGGACCACTCGATCAGCCCGATGCCGGTGAACCCGAGCAGGAGCGCGGGGACGGCGAGCACGCCGATCGGCCACAACATCGACGCCGGGGCCTCGCGGCCGTCCCAGACGTGCGCGACCCCCGGCTCGGGCTCGGGCAGCGGGACGTGCCGCACGCGGCTCTCGCCGAAGAAGGTGCGCAGCCAGGCGCGGGTCGCGTACGCGCCGGTCACCGCGACGGTCAGCAGGGCGCAGCCGTACAGCAGCCACGCGGCGGCGTCGGTCAGCGGCGCCGCGCTGGCCGCCGCGTGCTCGATGGCCGCCAGCACGGCGTCCTTGCTGAAGAACCCGCTGGCCGGAGGCAGCCCCATGAGGGCGGCGAAGCCGATGGTCATCGCCGGGAAGGTGACCGTCATGGAGCGCCTGAGCCCGCCCATGTCGCTCATCAGGTTCGAGCCGACCACGTGGATCACCGCGCCCGCGCCCAGGAACAGCAGCGCCTTGAACGCGCCGTGCGACACCAGGTGGAAGATCGCCGCCTGGTCGGAGCCGGCGGCGAGGGCGCCCGCCATGTACGCGAGCTGGCTGATCGTCGAGTACGCGAGCACCCGTTTCAGGTCGTCCTGCGCGAGGGCGGCCAGCGCGGCGCCGAGCATCCCGAGGGACGCCATGATCGCGAGCAGGTCGAGCGTGGGCCGGGCGCCGAGGAACGCCGGGTACAGCCGGGCCACGACGAAGATGCCCGCCGCGACCATCGTGGCGGCGTGGATGAGCGCGCTGATCGGCGTGGGGCCCGCCATCGCGTCCGGCAGCCAGGTGTGCAGCGGCACCTGGGCGCTCTTCCCCGCGACGCCGAGCAGGAGCAGCATCGTCGCGGCCACGAGCGTGCCGGTGGACATCTCCGGCACCTTCTCCAGCACGACCTGGATGCGGAAACTCCCCGCGGCGAGGCCCAGGGTGAAGATGCCGAACAGGAAGCCGACGTCACCGATGCGGGTGACGAGGAACGCCTTCACGGCCGCCCGCGAGTTCGCCCGGTCCTCCCACCAGTGCCCGATCAGCAGGTACGAGCACAGGCCCATGATCTCCCAGCCCACGTAGAGGACCAGCAGGTCCCCCGCGTAGACGACGAGCAGCATGGCGCTGGTGAACAGGCTGATGAAGGAGCTGTAGGAGGGGTAGCGCGGCTCGTCGCGCATGTACCCGACCGAGTAAATCTGCACGGCGAGCGCCACGCATGCCACCAGGATCGCGATGACGGCGGCCAGCTCGTCGACGCGCAGGCCGACGCCGATCGGGACCGCGCCGGTGCCGATCACCGACAGCGTGCCCTCGATGGCGCCGACCGGCGGGCGGGTCCCGGCATGGGGCGGCGCGTAGGTCGTGAAGCCGGGCGGCAGGTTACCGAGGTACACCACCAGCCCCCAGACCGCCAGCACGGTGGAGACCGCCGTGGGCGCGATGGCGAACCACGCCGCCCGCCGGTACGCCGACCGGTCGATCGCCCCCGGAGGCCCGCCGCCGCGCAGCCGGCGCGTTCCCAGGAGGCCGGCGGCCGCGCCGAGGAACGGCGACAGCACGGCCGCCGCGGCCATCCCGGGCAGGGCGTTCACGGCGCTCATGCCGCACCGCCCGGGGCTCGGACGACCCCGGCGCCGCGCGGGCGGTCGTGCTCAGGGACCGGTGGCGCATTCTCATCCAGCCCGCGGCCGTCTCCCGGTGGCCTGTCTTCCCCGGTGCCGTCGATGCCCGGCCCAGGACCCGCTCCACCGCCCGGCCCGTGGCCCCGTCCAGGACTCGGCCCTCCGCCCGGGCCTGGGCCCTGGCCTGCGCCCGGTCCGGCCTCCGGCCCGGGCTCTGCGAGGTCGCGGAGGCGGTCGAGTTCGACGGTCTGCCGGTTGCGGAACACCGCGAGGACGATCGCCAGCCCCACCCCGAGCTCGGCGGCGGCGATCACGATGACGAACAGGGTGAGCACCTGGCCGCCATGCAGCGCGTCCCTGAGCCATACGTCGAAGGCGACGAGGTTCAGGTTGACCGCGTTGAGCATCAGCTCCACCGACATGAGCACGAGGATCGTGTTGCGCCGCGCCAGCACGCCGTAAACGCCGATCGAGAACAGCAGTGCGGCAAGCACGACGGGATAGACGACGTGCACGTCAGTCCTTTCCGCCGATGTCGGTACGGGAGAGCACGATCGCGCCGATCAGCGCCGCGAGCAGCAGCACCGACAGCGCTTCGAAGGGCAGCACCCAGGTACGGAAGATGCTCGCCCCGAGCGGCTTGGCCGCGCCCTCGCCCGGCACCAGCGGGGTGTAGGCCGTCCGGAAGCCGTGGATCACGGTGGTGACGAGAACGGCCGCCGTCCCCACCGCGACCACCGCGGCGGCCATCTGGTTACCCGAGTCCAGGTCGGCGGACCGGCCGATCGGCGCGCGGGTCAGCATGATGCCGAACAGCAGCAACACGACCACCGCGCCGACGTAGATCAGCACCTGGACCCAGGCCACGAACTCGGCGGTGAGCACCAAGTAGCACCCGGCGAGCGCGCCGAACGAGACGACCAGCCACAGGGCCGCGTGCACGATCTGCCGCGTGGTGACCACGAGCAGCGCCGCCCCCGCTGCTACCACTCCGAGCAGCAGGAAGACGATCTCCTGCGCCGTGGGCGGCCACAGAGCCGGCGCCGCGAAGGTCACGACTCCTCCACCGACCCCGACTCCGGCGAACTCGAGGATTTCGTCGGCTTGACGGCTCCCGGCGACCCGGAGGACTCGGACGGGCTGGACGAGTTGCCCGGGTCGGGAGGGGTCTTCTTGGGCAGTGCGCCGGGGGGCCGGATGGCGCGTACGGCGGCGTGTGGGGTGCGTCCCGAGGAGGAGGCCCTGCTCGGCGCGGTCCCGCCGGCCGTCGCTGCAGGAGGCGTTCCTTCCGACGTCCCTTCAGGAGGCGTCGTTCCGGCAGGCGTCGTTCCGGGAGATGCCGTTCCGGGAGGCGTCGTTCCGGGAGATGCCGTTCCGGGAGGCGTCGTTCCGGGAGATGCCGTTCCGGGAGGCGTCGCTCCTGGTCTGGTGGCGGAGGGCGGTGGGACAGGGGTGGCCGGCGTGGCGGCGGCGGGCGGGGTGCCGGGGGCCGGGCGGTCGCGGGTGGGGCGGGCGGCGCCGCGGGAGGCGGCGTCGATCTCCTTGGGCGGCTCGGCGTTCGGCTCGTGCGCGGGCGGGATCGGGACCGTCTGTACCCACTCGCCGAGCTTGTCCTTCTCGTGGAGCAGGTTACGGATGTCGTACTCCGCGTACTCGAACTCCGGGGACCAGAACAGCGCGTCGAACGGGCAGACCTCGATGCAGATCCCGCAGTACATGCAGAGGGAGAAGTCGATCGCGAACCGGTCGAGGACGTTGTGGGCGCGCGGACGCCCGCCCTCGGGCGCCGGTGCCGTCTCCTTGTGGGAGTCGATGTAGATGCACCAGTCGGGGCACTCCCTGGCGCACAGCATGCAGACCGTGCAGTTCTCCTCGACCAGGGCTATGACGCCGCGACTGCGAGCGGGCAGCTCAGGCTGTACCTCCGGGTATTGCTGAGTGTCCGCCCTGCTCAGCATGTGGCGAAAGGTGACGGCCAGACCCTTCGCCAGCCCTTCTCCTGGTATACGAGCCACGGCTCAACATCATGACGCACATAGGCCCCGCCGTGAATGCGCAGGCGCCCCTCATCTCCCGGTTTTCCACAATCATCACGAATTCGGGGGACTAATCCGCCATGGGAAGTGGTCCTTGTGGCCGATGCGATCGTCTAGCCGAGGCCGTATCCTCCTCGTTATGCACCCGACCAACGGGCACGGAGGCCCAGGATCGGGGCCGCCGGGAGGCCCTTCCCCCGAGTCCGGTGAGCCGAACGGGCCGCCCGCTCCGCGGCCCGACGAGATCGACCCGAACGGCCCCACCGCCCCACGGCCCCGCCAGGCGGGCCGGCCGTTGCCGGGCCACGGTGCCCAAGCACGCCCCGATGACGTTCCTTTCGCAGGCCCGGGCCAAGCCTCTCAGCCGCGTCGCGAACAGGCTCCTCAGGCACGCCCCGGGCCGGCCCCGCAGGGACGTCCCCGCCCGGCTCCGCAAGCGCGTCCCGGCCAGCGGCGGCCCCATCCCGAGCAAGGGCGTCCTCCGTACGCCCCGCCGGGTCCCCGCCACGACAGCGGGCCGTTCCTTCCGCCTCACCAGCAGCACGGCCTCGCGCCCTACACCCGGCCCGCCCCGGGTCCGTACGGCGCGCCGGGGCCCGTCGATCCTCGCGGGCACCTCCCGCAGCCGCCGTTCCCCCCGCGCGTCCCGCCGCCTCCGCAGCCGTCCACCAATAGCGCGGCGAGCGTCCTCTGGGCCCTGGCGCCGCTGCTGACCTGCGGCGCGGCCACGCCGTTCACCATCGGGTACGCGGCGGCGAAGCTGCGAAGCACGATGCTGGCCTTGTCGGCGGCCATCTATGCCCTCGGCATGGTCCTTTTCGTGGTCGGCATCGCCGACTCCGGCAGCGACACCGAGTGGCTGGCGGCCCTCGCGATCCTGGGGTCGACCGGGAGCTGGCTGGGGGGCACCGTCCACTCCTTGATCATCCGTAGGAAGGTCTTCGACCGGTCGGAGACCCCGAACGACTACGCCGTCGCCTTCGCCCAGCACCGCCGCGAGCTGCGGCAGCAGGCCCGCGAGCTGGTGGAGCGCGACCCGGCTCTGGCGCGCGAGCTGCGCATCGGCCGGCCCGACCTTCCCCGGCACTACGACGACGGAGGGCTGGTCGACGTCAACCACGCACCCGTCGGCGTGATCGCCGGCCTTCCCGGCATGACCGCCGAGCTGGCGGCGCACGTGGTGGAGACCCGGGACAGCGTCGGCGGCTTCATCTCGGCCGAGGACCTGTCGATCGCCGCGGACCTGCCGCCGCAGCTCACTCCGGAGCTGGTGGAGCTGACGATCTACCTGCCCTGACCGATCCGGAGACGTCGGCGCCGGCTTCCCCTCCGCCGCCTGGTCATCCGGCGGGATGCGGTGAGCCGACCGGCCCTGTATCGGCGGTGGCACCGTGCTCGCAAAAACATGCATAAGACGGCCTATCTCCGTACTCTTCCCCTATGCAGCTTGCCAGGCCCTCCCAGTCCAATACCGCGATCAGCATCGTGTGGGCACTGGCTCCGCTGTTCACCTGCGGCATCGGCACCCCCTTCACGATCGGGTACGCGGCGTACCGCAAACGCGCCCCGATGATCGCGGTGGCGGCGCTGCTGTACTTCCTCAGCATCTTCGTGGTCTTCGTGCTGATCGTCGCCTACGACAGCGCCGAGTCCTACCCGGACGCGGCCGGGTTCGTCATCGTCGCCGGGCTGTTCACGAACTGGATCGGCGGGCTCATCCACTCCCTCGCCATCCGCACCACGGTGTTCGCGCCGCGGGCCGCCGGCCACGGGTCCTACCCGCCGCCGCAGGCCCCGCAGGCCTACCGTCCCTCGTACCCGCCGGCCAACTACCCGCCGCAGCCCGGCCCGGGCCCGTACGGGAACCAGAACCAGCACCACAACCAGCAGCGTCCCGGCGCCGCTCCCCAGCGCCACCCGCAGGCCGGACCCCAGCACCAGTGGCCCCAGCCGCGCCCGCAAACCCAGCCGCAGCCGCACTCGCAGCCCCAGCCCCAGCCGCGGCACCCGCAATCTCAGCCCCAGCCGCAGGACCGGCGGCCGCCGGCGTACGGCCACCAGAACCCGGAACAGGCGTACACCGGCCCGGATCAGCAGCCGACCCGGCAGCGGCCGGGCGGGTCGCAGCCCTCGTACCCGCACCCGCAGGACCAGCGGCCGCCGCAAGGCACCGGCCCGGCCGCCCCGCCCCAGAGCCACGGGCAGGGACAGGGACAGGGACAGGGCGCCGGCTTCGGCCAGGCGCACGACGAGCGCCGGACGGCCGACCCCATCTCCACCAACCCGCCCGCGCCCGTCAACGCCACGGCCCCGGGGGCCGGTCAGTCCGGCATGCCGAGCGGCTCGAACAGCGCTTCAACGCTCCCCACGCAGGCGCCGGGACCGCTGCCGGCCGGCGAACCCAGTCATATCGGCCGCTACCGGCTGATCGGCAGCCTCGGGCAGGGAGGTCAGGGCGCGGTCTACCTCGGCGAGACCCCGGACGGCACCCGGGTGGCGATCAAGGTGCTGCACGCCCGGCTGGCCTCCGAGACCGGCGCCCAGCAGCGCTTCCTTCGCGAGGTGGAGGCGGCCCGCCGCGTCGCGCCGTTCTCCACCGCCCGCGTCATCGACGCCGACATCGCCGACGACCGTCTCTTCATCGTCAGCGAGTACGTCGAAGGGGCGTCGCTGGAGCAGCTCGTCCGGGAGCGCGGGCCGCGCGGCCACGACGGCCTGGTGCGGCTCGCGCTCGGCACGGCGGGCGCGCTCGCCGCGATCCACCGCGCCGGCATCGTGCACCGCGACTTCAAGCCGAGCAACGTCCTGATCGGCGCCGACGGGCCACGCGTGGTGGACTTCGGCATCGCCCGCGTGCTCGACAACGCCACGGCGACCTCCAGCGGCGTGCTGGGGACCCCGGCCTACATGTCGCCCGAGCAGGTGTCGGGCGAGCGGGTCGGCCCGGAATCGGACGTGTTCAGCTGGGCAGCGACGATGGTCTTCGCCGCGACCGGCCGTCCCGCCTTCGGCGAGGACAACATCGCGGCGGTGTTCAACCGCATCTTCACCAAGCAGCCCGATCTGTCCGCGCTGCCGGACTCGCTGGCGCAGGTGGTCGGCAAGTGCCTGGAGAAGCGTCCGGAGAACCGTCCCAGCGCCTCCGACGTCATGCTGGCCATCGTGCACTGAGAGCCACTGAGGACCGCCGAGAGCCACGAGAGCCGCTGAGAGCCCCTGCCCGGGTCGCGGGGCAGGGGCTTCAGCCGTCGCACGCGCAGAATATCCAGTAATGAAGCCATCGCGGAGCAATTGGTAATGCGACTGAGGCCCGTTTCCTCGGACGCGGCCGAGGCCGCCCCTTTCCGCGATGGACCGGGGGTGAAGGCGGTAGATTCGCGTTCGCGGTATTCGTCCTGATCGTTGCCCGACCTGAAGAGGTGTGACGGCCATCTCGCAGCACTCTGTCGACGCCACGCCCGACGCCGCCACCCTGCACGAGGTGGTTCCCGGGGTGATGGCCTGGGTCCAGCCGGACGGGTCCTGGTGGCTGAACAACGCCGGGGTGGTGACGGGGGACGACGGGTGCGTCGTCATCGACACCTGTGCCACCGAGCGGCGTACACGCCGGTTCCTGGAGGCGGTGCGCGAGGCGACGGGCGACGCGCCGTTGCGCCTGGCGGTCAACACCCACCAGCACGGTGACCATTCGTACGGCAACAGCCTGCTGCCCGCGTCGACGGTGATCATCGGGCACGAGGCCATGCGTCAAGGGCTGCTCGTCGACCCGATCATCGACGGCTGCCCGCCGATCTGGACCCCCGTGCCCGACTGGGGCGGGGTCACCCGGCGGGTCCCGGCCGTCACATTCCGGTCGGAGCTGACGGTCTTCACCGGTGACCGCCGGGTGGAGTTGCGCCATCCGGGGTCGGCCGCGCACACCACGGGGGACGTCATCGCCTGGCTGCCGGAGGAGCGGGTGCTCTTCTCCGGCGACCTGATCTTCCACGGCCTCACGCCGCTGGTCTTCATGGGCTCGGTAGAGGGCGCGCTGCGGTCGCTCGACTGGATGGCAGCCTTCGAGCCGGCCCACGTCGTCCCCGGGCACGGGCCGCTGCTGGACGAGCGGGCCCTGCCGGACGTCCTCGCGGCCCACGAGCGGTACTACCGGCTGATCCTGGACACCGGCGAGCGTGGCCGCCGGGAAGGGCTCTCGCCGCTGGAGGCCGCCCGGCGGTGCGACCTCGGCGAGTTCGCCGGCTGGGCGGACTCCGAGCGCCTGGTGCTCAACCTGCACCGCGCCTACCTGGACGCCGCGGGCGGCGGCGAACTCGACCTCATCCAGGCCTTCACCGACGCCATGGCGCTAAACGGCGGCCCCCTGCGGACCTCCGTCTGATCCCGGGGGTGGGGTCAGGGCCGTCGTGATGCTGCGGAGCCCTTCGATGAGGTCGCGGCCGGTGGGGGCACTGCCGGGGTCCAGTAGCCACTGGGACGCCACCCCGGCGAGGAGTGCCTGGTAGAGCGCTCCGACCCTTTCGTCTTTCTTGTCGTCTCCGCTGCCGCCGATGCGGCCGAACAGTTCGAGCAGCCCAAGGCGGCCCTCCCTGCCGGCCTCGGTGAAGGTGTGACGCAGTTCCGGCAGCTTGTCGAGATGGGCGATGAGTTCGAACTGGATCGCCCATAGCGGCCGGTTGGCCGCGAACGACCGGGTCACCGCCCCCCACGCGGCCTCGAACCGTTCCTCCGGGGTGGCGCCGGGATCGGCCTCGGCGGCCAGGACGCGTCCGAGTTCGTGCGCCCACTCTTCCAGCGCCTGCTTGAGCGCCTCGTTGAGCAGCGCCTCCTTGGAGCCGTAGTGGTAGCCGATCGCGGCGAGGCTGACCACGCCTGACGCCGCCGCGATGTCGCGCGCGGTCGTGCGGGCGTAGCCCTTCTCGTACAGGCAGCGTTTGGCGCCGGCCAGTAGGTCTTCGCGGTTTCCCATGAGAGGCAGTCTACACACAGTCTCATACGTTTGTATCGTACAAATGTATTGCACAATCGACTGATACAGATGTACTGTCACGGAGAGACCTAGACGGAGTCGAGCAGGGAGCTCTCATGCGGAACCAGAACATCCTGATCTCAGGCGCGAGCATCGCTGGTACGACGCTGGCCTACTGGCTGAAGCGCCACGGCTTCACCCCCACGGTGGTGGAGCGGGCGCCCGCCGTCCGCGAGGGCGGGTACAAGATCGATATCCGTGGCGCGGCGATCGCCGTGGTCAAGCGCATGGGCGTCCTGGACGAGATCCGCCGGGAGCGCACCGACGTGCAGGGCGCCTCGATGGTCGACGCCTCCGGCAGGTGGCTCGACAGCATGGGCGGCGACGAGTTCGGCGCACGCGGGACCGAGGACGCCGAGATCCTCCGCGGCGACCTGAACCGCATCCTCTACGACCTGACCAAGGGCGAGGTCGAGTATCTCTTCGGCGACTCCATCACCTCGGTGACCGACACCGGCGAGGGGATGGAGGTCACCTTCGAGAGTGGCCGGACGCGCATCTTCGACCTGGTGGTGGGCGCCGACGGGCTGCACTCCAACACCCGCGCGCTGACCTTCGGCGACGAGTCGCAGTACGTCCGCGATCTCGGCTACTACGTCTCGATCTTCAGCGTGCCCAACCACCTGAACCTCGACCGCTGGGAGCTGACCTACCCCTCCTCCGGCAGGACGACGCTCGCGTACAGCACCGCGAAGGACGCCGGGGCCAAGGCCATGTTCCTGTTCGCCTCCGAGCCGCTGGAGTACGACCACCGCGACCGCGCCGGGCAGGAGAGGCTCCTGGCCGACGCGTACGCGGGGGAGGGGTGGGAAGTCCCCCGGCTGCTCGACGGCATGGGCGCCGCGTCCGACTTCTACTTCGACTCGATCAGCCAGGTTCACATGGACCGCTGGTCGAAGGGCCGGGCAGTGGTGGTCGGCGACGCCGCTTACTGCGCCTCGCTCGCCTCCGGCCAGGGGACGAGCCTGGCACTGGTCGGCGCGTACGTCCTGGCGGGTGAGCTGGCCGCGGCCGGCGGCGACCACGAGGCCGGCTTCGACGGCTACGAAAGGGAGATGCGGCCCTTCGTCGAGCAGAACCAGAAGCTCGGGCCGGCCAACATCAAGCACATGGTGCTGCGGAGCAGGGCGCAGGTCTGGTTCTCGACGAAGCTGCTGGGTCTGTTGAAGTACATGCCGGGCAAAGATCGCATGATGGCCAAGATCTACGAGCCGATCCAGAAGGCGGCGAACGCCATCACGCCGAAGGACTACTGAAGGCCCCGACGGGCACTCGCCCGGGAGACACGGAACGGGTCGAGCACCGAAATGACCTAAGGTCGGGCGACACCGGAGTTCGTCAAGTCCCGCGTCGCCCAGACCCTGACCGGCCGGCCGGGCACGCCCGCCGAGGTGGCCGCGGCGATCCGGTACCTCGCCTCTCCGGAGGCCAGGTACGTCACCGGTCAGATCCTGCACATCAACGGCGGGGCGATGCTGGGGCGCTAGGCTCCGCGGTTCAGCCGGTCAGAACGCGGACGACGCCGGTGAGCGCGAGCTGTACCAGGGCGAGGGGGACCAGGCCGATCCAGGCGAGCTTCTGGAGCTGGTCGGCGCGGAACCTCGGGAAGCTGACGCGCACCCAGATCACCACGAAGGCCAGCGCGAAAATCTTGATCAGCGTCCAGACCGGCCCGGGCAGCAGCGGCCCCTGCCAGCCGCCGAGGAACAGCACGGTGGTCAGCGCCGAGAGCACCACGATGCCGACGTACTCGGCGAGCATGAACAACGCGAAGCGGATGCCGGTGTACTCGGTCATCGGGCCCATGATGATCTCGGATTCGGCGATCGGCATGTCGAAGGGCGGCCTGCGCAGCTCGGCGAGCCCGGCGACGAAGAACACCACCGCGCCGATGGCCTGCCAGGGCAGCCACCACCACTGCCAGGCCTCCACGATGCCGGACAGCGACAGCGTGCCCGCCGCCATCGCGACCGAGGACGCCGCGAGCACCAGTGGCAGCTCGTACGACATGAGCTGCGCCGCCGCGCGCATGCCGCCGAGCACGGAGTACTTGTTGGCCGACGACCAGCCCGCCATGATCGAGCCGAGCACGCCGACACCCATCACGGCGAGCACGAAGAACAGCCCGACGTCCAGGTCGGCGCCGAACAGCCCCGGGCCGACCGGGATGACGGCCATCACCACGAGATAGGGCACCAGCCCCACGGCCGGGGCGATCGCGAACACCCGCCGATCGGCCGCCGCCGGGATGACGTCCTCCTTCTGGGCGAACTTAACGCCGTCGGCGATCAGCTGGGCCCAGCCGTGGAACCCGCCCGCGTACATGGGGCCGAGGCGCGCCTGCATGTGCGCCATGGCCTTGTGCTCGGTCTGCCCGACGATCAGCGGCAGCGTGAGGAACGCGATGACGATCACCGCGAGCCGGAGCACGACGTCGAGCACCTCAGCCATCGCCGTCCTCCCGTCGCTCCGGCGCCGGTGCGGGCCGCTCTGGTGGCGGCGGAGGGGGAGACGCCTCCGCGGGACCGGCGGGCGGGCGGGGGGCCCGGGGGCCCCGGACGGGTGCGGGCGTGCCCGCGGACGGCCCCCAGTCGGCGGGCACGCCGGGCGGCGCCGTCTTGCGGCGGCTGGGCGAGCCCTGCCCCGACTCTCCGGGCTCCTTGGCTCCCGGCCACGGCTTGGCGACCCGGGCGGCGAGGACGAAGTCCTTGCGCAGGGGGTACCCCTCGAAGCCGTCGGGGAGCAGGAGCGGGACCAGGTGCGGATGTCCCTCGAAGATCACTCCGAACATCTCGAACGTCTCGCGCTCGTGCCAGTCGGCGCCCCGGTAGACGCCCGTGGCGCTCGCCAGCCGGGGGTCCTCGCGCGGCACCCGGGTCCTGGCCAGCAGGTGGGCGTGCCGTACCGGGTCGAAGAGGTGGGCGACCACGGAGAAACCGTCCGGGGGGTCGTCGACCCCGGTGAGCCAGTCGAAGAACGCGCATCCGAGGTCGTCACGCGCGAAGGTGAGCAGGTCGATCCAGTCGTCCGCGCCGACGTCCACGGTGATCTCGCCGAAGGACTCCGAGACCTCGGCCCGCGACCCGTACCGCTCCTCGATCGCGGCCCTCACGGCCGCACCCCCTCGACCGCGGCCCACACGACCGGCAGTCCCTCGGCCGAGGCTCGCACGGTCCGGCGCGAGAGGATCGCCCGCGTGGCGGTCACCGGGTCACGTCCGGGCGGTCGGGGGTGGCGTAGCGATCGCCGAGCGACTCTCCTGCGATCTTCTCCTGGAGCTTCATGATGCCGTACAGCAGGGCCTCGGGGCGGGGTGGGCAACCGGGCACGTAGACGTCGACCGGGATGATCTGGTCGACGCCCTTGGTCACGCAGTAGGAGTCCCAGTAGGGGCCGCCGGAGTTGGAGCAGGCACCGAAGGAGATCACGTACTTCGGGTCGGGCATCTGCTCGTAGAGGCGCTTGACGGCCGGGGCCATCTTGTCCGTGACGGTCCCCGAGACGATCATGAGGTCCGCCTGCCTCGGCCCGTTGGCGAACGGGATCACCCCGAACCGGATGAAGTCGTGACGGCTCATCGAAGTCGCGATGAACTCGATCGCGCAGCAGGCCAGCCCGAAGTTGAACACCCACAGCGAGTAGCGCCGTCCCCAGTTGAGGATGAAGCGCATCGGTTTGGGGGCGAGCCGGGACACCGGCCCCACGGTCGGCATCGGAAGATCACTGGCTGCCATGGAAGGCATTCTCCCCTCTTCGTCACGTCCAGGCGAGTACGCGTTTGCGCCAGGCGTACAGGATGCCGATGGCGATGAAGGCCAGGAAGACGAACATCTCGACCAGCGTGGTCATGCCGAAGCCCGGCGCCGCGAAGACGGTCGCCCAGGGGAACAGGAACACCGCGTCCACCGCGAACACGACGTACAGGTAGGTGAAGACGTAGTACCTGATCTGTGACTGCGCCCATCCCTCGCCCACGGGGTCGACGCCGCACTCGTAGGTCATGAGCTTGTCGGGCGTGGGGTGGCGCGGGCTGAGCAGCCGGTTGACCAAGAGCGCGCCGGCGAAGACGGCGACGCCGATGGCGAACAACAGTGCCACGACGGTGTAGGAACCGAAATATCCGCTCATGCAGCCTCCCACTCGCCCGCCCGAAGTGGGCGCGGGTCCACGGCACGACCCCGCGAGACCTTCGAGCGCCGGCCACAGGATCGCTTTCCGTCACCCGACCACTACCCGTCGCGGTCAAAACCCAGTCTCTCATCACTCAAAATCTGAGTAAATGGGGATTTAGCTGAGCCTAGTGTGGCAGTCATGTCCCGCTTGTCACTGTCCGGAGGTATCGCCTTCATTGTCGCGATCACCGCCGGGTGCGGGGTCACCTTCCCTCCGTCCTTCGGCGACCGGCCGGCCACCACCCTGCCCTCCCAGCCTACGGTGATCAACTTCGTCGACCCCTCCACGGTCGGCGGGCTGTCCGTGCGGACCGCCTCCGACGACTCCGCCGGCCTGCACGTCTTCACCGGCTACCCCGCGCCGGCCGCGGCCCCCGCCCTGGCCGCCCGGCTCAAGGAGGTGACCGCGGCGGCGGTCCGCCGGTTCACCGCCGCCTCCGCCTCCGGCGCGGACGGCCGCCCGGCGCCCGCCCCCACCACGTCCTCCGCGCCCTCCGCGCCCTCCGAGCTGAACGTCGGCGGGCAGCTGACGGCGGCCTCCGGCGGCGTCTTCGGGGTACGGCTGCGCACCGGGACGCTCACCGGCTCCACCTGGCGCAACTCCCTGCGCACCTACTGGTACGACGCGGACACCCGGCACGTCCACGACTCGGCGGACCTGCTGAAGGACGGCACGGCCCTCGGCACGCTGACCTCGATCGTCCGCAACCGCCTCTGGGCGATCGGCCCGGAGATGAACGTGAACGCCGTCAAGCCCGACCGGGCCCTGTTCGACTCGCTCAACTTCAACCCGCACGGCGATCTGGTGGTCGAGTTCGACGACGGGCAGGTGGCTCCGGCACCGATGGGGCGCATCGCGATCGCCGTCGGCAAGCGGGAGGCCACCCCCTTGCTGTCGGACTTCGGCCAGCGGGCCATGGCGGTCGTCGACTCCGCCACCCCCGCCACCCTCTCCGCCTCCCCGCCTCCGGAGTTCACCCCGCCTCCGGACGGCGGCGACCCCGGCGACGGCGGACCCAGCGGCGGCGCCAGCGGCGGCGGTAGCCGGGCGGGCGGCAGACCGGACTGCTCGGTCACCAAGTGCGTGGCGCTGACGTTCGACGACGGCCCCGGCCCGCAGACCGGCCGGCTGCTGTCCATCCTGGCCCGGTACAGCGCGCGCGCCACCTTCTTCACCCTGGGCGCGAGCGCCCAGGCGCGGCCGGACCTGCTCCGGCAGATCGTCGCCGCCGGGCACCTGGTCGCGGCCCATTCCTGGTCGCACCGTGACCTGACCACCCTGGACGCTCACCGGATCTCCGACGAGCTCGGCCGCACCCAGATCGCCGCCGGCGTCGCCATCGGCCGCACGCCGTCGCTGATGCGGGCCCCATACGGCCACACCGACGCCAAGGTCGCGACCGCGGCCCGCGCGCTGAATCTTTCAATCGTCGGATGGAGCGTCGACACGGCCGACGCCAGGGACCCCGACCCCGGCTCGGTGGCCCGGCGGGCGATCGACGGGACGCGGCCGGGGGCGATCGTCCTCATGCACGAGTCGGGTCCCGCGACGGCTCCGGCCCTGCTCAGGGTGCTGGCCGCCCTGGAGGCGAAGGGCTACGCGTTCGTGACGGTCCCCGAGTTGTACGGCTCGCGCCGCATGGAACCGGGCCGGATGTACACCGAGGCCGATTCGCCGCCGAGACGCAGGCGGGCACGGCCGGTCGAGACGGCGGGCCCCCCGATCACACCCGCCGTTGACCGGAAGGCGCTCGGAAACATGGGGAGAAGGGACATATAGTTAGTCACCGTGACCCGAAACGTGCTCTACTCCCGCTTGCACGTTGATCTATGCAGGCTTGCCGCGGGCTTGTGTACCCGGAGCCGTTTCCGGTCGTGATCATGCCCCCGGCAGTGGTCACCACCCCGTCTCGACCTGAGCCGTTCCGGCCTCAGCGTGTGCTGAGCATCGCCGGCGTCGCCCCCGACGCCCAGCGTGTCCCGGTATGACCAAGAGATCGTTGCCGTTGCCAGGGATAAAGGTCACACCCCTGATCGACGCGCATGCGTAAAGAAGCCCGCGCAGCCCCAAGGGATCTAGCATGGAAATGAATACGTGCCACGAGCGACGGCGCCCATGCGCGTCGAGGAGGACCGAGCTGTGACCAAGCAGGTGCAGCAACTCGACCGCGTGATCATTCGCTTCGCTGGCGACTCCGGCGACGGCATGCAGCTGACCGGTGATCGCTTCACGGCGGAGACCGCGCAGTTCGGGAATGACCTTTCAACCCTGCCCAACTTCCCCGCGGAGATCCGCGCCCCCGCAGGCACTCTCCCCGGCGTGTCGAGCTTCCAGCTCCACTTCGCCGACCACGACATCCTGACGCCGGGCGACGCCCCGAACGTCCTGGTCGCGATGAACCCTGCGGCGCTGAAAGCCAACCTCGGCGACCTGCCGCGCGGGGCCGACGTCATCGTCAACACCGACGAGTTCACCAAGCGCAACCTGCAGAAGGTCGGCTACGCCGAGAGCCCGATGGAGAACGGCTCGCTCGACGAGTGGCGCGTGCACGCCGTCCCGCTGACCTCGCTGACGGTCAAGGCACTCGAAGGCTTCGCCATCTCCAAGAAGGACGCCGAGCGGGCGAAGAACATGTTCGCGCTCGGCCTGCTCTCCTGGCTCTACCACCGGCCCACCGAGGCGACGGTCAGGTTCCTCGAGGCCAAGTTCGCCAAGAAGCCCGACATCGCCAAGGCCAACATCGCCGCCTTCCAGGCCGGGTGGAACTACGGGGAGACCACCGAGTCGTTCTCGGTCTCCTACGAGGTGAAGCCGGCCAAGCTGACCCCTGGCCTCTACCGCAACATCTCCGGCAACCAGGCGCTGGCCTACGGCCTGATCGCCGCGTCGGTGCAGTCGCGGCTGCCGCTGTTCCTCGGCTCCTACCCCATCACCCCGGCCTCCGACATCCTGCACGAGCTGTCCAAGCACAAGCGGTTCGGCATCCGCACCTTCCAGGCGGAGGACGAGATCGCGGGCGTGGGCGCGGCCCTCGGCGCGGCGTTCGGCGGCGCGCTCGGCGTCACGACGACGTCGGGCCCGGGCGTGGCGCTCAAGGCCGAGACCGTGGGCCTGGCCGTCGCGACCGAGCTTCCTCTGCTCGTGGTCGACGTCCAGCGGGCCGGTCCCTCGACGGGCATGCCGACCAAGACCGAGCAGACCGACCTGCTCATGGCGATGTTCGGCCGCAACGGCGAGTCGCCGGTGCCGATCGTGGCTCCCGCCACCCCCTCCGACTGCTTCGACGCGGCCCTGGAGTCGGCGCGCATCGCGCTGAAGTACCGCACGCCGGTCATGCTGCTCTCCGACGGCTACCTGGCGAACGGCTCCGAGCCGTGGCTGCTGCCCGAGGTGGACCAGTTGCCCGACCTGTCGGTCGACTTCACCGTGGAGCCGAACGGCGACGACGGCGAGACCTACCTGCCGTTCAAGCGCGACCCGCAGACGCTGGCGCGGCCGTGGGCCGTCCCGGGCACCCCGGGCCTCGAGCACCGCATCGGCGGCATCGAGAAGGCCGACGGCACCGGCAACATCTCCTACGACCCGAACAACCACGACCGCATGGTCCGGCTCCGCCAGGCCAAGATCGACGGCATCGCGCAGGACATCCCGCCTCTGGCGATCGACGACCCTGACGGCGACGCCCGCGTGCTCGTCCTCGGGTGGGGCTCGACGTACGGGCCGATCGCGGCGGCCGTGCGACGGGTGCGGAAGTCCGGCGGGAAGGTCGCGCAGACCCACATCCGCCACCTGAACCCGCTGCCCGCCAACACCGGCGAGGTGCTGCGCGCCTACGACAAGGTGCTTCTGCCGGAGATCAACCTCGGCCAGCTCGCGCTGCTCCTGCGGGCGCGCTTCCTGGTCGACATCATCAGTTACAACCGCGTGCGCGGTCTTCCCTTCAAGGCCGAAGAGCTCGCCGGAGTGATCCAGGACGTGATCGACAGTGAGTGATATCGCGACCAACGGGCACATCACGGGCCCGGTCGGCGGCACGGGGCTTGCCCTCATCCCCCGGGCCACCGAGAAGCAGACCCTCAAGGATTTCAAGAGCGACCAGGAGGTGCGCTGGTGCCCCGGGTGCGGTGACTACGCCATCCTCTCCGCGGTCCAGGGCTTCCTGCCCGAGCTCGGGCTCAAGCGCGAGAACATCGTGTTCGTCTCGGGCATCGGCTGCTCGTCCCGCTTCCCGTACTACCTGAACACCTACGGGTTCCACTCGATCCACGGCCGGGCGCCGGCGATCGCGACGGGCCTCGCCGCGTCCCGGCCCGACCTGTCGGTCTGGGTGATCACCGGTGACGGCGACGCGCTGTCGATCGGCGGCAACCACCTGATCCACGCGCTGCGCCGCAACGTCAACCTGAACATCCTGCTGTTCAACAACCGCATCTACGGGTTGACCAAGGGCCAGTACTCCCCGACCTCCGAGGTCGGCAAGATCACAAAGTCGACGCCGATGGGCTCGCTGGACAAGCCGTTCAACCCGATCTCGCTCGCGCTCGGCGCGGAGGCGAGTTTCGTGGCCCGCACGCTCGACTCCGACCGCAAGCACCTCACCTCGGTGCTGCGCGAGGCGGCGGCCCACCGGGGCACGAGCCTGGTCGAGATCTACCAGAACTGCAACATCTTCAACGACAACGCGTTCGAGGCGCTGAAGGACCCCGAGGTGCGCGACGACATCACGCTGCGCCTGGAGCACGGGCAGCCGATCGTTTCGGCCTCCAAGGCCGTGCGGCGCGCGCCCAACGGCGGCATCGAGGTCGTGGACCGGGCCGAGGTGCCCGAGGGCGAGATCCTCGTCCACGACGCCCGCAACCCCGACCCGTCGCTGGCGTTCGCGCTGTCGCGGCTGGACGAGCCGGCGTTCGACCACGTGCCGATCGGGGTCTTCCGGTCCGTCGACCGTCCCGCGTACGACACGCGGATGGCCGAGCAGCTCGACGAGGCGGTCGCCGAGCGCGGCCCCGGGCAGCTGAGCGACCTGCTGCGCGGCGGCGACACCTGGCGCGTCGGCTGACCCTGCCGCCGGGAGCGCCGGTCGTCCGGCGGGCGTGACCGCCGGCATCCGGCGCGGCGCCGAGTGAAGGTGCGACACGAAGCGGGAAGGCCCGCCCCGGTTGCCGGGGCGGGCCTTCCCGCTGTCATGCTCCGCTCCGGTCAGCCGCCTTCGGGGACGATCTTGCCGTCCTCCCAGACGTTGTCCTTCCACTCGTTGCCGGGGCCGTTCTTGTCCCAGTAGGCGACGGGGCCGTTGTAGCCGCCCTTGGCCCACACGTCCCGGCTGAAGACGTTGCCGACGACCTTGATGTTGGAGGAGGTGCCCTTGCTCCCCGCGCCGCCGTACAGGGAGTAGCCCCCGCCGGCCAGGAAGTTGCCCTCGACCGTCACGTTGCGGACCACGCCGAAGTCCTGGAAGAGCGCGATCGCGCCGGTCTGCTCCAGGGTGTTGATGACCGTGTTGTTGCGGATCACCAGCTTGGCCCCGGACGGCGGCCCGCTCGTACACATGATCATGTCGGTGTGGTCGCCGGAGAAGTACTTCGGATCGTGGAGGTAGGAGTCCTCGACCAGGCCCTGCTCGGTGAGGATCCCGTTGCTGATGGTGTGGATGTCGACCCGCCGCACCGTGAGGTCCGCGCCCTGGTTGAGGATCGCGAACTGGGTGCGCTCCTTGCCGTCGCCGAAGATCTCGCTGTCCTCGACGGTGAGGCCGCTGTGCCCGTTGCGCTGGATGATGCCCCAGTCGCCGGGCGCCGCCGCCAGGCGCGTGTTGCGGATGGTCACGTCATCGGCCTCGACATTGATCTCGCCGTGCACCTCGAGGCCGTCGATCACCGTGCCGTCCTTGGTGACCGTGATCGACTTGCTCTGCTTGAGGCTCACGCCGGAGGGCACCCCGGTGGTGGAGGCGCCGGGGAAGCCGCCGGTGGGCGGGGGCGTGGCCGTCTGCGTCGGCTTGGGCGTCGAGGACGGGACCTTGGTGGGCTGGTTGGTCGGGTCCGGGGTGAGCGACGGCTTCGGCGTCTGGCTCGCCGGCGGCTTCGGCGTGTCGCTGCTCGACGGCTTGGGCGTGTGGCTCGCCGGCGGTGTCGCCGAGGGGCTGCCGGAGGTGTGGGTCCTCGTCGGGCTCGGCGTCGAGCTCGCCGTGGCGGACGACGACGGGCTCGGAGTCGTGGTCTCGCCACCGGTGGGCGTCGCGGAACCCTGCGGCGTGGAGGTCGGCGGGACGCTCGGGTCGCCGCTCGTGGGCGCCACGGTCGGGTCGGTCGTCGGCCGGCCGGTCGGGCGGGGGAAGGTGCGGCGTTCCCGGTGACGGAAGATCACGTCGACCCAGTAGCTGACCCTCTTGTGGTGCACGCGCGAGGGGAAGGCCGCCTTGGCCGCGGGGGCGAACACCCCGGCTTCGGCGGTCAGCGGGCCGGCCGTGATCGGGTCGTCGAACGCGCCCGCGGAGGCGACGTACCCGCCGTTGGGCGTGTGGTAGGAGATCGTGTAGACGCGGCCGGCGACGATGGGCACCGGCTCTGCGAACATCGCCTGCTGCCAGCCGCTCTTGGTCTCGTCGGTGAAGGTCACCTTGGCCAGCAGCTTCTTGCTGGAGTCCCAAAGGCTCCCGCGGTGCGTGCCGCGCTCGGAGGCGGGCTTGTAGAACCGCACGCCGGCGACCTCGCCATTGCGGCTGGCCTTGAATCGGGTGCCGAGCTCCAGCGGGGTGTTCTCGGTCTGGGTGGTGGCCTTCACGACCTTGCGCGACTTCCAGATGCTGGACTCCAGCGTCACCTCGGCCGACACGGGCGCGGCGTTGGTGGTGCCCGTGCCCTGGGGGGAGGCCGGCTTCCGGCTGATGACCACCACGGTCACGGTCGCCCCGAGCAGCGCGGCGGCGGCCACCAATGTGACCCGTCCCCCGACGGGGAACCGGCGCGACGCCGCCGGTCGAGTTTCGGCGGACGGCGATCGGCGCCGGGCGCGCCGCCTGTCCGGGTGCCGGGAATCGCTCACTGGCACGAGCCTCCACCTCCGGCGCTCGCGAGCGCCGGCTCCGATCATGTTTCAGTGCGAGGCCATTGTTGCGGTTGGGAAACGATGAGACAACCAGATCCCGTTTTTTATCCCGGTAATAGGCCTAAATCAGCATGGCACCCTTGATTTCAGTACCATAAACGCGGGATTCATCCGACCAAAACCCCGCGTCATCCCGTGATCACTTACCGTTCGGCGCTCCCGCGCCCGGCCGGCCCTTTTCCCGCAACTCCGCGTAATACGCCAAGCAGTCCTCGTACAGCGGCAGCATGCCCTTCTCCCGGGCCTCGGCCAGCGACGGCGCCGCGGCGTCCTTCGGCGACAGCAGCGGCGGGAGATCGTCCGGCCAGGCGATGCCCAGCTTCGGATCCAGCGGGTGCACGCCATGCTCGCGGGCGGGCGCGTACGGTTCGGAGCACAGGTACACCACGGTCGCCTCCTCGCTCAGCGTCATGAACGCGTGCCCCAGCCCCTCGCCGACGTATATGCCGCGCCTGGACCGGTCGTCGAGTTCGACGGTCTCCCACGCGCCGAAGGTCGGCGATCCGACCCGCAGATCCACCACGACGTCCAGCACGCGGCCGCTGACGCACGTGACGTACTTCGCCTGGCCGGGCGGCACGTCGGCATAATGCACGCCGCGCAGGACGCCGCGCCGGGACACCGAACCGTTGGCCTGCGCCAGGCGGAGGTCGTGACCGGTCGCCGCGGCGAGACTGCCGGCGCGGAACCACTCCAGAAAGGACCCCCTCTCGTCCTCGTGGACGGCCGGGGTGAACAGATAGGCGTCTTCGATGCTCAGTTGCTCCACGCGCTAAGGGTGGCATCTCCTGATCTCAGTGCGCTATCGAATGGTGCCACGCCGCATCGGGTCCGGACCGGGTCTGCGATAGTTGGGCGGTCCCTGTTGGAACGTGCCCATCGCGGGCGAATCCACGGGACGCCAGCTCCGCGCCCCCCCCATTGAACTCCCCGTCAAGGAGAGACCATGAGCCGTCTGAACGCTCTCCGGAGCCGCTTCGTCGACGCCCCCGACTCGCTCGGCGCCAAGGCCCGGGCCCGTCGCTGGAACTGGTTCGCGCAGAGCTTCCCCGACCTTTCGAACATGTCGGTGATCGACCTCGGCGGCACGGCCAGCGCCTGGCTGCGCGCGCCCGTACGGCCGGCCCACGTGCAGATCGTCAACCTGGAGACGCCGCCCGCCGACCTGCCCGGCTGGCTGAAGGCCGACGTGGCCGACGCCTGCGAGCTTCCCGCCGCCATCTTGGACACCAAGTACGACCTGGTGTTCTCCAACGCGGTCATCGAGCACGTCGGCGGGCACCTCCGCCGCCAGATGTTCGCCGACTCCGTGCACCGCCTCGCGGACCGCCACTGGGTGCAGACGCCCTACCGCTACTTCCCGGTGGAACCGCACTTCCTGTTCCCCGGCTTCCAGTACCTCCCCATCGCCGCCCGCACCTCGCTGCTGCGACGCTGGCCGCTCGTGCACACCCCGACCTCCGACCGCGAGGCGGCGCGGAACATCGTCATGGAGGTCGAACTGCTCAGCATCACCGAGATGCGGCACTACTTCCCGTCCTCGGAAACACGTTTCGAGCGGCTGGCCGGCCTGGTGAAGTCGGTCATCGCGGTGCGGAGCTAGGCCCCTCGCCCCGCAGGCCCCCTGGTAGCAGGTGCGGCCAGAGTGAACGATGCGACGGCAGTTGGCGGAGCCACGTAAACCGAGCCGTGCCTCCGGACGTCGATTCGTCGGGACCACGCTCCGCAGCGTGAGCACCAACGGGGCAATCGACCCTTTCGATCACGTGGGAGCACCATGAAACCGCGCAGTGCCGCGCGCCGACACAGGTCGGCGATCGTAGCGGCAGCGTTAACCCTGGCCGCACTTCTGTCGTCCCCCGCCGCTCCGGCGCAGGCGATGGGCCCGTGCGACGCGGGTGGCAACAAGATCACCTGTGAGAACGACCTCACCGGCAACGACCGGACGGAATGGGACACCAATCCGCACGGGACGGTCGAGGGATACGGCGACCAGATGAGCGTCAACCTCGGCCAGACGGTCAACTTCAAGATCCGATCCGCGGCGCTCACGCTGCAGGTGGACATCTACCGGATGGGCTACTACCGGGGCAAGGGCGCCCGCAAGATCATCACGGTGCCCGCCACCACCTCGGTGTCCCGCAACCAGCCGAGCTGCCCGGAGAACACCACCACCGGCGAGGTCGCCTGCAACTGGGGCACCGTAGCAAGCTGGACCGTTCCCACCACCGCCGTCTCGGGCATCTACTTCGCCCACGTGGTCCGCACCGACACCAGCGACGACACCCACATCGTCTTCGTGGTCCGAGACGACGCGAGCACCTCCGACATGCTGTTCCGCACCTCCGACAGCAGCTGGCAGGCGTACAACTCCTGGGGCGACATCCCGGCCACCGAGGACAACCCGAACAAGGTGCTCAACAGCCTCTACCGGGGCGACAGCGTCGCGGCGCCGGGCCGGGCCGTCAAGGTGAGCTACAACCGCCCGTTCAACACGCGCGAGTCCACCCCGTGGGGCCGCGACTTCGTGTTCGCCAACGAGTACCCGATGGTGCGCTGGCTTGAGGCCAACGGCTACGACGTGTCGTACATGTCGTCCCTGGACGCGGCGCGCGGCCCCGCCACCCTGCTCAACCACAAGTCGCTGCTGTCGGTCGGCCACGACGAGTACTGGTCGGGCGAAGAGCGCACCGCCTTCGAGAACGCCCGCGACCACGGCGTGAACCTCGCGTTCTTCAGCGGCAACGAGGTCTACTGGAAGACCCGCTGGGAGAACAACTACCGCACGATGGTCTCCTACAAGGAGACCCACGCGAACGCCAAGATCGACCCCGCCGTGAACGTCTGGACGGGCACCTGGCGCGACACGCGGTTCAGCCCGCCCGCCGACGGCGGCAAGCCCGAGAACGCCCTGACGGGCACCTCCTTCGCGGTCAACTGCACCACCTCGGCCGACGGCTGCGCCGCGATCCCGCTGACCGTGCCGGCCGCCGACGGGAAGATGCGGTTCTGGCGCGGCACCTCGGTCGCCGGCCAGGTCTCCGGGTCGATCAGCATCCCCGGCCTCGTCGGCTATGAGTGGGACGAGGACGCCGACAACGGGTTCCGTCCCAAGGGCCTGGTGCCCATGTCGAGCACGACGGCCACGGCCGAGCAGGTGCTCATCGACTACGGCACCAACGTCGCGCAAAAGAGCGCCACCCACCGCATCACCCTGTACCGCGCACCGAGCGGCGCCCTGGTGTTCGGCGCCGGAACGGTGCAATGGACGTGGGGTCTGGACAGCGAGCACGACAGCTACAGCACCAGCGACTTCTCCGACACCCGTATCAAGCAGGCGACGGTGAACCTGTTCGCCGACATGGGCGTGCAGCCCAAGTCGCTCACCGCCGGGCTGAGCGCGGCCGTCAAGTCGACCGACACCACCGCGCCGACCGCGACGATCAGCGCTCCCGCCGCGAACGCCACCGTGAACAACGGCTCCACCGTCACCGTCAGCGGCACCGCCGCCGACACCGGCGGGCAGGTCGGCGGCGTCGAGGTCTCCACCGACGGCGGCACCACCTGGCACCCCGCCACCGGCCGCGCGAGCTGGACCTACACCTGGAAGGTCACCGGGGTCGGCGCGACCGCCATCAAGGTCCGCGCCGCGGACGACAGCGGCAACGTCGGCGCCGAGGCGGCGCGCAACGTCACGGTCGACTGCCCGTGCAGCATGTTCACCTCCTCCACCGTCCCGGCCAACCCGGCGGAGAACGACACCAGCGCGCTGGAGCTCGGCGTGCGGTTCAAGGCGGCCGTGAACGGCTACCTGACCGGCGTCAAGTTCTACAAGGGCACCGGCAACACCGGCACGCACACCGGCACGCTGTGGGACGGCGGCGGCAACGCGCTGACCACCGGCACCTTCACCGGCGAGACGGCCACCGGGTGGCAGAAGCTCACCTTCGCCTCGCCCGTCTACATCACCGCAGGCACCGAGTACGTGGCCTCCTACTACGCGCCGAACGGGCACTACGCCGCCGACGCGAACTTCTTCCGGTACGAGCCGCTGGTCAACGCGCCTCTCACCGCGCCCATGGCCACCCAGGCGGCCGGCAACGGCGTCTACCGCTCGGGGGCCGGCTTCCCCAACCAGACCTACAACGGCGGCAACTACTACGTCGACGTCGTGTTCACCACCAACGACACCTTCCCCCCGGCGGCCACCTCGGCCACGCCGGTGCCCGGCTCCTCCAGCGTGCCGACCGGGGTGCAGCCGAAGATCACCTTCGGCGAGCCCGTCCAGGCCGGCACGGCCACGTTCACGCTGAAGGACTCCACGGACGCGAACGTCGCCGGCACGGTGTCCGCGGACGCCTCCCGCAAGACGCTCACGTTCGTCCCGGCGGCGCCGCTGGCCCCCGGCGAGCGGTTCACGGTCAGCGTGTCGGGCGCCAAGGACGACGCGAACAACACGATGGCCCAGCCGTACACCTTCTCCTTCACCACGGCGAAGACCTGGACGGCCGGGCAGTGCCCGTGCACCATCTGGCCGGACATCACCGTGCCGGACGTGCCGAGCGTCAACGACACCGGCTCGCTCGAGCTGGGCGTGAAGTTCCAGGCCTCCTCGGACGGCTTCATCGAGGGCATCCGCTTCTACAAGGGCGCGGGCAACACCGGCACCCACACCGGCACCCTGTGGAACGGGTCCGGCCAGGAGCTCGCCACCGCCACCTTCACCGACGAGTCGACCCAGGGCTGGCAGGAGGTGTACTTCAACACCCCCGTACCGGTGGCCAAGGACACCACCTACGTCGCGTCCTACCACGCTCCGAGCGGGCACTACGCGGCCACGTACTACGGGCTGGACACCGCCGTGACCGCGAACCCGCTGCGCACGCTGGCGAGCTCGGCGAGCGGCGGCAACGGCGTCTACGCCTACGGCGCGCGCTCGTTCCCGACCGGCTCGTGGGCGGCGACCAACTACTGGGTGGACGTGGTCTTCACCAGGCTGGCCGACACCACGGCCCCGTACGTCACGCTCAAGTCGCCCGACCACGGCGGCACGGGCGTGGCCACCGGCACCGCGGTGACGGCGACGTTCAGCGAGCCGATCCAGGAGAGCACCGCCACGATCACGGTCAAGAACGCCGCGAACCAGGCGGTGGCGGGCACGCGGACGCTCAACGAGGCGCGCACGCTGCTCACCTTCACTCCTGGCGACCCGCTGGCGCAGAGCACGACGTACACGGTCACGGTGAGCGGCGCCAAGGACGACGCCGACAACGTCATGACCTCGACGTCGTGGTCGTTCACCACCGGCGGCGCGACGAGCTGCCCGTGCTCCATCTGGGCGAGCAACGCCACCCCCGCCAACCCGTCGAACAACGACTCCGACGCGGTGGAGGTGGGCGTGAAGTTCACCGCCGAGATGGACGGGCAGATCACCGGCGTCCGGTTCTACAAGGGCGCCGGCAACACCGGCACCCACGTCGGCAACCTGTGGAGCGCCACCGGCACCCCGCTGGCCACCGGCACGTTCGTCAACGAGACGGCCTCCGGGTGGCAGACGCTGCAGTTCACCACCCCGGTGAACGTCATCGCCGGCCAGGTGTACGTGGCCTCCTACCTCGCGCCGAACGGGCACTACGCGGGCGACGGCGGCTACTTCAACGCGGGGGCGGTCGACAACCCGCCGCTGCACGCGCTGGTCAACGGCGGCCCGGCGGGCGCCAACGGCGTCTACCGGTACGGGACCGCGTCCGGATTCCCGACCGCCAGCTTCAACGGCGCCAACTACTGGGTGGACGTGCTGTTCACCCCGTCGAGTTAGTCCCTTCACCTACGTGCGGTTCGATCGCCGGAGAGCTCCGGCGGTCGGACCGCACGGGCAGAACGAGATGACGAGAGGAGAGCCACGTTGACGTCGATCGGCCTTGCCGTGATCGGTGCGGGTTACTGGGGCCCGAACCTGGTGCGTAACGCGATGGCCACTCCCGAGCTGCGTCTTGAGTCGCTGTGCGACCTGGACGTGGACCGGGCGAAGGCGGTGCTCGGCCGGTACACCACGGTGAGACCGACGTCTTCGGTGGAGGAGGTGCTCGAGGATCCGGCGGTGGACGCGGTCGCCATCGCCACCCCGGCGCGGACCCACTTCGACCTGGTCCGTGCAGCCCTGGACGCCGGCAAGCACGTCCTGGTGGAGAAGCCGCTGACCCCGACCTACGCCGAGGGCGCCAAGCTGGTCGCCCTGGCGGAGGAGCGTGAGCGGGTGCTGATGCTCGACCACACCTTCTGCTACACGCCGGTGGTGCGCCGGATCCGCGACCTCATCGTCTCCGGCGAGCTGGGCGAGGTGCAGTTCGTCGACTCGGTGCGCATCAACCTCGGGCTGGTGCAGCCGGATGTGGACGTGCTGTGGGACCTCGCGCCGCACGACCTGTCGATCCTGGACTTCGTGCTGCCCGAGGGCGTCACGCCGGTCGCGGTGGCGGCGCACACCTCCGACCCGATCGGGGCGGGCCGGCCGTGCCTCGCGTACCTCACCCTGTGGCTGTCTTCGGGGGCCATCGCGCACGTGCACGTCAACTGGCTCAGCCCGACCAAGATCCGCACCACCGTGATCGGCGGCTCCCGCCGCACGATCGTGTGGGACGACGTCAACCCGGCCCAGCGGCTCGCCGTGTACGACCGCGGGGTCGACCTGTCGGCGGTCGGGGAGGACGAGCGCCGGGCGGCCCTTATCTCCTATCGCACCGGTGACGTCGTCGTACCGGCCCTGCCGGAACGGGAGGCGCTCCGGGGCGTGATGAGCGAGTTCGCGGCCTCCATCGCCGAAGGCCGTGCCCCGCTCACCGACGGCCGGTCCGGGCTCCGCGTGCTGGCTCTCCTGGAAGCCGCAGGGCAAAGCATCCAGAATGACGGCAGACGAATCGATCTGGGGGGAACCGCTCGATGATTGAGAACAGCCGCTGCCTGGTGACCGGTGGCGCGGGCACGATCGGCTCGACCGTCGTGGACCAGCTCCTCGCGGCCGGCGCGGGCGAGGTGGTCGTGCTCGACAACTTCGTCCGGGGCCGCTCCGCCAACTTGGCCGCGGCCGAGGCGGCGGCCGGGGACTCCGGCCGCCTGCGCGTCGTCGAGGGGGACATTCGCGACACCAAGCTCGTGCGCTCGCTGACCCAGGGCATGGACCTGGTGTTCCACCTGGCCGCGATCCGCATCACCCAGTGCGCCGAGGAGCCGCGCCTGGCCCTGGAGGTGCTGGTCGACGGCACCTACGAGGTCGTCGAGGCGGCGGCCGACGCCGGCGTGCGCAAGGTGGTGGCCTCCTCGTCGGCCTCAGTGTACGGCCTGGCCACCGAGTTCCCCACCCGCGAGGACCACCACCCGTACGACAACGACACCCTGTACGGGGCAGCCAAGACCTTCAACGAGGGTCTGCTGCGCAGCTTCCACGCGATGCGCGGCCTGGACTACGTGGCCTTGCGCTACTTCAACGTCTACGGCCCCCGCATGGACATCCACGGCCTCTACACCGAGGTGCTGATCCGCTGGATGGAGCGCATCGAGTCAGGGCAGCCGCCGCTCATCCTCGGCGACGGGCTGCAGACCATGGACTTCGTCTACACCGACGACATCGCCCGCGCCAACCTGCTGGCCGCGGCGAGCGACGCCACCGACGAGGTCTTCAACATCGCGAGCTCCACCGAGACCAGCCTGCGCGGGCTGGCCGAGGCGCTGATGGCGGTCATGGGCGCGAGCGACCTGGGCCTTGAGTTCGGCCCGGCGCGCGCGGTCAACGGCGTGACCCGGCGCCTCGCCGACGTGAGCGCGGCGGCCGAGCGGCTCGGCTGGAAGGCGGAGGTGGACCTCGAAGAGGGCCTGCGCCGCCTGGTGGCCTGGTGGCGCGCCGAGAAGACCCGGTGAACGACCTTCTGGTCTACGGCGGAGGCACCCGCTACGACGGCGTGAGCGGCACCGACCGGCACATGGCCGACCGGCTGAGCGCGTACATCGACGTGCTGTACGTGGACCCGCCGCGCCCGGTGCGCTCGGGGCTGCGCGACCCGGAGACCGGGCAGGCCGGGCATGTCCTGCGCGCGGTGCGCCCCGGCCTGTGGCGGCTCAGCCCGGTCGCGCCGCCCGCCGCGTACCGCAGGGGCGTCGACCGGATCACCGGCGTGCTGGCCCGCCGCGCCGTGCGCGCGGCGGCCCGCAAGGTGGGGCGCACGGTGACCTCCGTGGTGGTCGCGGGGACGACCGACCTGCTGGACGTCTCCCCCGGTGCCCGCAAGGTGCGGTACGTCACCGACGACCTGGTGGCGGGCGCCTCGCTGATCCGGATGTCGGCCTCCCGGCTGTCCGCGGCCGAAGATCGCATGACGGCCCGGGCGGACGCGGTCGCCGTCGTCTCGCCCGATCTGGTGGAGCGCGTCGCGCGGCCGGGGCGGACCGTGACGCTGGTGCCCAACGGTTGCGACATGTCCGCATATATAGGCATTGACGAGGCGCCGCTGCCCGCCGACCTCCCGCCGGAACTGGCCGGCACCCCGGTCGCCGGGTTCGTCGGGCACATCAACGCCCGCATCGACATCGCCCTGCTCGAGGCCGTCGCGCGCACCGGGGTGCCGCTGGTGCTCGTCGGCCCCCGCTCCGGCGACTACGAGCCCGAGCGGTGGCCCGAGCTCATCGGGCGTCCCAACGTCCACTGGGTGGGGCGCAAGCCGTACGAGGAGCTGCCGTCCTACCTGCGGCTCATCGACGTCGGCCTCACGCCCTACGCCGACAGCGCCTTCAACCGGGCGAGCTTCCCGCTGAAGACGCTCGAGTACCTGGCGGCGGGCCGCGGGGTGGTCTCCACCGACCTCCCGGCCACCGCCTGGCTGGAAGCCGGGCCGCTCATCCCCGTCGCACGCACCCCGGCGGACTTCGCCGCCGCCGTGACGGCCGAGCTCGGCACCCCCCGGACGGCCGCGCTCGCCGAACGACGACGCGCGCTCGCGGCACAGCACGACTGGCACCAAAGGGTGCGCCTGCTGGCGGACCTTCTCGGCTTGGAGATCAAGGAGGTGGCCGGGCGATGATCCCGGTGATGCGGCCGTGGTTCGGCCCGGAGGAGCAAGCCGCCGTCGGCGAGGTCATCGCCTCCGGCTGGGTCGCGCAGGGTCCGCGCGTGGCCGAGTTCGAGCGGGAGTTCGCCGCGAGCGTCGAGGCGAGTCACGGGGTGGCCGCCTCCTCGTGCACCACCGCGCTGCACCTTGGCCTGGTCCTCGCCGACGTCGGGCCCGGCGACGAGGTCATCGTGCCCTCGCTGTCGTTCATCGCCACGGCCAACGTCGTGCGGTACGTGGGGGCGACCCCCGTGTTCGCCGACATCGACCCCGCGACCGGCAACCTCACCGCCAAGACCATCGACGCGGCCCGCACCCCCCGCACCCGCGCAGTGATCGTCGTCCACCAGGCGGGCGTGCCCGCCGACATCGACGACATCCGGGCCGTCCACAACGGGCTGACGCTGATCGAGGACGCCGCCTGCGCCGCCGGCTCCCGCTACCGCGGCCGGCCCGTCGGCGCCGGCTCCACCGTGTCCGCCTGGTCCTTCCACCCCCGCAAGCTGCTCACCACCGGCGAGGGCGGCATGCTGACCACCGACGACCCCGAGTGGGCCGCCCGGGCCCGGCGGCTGCGCGAGCACGGCATGAGCGTCAGCGCCGCCGAGCGCCACGCCAGCGGGTCCACCGCGCCCGAGGAGTACACCGAGGTCGGGTTCAACTACCGGATGACCGACCTGCAGGCCGCCGTGGGCCTCGTCCAGCTGGGCAGGCTCCCCGAGCTGATCGCCCGCCGCAGGGCGCTCGCCGCGCGTTACCAGCGGCTGCTGGCCGGCGTGCCCGGGCTCACGACGGTCCACGACCCGGCGTACGGCAGCTCCAACTACCAGTCGTTCTGGATCGCGCTCCCCGCCGACTTCCCGATGAACCGCAACGAGCTGCTCGGCTTCCTCGCCGAACGGGGCATCTCTGCCCGGCGCGGCATCATGGCCGCCCACCTGGAACCGGCCTACGCCGGGGTACCTGCCGCCGAGCTGCCGAACACCGAATGGCTCACCGCCAACTCGCTGATCCTTCCGCTGTTCCACGCGATGACCGAGGCCGAGCAGGACCAGGTCGTCGAGGCCGTGCACGCCGCCGCGGGCATCTGACCATGCACGTCCCGGCGACCCCCGCCGTCAGGGAGACCAGGACCACGCACATCCACCCCCCCGTCAGGGAGACCCGGAGTACGCACATCCCGGTGTCCCCCAACCCCATGGAGATCTGACCGTGCGCATCCTGGTGTACCCGCACGCCATGGAGGTCGGCGGCAGCCAGCTCAACGCCGTCGAGCTCGCCGCCGCCGTCCAGCGGCTCGGCCACGAGGTCGGCGTCATCGGCGAGCCCGGCCCGCTGGTCGGCCACGTCACCGGCGCGGGCCTCGAACACCTGCCGCTGGACCCCGGGCGGCGCAGGCCCTCCCCTGCCACGGTGCGCATGCTGCGCGACCTGGCCATCCGGCGCGGCATCGACGTGATCCACGGGTACGAGTGGCCGCCGGGCGTGGAGGCCTTCTACGCGAGCCTGCGCGGCCCGGCCGCCGCCGTCTGCACGATCATGTCGATGTCGGTGGCGCCGTTCCTGCCGTCCTCGCTGCCCCTGGTCGTCGGCACCCGCGAGATCCAGGAGCAGGCCGCTGCCGGACGCCGTCACGTGCACCTCATCGAACCCCCGGTCGACGTGGCCGCGAACGCCCCAGGGCAGCCGGTGGAGGACTTCCGCCGCGAGTACGACCTGCCGGACGGGCCGTTCGACGTCGTCGTAGTCGGACGGCTGGTGGCCGAGCTGAAGCTCGAAGGGCTGCTCACCGCGATCGACGTCATCGGCCGCCTCGCCGGCGACCTGGACGTCCGGCTCATCGTGGTCGGCGACGGGCCCGCCAGGACCGAGGTGGAGGAGCGCGCCGCCGCCGCCAACGCGGCCGCCGGACGCCGCGTGGTCGTGGTGACCGGCCAGCTCCTGGACCCGCGGCCCGCGTACGCGGCGGCGACCGTCTGCCTCGGCATGGGCGGCTCCGCGCTTCGCTCGCTGGCCTTCGCCAAGCCGCTGATCGTGCAGGGCGAGCTGGGCTTCTTCGAGCTGCTGACCCCCGACACCGAGAAGACGTTCCTCAGTCAGGGCTGGTACGGCCTCGGCCAGGGACGGCACGAGGGCGCGGCACGCCTTTCGGCCCTGCTGCGCAGGCTGTACGCCGGGCCCGGCCTCCGGCGCGAGCTGGGCGAGTACGGCAGGCGGCTGGTCGTGGAACGCTTCAGCCTGGAGCGGGCCGCGCGGGTCCAGATGGAGATCTACGAGCAGGCCGTCACCGAACGTCCCGCCCGGCTCGACGCCCTCGGCACCGCGGCCGGCGTGCTGAACTACAAGCTGCGCCGCCGCTACGACCGCCTCCGCGGCACCCATGCCCGCGACGACTTCAACGCCGTGGCAAGGAACCCGAAATGATCCTCACTGAGCATCCCGGGAGTCGCGCGTGAGCGGCGCTGATGGCTCCTCGCTGGGGAGCAAGGCGGGTAAGGCGCTGGGGTGGAGTTTTCTGAGTACGCTGGCCGCGCGGTTCGGCACGTTGGCCATCGGCATCACGCTCGCCCGCGTCCTCGGGCCCACCGAGTTCGGCACCTTCGCGGTCGCGCTCGTCGCGCTGCTGGCCATGCTGAGCATCAACGAGCTGGGCGTCAGCCTCGCCATCGTCCGGTGGCCTGACGACCCGCGCACGATCGTGCCGACCGTGGCGACGATGTCCGCCGGGTTCAGCGTGCTGGTGTGCGGCGGTTTCGTCCTCCTGGCGCCGGCGTTCGCCGAGGCGATGGGGAACCCTGCCGCGACCGGGCCGGTACGGGTGCTGGCGCTCAGCGTCGTGACCAACGGCCTGGTGTCCACCTCCGCCGCCCTGATGCAGCGCGAGTTCATGCAGGGACGCAAGATGATCGCCGACCAGGTGGACAACTGGCTCGGCGCGCTGATCTCCCTCACGCTCGCCCTCCTCGGCTGGGGGGCGATGAGCCTGGCCGTCGGCCGGGTCTGCGGCTCGCTCGCCGGCGGCGTTCTGCTGATGACCTTCGCGCCTCAGCGGCTGCGGTTCGGCTTCGACCCGGAGGTGGCACGCAGGCTGATCAGGTTCGGCCTGCCGCTCGCCGGGGCGTCCCTGCTGGTCTTCGCCGTGGGCTACGCCGACCAGATCGTCGTCGGGCACGTGCTCGGCTCCACCGCCCTGGGCTTCTACGTCCTCGCGGTGAACCTGTCGGGCTGGCCGGTGGCGGTGTTCTCCCAGCCGGTGCGCGCGGTGGCGCCCGCGGCCTTCGCGCGACTCCAGCACGACCGTCCGACGCTCAACCGCTCGTTCGTCACCGTCGCGGCGCTGCTCGTCGGGCTGACGCTGCCCATCTGCCTGCTGCTCAGCGGCGCGGCACCCTCGATCATCCGGTTCGTGTACGGGGACCAGTGGGAGACCGCGGCCATCGCGCTCGCCGGGCTGGGCGTGCTCGCCGGGCTGCGGATCTTCTTCGAGCTCGTCTACGACTACCTCGTCGTCCTCGAACGCTCGCGCGCGGTGCTCGCCGTCCAAGGCCTCTGGCTGGTCGTCCTGGTCCCCGCGATGTGGATCGGCGTCCAGCAGGACGGCCTGCGCGGGGCCGCGATCGCGCTCGTCGCCGTGGCCGGCGTCGTGGTCCTGCCCGCCTACCTGTGGATGCTGGGCCGCTCCGGCGTCCGCCTTCTCGACCTGGCGCGCGACCTGTGGCCGGCCGTGCTCGCCGCCCTCGCCGTCGGCGCCTTCGCCGTGCTGGCGCAGCGGAACATCACCCCCGATCTCGGCGTCCTCGCGGCGGCCGGTACGGTCGCGGTGCTGGTCGTGGGCCTGTACGGCTACCGCAGGCGCCGCGTGCTCGGCGAGCTGAGGCGGACGCCGGCGGGGCCACCGGTCCCCGTACCGGCCGGACAGCCGGACCCGGCACGGCACACCGGCGAGACGTCCACCGGTTCACCGGTCATGGGCCGGGACATCGAGGAGCACGCGTGACCCAACTACTGATCATCGGAGCGGGCGGATTCGCCCGGGAGACCGCGCAACTCGTCCACGCGATCAACGACGTCTCCCCCACCTGGGACCTGCTCGGCCACCTGGACGACGACCCCGCCAAGCACGGCACGCTCGTGGACGGCGTCCCGGTGCTCGGCGGGTCCGGCGAGGCGGTGGAACGCGAGGAGGCCCAGGTCGTGGTCTGCACGGGCAGCCCCCGCGACTACGGCAGCCGGGCGCGGATCGTCGCCCGCCTCGGCCTGCCGTCCGAGCGGTACGCGACGCTGGTCCATCCGAGCGCGAGCGTGTCCCGGTCGTCCTCGATCGGCCCGGGATCGGTCGTGCTGGCCCAGGTGGCGCTGACCGCCGCCGTCACCGTGGGGGCGCACGTGAGCGTGATGCCGCACGTGACGCTCACCCACGACGACGTGATCGGCGACTTCGCCACGCTGGCGGCCGGAGCGCGGCTCGCCGGAGGCGTCCACGTCGAGCCGGGAGCCTACGTCGGCTCCGGCGCCCTGGTCCGCGAGACCCTCACGATCGGCTCCTCCGCCCTCGTCGGCATGGGGTCGGTCGTCACCCGCGACATCCCTCCCCGCGAGGTCTGGGCCGGAGTGCCCGCCCGTTTCATCCGTCCGAGCACCGTTGATGTTGGAGCACTGACTTGATCCCGTTCGTCGATTTGCGCGCCGCCCACGCCGAGGTGGCCGAGGAAGTGCTCCAGGGTTTCGACCGGGTACTTCAGAACACCTCGTTCGTGCAGGGCCCGGACGTCGCGGCGTTCGAGGAGGAGTTCGCGGCCTTCTCCGGCGTGCCGCACTGCGTGGGCGTGGGCAACGGCACCGACGCCATCGAGCTGGCCCTCCGCGCGTGCGGCCTGCCGCCCGGCGCCGGGGCCGTACTACCCGCCAACACCTTCGTCGCCACGGCCGAGGCCGTCGTCCGGGCCGGACTTCGGCCCATCCTGGCCGACTGCGACGACGACCACCTGCTCCTGGACCCGGAGTCCGCGGCCACCGCCACGGGGCCGGACACGGCGGCGATCCTCCCGGTCCACCTGTACGGCCAGCAGGCGCCGATGGCCGCCGTCCACGAGCTGGCCGCGCGGCGCGGCCTTGCCGTGGTCGAGGACGGCGCGCAGTCCCAGGGCTCCGAGCAAGCAGGACGCCCGCCGGTCGGCCTGGCCGCGACGAGCTTCTACCCTGGCAAGAACCTCGGCGCGTACGGCGAGGCCGGAGCGGTGCTGGCCTCCTCTCCCGGGCCGGCCCGCGCGATCCGGCTGCTGACCAGCCACGGCAGCGAGGTGAAGTACCGGCACGAGACGCTCGGCTTCAACTCGCGCCTGGACACCCTGCAGGCGGTCGTGCTGCGGGCCAAGCTCAAGCGCCTGGCCCGCTGGAACGAGCTGCGCCGCGCGGCGGCCGACCGGTACGAGACGCTCCTGTCCGGCGTCGACGGCGTGCGGCTGCCGCGCACCGCGCCCGGCAACGTGCACGTCTGGCACCTGTACGTCATCCGGGTGCCCGAGCGCGACAAGGTGCTGGCCGGGCTCCAGGAGGCCGGAGTGCAGGCGCAGATCCACTACCCGGTCCCGGTGCACCTCCAGCCGGCGTTCCGCCACCTCGGCCACGGCCCCGGCGACTTCCCCGTCGCCGAGAAGGCCGCCGGCGAGATCCTGTCCCTCCCGATGCACCCCCACCTCACTCCCGCCCAGCAGGAAGAGGTCGCGGAGACCCTCGCCAAGGTCCTGGGACAACTCTGACCCGATGCCGGATGGGACCCCTGGTCCCATCCGGCCGGCTTGCCAGGCCCGCCGCGGCCGGTCGCCCCGGCATCACCTGATCAACATGCCCCTGCGCGAAGTCGTGTCAGGCGTCGAGAACGGCGAGATCGAGCCGGCGCAGACGATCCGGGTCGGCGATGATGTCGATTTCGGTGATCTTGTCATCGGTGATCGTGAAGCCGAGTACCAGGAACAGCTTTCCGCGGGGAGCCATCACGAGTCCGACCGCCCCGTTCACCAGCGCCGGCTGGGAGAACCGGACCCGCTCGGAGGCGGCGGACGCGCCCTTGGCCACGGCGTGGACGCCGCGGAGCACGATGGGTGCAGGGGTGGGGCCGGCCGCCCGGTCGGCTCGGAGCACCACGTCCGGATCGAGCACGGCGACCAGCGCGTCGAAGTCCCCGCCACGGGAGGCGGCCAGGAAGGCCTCGACGACTCGACGCTGGCGGGTCAGATCGGCGTCGGGCACCGAGGCGCCCCCTCTGACCCGGCGGCGGGCGCGGCTCGCGAGTTGCCGCGCCGCCGCCGGGGACCGATCGATCATCACCGCGATCTCCTCGAACGGCACGGCGAACATGTCGTGCAGCACGAACGCGAGCCGCTCGGCCGGCGACAGCGCCTCCAGTACCACCAGCAGCGCCAGCCCGACCGAGGCGGCTACCTGCGGGCAAGTCGCAAGCACCGGCTGATCATGTCGGTCAGGACCCCCGGCAAGGCCGCCGCCGCATACCGGGCCGGCGCCAACCTCGCCCCCGAACGGGCCGTCGGCCACCGAACCTGGGAGGACTTCCTGGCGGAGACGGTGAACCAGTGCCCGTCAGGCGGCGTTCCCCCCGTTGTAGCGTGACGCGCCGCGACGTCGCGCTGGAGGCGGACGATATCGAGATCCTTCGGACCGAGGACGTCCAGGCCGGCCGGCGCCGGCCGGCCTGGACGTCATGATCCTCGTGATCAGACGAGGTCGAACCGGTCGAGGTTCATCACCTTGTCCCACGTCGCGACGAAGTCCTTCACGAACTTCTCCTTCGCGTCATCGCTCGCGTAGACCTCCGCGAGCGCGCGCAGCTCGGAGTTCGACCCGAAGACGAGGTCGGCCCGGCTGCCGGTCCACTTGACCTCGCCCGTGGCGGCGTCGCGACCCTCGAACGTGTTCGCGTCCTCGGACGTCGCCTTCCACGTCGTGCCCAGGTCGAGCAGGTTGACGAAGAAGTCGTTGGTCAGAGACCCGGGGGTCGTGGTGAAGGCGCCGAGCGGCGACTGCTGGTAGTTCGCGCCCAGGACGCGGAGGCCACCGACGAGGACCGTCATCTCGGGGGCGCTCAGGGTCAGCAGGTTCGCCCGGTCGATCAGCAGGTACTCGGCCGGCAGCCGGTTGCCCTTCCCGAGGTAGTTGCGGAACCCGTCGGCGGTCGGCTCGAGCGCGGCGAACGACTCCACGTCGGTCTGCCCCTGCGACGCGTCCACGCGGCCCGGCGTGAAGGGGACCTCGACGTCGACGCCGGCGTCCTTGGCTGCGCGCTCGACGGCCGCGCCACCGGCGAGCACGATCAGGTCGGCGAGCGAGACCTGCTTGCCGCCGGTCTGGGCGGCGTTGAAGGCCTGCTGGATCCCCTCCAGGGTGCGCAGCACCGTCGCCAGCTGGTCGGGGTCGTTGACCTCCCACCCGCTCTGCGGCTCGAGGCGGACGCGCGCACCGTTGGCGCCGCCGCGCTTGTCGCTGCCGCGGAAGGACGAGGCCGACGCCCAGGCGGCGGACACGAGCTGGGACACCGACAGGCCCGAGGCGAGGACCTGGCCCTTGAGGGAGGCGACGTCCTCAGCGTCGATGAGCTCGTGCGTCACCGCGGGCAGGGGGTCCTGCCACAGCAGCGTCTCGGCCGGGACCTCCGGGCCGAGGTAGCGCACGACCGGGCCCATGTCGCGGTGGGTCAGCTTGAACCACGCCCGGGCGAAGGCGTCCGCGAACTCGTCGGGGTTCTGGTGGAAGCGCCGCGAGATCTGCTCGTAGACCGGGTCCACCCGGAGCGCGAGGTCGCTCGTCAGCATCGTCGGGGCGTGGCTCTTCGACGGGTCGTGGGCGTCGGGGACGGTGCCCGCCCCGGCGCCGTCCTTCGGCTTCCACTGGTACGCGCCGGCGGGGCTCTTGCTGAGCTCCCACTCGTAGCCGAACAGGATCTCGAAGAAGCTGTTGTCCCACGTCACCGGGGTGTTCGTCCACGCACCCTCGAGACCGCTGGTGATCGTGTCGCCGCCCTTGCCGGTGCCGAAGGTGTTCCTCCAGCCGAGGCCCTGCTCCTCGATCGAGGCGGCCTCGGGGTCGGCGCCGACGTGGTCGGCCGGGCCCGCGCCGTGGGTCTTGCCGAAGGTGTGACCGCCAGCGATCAGGGCGACCGTCTCCTCGTCGTTCATCGCCATCCGGCGGAAGGTCTCACGGATGTCGCGGGCCGAGGCGAGCGGGTCCGGGTTGCCGTTCGGGCCCTCCGGGTTGACGTAGATGAGGCCCATCTGGACCGCGGCGAGGGGGTTCTCGAGCTCCCGGTCGCCGGTGTAGCGCTGGTCGTCGAGCCAGGTGGACTCGGGACCCCAGTAGACGTCCTCGTCGGGCTCCCAGACGTCCGCACGACCGCCGGCGTAGCCGAAGGTCTTGAAGCCCATCGACTCCAGGGCGACGTTGCCGGTGAGGATCATCAGGTCGGCCCACGAGAGCTTCTTGCCGTACTTCTTCTTGACCGGCCACAGCAGGCGGCGAGCCTTGTCGAGGTTCCCGTTGTCCGGCCAGCTGTTGAGGGGGGCGAAGCGCTGCTGGCCTGCCCCGGCGCCGCCGCGGCCGTCGCTGATCCGGTAGGTGCCCGCGCTGTGCCACGCCATCCGGATCATGAACGGGCCGTAGTTGCCGTAGTCGGCCGGCCACCAGTCCTGCGAGGTCGTGAGCACCTCCGCGATGTCCCGCTTCACGGCCGCGAGGTCGAGGGTGTTGAACGCCTCGGCGTAGTCGAACTCCTCGCCGAGGGGGTTGGCCACGGCGGGGTTCTTGGCGAGGATCTTCAGGTTGAGCCGCTCCGACCACCACTGGCGGTTTCCGCCGCCCTGAGTCGGGTGCGGGGCGCGCTCGTGCGCGACCGGGCAGCCACCTCCGCCCTCCGTCTTCGCGTCTGTGACGATTGCATCATGGTTCTCGGACATGGAAGCCTTCCGGACTAGGGAATAACGGTGCTCAGGAACTGCGGGCGGTGGAACAGCCGGGGCACTGGCCCCAGTAGATGACCTCGGCCTCGTCGATCGAGAAGCCGTGGTCGTCGGACGCGGTCAGGCAGGGCGCCTCGCCGACCGCGCAGTCGATGTCGGTGACAAGACCGCACGACCGGCACACGATGTGGTGGTGGTTGTCCCCGACGCGTCCCTCGAACCGGGCCGCGCTGCCGGCCGGTTCGATGCGGCGTACGAGTCCCGCCGCGGTGAGCGCGTGGAGGGCCTCGTACACGGCTTGAAGGGAGATATGGCCTACGCGATCGCGCACCCCGGAGGCGATCGCCTCGACGCCGAGGTGGTCACCGTGCCGGACGGTCTCGAGCAGTGCGACGCGGGCGGCCGTCACCCGCAGGCCTGCCCCGCGCAGCTCCTCGGCGGTGGTCGGAGTCCTGGGTGCGGTCATAGCGCCAAACCTACCGTCATAAACACGAACCGTACAAGATAACGAATAGTCCAAGTCTAGTGCCGCGCCAGGCGACGTCGTGGCGTGACGCGCCGTCGCTGGCCGACCCGGAAGGCAACGAGTTCTGCCTCCAGGAGTCCTGAGAGGCGGGGTCAGCGGCGGGCGGAGGCGAGGCCGGGTGGGGCGGCGGCGAGGGCCTTCTGGATGGCCTCGATCAGGGCGAGCGCCGACTCCTCGGTGAGCTCGACCGCCACCCGCGCGGACGGGCCCTCGGCCGGGTTGGTGAAGTCGATGTTCACCGTGTGCTCGTGGCAGGCATGGTAGGGGTGGTCGACGTAGACGGCGCCATTGCTGAGGGTGAACCAGCCCGAGCCTCCCTTGCCCGCGCCGTCGAGTTCGATCTTCTCGGTGAGGTAGGTGCACATGGGGGTCTCCTGTCAGGCGCCGAGGTGGCGGCCGTAGAAATCGAAGATCTTCTTCCAGCCGTCCACCGCGGCGGCCGGACGGTAGGCGGGACGGTCCACGGAGAAGAACGCGTGCCCGGCACCCGGGTAGGTGTGGAACTCGTGCTCCTTGCCCAGCTTCTCCAGCTCGGCGGAGAGCGTGGCGACCTCGTCCGGCGCGGGGAAGGAGTCCTCCTCGCCGAACAGCCCCAGCAGCGGGCAGGACAGGTCGCCGGCCTTGGAGATCAGCGGTGTGGCCTTGAGCGGGAATTCCGCGGGCGGTTCCTTCGTCACGAAGGCGCCGTAGCAGTCCACCGCCGCGTCGAGCGGGAGCGAGCAGGCGACCAGGAACGCCTGCCGGCCGCCCGAGCAGTACCCGATCACGCCGATCTTGCCGTTGGCGTGGTCGAGGGAGTTGAGATACGCCGCCGCCCCCGCGACGTCGCCTACGAGCTGCTCGTCGGGCACCCCGCCCGCCGCCCGCGCGGCTGCGGCCTGGTCGTCCGGGCTGACGCCGGCGCCCTGGCGCGAGTAGAGGTTCGGGCAGACCGCCGCGTACCCGTGCGCCGCGAATTTGCGGACGATCTCCTTGGTGGCGTTGTCGTATCCCGGCAGGTGGTGGATCACCACCACGCCGCCGCGCGGGGTGTCGCCGAGCGGCCGGGCGAGGTACGCCTCCAGCTCGGCCTGCTCGTGCCCGCTGAGCGTGACCGTACCGGCCCATATCGCGTCGTTCATGCCTATGCCTCCTCATGATTCACGGGACCCGGTTCTCCGTCCGCGCCAGCGCTTGCCCGCGAAAGATCCCGTACGCCGGGAAATAGTACTTACTTCAACTTTCGACCCGGGCCAGCGCCTTTCCACACGCCTGCCCCCACCGTCGACGGCGACGGCTCAGGGCTCACCTGGGAGCGGGGATCCCAGGTCTACATTGGAGGAGTGGGCACCGAGAAGGTCCACCTCACCGGGGACAAGGAGACCCTCCTCGCCACCTTGTACGGACGCGCCGTGCACAGCCGCACGGAGGACCCGGTTCTCCGGGACCCCCTCGCCGAGCGGGCCGTCGAGCGCATCGACTACGACTTCTCCAAACTCAAGATGCGCGCCACCGACGCACTGAGCGTTGCCATCCGCGCGAAGACCTTCGACAACCTCACCGCCGCCCATCTCGCCCGCGATCCGGACACGACGGTCATCCACCTGGCCTGCGGCCTCGACACCCGCGTCTACCGCCTCGACCCGCCCGGGACCGTCCGATGGTTCGACGTCGACTACCCCGACATCATCAACCTCCGCGAACGCCTCTTCCCACCTCGGCCCGGCTACACGATGATCGGCCTGCCGGCCACGGATCCCAGATGGCCGGAATGGGTGCCGCCCGATCGTCCGGTGCTGGTCGTGGCCGAGGGCCTGACGATGTACCTCACCACCGAGGAGGTCCACGCCCTCCTGCGCCGGATCACCGACCGGTTTCCCTCCGGCGAGATCATGTTCGACGCGCTCAGCAGCCTGGCCGTCAAGCTCAGCCGCTTCCAGCCCGCCATCAGGGCCACCGGCGCCACCCTCCGTTGGGGCCTAGACGACCCCGCCGAACCGACCGCCGACAACCCCCGCCTCCATCTGGCCGACGAGCTGTTCTTCTCCGACGTTCCCGAGGTCGAACGCTTCCCGGCCGGCTACCGCGCCGCCCTGGCGGTGATGAACCGCTTCTACTTCCTCCGCAAGGTCGGCCGCATCCTCCACTACCGGTTCTGAGGCCCGGCTCAGGAGACTGATGGCCGAGCCGAGCCGAGCGAGCCGGGCGGCGTACCCGGAGACGTCATGGGTCAGGCCCGCCGTACTCAGGTTGAGTACTCCCACCGCTCGTCGTACACCGCCGGCGACAGGTCGAGGTCCACCCGGGTACCCTCGGGCCCGGGGCAATGAGGCGCCCGACTGACTCCTCTTGCCCTACCGGTCGCGGCGAGTCAGCTCAGGCGTCCGGCACGTACATCTCGCGGGGTGCCTGGGTCTGGAGGCGCCAGAGGGCGCCGCAGCAGCCGAGGATGAGGAACATCACGTTCGTGATCATCGGGAAGCTGAACGCGTCGAAGGTGCCGAAGCCGAAGATGGCGACCGCGGTGGAGGCCGCGAAGCACTGGGCGAGGTGGCGGGTCTCCTCGTCGATCGCGGCGCGCCTGGCCCGCCGGGCCAGCGTCCACCCGGCCAGCAGGAAGACGATCAGCGCGAGCAGGCCGACGAGGCCGGTCTCAAGGGCCGACATGAGGTACTGGTTGTCGATGACGCGGTAGATGCGCGGAAGGTAGGTGGCGAAGCCCTGCCCGAAGAACGGGCGTTGCGTCACCGCCTCGACCACCGCGTCGTAGTCGCCGGTGCGCGTGGTGGAGTTCTCATCCGACCCGATGACGGAGACGAGGTTCAGCACGGTGCCGATGAGGCCGGGGATGACCAGGCGCATCACGATCGCGGCGGCGCCGAAGATGAGCGTCGCCCGCAGCCGCCACTCCGGCGGCCAGGTGGGCAGCAGCACGAGCATGACGACGAACAGGCCGAGGATCGCCGAGCGGGAGACGCTCATCGGCAGCGCGCCGGCGATGAGCACCACCATCAGCCACCGCTTGCGGCGCTGCTCGGGAATGCGGCAGTAGATCGCTCCATGCAGAGCGAGCGGCAGCACGGCGGCCAGGACGACGCCGAGCTCGATGGGGTGGGTGGCGGTGCCGGCCGGGCGGAAGAAGCCCTCGCGCTCGAACAGCACGGCCGAGCCCTTCTCGACGAGGCCGGGGAGGGCGAGGTACTGGGTGACCTCGATGCCGGTGAAGAACTGGATCATCGCGATGAACGCGGGGAACGACGCTCCCATCACGATGCGGTGCCGCAGCGTCTCCAGCCGGTCCATGCTGTTGATGCCGTCCGCGGTGACCAGGGCGATGCCCGCCCAGCCCGCGACCAGCACGAGGCCGAGGTCGGCGGCGTTCACCTCGTCCGCCGACAGCGGGCGGGTGGTGGCCGCGACGTAGCTCGCCAGCACGGCCAGGGCGAAGAAGACGATGACGGGGCGCACCGGCTGCGGACCGCGGATCGGGGTCCAGCGCGGCGACAGCGTGGACAGCAGGTACCAGACCAGCAGCAGCACGGCGACCATCGACGAGGGCGAGCCCGCGCCGCCGAGTGGGCCGACCACGTAGCGGGCCGGCATCACGAACAGGATGATCAGGAAGAACGTGATGATCGTCACCGGGTCGACGCGGGCCTTTGACGGCTTGGCCCGGCGTTCCGGCGGCAGACCGGCGGAGTGGTGGACGGGAGCGGCCTGCGACGTGCTGGTCACCGACCCGGCCTGGTCGGGTCGAACACGACGTACGGCTCATCGTCGGCGTCGCCCGGCGAGGAGCGCGCGTGGGAGCCATGCCGCGCGCCCGGCCCGGACGACGAGCCGCCGTCCGACCGGGACGCCTGGCCCGAGCGTGATCCGTTGCCGGACGTGCCGCCCGCCCCGGAGGCCGAACCCGAGGGCGGGGCGCCACGCGGACGGTCCTTGTCGTCGGACCACACGTACAGGTCGTCCTGCTCCTTGATCACCGGCATCGGGGCGGTGTAGCCCTCCTCAAGGGCCTCCTGCTCCGCCCAGGGGTCACGGGGCTCGGCGGGCGGTGCCTGCCTGCCCGGGGACGGTGTGGAGGTGATCCGGCGGTCGTAGACCCGCGGCTCGGGAGGCTCGATGGGCCTCGGGGTCCGGGCAGGGGGCCTGGTGCGCGGCATGCCGCCGTTGGCGGGACGCGTCGCCGGCCCGCCGGTGGATCGGGGGACGCGCTGCGGGTGCGAGGGCGCCAGCGGGGGCTGGCCCACCCTCGTGGTTCCCTGGTCGGGCTGGGCGAGCCGCCGCCGCTTCTGCGCCAGCGACTCCAGGAACAGCGGCACGCCGATCGTCACCAGCATGCCGCCCGCGAAGATGATCACAAGGAGCCGGATCTTCTTCTCCGGGGTCAGCTCGGCCTTGTCGCTGGAGGTGACCAGCTCGGCCCGGATGGTGGCGTCCGGCAGGATCGCGGACTTCTGCTGCATCTCGGTCAGCCGTTCCTGGCTGAGCGTGGCGAGCGTCTCCATCGTGGCCTGGGCGATCTTGGGATCGGGGCCCGTGGCGCTGATGTCGAGCAGCGGCCCGCGGGAGTCCTGGGCGAGCCCCACGGTGAACTCGGCCGTCTTGCCCTCGTCCTTGAGCGTCTGCAGGGTGCGCTCGTCGCTCATGCCGCGGGAGATGACCTCGGCGGTGATGGTGAGCGAGGCGTCGAACGCCAGCCAGGGGTTGCCTCCGACGGGCTGGGAGCCCTTCCTGGACGACAGGAAGACGACGGTGGCCTTCGACTCGTACTGCCAGGGGATGGCTATCAGCGCTCCGACCGTCGCGACGATGGTCACCGCGAGCAACGCGACGGTCACCGGCCATCGCCGCAGCAGTGCCCGCAGCGAATCAAGCAGGTCCATAATGTCCCTTCACCCCCGCCCGGCCGGCCATCTCTGCCATTCCCACCCCGCCGAGCCGCCGAGATAGGACGCGCGAGACCCTCGGCGCGTTGTCACGCCTTCAAGTGTTTCCTCTGCGTGCTTTCTTTACCAGGCCCGGCCCAAAACTCCGTACTCCTGTGCCACGATGTGACCGTGCGAAGGCGAGTGGTTGTGCGGTGCTGCTGCCTGGCGCTGATCTTCCTGGTCGCCGCCTCCGCGGTGGCCTGGGTCAGATACAGGTCACCTCTTTACCAGAGTTCTCTCACGATCGCGTTCATCACCAAGACCAACCACTTCCAGGGTGAGGTCTACGACCACTTCACCGACAACCACATCTACATGGCCCTGGCCACGGCCCGGTTCTTCGACAACCCGAGCACGCAGGAGCGCCTCCGCGCCATGGGGGGAACCGCCGCCTTCCATTACAAGGTGGCCCATTGGGGCAACGAGGAGCTCCCGGTATACGGCCAGCCGTACGCCACCTTGCAGACCCTGTCGGATGACCCCAAGGAGTCGATCGACACGCTCAACCTGGCACTCCAGCTCCTCACCCAGAAGCTGCAGCGCCTGCAGACCTCGGCGGGCGCCAGCGGGCGGGTGATGATCAAGTGGGAGCCCATCGGCTCGATCATCGGGCCCGATCGGCAGTCGCTCCAGCGGGGCCGCGCCACGGCCGGCATCGCGCTCATCACGATCCTGTCCTCGGTCGTCGCCATGACCGCGACCCGCGACCGGAGCGGCGGCCAGGGGCCCCGGCCCATCCCGCCGCGTGAGGCGACCGCGACACGCCCGGTACGCCGGCGACCGCCTCGCGTCGGGGCGAGCACGAACATATAGATCTGATCGGGAACAGCCGACCACGCTCCGGGCGATCCCGCTGTGGAGCGTTCCGCAGACCTACGACCTGGAGTTTCGGTGCCCTTTTCGCTGCCGCGCCGGTTCACCCTGCTCACCGTCCTGCTCGTGCTCGGCGGCGCGGCCGCCACGGGCTGCGGCAGCGGCGCGGCCGACGACGGGCGCGACCTGACCCCGGGGCAGACGCGCCAGCCGGAGGCCCGCCCCTCCCCCACCAGTGACGGCTTTCCCTCCGCGGCGACCACTGGGCTGCGTCCTGGCGTCGCGCTCAAGAAGGTCGGCGAGGTGACCGTGCTGAAGCCGGGCGCCGTGGTCGAGAACCTCGAGGTGCACGGGAAGCTCAACATCAAGGCCGACAACGTGACGGTGCGCAACGTGCGGGTGATCGGCGAGGGCGACTGGTCGATCATCCAGGCGGAGGGCGCGTCCGGCGCGGTGATCGAGAACTGCGAGATCTCCGGTGACGGGGTGGTCAAGGCCCAGTGGGGCGTCCTGAACCAGGGCGGGGACATCACGGTCCGGCGGGCGAACATCCACACCGTGTCGAACTCCGTCGGCACCGACCACGGGCTGATCGAGGACTCCTACATGCACGACTTCAAGGAGTACCCCGGCGACCACGTGACCGGGCCGCAGATCAACGGATCGCCGCAGAAGGGCCTGTCCCTGACGATCCGCCACAACACGATCCTCAACCAGATCTCGCAGACCTCGGCCATCTCGATCTATCAGGACTTCAGCAGGGCCCACGACGTGCTCATCGAACGTAACCTTCTGGGCGGCGGGGGCTACACGCTCTACGGCGGGCAGGGGAAGTTCGGCACACCGACCGACATTCGCGTCATCGGGAACGTCTTCACCCGGCGCCTGTTCCCCAAGGGCGGCTTCTGGGGGCCGGTGACCTACTTCGACGCCAAGGGCAAGGGCAACCGCTTCGAGGGCAACGTCTGGGAGGGCACCGGCGAACCGGTCAGCGGCTGACACGGACCTCGGCCGTGACGCTCGCACATTCGGCACGGCCGCGTGTCAGGTCGCGGCGGGTGAGTAGGCGTCTTTGAGCAGGAGTGCGGGACGCCCTGACCCGTCGGCGGGCACCGTCCACACGTCCGAGCTGTCGCCCCGCAGCCTGCTGTACATGACGGTGCGGTCGTCCAGCCAGGCCGCCTGGTCGTCCACGTTCGCGGGCTCGGCGAGCGCCGTCTCGCGGCCGGAGCGCAGGTCGAGGGCGTACAGCCGCCAGGGGTCGTTGGCGCCGCCCGTGCGCTTCTTGTAGACCACGCGGGTGCCGTCCGGGGAGAGGGAGGGACATTCGGCGTTCTCGCGGAGCACCCGCATCTTGCGCGCGGCGAAGTCGCCCTGCACCAGATAGGTCCTGCCCTGGCTCGACACTGTGGCGTAGAAGCGGTTGTCGTCGGCCGCGAACGTGACACCCCAATAGTTCAGATCGGTCGCCTTGTAGACGTGCCCGTCCTTGACCAGCGCGAAATCCTCCAGGCTCTTGACGAGCGTGCCGGTACGGGTGTCCAGGATGCCGGCCCGGGTGGAGAAGCCGACGCTCAGGTAGGAGTCGCCCGACACGAAGAACGTCCAGGTCGCCATGCGCCCGCTCGCGGAGACCCGCGCTCTGCTGGGCAGGCCGGCCAGGGCCACCTTGCGCACCTCGTGCAGGTCGCGGTCGAGCACGATGGCCTCGGCCGGGGTCACCAGGGTGGCGTTGACGTGCAGGCACAGCCCCGTCCCCGCCGCGGCGTAGAAGCGCTTGCAGCGAAGCCCCGTGGAGCGCGGCCGGCCCTCCCCGCCCGGCTCCACGGCGAGGACCTCGCCGCTGTCCTGCGCGGGGCCCGCGCGCACCACGAGCAACTCGCCCTCCCCGAGGGCCGTCTCGCGCGGCACGGGACCCGCGCTCGACGCGGCCCGCGGGCTCCCCGCCGGCTCCGAGCGGGCGTTCAGCACGTAGATCGTGCCGACGCCGCCGAACAGCAGGACCGCCACCACCAGGATGGCGACCCGCGCCCGCGCCGGCAGGGCCGAGACGTTCACGCGGGCCCGCTCAGCAGGCCGTCGTGCTCCTCGTACAGCTCGCCGGTCTCCGGGCAGCGCCAGCGGCCGGGAGACTCCTCGCGCAGCGTGACCCCCGCGCGGCCGACCCAGCCGGTGCGGCGGGCCGGGGTGCCCGCCACCAGGGCGAAGTCGGGGACGTCCCTGGTCACCACGGCCCCGGCGGCGACCAGCGCGTGCCTGCCGATCGTGCGCCCGGCCAGGATCACGGCCCGCGCCCCGACGGAGGCGCCCGCCCGGACGACCACACCCTCGGCGGTCCAGTCGCCGTCGCGCTTCAGCACGCCCTCGACGTCGGTCGACCGCGGGTAGACGTCGTTGGTGAGAACGGCGGCCGGGCCGATGAAGACGCCGTCCTCCAGGACCGCCGGCTCGTACACGAGCGAGTAGTTCTGCAGCTTGACCCGGTCGCCGACGCGGACGCCCGGCCCGACGTACGCGCCTCGCCCGAGGATGCACCCCTCGCCCAGCGCGGCCTGCTCGCGCACCTGGGCCAGATGCCAGATCACGGTCCCCGCGCCGATCTTGGCGCTGGGATCGACGTCGGCGGTGGGCGCTATTCGCGGTTCGGTCATCAAAGGCTCCCATTGGGGGTGGATACTTCGGAACTATGCCAAGCGCGAGCGTCATCATCCCGGCTCACAACGAAGCCCGGGTCATCGGCCGGCTCCTGTCTCGTCTGCTGGCCGACGCGGCACCGGAGGAGTTCGACGTGGTCGTCGTGGCCAACGGCTGCGACGACGACACCGCCGCCGTGGCGGAGACGTTCGGCGTCCGCGTGGTCGAGACGCCGGTGCCGTCCAAGCGGGAGGCGCTGCGCCTCGGCGACGAGGCCGCGAGGAGCCATCCCCGGGTATACGTGGACGCCGACATCGAAGTGGGCACCGCTGACGTCCGCGCCCTGCGTGACGCCCTCCTGGAGCGCTCCACGGGGACGCTCGCCGCCGCGCCGGAGCGGGCGCTGGTGCTGAACGACCGGCCGTGGCCGGTGCGCGCCTACTACGCCGTGTGGAGCCGCCTGCCCGCCGTGCGGGAGGGGCTGTTCGGCAGGGGCGTGATCGCGGTGTCGGAGGAGGGGAACCGCCGCCTGATGGACCTGCCGCCGGTCATGGGCGACGACCTCGCCGCCTCGCTCGCGTTCGAGCCCGGCGAGCGGCGCGTGGTGCGGGACGCGCACGCGGTGATCCACCCGCCGCGCACGCTGGGCGACCTGCTGAGGCGCAGGGTGCGCGCCGTCACCGTGGTGGCGGAGATCGAGCAGGGCCCCATGGCCGGCCAGGAGGCCCGCACGGGCCTTCGCGACCTGCTGGCCATCGCCGGCCGCGCGCCGTGGCTGCTGCCGCATCTCGGGGTCTTCCTCGCGATCACGCTGGTCGCCCGGGCACGGGCGCGCCGCGCCGTACGGGCGAAGGACTACACGACCTGGCTGCGGGACGAGAGCAGCAGGACCTGACCCCCTGGCCCTCGCTGCGGCGCACCTCGCTCGCCCTGGCCTCGCGGCCGGACACTCCCCAGGGCCCGGCCGCGCGGCGGCGCACCTCGCGAGGCCGGAACTCTCAGGCCCTGCCGCGGCCCTGGACGTACTCCTTCACCACCATCCAGGCGAACCGGGTGTTGGTCGACAGGTAACGCGGTCCCAGCCGCAGCGGCTCCTGCAGGAACCTGTAGAGCCACTCCACGCCGAGCCGCTGCCACAGGACGGGGGCCCGGCGCACCTTCCCGGCCAGGACGTCGAAGGACCCGCCGACACCGTGGATCACCCCTGCCCGGATCTCGTCGGCGAACCGGGCGAGGAAGATCTCCTTCTTCGGGGATGTCATGCCGAGGAACAGCAGGTCCGGCTTGGCCTCCCCGATGCGCGCGGCCACCTCGGGGGCCTCGTCGTCGGTGAAGTACCCGTCGCGCGACCCCGCGATCTCAAGGCCAGGATGGCGGCGGCGCACCTCGGCGACCACCCGCTCCAGCACCTCCGGCCGGGCTCCGAGGAAGTACGCGCGGTAGGACCGCCTCGAGCCCTCGGCCATCAGCGAGGTGAACAGGTCGATGCCGGCGACCCGCTCGGGCAGCGGATGCCCGAGGAACCGGGAGGCCCACACGACGGCCTGGCCGTCGGCCACGACCACGTCGCAGGAGGTCACCGAGTCGCGCAGCAGCGCGTCGTGGCCCATGTGGACGGCCTTGGCGGCGTTCACGACCCCGATGGTCAGGTTCTCGCGGTTCTCGACGGCCTCCACGCACCGGGCGACGGTCTGCTCCATCGTCAGGGCGTCCAGGGTCACTCCGAGGATCGTCCTGCGCGGCGCCGCGGCGCTCACCCCTGCTTCCCCGGCGTGTCGCGCGGCAGCGAGAACAGCCACGCGTACAGCAGCCATCCCAGCTCGTAGGGACGGCACTCGCGGTCGACGGCGAGCGGCGGATAGATACGGTCGAGCACGCCGATGCGCGAGCCCTGGTTGATCGCGGTCGCCACGGCCCGCACGCCTCGCACGATCTTCTTCGGGTCGTCCCGCGCGGCCTTGCGCCAAGTCAGGTCGAGCTCCTCGATGATCAGCTCGTCGTCGACCTCGGGACGGGACGTCATCCAGTGCAGGCCGAGCGCGATCTCCTTCATATAAGAGGTGCCACCGGCGTCCGCGAGGTCGAGCAGCGCCATCGGGGCCATCGAGAGCTGGTGGACGCTGTAGACCGGGTAGCCCTCGACGACCCCGCCGGTGCGGGCGTCGTAGTGCCACCACCACTGGCCCTCGGGGCCCTGGGCGGCGCAGATGCCCGCGGCGATCTGCTCGGCGGCCTTGAGCGCGTCGCCGTCGCCGGTGTGGGCGTGCAGGCGCGCGAGGGCCTGGAGCGGGTACACCTGGTCGGCGAAGCATCCGACGTGCGCGCGGTACCAGGAGGCGGGGCCGAGGACGTGCCGGTAGAGCCGGTCGGCGCCGAGGCCGGTGAGCAGCCTCTCGCGTGCCCGCTCCAGCCGCCCGCCGAGCCCGGCGCCGTCGCCCGTCAGCCGGTGGGCGGCGACCAGTGCGGCGAGCGCCCATGACGCCTCCACCGTGTGGACGGGGTCGCCCGCGCCCAGCGCGCCTTCCAGCTCGGCGAGCCGGAGCAGGCCCGTCTCGAGCTCGGGATGCCCGGTCTCGGCGGCCGCCCACGCGATGAGGGCCGCGTCGCCGAGGTTGCTGACGCCGGGCAGGCCCTTGAGCAGATTCCCCACCAGGTCGAGCACGGTGTCGCCCGCGAGGGCCGCCCGTTGCGCGTCCTCGGGCAGGGTGGCCGCGCCGAGGGCGACGATGGCGCTGTAGCGGACGCTGCGCCCCTCGGGTACGGCCGTCCAGCGTCCGTCGTCGCCGCGCCTGCCTCGCCTGGTGAAGACGAACACGCCGTCGACGTAACCGGGAGGAAGCCCGCGGACCGACAGGTCGACCATGCGGTCGGCGAGTTCGGCGGCGGGCGCGTCGATCGCGGCGAGCGCGCCGAGGCGGCCCTCATGGCGAGTCATCACTCACCCCACATCTCTGACTCGAAGTTACGACTGATGACGACCGCCGGCACCGATCGACGATCGATGACGGCCGACGACGTACTGATGACCACCTTCATGGTCTACGGGCATCCCAGCCTCCGCGCCACTGGGCGCGGATGGCCCACAGCTCGGCCCAGTCGCCGCGCTCGGCGGTGGGACGTCCCTGCCGCCGGGCGTCCGGCGGGGCCACGCGGCGGCTCAGCGCGGCCCGCAGCCAGACCCCGAACAGCAGCATGGCGGCGCCCACGGCCCGAAGGCCGCGCGGGAGGTGCCGGCGGACGACGGTGGCCTTGCCGGTGAACAGGAGCACCAGCTTGTTCAGGCTGGAGGACGACATGCCGCCCGGATGCACGAACACGGCCCGGTCGGTCACCATGGGCCGGTAGCCGGCGGCCCGGGCCCGCAGGCACAGGTCGGCGTCCTCCCCGTACATGAAGATGCGGGTGTCGAAACCGCCCACGTCGTCCCAGAGCTCGCGGGTGACCAGCATCAGCGCCCCGGTGACGATCGGCACCCGCCGCTCGCCGGTCCACAGTGTCGGGGACTCGGGGTCGAACAGGGCGTGGCCGGGGAAGACCGTGGACAGCCCCGTGGCGAAGCAGAACACCGACCATGGCGTTGGGCGCCCCCACCACGACCGGGGGTCGTTGTCGCCGGTCTCGGTGACGCAGCGGCCGCCGACGATGCCCGCCTTCGGGTGGCGCCCGGCGCAGTCGAGCAGGTTCGCCAGCGTGTCGGGCTGCACTTCGGCGTCCGGGTTGACGAAGACCAGATGGCGGCCCTGCGCCACCTCCGCTCCGGCCACGCAACCCTCGGCGAACCCGCCGTTCACTTCCCGGGCGAGGACCGTCGCCCACGGCGCGGCGGCCCTGGCCACGGCCACGGTGTCGTCGGGGGAATTGTTGTCCACGACGATCACCTCGGCGTCGACGGCCTTGACCGCGCGCTCCACCGCCGCGAGGCAGCGGGCGATGTACCCGCCGCTGCGGTAGGTCACGATGATCACAGAGAGGTTCATCCACGCGCCTTCCTGAGCAGGGGAACGGCGACGGCCAGGGCGGCGCCCAGCCCCGCCGTCATCGCCGCCACCGCGGCCTGCGGTCCCGTGGCCGTCCACAGCACGCCGAAGGCCCACGAGGCGGCCATCGCGCCGAGGGCCTGGCCGGTCTGCACGACGGCCAGGCCGGTGGCCCGCCGGTGCTCCGGCAGCAGGGGGCCGGCCAGCGCGCTGACCACGCCGTCGGTGGCCGCGTAGGACAGCCCGCGCAGGACGAGCGCCGCGACCAGGATCTCAGGGGCGGGGGGAAGTAGCAGCAGTACGTAGCAGGCCAGCAGGGCGAGGTACCCGCCGAGCACGACGGTGGAGCGGCCGATCCGGTCGGCGAGCCGCCCGAACGGCACCGCCGCGAGGAGGTAGGCGGCCGAGACCCCGACCGGCAGCAGCGGCAGCCATCCGGCGTCGATGTCGAGCCTGCGCTGGAGCATCAGGTACAGGAAGGAGTCACTGATGGTCATGAGCGACAGGGGCAGCATGGCGAGCAGCACCCGTCGGAACGGCCGCTCGCGCAGCAGGTCCAGCGCCCCGCGCAGCGACACGGCCCGCCCTCGCCGGGCTCCCGCGGCCGCCTCGGCACGCGGCGCCGAAGGGCCTTCCGCGACCGCTTCCACGGAGCCTGCCGCACTCGCCGCCGCGACCGCGTCCGTACGGGCTCGCGCCGGGGCGCCCGGCTCGTGGACGAAGAGGACCATGATCAGCACGCCGACCACGGCCACGCAGCCGCTGACCACGAAGACCGCGTCGTACCCGGAGGCGGCTCCCACGGCGGCCACCACGCCGAAGGCCGCGAGCGGCCCCATGAGCGCGCCGGCGGTATCCATCGCGCGGTGCAGCCCGAACGCGCGTCCCTGCGCCTCCGGCGGGGCGCTCAACGAGATCAACGCGTCCCGGGGCGCCGTGCGCAGGCCCTTGCCCGCGCGGTCGAGGCCGATGACCAGGCCGATCAGCGGCACGGACCGGCCGGCGAGCAGGTAGCCGAGCTTGCAGACGGCCGACAGGGCGTACCCGGCGCCCGCCACCAGCTTGCGGCGCCGGAAGCGGTCGGCCACGTGCCCGCCGGCCAGCCGCAGCACGGCGGTCGCCCCGGTGTAGACGCCGTCGAGGAAGCCGAACTGCAGGGGGCTCAGCGCGAGCTGGTAGATCAGGTAGAGCGGCAGGACGGCCGTCACCATCTCCGAGGAGATGTCGGTGAACAGGCTGACCATGCCGAGCGCGACGACGTTGCCCGCGAGGACGCGCCCCGGGCCACCGGCTCCGTCCGGGCGGCCCGTCCCCGTGCCGCGCGGCCCGCCCGAGCCCGGGCCGGCGGTGCCCGGGGAGTCCGGCCCGCCGTCGACGTCCTCGCCCCCGGGCGGCGGCTCGCCCGCGCGGTCCGTCCCGCCCGGCGACACCCGCTTCTGGGCGTCGGCCCTGCGCGTCTCCGACAGGTACATCAGGCCCGGCCTCCGACCAGGGACGGCCACGCCGCGTGCAGGGCCTCGCGCCAGTCGCGGATCGGCGGCACGCCGGCGGCGGCCCAGCGGCCGTGGCCGAGGACGCTGTAGGCGGGCCGGGCGGCCGGGCGGGGGAAGGCCGAACCGTCGACCGGTCGCACCCTGCCGGGATCGGCCCCGAGCAGCGTGAAGACCTCCCGGGCCAGCTCGTACCAGGTCGCCTGGCCCGAGCTCGTGCCGTGGTAGACCCCGGGCGGGGCGTCGCCGCGCGCCAGCAGCAGGAGCTGCGCGGCCAGGTCGGCGGTCCAGGTCGGCTGGCCGTGCTGGTCGTCGACCACGTCGACGGTCTCCCGCACGCGCTCCAGCGCGATCATCGTCTGGACGAAGTTGCGCCCGCCCGCGCCGTACAGCCATGCGCTGCGCACGACGTACCCGTCCTTCGGGAGCAGCTCCAGCACGGCCCGCTCGCCGGCCAGCTTGCTGCGGCCGTAGGCGTTGACCGGCCGGGCCGGGGCGTCCTCGGCGTACGGGGCGCGCGCCGTCCCGTCGAAGACGTAGTCGGTGGACAGGTGCAGCAGGCGGGCGCCGACCTCGGCGCAGGCGAGGGCGAGCCCGCGCACGCCGTTGCCGTTCACCGCCAGCGCGTCGATCTCGCGCGTCTCGGCGTCGTCCACGGCGGTCCAGGCGGCGCAGTTGACCACGACGTCGGGCTTCTCCTGCCGCAGCACCTCGCGCACGCCGTCGGGGTAGCGCAGGTCGAGACCGTCGCGGCCGTAGGCGAGGACGTCGGGCGATGCCGGGTCGCGCGCGGCCTCGGCCAGCAGGGCGGTGCCGAGCATGCCGGACGCGCCCGTGACGAGCAGCCGGTTCACCGATCGCCCGGCTTCCACCAGGAGGGGTTGTCGGCGTACCACTGGACGGTGGCGGCCAGGCCCTCGTCGAACCCGGTCCGGGGGGAGTACCCCATGCCACGCAGCTTGGCGTCGTCCAGGGAGTAGCGGCGGTCGTGGCCCTTGCGGTCGGGCACGCGCTCGACCATGTCCCAGCCCGCGCCGAGCTCCTGGAGGATCCGCCGGGTGAGCTCCAGGTTGGCCAGCTCGGCCGTGCCGGCGATGTGGTAGACCTCGCCCGGCTCTCCCCGCTCGGCGACGAGCTGGATGCCCCGGCAGTGGTCGTCGACGTGGACCCAGTCGCGCACGTTGCCGCCGTCCCCGTAGAGCGGGATCTTGCGCCCTTGGAGGATGTTGGTGACGAAGAGCGGGACGACCTTCTCCGGGAACTGGTACGGCCCGTAGTTGTTGCCGCAGCGGGTGATCGACACGGGCAGCCCGTGCGTGACGGCGTAGGCGCGGGCGATCAGGTCGCCGCCCGCCTTGGCCGCGGAGTACGGCGAGCGGGGCAGCAGCGGGGCGTCCTCGGCCCAGGAGCCCTCCTCGATCGACCCGTACACCTCGTCGGTGGACACCTGGACGACCTTGGGCACTCCGGCGTCCAGGCAGGCCTGCATCACCGTCTGGGTGCCGAGCACGTTGGTCCGCACGAACGCGGCCGGGCCGTCAATGGACCGGTCGACGTGCGACTCGGCGGCGAAGTTGACGACCAGGTCATGGCCGGGGACGACCTCGGCGAGCAGCGCGGCGTCGCAGATGTCGCCGCGCACGAAGGTGTACTCGCCCTCCACGGGTGTGAGGTTGGCGAGGTTCCCCGCGTACGTCAGCAGGTCGAGCACGGTGACCTGCGCCCCGGCGAGCGACGGGTAGCCGCCGGACACCAGCGTGCGGACATAGTGCGACCCGATGAAACCGGCGCCGCCGGTTACCAGAACCCTCATGAGCTGATCTGCACCTTGCTGTGATCTCCGAGCACCAGCCGATGGGCTCTGGGCGAGTTGGGAGCGGGCGTGACCTCGACGTCGCGCCCGATCAGGGACGCCTCGATCCGGCGCACCCCATGAATGGACGCGCGCCGCAGCAGGATCGAGTACTCGATCTCGCTGTCCACAACCTGACAGTTCTCCGCCACGGAGGTGAACGGCCCGATGTAGGAGTCGCGGACCACGGCCCCGGCCCCGATGATCACCGGGCCGACGATGCGCGAGCGGGCGACCTGCGCCCCGGCCTCGACCACCACCCGGCCGATGATCTCGCTCTCGCCGTCGACCGCGCCGTCCAGCCGCTGGTCGAGGTCCTCCAGCAGGAGCCGGTTGACCTCCAGCATGTCGGCGACGTTGCCGGTGTCCTTCCAGTACCCGGAGATCACCGAGGAGGCGACCTGGCTGCCGGCGTCGATGAGCCACTGGATCGCGTCGGTGATCTCCAGCTCGCCGCGCCAGGAGGGCTTGAGCGCGGCGACGCCCTCGTGGACCGCCGGGGTGAACAGGTAGACCCCGACCAGCGCGAGGTCGCTCTTGGGCTGCTGGGGTTTCTCCTCCAGCCCGATCACCCGCCCGGCGGCGTCCAGCTCGGCCACTCCGAACTGCCGGGGGTCGGCCACGCGGGTCAGCATGATCTGGGCCGCGGGGCGGTCGTCCTGGAACCGCCGCACCAGCGGCTCGATGCCGCCGACGATGAAGTTGTCGCCGAGGTACATGACGAAGTCGTCGTCGCCCAGGTAGTCGCGGGCGATCAGCACGGCGTGGGCCAGCCCGAGCGGGGCCTCCTGCCGCAGGTAGGTGACCTCAAGGCCGAACGCCGAGCCGTCGCCGACGGCGGCCTCGATCTCGTTCTGGGTGTCGCCGACCACCATGCCGACCTCACGGATGCCGGCCGCCGCGATGGCCTCCAGCCCGTAGAACAGCACCGGCTTGTTGGCCACGGGCACCAGTTGCTTGGCGGAGGTGTGGGTGATCGGCCGGAGGCGGGTGCCGGACCCGCCGGCGAGGACGAGCGCCTTCACTAGTAGGCCCCTCCGCCACGGGTGACCGCGGACCAGGTCTTCCACAGGATCTGCAGGTCGAGGATCAGCGACCAGTTCTCGACGTACCGCAGGTCCAGCCGGACCGATTCCTCCCATGACAGGTCGGATCGGCCGCTGACCTGCCAGAGCCCGGTCATGCCCGGCTTGACGACGAGCCGCCGCCGCACGTCGGTGCCGTACTGCGCGACCTCGTCGGGGAGCGGCGGGCGCGGCCCGACCAGCGACATCTCGCCGCGGAGCACGTTGAGGAGCTGCGGCAGCTCGTCCAGCGAGTATCGGCGCAGGAAACCGCCGACCCGCGTGATCCTTGGATCGTTCCTCATTTTGAACAACACGCCGTCAAACTCGTTGTCATCGAGCAGCTCCCGCTTGAGCTTCTCGGCGTCCTGGACCATCGTGCGGAACTTGAAGACCTGGAACTCGCGCCCGTCGCGGCCCACCCGGGTCTGCTTGAACAGCGCCGGCCCCGTGCTCGTGGCGCGTACGAGGAACGCGATCACCAGCATGGGCACCGCCAGCACGGTCAGCACCGCCGTCGCCACCAGCCGGTCGAACAGGCTCTTGACGATCTGGCGCGTGCCGTCGAACTCGGGGTGCTCGACGTGCAGCAGCGGCATTCCGGCCACCGGCCGGATGCTGGTGCGCGGACCGGCGACGTCCATCAGCGCCGGCGCGACGAACAGCTCGGTGCCCTTGGTCTCGATGCTCCAGGCCAGGCGGCGCAGCGCGGCGCCGTCGAGCTCAGGGCAGGCCAGCACGGCCACCGCGTCGGCCGAGACCTTGTCGGCCACGTTGGCGACGTCGGCGAAGTCGCCGTAGACGGGGATGCCGTCGACGTCGAGCCCGTTGCCGGGGTACTGCCCGGGCGGCAGGCAGGCCGCGACGACCCGCATGCCGTGGTACGGCTGGCGCCGGAACTGCATGACCAGGTCGAGCACGGCGGTGCGGTGGCCGACGGCCACGACCCGCCGGAGGTACTCGCCCTCGGCGCGGCGCCGGTGCAGCCGCTTGCGCATGCGGTAGCGGAACACCAACATGAGCGTCGTCGCCAGCGGCAGCATCGCCATGACGTAGCTTCGGGCGATCATCGTCTGGGTGGCGTAGGCGCCGATCGCCACGGCGGCCGTGAGCCCCACCCCGCCCTCGAAGACCGCGCGGAACTCCTCGCTGCCCTCGCCGTGGCTCTTCTCGCGGTACACCCCGGCGAGCGCCATGGCACCGGGCCAGACGAGCGCGAGGCCGAAACCGAATAGCAGCTCCGACCACGGGATGAAGGCCCCGAGCCAGAGCCGGAATCCCATGACCACCTCGCAGGCGATCAAGGCGCATGCCAGATCACCTGCCAGAAGAGCCCGCATATAGGAGCGCGTCCAAATGCTGGACGCATTCAGCGGGCCAACGTCGAGCAACGCGGCATCGCGCTCCTCAAGCCCCACCCTCATGCCCACCCCTACCCTGCTCCCTGCCAGACCGCGGCTCCCTGCCGGACCGTGCAGATACCAGACGGCTGTTGCGCCCCTTTGGTTGACACGTGACGCAAACATCACGAGCGCGGGTACCCGTTCACATACTAAAGATCGTTTTTACCGAGTGAAATAGGCGGGCAATGGCCACAATAGGCCTGAATCTGGCGACCGACGATCCTTGACGGAACGGTCCAAAGCCGTGTAGGTACGCCAAGGCGCCGCTAGATTCGCCCCCATGTCTGGCATTCATGTGGAGCGATCCGGCCTGGTCACCACCGTCGTCCTGTCCCGTCCCGAGGTCCGCAACGCGGTGGACGGGCCCTGCGCCGCCGCGCTCGCGGACGCCTTCCGGGAGTTCGAGGCCTCCGAGGCATCGGTCGCGGTGCTTTGGGGCGAGGGCGGCACCTTCTGTTCCGGCGCCGATCTGCACGCCATCGGCACCGAGCGGGGTAACAAGGTCGAGGAGGCCGGAGACGGCCCGATGGGCCCGACCCGCATGCGCCTGTCCAAGCCCGTGATCGCCGCCGTCGAGGGGTACGCGGTGGCCGGCGGGCTGGAACTGGCGATCTGGTGCGACCTGCGGGTCGCCGCCGAGGACGCGACGTTCGGGGTGTTCTGCCGCCGCTGGGGAGTCCCGCTCATCGACGGCGGCACCGTACGGCTGCCACGGCTCGTGGGCGCGGGCCGGGCGATGGACATGATCCTCACCGGGCGGCCCGTGGGAGCCCCCGAGGCGCTGAGCATCGGCCTGGTCGACCGGGTCGTGCCACCGGGGACGGCGCGGGCGCACGCGGAGGAACTGGCCCGCCGGATCGCGGACCTGCCCCAGGAGTGCATGCGGCAGGATCGCCTCTCGGCGCTGGAACAGGAAGGCCTCTCGGAGGAGGACGCCCTGCGCAACGAGTACCGTCACGGCGTGGTCTCGCTGGGGGGCGGGGCGACCGAGGGCGTCGATCGATTCCGGTCGGGAGCGGGCCGGCACGGCGACTGATCGCGGGTCAGTCGTATTCGAGGTCCGGCAACGGGGACGGCGGGTCGGGGCTGCGCCACACGACCACGTAGCTGGCGGCGGCGGAGGTGAACGCCTCGCTCAGCCGGTCGAGGTCGAAGTCGGGTAAGTAGCGCAGCCTCGCCAGGAAGGTCGCGTCGGTCGCCGAGCGCGGCACCACGCATCCCTGCCCGTCGCGGTCGAGCAGGATGATCAGGATGTCGGATTCCGTGACGCCGCCGACACGGACCTCGACGACGTCCTCCCACGCGAGGGCTTCGACACTGCCATCCGCGTAGTGGCGGGTGACGCCCTCTTCGGTGACGTAGACATAGGTATCCGGCACTGAATTGCCGTGCATGGGCGCGATTCTGACGACTTACGAGCACTCCATGCAAGGGAAGTCGCTAATCAGCGCCCCACGTGTGATCAAGATGGGCGGCCACGGCCCGTCGAACGGCCTCGGCCGGTCCCCCGGCGATGGCGTCGAGCAACTCCCGATGCTCGGCGACCAGCCTCTCCCTGTCCGGGTAGACCGTGCGGAGCCGTGCGAGGCCGAGCCGGGTCTCGGCGGCCAGCACGCCGTAGAGACGTTCCAGCCGGGGACTGCCCACGGCGAGGATCAGCTCCTCGTGCAGGGTCATGTGCTCGGCGACGACGTCGGCCCACGGCGCGTCCGCCGGGAGCGCCGCCATCCGGGCCAGCGCCCCGTCCGCGGCGGCCACCCGCCTGCCCGCCACGCTGACGGCCATGAGGGCTTCCAGCGGCCGCCGGACGTACATGAGATCGTCCAGGTCGGCGCTGGTCACCTCCGGCACGTACGCGCTGCGGTTGCGCTCGCGCCGCAGCAGGCCCTCGTGGACCAGCAGCGCCAGGGCCTCGCGGACGGTGGGACGCGCGACGCCGTACAGGGCGGAGAGCTCCTGCTCGGGCAGTGCGGTGCCGGGGGGGATCTCGCCGGAGAGCACGCGCCGGCGCAGGGCCGCCGCGAGCGCGTCCACCGTGGAGACCGGGCGCAGTTTCACGCCGACGATTGTGCCCTCTCACGCTCGGGGGAGGGCAAGGGCGCGCGTTCGGGGAGGGCGACGAGGACCAGGCCGGCACCGAGCATGGCGAGCCCCGCCCACGAGACGGCGGTGAGCCGTTCGTGCAGGACGGCGACGCCGAGCAACGCCGCCACGGCGGGTTCGGCGAGCGCCAGGGTGGCCGCTCTCGCCACCGGCGTCGAGCGCAGGCCCCTGCCATAGAGGAAATAGGAGAGAGCGGTCGTGGCGCAGCCCAGATAGAGAGCGGTGAGCAGCCCTCGCGGCTCTCCCAGCCATGTGGTGCCCCGCCACAGCAGGATCGGCAGCATGATGGCCGCCGCGCCGCCGAACAGGACGCCCATGACCGCGCCGGACGGCGCCCCGGCGCTGATCGACCGGGCGGCGGTCACCGCGTAGAAGCCGTAGAGCAGCCCGCCCAGCAGGGCCAGCAGCACCCCGGCCGGGTCGACTCCGACGGCCTGGCCTCCGGAGACCAGGGCGGCGCAGCCGGCGACGGCGGCGGCGGTCGCGACCGTCCAGCGCCGGCCGGGGCGCCTGCGGTCGTGCAGCCAGGAGAGCAGCCCGGTGAACGCCGGCCCGCTGCCGATCGCGACGACCGTCCCGACGGCGACCCCGGTGCGCCCGACGGCCGCGAAGTAGCAGAGCTGGTAGGCGGCGACGGCGGCCGCGGCGGCGGCCAGCGGCAGCACGCGTCCACCCGAGAGCAGTCGCCAGGCGGCGGGCCCGGCGGCCACCGCGAGGATGACGCCTCCGATGACCAGGCGGGCGGCGGCGAGCGCGATGGGGTCGTGTGCCCTGGTCAGGGCGAGGGTGCCGGCCGTTCCCGCGGTGCCCCACAGGACCGCGGCGGCCACAACGGCGGCGGTCCCTGCGGTGCTGGTGGCGGCGGATTTCTCTGCGTGCATGGCGCATATTGTCTGACAACCAGACAGAGATTACTAGATAGGTACATCTCCTACTCCGAATAGGATCGTTACTAAAGGGCCCTACCTCCACGTGACCCCCATTGGTACTGTTTCGCCACCAATAACCCGCGTGTAACGATGCGGTTTCCCCTGCGAGGTCACATGGGCGGGCGTAAGAGGTCCATCAGGTTCAAGATCTTGACGCTGGTACTGGTACCACTGGTGTCCCTTTTGGCGATTTGGGCCTATTCGGCGACGATCACCATCCAGAGTGGCCTGGACCTCCTCCGGAACCGCACCATTCACGACACCTTGATCGTTCCCATCGCTGACGTGTCGACACAGATCCAGAACGAGCGCTACCAATCGCTCGTGTACCTCGCCACCACCTCCACCGACCGTGCCGAGCTGGACGCGCAGCGCGTCAAGACCGACCAGGCGCGCGCGGCCCTGGAGAAGGCCATCATCGACAGCGCCTCCGAGCAGGACTCCAGCCCGGCGCTGTACCAGCGGGTGACCGAGCTGGTCACCACCACGCACCGGCTCGCCGACATCCGGGCTCGGGTGGACTCCCGGAGCTTCACCCGGCTGCTCACCCTGGACGCCTACCGGCTGATCTCCGACGCCGTGGGCCGGGTCTTCGACAGCCTCAACCTGGCCGGAGACCTGGAGCTCGGATCGCCCAGCCGTGCCATCACGCTGATCAACCACAGCCGCGCCCTCATGAGCGAGCAGGCCGCCCTGCTCGCCGGCGCCATCGGCGCCGGCTCGATGACCGGCGAGGAGCGCACCGCCTTCACCACGCTGGTGACCAAGCGCAGGCTCCTGTACGACATGGGGTTCCAGCTTCTCGACCCCGATCTGCGCCAGCCCTACCTGATCATGCAGAACTCCCCCACGTACACGAAGTTCGCCTCCGTCGAGGACCAGGTCACCCAGGACGTGCGGCCCGGCATGCCGCTGCCTGGAGCCTCGGTGAACTGGGGATCCAACACCCAGGCCCTCACCCAGTCCTTCGACCGGCAGAACGCGATCGTCACGCAGAAGATCGTCGAGCGGGTCGTCCCTCTGGCCAGCGAGATCCAGTGGCGGGTCACCATCATCCTCGGGCTCGGGCTCGTCGCGGTGGTCGTCTCCCTGTACGTGTCCATCCGCTTCGGCCGGCGCGTCACCGCCGAACTGGTCCAGCTGCAGCGCGCCGCCCTCCAGCTCGCCCACCAGCGCCTGCCCCTCGTGGTCCAGCGGCTGCGGCAGGGTGAGGAGATCGACGTGGCCGCCGAGAGCCCGCCCATCGCCGCCGGCACCACCGACGAGATCAACAGCGTCAGCGAGGCGTTCGGCTCCGTGCAGACCACCGCGATCGAGGCCGCCGTCGGGCAGGCCGAGATCCGCAAGGGCGTCGGCAAGGTGTTCCTCAACCTCGCCCGCCGCAACCAGTCGCTGCTGCACCGGCAGCTGTCCATGCTGGACGCCATGGAGCGCAGGGTCACCGAGCCCGAGCTGCTCGACGAACTGTTCGGCATCGACCACCTCACCACCCGCATGAGACGGCACGCCGAAGGTCTGATCATTCTCTCCGGCGCCGTCCCCGGGCGCGGGTGGCGCAACCCGGTCCCCCTCTACGACGTCGTCCGCGCCGCCGTCGAGGAGGTCGAGGACTACCTGCGGGTGCACATCACCATGCCGGAGAACATGGCGCTGTCCGGCGCCTCGGCCACCGACGTGATCCACCTGCTCGCCGAGCTGGTGGAGAACGCCACGATCTTCTCGCCCCCGCAGACGCACGTGGAGGTCCGCGGCGATCTCGTCGCCAGGGGCTTCGTCATCGAGGTAGAGGACAGGGGACTCGGCCTGAGCCCCCTCGAGTTGGAACAGATCAATCAGAGGCTGGCCGACCCGCCCGAGTTCGACCTCGCCGACAGCGACCGGCTCGGCCTGTTCGTCGTCGGCCGCCTCGCGGCGCGGCGCAACATCCGCGTCTCGCTGCGGCCATCCCCGTACGGCGGCATCACGGCGATCGTGCTCCTGCCCGAGGGCCTGATCACACCGGCCGATCCCTCCCCGGAGCGGTACTCCGTGGAGCAGATCACCGTCGGCGAGGCGGGGATCGGCACCGGCCGGGGCCTCACCGCGGCGGGAAGCGGGAGCGGCGCCTCCAACGGCACCTTCCGGGCTAACGGCGATGGCAGCGAGGAACCGAGGACCCGCCGCCGTTCGGCCGGTCTCCCGAACCGGGTGCGCCAGGCGAACCTCGCGCCCCAGCTCCGCGAGGCCGGCACGCCTCCCGGGGGCGCCGGGCGGGAGCCGAAGCATCTGGGCGACTCGCTGGAGGATCCTACGGACGCACAACCGCTCCAGCCTTCGCCCGACATGTTCTCCTCGTTCCGGGCAGGCTGGGAACGCGCGAACGAGGGTGAGGGGAACATGTCATGAGCGAGGGTGAACGCTGGCTGGACCAGGATGCCGGACCCCTCATCCGCCCCTATACCGTCACGCGCGGGCGGACCCGGCCATCGGGACCGGCGTTCGACATGGTCGCGATCGTCAGGGCCGTCCCGGGCGCCAGGTTGCACGGAAGGCTCAGCCCCGAGCACCTGCGCGTCCTGCGCATGTGCGGGCAGCCGATGTCCGTGGTGGACCTGGCCTCCGAGAGCAATCTGTCGCTCGGTGTCGTCCGGGTCCTCCTGGGCGACCTGCGCGACCAGAAGCTCGTCACCGTCCGGCCTCCCGCGACGGTGTCCCAGCTACCGGAGGAGCGCCTCCTGCGCGAGGTGATCCAGGGCCTGCAGGCCCTGTGACACCGCACCTCCCCGACACGCCGGCGGGCCCCACCGAGATCGGAGGGGCCCGCCCCGTTCAGCAGGGCGACCGGCCGTCACGGCCCGCCGGCTACTTCTTGATGGTGTAGCTGTCGCCGTACACCTTCCAGGTCAGCGGCGGGTCGAGGTCGAGGTTGCCCGCCTTGAGGAAGACCCGCTGCGCGGTGTCCACCCTGCTGGTGTCGCTGTGGGCCTCCTCCTTCTTCATGGCGGCCTTGCGGGCGTCGAGGAACGCGTTGAGGTAGGCCGTCTCGTCGCCGCCCTGGGCGGGGGTCTTCGCCTTCTTCATGGCCGTCTTGCGGATGCCGCCGAAGCTGACGCTGTCCTCGCCGGGACCGTGCATGACGATGGCGTCGTAGTAGATGAACTGGCCGAGGGCGCGCAGGCCGTCCTTCTTGGCCTGCTGCACCGAGGGGTTGAAGTAGACCCGGTCGCGCTCGGAGTTCTGCGCCTCCTGGAAGACGGTGTCCTTGGCCGCGGTCTTCCAGTCCTTGGTGAAGTTGGGGTCGAGGCCCTTGTGGGAGTCGGTGCCGTTGACCTTGCGCAGCGCCGGGAGGTACTTCGCCAGGACGTTGCCGGGCTTGCGCTCGGTGTACAGCTCGACGAGATCGAGCATGTCGCCGGTGCCCGAGCAGAATCCGATGATCCCGGCGGTGTAGCCACGGCCGTCGTCGATGTCTTCGATGTACTTGTACTGGGCCTTCCAGTCGAGCGTGGAGTTCTCCGCGCTCGACACCAGCTGCATGGCGATGTCCTTCTTGTGGGGGTCGGTCAAGTCGACCGAGGCCGCCGCCGACGCCCGGGCCAAGGACGCCGAGGCCGCCGCGTGGGCCGTGCCCGCGCCGGCGGCGAGGGCCGGCGCCATCGCCATGGCCAGCGCGGGGATGAGAAGGACCGCTCTTCTGGAGGGTTTGGCCGGGGGGATCCGCACGGTCTCTCCGTTCCGAGATGGTTAGGAAAGTTTGCTAACGAATAGAAGCATTACGGCGTAGGCGTGTCAACGACTTCCGGCAGGACGCGTCCAGGAGGGCGGGCGGAGGCAAAGGGGGCCCAGGAAGGCCAAGGGAGATCGCCAGGGGCCGGTTCGCGCCCCATGGTCACTTCAGGCACCGGCGAAAGTAAAGAATGAGTACCCGTTTGGGGTGAATGGGTATCAATAGGGGTAGTTGTCCCGTTACTAGGTATGCGCCCATTGGGCCATGCTCGACGTGTCGGTAAAGAACACGACCCGGCAAAGAGATCAACATCGGATTCAGGTGCCAGCCATGTGTCAACACGAACCGCAGTGCCCGCCGGCGAACGCTGTCGATCACGAAGCGGCATGCCTCGTGGCCTTCCACCCGGAGCAGGGATGGGGATTGCTGTGCAACGGCGTCGTGATCTTTGACGACACCGGCGAGCTGCTCCCCGACGGGCGCAGCGTCCCTCCCGTCCACCGCTTCGCCTACGGATGTGCGGCATGACCACCATGTACAGATCGAGCAATTCTCACCGGTACGCGCGCGCGGCCGTCCAGCTCTGGCCTGCCGGGCAGCACGGCAGGCGGGCATCGTGGGTGCTGGTCCCGGAGCCGACCACCGTGCCCAAGACCCGTGCGCGGGTCCGCGGCCGGCTCGCCGACTGGGGTGTCCAGGAGCAGGCGGACGTCGTCGAGCTGCTCGTCAGCGAGGTGGTCACGAACGCCATGCGCCACTCGTGGGGCGCCGTGATGACGCTCTCGATGGACGACGACAGGGTGTGCTGCGAGGTGCAGGACACCAACCCCGCGATGCCGATGGTGCGCGAGGTGCACGAAGGCGACGAGGGCGGTCGCGGCATGTACCTCATGGAAGCGCTTTCCACCTCCTGGGGCAGCCACGCCCTTTCCACCGGGAAGGTGGTCTGGTTCGAGGTGGCCTGTGAGCCCGCGACCGGAGCGGCCGGGTCCAAGGACGGTCGAGGCGATGAGTGAGGCATCTCGGTACGACGACGGCAGGACAGGGCCGGTCGCGGACCCGGCCGAGCGCCGCCCGTATCAGGCCAGGCGAGTCCACAAGCGAAAGCCCCGGCGCCGCGACACCGGGGAAGTCCAGGACCTGCGCACCCCCTCCGGGCGCACCACACTGCCGTACTGACGGGCCCACGGGCCTCGCCGCCGTACTGACGGCTCCCCGCGGGCCCGCGCTCAGCCGCCCGTCGCCGCCCCCGGCCCGGTGTTCCCGGCCCCTCGGCTCCTCGTCCCGGCGCCCGGGTCGTCCTGGCGCCGCTCCGCCGCCCGGCGGTCCTGCTCGGCCACCCACACCGCGATCTGCGCGCGCGAGTGGAAGCCGAGCTTGCTCAGGATGTGCTCGATGTGGCCCTCGGCCGTGCGCTGGGCGATGACCAGGCTCGTGGCGATCGCCTTGTTGCTCAGCCCCTCGGCGACGAGCCGGGCGATCTCCGTCTCCCTCCGGGTCAGTGGAGAGGGCGTGGCCGCGGCGCCGGGAGACGGGACCGCCGGCGCGCTCTCCTCCATGGCGTAGGCGAGCGCCTCCTCCAGGGACAGCCTCGCGCCCTGCTCCAGCGCCGACCTGTAGGCGGGCTCGCCGAGAGCCTGGTGGACGAGCGCTTCACACTCATCGTGATAGGTCATCAGATGACCGAACTGCGACAGCGGCGCCCCGACCCTTCGCCACAGCGCGCGCAGGGCGCCGAGCAGCCTGGCGGCGCGCTCGTGGTGCCCCTGACCGGCGGAGATCCAGGCCAGCACCTCCAGGTTGATCCCCATGCCGAGCCGGTCGTCCAACGACTTGTTGAACCGCAGGCTCTCCTTCTCCATCTCGATGGCGCGCCCGGTGTCCCCCTGGCGCCACCTCTCGACGCCGAGGGCCATCGTGGCGTAGGCCCGGTGCCAGCCCTCGCCGCGGCCGTCGCAGATCCGCAGCGCCTCCTCTCCGGCGGCGAGCGCCCGCCCGGCGTCGCCCACGTGGCTGTAGGCGAGGCAGAGCCTGGTCTGCGCCAGCACCTCACCGATCTGGTCCCCCGAGGAGCGGTGCCCGGCCAGGGCCTCCTCGAAGAGCTTGATCGCCGCGTCGGTCTCGCCGTGGTAGATGGCTGCCATACCCGAGTAGAGGGCGACGTAGGCGAGCACACCGCACAGCCCGAGCCGCTCCCCCAGCGCCTGCGCCTCCTCCAGCATCGACGCGCCTGCCGCGATCTCGCCCATCATGATCGCCAGCCAGCTCGCGGCGCACAGCGCCCGGGCGCGCGACTCACAGGGCTCGGTGACCTCGGCGAGGCCCTGGTCCAGCCAGCGGCGCCCCTCCGCGATCCGGTGGCAGGTCTTCCAGTGGTAGAGCAGGTCGGTGGCCGTCCGCAGCCCTTCTTCCGCCTTTCCCTGCTCGAAGCACGACTGCAGGGCGGCGCGCAGGTTGGCGTGGTCCAGGCACAGGCGTTCCATCCACTGCCGCTGCGCGCCGGTGAGGAGCTCGGCGCGGGCCTGGGACGCCAGATCGCGGAAGTACTCCCGATGCCGCGCCCGCAGCGCCTCCTGCCGCCCGGACTCGGCCAGCCGGTCCCTGCCGTACTCGCGGACGGTCTCCAGCAGCCGGAAGCGCACTCCCGCGGGATGCTCCTCGCGGGCCAGCACGGACTGCTCCACGAGCCCGGAGATGAGCTCGACAACGTCCTCGCGGGCGATGCCGTCACCGGAGCAGACCGCCTCCGCCGCCTCCAGGTCCAGGCCGCCGCAGAACACCGAGGCGCGGGCCCACATCAGCCGTTCCTGCTCGGTGCACAGCTCGTAGCTCCAGTCGACCAGCGCGCGTAGCGTCTGCTGCCGCGGGGCGACCGCACGCGAACCGGCGGTGAGCATTCTGAACCGGTCCTTCAGCCGGTCGAGCAGTTGCTGTACCGACAGCGCCCGCAGCCGCACCGCCGCCAGCTCGATCGCCAGCGGGATCCCGTCCAGCCACCGGCAGATCTGTTCCACGGCGTCGCGGTTGGCCTCGGTGACCGTGAATCCTGGCAGCACCGCGTCGGCCCGCTCGATGAACAGGCGCACGGCGTCCACCTGCGCCAGGGCGTCCGCCGACAGGCCAGCGGCGCGGGAGTCGGGGACGGGCAGCGGGAGCACGACCTGAGTCCGCTCCCCGTGGATGCGCAGCGGCTGCCTGCTCGTGGCGATGATCCGCAGATCGTGCGCGGAGGCCAGGAGCTCCTCCACCATGAGGGCGCAGTCGTGGAGCAGGTGCTCGCAGTTGTCCAGGACGAGCAGGGCCTTCTTGTCGGACAGGTAGTCGGTGATCGGCTCCATGGGGGGCCGGGAGGGGTTCTCCTCCAGTTCGAACGCCTCGATCAAGGTGGGGGCGAGGAGGGCGGGTTCGTCGAGCGAGGCCAGTTCGACGAACCACACGCCGTCGGCGAACGCCCGCTGTACCTCCGTGGCCACCCGGGAGGCCAGCCGGGTCTTGCCCACCCCGCCGAAGCCGGTGAGGGTGACCAGCCTGGACTTGCACAGCAGTGTCTTGACCTCGGCCATCTCCTGCCGGCGTCCGACGAAGCTCGTCACGTCGGCGGGCAGTCCGCGTGCCGGCCGCCGCTTCGCGACGTTCGTTCCCATTCCTCTCACCACAGTCCAGAGCGGCTGAAGGCTTCAGAAACCACGTGTTAGCTCACAAATCTCTATAAACTTACCTATACCCGACAGATCATGGACGTGCACCGATCCCAGCGCACCGATCCCGTCAGATCACCGCAAAGCCTTGATGTGCACCGGCGGGACGCCCCGGTTCGAGCGGCGACGCGCCGCGGGAGGAACCGCTCCGGGAGCCGCGCCGCGGCCTCACCGCCACCCTGGAGAAGGGGACCGGCGGCCCGGCGGAGGAAGGGGCGGACCGCGGCCGATCTTACCCGCATTTTGCCTTTCCGGCGGTGCGCGCGACGCCCATCCCGGTAGCAGGCGATAGCGGCTTTTCCGGGTGATTACCCTATTCGCTGACTGCCCCGATAAACGCCCTCCTCCACTCATCGAAACGTCATCGACCGGCGCGTCCTCGCGATTAGTCGGCGTGCCGGGAAGGAGCGCGTCCGACGCCCCCGGTCCGCGTCGCCACCGGCTGTCGAGCTTAGTGTGATGTGAGGGGCCTTGAGGTGTTTGTGCAGGTAGTACCGGTGGAATCGTAACCGTGTACCGGAGGCCATGATTCGCGAGCGACATCGCGGACGGCCTCTTCGACTGCCGATCCCGGACGATGTCCATCAGATATACGAAGCCGGCCGGAAAAGGTGAGAAAGGGAGATCGAGCACGTCGGCACAGCCTTGAAAGGAACCAGCACGTCGGCAGCCCTTGAGAGGAGAGCCCGATGAGTCTGGCCGATCCCAGCGCCAAATCTGACATATTCGCACACCCCTTTGTGGAGAGTGACCTTCCTGGTCCGCTTTCGGCGGAACTGCTCGACCGGCAGGCCCTCCGGGAGTCGAACGCGCGCACCTACCCGCGCCGTCTCCCCATCGCCATCGCCGAGGCCTCCGGCAGCTTCCTGCGCGACCCGGACGGCAACATCTTCATCGACTTCCTGACCGGCGCGGGCGTGCTGTCACTCGGGCACAACCACCCCGAACTGGTGCGGGCCGTCACGGCGCAACTGAACCGGCTCACCCATGGCCTCGACTTCCCGACGCCCGCCAAGGACGCCTTCACCGAGGCACAACTGTCCATGCTCCCGGCGGGGTTGCGCGACCGGATGAAAGTCCATTTCTGCGGGCCCACGGGAGGTGACGCCGTCGACGCCGCGATCAAACTGTGCAAGATCGCCACAGGACGCGGGGACGTCGTGGCCTTCCAGGGCGGCTTTCACGGCAGCGGCCACGCGGCGATGGCCCTCAGCGGCCTTGTGCGGCAGAAGCAGCCGGTGGTCAACGGCGTACCGGGGGTCCACTTCTTCCCTTACTCCTATTGCGCGCGCTGCCCGCTCGGCCTGGTGCCGAGCACGTGCGACACCAACTGCGCGGGCCAGCTCGAGCGGGCACTGCGCGACGGGAACGGCGGCGTCCCGCTGCCGGCCGCGGTCATCCTGGAGATGGTGCAGGGCGAGGGAGGCGTCATCCCCGCGCGCCGCGCGTTCGTGCGGCGGGTGCGCGAACTCACCCGCGAGCTTGACATCCCTCTGATCGTGGACGAGGTGCAGACCGGCTGCGGGCGCACGGGCACGTGGTTCGCCTTCGAACGCTATGGCATCGAACCCGACGTGATCGTCGCGTCCAAGGCCCTGAGCGGCATCGGCCTGCCCGTCGCGATCATCCTCTACGACCGGCGGCTGGACGTGTGGGCGCCCGGCGCGCACATCGGGACATTCCGCGGCAACCAGCTCGCCTTCGCCGCCGGAGCGGAGGCCGTGCGGATCATCCGGCGTGACGACGTGCTCGGCAACGTCCACCGGCGCGGCGAGCAGATCGCCGAGCGGCTGGCGCCCCTGTCGGGCAACCCCTGGGTGCGGGAGGTGCGCGGCGTCGGCCTGATGTGGGGCGTGGAGCTCGCCGATCCCCGCGATGGCGGCCCGGCCACCGAGCCGGCGTACCGCGTCCAGGGCGCCGCGCTGCGGCGGGGGCTGGTCATCGAGGTCGGCGGGCGTGCCGACTGCGTCGTGCGGATCCTGCCGCCGCTGAACGTGACCGCCGACGTCGTCGAGACCGCGTGCTCCATCCTCGTCGAGGCCATCAACGCGTGCTGCCCGGTGGCGGCCTGAGGTTCGCGACGCCACGGGGACCCGCGGGGGTTGATGGAGGCAGCATGACCAGACAGGCCGATGTCCAGGATGTCCAGCGCGCCGATCCGCGGCCGGGAAAGGCCCCGGCCGGACACGTGCTGATCGGCGCGAGCGGTACCTACCCTGCCCGGCGGCGGGACGGGGAGCGGCTACACCACTTGTTCGAGGAGCGATGCGACCGGCTGCGGTCCGCCGGCCGGCAAGGCCGGACGGCCGTGGACGCGGGCGAGGTCACGCTGACCTACGACCAGCTGGACGCGCGGGCCAACCAGCTCGCCCGCTACCTGGTGAAGCGGGGAGCGCGGCCCGGCGAGAGGATCGCGCTGGTCTTCGACCGGGCCGTGTACTCCTACATCGGCATGCTCGCCGTGCTGAAGATCAACGCGGCGTACGTGCCGCTGGACGCCGGCTTCCCCGCGGACCGGCTCGCCTACATCGTGCGGGACGCCGGCGTGCGGATGGTGCTCTCCCTGTCCCACCTGCGCGACCGCATCGAGCACGTCGACGCCGCCATCCTGTGCGTCGACGAGGTGGAGGCCCTCGTCGCCGCCGAGGACGACCGGCGCCTCACCGTCACCGAGCGCGGGGAGCCGGTCGACGAGCTGTGCTACATCGTCTACACCTCCGGCTCCACCGGCCGGCCCAAGGGGGTGGCGATCGAGCACGCCGGCATCTGCAACTTCGTCCGGGTCGCCGTCGACGCCTACCAGTTGACGCCAGACGACCGCGTCTACCAGGGCATGACCATCGCCTTCGACTTCTCGGTCGAGGAGATCTGGGTGCCCCTGCTGGCCGGGGCGACGCTCGTCCCACGGCCGCCGGGGGTCACGCTGCTCGGCCACGACCTCGCGGAGTTCCTGCTGGCCCGCCGCGTCACCGCGCTGTGCTGCGTCCCGACCCTGCTGGCGACCCTGGAGGAGGACCTCCCGGACCTGCGGTTCCTCCTGGTCTCCGGCGAGGCCTGCCCCGCGGACCTCGTGCGCCGCTGGCACCGGCCCGGCCGCAGGTTCCTCAACGTGTACGGCCCGACCGAGGCCACGGTCACCGCCACCTGGGCGGTGCTGCGTCCCGGCGGGCCGGTGACCCTCGGCGTCCCGCTGCCCACCTACGCGGTGGTCATCCTCGATTCCGCCGAGGCACGGGCGCTGCCGCCCGGGGAACTGGGCGAGATCGGCATCGCCGGCATCGGGCTGGCCCGCGGGTACGTCAACCGCGACGATCTGACCGAGCGGGCGTTCATCCCCGACTTCCTCGGCATCCCGGACAATCCCTCCGGCCGGATCTACCGGACCGGGGACCTCGGACGGGTCAACGGCGACGGCGAGATCGAGTACCACGGCCGCATCGACACCCAGGTGCAGATCCACGGCTACCGGGTGGAGCTGGCGGAGATCGAGTCGGTGCTGCTGCAGGTCCCGGGCATCACCCAGGCCGTCGTGGACACCTACGAGCCCGAGCCCGGCGTGGTCGAGCTGGTCGCCTACTACAGCGCCCGCGAGGACGCCCCGGAGATCGACCAGGAGCGGATCTACCGGGAGCTGCGCGGGCGGCTGCCCGGCTACATGATCCCGGCCTACCTCGAGCCGCTGCCCCGCATCCCGATGCTCCTGAGCAACAAGGCCGACCGGAAGAACCTGCCGCCGCCCAAGGGTCCCCGGGGCCTGTCCACGGCGCACACCTACGTGCCGCCGTCGACCGCCGCCGAGAGCGTCCTCGCCGACGTGCTGGCCGGCGTCGTCGGCGTCGAACAGGTCTCCGTGGACAGCCACTTCTTCGACGAGCTGGGCGCGAGCTCGCTGCTGATGACCCGCTTCTGCGCCCGGGTGCGGGAACGGGCGGACCTGCCGCCGGTGTCCATCAAGGACGTCTACCTGCACCCCACCGTGCGGAGCCTCGCCTCGGCCCTGGCGGAGGCGGCGCCCGCGCCCGAGCCGCAGGCCCCGAAGGTGCGGGCGGCACGGGCGAGCACGGCCGAGTACGTCCTGTGCGCGGTGCTGCAACTGTTGCTGTTCCTCGGGTACTCCTGCCTCGGCGCGGTCCTGCTGACCGGCTGCTACCACTGGGTGGCCGGCGCGACCGGCCCGGCCGAGATCTACGGGCGGTCCGTGGCGTGCGGCGCGGCGATCTTCGCGACGCTCTGCGCCGTGCCCATCGTGGCCAAGTGGGCGCTCGTGGGCCGCTGGAGACCGGGGGAGATCCGGGTCTGGAGCCTTGCCTACGTGCGGTTCTGGGCCGTCAAGACGCTGGTGCGGAGCTGCCCGCTCGTGCTGTTCATCGGCTCCCCGCTCTATGTGCTCTACCTGCGCGCGCTCGGGGCCAGGATCGGCCCTGGCGTCCTGATCCTGTCCAAGCACGTCCCGGTCTGCACCGACCTGCTGACCATCGGGGCGGGCACGGTCATCCGCAAGGACGCGTTCTTCACCTGCTACCGCGCCCGGGCCGGCGTGATCGAAACCGGGCCGGTCACCGTGGGCGAGGGCGCGTTCGTCGGCGAGCAGACGGTGATCGACATCGGTGCCGCCCTCGGCGACCGGGCCCAGCTCGGCCACTCCTCCTCCCTCCAGTCGTCCCAAAGGGTGCCGGACGGCGAGCGCTGGCACGGCTCGCCGGCCCAGCCGGCCACCACCGACTACCTGACGCTCGAACCGGCCCGCTGCGGCACCTGGCGCAGAGCCCGGTTCGGCGCCCTGCAACTGCTGACCACCCTGCTCGTGTACATCCCGCTGGGCATCGGCGGCCTCTACTGGCTGACCACGACGATCCCGGCCCTCGCCGGCCTCGCGGACCCGGCCGGTTCCAGGGACCTGACGGCCTGGCCGCCCTACCGCGACGCGCTGGTCGCCTCGCTGGCGCTCTACTTCGGCGCGCTCGCGGCCGGGCTCGCCTTCGTGGCGACCGTGCCGCGCCTGCTGCACCTCGCCCTCAAACCGGACAGGGTCCATCCCCTCTACGGCTTCCACTACTGGGCGCAACGCGCGATCGCCCGGACCACCAACGCGCAGGTCTTCACGCACCTCTTCGGGGACAGCTCCTGGATCGTGCACTACCTGCGCTGCCTGGGATACGACCTGTCGAAGATCGAGCAGACCGGCTCCAACTTCGGCCTGCAGCACAAACACGAATCGCCGTACCTGGCCACGATCGGCAGCGGCACGATGGTGTCGGACGGGCTGTCGATCGTGAACGCGGACTTCTCCAGCGGCTCGTTCCGCGTGTCCCGCGCGTCGATCGGGGCGCGCACCTTCGTCGGCAACGACATCGCCTACCCCGCCCAGAGCCGGGCCGGGAACAACTGCCTCCTCGCGACCAAGGTCATGATCCCCCTCGACGGGGAGCCACGACATGACATCGGACTGCTGGGCTCGCCCTGCTTCGAGATCCCGCGCTCGGTCCAGCGCGACAGCCGGTTCGACCACCTGAAGACCGGCGAGGAGTTCCGTCGCCGCCTGGCGGCCAAGAACCGGCACAACACCGTGACCATCGCGCTGCACCTGTTCACCCGGTGGCTGCACCTCTTCGGCGTCATGCTGCTCGCCATCGTCGCCGCCGGCCTGTACGACACGTTCGGGCCGCCGGTCATCGCCGCCGACATCGTCTGCACCCTGCTGTTCACCATCGTGTACTTCCTGGTGGTCGAGCGCCTGGCCACGGGCTTCCAGGCGCTGCGGCCGCGCTTCTGCTCGATCTACCAGACTTACTACTGGTGGCACGAGCGCATGTGGAAGCTCACCAACCCGCTCTACCTCGACCTGCTCAACGGCACGCCGTACAAGAACGCGGCCTGGCGGCTGGCCGGGGTGCGGCTCGGGCGCAGGGTGTTCGACGACGGCTGCCACATACCGGAACGGACCCTGGTCACCATCGGCGACGACTGCACGCTGGCGCAGAAGAGCCTGATCCAGGCCCACTCGCTGGAGGACGGGACGTTCAAGTCCGACCACATCACGATCGGCTCCGGCTGCACCGTCGGGACCAACGCCCTGGTCCACTACGGGGTCCGCATGGGCGACGGCGCGCTCCTGGACCCCGACTCCTTCCTGATGAAGGGCGAGGAGGTCGCCCCGCACGCCCACTGGCGCGGCAACCCGGCCATCCAGATCTAAGGCCCCCGCCCGCCCTCGGCATCGGCGGTCGCGGCCATCGCGTCCGTCTCGGCATCGGCGGTCGCGGCCATCGCGTCCGTCTCGCCGTCGCGGCCCGTCTCGCCGTCGCGGCCGTCAGGGGAGCAGGAGGCCCCAGTACAGCGCCCATGGGATGAACACCGTCCCACCGGCGAGCAGCAGGCCGAGCCGCACCCTCTCGCCCTGTGGCACCGAACCGCGCGTACGCCACCAGGCCCGCGCGGTGAGGACCGTGGCGGCCGCGCACGCGACCGCGAGGGCCTGCAGCGCCAGCCAGATCAGCGGGCGCCCGGCCAGCACGGGCCCGGGAGCGGCCAGCTTGCCGCCGGTCATCACCAGGTAGAACAGGTAGGAGAACGACCCGAGCACCGTCACGAACCCGGCTGCGCCGAGCACCCGCGCGGCCTTGGCGACCGGAGGCCGCCCGCGCCCGCGAAGGCGCCGCACCAGCGCGACCATCGGGTACGCCGCGAACGCGACCACGAACAGCACCAGGGCCGCGAGCTGCGCCGGCGCCGACTCCCACCACGCCGGCGGGGGCACCGGCACGGTCCGCGAAGCCTGTTCGGGGGTGGGCCCCGAGCTCCCGGCCATGGGCGGCTTCCCCGCGGTGACGTCGCGGACCCAGGAGCCGACCAGATCGGCGTACCCCGGGGCCAGTTCGGGCAGCCGGGTCACACCGCCGTCCGGGCTCTGGTGGGCGGCGTGGTCGGCGCCGGGGAAGAAGCGGAAGGTGTAGTGCGTGTTGCCGCCTTTCTCCAGGGCCTTGGCGAAGATCGGCGGGGTCTCCCTGGGCGGGGTCAGCAGGTCGTGGGTGCCCCAGATGGCGAGCACCGGCCGGTGGACGGCCGCGATGGTCGGCTCGGGATCGTAGTACGGCTCGGGGAACATGCCGCCGTCGGCGATCGTCCGGTACAGGTTGAGCTCGGCCCTGTCGACCAGCGAGCCCGACACCCCAGCCTTGCGCAGCCCGGCCGCCACGGCCCAGGTCTGCTGCCGGAGCGGCGGCAGGCCGTTGGCGCCCACGAGCACGATGAAGGCGACGTCCGCCGAGCGGGCCGCCGCGATGGGCGCCACCCATCCGCCCTCGCTCAACCCCCAGATGCCGACCTTCGCCGGGTCGATGCCCGGCTGGGCGCGCAGCGCGGCCACGGCGCCGAGCGCGTCCTCGGCCAGAACGGTGTAGGAGCGCTGGAAGAGCGAGTAGCCCTCGGACCGCTTGTCGTAGATCAGCACGGACATGCCCCTGCGGGCGAACTCGACCGCCTCGACCATGAGCTTCGCACGCGGCGTGCCCGTGCCGGCGCCGTGGATCAGGACGATGCCCGGGCGAGCCGGCTTCGCGCCGGCCGGCGACAGGACCGTTCCGTGCATGGCGAGGCCGCCGCTTCCCTGGAAGCTCACCTCCGCCGCGGTCAGATCGGCGGGCACGGCGACCGGCCCCGGCGCGACGGCGGTCGAGGTCGCGGCGGGGGTGGTCGCCGCACGGGTCGTCACGCTTCCGGTCGTGATCGTACGGGCCGCCGCTGTCACGATCGTGGTCGCACCGCCGGCGGGGGCGGGCGCGGCGGCGGCCGCCGTCCCTGGGGTGGTGAGCAGGCAGGCGGCGACGGCCACCGCCGGGAGGATTCGTCTCATATTGCCGAAGGTACTCTGCAGAGAAACCTCGGCAAGCATTTGTCTGCAGATATCCTTCTGCATGAGTAGGCTGTTCATCATGAAGGATGAGCGGCCGTTCACGGTCGAGGACCCGGCGAGGCTCAAGGCGCTGGCCCACCCCATGCGGCGGCTCATGCTCCGCCACCTCAACCGGCACGGCCCCGCGACCTCCACGACGCTCGGCGAGCTGCTCGGCGCCAAGACGGGCACGACCAGCTACCACCTGCGCCAGCTCGAGAAGTACGGCTTCATCGAGGAGATCCCCGAGCGCTCCACCGGCCGGGAGCGCTGGTGGCGCAGAGTCGAGGCGGCGAGGGACATCCGCCTGCCCACGCCCGGTCAGCTACCCCCGGAGGACCGTCCCGTGCTCGCCGAGTACCACCGGATGGGCATGGAGGAGGACCGCGAGCTGTTCGAGCGGTTTCCCGAGGCCTATGACCGCGATCCCGAGTGGGTCAAGGGGTCACGGGGCTTCGGGCGGATGACCAAGGCGGAGTTCGACGCGTTCTTCGAGGCCTACATCGCACTGCTGATGAAGTACAGCCACCCGGCGGAGGACGCTCCGCCGGACGCGCGCCCCCTGCACATCCGGCTGTTCGCCCTCCCTGCCGACGAGGCCTGAGCGCCGCACCCGAGCTAGAGCCGTCCACCGACCCCGGGCAGGACCGTCCGACGACCGCGAGCAGGAGCCGTCCGTCGACCCCGGGTGAGAGCGGTCCGCCGCCCTGAGCGAGCGCCGGTCGCCGGGTCAGCGCGGGGCGGCGGCGCCGTAGCGCAGGCCGTCCACCAGCAGGTCGAGCAGGCGGTGGGCCTGGTCGCGCTGCTCGGGCTCGCCTGCGGCGAGGGACACGCCGCTCAAGCTCGCCAGCACGTCACCCGGGTCGATGTCAGTTCGCACGGCCCCGGCCTCGCCGCCGGCGCGCAGCAGCGTCGCGATGGCTTCGAGCAGCAGGGCGCGGCTCTCCGCGAAGGGGTTGCCGCCGGAGGCGATGACCGCGCGCAGCGCGCCGGCCATGCCGCGCTTGGTCGTCATGTACTCGACGAAGTGGTCCATCCAGATGCGCAGCGCCTCGTCCGGCGGCGTGTCCCGCAGGAGCCCGGTCACGGCGTCGCACAGCCTGGCCAGCTCGTTGCGGTAGGCGGCCTCGATCAGCGCCTCCCGCGTGGGGAAGTGGCGGTAGAGCGTGCCGATGCCGACACCCGCGTCCTTGGCGATCGCTTCGAGCGTCACGTCGGGCCCGTCGTGGGAGAACGCCCGCACCGCGGCGTCGAGCAGCCGGTCGCGGTTTCGCCGCGCGTCGGCGCGGAGCGGTCGGGGGCCGGTGGCCGGCACAGATCATCCTCCTCGGTCCGTCCGGAACCTCTTCTCGAGGTCCACCCGGAACCTCTCCTCGACTGTCCCACTACTATGACCTGCGATTTGCTAACCGGAGGTTGCTCCGATTAAAGTCGAGCTTATTCGGAGGTTCCTCCGTTTGGAGCCTACCGCGTGAGCCTTCCATCCGCATCGCCGAGCGAGGCACATCATGACTGCCACCACACCCATCACCACGCCGTTCACCGCCCGGTCCACCGCCGCCGAAGTCGTGGACGGCATCGACCTCACCGGCCGGCGCGCCATCGTGACCGGCGGCGCGTCCGGCATCGGCATCGAGACCGCCCGCGCGCTCGCCGGCGCGGGCGCCGAGGTCACCCTGGCGGTCCGCGACCTGGACGCGGGAAAGCGCACCGCCGAGGACATCACCGCCACCACCGGCGGCCGGCAGGTGCTCGTCGCGCCGCTCGACCTCGCCGACCGCGCCTCGGTCGCCTCCTTCGTGGCCGCCTGGGACGGGCCGCTGCACATCCTGGTCAACAACGCCGGCGTGATGGCGGCCCCCGAGACGCGCACGCCGGAAGGCTGGGAGCTGCAGTTCGCCACCAACCACCTCGGCCACTTCGCCCTCGCCACCGGGCTGCACCCCGCGCTCGCGGCGGCCGGCGGGGCGCGCGTCGTGTCCGTCAGCTCCAGCGCGCACCTGCGCTCCCCGGTCGTCTTCGACGACATCCACTTCCGCGAGCGCCCGTACGAGCCCTGGCTCGCGTACGGGCAGTCCAAGACGGCCAACGTCCTGTTCGCGGTCGAGGCGACCAGGCGCTGGGCGGGCGACGGCATCACCGTCAACGCCCTGATGCCCGGCGGGATCCGCACCAACCTGCAAAGGCACATCACCCAGGAGGACCTCGACCGGATGCTCGCCCAGGCGGGCGCGGGCTCGATCACCTTGAAGACCCCCGAGCAGGGCGCCGCCACCTCCGTGCTGGTCGCGACATCGCCCCTGCTCGACGGCATTGGCGGCCGTTACTTCGAGGACTGCGCCGAGGCCGCGCCGAACGAGCCGGGCACCCGCCACGGCGTCGCGACCTACGCCCTGGACCCCGAGGCCGCCACCCTCCTCTGGCAGGTCTCCACCGACACCCTCGCCTCCTGACCGCCCCGGCGGACGACCGCCTCGTGCGGACGACCGCCTCGTTGCGGACGCGAGACCGCACGAGGCCGGGGGATCAGTCCGCCTTGACCTCGAAGAGGTAGGTGGAGGGCCAGGGCTCGCCGCCCTGCCGGGGGTAGGTGCTGGAAGAGATGGAGGGCCGGCCACCCCCGAGCTCTGGTAGCCCTCGTCGGCCGGGCGCCGGTGCCGGTCAGCGGCCGGTGAGGGACGGGTAGTCCTTGAGATCGATGTTGGTGGCGAACATGTCGGTCATCTTCAGCATCAGCTTCAGGAGCAGGCGGTTCTTGAACATCCAGTTGCGCATGCGGATCCTGCCCGGCGTGCCGGGAGCCAGGAAGGGGCCCGCGTTGCCGTTCTTGGCGATCTTGGCATAGCCGCGGAACCCCTCCTCGTACCGCTTGAAGGCGACCTGATGGTCCCCGCCGGCCAGCGCGAGCTCCCCCGCCAGTACGTAGGCCCCCACCAGAGCCAGGCCGGTGCCGAAGCCGCCCAGCGTGTTGCCGTAGGCGGCGTCGCCGAGCAGCGCCACCCGGCCCTCCGCATAGCGGTCGATGCGCACCTGGCTGATCGAGTCGAGATAGACGTCGTCGGCCCGGCGCACCTCCGAAAGGATGGCCGGGGTCCGCCAGCCCATCCCGGCGTAGGCCTCGATGAGTATCTTCTTCATCCCCTCGGTGTCGTATCGGTCGTAGTCGAGTTCCGGCGAGGCGAAGGTGAAGAAGGCGGCCGCCTTCGGGCCACCGGCGGCGACCATCCTGCCGGGCTCGTTGTACATCGACGGGACGCTCCCGGCGATCTCGGGAACATCGACGAGGGCGTAGTAGTGGCCGAGGAAGCGGACGTAGTCGGACTCCGGGCCGAAGGCCAGCCGGCGGACGTTCGAATGGATCCCGTCCGCGCCCACCACCAGGTCGAACGTGCGCGGGGCACCGCGCTCGAACGTGACGTGCACGCCGCTCGCGGTCTGGGTGAGCGAGGTGATGGAGTCGCCGAAGACGTACCGGCATCCGGCGGCGGCGGTCTTCTCGTACAGCAGCCTGGCCAGGTCACCGCGCGTGATCTCGATCTCGCCGCCGGTGAACTCGCCGGGGAGCACCGCGAGCCTGCGGCCGTCCGCGCCGACGATCTCCTGGTCGGTGCCGCCGGTCTGCAGCCGCAGCACCTCGCCGAGGATGCCCATGCGCTCCAGCACGGTGCGGTGGATCGCGCCCTTGAAGTCGACGGCCTGCCCGCCCGGGCGCGGGGCGGGAGCCTTCTCGACGACGGTCACGTCGAAGCCGTAGCGGTCGAGCCAGTAGGCGAGAGCGGGGCCGCCGATGCTGGCGCCGGAGATGAGGACGTTGGTGTTCTTCATGTCCATGAGCCTCGCCGGGAGCGCTGACAGGCCAGGGACAGCCGGCTGACAGTCGGCGCAGAGCTGTCAGCGCCTCCTGCGGCACGGCAGGACCGCCGCGGCCACCGGTCCAGGAGGCCGCCGCCACCGCCCTCCGGCTCAGGCGAGGACGGTCAGCGCCTGCTCCCGGCTGAGCGCGGCGCCTCTGGCGAACTCCGCGGCGAAGGCCTCCGGTCCGATGAGAGCCGTGCTGCCCGCGGCGATCCTCGCGACGTCAGGGTCGCCGGTGACGGCCATGCCGCGTAGCGCCACCGCCACGCCGAGCAGGAACGCGGCCCGCTCCCCGTTCCCTTCGAGCAGGGCCAGCCCGGCACCGCTCTCGGTGACGTCGGCGAGCTCCATCACCGACGCCGACGACGTGCGCGCCACGCGGAGCGCCTCGCCGTGGCGGCGCCCGGCCTCAGCCAGGTCGCCTCCGGCCTCGGCCAGCCGGGCCAGCGCGGTCAGCACGAGCGGTCTGATGCCCTCGGTGGCGAAGACGCCGGCCCCGATGGCGTCCAGCGCGGCCAGGTAGTGGTCGCGCGCCTCGGCGTGATCGCCGGACAGGCGGGCGAGCTCACCCAGCCCCAGCTCGACCAGCGAGGACCGGCGCGACGTGCTCGTCCTGCGTGCCAGCTCGGCGGCGCGGGACAGGTCGGCACCCGCCGCGCGCGAGTCGCCCTCGCGTATGAGAGCGCCGCCCCTGCGGCAGAGCACGTCCACCAGGTCGTCCACGGTGCCGAGCTGCTCGTGCAGTTCGACGGCCTCTCCCCACAGCCGCCTGGCCCGCCGCCACTCGCCGCGCCAACTGGAGATCAGTGCCAGCCACTCCAGCCCTTGCGCCATGCCCCAGCGCTCGCCCATGGAGCGGAAGCCGGACAGGCTCGACTCGAGCCCGCGCTCCGCGTCGGCCACCCTGCCGTCCAGCAGATACACCAGGGACTCCCCCAGCATGCTGACGGCCCGGCTCCACGGGTCGGAGCCGAGCAGCCGCCCCCGTTTGAGGGTGACCTCCGGATCCGACGGCCCCGCGGTCATCCCCCACAGGACGTTCAGGAACGGGTACCGCAGCTCCCGGTCCAGCGAGCGCATGATCTCCTCGGCCCGCGCCCACTGCTCGGGCAGCACCGCGGGCACGGCCTGCAGCACGCACAGGACGTACTCCTCCTCCAGCCCCGCCGGCGGCTCGGCGCCCAGCCGTTCGAGCAGCCGGAGCACCGGCGAGGTGACCTCGCCGTGCCGCCCGCTCAGCCACCAGTACGCCGCCGTCGCCGCGATCAGCCGTAGCGCCCGGTCCGGATCGGCCTGGACGGCGTGGCGCAACGCGGCCTGCAGGTTGCTGTGCTCGGCGGAGACCCGGGCCAGCCATTCGAGCTGCTCGGCCCGGCGCAACCACGGGTCGGCGCGCTGCGCCAGCTCCAGGAAGCAGGCGGCGTGCTCGTCGCGCACCTGCTCCTGCTCACCCGCTTCGGCCAGCCGCTCCACGCAGAACAGCCGGATCGTGTCCAGCATCCGGTACCGGCCGCTGTTCGCCTCGATGAACGATTTGTCCACCAGGTCGGCCAGCACCTCCCCGGCTCCGCAGATCCGCTCGACCGCCTCCAGGGAGGCGCTTCCCGCGAACACCGAGAACCGCCGGGCCAGCGCCTGCTCCTCGGGGCTGAGCAGGCTCCAGCTCCAGTCCACCACGGCGCGCAGCGTCTGGTGCCGGGCCGCCGCGGTGCGGTCACCGCGGGACAGCAGCGTGAACCGGCCGTGCTCCTCCAGGCGCGTGGCGATCTCCTGCGCGGTGAACGTCCGCAGCCGGGCCGCCGCCAGCTCGATGGCCAGCGGCAGGCCGTCCAGCGTCGCGCAGATCTCGGCGAACTCCGGCAGCATCGTCAGGCCGGGGCGCACGGCGGCGGCCCGCTCGGCGAACAGCCGCACCGCCGGGTAGGCGAGCGCGTCATCGGCGTCGGTGCCCGGCGGGGGCACGGCCAGCGGCGACAGCGGGACGAGCATCTCGCCGGTGAGCCCGAGCGGCTCGCGGCTGGTGCACAGGACGACCACCCGCGGGCAGGCGTCGAGCAGCCGGCGGGCGAGCGCCGCCGCCGGGCCGATCACGTGCTCGCAGTTGTCCAGGACGAGCAGCAGCTCCTGGTCGGCCAGGGCGGCCACCAGCCGGTCGGTGGGGTCGGCCCGATCGGACACCAGTGGCTGCAGCCCCGTCTCGCGCAGGCCGAGCGAGCCGAGCACCACCGCCGGGATCTGGCCACCGTCGTCGAGCGGCGACAGATCGACGAAGCAGGCGTCTCCTCCACGGCGACGGGCCGCCTCGATCGCCAGCCGGGTCTTCCCGGTGCCTCCGGGGCCGGTCAGCGTGACGAGCCTGGAGTCGCGCAGCTCCTCGATCCGGCGCAGTTCGGCCGCACGGCCCACGAAGCTGGTGAGCTGCGCGGGCAGCCGCTGCCGCACCACCGGCGCCCGGGCCTCGTCGCCCCGCAGGATCGCCAGGTGCAGGGCCGTCAGCTCGGGCGATGGGTCGGCGCCGAGCTCGTCGGCCAGCAGCCGCCTGCCCTCCTCGTAGACGGTCAGCGCCGCGGCCTGCTGCCCGGCGGCGCGCAGGGCCCGCATGAGCTGACCGCGCAGCCGCTCGCGCATCGGGTTCGCGGCCACCAGGTGCCGCAGTTCGGCGATGGAGGTGCCTTCGGGAAGGGCCAGTTCGGCTTCGACGAGGTCTTCCCGCGCCGCTAGCCGTATCTCTTCCAGCCGGGCCGCCTGCGCGGGCACGAAGGGCACGTCGGCCAGGTCGGCCAGTACGGGCCCGCGCCACAGCGCCAGCGCGTCCTTGAGCACGCCGGCGGCGCGCTCGTACCGGCCCACGGCGAGCAGCGCGCGCCCGTCGCGGGCGAGCCGCTCGAACCGCGACGCGTCGACGTCCTCGGGGTCGGCCGCGAGCCGGTACCCGGCCCCGTGGAACTCGATCAGATCGGGCGGCAGGTTGCGGCGGAGCCGGGACACGTGCGCCTGGATCGCGTTGGCCGCGCCGGCCGGAGGACGCTCGCCGTACTGCCCGTCGATCAGCCGGTCCACGCTGACGAGCCGGCCGGTGTCGAGCAGGAGCAACGCGAGCAGCGCACGGGGCCGGGGCCCGCCGACGGGGACGAGTTCCCCCTCCTCCGTCCGCACTTCCAGCAGGCCCAGGATTCCGAATCGCACGGGACCGATTGTGTCCCATGCGCCCTGCTTCGCGAGGATCAACGGCTCCCGAGGCCTGGTCACCCGCCCTTACCTGCGCGACCGCCCGCAGGCGGAGCCGCACCTCTTCGACACCGGCCACTTCGCCCTGGAGGACGAACTCCAGCCGATCGCTCCCCTGATCGCCTCGTTCCTGACCAGCACCAGCGCCGCCGGCGGCCACCAGGCCGCGTGAAGCCCACCGGAGACGGATAGTTGCTTGACGCCCTCGAGTGGGCGGCCAAGATCGCCTCGTTCGACGGCTTCGTGATGGTGACCCCCGAGTACAACCACTCCACCTCCGGCGCACTGAAGAACGCCATCGACTTCCTGTACGCCGAGTGGAACAACAAGGCCGTCGGGTTCGTCAGCTACGGCTCCGTCGGGGGCACCCGGGCGGTGGAGCACCTGCGCCTGATCGCCGCCGAGCTGCAGATGGCCGACGTACGGGCCCAGGTGGCGCTGTCGCTGTTCACCGACTTCGAGAACTTCAGCGTCTTCAAGCCCGGCGACTTCCAGCGTGAGTCGCTCACCACCGTGCTGAACCAAGTGGTGGCGTGGAGCAAGGCGCTCGCGCCGCTGCGCGCCGCCTGAGCACAGGACCCGGCGCCACCCGCGCCCTTCGGCTTTAGCGCAGGCGCCGCCCGCGCCCGGCGGCACCGGTGTCCGCCGTCGCACCCGCCCGGCGGCACCGGTCTCCGGCGTCGCCCGCGAACGCGCTCAGTCGCCGGCCCCGACCTGCCCCATCGCGCGGGCGAGCCCGGCGAGATCGATGCCTTCGAGATGGTCGAGGACGTGGCGGCGCACGCTCGCCAGATGGGTCGGCCACGCCTGCTCGAGGCGGGCGAGGCCGGCGTCGGTGAGAACGGCGTTCAACCCGCGGGCGTCCTCGTCGCACCTGACCCGTTCGACCAGACCCTGCGCCTCCAGGCGGGTGACGATGCGGGTTATCCCGCTCAGGGAGAGGTTGCAGGCGGACGCGAGTTCGCTCATCCGCATCAGCCGATGCGGAGCCTCGGACAGGTGCATCAGGGTCAGGTACTCGCTGAGCGGCAACCGCTGCTCGCGCACCATGTCAGCGTCGAGCGCGCGGGGCAGGGCGTACATCACCTGCCCCAGCGAACGGATCAGCGCTTCCTCATCGGAGTTCAAGGGCTGCGGGGGCTGTACTGCGTCGGCGGGCATACCCCAAGTTTAGTTGCTTGACGGAGAAAGTATCCTGTCGTCCGCGAGGTCGTTGACCAGGTGCAGGGCCAGGGCGGAGAACTCCGCGACGTACCACGATCCTCTGGCTCGGCGCCGCCTCGCCGGCGGCGGGCGCCATCACCCTCGGCGTCGGCCTTCTCACCGCCTGACGCGAGATGGCGTGAGATGGCGCGAGATGGCGCGAGATGGCGCGGCCGGATCCTTGCGCATCTTGGCTATCGAGCCGCTTTCGCCGGTCGCCCTGCCTTTGACAGGCTTGCCGGTATGCCAAGAACGACGATGCGCGCGATCGGTCAAGACATGCTGGGCGGTCCAGAGGTACTGAAGGAGATCGAGGCGGAGCGGCCGGCACCCGGGCCGACCGAGGTGCTGGTGCGGGTGCACGCGGCCGGGGTCAATCCGACCGACTGGAAGCATCGCGCCACGGGCGGCATGCTGGGGCAGCCGCCGTTCGTCCTCGGATGGGACGTCTCCGGTGTCGTCGACTCCGTCGGGGTAGGGACGACTCTCTACAAACCGGGCGACGAGGTGTTCGGCATGCTCCGCTATCCGTACGGCCACGGCGCGTTCGCCGAGTACGTCGCCGCACCCGCCCGCACGTTCGCCCGCAAGCCCCGGAAGATCGACCATGTGCGGGCCGCCGCGCTCCCGCTGGCCGCGCTGACCGCGTGGCAGGCCCTGGTGGACACCGCGGAGGTGAGGGCCGGGCAGCGGGTGCTGGTCCACGCCGCCGCCGGCGGCGTCGGCCATCTCGCGGTGCAGATCGCCAAGGCCCAGGGCGCTCACGTCATCGGCACGGCCAGCGCCGCCAAGCACGAGTTCCTGCGTGGACTGGGAGCGGACGAGCTCGTCGACTACCGGAGCGTGGACTTCGCCGAGGCGATCGAAGACGTGGATGTGGTGATCGACACGATCGGCGGCGACTACGGACCCCGCTCGCTGCGCACCCTGCGCGAAGGCGGGGTCATCGTCTCGCTCGTCCTGTCCAATACGGCCGCGGATCTGCGCGCCCAGGCCGAGAAGCTGGGCATTCGCGCGGAGGCCATGCTCGTGGAACCCGACCACGCCGCCATGAAGGCGATCGCCGCGCTGGTGGAGGAGGGCCGCCTGCACGCCGAGATCGACACGGTGCTCCCCCTGGAACAGGCGGCCAAAGCGCACGAACTCGGCGAGACGGGCCGCACCACCGGCAAGATCGTCCTCACCGTGCGGTAGTGGGCCTGCTCCGGCGCAGGAACTCGATGAGGTCGGGGATCGGTATCGCGTGCAGGACGTGCCCGTCCACGCCTGTCGTGGTGGTCGCGTTGAACAGCGAGTTCAGCACGGCCTCCTCGACCGCGTCGAGTGCCGCCTCGAACAGCGGGCTCAACGCCGCGTCGGGGGGAGGCGTGCCGCCCGGGCGAACGGAGAAGGCGATGCCGTAGTCCCCGCTTCCATGACTGTAGGAGGCGCCGACCCGCCCCAGCCCGAAGACCGCACGCCGCGCGAGACGGGTGAGCTGCCGGGCGTCGAGAGGCGCGTCGGTCGTGACGACGATCATGCATGATCCGGCGTCCTGGACCGCGGCTTCGCCCGGTCCGAATCGCCCAGGGGGGATCGTGGTGCCGAGAACGCGCAGCGTGCCGCCGAAGTTGGCCTGCACCAGCACGCCGAGGGTGACCGGCTCGCCCGCCAGGTCCAGGACGCGGGAAGAGGTGCCGATGCCCGCCTTGAAGCCCAGCGCGCCGGTGCCCGTACCCGCTCCGACGCATCCCTCGGCCACCGGTCCCGGCGCGGCGTCGTCGATGGCCGCCAGCACCTGTGCCTCGCCGACGGGACGGGCGCGAATGTCGGACAGGTAGCCGTCGTTGCACTCACCGACCACCGGATTGAAGGACCGCACGTCCGCACAGTCGGGTCGTGCCAGCATCCAGCTCACCAACGCGTCCGCCGCGCGGAAAGCGGAAAGCGTCGAGGTGAGCACGATGGGCGCCTCGATCTGCCCGAGCTCGGCCACCTGGGTGGCGCCTATCAGCTTCCCGTAGCCGTTACCGGTGAACAGCCCCGCGGGCAGCGGCGCGTGCGGGCCGATGCCGTCGGGAACGATGGCGGTCACTCCGGTACGGATGTCGGGGTCGCGGAGGATGGTGCAGTGCCCTACTCGTACCCCGGGCACGTCCGTGATGGCATCGTGCTCCCCCGGCTCCCGATCACCGATCATGATCCCCAGGTCACGCGCCCGCCTACCCCGTCGCATCAGGCGCCACCTCCCGTCATCGCGGCCATCCTGCTGCCGCTGACCGGCCGCGGGGCCGCCCTGTCCCGACTGTCCGGCCACGGCGTGCCGGCGCTTGAGGCTCGCGGCGACCTCCACGGCCCCGCTCCCAGGTGACGCCGCCGACAAAGCTCATTGACGCCAGGATTTGGCATATTTACTGCGGTACTTTGTGTCGTCCTCGGTCTCGATGAGCGCCATTGCTTGTCGCTCGATCCGCTCGTCGCCGGTGGCCTTGTGGAGATTTCGCAATCCGACGATGATGTCGTTTCGGATGAGCGTGCAGTTCTTCTCCGGCTCACAGTCGCCGAATCGTGCGACGAGCGCGCCGAGCAATGCCGTTCGCCGGGTCGTCCCGGCGAGTCCGATCTTCCACAGCGACTGCAGGCAGTGTCGCGCCGTCACGAATCGCTTGTCCCCGGTCACTTCGATCAGTGCGCCGAGGTCTCCCAGGATGCGTTCCTCGGGGTCGCTGAGTGCGAGGTTGCATAGGATCTGCGCCGCGATCGCCCGGTTGTGATTGTCCTCGTGGGCGAGGTTGCCGACCACCTCATCCCACACCGCATAAGCCCAGGCAACCGGATCGCCGGTCGCCTTCATCGTCTGTTCATACGCGGCGTTTTGTCGTTCGCGGTCCTTCGACCAGAGGTCACTGAACCCTTCCGGCACCGAACTGCTGGTCACAGGCTCCGACTCCAATAACGTGCGACGGCGACCCAATATGCGGCCGCCCATATCGTAGAGCGTATTCGATATGGGCCATCAAAAGGCCGATGACGCGGTGGGGCCGTCACCCGACGCCGAACCGCCGACTCGATCAAGGCGGCGCCCAAGCCGGCCGCGACCAGCGCGAGCTGCGTCGAGTGCTCGAGGCGGTGTGCGGCAGCTCCTCGCGCGCCCACCTGGAGGAGAACGCCGGCGCCGCGAACCTGCCCCTCAGTCCCGACGATCGCGCCCAGCTGACCCCGACTGGGTGATCGAAGTTGTCGGTGAGGGTTCCCCGCGATGTGGGCTCCCTGTCATCGGACGGCGGCCGGGAGCGGCGATAGATTGTCCATGCGTAAATCCCTGCTCGCGGCCACCGTGATCGCCGCGTCGCTTGCCGGCGGTATCGCCTCGCCCGGCATCGCCGCCGCCGATTCCGGTCACGCCGGCACCACGTCCGATCGTGGGCGCTCCTTCACCTTCGCCCTGCTTGGCGACACCCCCTACGGCGCAGCCCAGGAGGCCGCGTTCCCCCTTCTGGTCGATGACGTCAACTCCGACCGGGACGTCAAGCTCGTCCTGCACGCGGGAGACGTCAAGAGCGGCTCCACCACCTGTGACGACGCCCACCTGACCGCGACGGCGAAGCAGTACCAGACCTTCGAAGACCCGTTCGTGCTGACCCCCGGCGACAACGACTGGACCGACTGTCACCGCGCCGCCGCAGGTGGCTTCCTCCCCACGGAGCGGCTCGAAGCGTTCCGCCGGCTCTTCTACCCGGTCGCCGGCCGTACCCTCGGGCGTCACCCGATGAAGGTGGAGACCCAGGCACGCGACCAGGACCACCGCGACTACCTCGAAAACGTCCTCTTCACCGAGAAGCGCGTCGTCTTCGCCACGGTGCACGTGGTCGGCAGTTCGAACGACCTCGCCCCGTGGGGTGAACTGCCCGGCGGCGACCGGCCCGAGGCGCGGATGGCGGAGTACGAGGCACGGAAGGCCGCCGCGCTCGACTGGATCGACGACGCCTTCAACACGGCCAGGCGCACCCACGCCCCGGGCGTCTTGCTCATGATGCAGGCCGAGCCCACGCAGACCGAAGGGTTCGCCGACATCCGCGAGCGCATCGTCGAACGCTCTCGCGCGTACGGCAAGCCGGTGCTGCTCGTGCACGGTGACGAGCATGTCCAGGAGGTGGAGCCGAACTACGCGGGCGTGCCCGGCCTGACCCGGCTGGAGACATTCGGCGACACCGCGAGCCAGTGGCTGCGCGTAACCGTCGACCCGAAGTCGCCCGAGGTCTTCTCCTGGGAGCGGCGGACCGTCCCGGCGGCATGACACACCACGCGAAGCCAACGCGCGGCTGTACTTCGACGAGCTGTCCAAGGCTTGAACAGCTCCTCCTACGACGCGGCCGCCCCGTTCCGGACGGGACTGCGAGCGGTGCCGTTCGTGACCGGATATGGCCAGACCGGCGGTGGCCGCTCGGGAGATCCTTACCTCCTCACCGCGCTACCACTGCTCGCGCTAAGGCGCCGACGGCCTTGCCGAGCCGGTCGGGTAGGCCGTACCCGTTCGCGAGTACGTTCGCGAGGGTTTCGGCGGATGGGAAGGCGTGCGTGAGCCCGTGCCCGAGCCCGGCGATGGGCGTCCCGTAGGAGCGAGCCAGGCGGCCAAGACCGCTCCTCGCATCCGGGCCGCAGAGCTCTTGGCTGATGACCGCGTGAACGGCAACCTCGAACGGTCCCCATGCGCCCGGGACACGCACTCCCGGCCGGGAGGTGATCAGGGGCCCGAGTGCCGCGTCCGCGGCGAGCTGCCCCAAGGCGAGGATTGGGTCCGAGTCGATGCCTGCGAGCCGGGCCGCTCGCTCCACGACGTGGATGACCCCTTCCCAGTAGGGGAGGTGCGCTCGCAGCTGCAGGTGGTCGGTGCCTCCTGGCCCGATCTCGAGCATCCCGGGCGCCCCATCGAGCGCGATGGTCCGGCGGTACATGCCTGATTCGACCGACTCGACACCAGGGATGGCTCGCTCGGCGAGGAAGTCAATGGTGGCATCCCAGTCGTAGGGGGCCGTGAACGGCATCCGCAGCACGAGCCCTCCATCGGCGGTGAGCCGATCGCCTCGCCTGCGACGTTCCCGGAGCTCGCGCGGGGTGGACCGGAACACCTCCTGCATCGCCCGGTTGAACTGGCGAAGGCTGCCGAACCCGGAGGCGAAGGCCACCTCCGCGATCGACAGGTCGGAGTCGTCGAGCAGGCGCCGGGCGAAGTGCGCACGACGTGAGCGGGCGAACTGGTCCGGGGTCACGCCGAGGTGGTCGTTGAACATGCGCCGCAGATGGCGCGCGGACACACCGAGCCGAGCGCCGAGCGCCGCCTCGTTGGCGTCGTCCAGCACGCTACTGATGATCAGCTGGACCGCCCGGCACACGAGCTCGGGGGCGTCATCTCCAACCGTGCCGGCCACCCGGTAGGGCCGGCAGCGCAGACACGCCCGGTAACCCGCGGCCTCCGCGGCGGCCGCCAGTTCGAACGTCCGGATGTTCTCGGCGAGAGGTTTGGCCCCGCACCCGGGCCGGCAGTAGATCCCCGTCGTCCGCACGGCGGAATACGTCGTCACAGGCTAAGACTCGCCTTCGCCGGCGAACGGGTCTAGCCGGATTCGGACACGACGGATCGGTGCCTCGCGGGTGTGAAGCACAGGGCCGATGCCAGTGGGAACGCAGATCCATGACAGTTGCGCGCGCCCGGCGTATCGATGCGGGCGGTGCCCGCGGGGCGGACTCTGGTGTGGCCCAACAACGCCTGACGGTGGTGGACCTGCCGACGGGCGAGCGCTGGGAGTCGGCGCGATGAGCTTGTTCCTGACGAAAGTCAGGGGTGGTGGGTGTCGTTCGGGTCCTGTGCCGGGGGGCCGCGAAATCTAGCGTGACCGGCGTCGACGAGACGATCGGAGCACGTTGTGTGGCAAGGCAAAGGCTGGTGGCGGAGTGTTGCGGCCGTGGTGGCCGCCGGTTCGGTGGTTCTGGCGATGCCAGGTCCGGCATTCGCGAAGGGGGAACCGGACGAGGCGGCGGTCGAGCGGGTGGTGTCCGGCTTCGCCGGCAAGGCGGGCTACCCGGGCATCGCCGTCGCGATCACCAAGGGCGACAAGGTGCTGTATGCGGGCGGATACGGCCATGACTCCTCCGGCGCCGCGGTGACCGCGACGACGCCGATGCCGGTGGCGTCGGTCAGCAAGTCGTTCACCGCGCTCGCCGTGATGCAGCTGGTCGAGGCGGGAAAGGTGGCGCTGGACGCGCCGGTGCGCGACTACCTGCCCGAATTCCGGATCGCCGATCCTCGGGGGGCGCGGATCACGGTGCGTGAGCTGCTGAACCAGACTTCGGGGATCACCGACGGCACGCTCCCGGAGAAGAGCCTGCCGCAGCCGGATTCGCCGGCGGGCGCCGTGACGCGAGCCCGTGACGCGACGCTGGCCGCCGAGCCCGGCACGAGGCACTACTACACGAACACGAACTACCACCTCGCCGCCCGGCTGGTGGAGGTCGTGGCGGGCGAGCCGTTCACGGGCTATCTGCGGCGTCACGTGTTCGAGCCCATCGGCATGCGGGCGACCACCACGGTCGGCCAGACCCCGCGCGACCTGCCGGGTGACGTGCGCGAGGGACACATCTACGCCTACGGGGCGTCGATACCCACCCCCGAGCCGAAGCGGTTCGTCAACGGCTCCGACGGTGTGATCACCACGGCCGCCGACATGGCCAAGTGGCTGATCGTGCAGAGCGGCGGAGGCCTCGCCGCGAACGGCAGGCGCCTGGTCTCGACCGCGAGCGTCACGGCCATGCACACCTCGACGGACCGGCGGTGGACGTACGGGATGGGCTGGGACACCGACCAGAAGGGCCGGGTCCACCACGGCGGCATATGGTTCACCTACACGGCCGAGCAGCTTCTGCTCCCCGGCGGCTACGGCATCGCGGTCATCGGCAACAGCGGCATCGGCCTGGGCAACGAGGGCATCGGCGCGCTGGCGGACGAGTTGGCCGTCCTCGTGACCGGCGGCGAGCCGTCGACCGGCGCCCCGGTGCGGCTGATCGTCGACTTGACGCTCGCCGGCCTAACCCTGCTGAGCCTGTTCCTCGGGGTCCGCAACCTGCGGCGTACCCGGGCGTGGGCGGACCGGCGCGCCGCCCGGCCGTCCTGGCGGCTCGTCCTGCGGCTGCTGCCCCGGCTCATCCCCCTCGCCCTGCTGGTGACCCTTCCGGACCTGCTCGGCCGGCTCGTCGGAGGCGGGCGGGACATCACCTTCATCCAGCTCTGCTACTACTCGGCAGCGCTGGTCACCTGGACGGCGGTCGCGGCCGTGCTGAACGTCAGCGTGCTGATCTCCCGCGTCGTCGCGCTGGCCCGGCTGCGCCGTCCGGCCGGGAGCCCGCCCCTGCGGGACGCATCGGCTCAGGTCGGCGCGAGATAGTGTCGGCGCCGTGACGGGATACGGCCGCGGGCGGTTGACGACGTTGCCCGCCCCGCCATGGGCGCTCGGCGTGCTCGCGGGACTGCTGGCCGTCGTCGCCCTGTCGTATGCCGAACTACCGGCGTGGGCATGGGCAGGGGCCTTGCTGGCGCCGGTCGCGGCCGTGGCGCTGCTCGGGACGTACCCGGTGATCTCGCTGGGGGTGTGCGCGGCCATGAGCATCGCGACGGCACTGGGCATGGGCGACGCCGTCCCGGTGTGGAGCAGCGCGGTCGCCGGGGCCATCTTCGTGATCAGCCTGCTGGCCGGCCGCCGGATGCCCCGGCCGGCCCCGGCGCTGAGCGTGTTCGCGGTGGGGACGGCACTGGACGTCGCGCTCGGTCTGATCGCCGGTGATGTGTGGAGCGTCGGGCTCCTGCTGCTCGGTCTGACGGTGGTACTGCCGTGGGTGCTGGGCCGCTCCATCCGCCAGCAGGCCGAGTTGGTCGCGATCGCCGCCGAGCGTGCCCGGTTGCAGGAGCGGAACCGCATCGCCCACGACATGCACGACACTCTCGGGCACGAGCTGAGCCTGCTGGCGCTGCGCGCCGGAGCGCTCGAGATGGCGCTCGATCTCGATGACCGGCATCGGACGGCCGCGACGGAGTTGCGTGCCGGCGCCGGACTGGCGACCGAGCGGCTGGCCGAGATCCTCACCGTGCTGCGCGCCGGCGAGCCCGCGCCCCTGCGGCCGGTTTCGGACCGCATCGAGGACCTCGTCGATCGGGCGGCCCGGGCCGGCCTGGCGGTATCGCTGGAGTGGCACGGCGTACTGCACCTGCCGCCGATGGTCGACCGGGCCGCCCACCGTGTCGTGCGGGAGGCGCTGACCAATGCCGCGAAGCACGCGGCCGGGGCGGCCGTGCGGGTGCGGCTGGCGACGGCGGACGGCACCACCGTGGTCACCGTCACCAACGCCCTGCCGCCGCACGCGCGGCGGGGTACGGGGGGACGCGCCGGCCTGACAGGACTACGGGAACACGTCCGGCTCGCCGGTGGAACCCTCCGAGCCGGGCGGCGTGATCACGAGTTCGAGGTCGTGGCCACGTTGCCGCACATGGGGGAATCATGATCCGGGTCCTGCTGGCCGACGACGACGTGATGATCCGGGCCGGGGTGCGTGCCATCCTCAACACCGACCCGGACATCGACGTGGTCGCCGAAGCCGGCGACGGGCGGGAGGCCGTCGAACTCACTCTTGCGCACCGCCCGGACGTCGCCCTGCTCGACATCCGCATGCCCCGCCTCGACGGCCTCGCCGCCGGCGCCGAGATCACCCGCGCGGCGCCGTCGGTCGCCGTCGCCATCCTCACCACCTTCGGTGAGGATGCCTACCTGGCCCGAGCACTCGACGACGGCGCCCGCGGCTTCCTGCTCAAGTCCGGCGACCCACGCGAACTGATCGCCGGCGTCCACGCAGTGGCCGGAGGCGGCGCCTACCTGTCACCGAGGATGGCCGCACGGGTGATCGGCCGACTCCGAGCCGGCGGACTCAGCCGCGCCACAGCAGCACGCGCCAGGGTGGGGGCGCTCACTGACCGGGAACGCGACGTACTGGCCCTGCTCGGCGCCGGGCTGTCCAACGCCCAGATCGCCAACCGGCTGGGCCTCGTCGAAGGCACGGTCAAGGGCCACGTCAGCGCCATCTTCACCCGGCTCGACCTGCGGAACCGCGTACAAGCGGCCATCCTGGCCCACGAGGCCGGCCTCATAGCGGAGTGACGCTCTCGCCACCGTTCCCAACCTGAGCGCGGCCCCCAGATATACACGCTGGATTTCACGTACACGGGGGCGGGAGCCCCGAAACCCGCCGCGCCTGAGAGGCGGCACGTACGGTTTCGCCGCCGGCGCGTGCCCGCGCGACGGACGAAACCGTCCTGAAACCGCTACCCCCGTATACCTGTCCCCCATGTCTCACTGCCGGCGACTGGGCATCCGCCAAGGAATCCCGCGCGATGAAGCGCCTGCCGAAAACCAGCGAGCCGAAAGGACCACGTCCAGGCCGGCACCGTCCTTTCCCCGAATCCTCTCCCTAGATCCCTGGAGGGCACCTTGATGAGATTTCCAATTCGCGGACGTCTTGCCGTGCAGAAACCTCGCCGCTCGACATCCCTTCTCGCGGGCGCGCTGATGCTGGCCGCATCGGCGATCGCCGCCGCCCCGGCCGACGCCGAAGCCAAGGCGAGCAAGATCGACTGGCACTCCTGCTCTGCGCCCGCCGCCGGAGCGGTCGAGTGCGCGACCATCAAGGTGCCACTCGACTGGTCCAACCCCCATGGAAAGACCATCGACATCGCCCTGGCCCGCCGCAAGGCCACCAAACCCGGCGCCCGCATCGGTTCCATCCTCCTGGATCCCGGCGGCCCCGGTGTCCCCGGTATCGACGAAGTCAAGCGCAAGCCGAATTTGTTCACCCCGGCCGTGAGCGAACGCTTCGACGTGATCGGCTTCGACCCACGGGGCGTCGGCAGCAGCACCTCGGTCAAGTGCGACACGAAGCTGCTCGAGCAGGCCACGACCGCCAAAACCCTTGCAACCCGTAGTGCGGCCGACTACGCCGCCTTCGCAGGCGCCAACGCGAAGCTCAGCCAGAACTGTCGCAAGCTCACCGGCGCGCTGTATGACCACCTCGACAACCGGCAGGTCGCCCGAGACATCGAGGCCATCCGGGTCGCCCTCGGCGAGAAAAGGATCACCCAGGTCGGATACTCCTACGGAACCCTGACGGGTCAGCAATACGCCGAGATGTTCCCCGAGCACGTCCGGGCGATGGTCACCGACGGCAACATGGACCACAGCGTGCAGTCGATTTGGGACTTCCTGGATGCCCAAACCGCCGCGATGGAGAACAACTTCGTCCAGTGGGCCGACTGGTGCGACAAGACCTCCGATTGCGCCCTGTACGGAAGGGACGCCAGGAAGATCTACGGTGAGCTGCGCGAGCGGGCCAAGAACGGGAACCTGGTCGACCCGGCCACCGGCGAGAAGGTCGACTTCGTCAGATTGACCGGAACAGCCCAGCGCGTCAACGCCCCGGAATTCTGGAAGGACCTCGCCGAGACTTTGGAGACGCTCTACGACGGCACCAGTCCGACACCGGGTGAGACGCCCACGACCATGCCACCCCGGACGCCGCCTAAAGTACAGAACTACGCACGCCAGGCGATGTATTGCCAGGACTGGTCCTTCCGGCTCAAGAACTACGCCGAGTTGAAGAGCGGGCTCTCCCGGCTGACCAAGCGGTACCCCAATGTCAACTGGAACCCCAACGCCACCGAGGCCGCGTTGGACTGCGTGGGATACCGCGGAAAGGCCACCAATCCCCAGGCACCTCTGATGGTCAAGGGCGCCCCGCCGCTCGTCATGGTCGGCAACGTCAACGACTTCGCCACCGTGTACCCGTGGTCCAAGAACGCCGCCAAGCAGAGCGGAGCGACCCTCGTCACCTACAAGGGTTTCGGACACACCATCTACCCGTCCACCGTCGCCTACGGGCCGAGCAAGTGCATCAACGACGTGATCGACGCCTACCTCATCCACCTCAAGGTTCCCGGCGCCGGCGTCAAATGCCCGGCCATCGAAGTGCCGGGCCAGGGCAACCAGCCCGCACCGCCACAGTGAGCGATCGGGCCAGGCTTCGTACCGTTCGCCACTACTCGCTTTCAGCCCGGAACGGGCCTCCCCGCAGGGGGATCAGAGGCTAGTGCGGTGTCAACCGACGTTCGCCGGGTCTGCTACGAATGAACCAGCCAAAGTCGGCGCCGGGTCGAGCATCCGTGACGCGATCAAGGAGCTGGTGACCGATGAACGACTTCACAGCACAGACGGGGCGGGTCGCCGTCGTCACCGGCGCGGGCAGCGTCGACGGCATCGGGTTCGCCTGCGCGCGGCGCCTCGCTGCGGACGGGATGCGCGTGGTGCTGACCTCCACCACGGAGCGCATTCATGCACGCGCCGCCGAGCTGCGGGAGCAGGGAGCCGACGCGGTGGGCCTCGCCGCGGACCTCACCGACCCCCGCGCGGCCGGGGAGCTGATCCGCCTCGCCATGACGCAGTACGGCCGGCTGGACGTACTGGTCAACAACGCTGGCATGACCTCAGTGAGCGACCCTGATGACCCGGCCGACATCGGCCGGCTCTCTGACGACCAGTGGAGACGGTCGATAGCCCGGAACCTGGACACCGTGTTCTTCATGACCCGGGCGGCGCTGGAGCCCATGCTCGCCGGCGGCCACGGCCGGATCGTCAATATGGCCTCGGTCTCCGGACCGGTCCTCGCCTTCCGCGGCGACAGCGCCTACCACGCGGCAAAGGCCGGGGTCGTCGGCCTCACCCGCGGCGTGGCGATCGAGGTGGCGGATCGGGGTGTGACCGTCAACGCGGTGGCTCCCGGGTGGATCGCCACAGGCTCCTCCACCGACCGAGAGCTGATGCTGGGCGCGGCCACACCGGTGGGCCGGTCGGGCACCGCCGAGGAGGTGGCCGGCCTGGTGGCCTTTCTTGCGTCGCCGGAAGCGAGCTACATCACCGGCCAGGTTTTCGTGGTCGACGGCGGGAACTCGATCCAGGAGGAGGGGGGTGTCCAGCACCACCCCATCGACTGACCAGCATCGCCCGCGCCAGATCGCTGGCCGTGACGACGGATGCCGGTCACGCTGCGGCGTGGCCGGCATCCGTCACGTTCTCCGACGGCGTTCAGGCCCGCGAGTCGTGGTCGGGATCCGGGCGGTCGGCGGAATGCGTGGCCCCGGCGGCGTTGGGGCACGTTCCGGCGGTGCGGCTAAAACGGCTGGTGCGGCCTGTGGGAGGTAGGACAGATTGGTCCCATGGAACGCCAGTTCATCAGCCATCTCGCCCATCGAGACCATCCCATCGCCGCGCCGGTCTCCGGCGCGCACGTCACCCGGCTGCTACGGCGGGCACGGCTGCCCGAGGCGGCGAGGATCCTCGATCTCGGCTGCGGTGAGGGAGCCTGGACGCTGCGTGCGCTGGCGCTCTACGAGGACGCGACCGCCGACGGCGTCGACATCTCCGCCGACGCGCTCAAGGCGGCCGAGGGGAATGCAGAAATCCAGGGCGTCTGGGAGCGCATCCGGCTGCACGAGAGGCCGGCCGCCGACTTTCCGGTGGCCGAGCGGTACGACCTGGTGGTCTGCGTCGGGGCGACGCACGCGTTCGGCGGACTCGGCCCCACCGTCGACCACGTACGGCGCTACCTGAGGCCGAACGGGCTGGCGCTGATCGGCGAGGCGTTCTGGGAGCGCGAGCCGACGCCGGAGGCGCTCACCCGGCTGGGCGCCGAGCCGTCTGAGTTCCTCGACCTACCGGGTACCGTCGCCGCCGCCGAGTCCGCCGGTTTCGACACGGTCTATGCGTACACCAGCGACCTGTCCGAATGGGACGAATACGAGTGGTCCTGGACGGGGACGCTGCTGCGCTGGGCCAACGAGAACCCTGGCCCGGACGCCGACGCGGCCCGCGCTGCCGCCCTGGAGCACCGCGACATGTGGCTGCACGGCTACCGAGGAATTTTGGGCTTCGTCACCCTCCTGCTCCAACGGACAGGCTGACCCATCCGCCACGCGATCTTCGTATAGCTGCCGCGTCCACGGCAGGCATCACGACCCGCGATGCCTTGACCTGAGGTAATCGTCCACCGACTTCTTACTGCTGCGCCACAGACCGTCGTCCCCCTTGATCGCACGGAGTCGTCCCCGTGCGGCAGCGACCCGGAGGGCGTTTTCGCTGACGGCGTGCGTCGCAAGAACGGGTAGGGGGACGAGCTCGACCGGACCGGCCACCGCCGGCATGACGAAGCGGTACAGATTCGTCGTCACGCTGCGTGCGATGAGCTCACCCAATGGGCCGAGCTCGTCATTGTCGGCTCGACGCTCTGAGCGTCACCACTGGCGATCTGGGCCGGCTTGGCACTCGTGCCTTGGGCCGCACCCCGGTAGGGGCGCGACCCATCCACAAGAGGTCAGGCTTCGCCCGGTGGTGAGACCGATTGGGCAGCTCACGCCGGTGCCTACGAGCGTGTATCAATGTGACCCATGCGACGGGCTGCGATCTACTGCCGGATCAGCCAGGACCGCGCGGGTGCCGGGCTCGGCGTCGCCCGCCAGGAAGCCGACTGTCGAGCCCTTGTCGAACGCCGGGGATGGCAAGTCATCGACGTCTACTCCGACAACGACGTCAGCGCGTACTCGGGAAGTCCTCGCCCCGCATGGCAACGACTGCTCAGCGACATCGCAGCCGGGACGGTCGACGCGATCGTCTGCTGGCACGTCGACAGACTGACACGCTCACCGCGCGAACTCGAAGACGTCATCGACCTGGCCACCCCGACCGGGCGTCTGATCGCCCGGATGCTCGGAGCCGCCGCCCGCCACGAGGCCGAGCACAAAGCCGAACGGCAAAAGCGTCAACGACGGCAGAGCGCCGAGGCAGGGAGGCGGTCGTGGTGGACACCCTGGAGTCCACTCCGCGAGACGCGACGCACTGGTCTCGGTCCTCGATGGCGGCGAAGTCGGGGCTGTCGCGCTCCAGCGTCGGGCGGATCCACCGTGTCCGGTGGCGGAGGACTCCGGGGCTCTGTCCCTCGCCGCTCAGGCGGCGGCGTCGATGAGCGCCTGCAGCACGCGCTGGGGGTCCTCGGCCAGCCGGTTGCACACATACAGCCACCACTCGGTGCCGAAGACGACGTACTCGCGGGTGGGATGACCCCGTTCCGCCATCGCGGCGAGCCGGTCGGGCCCGAGGCCGAGCAAGGTCTCGAACTCCCAGGGCACGTCGGGACCAGGCGTGCCAAACTGGTGGTCGATCTGGTTGATTAGCTCCCAGTCATGGGTGGCGAACGAGCACAGATGTTCCGACGCGGCCAGCAGCTTGGCATAGCGCAGGTATGCCGTGGCCAGGGTCTGGTCCCCGCGCGCGTAGGCAATCGTCTCCGGCTCCAGGAAGGCCCCCTTGACCAGGCGGATCCGACCCGGCAGGTCGAGCAGCGCCGGCAGGTCCTCGACGGTACGGTGCAGCCGCGCCTGAACGGTGATCCCGACGTGGTCGAAACATTCGGACAGTTTGCGGTGCACGGACAAGACTGTGTCTGTACGGTCCGAGCCCTCCGCCGAAATCATCATCTCCCGCCCGGTGTCAGCTGTAGCCCGCGCGATGCGTGTGGCGTTTTCCAACGCCAGATCTTCATCGATCGCCAGGCCAATGTGCGACAGGTCGAGCGAGATTGAGCAGCCCGGCGGTAGCAGGCGCGCGGCGTCGACGAACACGTCCGTCTCCGTCCCGGCCCGCTGCGGGTCGCTGCAGCTCTCACCCATGTACTCGACGCTCGTGCGGTGGCCCTTCGCGAGAATCCCCTCGAGCCGGTCCAGCGCGTCCGCGAGGTTGTCACCGGCCACATAGCGCCGCGCCACCCTGCGGACGATGCCGCCGAGCACCGGGTCCGCGGGGACACGCCATTTGAGATCCTCGTCCAGCGCGAGCTTGCGCAGGACTTGGGCCGCCGCGTCGGACGTCTCCTCGATGCCAGGGGTGAACGTGCTCGTCATCGTGCGCCTACCTATGAAGATGAAGAAAAGAGGGAAACGCAGTCGCCGGCCCTCTTGGACCCGATCGCTCTGCTCTGTCAATCTTTCCGATGCCGCTCCGTGAGCGAGAGTGGCAGAGCAGCCGAATAAGCTGAAATTCCTGCCACCTCATGCGCCTCTCAAGGAGAACCGGATGCTGCACGACGTCGCGGTGCTCGCTCTCGATGGCGGCCACGCCTTCGAGTTGGGAGTGTTCTGTGAGATCTTCGGGATCGACCGCGGGGACGACGGCCTGCCCGTCTACGACTTCGCGGTCGTCTCGCCCACGGGAACGAGCGTGCGGACGAGGCATGGCTTCCGTGTGGAGACTCCTCACGGACTGGAGCGGCTGGAGTCGGCCGATCTCATCGGCATTCCGGCTTCGGATCCGAACGTGCGGCACTCGGGGGACCTGTACGAGGCGCTTAGGGCCGCGGTGGCACGGGGCGCGCGCGTGCTCAGCATCTGCTCCGGCGCCTTCCTGCTCGGCGAGGCCGGCCTGCTGGACGGCCGCCGCTGCACCACCCACTGGCGCTATGGCGAGGAACTCGCCCGCCGCTATCCGAAGACCCGGGTGGAGGTGGACGTCCTCTTCGTCGACGAGGACCCGGTCATCACCGGCGCGGGGACCGTCGCGGGCATCGACACCTGCCTGCACCTGGTACGCAAGGAGCAGGGTAGCGCAGTCGCCAACGACATTGCCCGGCGCATGGTGGCGCCTCCACACCGGGACGGAAATCAGGCCCAATACATCAAACGCCCGAACGTCGAGTTCGGCGTCGGGCCCTTCGCATCCCTGCAGGCCTGGCTGCAGGCCAACCTCCACGAGCAACTGACTGTGGAGAGCCTGGCGCGCCATGTGAACATGTCGCCGCGCACCTTCGCCCGGCGCTTCCACCAGGAGATGGGCATCACCCCGCTCCAGTGGCTCACCAACCAGCGCATCCTGCTCGCTCAGCAGCATCTCGAGAACACCGACGAGTCGATCACCACGATCGCCGAGCGGGCCGGATTCGGCTCGTCTGCCACGCTGCGCCACCACTTCGCCCAGCGCCTGGGAACCACCCCCCACAGCTACCGACGTACCTTCCGTGGCCGGCGCACGGGCCCGGACAGCGCCTTCCCGTGACGGCAGGCGTGGGTGGTGAGAGTTCTCGGCCATCATCACGATCACGTTCGGGCTCGAGTCAGGCATGATCGCCATACTCGAAGAGCTGTACGTCGCCTGTGGGTGCCCAGAATTCGGCCACCGAGTGTGACCTGGGGTTTCCCGTTCGCCGGGCAGACTCGGCCTGAGACCGGCAGGCTTCGGGTTCGTGGCTTTACGACTGATCTATCTGATCTTCATTCGGCTTTTCGATGCCCTTGCCCTATTCCTACGCTCGGACGTCTCCAAGGACGCCGAGATCCTGGTGCTTCGCCACCAACTCGCGGTGTTGCGTCGTCAGGTCATCCGGCCCAAGCCGTCGTGGGCCGACAGGGCCCCTCATCTCGGCACTGGTCCGACTGCTCCCGAAACCGCGCCGGATCGGGCTGCTGTTCACGCCCGACACCCTGCTGCGCTGGCACGCCGATCTGGTTAAACGGCGCTGGACCTACAAGCGCACGACACCCGGTCGGCCGCCGACACGGCCGACGATCCACGCGCTGGTGCTGCGCCTAGCAGCCGAGAATCCGACCTGGGGATACCGCAGAATCGCCGGGGAACTGGCTGGCCTGGGCCGGAAAGTGGGCGCTTCCACGGTCTGGAGGATCCTGCACGAGGCCGGCGTCGACCCTGCCCCGCGACGGTCCGGCCCAAGCTGGGAGGAGTTCCTGCGCGCTCAGGCGTCCGGGATCCTGGCCTGCGACTTTTTCCACGCCGATACGATCACGCTGGCCCGGCTGTACTGCTTCGCGGTCGTGGAACATGCCAACCGCCGCGTTCACGTCCTGGGTGTCACTCCGAATCCGACCGCAGGCTGGGTCGCCCAGCAGGCCCGGAACCTAATGCTCAACCTGGGTGACCGCGCCGCCGACGTCAAGTTCTTGATTCGTGACCGCGACGCGAAGTTCACCGCGATGTTCGATGAGGTGTTCCGCGCCGCGGGAATCCGGATCGTGCATCGGCGGCACCTTTCCCCTGTAGCGCTGGGCGCGGTTACTTGCTCGTCTGGCTCCGCCTACACGGGTGATCATTCATCGAACTTCGGCGGGCTCCCGGAGCGACTGTTCCGCCGTCGCAGGCCGAGTCGTCGCCTCCAATGCGAAGCTGGTGCCCGCGAGCGCGAATCCCAGCAGGCCGAAGCCGACTCCGACCCAGCTGGGCGCGATGTAGCCCAGGCCATGCGCGATGACGATGCCGCCGAGCAACGCGCCGAGGCTGTTGGCGACGTTCATCGCGGACTGGTTGAGGGCGGCGCCCATCATCTGCGCTCCGGGCGCCACCGCGATCAGGCGGGACTGCAAGGCCGGGCCCAGGAATACGCCGGTCGCACCGACCAGGAACGCGCCGAGGAACAGCCCGATATGTGACCGCGCGATGAGCGCGAACACGGCCATCGAGACGATGAACGCCGGGAACCCGGCCATTATGGCGAGGCGCATGTTGCGGTCCGACGCCCACCCCCCGGCGGCGTTTCCGACGGTCATGCCGAGCCCGACCACGGCGAGCACCCATGGAACCGTTGACGCCGACAGCCCGGCCACATGTGTGGTGACCGTCGTGATGTAGCTGTCGATCGCGAAGAATCCGCCGAAGCCGAGCGACGCGATGCCCGCGGTGAGCCAGACCTGAGGCCTGCGAAAGGCTCGCAGCTCACTGCGAGCCGTGCCGTTCGGATGCGCGGCGACGGACGGCACGGTCGCAAGCACGGCGAAGAGTGTCAGCGCGAACACGACCGCGATGGCGAGATAGGCGACTCGCCAGCCGGCCGCCTGGCCGATCCAGGTGATTGCGGGTACGCCGATGACGTTGGCCACGGTCAGGCCGCCGAGCGTGACCGCGAATCCCTTGCCGTGACTGCCCGGGCCCATGATCGACGCGGCGACGAGGCCGGCGGCACCGAAGTAGGCCCCGTGCGGCAGCGCGGCCACGAACCGGGCGACCAGGACGAGGCCGAATGTCGGGGCGACCGCGGAGGCGACGGTGCCGGCGATGAAGATGGCCAGGAGGATGAGCAGCATCTTCTTACGGGGGACCCGGGCGGTGCCGGCCGCGAAGAGCGGAGCGCCGATGACGACGCCGGCCGCGTAGATGCTGATCACCCAACCGGCGTGCGCGACGGCCTGCGAGGCGGACTGCTCGTATATCGCGGGAAACAGGCTTCGTGCGATGTCCGGCAGCAGACCCATCGCGACGAACTCCGTCAGACCGATGGCGAAGCCCCCGAGGGCAAGGGCAAGGAGCGCAGCCCAACGCTGCGCCGGGGTGAGGGGGCTCATGCGAGACTTTCGTGATCAGTGGAGCACGACTCCGCCGTGCGTCTTGGGGGGCGGTCAGTGCGCTCGTGGTGGCTGTTCGCCTAGTTTAGCCACGCTGCTGCGTAATACCCTCGCGGGTGGACAAGGCGGCGAACCTGGACTACCTGCGCGAATACAACGACGCGTTGGTGTCGCAATCGCACGCCGCATCGGCGACTTCGACCGTGCAATGATCACCGGCACACCTGCACAAACAGGTCCTGATCCGGACCGACTCCGGGGGCGCCACCCGCGCCTTCCTCACCTGGGTGAGTTCCCGGCGCCTGAAGTACTCCATCGGGTTCAACCGCACCGACGACATCTGCGCCGCGATCCTCGCCCTGCCCGAGGAGGTGTGGCAGGTCGCCTACGACGCCGACCGCCAACCCCGCGACGGCGCCTGGATCGCCGAACTCACCGGCATGCTCGATCTGTCGTCCTGGCCCAAGGGCATGCGGGTCATCGTCGGCAAGGAGCGCCCCCACCCCGGCGCGCAGCTGCGCTTCACCGACATCGACGGGCACCGCTTCGCCCGCCGCTGGGAACCCAAACGGCTGTACGCCCTCACCGAGAGGTTCACCCAGGCAATAGATCTTGGCATCAACCAGAGAAATGCTCCTTGAGGATGATGCCGTGCACTCCGGTAGTCCGGTCGACGACTTGGGACACCTCGAAATTGGCGGCAGCGGACAGGTAGGCGTAGGCGACGGCGCGGTCCATGCCCTGGTCGTGTTCGAGGAAATCGAGCGCATTGACCACCGCCCGCCGCATGGCGATGTTGAGGTCGTTCACCTGTCCATTCTGAGCCCCGTCAGGGTCGGACAGCCCGATCGGCACCCATGCCTGCGCGGTCTCTGCGAACGGGTAGTGGAATGCGACGGAAGGAGCGTCGCCGGACCCGGCCTTGCATACCGTGAGCCGGAAGGTGCCACGCAGCGACCCCTCCATCGCGGTAAGCGCCACCTCGCCGTTGCCCATCGCGTGATGCGGGTCACCGGTGTAGAAAAGAGCCCCCTCGGTGAACACCGGCAGGTAGAAGGTCGCACCCACACCGAGGAGGTTGATGTCGATGTTGCCACCGCCGAGGGTGGGAGGAATCGAGTTGAGGGCGGGATCGGTCTGTTGGCCCGCGGACGCGAAGGCAACCCCCATCATGCCCATGAAAGGACGCAGGGGGAAGGTGACCGCGCCGGAGTTCCCTCGGCTCATGACGCCGCTCGGTACGCCTTTCGGCCCACGGCGCACCGGCGTGAACACTGACACGTTGCCGTAGCGGGCCGGGTCGCCCGTGGGCCGCCCGTCGGTCGCCACAGGCGGCATGATCTCTTCCAAGGTGATCCCAGCCGGCGCACCGCCGTTGGACGTCCGGGCCAGCGCACCTTTGCCATGCCGGCTCGACACCACGCCGTAGGGCACGCGCGGCAGCATCGAAAGCATTTCGACCTTGAGCACGTCGCCCTGCTGCGCACCGTCCACGTAGATCGGCCCGGTGACCACGTGAGGCCCGTCGAGGTCGAAGTTGCGCGTCGTCCGCGAGTAGCCACGGGCGATCGCGATCGCGTCCTCGAGCACGTTTTCACGAGGCACTCCGTGCTTGCCGAAGTAGGCGACCGGGTCGCGTCCTTGGTCTTCAAGGATGCCCTCGTGGGAGACCGAGTCGATGGTGACGGTCTCACCCGATTTCATCCGGAGCGCCGGCTGGCTGCCCACCGCCGGCACGTACCCCCACCGGACCTGCTCGACCGCTGACGGCAGGTAGTGCTTGCCATGGATGGGGCCCTTCCCGGGCTGGAGTACCTCTCCAGGGAGTGCCACCGCCGGCGCGGCGGACGTCTGGGCGGTCACGGCGAAAGCGGAACCCGAGCCCAACAACCCTCCACCGGCCCCGGTCACAACTGCGGCGGCGCGCAGGAAGTTTCGCCGCCCCAGCCTCGTGATCAGTACGTCCCGCATATCACTCGGGCTCTTCGGCAGTTTCATGACCCTCCTCGCGACCTCCCGACCGAAATGGTCGAGTATGGGGTATGTCGCAGCAGATCATGGGATACGCGTGTTACAGCCCTGTATGCACGAGATTTCGGCAGGATAGTTCTTTACCGGGAAAGAACCCGCAAAGGGAATGCCGCCCCGCCAAAGCGCTGCGGCGACTCGGTGATCTCATGGCAGCTCAGACCTTCGCCGAGGAAGCATTCAGGTCCGCTGACACCTGCCACCTACGCGGCCAGACACACCAGCTCGCCACCGTCGCCCTCGTCTTGGCCAAGCGTCGCGAACTGGACCAGGCCGTCGCCACCGCCGAGACCATGTTGGAGCGCGCGCATGGCACGGAGTCCGACGGTACCACCGGACTGACCCAGCGATCAGAGCCCTGCGCAGCATCCACTTACGATCCTGCCGGACGACTGATCGCCCCCTATCTGCCGCCTTGCCCACGAACCGAGAGCATTCCTAGGGGGTGCGGGGCGGAGCCCCTGCCTTGGGCGGGAGCCCCAATGAGCACAGCCCGAGCGGACCGAGGCCCGTGTTCGAGCGGAGCAAGGGCCTGAAATTGAGCGCGGGCCGCACTGGTGCACGGCCCGAATCCTCGGCCCTCATGCGTCGGTGTCTTTCGGGTGACGGGGCGATGCGTAGACGCCCCAGACAGTACGGCTGACATCATCAATGGCATAGCGGACGCGTCCGCCGCTGGTGACCTCGAATTCCCACTGCTCCAGATCCTGGCCATTATGGCGATGAGTGGCGAGGTCGCCGCGTAGGCGGTGTTGACGCTCGTGATCAGCTCGTGAGCGCGGATCGGCGCGCAGCGCCTCAAGACATCGGCGTGTGTTGCCCAGGGCGTGACGGCACAATTCCTCCCAGCCCTTGACCGCATCACTGGTACCGAACCGGATATCCCATTCATCGTCAGGAGGAGGGACCGTGACCCGGTCTCCCCGCTTCGGGCTCATACCGAAACCTCCACCGGCCCCAAGTCCCCGCTTGTGGCCTTGCGGGCGTGGGCGTAGTGGGCGGGATCGGCCTTGATTCGAGCGGTTGCCCGCCACCCTGCGACGACTTCCTAGTAGCCGATGAACATCAGTCCGCGCTCTCCGATCGGCGCGAGGCAGGTCGCCCTGTCCTGTTGACATGAGTGGTGCCCACGAGCGATGTGGTCGCGGGACCGGGGCTACAGCGCGGAGATCGAGGCGGGCGCGCGTTCGGCGCGACTGAGTGCTCGCAGCACATTGATCGCGCCGTGCCGGCGCAGCGCGATTCGGGTCAGCAGATCGACGACGGTCTCGATGGCCTCGGCGGGCAGTTCGGGCGTCGGCACCCCTACGCTGTGGGCCAGATCGTCGCTGTGGATGGCCACCTCCAGCAGTCGGCTCGTCACGAAGTCGTCCAGGCTGATCGACCACGCTCCCCAGCTAGGGCGTCGTATCGGCCGCGACGGCGCGACTGGCAGCACAGTGCGCAACTCTTGGACAGTGGCGTCTACCTGGGCCGCCAGGGCCGCGGGGCCGTCGGTGGCGTCCTCTTCGCCGCTGGTGCGGATAAGCACATTGAACGGGTCGTCGAGATCTGATCCGATCCAGCTCACTCGTGCGTAGTACTCGTGGATCGAGATGATTTCCTCTGAGGGCACCGGCTCGGCGAGCACCTTGGGAATGAAGAAGATTTGCCCGGCCAGATGACCGGCGAGACCCCGGACGCTGAGCTTGGGCAATGCGCTTGGCTCATGCCACGAACTGGCCACCTGGGGGGTGGCGAGCAGTTTGGCCGCTGACGCGGCCGCCGTGAGGTAGAGGTCTCTGATCTGGGCCATTTCCACGCCTCCAAGGGGAATGCGATCTACCGCCAGCCAGAACCTACGCTGCGAGCGAGCAGGATGGGTAACCTCGGTTGACGTTGGTGCCGCCGATGCCGCAATAGCCATTTGGCACCTAAAAAGGTACTGCTGGTGCCAGCACTTCTCTCAAGCAGAAATTCGATGTCGACATCCTCCCCATCCACCACCCCACGAGGTGATCAGCGGCTCGGCGGATCCACCACGGAGTCTCCCGCGAAGCACCGTGAAACGGTACCTGGACCTGCTCGAACTGATCTACGTTCTTCGTCGCATCCCCGCCTGGTCCTCAAATGCGACGACTCGGGCCGTCGCCACCCCGAAGCTCCTCATGGTCGATTCAGGGCTCGGCGCTCATCTTTGCGGGCTCACTCCTGGACGGGTCGCCGACGTGACCGCACCCGTGGGACCTCTCATTGAGAACTTCGCCCTTGGTGAGCTGGCCAGACAGCTCACGTGGGCGGAGGAGCCGGTGCGGCTCTACCACTATCGAGATCGCGATGGCGTCGAAGTGGACGGCCTACTGGAACGAGCATCGGGGGAAGTGGTGGCATTGGAGATCAAAGCCACCGAAACGGTCCGCGCCGACGACTTCCGAGGGCTCCAGCACCTGGCTCGCAAGCTTGGCGACCAGTTGATCGCAGGCTTTGTCCTCTATGCCGGCCCCGAAACCCTTCCCCGAGCCGGGCAGCGGGCTCCGGTGCGACGGCATCCATGCGGGGGTGCGGCAGCGAGCGCGTCGTTGGTCAGGCCGGGAGAGATCCAGGAGCGGCGTGGGATGCGCCGCTCGGGTTGAAGAGGGAGTGGTAGCCGCCCGCCATGTGCGGGCGGCCGTCGGCATCGGGACGACCCCGACTTGCAGGATCGCCTCGTTCTCGCGGTCCTGACTGCCAGTGCCGTCTAGCGAACGCTAGCGGCCTTGCAGTGCCTTGACGTTGTCACCGAAGGTCCAGCCCTTTGATCCATCCCAGTTGATGGACCAGGTCATCAGACCCTTGAGGTTGCCGCTGAAGCTGTTCCAGCCCTGGGACACGAGAGAGGGCGCCATGTAGCCGCCTCCGGCTCCGCTCTGGGCGGGTAGACCGGGGACCTGCTTGTCATAGGGGATCTTGATCGTCGTGCCCTGGATGACCAGGCCGTTGTTCAAGCAAGTGGTCTGGGCGGTGAACCCCTGAACCGTGCCCGCGGAATAGGAGTCACCGGAGCAGCCGTACATGCTTCCGTTGTAGTACTGCATGTTCAGCCACCAGAGGCGGCCGTTGTCGGCGTACTTCTTGATGATCGGCAGGTACGCTCCCCAGATCGAGCCGTAGGTGACGCTGCCTCCGGTTACGTACGCTGTCTCAGGTGCCATGGTCAGGCCGAAGTTGGACGGCATCTGGGCGAGAACGCCATCGATGATACGGATTAGATTGGCCTGGGACGGGGACAGCTGGCTGATGTTGCCGCTGCCGCTGAGGCCGGTCTCGATGTCGATGTCGATGCCATCGAAGTTGTATCGCTTAAGGATCGGCACGACCGTGGCGACGAAGCGGTCGGCGACGGCGCTGGAGCTAAGGTCGATGCCGGCAGTCGCTCCGCCGATGGACATCAGGATCGTCAGACCGGCGGCCTTGGCCTGGCACATTTCGGCCGGGGTCGCGACCTTGACGGTGGAGTCCATGCCGTCTTCCCACAGGACGGTTCCATCGGAGCGGATGACCGGGAACGCCGCGTTGATCACGTTGTAGCCGTGGGCCTTGATGCGGGAGTCGGTGATCGGAATCCAGCCGAGCGGCGGGTGCACACCATTCGACGCGCCGTCCCAGTTCTCCCAGTACCCCTGAAGAACCTTGCCCGTCGGCCTTGACTTCACCGCGCACGTGCTATCCGTCGGAGTGGGAGTGGGAGTGGGAGTGGGAGTGGGAGTGGGAGTGGGTGTCGGAGTGGGTGTCGGAGTGGGTGTCGGAGTGGGTGTCGGAGTGGGAGTGGGAGTGGGGGTGCTCGAGGGGGGAGCTCCGGGCCCGTCGAAGCTGACGTCATCGGCATAGTAGGTGCCCTGCCCGTACCACCCGTGCAGGTAGACCACCGCGGTGGTCTGGCCGGCCGCGGTGGTGAAGGCGACAGAGAGCTGCGTGTACGTCGTCGCCGACGAGGTCCAGTTGGACCCGCCGCCGTTCACTCCGAGGTAGACGTAATTACCACGCACCCAGGCGGTCAACGTGTAGGCGGTGCTCGGCTCGACGGTCACCGACTGGGTGCACTGGGCGTTGTCGGAGGTACTCGCCGCGCCGGCGAGTGCCTTCGTGCCGGAGCGGACCGGGGAGTTGACCGCCGAACCGAGCCCACCGGTGCAGGACCAGGGCGAAAGGGATCCGGTCTCGAAGCCCGGATTCGCGAGGAGGTTCGCGGCCTGAGCCGACGTCTGCGTGACGAGGACGCCTATGACCGCCAGCAACAACGAAACTGCCAGCGCCAGAAGGCGGGGGGTTCGCTTCATGGGGTAAACCCTTCTAGCGCCCGGGTGCAAGGGATCACCGGGCATCGACGGCGGACGGAAAGTGCGGCTTCCCTCGAACACCCGACTTCACCCGGCGGCCTTGACGAGGGGCGCGGCCGGAATGCCGTCCTGGCGGCCTCGAGCGCCATGGCGGTCACGGCGGGCAAGAGGATGAGGAGCGGACGACGGGATTCGTTCGGGCGCATGAGGGTCTCATCCTCAGGGATGGTCTGGGGTACAGTTCTTATAAGAAACTTTCCTAAGAGTTGTCGCGATCGTAGCCTCGACTTCAATGCCGTACAAGGCCCAAACGGGACGTCCATGTGGCGCGTGAAGTGCTTGCGGCCGTACTCGTAACTGGAGCATGCGGCCCTGGTGGAGTAGCACCCACGCATAGGTGCCGTGCAGCGTCGCCCACAGCAACTCGTCGTTCCCGCCGTGCGCGGTGGTGATGGCTCGTTCGGCGCCGATCGCGGCCAGGTCGTCACGGCCGAGGTGAACCATGAGGCTAGCGGCCAGGTCGTAGGCCATCACCAACGGGTAGAGCGCCGACTCACCCACAGCGGAGTGTGTGAGGCGTGCTTCGGCGATCAGGCCGAGCAGGTGAGCGACCAGCCACGGGAAGTCGCCGCGCCAGTAGCGGGCGCAGGCGCTGTCCACGGCGGCCGCGATGTCCTCCAGCCGTGTCGGTTCGCCGCCATGTCCGTCGTCCAGGTCAGGTAGGTACGACGGCGAGAGCAGCGCATCCCGGAGTGCCAGGACGCCGCCGCCGGCCCGCTCGGCGCCCATGCGGTCCCGCTTGCCAATCAGGGCGCTCAGCTCTGCGTCTAGGGCGTCGCCGCCAAGATCCATGCCCCGGCCCTGGACACCCACGACCGGATCATCGGTCTCGCACTGTCCGAGATATCCGTCGACGGCTGCATCGCCAAGACTCCATCAGGTGGCGAGAAGGCAGGACGCTCACCAACCGTTGCGGGTCATGACGTTGCTGACGGCCGACTCCGTAATCCCTGATGCCGTAACCCGACGTTGGATGATTCGGTGTGTTACGAGATTGCGCGGAGTCGGCCGGGGGGCCGGAGTTGATCGATGGCCTGGGCTGTCTTCTCGTCTGCGGGGAGGAAAACGACCAGCTGTTGTGCGTCCGAGGAGAGCTCGAGCATCTCGCGGAGCAGTAGAAGCTCATATCCGGAGGGGTGGTTGAGTCGGAGAACGCCACGTGGCGGAACCACGTGGCGGTTGAAGCGCCGCGTGAAGTCAGGGCCGGCGATGGGCGCGAGTTCCGCGATGAGCCACTCGGAGTTTTCGACAGATGGTGCGAGCCACAGGTCGAAGGCTTGCTCGTCCGCGACGTCGTCCCAGTCGGCGAAGAACGTCCGAGCGTCGGGGTTGGTGAGGACATAGCGAGTGAGGTTCGGCGCGTCGACATCGAGCAACCCGATTCCGCCCATCACCAACTCATAGCCGCTGGTGTAGGCGAGGACGTCGCCCAGCCGGTTTGTCACCACCGCGATCCCCGGTTCAAGGAGGCGGAGTGTCTCCAGGACGGACGGCCGGACGTCACGACGCGGTGGTGCGGGCTGCGTATGGGCGGAACACTCACCGCCGGTGATCTTCGTGAGGTAGCGCAGGTGGTTGCGCTCCGAGGGGTCGAGGCTGAGCGCGTCGGCGAGCGCGTTCACCACCGGCACCGAGGGGTTGCGGTCACGGCCCTGCTCAATACGGGTCAGGTATTCGACGCTGATGCCGGCCCGAGCAGCCAGATCCGTACGGCGTAGACCAGGCGACCGGCGGCGGCCACGATCCGGTAGCCCCAACACGTCTGGCTGGATGCTGTCGCGCTTGGCTCGAATGAAGTCACCCAGCGGCGTACTCATGCCGTGAAGCATACGGCGCCGCATTCTGATCGCGGAGTGCTGTGGGTGGCCCTGTGGGGGCCAGCCTAAGCGCGGCCTGGTTGTAGCCACCACAACGGCGTGATCGTGGTGGGCATGGATAACAAGCACAAGTTGGTAATCATCGTCGGAAGCGTCCGGGAAGGACGGTTCGGTCCGGTGGTGGCCTCGTGGGTCGCCGACCAGGCCCGCACTCACGGTGGATTCGATGTGGACGTCGTCGATCTGGCAGATGTCGAGATCCCGCTGGCCCTGCCCGCGGCATCGCCGAAGTTCGCCGGTGAGAGCTACCCTCGCCCGGCCGGGATGGCGGCACTGACCTCGGCGCTGGAAGGCGCTGACGCGTTCATCGTGGTCACGCCGGAGTACAACCACAGCTATCCCGCGTCGCTGAAGGCGGCCATCGACTGGCACTTCACCCAGTGGACGGCCAAGCCTGTCGCCTTCGTCAGCTACGGCGGCGCAGCAGGTGGCCGGCATGCCGTGCTGCACCTGGAGAACGTGCTGACCGAGTTGCACGCGGTGACGATTCGCGATGGTCTGGCCTTCCCGAACTACTTCACGGCGTGGCAGGACGGTTGTCCGCTCGCCCCTGAGACCTCCGGGTACGCCAAGACGTTGCTTGACCAGCTGGCCTGGTGGGCAGGCGCGCTTCGGTCGGCGCGCGATGCCGCTCCCTACCCGGCATGAGCGCGGCGACGATGGAGGGCGGCGATGGAGTACGTCCCGCTCGGGCGCACCGATCTGCTGGTCAGCCGGATTGCCCTCGGTTGCATGGGGTTCGCGGATCCGGCGCAAGGGGTCCACCACTGGGCCTTGGACGAGCAAGCCGCGGCACCGATTTTCCGGCGAGCCGTCGAGCTCAACCGATGCGCTGGGCTGCCTGCGTCTGGCCTGGTCAGCCGTTCTCCAGGGTGAGCAGGCCGCGCCGGAAGGCGGCGGCAACGGCGGCCGCCCGGTCGTTGACGCCGAGTTTGGCGTAGATGTGCAGCACGTGGCTCTTCACCGTGGCCTCGCTGATGAACAGGCGCGCGGCGGCTTCGCGGTTGGTGGCACCCTCGGCGATGAGGTGGAGGATCTCCAGTTCCCGGGCGCTCAGCGGGTCGGCGGGCGCGCGGACCTGGCCGAGGAGGCGGGTGGCAACCGACGGGGACAGCACGGCTTCGCCCCGCGCCGCCGTACGGACGGCACGGATGAGCTCGTCCCGGCCGGTGTCCTTGAGGAGATAGCCGGTGGCCCCGGCCTCGATGGCGGGCAGGACGTCCCTGTCGGTGTCGTAGGTGGTGAGGACGAGGACGCGGGCCGCGATGCCCAGCCTGGCGAGTTCCTTGATGGCCGCGACACCGTCCATCCTGGGCATACGGAGGTCCATGAGGATCACGTCGGGGTTCAACGCCCGCGCGAGTTCGACGGCCTGGGTGCCGTCTCCGGCCTCGCCGAGCACCTCGAAGTCCGGGTCGCCGGCGAACATGCCGCGGATCCCGTCACGGACGATGGGGTGGTCGTCGGCGATCAGCAGCCGGATCAGGGTCTCAGCCACGTGCCACTGCCGGAACGCTCGCGGAGATCGCGGTGCCAACGCCGGGTTCCGACTCGATCTCCAGCGTGCCTGCCAGGCGGCTTACCCGCTTGCGCATCGAGGTCAGGCCGAATCCGCCGCCGCCGCGGACGCGCTCGGGGTCGAATCCGGCGCCGTCGTCGCGCACGTCCAGGGTGACCACGTCCTCCATGTACGACAGGGTCAGCCCGACTCGGGACGCGCCGGCATGCTTGGCCGCATTGGCCAGGGCCTCCTGCGCGGTGCGGAGCAGCGTCTCCTCAACCTCCGGATGCATGGGACGGACCGTACCAGTGGTGGTGAAATCCGCACGTACCTCGTTGAGCTCGCCCCACTGGGTGACGACGTCCTTCAGCGCCTCGGGCAGCGGCGCCGCCGCCAACTGGCCAGGTCCCACCGCGCGGACGGAGCGCCGCGCCTCGGCAAGGCTCTCCCGCGCCAGCCGTACCGCGTTATCCACATGACGCCGCCACTCCTCGGCCCGCTGCGCTGCCTGGAGCTGGGTGATGATGCCGGTCAGGCCCTGAGCGAGGGTGTCGTGGATCTCCGCCGCCATGCGCTGCCGCTCGTCGAGAACACCCGCCTCGCGGGCCTGGATCAGCAGCTGGGCGTGCAGTCCCGCATTCTCCCTCATGGTCGCCTCGAGCTGCGCCACCATCCGCTTGCGCTCGGCGCTCCGCTCGGCCGTGATCTCGCCGACGAAGCTGAACAGGCCGACCAGAGCCACGATGGCGCCGGTGAAGAACAGGTAGGTGAGGATTCCGGACGGGGTCGGATCGGGCAAACCGCCGTTGTAGGCCGCGACGCTGATCGCCGCCGTGGCGGTCACCCCGGCGAGCCGCCACTTCCCCTTCAGGTACTGCCAGGAGTGCAGGTATCCGGTGAAGCCGAAGAAGCTCGCGAACCACATCCCCTGCGTGCAGAGCGCTCCGATCAGAACCACCAGCCCGGCTACGTAGACCGCGCCTCGCGGCACCAGCCAGATCCAGGCGGCGGCGAGCGCGGCCAGGCCGAACGTGACCCACGACCTGCCGTCAGTGAGCAGGGAGAGCACCGTGGAGGTCGCCAGCAAGACGTACGGCATGGCCGCCATCTGGCGCTCCAGGAGCCGCTCCCATCGGTCGAGCCGCCCGGTCATACCTCATTCACTCCCAGCGGAAGAACTTCGCCGCAGCGATGCTGATGACCACGGCGTACACGGCCATCACACCGAGCAGCAGAGGGCTGGGAGCGCCGCCCGCCCAGACGTCCCGCAGGCTCTGCCGGAAAGCGCCCAGAGGGGTGTACTCCCCAATGCGGGCCACGATATCGGGCATCTGGTCCGTGGGCTGCATGAGTCCGGCGAGGTAGGCCATCGGGAAGTACAGCAGGACGCCGATCCCGTTGGCGGCTCGGCCGTTCGGAGCGAGGGCCGCGATGAGCAGGCCGACAGCGAACATGGCCGCCGTGCCGAGCAGGAAGGTCAGCGCACCGGGCAGTACCCGGGTGGGCAGGTGAGCGCCAAGGACGGTGCCCGCGAAGACCAGCAGCAGGGCGCATGCGATCAGCGCGAGGACGAGCTGCAGAAGCAGCTGCACCACCAGCAGGTTCCCTGGGCGTACCGGCGTGGTGGAGAGCCTGCGCAGGATGCCCCGCTCACGGTAGGTGGCCATGGTGGTGGGCAGCAGGTACAGACCCACGAGCCCTACGGCGATCGCCAGCGCCATCGGCAGGAGCACGGTGTCTCCCGGCTCGATCGAGCTTCCGAAGACCACCAGGATGAACAGCGGGATGAGAAGCGAGAACATCGCGCCGGGTTCCCTGGTCAGCAGCTTCAGTTCGACGATGGTGAGCTTGGTCATGGTTTTTCTCCGTTAGTGGGTGGGGTCGAGCGAACGGCCGGTCAGGGCGACGAAAGCGTCGTCGAGGGTGCGCTTGTCGATGCGCAGATCGCTGACCAGGACGTGGTGGCGGGCGAGCTGAGCGGTAACCGCCGTGGCGAAATCACCCCTGCCCGTGACGACCACCCGGTTTCCGGTCCTGGTCACGCCGGTCACCCCGGGCAGCCCACCCAGCTCGACCATGTCCCCCGCCATCAGCGTGAACCGCATCTGGTGTTCGGCGTCGATCCCGTCGACCAGCCCGGCCGGGGTGTCGATAGCGACGACCTTGCCGCGGTCGAAGACGGCGACGCGGTCGCAGAGCTCCTCCACCTCGTCCATGAAGTGGCTGACCAGCACCACCGTCACACCGCTCGCCCGGACGCGCTTGATCAGCTCCCAGGTGGTACGGCGAGCCTGCGGGTCGAGCCCCGTGGTCAACTCGTCGAGAAAAGCCACCCGCGGATTGCCCACCAGCGCCAGCGCGATGAACAGCCGTTGCTTCTGGCCACCGGACAACTTCCCGAAGCGGGCATTGCGCTTGTCCGCCAGCCCCCACTCCTCCAGCAGGTCCCGCCAGTCCCGCGGCTTGGCATAAAAGGACGCATACAGGTCGAGCGCCTCCCACACCTTGATGTTCTCCGGCAACTGCGTGTGCTGGAGCTGCACCCCGATCTGCTCGCGTACCTTGCGCCTGTCCTTGACCGGGTCGAGCCCGAGCACCTTGATCGACCCGCCGTCGGGCCGCCTCAACCCCTCCACGCACTCCACGGTGGTGGTCTTGCCGGTGCCGTTCGGCCCGAGGATGCCGAAGATCTCGCCCTCCTCCGCAGAGAATGACACCCCGTCCAGAACTGTCAGGTCCGCGTACCTCTTGCGGAGGTCTGTGACTTCGATGACTGCCATGGCTCAAGCATCTTTTGCCCGCGCCCGGGGCGAATCGATCTGCCGGCCATACTCGTCCGCGAATGCTGCTGACCCGAAAATCCACCGATCGGTTGATGCCGCCGAGGAGCGGTACGCCTGTACCGCGTGGCGGTGCGGCGCGGTACAGGCGGGATTTTCGGCGTTGCCGTGGCTCTGTCGGCGGTGACCAGCAACAACTGGTCCCCATGCACACAGCACCCCCGGAAAGATCCGTTATCGTGCTTTGCGTAGCTTGAGAATGTATGTCGCAGTAAGCGCAACGGCACGGTCTTCGTCATGTGACAGATCTGCGAGGGCACGTGACGCTGTGATTCCCGGGATATCCGCGAGCGCCTGTGTCAGCCGTCGACGTGCAGACGATTCAACGGTGCCGTGGGCGAGGCAGTCAACGAGCCTGGTAGCGATCTGATCCGCCAACGCGGGATCACTCGCCAGCGCGCTCAGTGCATCGGCTGCATCGACGTCATTCGTTCCCTCGACGACCATATCGATGAGCGTCGGGACCGCGTCGGCCACTCCACGTGCCCCGAGCGTCAGAGCTGCATACCTGCGGACCACGATGTCGGGGTTCGCGAGGGCGTCATGCAGCAGTGCGGTCGCCTCACCGTTCGGAATCTCAGCGATGGACTGGAGGGCACGTTTCCGCACCTCGGCTGCTGGTGAGCCGAGGCCCTCCGCGAGCAGTGCCAATCCGCCCTCGCCCGATTGCGCCAGAGCCCATCGAAGGGCTCCGGCGACGTTCGGGTCCGTCTCGCTCAGCGCTGCCTCGACCAGTGCTTCCACTGGCACCGGAACCTCTTCGACTGAGGACAAGGCCGCGCGCTGGCGCTTCCCAGCGCTCTTTGACCCCAACGCCTGGAGGAGTGCGACGATCTGGAGGACGTCCTCCCAGCCGGCGGGTTTTGCGGCACCGATCCGACGGAGTCGCGTGAGCAGCTCCGTCTCACCGGCAATGCGTTCTCGCGTCTGGCGGATGAGGTCGTCGACGAGTTCCGAGGGCGTGAAGCCGGGATCATCGAGCGCGCGCCTGACTTCACGCAGCGACAGCCCCAATGACCGCAGGCTCTCGATATGGAAGATCCGCCGGATGTCCTCGCTGGAGTACTCTCGATAGCCAGCCTCGGTACGACCCGTTGGCCGCACCAGGCCGAGCGAGTCGTAATGCCTGAGCATGCGGGCGCTGACCCCGGACCGTCGTGCCACATCACCGATCAACACTGCCTGTCACCCCTCCTGGCTGGTCGTGCCGAGGGCTACGACGCGCTTCGCCTCCTCGATCGCGAACTCGAATCCGGCATCCGGGTTGCGCAACAGCCGTTCCGTGGCGATCGCGTGCTGACGCACGCCAGGGTCGAGATCCGTCATCGCGGCGCGCAGGGTCGGCATGACCACCTCACCGAGCGCGATCAGCGCCCGGCTGAGGCTCAAATGCGTCTCACGCTCGCCGCGCCCGAGCTGTGTCACCAACACTCCGGCCAACTCGGGTTCTTCACCTTCGGGCACGAGTACGACCGCTGCTCGCCAGGCGCTCCGCGCTACCTCGTCGTCGGCGTCGGTCAGAAGCGCCCGTGTGATCGCCGGCCACGCTTGCCGATCCCCGATCTTGGACAGTGTGTGCAACGCCTGGCTTCGTGCCTGCGCACGCTCCGAGCGGAGTTCATCGATGAGCTTTGGGACCGTCATTGATGCTGAGTGGCGGGTGAGTGCCCACGTAAGCATGTCGCGCACGTAAAAATCGGGCTCGATCGCGCATCGTTCGATGAGCTTGTCGATGAACCGCGGGTCTGGGGTCGTGCCGAGCGTCAGCGCTGCCTGCAGCCGCACCGACGAGCTACTCTCCAGCCCCTGGAGAGCTCGCATCGTATTCGTGTCCTCTTTCGGCATGGTCATCGGGACCACCTCCTTGGCTACAGTGAAGACCTTGTCACTGTGTCAAGGTCAAGCGAGGCCACGCCGTCAGATGGCCAGGCAACCTCTGCCCATCGAGTCCGGTGCTTGTCACGTCAGACGAGACGTGCGTGACGTCATGAGGCTTGTGGCTGCAGTTCCCGGCCTCGTGGTGGCCGTCGATCCACGACTGCCAAGGTGTCTCGGGTGGCTTCGAATGACAGGAGAAGCGTTGGGGTACCGTGCGATGGGGGCGCAACCGGTCGCGAGGAGGGCCGGGAGTGCAGGGGGCGGAGCCCTTGCGGTTCTTTCCGGAGCCTCGGCAGACTGGTCGCCGTCGAGGTCGTGGACGTCGCCCGCCAGGAAGCCGACTGTCGGGCGCTGGTCGAGCACCGAGGCCGGCAGGTCGCTGACGTGTACTCGCGGCGCGAGCCCCAGGCGCGAGGCGATGGCCGTCGCTCGCTTCGGGGCGGCGTTTCTGGTAGCAAGCCCAGCACGGCCGAGGACCGCATCAAGGCCGCCGTCGAATGCCGCACCGGTTCGTCTATGCCGCGTCACGCCGTAGAGGGTTTGCGATCAGGTCACGAAGGCGGCCAAGTGGCCTCACGTTTACTAGCCTCACCGGCATGCCCCTTGCCTCGATTCCCAGCCCTTCCGAAGGGGTCTGGTATCTCGGATTCATCCCGATTCGGGCCTACGCATTGTGCTTCGTCCTCGCGATCGTCTTCGGCGTCTGGCTTAGCGAGCGCCGCTGGCGCGCCCGCGGCGGCGAGAAGGGCACGATCAGCGACATCGCAGTCCCCGCAGTGATCTTCGGCCTGATCGGCGCTCGCCTCTACCACGTCATCACCGACTGGCAGACCTACTTCGGCCCGCGCGCGATCAAGGAGCCCTACCGGGCGCTGTTCATCTGGGAAGGCGGGCTCAGCATCTGGGGCGCGGTCGCCCTGGGAGGCGTGGGCATGTGGCTGGCCTGCCGCCGCCGGGGGCTGCCTCTGGGCGCCGTGGCCGACACGGTCGCGCCCAGCATCGCATTCGGGCAGGCGATCGCCCGCTGGGGCAACTGGTTCAACCAGGAGCTTTACGGCAGTCCGACCACGTTGCCATGGGGCCTGGAGATCGACCAGGCGCACGGCGGCGAGCCAGGCGTGCTCTACCACCCGACGTTCCTGTACGAGTCGCTGTGGGACGCGGCGCTCGGTTTCGGACTGATCCTGGCCGGCAGGCGGTTCACGCTGCGCCACGGCCGCCTGTTCGCCCTCTACGTCGCCGGCTACACGTTCGGGCGGTTCTGGATCGAGGGGCTGCGGATCGACCCGGTGGGCGGAGTCGACCACGCGGTGACGCTCCTGGGGCTGCGGATCAACCAGTGGACCTCGATCGTGCTGTTCATCGGCGCGCTGGTCTATCTCTGGGTGACTCGTAACAAGGACACCGAACAGATCGTGGTGCCGGCCTCACAACACAAGGCCTCGCACGAGGAGAACGGCGGGCAGGCCTCCGATCCGATCGAGAGCACCTGACGCGACCAACATGCCGTAAGACTCCCGAATACTGTTGTGGCAAGTGCACACTTCAGGTACTTGCCGCTTGGCGCCGAATTACGAGGGCGGGTCATCGGACGAGGTTGCTGTACAGCAACGTTGCCGAGTGATCAACTACGACCCGACGCGACCCAAGTGGGTGCAGATCTACGAGGTCGTATGCGCACGCATCCAGTCGGGCGAGTACCCGCCCCGCTACCCGTCTCCGAGGTCCGCATGGAAGGCGAGTTCGGCGTCGCCCGCGTGACCATAGCCTCGCCGACCTCCTCCACGCTCCGAAGAGGCCGGTACCCGGCATTGTTGACGGCGACGTCGATCCCGCCGAAACGCTCGACCCCTCGGGCCGTCGGACCACCCGGTTACTGCGCCGCAGCGCCGCCCTGCGCGCATGCGCCACATCAAGAAGGGTCCGGGAAAGGCTCTCGGCTACGACCCGGCCCGAGGCTGGTCCCTTCGTGCGTGTCTCCCAGCGCGGCACCGACCGTGGCAGCCGCTTCGCGGACCAGGGCACCGTAGGCTGACCGGCTTTCGTCGGCCATGCGGCTGGTCGGCACGTTGATGCTGATGCTCGCCACCGGCTGCCCGGAGTCGTCCCTCACGGCCGCCGCGACGGCTGAGACGTCGGAGCGCCACTCTCCGCTGTTGGTCGAGTATCCGCGCTCGCGGATCTTCTCCAACTCCGCGAGCAACTCGTCGGGGTCGGTGATGGTCGTATCGGTGTACCGCGGCAGTCCGTCGGCGATCAGTCGCTCGACGATCGCTTCGGAGCCGGCCGCCAGGACCGCCTTGCCGTGCGCGGACGCGTGTAGCGGGAGGCTGTGGCCCAGTGCCAGGACGATACGTACCGGCTTGGATGTCTCAAGACGCTCGATCAGCACGACCCTGTCGCCTTCGGGGATCGCGAGGTGGATCGTCTCGTCGATGCGCCGCCGCAGGTCCTCCATCACCGGCACGGCCACGTCGCGCAGGCTGAGGTCCCCTGCGGCGTGGCGACCCACGTATAGCGCCTTGGTGGTCACGGCCCAACGGGTGGCACCGCTGCCGGCCGGGCGGATCCACCCGGCGGCTTGCAGCGTGCGCAGCGCGCGCTGCACGGAACTCTTGGGGATGCCCGTGGCCCGGGCCAGTTCGGCCACCCCGGCCGGTTGCCGTGCGGCCACCTCCTCTAGTACGCGAAGGGCATTCAGGACGGTTTGCACCGTTTGACTCCTCAATCGGGCGACACTTAAGCTCGTCGTGCCATCATACGACACAATGTGCCGTGTAGCGGCACAACGAGGAGTCGAGCCACGTGACCATGCATACCGGTCGTCATTTCCTGCAGATCCCTGGTCCCACGAACGTCCCCGACCGAGTGCTTCATGCGATGGCGGCGCCGACGATCGACCACCGCGGTCCCGAGTTCGCGGCACTCGCCCTACGCATCCTCGAAGCGATCAAGCAGGTGTTCGGCACCGTCAGCCCCATCGTGATCTATCCCGCGTCCGGTACGGGAGCCTGGGAAGCCGCCCTGGTGAACACTCTGAGCCCCGGCGACCGGGTACTAAGCTTTGAAACAGGACATTTCGCCACATTGTGGCAGGATATGGCCCGCGGCTTGGGGCTTGACGTTGACTTCGTCCCGGGTGACTGGCGCCACGGGGTCGCCCCGCAGACCGTGGAGGAGAAGCTCGCGGCCGATACCTCTCGGTCGATCAAGGCGGTCTGCGTCGTGCACAACGAGACGTCGACCGGAGTGACGAGTCGCGTACCGGAGATCAGGCGGGCGATCGACGCGGCGGGGCACCCGGCTCTGCTGCTCGTCGATACGATCTCCTCGCTGGGCTCGATCGACTACCAGCACGACGAGTGGGGCGTCGACGTGACCGTGGCCGGTTCCCAGAAGGGGTTGATGCTCCCGCCCGGCTTGAGTTTCAACGCCGTCAGCGCCAAGGCCCTGGAGGCCTCGCGCACCGCGACGCTGCCGAAGTCGTTCTGGAACTGGAAGCCGATCATCGAAGCCAACAAGAACGGCTTCTTCCCCTACACCCCAGCCACCAACCTGCTTTACGGCCTTGATGAGGCACTGCGGATGCTCGAGGCCGAAGGGCTGCCGGCGGTCTTCGCCCGCCACGCCCGCCACGCCGAGGCGACCCGGGCCGCGGTCCGCGCCTGGGGCCTGGAGGTGCTGTGCGCGGATGAGCGCGAGTATTCCGGATCACTTACCGCGGTGCTGATGCCAGAGGGGCACGACGCCGACAAGGTGCGCGAAATCATTCTCGAACGGTTTGACATGTCCCTGGGGACGGGCCTCGGCAGGCTGGCCGGCCGGGTCTTCCGGATCGGGCACCTCGGCCATTTCAACGACCTGACTCTCGCAGGCGCCCTCGCCGGTGCGCAGATGGGACTCCAACTGGCCGGCACACCCATCGACCCGGTCGGCGTGGACGCCGCCCTGGATGTCCTGCGCCGCGACTAGCGCCCGGCCGGCCCAGCCTTCCTCACCACGTTTTCGTTTTTAGGAGTATGCGGACGTTGACCCGCGTTTCCTCCCCCCGCCGGAAGGCGGGGGTCTCAACGCTCAAGGAGTTCTGATGACCGCGTTCAGTGTCGACGCCTCCGCCGGCGGGGCCCTGCCCGCCCAGGAACTCGAACTCCGGCTCCGGGGCGATCTCGACGGCGAGGTCAAGTTCGACGACTACACCCGGCACCTGTTCTCCCGGGACGCCAGCATGTACTCGATCATGCCCGTCGGCGTGGTGTTCCCACGCCACGCCGACGACGTGGCGGCCGCGGTGACCGCGGCGGCCGAGCACGGCGTGCCGGTCGTCTCCCGCGGGGCCGGGACCAGCCTCGCGGGCCAGACGGTGGGTCCTGGGTTGGTCCTGGACATGTCCCGGCACATGAATCGGATCATCGAGCTCGATCCGGCGAGCCGTACCGCCCTGGTCGAGGCCGGTGTAGTCCAGGACCAGCTGAACCGCGCGGCCGCCCCGCACGGCCTGATGTTCGGCCCGGACACCTCGACCAGCAACCGCGCGACGATCGGCGGCATGATCGGGAACAACTCGGCTGGCAGCGGGTCGATCCGGTACGGCATGACCATCGACCACGTCCGGCAGCTCGACGTGACGCTGGCGGACGGGAGCCGGGCTCACCTGGACTCCACGGACGCGGCCGAGTGGGCGCGCCGAGCCGCGCTGCCCACGTTGGAGGGCTCCATCTACCGGCAGCTGCCGGAGATCCTGCGGGCGAACTCCTCGGCCATCGCCGAGGGCTTCCCGGACTTCTGGCGCCGGGCCTGTGGATATCGCCTGGACCGGCTCGCGAGGGACGAGAGCCGGTATGACCTGGCGAAATTCGTCGTCGGCTCGGAAGGCACCCTCGTGGTCATCTCCCAGGCCCTGGTGGACCTGGTACCCAAGCCATTCATGACCATGATCGCCGTCGGACATTTCACATCGACCCCGGACGCCATCGCGGCCACCGAGGACGCGCTGTCGTGCGACCCGGCCGCTGTGGAACTGATGGACCGGACGATCCTGGACCTATCGCGGAAGAAGCTCGAGTACGCCTCGCTGGGCAACATCCTGGAAGGCGATCCAGAGGCATTGCTCTTCGTGTCCTTCACCGGCGACGACGAGCAGGAACTCCGCGGCCGGTTGGAGCGGCTCACCGCACTGTGGAAGCGCCACGGACACGGCTACCACACCTTGCAGGCAGTCACTCCCGTCGAGCAGGCATCCCTGCTGAAAGTGCGCAAGTCGAGCCTCGGTCTGCTGATGGCCGCCAGCGAGGGCACCCGCCGTCCACTCGCATTCGTCGAGGACACCGCCGTCGACCCCGTCCACCTCGCCGACTACACGCGGCGCTTCAAGGAGGTGCTGGACCGGCACGGGATGACCGCCGGCTTCTACGGGCACTGCTCGGTCGGCTGCCTGCACATCCGGCCCTTCGTCGACCTCACCGACTCGGACGAGGTGGGCAGGATGCGCGCCGTAGCGGAAGAGATCAAAGATCTCGTCCGCGAGTACGGCGGCGTCAACTCCAGCGAGCACGGCGACGGACTGGCCAGGAGCGAGTTCAACCGAGAGATCTTCGGCGATCGTCTTTACGAGGCGATGCGTCAGGTGAAACGCGTCTTCGACCCCTCCAACCAGCTGAACCCGGGCAAGATCGTGGATGCCCCCTCCATGACCGACAACCTGAGGGACCAGACGCTGCGGCCGGCCGTGCCCCTCAGGACGCGGCTGTCCTTCGAGGTCATCGGCGGGATGCGCGGCGCGGCGGACCGCTGCATGAACATCGGGCTGTGCCGTAAGAGCGAGTCCGGCGTCATGTGCCCGTCCTACATGGCCACGCGGCAGGAAGAGGACTCCACCCGTGGGCGTGCCAACGCCCTGGTCAAAGCGCTGTCGGAACCGGACCCCCAGAAGGCGCTGGGCGACGAGCGACTGCACGAGGTCTTGGACCTGTGCCTGATGTGCAAGGCGTGCAAGAGCGAGTGCCCCCTCGGCGTGGACATTGCCACGCTCAAAGCCGAGGCTCTCTCCCACCAGCACGACCTGCACGGGGTTCCGCTCCGGTCGCGGGTTTTCGGTGCGATCCGGACGCTGAACCGTTTGGGGTCGGCGACCGCGCCGCTGTCCAACCTGCCGGGACACAGCCGTCCCCTGCGCCTGCTGATGGACCGGCTGCTGGGCATCACGCCGGCCAGGCCGCTGCCATCCTTCGCCCGGCCCAACCTGGAGCGGTGGTTCCGCCGGCGCGCGTCCGGGGCACACCCCGTCTCCCAGGGGCAGGTCACTTTCCTCGCCGACTCCTTCACCACGTTCACCGAGCCGGAGATCGGCCAGGCCGCGATCGAGCTGCTGGAGCAGTCCGGCTGGCGGGTCCGGATGGAGGCGGGCGGCTGCTGCGGACGGTCCAGCCTGTCCAAAGGCCTGCTCGACAAGGCCAAGAACGACGCCCGCAAGCTCGCACGCTCGCTACACGATGCGACGGAGCCAGGCTCGCCGATCGTCGGCTGTGAGCCCTCGTGCCTGATGACGCTGCGCGACGAACTTCTGGCCATGCTTCCCGGCGATCCGGCGGTCAAGGATGTCTCCGGACGGGTACGGCAGGTCGAGGAACTGCTCGTCGAGGCGATCGACGAGCGTCGGCTGCGCTTGCGGGATGATTCCTGGCTGGCCGGGCGCAGACTGCTCTACCACGGCCACTGCCACCAAAAGGCGGAGGTCGGGACCGCTGCGACGGTCGCACTGCTGAGCCGAATCCCGGGAGTCACGCTGGAGGAGCTGGACGCGGGATGCTGCGGCATGGCGGGATCCTTCGGTTTCGAGTCCGAGCACTACGACGTGTCCATGAAGGTGGGCGGCGACCGCCTTTTCCCGGCGATCGCCGCAGAACCCGAGAGCACCGTCGTCGTGGCCACCGGCGTCTCCTGCCGGCAGCAAATCTTCCACGGCACCAAGCGCGACGCCTGGCACCCCGTCCAACTGGTACGCGAGGCACTGGCACGCTCCTGATGGGAGCGGCGAGTCTTCGCCAGGGGGTCAGTCAAGCAGAGCGAACTCGGGCAGGGCGTCGATGTCGTGGTCGACGAGGCCCTCGAACTCGACGACGCCGTCGATGTCCTGACCCATGGCGATGTTGGTGATCCGCTCAAGGATGACCTCGACGACGACGGGCACCCGGAATTCGGCCATGAGCTTCCTGGCCTCGTCGAACGCGTCCTGCAGGTCCTCTGGTCGGCGGACCCGGATCGCCTTGCAGCCCAGGCCCTCGGCGACCTTGACATGATCGACCCCGTACTCGCCCAGATCGGGCGAGTTGACGTTCTCGAATGCCAGCTGGACGTTGTAGTCCATATCGAACGCGCGTTGTGCCTGGCGGATGAGGCCGAGATAGGAGTTGTTGACCAGCACCTGGATGAAGGGCAGGTTGAACTGGGCTCCTACCGCCAGCTCTTCGATCATGAACTGGAAGTCGTAATCGCCCGAGAGCGCGACCACGGTCGCTTCAGGCTGGGCGACGCAGACTCCGAGGGCGGCGGGCACGGTCCAGCCGAGTGGGCCGGCCTGGCCGCAGTTGATCCAGTGTCGCGGGTTGTAGACCCGGAGAAACTGCGCCCCGGCGATCTGCGACAGCCCGATCGTGGACACGTACCGGACGTCTCGCCCGAATGCGGCGTTCATCTCCCGATAGACGCGCTGCGGCTTGATCGGAACGTTGTCGAAGTCACTGCGGCGGTGCATCGTGCGCTTGCGTTCCAGGCACGCGTCGACCCAGCTGCTCCAGTCGGGAAGCCGACCGGCGTCCCCGCGCTCGCGCGCCGCCTCGACCAGCCGCTCCAACGCCGCACCTGCATCGGAGACGATGCTGTAGTCCGGGGCGAAGACCCGCCCGATCTGGGTGGGCTCGATGTCGACGTGGACAAAGGTACGTCCCCGGGTATAAGTGTCCAGTCCGCCGGTGTGCCGGTTCGCCCACCGGTTCCCGACACCCAGCACGAAGTCCGACGCGAGCATCGTCGCGTTCCCGTAGCGATGCGCCGTCTGTATCCCGGCCATGCCCGCCATCAGCCGATGATCGTCGGGGATGGTCCCCCAGCCCATCAACGTTGGGATCACCGGAACGTTCAGCATCTCTGCCAGCTCGACCAGCAGGTCCGAGGCGTCGGCGTTGATGATCCCGCCGCCCGCCACGATCAGCGGGCGCTCCGCGGCGACCAGCATGTCGAGAGCCTTCTCCGCCTGCGCCCTGGTCGCCTGCGGCTTGTAGACCGGCAGCGGCTCATAGGTGTCGATGTCGAACTCGATCTCGGCGAGCTGGACGTCCAACGGCAGGTCGATGAGCACCGGACCGGGACGCCCTGATCGCATCAGATGGAACGCCTGCTGGAACGTGCCGGGAACCTGCGCCGCCTCGTACACAGTGGCGGCGCTCTTGGTGACCGGCCGGGCGATCGAGGCGATGTCGACGGCCTGAAAGTCCTCCTTCTGCAGCTTCGCGACCGGCGCCTGCCCGGTGATGCACAGGATCGGGATCGAGTCCGCCCATGCCGAGTACAGCCCCGTGATCATGTCAGTACCGGCGGGACCGGACGTGCCGATGCACACACCGATGTTGCCGGGTTTGGCGCGGGTGTAGCCCTCTGCCATGTGGGAGGCGCCCTCCACATGGCGTGCCAGGATGTGCTTGATGCCACCATGTGCGCGCATGGCGGAGTAGAACGGGTTGATAGCGGCTCCGGGCAGGCCGAAGGTCTGGGTCGCGCCCTCGCGCTCCAGGATCAGTACGGCGGCATCAACGGCTCGCATACGCGGCATGGCGTCTCCGGTCTTGTCGATGTTCGGGTGATGTTTCCCGTTCACGCCCCTGCACGGCCGGACAGCTCATCGACGAGCAACAGCAGTGCGGAGTGGTCCAGCGAACCGTGCCCACGCGCGCGTAGCGCGCCCATGAACTGGGCCACGGCGGCGCCGAGCGGTATCGCGACGCCGACCTCGCGGGCAGCCGACGTGACGATCCCCATGTCCTTGTGGTGCAGGTCGACCCGGAAACCCGGGGTGAACTCCCGCGCGATCATGCTTCCGGCCTTCCGGTCGAGGATCCGGTTCCCGGCCAGGCCACCGGCGAGGACCTTGACGGCGGCCTCGGTTTCCACGCCGTACGCTTCGAGGAACACCAGTGCCTCGGCGACCAGTTGGATGGTGCCGGCGACGATCAGCTGGTTGGCCGCCTTCACGGTCTGCCCGGAGCCGGACGGCCCCACGTGCACGATCGTCGAGCCGACCGCCTCCAGCACCGGCCGGACGTCCATCACGTCCTTGGCGTCCCCGCCGACCATGATCGACAGACTGCCCTCGCGGGCGCCGGCCTCCCCGCCGGACACCGGCGCGTCGACCGCACGTATCCCGCGCTCCGCCGCCGCCTGCGCCAGGCGGACGGCCACCTTGGGTTCGATGGTGCTGGAGTCGATCCACAGAGTGCCGGGAACCGCGTGCGCGAACACGCCCTCCTTCCCCGCGACCACTTCCTCGACATCCGGCGAGTCGGGCAGCATGGTCAGCACGACCTGCGCGTCCTTGACCGCGGTGGCGACACTCGCCGCCCCGCGCCCCCCCTGGCTGACGAGGGCGTTGACCTTCTCCGGGCTGCGGTTGTAGCCGACGACGTCATAGCCCGCCTTGATGAGGTTGGCTGCCATCGGCCCGCCCATGACACCAAGCCCGATGACGGCGATCGTGGTCATGTCAATGTGCTCTTCCTGTCGATTGCGTAGTGTCTTCACGGCGTCATGCCGTGCGCGCAGCGGAGCCACGACGCTCGCGCGGCAGCCAGGCGAACGGATCTGCGGCCTCGGACTTGTACTCCAGGCCCACCCATCCCGAATAGCCTGCCCGCTGCAGGGCGGACATCCAGCCGTCCAGCGGCAGCTCGCCGGTCCCCGGCTCGCCCCGGCCCGGAGCGTCGGCTATCTGCACATGTCCGATGAGGGCGGCGTCGCCTGCGATCACCGCGGCAACGTCGTCACCATTGACCGCCAAGTGGTAGAGATCTGCCAGCATCCGGACATTGGCCGCATCCGCCTCCCGCGCCACCCGGTCGATGATCGCGGTGACTTGGGCCGCTGTGCGGATCGGGTACCGGTCCGCCCCGCTGACGGGCTCGATCAGCACCGTGCCACCGATCCGGCCGACCGCCGCGGCGGCCAGGGCCAGGTTCTCGACCGCGAGGTCGTCCTGTTCCTGTTCCGACACCCCGTCCACTCGATTGCCGTAGAGCGCGTTGAACGCCCGGCAGCCCAGCCGCTGGCCGATATCGGCGACGACGTCGAGATTGTCGCGCAACTCTGTCGAACGGGCGGGCCAGGACACCAGCCCACGGTCGCCACCCGCCATGTCACCCGCCGCGAAATTGAGCCCGACCAACCGCACTCCGGCCTCTTCGATCGAGCGCACGAAGGCGTCCACCTCCGCGTCAGCGGGAACCGCCGAGTCGAACGGCCACCAGAACTCGACGCCGTCGAACCCGCTCGCACGGGCCGCCGCCGGGCGCTCGAGCAGAGGCAGCCCCGTGAGCAGGATCGAACAGTTCACCGCATATGGGAGCATCCGAACACCATTTCTTCCGCGATGCGGAAAAAGATTTCCGTTTCGTGTATCTAGAGTATTGGTCGCCCTCAACCGGTCTGTCAATCGAGCGGTGCCCGGGGCGTACGTCCGAGGGCCCGCCGTAAGCTCCCTGACGCCGCGCAGACGCCGCAGGTCGCGTACCACCACGGCAGGCCAGAAAGCGTCGCGTACCGAGAGGTCTCAACCCTTGTAGGCTTTTCCGCATCACAGGAGGCGCCACATCGCGTCTTCGCCGACTCACGGAGGACGCAGGTGACTGCACGTATGGAGGAGGGCGCTCCGGGCGGCGTTCAGTCCATCGCCCGCGCCTTCTACTTGCTTGAATTGATCAACGCGGCCGGGGGTGAGCTGGCGATCAGCGAGCTCGCGGACCGGTCCGGGCTTCCACTTCCGACGATCCACCGCATCATCCGCACCCTGATCACCTCGGGTTACGTCATCCAGCAATCGTCTCGCCGGTACGCCCTAGGTCCCCGCCTGATAGGGCTCGGCGAGACCGCGTCACGCGCGCTCGGAGCATGGGCCCGCCCGCGGCTGACCGAGCTCGTGGAGGCCGTGGGCGAGACGGCCAACATGGCGATTCTCGACGGAGACAAGGCCGTCTACATCGCTCAGGTTCCGTCCAAGTATTCGATGCGAATGTTCACCGAGGTGGGACGCCGCGTCGACCTGCACTGCACCGGCGTGGGCAAGGCCCTCCTCGCGCAGCTTCCACCGGCGAACGCCCTGGAGATCGTCCGGCAGACCGGAATGCCCGCCTCCACAGTGCGCTCCATCACCGACCCTGACGAGCTCATGAAGGTGCTGGCCCGAGTGCGCGAGCTTGGCTACGCCATCGACCACGGTGAGCAGGAAATCGGCGTGCGATGCGTCGCTGTGCCGGTGACCGGCGCTCCTACGCCCACCACGATCTCCGTCTCGGGGCCTGAGACTCGTCTCACCCCAGAGGTCGTCGAACGCGTGGTGCCTCACCTGCTCGAGGCGGCAGCCGGGCTCGATCGTCAGTTCCGGCAGCCGGGTACGCAATAGTCCGCACCCGCGCGATCCGTCAACTGAACCGTACGGCGACCTCGCCGATGCCCGAGAAGACGGCCCGCCAGCTACCCGGACCTTGCACTGTCTCGTTGCAGAACGAGCCGGTGATCACTCGTTGACCCGGCTCCAGCCCGCGGCCGTAGCGGTGCAGCAGGGCGCACAGACGTGACAGCGAGAGAAACGGATCGTCCATGGAATCCCCGGGCGTCCTCGTCGTGACCAACTCCCCGTCGCGCCACAACTCGACCGTGATATCGGTCAGGTTCGACCGTACGGGCGCCTCCGTTCCCACCACGATGCCCCAGTTGCTCAGGCCGTCGGCCAGGATCGCCGGATGCCCGGCTCCCGGCGGCAGCCGGGACTCGTTCAGTTCGAACGCGGGAACCACCGCGCGAACGGCGTCTCGCGCCGTCACTGGATCGACATCCTCGCCCCACAGGGGCGCGCCGAGGACCAGGCACAGTTCTGGTTCGATAAAACACGACGTGATCCGGTCGTGCGGGAGGGCGTCTCCTGATCGCATGATCCGGCCGTCAAGGATGTATCCGAACGGCCGGAAGTCCGAACCCATCATGCCTCGGCGACTGCCCGAGGTGTGCCCGACCTTCCAGCCGCCCAGTCGCTCACCCGACGCCAGGAACCGATCGAGGACGCCCAACTGCAGGCCCAACCCCTTCCGCAGGCCATGCTCTGCCGCGATCAGCTCGGGATCGGCCAGCTCACGACCGGCGACGCCCTTCCGCCGCGCCTGAAAGAGAGCCTCTACCAGGGCCTCATCGGACATACCACGATCTCCTCACGGGGCTCGTCGGCTCGACATCGCACGCATGACATTGAGTGCGCATGGCCTGAAGAAAGCGGCTAGGTAGTCGCCCCTCGTCACCGGTTGCCGCCAATTGTCCGCAATGCGGAAATTTTCTATCGCATGGCGGATGTGGGGTCAACCGCCGGCGGCGCCGACCGCTCGGCGATGTCGGCCGTCATCCGCGGGCCGGCCCGGAGATCGAGACGGCGAGACAGCCTCACCAAGCACCGCCACGGCGCACAGGACACTCGGATCCCCCATTCGCCGTCGTCGTCGCGCACCCCTGGACCCGCACCTGTTGCATGGAGGACCGAACGGCGGGAGCGAAGCACGACGGGTCTTGACCTGCGCCTGTGACCTAGCTAATACTCAGCGGCTAAACGGGCACATAAATGGAACAAAGTTTTCACATCGTGGAAAAGATTCTCTGATTTAAGCAGCGCGAGGCGGGGGGCAACCTGGCGCAGACCATCCCTAGACCCACACCGCTAACGCGGGAGGCTTCCTTGTCCGTCGAAGTCATCTCAATCCTCGTCCTCGCCGCCATGTTCCTCATAGCCACCGTGCGACCGGTGAACCTGGGCGCGCTCGCCATCGTCGCCGCGTTCGTCCTGGGCATCTCGGTACTAGACGGGGCAGACGTCGGAGAGAAGACCGACGCAATCTTCGCCGGTTTCCCCGGCGACCTGTTCGTCGTCCTCGCCGGTGTCACCTACCTGTTCGCCATCGCCAAGAACAACGGAACCGTCGACTGGCTCGTCCATGCCGCCATCAGAGCGGTGGGCGGGCGGGTCGGCCTGATCCCGTGGGTCATGTTCCTGGTCACGGCCTGCCTCACGGCAATTGGCGCCGTGGTGCCGGCATCAGTGGCGATCATCTCCCCGATAGGGATGGGCTTCGCCGCCCGCTACAAGATCAACCCGCTCTTGATGGGCCTGATGATCATCAATGGTGCCAGCGCGGGCGGGTTCTCGCCGATGAGCATCTTCGGCGGCATCACCAACGGCGTGGTCGCGAAGGCAGGCCTGCCTGGCAACCCGACGCTGCTGTTCCTGGCCTCGTTCCTGTTCAACCTCGCCATCAGCCTGGTGGTGTTCTTCCTCTGGGGCGGCCGCGACCTGCTTGGCCGCCGTGCCGATGACGCCGGCGAGGAACCCACTGAGGCTGATCCCGGTTCCGGGCCCGCCAGCAGCCGAACCCTCGCCCCCGCGCCGGGTTCCGGATCATCGGGCGGAGACGTCGCGACCACGACGATCGCACCAAGCAGCGTGGACGAGACGGCCACCGCCTTGGACCGTGACCGGATCCTGACCCTGATCGGCCTGGCCATCCTCGCCGTCGGCGCACTCTTCTTCGACCTCAACGTCGGCCTCGTCGCCATCACCGTGGCAGTAATCCTGACGCTCATCTCACCGGCGTCAGCCAAGGGCAGCATCAACCAGATCGCCTGGCCCACGGTGCTGCTGGTGTGCGGCATCGTCACGTACGTCAGCCTCATGGAGAGCATCGGCACCATCAAGTGGCTGGGCAGCGAAGTCGCCACCATCGGCGCTCCGTTGCTGGCCGCGCTCATCATCTGCTTCATCGGAGGCGCGGTGTCAGCCTTCGCCTCCACCACCGGCATCCTCGGCGCGCTCATCCCGCTTGCCGTGCCGTTCCTCACCGGCAGCAACGCCGTCGGCGCGGTCGGGCTCATCACCGCACTGGCCATCTCCTCCTCTGTCGTCGACTCCAGCCCGTTCTCGACCAGCGGCGCGCTCGTCGTCGCGAACGCGCCGGAAGACAGGCGCGACACCGTCTACAAGGGCCTCATGCGGTGGGGCTTCAGCATGGTGCTGGTCGCGCCGCTCGCCACCTGGCTCATCTTGGTGGTGCCTGGGTGGCTGTGATCACGATGTGCAACGATGGCACCGGCGGTCAGCGGTCCCGTCCCAGCCCCGGCCCGACACGGAACCCGGAGACCGCGGCCACGGTCGGCACACGCACACTCGCCAGTCGGCTCACCACTCGGCTGATCTTCTCCTCATAAGCCGGTACGGAACCCGGCGAATTAGCCGATGTCGGTGCCGGCGACGAAAGCAGCGTCGTCGGCACCACGTCCGGAGGCAAGCCTGATGTGCGTGAGACGGCGACCACTCTCGCATCGATCAGTTCCCCGATCGTGTCCGGCCCGAAGCCGAACTCGGCGAGCAGGGATGGTCCCCCCTCTGGTTCCCGTCAGGAGACGCCCGTGCCGCCGAGGCCGCGCTGTCCTTGTGGGAGTCCTGCGGGAGACAGGCGTGGCCCTGCGGGTCAGCGGTCGCCGCCCTCAGCGAGCAGGCGCAGGGTCGACGCGAGACCATCTCGCCGTTGCCCTTGGCCATCTTCCAAGGGGCAACGACTCACGATGCGCCCCGGCGACCGATCAGCTCTCACCCGTGACCAGGCCCACCGGGCAGGAGACACCCGTACCTACGAGCGTGTATCTATGTGACCCATGCGACGAGCTGCGATCTACTGCCGTATCAGCCAGGATCGTGCGGGCGCTGGACTGGGCGTGGCCCGTCAGGAAGCCGACTGCCGGGCGCTGGTCGAACGCCGAGGATGGCAGGTGGCGGACGTCTACCCCGACAACGACGTCAGCGCGTACTCGGGAAGCCCCCGCCCCGCATGGCAACGACTTCTCAGCGACATCGAGGCCGGGACGGTGGACGCGATCGTCTGCTGGCACGTGGACAGGCTGACACGCTCACCCCGCGAGCTGGAAGACGTCATCGATCTGGCCGATCGGCGCGGCATCGAGCTGGCCACCGTGACCGGAGAGATCGACCTGGGCACCCCGACCGGGCGTCTCATCGCCCGGATGCTCGGAGCCGCCGCCCGCCACGAGGCCGAGCACAAAGCCGAACGGCAAAAGCGTCAACGACGGCAGAGCGCCGAGGCAGGCAATGTCTCCGGTGGAGGAATGCGTCCGTACGGCTACGCCGACGACCGCATCACCATCATCGGGGAAGAAGCCGAGGTGATCCGCGAGGCCGCCCGCCGCGTGCTGGCCGGCGAATCGCTGACAAGCGTCTGCCGCGACTTCGAGAAACGCGACATCCGAACCCCGGCCGGACGTCACTGGCTGCCCACCACCCTGCGCCGACTCCTCGCCTCAGCCCGAATCAGCGGGCGTAGAGAACACACTCCGCGCAGCAGCTTCCAGACGACAAGGCCGCTGTTGGGGGAGATCGTCGCCGACGCGGTATGGCCCGCGATCATCACCCCCGTCGACTCCGACCGCCTACGGGCACTGCTCAACGACCCCGCCCGCGACTACCGCCGCCAAGCCGCCACCGGCCGCACCTACCTACTGTCCGGCATCCTGCGCTGCGGCAAATGCGGACACCGAATGAACGGACGCCCCCGCTCCGGCGTCCCCCGCTACGTCTGCCCGAACGTCCCCGGCAGCGGATCCTGCGGCGGCGTCGCCACCAACGCGCACCACACCAACATCCACATCCGCGACATGCTCTTGACCGCGCTCGACTCCCCCGCCCTGGCCCAACGCATCCGCCACGACTCCGGCGACGACGACAACCTCGCCGAACTCGTCCGCGCCGATGAAGAACTCCTCGAAGAACTGGCCGAAGCCTGGGCCGCCCGAGAGATCACCCGTAAGGAGTGGATGGCCGCCCGCGCCCCCATCGACCTGCGCCTGAACAACAACCGCGCCGCACTCGCCAGCCTGTCCCGAACCTCACCCCTCATCACGTTCATCGGAACCATGCAGCAGATGCTCACCCGATGGGACGCGATGAACACCTCCCAACAGCGCGCCATCGTCGCCGCGACCGTCCACCGCATCACCGTCGCGCCCGCCAAGCCCCGCTGGGACCCCGACCGCTTCACCATCGACTGGATCGCCTAAGCCGCCAACAGGCGGAGCTCCGGCTGCTGCTCCCCCACGAGTCGGAACACCGCCGCCACTCGCTCCAACACGGCCAAATCCTCAATCACCGGCGGCAACCCCTGCGCCGCTCGAGACGCCGCCACCCGCGCCCGCATCTCGTCATTCACCCACAGCCGCCACCTGGCAGCCGCCTACGCACGACACCCGTCCCGCGGCACCGCGCTCCCGGATCCTTCCTCCGCTGCATGCTCGCCTCCCCTCTCGCTCCTTTCGGTCGATGACGAGATCAAGAATGCGACAAACAGCCACAGCCCGGACACCACCCAGCCGGACACCGTCGAGACGTCCAAGAGGTCCCTGATGAGACAGGACGTCCCCAGTCGTCCTCAACGCTGCCGTGCCGGCCAGCCAGCGGAAGACTCATGACCACTCGACCAACCGGCGAAGATGTGAACCGGCCAAGATCGAAAGTAACTTATCTGTACATGTATCAAGGGCAGCCCGCCTGCGGCGGCCTGCCGCGCGTCGGGGCGGTCACTGGCCGCGCTGCGGCTCTCCGGCCGATCGCGGCCAGCACCGCCCACGCGCCGTCCCACCACAGCGATCAAGATCTCAAATCCTGTGGTCACCGACTGCAACGGCACGTATGGTTCAGACCGTGGGGAAGAAGAGAGAGAGGGCTCGAAGCCGGGCGGAACTGCTGGAGCGATTCAAAGAGATCCGCATGGATTACGCCCATGCGATGGAGCAGGCACAGGAAATCGAAGCGACCCTAGTACTGGTGTCGCTAGCAATGGGGACAGCTTCCACGGCGGAGGCAATTGAGGCCGATGCAATAGATCTGGCTCGTAAACCCATCGAGCGACTCCGCAAGGCATTAGGAACACGCTTCGGTGGCGAGTTAGGGCAGCTAGAACGAGACCTTGACCGAGTGCGACGGATCCGCAATTTTCTTGCTCACAACTACTTCCGCCAACGAGCGTTCGCCATGACTTCCTTAGAGGGCTGCGAGTACATGAGTGACGAGCTACTGCGGGCTTCTATGTTCATGGGCTTAGTCAATGAGCGATTGATGGAAAAGTTCGAAGACCCCATAAACGCATTCAGCACAAATCTAACCGCAGAAGAGTCGGAGAGAATCGAAGCACTCATCGAGCCCGATGCGGATTCCTATGGAAGTCCAATCCCTGGCCTTCCTGAACCAGGAACTGTACCTGGAATGTTCTGACGCTGTGGAATTTAGATGCCCCCCCGGCGCGCCGCGCTCCAGTCTAAGCGCCCAACACGTCCTTAATCGCATCGAAGATGAAGTTTCCAGCAACCCCCATGCTCAGCCCGCCTGCAATGCTGGCCACCACAGCCAGAGCTCTCCGCACTTTCGAATCCGGTAATTTCGGCTCGTTGAGTGCGGCGCGCAACTCTTCTAGTGCATTCATAAGCGCATTGGGGTCGCTTGTCTCAGAAAAACGATGGCGCTCTGCATCTAGAAGTGCGACAGTAGCAGCCACAATGTCAGCAAGGTCCACGGGGTGAGCGTGATTGATTACGTCACCAGTTCCGCCTAGATTCGACCCGCTTACCGGCGAATTAAAGAAGACGAAGTTGTTGTTAGTCACTGAACCACCACGCTTAATTTGGGTTTCCGGCTTAGCTGGATAGAGATGCGTCCGCGCCCACGCTTCCCCGAGAGTGTTCAATGAAAGCCGACGTCCTTTCGACGAACGACTGGACGACCCTAAAAAACTCCGAACTTTCGGCACGACATCCAGGTGCGTACGCCCGCGACGGGAATCGTGGGCAAGGAAGCCAGTCGCCAATGATGCACGTATTGCATGCTGGATCAATTCATCATTATGGCCACGCTTCCGAAGAGTTTCTACCAGATTCGCCTCCTCGTCCCAGGTCGTTGGCGCAAACAGTAAGAGATCTGTCACAACACCAGCGAATTCCGAAACCTCCTTTGGGGCACGAGCATGAGAATCCAATTCAAGGCGAAGTACACGGTCCTCTGCGGTTAAAGAGAACGGATCCCTGCCCATACACCAAATATCGACCTCAGGGCTAGAGCCTTTATAATCGAGAACTATAATTGGGAAGAAATTTGGTTCAGGCAGCTCTGGAAGATCGGGTTCGTAAATGGGATCAAAATGTCGTCGCCGCGGAGCGCTGCCAGGATAGCGATTATCTGAACCTTCGGCACGCTGCGTCCACTCATCGAGCTCCTGCTTAAAGCGAATATCCTCATCTGCCTCCCTGGCCTCCCGCTCCTTCAATTTTTCGTCATGTAGACTCTTTAGCCATTCCCGCCGCTCGCGTATGCGCTTTGTTGCCTTGACATATTCGGCTTCAGGGCAGACCCAGTCTCCGACTCGGAGATCATCAATGGTGGCGATGAGGTGGGAGCCTTGTGGTCGCGTAAATAGAGTGTGCGGTTGCTTGTATGCGCGCCCCTTTCGCTCCGCGTCCCTCTGAAGAAGTTCGCTGCCATCAGCAAACCAAACGGCTACTATAAAGACTATGGCTACCCCCGAGAACCACCAGTCGGTTCTAGTATTCACGCTAACCCAATAGGCAAGGGCAGCAGGAATAAGAGAGATTGTAATGCCGAACCAAATTCGGCGCCGGAAGAGTCGCGCCGGGCTGACCCGCGGCACTGCGGCGGCTATGACTGCCGGGGCGACTCTAAGATCATGAAGCTTCCTAGCTCCCACGCCCACAATTATGTCCGCTACGCGACTGGGGGGCACCTGAATCTGATAGATGTAAAAGCTGATGTGTCCCGCAGAGTCCTGTCGACGTCGCGATCATGAGCGTGGTAAAGGGTCAGGCTTGCTCGAGTGATGAGCGCTGCCTCTGACCTCGTTCTCCATCCTGGTTGATCACCGCGGACCTGCCTTGGGTGGTCCTGCCACGCGGCTTCCGGTGCTAAGGACGGTTGGGGTGGTCACGTCGTGGCCCGGCTCGCGTCGAGGATGCCTACTTCCGATGCAGGATCCCTGAGACTGGTACTGACTCGATCGAAGGGCACGACGTGACCCCCTCTGATACAGCGAGAGTAGGCCGCTCGTGCCGCCAGCCCCCTATTCAAGATCGTGAGCGGTGAGCCCTCAAGACCGGGACTGCGCGTGCTGCCGCGTGGGATGGCGACGACCTTGCCGGCGGGCCACCGAGCTGCACACCGCCGCGACCGCCCACATCACCGCCCCGCAACAGGAGGCCGCCGACCGGCAGCGCGAAATTACTGTCGCGACACACCCGAACTTTCCGACTCGTATGCGATGAGCTGGCTCTTTTCCGGTGGTCACCGTTTGCGGTTGCGCGCCAGCCGCGCGTGCTCCTAGCGTTGGACCACAACATGTAGCGGTGTTATCGAGGTAGATACTCCACAACTTGTGTTTCTTGGGCATGTCCGGACAAGCCTGCGGTCCTCGCCTGCCGAAGAGGCCTGTGGACTGCGGAGTTCGCTGGATCAACGACGATTGGCGGGCGAGAATGGCGTGTGGCGAGCGGGCCACCGGCACTACTGCCGAGGCCGCCCAGGTAGAGCTGAGCCAAGGTCGGCCAGGCTCGGCGACCGTGGCGCTCTTGCAGCGGCTGGGACGCCAATGCACGCGGTCCTCGCGGACCACGTTCCCGCCCCCTGAGGGATACACCTGGTGGAGCGACGACGCCGTCGACCATCTGCTCGCCGACATGTTCGACCGGGAAGATCGTGATAATCCTGGGCAGGGACACAAGTTCCTCCTCAACTGCTACCTCCGGGCCACGGATGAGCCGTCCCTAGAGCGACTGCTCCTGGCCACGATGCAGAACTTCCTCAAGGATCAGGCCAAGGGCACCACCCGCGGCCGGCTCCGGCGAAGGCTGGAGACCCTTTTCGAAGCCGACGAGCGGTTTCATCTCGGCGAGAAAGACCGCTGGGCGCTGACCAGCGGGTCATCTGTGCCGTGGCAAGGCGATCGGGCGACCTTGGAGCGTGTCGCCTTCGGCGTGCGCGGAGCGGAGATCACTCAGTGGAACCATTCCGGTCAGACGCCGCGGGCGACCAGAGAGGCTCTGTTGACGGTGGCAGAAGCAGTGCTGGAGGCGGCTCAGGGGGCTGTCCAGATCGAAGATCTTGCTCGGGTGCTGCAACAGCGTTTTCGGCTGCTTCGTGAGCCGAACTTCGTGCCCTTCGAGGATCAACATGATCAGCTTGGCTGGGTTAGCCGAGTTGATGTCGGCATGCGGGCGCGGGCGCTGTTTTCGCTGCTGTCGCCGGAGGAGCGCCGGTTGGTGCCGGTCCTGGGCCAACGGAGTCGATGGGGGGAGGTTTTGGGGACAGGACAGGCCCGGGCTGGTGTGATAGGAGAGACCCTCCTCGAACAACTGCGTCTGGCCACTGTGGATGACGCCGACCATGACATGGTGGCGCTCGCCTTGGTGGAGTTGTGCGGTGGGCTCAACGATCCGGGTTAGGTCGTCTGTCGATAGAGACGGGAGTGGCGCCAGGTCGAGCGGAGGGGCAGCATGTCGTCAGTGGGACGAGGCGGAGAGCAGGGACTGGGTCGACTTATGGCCGCGGTTGGTGCGGTCCGGATACCCGACGAGGTCCGAGCAGTCGTCCAGGCGGAGCCTGATGACCCCGCTCCAGGTCAGCTATGGCGGGCCCGCTGGCATGAGGTTGTCGAACTACTACTGATCTTGAAGGTGAACGACGCGGTCGTCGCCATGCCAATCATGCTAGATGACCGGCACGCCGACGCGCGGACGCTCATACTCGCGCCTGATCAAACCTCTCCCGCCGTGACACTGGCCGTCTGGACGGATCTGGCACGCCGGATTCCCCTATGCGTACTCGACCGTCAGGTCGGGACAGTCACAGTGGACGTTTCGCGATCGGGATGGGAGGCCGCTGCGATCGCGGGAGGCGCCCGGTGGGGCAGCGACCCGGTCAGTGCGACCGATCCTCGGCATGATGTACGGGCCGGGCTGGACGATGCCGTGCACGAATTCGCCGAGGCGGCGTGGGCGCCCACGGGGACTGGAGAGCTTGCCCGGCTGCTGGCTTCAGCCGCCGTCAGCCCGCAGAAGCTGGTCGAGGTGCTAAGCGTGACGCCGCAGCGGGCGCTGGCGCTGCGCCGGGGGCAAGTTCCAGTGTCGGACGTGGAGGCGACAGCGCTGGCGCCGATGCTGGGCATCAGCGAACAGGCGGTGTTAGAGGCCAACGCTTCACCACCCGCAGCGTTGGTTGTGCAGATGAGCAGGCCACGTCGCCGGGCTCAAGTGGTGCGGCTGGCCCAGAAACGGGCCATCACCGAGCACAGCGCCAGGCTGGCGGCGACGTACGGGGTGAATTCGCAAGCGGCGCGCCAGACTGGCCAGTCTCGCGAGCCGGAATGGGACGAACGCATCGACCGCTACTTCCAGGTGTCCTTGGCGGACTGATGCCGTTCGTTCCGCGTGAGCTGGTCGCGGCCCAGGTGGTGGCGATGCTGCGAGTGCTGGAGCAGCTCTCTCCCGGAGCGGCCCTACGGCTCGGCGTCGAGCCGTTCGCCATGTTGTCAACCTTCGCCGACCTTGAGGTGCGGCTAGTGCCCGAGGCCGAAACCGGTGACCGCGCCGGTGGCTCGGGATGCAGCGTGGCGGGGGTGTACATCCACGATGCGGTGCCGCCCGTGTTAGGGGTAGCGACCTCCGCCAGCGTCGGCCGCCGGGCCTTCACCGTGTTGCACGAGTTCGGCCACCATCTACAGCAGAACCAGACAACGCTGGCCGACCTGCTGCTGGAGCAGCCTGACGACGGGATCGCGCTGGAAGCCGGGGCATGCGACGCCTTCGCCGCCGAGATCCTCTTGCCCACCTCGCTGGTCGACCGGTTCATTGGGCCCCGTGGCCCAACCGGCGCTCACGTCGTGGATCTATGGCAGGCGTCCGTGGCCTCGCGGGCTGCCTCCTGCGTTCGAGCCGCGCAACGCCTCTCAAGCCCAGGACACGTCGTGCTCCTAGAAGGGGACGGCAAGGTGTCCTTCAGCGCCAGCGTCGGCCTTCCTCCGATCGCCCGCGGCAGCACACAGGGCGACATCGGCACCGTACGGGAGGCCTTGGCCGGCTCCGGGCGCGCCACCGGACGTACCCAGCTGCGTTACCGCGACGGCATCCATGGCGATGACCTGTATGCACAAGTTGTGCCCATGGGCGGCTATCTCCTGCTGGTGGCGGTCACCGACGGCGCGCCGTGGCTGAATTTCTCCCCGTCCTCGTTCACCCCGGGACCGGTAGCCCCGAGCTGGGTGTGCGAGCACACTGAATGCGGCCACGAGTTCTCCTCCTTCGACGCTCAATGCCAGGGATGCGGACGCCCTCGGTGCCCGGAATGCCAGCGGTGCCAGTGTCCGCCCAGAGTGCGCGAACAAACCTGTCCCAGCTGCTTCCAGCGGCTGCCCGCTGCGATGTTCCCGGCGGGGGCGGCGTCCTGCTCTGATTGCTCCTGACATTTATCTGCCTGCTGTGGCGACAGAGCCGAATTAGGTCGTCTGTTCTTGGTGTGAGGCCCGATCCTGCACGGCCGCACCAGGTGCCGCGCCGACGCCGACGACGCCCACCTCGCACCACAGATCGGCGGAATAGGAGAGACGAACGAGTTCATGGATCCGACAACTATCCCGGCGGCCTTCGGCCACTTCGACACCGAGCTCAACCTCGACCCCACCGAACGAGACAAGGCGATGGACCGTCACCAGGAGATCACCGACGTCCTTACGGAAGCGGGGATCGCCGCCTCCGCGTTCCTGCAGGGCAGCTTCGCCCGCAAGACCATGCCCAAGCCGCTGAAGGACGTCGACATGGTCATTCTCCTGCCCGAGGCATATCGCACGGCATGGTTCGACCCGGGCAAGGGCGGCCCCGCAGCCGCGATGGCCCGGCTTCGCCACGAGATTGAAAAACGCTGGCCGGACGCGCGCTTCGATGTCGACGACAAGCCCGCCCATGCGCTTCAGGTCACTTTCCCCGACTGCAGCTTCACCTTCGACCTGGTCCCGGCCTTCGCCGACGCCGCCGGCGGCGAGGACGTGTTCATCGCCGACCGTGAGCTTGACCGCTGGGAGCGATCCAACACCCGCACCCTGCGCCGAGTGGTGACCGAACGCAATCAGGCGACCGGGGGCGTGTTCGTCCACCAGGTCCGCATGGGCAAGGCGTTCAAGAGCGACAAGCCGCAGCTGCACGACCTGTGCGGGTTGGTCATCGAGTCGCTGTGCTACGCGGCGATCACCAAGAAGATGCCGCACGCGACCGCCATGGTGACCTTCTTCGAGCACGCGGCCACGGCGGTGATGGGGAAGGTGATGGACCCCACCGGCGTCGATGACCTGGCCGAGAAATGGACGTCATCCGACCGAAAGGTTTACAGCCAGGTGTTCGCGACGGCGGCGGCACGCGGCAAGGAGGCCCTCGGGTTGGCCTCAGACGGCGAGCACGAGGCCGCCATCGAGATCTGGCATTCGGTGTTCGGCGACCCCTTCCCGGCACCATCTGCGCAGACCCCCGCCCAGGCGCTGGTCGCGCTGACCGCTGGCAGCATCACCTCCACCGGCCGCGCCGTCACTTCGCGGCGCGGGGTTCAGCCGAACAGGCCGGCGAGGTCATGGCGTACCCCGTGACCGAGGCCCTCGACCATCCGGCCGAGGCAGCCGAACACCTCCTCCACCACGCCGACCTGTACGGCGTGGTGGAGGCCACCGGCCGCACCGGATGGCAAGGAGCTGCCCTGTTCGAACTGACCCTGCTGCCCCTACCCGCACTCGCCCGCGACGGATATCCTCCCGAGCGCGTGCGGCTGGTGATCATGCCGCCCGGCGATCGGATCCACGTCTATCCGCGTTCGGGCCCCGGACGTCGCTTCAAGCACCGCAACTCTGAACCCGCCGACCTGTGCCTGCAGTACGACCGCGATGATCCCGCGCTGCGGTGGCTGCCCGAGGACGGCCTGGAACCGCTCATCACCCTGGTCCACCGGCATCTAATGTTCGAGGAGACATGGCGACGCACCAACGTCTGGCCGTGCGAAGATGCCCCGCACGGTGACAGCAACGAATTGCCCCACCGTATTCGCACGCTCCAGATGCGGAGGGAACGGCACCGATGGGTCCGACCCGGCTGAACACCTACTTAGCCACCAGCCAGGCCTCCGAGCAGTCGGCCCTGCTCTCGGTCGGCCTGGCCGTTCTAGGGTCGAGCGTGCTCGCCGGGGTGCTCGGTACCCTCCTGGGTAACGCCAGGGCCAACGCCGCCGTCCGGCGCGACCACTACGCACAGGTCGTCCGCTGCCTGGTGGCCTGGGCTGAATATCCCTACCGAATCCGCCGACGCACTGATGACGAGCCCAGCACGCTAGCGACGCTCGCCAATCACGGACATACCCTGCAAGAGCAACTGGCCGAATCCAAAGCCTGGGTTGCTGCCGAAAGTCAGGCCGTCAGCAAGATCTTCGACTCCTGTCTGGAGGAGCTCAGCGCTCGCGTCTCACCAGCATGCGTAGCTGCCTGGCGGACGCCACCCGTGACGACCGCCGCAGGAATGGTCCTCGGCGATGTCGGCCCCCGAGGAGTAGATCAGATCGTCACCCGCATGGAGCTCGCGGTCATCTACCGATTTGGACTTCGCCGCCTCATGTGGCGACGGTGGACGATGCGGCGTCTCCGGCGTCGTGGTTGCCTTCCTACCCTCAAAACAGCAGAACCCGACCCTGCGCTGGAGAAGTGCTGTACTTGCTCCGCAGCAGGAGATACAGGCAGCGCGGCGTCACCGGATCGACCAGCGTGAGCGACCCGGGGGTCGAAGGTCACGGACGCGGCAGGTTGCCGCACCCTCCACGTGCACACTGGCCGGACGCTCTCCGCAAGCGCACCGGCGCCCGGCGCTCACCAGAAGATCATTGCCCGCACGGCCGAGCCCGCCGGTCGAAGCGGTCCTCCTGAAGGTGCACGGACCGGTCAGGCCATCCGCATCGTGAGGTCTTCTTCACCAAGGTCCGCAAGTACCTGGCCCTGCCGAATTCGCTCGACGAGCTGTGGAGCGGATACCGCAAGCGCATGCCCCACCTGGTCCGCTGTCGCACCGAAGTCCTTGATGGGCTCGCCGGGCTACGAGCGTCCGGGTGGCGGGTGGCGATCGTCACGAACGAGATGGCCGACAACCAATTCGGCAAGATCCGTAACACCGGCTTGGCCAATATTGTAGACGCCTGGGCACTGTCCGGCGCAGAGGGCATCCGCAAACCCGACGTCGGCATATTCGAGATCGCGGCTCAGCGCTGCGGTGTCACTCTCAATCGGGGCGGCTGGATGATCGGGGACAATCTGACTGCCGATGTGGCCGGCGGGCGCGCGGCGGGGCTGTGCACCATCTGGATCGACAGAGGAAAATGGCTGGACGAGGAGTGCAAAGCCGATCACGTCGTCACGGACGTGACTCAGGCGATGGAAATTTTGCGCAAGCTGAAGTAGCTAAACAAAGTTAAGTTGAAAAATAGTCTCACACCAGCCCCTCATTGAGAGGAGCCACCTCTTCGCGCAGAGACTCGATGCATCCGTTCAGGTTCTTGGTGATCTTGTCTAGCACGTACGGGGCATACGCAGCTATGTCACGCAATGTGGAGCTGTCGTCCAGCGGCCGACCAGGCAGCATGCCTCCGTGGTACTGGTTGAGGTATTTGATGACCTCATCCTTATGCTCGTACGCCTGAAACGGATCTACCTCTGCGTAGTCGTGCGCGTCGGTCAGGTGCACGAACCTGTTTCCGAACCTATACACGGCATCTACCCAGCCCTTGTCACCGGTAGCGACATCATCGATCATGCTTCGATCAGGGATGCGGACTCGGTCGTCCTTAAATCCCTTGCCGGTAACGCAGGAAGTCAAAATACGGTCCCGCACATCCGGGTTGTGCAGTAGGTAGATGACGCGGATCATGGAGTCGAGCTCCATGGCGCAGCACGCTGCCGGCGATCGCCCACCAGCCCCGTTTCAGCGCGATGTCCATGGCTTGGTGATGTTCCTGCGAACGGGCCTTGACCGTCCTGCAGAAGGTATGGAAGTCATCGGCTGCCGTCACAAGGGGGATATTACGGCTCGAGTCGCCGCCCCGCGCCCGTTGCGGGACCCCTGGCGTCATCAGGACTCGCCCGGGGCAGCATTCGTGCAGAGCAGTCAACGACGCCATGGCCGCCTCGCGGAGGAGTGCTCTACCCTCTTTGTCGTGTTCCTGGACGACTGGCGTGAATGTGAAGCTGATCTCAGCGAGACGCAGCGGGTCTTCATGACACGGATCGAAACACGAGTGGCCGAATGGTCAGCGGACATATGGCTAGAGCGCACCGACGAGGGCGCGTTTCCCGTCGTCTTCGTCGATCTCAAGTCACCAGGCGAGAATCTCAGCCTGCTCACGGCCGGCGTTCGGGTCCAGGACGGCTGCATCCACGCAGACAAGCTTCACAACCAGCTGTTCACCCTGCCCGATGAGCCCACCAGCCTTAGCCTCACCGCTTCCGGTCCTTCGGACGAGCTGGCGGACCGCGCCGCGGAGTGGTTCGACGCCCTGGTGCGCCGCCGTGTCGTGCGCTACGAATGGGCTCATCAGGGGCGGGTCTACGCCAGCAGGTATCTCTTCTCCGACACCGGCGAAGGGTTGTGTCAGATGTACAACGACACGCTTGCGCCGCCAGGACAGCGGGATCGGCTGGTGGCCGCCGGGCACACGAATGGCCGAGGCTGGATCGATACGCAAGGACTTGGACAACCAGATCGGATCATCACTGTCCGTGATGGCACTGCTCATCACACAGGTTCTGCTAACCCACCCAGGTAGCCGGGAACACGATGGCGTGGGACATGTACGAGATGATCATCTGAGCGCTACGGCAGAGCAAGGCGTTCCCTCAGCTCCCAGTTGCTATGTCGTGCCCGGCGTGGTGACTGCTATACAGCAGCCCCGTACAGCAACACAGGCTCACAAGGCCGCACCCAATCACTCGTCATCACACGCTTGGGCAGGCCCGTAATGCATCAACCTTGGCCACGCCTACAGTTCGGGACGAAGAGGCAGTATGGGCATGTTGCGATCGAGTCCCCCGGTACCCGGTTCTATTGCGTCTTCCACTGAAGAGCCATCAGTTCGTTCCGCGCTTCTGGCGTCAGACCGTAGGCGTTGCAGAGGGCGTCCACGTCTGTGGCGTCGGGCGTCAATGTTCCTTCTTCGAAGCTGGCGATCTCGGACTCTGACATGCCAGCCTGTGTTGCGGCTTGCACTCGTGACATTCCTGCGTGCTGTCGAGCAGCAGTCAACGCCTGCGCCAAGTCAGCGTGGACTCCGGCCAGCCGTACCGGAGCGGTGGACGCACCGCGTCCTGGGACAGCGGGGGTCTGGCCCGTTTGGGACAGGATAAAACCGATACCGAAAAGCATGAATAACGCCACAATGAGACCGCCACCGCCCACAATGACCGGGTTTGTCGGCAGGCGACGCGGATGCGCTCTAACCTGTACAACTCTACCGTCGCGAAGTCGCCGCAGGTGTTTTCTGACATTCGTGGTTGGCATGGCCAGGACCGTATGGACCATCGGTGACGTGGCCCAGTCGCCACTGGGAGACGATTCGCTATCCGGTAGGCAACGAAGACCCACCGTCAGCATCGGCGGCAAGACAGCTCAGTCAACGACGCGAAGCATGTGCGAAATGATCTACGGGTCATCGATCTCCTCATCGGAAGTTCGTGCAGGTCAGCGCCTCTGACACGTGGACGTTGGAGCCGCTCTCCTAATACGGGTGTCTTTCGGCCCGTGCAGCAATACCCGCGCGCAGTTCACATTGCTATATGTAGAGCAGGGCTACCTCGAATGACATACACCTGATCACGGTGATCTCTGATTAGGTACGGCGACGCGGACACGGGGGAAGGCCGCGCCGCCGCACCAGCTTTGGGGCGGGATTGCCGGGTGCGGCTATCGTGCTCCGCCGCACAACAGGTTCGCCCAGAGCAACCGAGCCCAACCGATCGACCAGCACGGCGTCTCGTGCACCACCGGCCCCCCGTCGAGTTGCACGGTCCGGCGAATGAACGCCCGCCCGCCGCCCCGGCGCAACTCATACACCGCTGCCCGGCAAGAGCTGGTCCACAAGATCGGACACCCTCGCTCGATCACGTGATGGGAAGCCGACCAGTCGAGCACTGCGTGACCGTGCTGATCCATGGCCACGTGTGGACCTACACGCTCCGCAGGATCGCTCATGACGCGCGCCCAGGAGGCTGCGTTGACTGCCGCTCGTGAAGACGGGTGCAGTGGCAGACGACGCGCCGCGCGGTGCGCTCCGTCTGGCCGACCTGCTGTGAGCCGTAGATCGGCCGACGTCGCCGGGCATCCCAGCCCGCGCACCACCAGAAGCGCTCCCCGTTGCACCACACGATCATGGGACCGACCGTCAGCAGTGCCAGCCCGTATCCCCCGTAGACCCTGGCGCCGATCCCGTGATGAGCGAGAGTCAGCCGCAGCTGTTCGGCAGCTCGTACCGCCGGAGTGTCCGGGAGCTGGGGCATGACAGTCATCACGGTCGGCCGGTGCTGTTGTCTGATCATGCTGACGCCTGCGACGTAGCTCGCGTGATCAAAGCCACGACCCTTCCCGCTTCGCGTACCTTCACCGGCTCGGAGTCGGGGCCACCGTGCAGCATCAGCAGGTAGCAGCCCGAACGTCGCTCTATCGTCACCGTGGCCGTGCGCTGCCCCTGGGGATCGGTCACGACCAATTCGGGCGGGTATCGCCTCGTCCGCGACCGAGGAACCGTACGGTTCGGCCAGGCCGCGTCCACCCGGTGGGCGAACAACCCGAGACTGATCCTGTGATCACGGCGGGAACGGATACCCCGCTCCTTGAGAAGCCGCTGCACCACGACCAGGACCCTGTCCTGCCTTTCCGCCGTGGCTTCGGTGACCGCCCTGTCCTCTGTCGCCGGCCGGGGAGTCGGAGTACTCGTCTCGGGGCTGTCGCGTTTGCGTTCCTCGTCGTGGCCGGCTTTAAGGTTGTCCACGGATCGCACCTCCAGCGTGCGGTTGAGGACCCCTCGAACGAGTCGCATCGCTTCGGCGGGTCCGCCTACTGTGCGGGTGCGGCCAGTGGAACGCCTGACTGTGTGGCGGCATAAGGGCGTGATCGGCCCAGGCTGTGGGAGTCGGTTCACACCCCGTGTGAAAGCGATCCAGTGGTGATGGACCACGCGGACAGATGACCTGCCTCGTTCGTGACGACCTGCTTACACTCCGAGAAGAGGTGGGCGCTGACGTGGAGGCAGGCCGATGGGCGAGCCGAACATCCTGCTTGACTCGCTACTCGCCGAAGCGAGGATTTCGCACGCTGGGCTCGCCGTACGCATCAACGCGGCTATGGCAACCGCTCGGCGCCCGACGCACTACGACCACACCGCCATCGCCCGATGGATCAGGGACAGGGCCATCCCCCGCGGAGACGTACCAGAGATCATTTGCCAGATCATCGGGAGCAAGATCGGCCGGACTCTGACGCTCTCAGACATTGGCATGACCCGTAACCGGATCGAGCCGGACGAGCCAGGGTTGCCTCAGGTCATTGACCAGGCGGTCGCGTTGTGGCGCGGAGACCTCGTCGACAAGGCGTTCCTGACGGGCGCCACCATGATCGACGGACCTGCGGCCATCGCCCCCGTGTTCGAATGGGAGAACCCGCCTCATGAGCCAGACGTCTCGCGCCGAGGGCCGCACCCGGTAAGCAGGGACGACGTGCAGGTGCTCAAGGACGCGCGCGCTCGCTACGAGCAGATGTACCGCCGAGTCGGCGGTGTGCCCGTACGGCCGCGCATCGTGGCATTCCTCAACGCCAACGTGACACCGCTGCTCAAGGGCAGCCACGATGATCAAACAGGGCGAGAGCTGTTCCGGGCAGCCGGTGGCTTGGTCGCGCTCGCGGGCGTCTGCGCCTACGACTCCGACCGTCAGGCGCTCTCCCAGCGTTACCTGTTCCATGCTCTGCGCATGGCCAAGGCATCCGGCAGCCTGGCGTTTGGCGGCTACGTGGTCGCGCTGCTGGCCAACCAGGCCATGTCCCAGGCGAAGCACCGGTATGTGATCCAGTACGCCGAGACCGCGTTGCGGGGAACTCGCGATCATCTAAGTCCCGCTCTGGTGACCGACCTTCACATACTCCAGGCCAAGGCATACGCGCGGGTTGGAGACCGGGCGAGCTGTCATGCGCACATGCGGCGATCGGAGACCACAGCGGCTCAGATCCGGGAAGCGGAGGAACCGCCGGAGACCGGCTACGTTCAGCCGGGTCTGCTGGAATGCCAGCACGCCGAAGCGCTGCGGCGCCTCGGTGATCTCATGGCAGCTCAGACCTACGCCGAGGAAGCGCTCAGGCACGCTGACACCTGCCACCTACGCGGCCAGACACACCGGCTCGCCACCCTCGCCCTCGTCTTGGCCGAGCGTCGCGAATTGGACCAAGCCGTCGCCACCGCCGAGACCATGTTGGAGCGCGCGCAGGGCATGGAGTCCGAGCGCATCGCCGAGCGGGTCGCCACAGTGGCCGACGCGCTGCGCCCTTTCGACGCCCGTGTGGTCCGAGGGTTTCTGACACGGGTACGCCAACAGGCACGCGTGCCCTTGTAGCGTGGGACCGAGATCGGGCAACCACACTGGGAGTACGCCGCATGCGCTGGCAGGTCAACTCCGAAGAGCCTCTCTACACCGACACGTGGCTCGACATTCGGGTTGCGGATGTGGAACTGCCCGACGGCAGGCATCTGGACCACCGGTTGATCCGCACTGCGCCCGGAGCCGGAGCCGTGGTAACCGACGAACGGCGCCGGGTGCTACTGATCTGGCGGCACCGCTTCATCACCGACTCCTGGGGATGGGAGATTCCCATCGGGAAGATCGAAGACGGGGAGGAGTCGGCGGGCGCCGCCGCCCGGGAGGTCGAGGAGGAGACCGGCTGGCGGCCCGGGCCGCTGCGCCCATTGGTGAAGGTCCAGCCCACCAACGGCATCTCCGACTCCGTTCACCACATCTTCCATGCCGACAGCGCCACCTACATCGACCAGCCCACCGAGGGTTGGGAGGCCGAGCGCGTCGAATGGGTACCGCTGAGCGACGTCCCCCGGCTGGTCGGCAAGGGCGACATCGTGAGCGGCACCAGCATGGCCGCTCTGCTGTACGCCCTCACCGAGATATAGGAACCGGCTGAAGTCCAGACAGCCGACACGGCGGGCGATCAGCGGATCAACTGTGGCCGGACAGCAGGACGGCTCACGCCCAGGAGTTGAGCGCGAGCCGTACAGCGAGATCTGTAAAGCTACTCCTCGGTCGGGACCAGGCCAGTCTGGCAGGCGCCCCATCGAGATGGGTCACCTAGCTTGACGTTGGTACCGCCGAGTGTGCATTGGCAGGTGACCCGTAAGTCTTAGACTCCGACGACCTTGACGGCTTTTCCACAGAGCGTGGACATGTCATCCTCATCAGAGGTGAGGACGATCACCGGCCTGACCGCACGCAGGGCGGTGGCGGCCACCACGGCGTCGATGGCGTA